>JBQDKK010000002.1:0-452013 GCA_052094845.1 Leucobacter sp. | reverse complement strand
CATTTATTGGGAGAGCCCCGGAGCAATTGCGCTCCGGGGCTTTCGTCATTTCAGGGCCATTTCCTTCGTCGATCACCCCTCTGCTCGATACGATGACACGTGAGCGGCAACGCGCCGCGGCGACTAACGTGAGCTAGGGGATGAGATTGAACCGGCTGAAGCAAGCGTGGTGGTGGGCCCTCGATTACGCCTACGCCGGCGCGTGGCATCTGAGGTCAGTGCTTCCAGGCCCCAGAGCGTCACGCTTCCTTGATGGCAGCCGAACGCCAGTCATTGTTGTCCCAGGGGTCTATGAAACCTGGAAGTTCATGCTTCCGCTCGTCAGGGAACTGCATGCCCAGGGACACCCGGTGCACGTCGTGACGGCGCTGGGGCGGAACCGCATGCCAGTGCCTGAGGGAGCGAGCGTCGTCGGTGACTACCTTGAGCGCGCGGACCTCTCTGACGTTGTCGTAGTCGCGCACAGTAAGGGCGGTCTCATTGCGAAACACCTGCTCGTCTTCGGCGCATCTGCGCGTCGAGTGCGCGCCGTCGTCGCGATCTCCACGCCGTTTGGGGGCTCACGCTACGCGACCTACATGCTGAACAAGACGTTGCGCGCGCTCGCCCCGGCAAACGAGACAATGGTGTTGCTTGCCCGGTCCGTCGACGCGAACTCCCGCATTCTTTCGATCTTTCCGCGATTCGATCCACATATTCCGGAGGGCAGCCTGCTCGCGGGGGCCCAGAATGTCGAGGTAGTGACGCCCGGGCACTTTCGCGTGCTGAGCGACTCGCAAGCCCGGGCTGCGGCTCTCAACGCTGCGGCCGCCGGAGGGCTGCCCAAATGACGCGGCGACCCTCTCCGATGGGTGGACGCAAACCGAAGACCTCCGAGCTTGCGCAGTTCGCCGGGCTCCAGTCGAAGGCGCTTGACGACGTCCTCCCGGATCCCGGATCTCGCCAGCTTCGACTGCTTATTGTGGGGGTCAACCCTGGCCTGTGGACAGCCGCCGTCAACGCTCCGTTCGCGCGGCCGGGCAATAGGTTTTGGCCGGCGCTTCATCGCGCTGGGCTTACTGAGTCGCTTATCGACGCCTCGCGTGGACTGAGCGAGGCCGATGAGCGTGCCCTGCTTGAGAGTGGCATCGGCATCACCAACTTGGTCGGGCGCGCGACCGCTCGAGCTGACGAACTTGCCCGAGAAGAGCTCGTGGGCGGCGCGGAAAAGCTTCGTGCGCTGGTATCCACACTTCGGCCAGAGAGAGTCGCGATCGCGGGTATAACGGCCTATCGGGTTGCCTTTGCGCAACCCAAGGCAGCCCTTGGCGAGCAAGACACTTCCGCGGTTGACGGCTGGCCCGCTCAAACGCGGCTCTGGGTCGTGCCGCAACCCAGCGGGCTCAATGCCCATGAAACGGTTGATACTCTCGCCGAGAAGTGGCGCGCCGTGATTGCGTCCTAACGTTCACGCAGGAGCGAGATGAGATCCGCCTTCCGCAAACGTGAGTACCGGGAAAGGCCAAGATCCTTCGCCCGCTGGCGTAACTCGCGTAGCGAGCGATCTTCGTAGTCAGCGGCCTCCCCACCACGACGTCCGACAGCTGCTCTTCCGTCCCGAGAGGCGGCATTCGAGATTCGCGCCGCCTTTTCCGCAGAGTTCCCCTCCTCGCGGAGGCGCTCGTAGAGCGCAGGGTCCTTGATTCGCGATGACTTTTTCCTAGGCATGGATGACTCCCCCTTCCGGTGCTGGCGCGGCGATCGCGCGCTAATCCGGCGTATCGAGTGTGATGAGCTCTTCGTCCTGACGCTCAACTGAACCCTTGCGCGGCTCACTCTGAGCGTTTTCGACGGTTTCGAAGGCGTCTGCGCCCTCATGATCGTCGAGCTCGACATGATCCGTGGGGCCCGTTGCCTGACCCTCGGGACGGCCGTGTGTCGGTGTCATGGATACCTCCTGTTCGGCTGATTGAGACCGCGATCTCTGTGTTTGGCGCTGTCGCTGGGACCGTGTATCTCAAGTGACTACGACGCTAGCAGCGGCGAGCTGCACACGGCGTGGGTAAATCAGGAGAGCTCTCTGTGAGTCCTCGAGCGGTGGAGCACGCTCTCTGCATCAAATAGAGAGCCGGTGTGCCGCTTGAGGGGGACTCAGAGCAGCACACCGGCCTGCGTTATCGGGAAGTTCGCTTACTCAGCGATACTCCTCGACCGGCGGGCGCGCGTCACAAGAAGCGCGGAGACGCCGAGGATCAGGAGCGCGGCTGCGCCGATCCCAACTGCGGGCAGGGAACCCGCTCCCGAGACAGCCAGGTCTGTGGGGGGCACAGACTTATCTTCCGGAACCGGGGTGGGCTCTGGCTCTGGCTTCACGGGAATTGTGATGCAGTCGACCTCAGCGAGCTGCACGGTGAACTCGGCGCCGGCATCGGTCGTGCCCCACCCATCGGCAGCGGTGAAGAAGAAGCCGGCGGTGGGCTTAGCAACGACCTTCACGGACTTGCCGGGCAGCACTTCCCCGATGACCTCGTAAGTGACACCTGCAGTCTCAGCGAGTGTGATCGTTGGCAGAGTCACCGATCCATCCTCCGTGCAGACTGCCTGCGTGACGGTCGGAACGACCAGAGCGACAGGCCGGTCGCACACGATGTTCTCCAGGTCGACGGTGAACGTGGCGCTCTTCTTGTCGTCGGACAGTACCCAGCCCTTGACCTTTTCGAGGAAATAGCCCACGTTGGCCGTTGCAGTGACAGTCACGGTCGACCCGGCCTTCACTTCCCCTGCAACCTCGTAGGTGATGCCTGCGGTTTCTGCGACGGTGACGGTCGGAGCGGTTGCCGAGCCGTCTTCGGTGCAGACTGCCTGTGCGACGGTCGGTGCGACCGGAGCGACGGGCTGGTCGCATGCGAGGTCTGCGAAGGAGACTGCCAGCGTTGCTGACCGGTTGTCAGACGCGTACTTCCAGCCGTCCACGACCTTCAGGAAGAAGCCCTCTGCGGCAGTTGCGGTTACGGTGACGGTTCCACCGGCAACGGGCAAGCCTTCGATCGCGTAGGTGACCCCGGCACTCTCAGCAGGTGTCACTGCGGGCAGCGTCGGCGCACCGGTCACAGTGCACTCAGCTTCGGAAATGCGGGGCATGACCGGGGTGCCGGGCTGGTCGCAGGCTGTGTCGGCAAGCTCCACGGTGAAGGTTGCGGTCTTCTTATCCTCTGAGAGGGTCCAACCCTCTATCTCGGTGAAGAACGATCCCTTGTCGGCGGTTGCCGTGACGGTCACGGTCGAGCCGGCCTTCACGTCGCCATCGACCGAGTAGGTAACACCTGCGGTTTCCGCGAGGGTGACCGACGGCGCTGTTGCCGAGCCGTCCTCGGTGCAGACTGCCTGGTTGACGGTCGGTGCGACGGGCGCCACGGGCTGGTCGCAGTCGACGTCCTTGAGCTCCACAGTGAAGGTTGCGGTCTTCTTATCCTCTGAGAGGGTCCAACCCTCTGTCTCGGTGAAGAACGATCCCTTGTCGGCGGTTGCCGTGACGGTGACGGTTGACCCGGCCTTCACGTCGCCAGCAACTTCGTAGGCGACACCTGCGGTCTCCGCCAGGGTGACCGACGGCGCTGCTGCCGAGCCGTCCTCGGTGCAGACTGCCTGTGCGACGGTCGGAGCGACCGGAGCGACGGGCTGGTCGCAAGCGACGTCCTTGAGCTCCACAGTGAAGGTAGCGGTCTTCTTGTCGTCGGCGACGGTCCAGCCCTTGGTGGGCTTGAGGAACGAGCCCTCGGCGGCGGTCGCGGTGACGGTCACGGTCGAGCCGGCCTTCACGTCGCCATCGACCGAGTAGGTGACACCTGCGGTTTCCGCGAGGGTGACCGACGGCGCTGTTGCCGAGCCGTCCTCGGTGCAGACTGCCTGTGCGACGGTCGGTGCGACCGGAGCGACGGGCTGGTCGCAGGCGACGTCCTTGAGCTCCACAGTGAAGGTGGCGGTCTTCTCATCCTCTGAGAGGGTCCAACCCTCGGCAGCGGTTAGGAACGAGCCCTTCTCTGCCGTAGCTGTGACGGTCACGGTCGAGCCGGCCTTTACATCACCATCAACCGAGTAGGTGACACCTGCGGTCTCCGCCAGGGTGACCGACGGCACTGCTGCCGAGCCGTCCTCGGTGCAGACTGCCTGGTTGACGGTCGGAGCGACGGGCGCGACGGGCTGGTCGCAAGCGACGTCGGCAAGAGTGATCTTGATCGTCGCCGAGAGCGCATCGCCAGCCAAGGTCCACCCAGCGAGGGCCGCAATCTTGTTGCCGTTGAGCGAAGTCGCAGTCACGGTGACGGTCTCGCCCGCAGCGACCTTGCCGCTGTGAGTGTAGTTGAGCGTGCCGCTGGTGGGCAGCTCGACCTTCGGTGCCGAAACCTTGCCATCAGGAAGGCAGGCGGCCTGCGTCACCTTCGGCTGCGCGAGCTCAACTGCGGGAGGTGTGGGATCGCACCCGAATACGTCACCGTCAAGGAACGGGAACGCGTGGATCTCGCTGCCGGTGCCGAGGTCGTGCACCAGGTTGCCGGCAACCCACATGCGTCCGTTGGTGCCGGGAACCTTCACTGCGGTGGTCGAAGCCGGGTTCGCGACGAGAACCGAGCCGGGGAACTGGGCCGTGCCGCCGATCACGACGTCCTTTGCCGTGGGGAAGTTCCACAGGAGCCGCTGCGTGAGCGCGCCGAACGCGCTCTTGTCGATGTTCATCGGGTCCATGGGCGACCCGTTCGCCTTGAGCATGGCGGTGAGGTTGAACTTTGCGACGTCACCGACCACGTTCACGACCACGATCGCTTCTGAATCGATGTTGTCGTACTTCAGCGAGCTTGCGCCGGCGACCTCTGCCGCGGTGAGTGAGAAAACCTGACGGTTCTTCGAGCCGTCACCCTTGAGGGTGAGTATGCCGTACTCGGCAGTTGCGGTGCCCGTCGTCTTCATGGCTGCATAGGCCTTCGACTGCTGGGCGATGACGCCGCCGAGCGCAGTGCGGTCCCCGAGCGCGGCGGCTTTGCCTACGTTCGAGGCGAGCTCGGCACCGTTCGTCTCGATGGCGTTGGGGGCGGCGGTCAGCTTGCCTCCAACACGAACGCCACCGCCGATGGCGTGGCCAACATCGAGCTGACGGCCCTGAGTGACCGCCATGTCGCCACCAACGAGGATCATGTCACTCATGGGCGGGGGAGTGAGCAACGACCCGACGCCGACGACGCCGGCGTTGTAGAGGCCTACGCCTCCGAATGTTGCGTTGCCCTCAACGACGAGCAGGCCCTCAAGCTCGGCTCCAGAAGTGAGGGTAAAGTTGCCGCCGACATAGACGTTGGCCTGGCCGTCAACCGCGTTCGGGTTGCCGTTCCCGATGCCGCCGCCCTCTGGAATACACGATTCTGCGTTGTTCGCCGCCGGAGCCGCTACCGCGGCTGCCGGTATGGCGACAAGCGTCGCCCCGGCGATGATGGCTGTGCTCGCCACCTTCGACAGTGTTCTGACAAGAGACACTCAGTAACCCCCAAAAAATGGCCGCGAAAAACCGCGGCGTACGAATTCCCCCACGAGACGTATACGCGTGACCGCGCGCACCGGTTTCCCCTCCGGTGCGCCCAATGAGCCAACCTACCTATAGTTCGTAAACTTTACTAACAAATACAAAAGGTTGTTCATTGGGTACAGCAAAGTGCGGTAGAAAGTGCAATGTTTGTCCGTCATCTTGGTTGACGGGGCCCATTTACCTGGTATTTAGAGCCTGTTAGGCAGGCGAGATCGACACCCACGCCACGGGCGGGCCCGGAACGCGGGCCCGGGCGGGGAGGGTGGGGAGGGTGTAGGCCGAGGCTAGAGCCTCAAGCCGTTGCCCGGCGTCTCGGGCCACAGTGTTGTGGGGCTGACTGGGGCGTTCGCAGTGGCGGCGCTCAGGCCTGCAAGTGTGGTGATGTCAGGCTTATCAAAGCGCGCGACGGGGTGCTCTGCTGGGCGCATCAGCCCGTGTGCAAACCCAGTGGTGCCCCCAGAAACAGCACGCGCGGGGTGCGCGCCCGACCGCGGCTGCGGAGGAGGAGCGCACCCCGCGCGGAGGTGCTGGCTTGGGCGGCGCCTAGCGCGCGGCGCCCTGCAGGCTGCCGGTGATCTTTCCGGCCGGGTCAACGATGACGCAGTTGACGGTGTGATCGTTGAATTCGTTCCAGCCCTCTTCGGTGGGGGTGAGCGTGTAGAAATCGAGTTCGGAGTCGAAGTAGTCCATGCCGACGAAGTCGTTGAACATCGCGATGCACTTGTCGTTACTCTCCTCCTCGAGCGCCGCAGCCTCGGGGAAGTCGGGGCCGGCGAGCTCGAACTCACCGTAGATCTCCTCGTCGTGCTCTTCCGTGCACGGCACGACAGGCACGTCGTAGACGACGGATGCGTCGGTCGAGTCCATGCAGTCGCCCACCTTGATCTGGTCGACGGAAGCCTGGGACTGCTCTGTTACGGCGCCAGCGTCGTCGCGCTCGATCGCGGTGACGGGAAAGATGCTGCAGCCGGCAAGGGCGGGCAGCAGCAGAAGCGACGCGAGAGCCGCTCCAGTGGTCGAGCGGAGGTGGGTGCGTGACAGAGTAATTTGAGTGTCCTTTCGTGCCCCGCGCCGCGGCGAAGGGGAGTTGGTTCGTGCTCAAAATACCTTACCCGCAGGACAGCGAAAACACAGGCCCCGCGCAGGTGCCAAATAGTCAAACGCGCGGGGCCTGGGGTGGGGCGGGCCTCAGAGGAGCTAGCGGGGTGCTGGCACAGGCTCAGCTGTCTCAGGTGACCGTGGGGCCGTGGCTGCTTCAGCCTCGTCGGTGTCCGTGTTGTCGAACGCGAGGCCCTGGCGCGGAGCGTTGTAGAGCTCCTCGTCAAGAATGCCCTCGCGCTTGGCGACGATCGTGGGAACGAGCGCCTGGCCAGCCACGTTGACCGCGGTGCGGCCCATGTCGATGATCGGGTCGACTGCGAGCAGCAGGCCGACGCCCTCAAGCGGCAGGCCGAGCGTGGACAGCGTGAGCGTGAGCATGACAGTCGCGCCTGTTGTGCCTGCGGTCGCGGCCGAACCGACGACCGAGACGAGGGCGATGAGCAGGTACTGCACGAGCGACAGCTCGATGCCGAAGAACTGGGCGATGAAGATCGCTGCGACGGCCGGGTAGATCGCGGCGCAGCCGTCCATCTTTGTGGTCGCACCGAGCGGCACTGCGAACGACGCGTAGCCGCGGGGCACTCCGAGGTTGCGCTCGGTGACCCGCTGCGTGAGCGGCAGGGTGCCGATCGACGAGCGGCTCACGAAGCCGAGCTGCACCGCGGGCCAGACGCCCGAGAAGTACTGACGGATCGAGAGGCCGTGCGCCTTCACGAGCACCGGGTACACGACGAACAGCACGATCGCCAGGCCGAGGTAGAGCACCGCAACGAACAGCGTGAGCGTGCCCATCTTGCCCCAGCCGTACTCGACGATCGCGTTGCCGATGAGGCCGAGCGTGCCGAGCGGCGCGATCCTGATGATCCACCACAGCACCTTCTGGATGATCGTGAGCGCAGACTCGGTGAGCGCGATGAACGGCTCGGCCTTCTGGCCGATCTTCAGCGCCGCGATGCCGACGGCGACCGAGACGACGATGACCTGGAGCACGTTGAAGCTCGCGCCGGCCGTGAGCGCGCCGGTCTCGAGGTCGACGCCGCCCGAAACACCGAGGCCAAGGAAGTTCTGGGGCACGAGGCCGGTGAGGAAGTTCCACCAGGTTCCGACCGTGTACGGGTCAGAGGGGGTGAGCTCCGAGCCGGCCGCGGCGGCCCCGGGGCGCAGAGTCACGCCGAGCGTGATGCCGATCGCGACGGCGATGAGCGCGGTGATCGCGAACCAGAGCAGCGTCTGACCCGCGAGTCGGGCGGCGTTCGTGACCTTCCGAAGGCCGACGATGCTCGAAACGATGGCCGTGAAGATGAGCGGGACGACGGCGGCGCGCAGTAGCGTGACGTAGCTCGAGCCGATCACCTTCAGCGTCGCGTGCAGCCCGTTCGGGTTGCCCTCGGTGTCAGCGCCAAGGTTGAGTGCGACCGTTCCGAGGATGAGGCCGAGCACGAGCGCCGCGAGGATCTGCCAGCCGAACGACGTCATCCATTTCGGCAGCCGGCGTTTGTTGCTGGAGGAGGAAGGCGCGGGTGCGGTGGCTGTCGATGACGACATGAGGATCCTTTCGGCGAAGCGAGTTCGATGCTGGCGCAGAGCCAAGCGCAAGCATCGATACTAGCAACACTTTCGAGATTGTTATGACACGCATTACATTTGTTACATCTTCAGTCGATGACCCTTCCCTTGCCTTCGGGCGTGAAGAACACCGCAATTGCCGAGCACGCGAGTACCGCGATCCAGAACACCGCGACAGGCCACACCGCAGAAAATGCGAGGGTGAGGGACGTCGCGATCATTGGCGAGAAGCCAGCGCCGATCGTGGAAGCTGTCTGGTACGCGGCCGAAGCACCCGTGAAACGTAGCTTTGCGGGGAACTGCTCGGCGACGAACGCCGCCATGGGGCCATAAACGAGTCCCTGGACGAGGCCGTTGCCGAGCACGATTGCGACCGCGAAACCCCATACGGTGCCAGTGTGGAGCAGCTCGATGATAGGGAACGCCAGCACCACTCCGAGCGCGCACCCGGTGATGATGATGATTCGGCGGCCAAACCGGTCGCTCAACTTCGCCGCGCCGATTGAGAACAGGACGGTCGCAATCGCTGCGGCGGCCTTCCAGTTCAGCACGGCCGTCTTGTCGGCCCCCGCGCCCACGGCTTCGGAGACTCCCCATACGGTCATCAGCCCCTGCGTTGAAGTAAACGCCAGTACTGCGACCAGCGCGACGACGACGGTGCGCCAGTGGTGCCGCAGTACATCGACAATCGGAGCGCGGCGCTTCTCGCTGACCGCCTCAAGTTGCTGGAACATCGGTGTCTCTGCGACCCGAAGCCTGATGACGAGGCCTACGACGAGCAGCACGATGCTAAAGAGGAAGGGAACGCGCCAGCCCCAGGACAGGAACTGCTCCTCAGGCAGCCGCGAGAACGCCCCAAGCATGAGGGTCGCGAGCACGGCGCCGACCGGGCCGCCAGCGTTCGCGAGGCCAGCGGCGAGGCCGCGGCTCTGTTTCGGGGCGTGCTCGAGGGCTATGAGGATCGCGCCACCCCATTCGCCGCCGACGGCGACCCCCTGCAGTACTCGCAACAGCACCAGCAAGATCGGTGCGGCGATCCCGATCGTTGCGGTCGGGGGCAGTAGCCCCATCAGGATCGATGCGCCGGCCATGAGCACCATCGACAGGATGAGCACGTTCTTGCGACCGTGGCGATCGCCGAAATGGCCAAACACCAGCCCGCCGAGCGGGCGGGCGAGGTACCCTACCGCGAAGATTCCGAACGAGGCTAGCAGTGCAACGCCGTCAGGAAGGTCGGCGAAGAACACCTTGTTGAAGACGATGCTCGCGGCGGTTGCGTACAAAATGAAGTCGTAGAACTCGATCATTGAGCCGAGGAAGCTCGATGCGATGACACGACGCATGTCTTTCGTCGTCATCGAGACCTGAGTTCCATCGGTTTCGGTCGTATTCAGGGTGCTGGTCATCGTTGACCTTTCGTGAGGTGGGGAAGAGGAACGGGTCTACTTGGCGGCGAAGCTGAGCTCGTCGAGGTCGGTGGGGATGAGGACCTGCACGGCTGCCTGTTCGGCGGCGCGCTGCCAATCCGCGAGTGGAAGCGATCCCGGAACAAGGTGATGGATGGCGAGCGCACGTGCCCCGGCTTCATGCGCGACTTCCGCGGCCTCGAGCACCGAAGTGTGTGACTTGTAGTGGTGATCGCGTGAGGCACGTGAGGTTTCGTCGCTTGCGTTTGCGTAGCTTTGCTCAACCCAGTCAAAGCTGATTGCTTCGTGAAGCAGCAGGTCGACGTTCTCAGCGAGGCGCACCATGTTCGCAGTTTTCGCGGTATCGCCCGAGATCGCCACGGATCCCTCGTCGGAGGTGAATCGGAAGGCAAAGGCAGGGGCGATGGGCGGGTGCTCGACGAGGATCGCATCGACACGCACGCGCTCGTCCTCGAAGACGGTGAACGGCTGCATGTCGGGGGTCATGCAGTCATTGGCGTGATAGCCGAGGCTCGGGGGGAGCTCGATATCGGTTGCGGCGAAGAGGTCGAGGGGGGAGGGACGCAACGCGTCGAGCACGCGGTCGTTGAGATCCGTCGCGTACGCCTCCATGAGGAGTCGGAACATGTCAGCGGTGCCCGGGGTAGGGAACTGCGGCGCGACGGGTGTGACAGGCCCAGTTGCCCTTGGCGACACCGGTGGCAGCATGCCGCGGTCGCCGGGCCCGAGAATCGGAATGGGGGAGGTATCGGTCGTCAGCCCAAACATGCCAAACAGTGCGAGGTTCGCAAGGTCGGTGGTGTGGTCTGAGTGCAGGTGGGTGAGGAACACGCCGCCAAGATCCGCAATGTCGAGCCCGGCTCGGGTGAATTGCCGGCCGGCACCGTGGCCCACATCGACAAGGTAGCTGCGGCCGCCGACGACAACCGCCGTGGAAATACCGGCCCTGGAGTCACGCGTGGCCGGGTTCCACCAGCGCGGGCCGCCGGCGGTGCCAAGAGTGATGATCTTCGGAGGGTGTGGCACGAAGATACTCCTTCGGGTCGTGCTTGGATCGCGTAACACTCAGCCTGGCGGCACCCGGTTCTTCTGTAAAACGGATAGAACTGTAACAGATGTT
This sequence comes from Leucobacter sp., assembly GCA_052094845.1. Taxonomy (GTDB): domain Bacteria; phylum Actinomycetota; class Actinomycetes; order Actinomycetales; family Microbacteriaceae; genus Leucobacter. The sequence continues at coordinate 441,248 of JBQDKK010000002.1, read as the reverse complement.
AAGCTCAGTTTATGCAAGGGGCAACGCTGCGTCAGCTGGAGTACTTCGTGGCCGCTGCGGACACCGGGACGTTGAGCGAAGCAGCAAGCCGCTGCCTCGCATCTCAGGCTGCGGTATCCACGGCACTGAGTGAGCTCGAGCGCGGTCTCGGCATCCAGCTTTTCGTCCGTCGTACGGCGAAAGGGGTATTCCTTACGCCAAGCGGTGAGCGGGCGTTGCCCATCGCCAGACGCATCCTGCGCGACGAGCGGGAGCTCGCGCAGCTCGCCGACATCGAGGCGAACGCTGTAGCCGGGCCGCTCCGGATCGCCTGTACGAGCGCGCTGTCACCCCGAGTTTTGCCGGCGCTTGCGGCGGCCTTCGCCAGCATCCATCCGCTTGTACAACTCGACCTCAGTGACGGCCTCGCGGCCGACGTCGAACGCATGGTGCTCACGGGCGAGGCCGACGCCTGCATTATGTATCGGCGCCAGCTCGCCGCCGACCTTGACACGATGCTGGTTCGCAAGCTCGCTCCCTACGCAGTGCTCGACACGAACCACCCGCTCGCTCAAGCTCCGCAGGTGGCTCTCGCTGACCTCGCTCACGAGCCGCTGCTCCTGGTGAACCCCGAGGGCTCCCGTGGAGTCATTGAACGTGTGCTGGAAGAGGCTGCAGTTACGCCCCGGCTCGGCTGGTCGTTTACCAACCCCGAAACGGTGCGGGCGATGGTCGCGCGCGGGCTCGGGTATTCGGTGTTCAGCGGGCGTCCGCGGTCAACGGAGAGCTTCGACGGCGGCCGGGTTGTCTACGTCCCGCTAGCGGACGAGGTTGCGCCCAACGAGGTCGTGCTCGCGACCCTGCGCGGGCAGCACCCAACCGCGCGAATGCGTGCGCTGCGCGAGGTGCTCGCTGACGTTGAGGTACTCGAATCCATGGGCTAGGGGTACGCTTATGGCATGGCTGATTCCTCATTTGACGTTGTGAGCAAGATCGACTCGATGGAGGTCGAGAATGCTGTAAACCAGGCCCGCAAGGAGGTCGAGCAGCGCTACGACTTCAAGGGCGTTGGCGCTGACGTTACGTACTCGGGCGAGACGATCCTGATCAAAGCGAACACGGAAGAGCGCGCAAACGCTGTGCTCGACGTGCTCCAGTCGAAGATCATTAAGCGCGGCATGTCGCTCAAGGTGCTGGACACGGGCGAGCCCTACGCGAGCGGCAAGGAGTACCGCATCGAGTCGAAGCTCAAGGAGGGCATCGACCAGGCGACCGCCAAGAAGCTCAACAAGCTCATCCGTGATGAGGGCCCGAAGGGCGTGAAGAGCCAGATTCAGGGTGACGAGCTGCGCGTGAGCTCGAAGAGCCGCGACGACCTGCAGTCGACCATGGCGCTGCTGAAGGGCGCTGACATTGACGTCGCGCTCCAGTTCGTGAACTACCGCTAGCCACAACCACACGCGTCGGCCCCGGCGGCCCCCACTCAGACACAGTGGGGGCCGCCGGGGCCGAGCTGCTGCAGCGCCAGCGCCAGCGCCACCGGCAGAGCGACCCCAGCTCGGCGCCTAACCGCTGAGCGCCACCGTTGGGGGCACGCGAGCCGCCCGCCAGGCCGGCGAGATGCCAGCTATCGCGCCCACCACAAGGGTCGCCGCGATAGCGGCGGCGGGCACGTAGAGGGGGAGGGTGAACGGGAGGCCGCCCGACCGCGCAAAGCCCGCGGTCACGAGCGCACCGATCCCCGCACCGCCGAGCCCGCCGAGCGCCGAGAGCACGAGCGCCTCGCCGAGGAACTGCCGCCTGATGTGCGACCGGCGCGCGCCGATCGCGCGGCGCAGGCCGATCTCGCGACGTCGCTCGATGACCGAGATGATCATCGTGTTTGCGACGCCAATGCCCCCGACGAGTAGCCCGAGCGAGCCGAGCCCGAGCAGGAGGCCCGTAAACGTTTCGTCGGTCGCTGCCTTCGCCGCGAGCGCGTCGGAGGGGCGGGAAACCTTGATGGTCTCGGGCTGTTCTGGTGACAGCGTCTGCGGCAGCAGGGCGCGCGTCTCGGCGAGTGATTCCTCGTTGGCGCGCAAGTACATGCGGGTCGGAGAGCCGTCATAGTCGAGCCGGTCGAGCGCGACCTGGTTGCCGACAAGGGCGGACGTGTCGAGTTCGGGAGCGAGCTCGACGGGGTCGAGGATGCCGACCACCGCGAACTGCTGGCCGCCGAGCCACACGAGGGAGCCGGCACGCTCGATGCCGAGCTGCCGGGCAGCCCGGTCGCCGAGCACGACCGACGGGTATGCTCCCGTCGCCTCGTTGAGCCAGGCGCCAGAACGAACCGAGAGGTCGAGCACATCCGCGAGGCTCGTGTCCGCCGCCCGCACGGCGAGCCCGCCGCTCTGCGCCTCCGGGATGAGCTCGCTGCGATAGATCCGGATCTTCGGGAGCGCGCCGACACCGGCCGCTCCCTGGGCACCGGCGAGGCGCTCGATCCTGCCCTCACTATCTTTCGGTAGCGAGGCCTCTGCGCCAAAGAGATCCTGCCCCGCCTCGAGGGTGAGCAGGTTCGTGCCGAGCGCGTCGAGCTGCTGCGCGAGCTTCGCCTGGCTCGACGCCGAGATGCCGAGCACGGCGACCATCGCCGCAATGCCGATCGCGATGCCGAGCGCCGAGAGCACGGCGCGGAGCGGCCGCGCGCGCAACCCCGACGTGCTGAGCGCGACGAGGTCGATCGCGCGCAACCGCGATCGCTCGGCGGCCGACCGGGGCATGCCCCGGCTCACGCGTCTGCCCCCGCTCGGATCGGCGCCGACCCATCGTGGATGACGCCGTCGGTCACGCGGACGCTGCGCGGCAGGCCGGCCGCGAGCTCGCGGTCGTGGGTGATCATGACGATCGTTGTCCCCTCCCGATTCAGCTCGCCAAGTAGCTCCATCACGCTCGCGCCCGACGCGCTGTCGAGGTTTCCGGTCGGTTCGTCAGCGAGCAGGATCGCCGGGCGCCCGACTGTCGCCCGCGCGATGGCGACGCGCTGACGTTCGCCGCCCGAGAGCTGGTTCGGCTGGTGGTTAAGCCGGTGGCCGAGGCCGACGCGCTCGAGCGCAGCTGCCGCCTCCCGACGCCGGGTTTGGCGCGAGCGCCCCCGGTAGAGCAGCCCGTCGCCGACGTTGTCGAGCGCAGACCTCCCGTCAGTGAGATGAAACTGCTGGAAGACGAACCCGATCCTGTGGCACCGCACGTCGGAAAGGGCGTTGTCGCTGAGCTGTGACACGTCGTCGCCCGCGAGCACGACGCGCCCGCTCGTCGGCCTGTCGAGCGTGCCGAGGATGTTGAGGAGCGTCGACTTGCCCGAGCCAGACGGCCCGACGACGCCGACGAACTCGCCGGCCTCGACAGAGAGGTTGACGCCGCGGAGCACCTCGACCGGCGGGGTGCCGAAGCTGCGGGTGATGTCCGTGAGCTCGATCATGAGGCCGCCGTCACCACCTCGGTGCCGGCCTTGATTCCCTCGCCAGACACCTCAACCATGCCGCCCGCGAACATGCCCGTCTCAACGGGCACCTGCTTCGGCTTGGCACCGTCGCGCCCGACGACCTCGAGGCCGTACCCACCGCCTGGCAGTGCGAGGAGCGCGCCGACGGGAACGGAGAGCACGTTCTCGCGGGTCTCGCTCGTGAACGCGATGCGCACCGAGGCGCGGTCGATGTCCGCGGCGTCCTCAGGGTTGTCGAGCGTGACGGTCACGGGCACAATGGCGGGCGACTCGGGCATGCCATCGGCCTGCTTGTCGGGAGTGCGCGGCGGCTCGACCGCGGTGACGGTGCCGGGGGTCTTCACGCCGCCAGGCAGCTCGACCTCGACCTTGGCGCCGACGACGGCGAGGCGCTGCTGAGCAAGTTTGAGCTCGACGCTCACGCTCTTGCCGAGCTCAGACACCCGCAGTATCGGGGTGCCCGGTGCCGTCGCGGCCCCCGGCTCGAGCTCGGCAGAGGCGACCCGCAGCGGGCCCGGCGCGAAGAAGATCTCGCCGAGGCCGATCTCGCCGGTCACGGGCCTGCCGGTAGCTTCTTGCCAGAGCCGGATCCCGATTCGTGTGTTGTCGTCGAAGATTTCATCGGCGCCGCCCCAGAAATAACCGAGCTCGCCGAGCGACGCCTCAAGCTGCTGCACGTCGGGCCCGTTCGTCATGCCGAGCTCGAACGAGCGCCACTGCGGCAGCGGGCCCCGGAACAGGGCGACGGGGGAGTTGTCGATCGCGAAGAGCTCGCCCCCGAGATCCACCGTTGACCCAGGCTTCGCCCGTGAGGTGAGCGTGCCGGCGCCGCCCGAGACCGCGCGCTCGCCCGCGTAGCCGAGCGTCCCCTGCACCAGCGTGCGCTCCGTGAGGTCGCCCTGGGCGACTTTCGCCGTCGCGCCCGGAGCCTGCTCTTCGGCGGGAGGCGCGGCCGGTGGGCGCAGCAGCACGAGCCCCGTAGCCGCGAGCCCAGCGGCCGCGACGGTGGCGGCGACGGCCACCCATAGCTTCCGCATCGGTTAGCCCGCGTTCGCCGTGACGCCGGAAATGCCGCAGGCCTCGAGCGCCTCGGGCGAGATCTCCTCCGTGATGGTGAGCCCGACGCCCGGTTGCGGGTCTTCGATGTCAGCGCCGTGCTCTCGCAGGCACTGGGTGACTTCCAGCATCTGCTCGCGCATTGCTTCCTCGGTCATCGGCTTGCCGTCTGGCCCCGTTGGGGCCGGGGGTGCACCGACTTTTGCCTCGCAGGCCTTGTTTGCGGCTTCGAACACGTCCATCCCGCCGAGCTCGTCGATGTTGAGTGCCTCAGAGGCCGCGTTCGGGTCCGCGCTCGGCGTTGGGTAGTCGATACCTTCGCCCTGCATGCATTCCGCGTACTTCACGTGCCAGGCCTGGAAGTCATCGGCGCCCGTTCCCGTGCTCGACCCCCCTCCAGTCTTTCCCGAGTCAGGCTCGGCCGCGGTGCTTGAACACCCGGCGAGAAGCAGCGCTGCGGCGGGCAGCGCAATGAACGCGAGCCTGCGGAGGGACATTTGATTTTTCATGGGGTCTCCTTGCCAAACGAAAGCGGCTGTGGTGTTTGCCGACTTCCATTCCAGGGGATCCGGGGTAAACAGAGCGTCTGCGAAATCGCAGATCTTTTCTTAATGTCTCCCGTGCTTGACTGGGCGATGCAACTGCAGGGAGGAGCGCCATGCGCGTACTGATCGTCGAAGACGAGGCGTACCTCGCCGAAGCCACCCAGACGGTGCTGCGGCGCTCGTCGATCGCCGCCGACGTCGTGCTCGATGGGCACGCCGCGGTCGAGCGGCTCGGGCACACTGAGTACGACGTCGTGCTGCTCGACCGTGACCTCCCCGGCCTGCACGGCGACGAGGTGTGCGCCTGGATCGTCGCAAACGTGCCGGGCACCCGGGTGCTCATGCTCACCGCCGCCGGGCTGCTTGACGAGAAGGTCGAGGGATTCGCGCTTGGCGCCGACGACTACCTCGTGAAGCCGTTCGACTTCCCCGAGCTGTTGGTTCGGCTGCAGGCACTCCATCGGCGGAACGCGCCGCCCCTGCCGCCCGTGCTCGAAGCCCACGGGGTGCGGCTCGACCCGTTCCGCCGCGAGGTCTTTCGCGACGGCAGGTACGTGCACCTGAGCCGCAAGGAGTTCGCGCTGCTGCGGGCGCTGCTCGAAGCGGGCGGCGGTGTGCTCAGCGCTGAGCAGCTACTCGAGCGCGCATGGGACGAGAATGCTGACCCATTCACGAACGCGATCCGGGTGACGATGTCGACGCTGCGCAAGCGGCTCGGCGAGCCCCGCATCATTCAGACGGTGTCGGGGGCCGGCTACCGGATCGTCGGGCCAGAGGCCGCTTCCGGGAGCAGCGATGCGTAGCGCGGAGGGCGCGCAGGGGCGCGGTCAGGATCGTGGCCGGTTCCGCCTCACTATCCGGGCGCGCATCACGCTGAGCGTGGCGCTGCTCATCGCTCTCGGTGGTGGGGTGCTCGTCGTCGGCCTGAACCTGTTTATGCGGTACGGGCCGGTCTGGGCGATTCAATCTTCGCCGGCGATGCCGACTGACACCCTTGCCCTTGGCATCGACTCGGTCGCGCCCACCTACCCCTACGGCGACGACTCGGCCGGCCTCGCTGCGTCTCCCGAGAACCTCAATGAACTATCGCTCGCTTTGCCCGCGCTCGAGATTCGAGATGTCACCGACGTCTTCCAGACGCTGCTGTGGTCGTCGATCATCGCGCTCGTCGTGATTGTCGCGCTCGGCGCCGTCGCCGCCTGGGGGCTCGCTGGGCGGGTGCTCTCACCGCTGCACGACATCAACGCAGCGGCGCGGGCCGCCACCCCGGGCCAGCTCGATCGCCGCGTAGCACTCCGCGGCCCGCGCGACGAGCTCACCGACCTGTCAGACACCCTCGACGGCATGCTTGAACGGCTTGAGCGTGCCTTCAGAGCGCAGCAACTGTTTGCGGCGAACGCCTCGCACGAGCTGCGCACCCCGCTCGCCACTCAGAAAGCGATGCTCGACGTGTTGCTCGACGGGCCGGAGCCGACCCCCGCAGAGTACAGGCTTGCCGCAGAGCGGCTCCGGGAGGTGAACGCGCGAAGCATTGAAATGGGCGAGGCGCTCCTAGATCTCACGCGGGCGCAGATTGGGCTCGCGGCGTCGGGCGAGTCTGGCGGGTCGCTCGCCGTCGAACCGTGTGAGGCCCGCGAGCTTGTGGAGGCCGCGCTTGGCCACGCCTCAGAGCGGCTCGCGGAGCGCGGGCTGACCGTCGATTCCGACGTGGCCTCGCACAGCGTGCGGGTCAACCCGGCGATGTTCACGAGACTCCTTGACAACCTCGTCGGCAACGCCGCCCGGCACGCGACCGTCGGCAGTCGTGTCACTATCGACTGGCGCGCTGACGGGGCGGAGTCAGTGCTTGTCGTCAGCAACGCTGCAGAGCCCCTTCCAGCTGAGACCCTGGAACGGCTCCATCAACCGTTCGTGCGAGGCGGCGGGCGCGTTCGGGCCGACTCCGGCAGCGGTCTCGGCCTCGCAATCGCGACTGCCGTCGCCCAGGCGCACGGCGGGTCGCTCGCGGTCGCGTCGGCTGCGTCGGCGGCGGGCGACGGGTCGGCGGCGGATCCCGGTACGGGGGAGTTTCGTGTCGAGGTACGGATCCCGCTCGAAGCGCCTGTCGCTACACTGGCGACATGATCGGTGAGAACCTCCTCGGCCCAGAACCCACGCTGCTCGCTCCCGATACGGAGGTGACCGCCGCGCTCGCCGCGGGCACTGACCCGGAACAGATCGTGCGCGCGCACCCCGAGTCCCCGCTCGCGTGGGCCGTGCTCGCGGACCGCGCGGCCGCGGCCGACGACGAGATTGGCGCGTATGCGTTCGCGCGCGTCGGGTACCACCGCGGTCTCGACTCGCTCCGCAAGTCCGGTTGGCGGGGCGCCGGGCCGGTGCCGTGGTCGCATGAGCCGAACCGCGGCGTTCTTCGTGCGCTGTACGCGCTGCGCCGTGGCGCGGAGGCGATCGGTGAGACGCACGAGGTCGAGCGCCTCACCGAATTCTTGAACGGCGCTGACGCGACTGCGATCGCGGCGATCGAGGCCGAGTAGCTCCCGCTTCCCCGGTCTCGCCGAGGCCCGACAGATTCGCCTGGCCCCACCCTCGACGTGTTCACTGAATCCACATAAGATCAGGCTATGAGCGCCGCACCCAGACTCCGTCGCAGAGTTACGCCAGGCAGGGCCGTCGCGATCGGCGCGCTCGCCGCAGCCCTGCTGCTCAGCGCGTGTGCGCCGAGCCCCGAGCCAGCGCCGAAGCCGACGACCTCGAAGCCGGCGCCGAAACCCTCACCAGAGCCGACGGCAGCACCCACACCGGAGTCTGAGGCGGAGTGGGAGCGTTTCTCAGACCCGCGCACGGTCGGCAGCTTCGAGGTTGCGCCCGGGTGGCGCGTCGTCGAAAGCGAACGCTCTGAGCCCCAGCATGAGATCTTCGTGTTCGATATCCTCGACGAGGCTGGCGAGCTGCAGCTCAGGTACGCGCGCAAAGTGATGGGGCTCGGAGGGGGCTGTGGGGGCGATGCCACTGGACCAGACGAGACCAGCTTTCTGACGGTGACTGAACTTGAGGCCGTGCCCGTCACTATTCCTGGCTACGTCATGCGTGGCGAGGCGCAGCAAGGCACCACACCGACTCAGTTCTCCTACCGAGCGATCGAGAGCCCACACGCCGAGGGCGTATTCGCGACGATGGCCGTAAGCGACACATCGTTGGGTGCACCGTACTGTTTCTACTACAACCTATTGCAGACGGAAACAGCCTTGGTCGGGTTTGCGGATACGCTCCAGGTGAGTATCAGCGACTCAACTAAGCACTTTGGCACGATGGACGAGGCGCGCGCGTTCATGCAGACCGAAGACTACGAGAAGGCCAAGCGGATGTTGCTGTCGCTGAGGCTTGACGGCTAGCTGGAGGACTCTTCCGCGGGTCGCTCTTCCGCGGCGTGCTCCGTCGCGATTGCGGTTTCCTCTTCAGAGGGCAATAGCAGCTGCAGGATCGTCGCGTGCCTGAGCAGGAACGCGCGCTCGTCGAGCTTCTTGCGGCGCAGCCAACTCGTGACCTCGGAGTTGTGCTTGCTCGCGTTGCACGAGGCGCAGGCAGGCACGACGTTGCCGAGCGTGTACCGCCCGCCGCGAGAGACGGGCTGCACGCAGTCCCGCTGTAGGGCCGCGCCGTCACCCTGACAGTAGGCGCAGCGACCCCAGGCCTCGAGCAGGGTCTGCCACTGGTCGTCGGTGAGGTCGTTGTCGACGCGGGCGAGCCTATTCTTGCGCCGTTTTGCGTAGCGGGCGCTCGTCGCGGCTGACCGCGTCTTGGGGTACTTGCGTCGGGGCTGCACGCTTCAACCGTACCCGCAGCTCCAGCCCGCCCTGCCAAACTGCCTGTTCCTGGCAAGAGAGGCCCTTGCCAACGGCGGAGTTCGGGTCTTCTGGCGAGAAAGGTGCTCTCCGGTGGGGCTGCACACATGGTTCTTGCGAGATCACATCCTTATCCGCGTCAGAAAGGTGTGCTGGTGCGAAGGTGGTGTGGCGAAGGCCAGTGGGGGCAGAAGGGCCCAAGCCAAACCAAGCCCGGCCCAGCCAGATCAGCAGAGCCCAGGCCCCAGCCCTAGGCGCTACCCCCGCCGCCCAGCCCACACGTCGCGCAGCGCCGGCTCAAGCTCCGGCCACGCGAACTCGTAGCCCGCCTCAAGCAGCTTCTCTGGCACCACCCAGCGGCTCTTGAGCACCATCTCAGACTCGGTGCGCAGCACCCAGGTCGCGGGCTCGAGCATCCAGCGGAACGCGGGTAATCCCACCCACGCCCCAACGGTCCGTCGCAGCGCTCGCATGACCGTGCGGTTGTCGCTCGGGCCGGGCGACGCCACGTTCACTGGGCCGCTCAGGGTTTCGGTGTCGAGCGCGAAGCGCACCGCGCCCACAATGTCGTCAATGTGTACCCAGCTGAATCGCTGCCGGCCGCGGGTGCGGTGCCAGCTCGCGCTCGGCTCGGTCGGGTCTGGCCCGATCCCGCGGTACCGCCGGTGCGGAAACCACGGGCCGTCGTACTGCGGCCCGCCGACCCCGAGCCTGGCGAGCCTGAACAGCGTGTTCGTGGCCGGGCCGTCTCCGAGGGCAATCGCGATCCTGAGCGCGACTCGGCGCGTGCCGGGAAGGTCTGCGGCGAAGAACTCCCGCTCCCAGTTCCGGGCGACGTCGACGGAGAATCCGGCGCCGAGCTCGCCGTGCGCTTCGGTCTGCGGGCGGTCCATCGCGTGCCTGTAGATCGTGGCCGTACTCGAGTTCAGCCACACCCTTGGCGGTGCGGCGCTCGCCGCGATCGCAGCCGAAAGCTCGCGCGTGGTGTCAACGCGTGAGCGCAGGATCTCGTCGCGGTTCGCGTCGTTGTAGCGGCAGTCGACGCTCTTGCCAGCGAGCCCGATCACGGCGTCGGCGCCGTCGATGAGGCGAAGGATCGCGGCCTGGTCGCCCCACGTCGCGTCGGCCCCGCTACGGCCGATCGTCGCGACGTCCCAGCCGTCTCTGGCGAGTTCCTCGCGGAGTCTCGACCCGAGAAACCCCGATGCGCCCCCAATGACAATGCGTCTGCTGGCCATGTTTCCCCTCGCGGTGAACGATCCGTGTCGACTTGGTCATAGCCTAGCCAGCCCACGCCAAACACTCACCGAATTCTTAGGCAAGCGTTCAGAGTTAGCACGTAGCCTGGTCGTACCGAGTGCCCGGCACGTACGGGCGCTCCCGAGAGAAGGGAAGCCAGTATGACAATGCAAGAAGCCCGCATCCCGGCCGCGCAGGGCGATATGAATCGCCCGAGTGGGGTCGCCCAGTACCTGAGCCCGGTTGTTCAGGATCTCGTCGCCCTCCACGTCAACGCCAAGCAGGCGCACTGGCACGTGCGCGGAGCGAATTTCATCGGTGTGCACGAGTTCCTCGATACCGTTGTTGCGAACGCCCAGGCCGGCGCGGACGAGGTCGCCGAGCGAATCGTCGCCCTTGGCCTTCCGGTCGATTCGCGCATCGCGACCGTCGCCGCGCGCACAACCACGCCCGAGCTGTCACCCGGGTTCCAGCAATCCGACGTCACGGTGCGCGAGATGGTCTCGCAGCTCGACGCGACGCTCGCGACGATCTATCGCGCGATCGAGGGGCTCGATGAGATCGACCCGGTGAGTCAGGACATCGCGATCGCGATCGCCCAGCAGCTCGATAAGGATCGCTGGTTCCTCCATTCCCACATCGCTGAGGCGTAGCTGACGCCCTGCAGTGGCAGCGTTTCACGGCGGCCCGCGGCGCCCCGGACACCTCGTCTGGGAGCGCCGCGGGGCCGCTTTATGACGCCTCCCCGGGCATGGAAAGCGAGCCTCCGCTAGACTGGCTCGGTATCTGCCTAGTGCGAAGGAAGGGGCTGAGATGCCCGCTGTACTGATCACCGGTGCCCAATGGGGCGATGAGGGAAAGGGTCGCGCAACCGACCTGCTCGGGAGCCGCGTTGACTACGTCGTAAAGTTCAACGGCGGTAACAACGCCGGTCACACGGTCGTCATTGGCGACCAGAAATACGCGCTGCACCTGCTCCCCTCGGGCATTCTGACCCCGGGCGTCGTACCGGTCATCGCCAACGGCGTTGTCGTTGACCTCGCGGTGCTCAAGCTCGAGCTTGACGCGCTCAAGGAGCGCGGCGTCGACGTCTCTAAGCTGAAGGTGAGCGCGAACGCGCACGTCATCACCGAGTACCACCGCACGCTTGACAAGGTCACCGAGCGCTTCCTTGGCAAGCGCCAGATCGGCACGACCGGTCGCGGCATCGGCCCCGCCTACGCAGACAAGATCAACCGCGTCGGCATCCGTATTCAGGACATTTTCGACGAGGGCATCCTCCGCCAGAAGGTCGAGGCAGCGCTCGACTTCAAGAACCAGGTGCTCGTCAAGATCTACAATCGTCGCGCGATCGACGCCGATGAGGTCGTCAACGATCTGCTCGCGTACCGCGAGCTCCTCGAGCCCATGGTCTGTGACACCGGCCTGCTGCTGCACAACGCGCTCGCAGACGACAAGACTGTGCTCTACGAGGCGGGCCAGGCAACGATGCTCGACATCGACCACGGCACCTACCCCTTCGTGACGAGTTCGAACGCGACCTCGGGTGGAGCCGCGACCGGTTCGGGTGTTCCCCCGCACAAGATCGATCGCATCATCGCGGTCATCAAGGCGTACACGACGCGCGTAGGATCCGGGCCGTTCCCGACCGAGCTCTTCGATGAGATGGGCGAGTTCTTGCAGACTAAGGGCGGCGAGTTTGGCGTGACCACCGGTCGCGCGCGCCGCTGCGGTTGGTACGACGCGCCGATGGCGCGCTACGCGGCCCGCATCAACGGCGTCACTGACTTCGTGCTCACGAAGCTCGATGTGCTCTCGGGCATCAAGTCGATCCCCGTGTGCGTCGCCTACGACGTGAACGGCGTTCGTCACGACGACATGCCTGTGAACCAGTCAGACTTCCACCACGCGAAGCCGATCTACCAGGAGTTCCCGGGCTGGGACGAGGACATCTCGGACTGCCGCACGTTTGAGGAGCTCCCAAAGAACGCGCAGGACTACATCCGCGCGCTCGAGGCCATGAGCGGCGCCCGGTTCTCGGCCGTCGGTGTCGGCCCGGAGCGCGAGCAGGTTGTCGAGCTGCACGACCTGCTGAGCTGAGAAGGAGAGCGATGACGAGCCCCACTCCTGAGGAGCGCCTTGGGCGACTCCGTTCGAGCATCGACAACATCGACGCTGCCCTCGTGCACATGCTCGCGGAGCGCTTTCGGTGCACGCAGGAGGTCGGCCAGCTGAAGGCCGAGCACGCGATGCCCCCGGCCGATCCTGCTCGCGAGACGCGGCAGATCGCCAGGCTGCGGAGCCTCGCGGAGGCAGCGAATCTCGACCCAGAGTTCGCCGAGAAGTGGTTCAACTTTGTTGTCGCCGAGGTGATTCAGCACCACACCGCGATCGCCGCAGACTCGCGCGACGACGCGTAGCGCGGCCCGCGGCCAGGGCGGCCATGTGGCCGAGGCGGCCAGGGCCGGCCATTCTTACCCAAATATTCTTGTGCCCCTCAATTTTCCGCTGAAAATGAGGGGCACAAGAACATTTGCGGGGTGGGGGCGAGGGCTCCCCGGGGCAATGCGCCCAACACCGATCGAGCGTCGCCTGCGCGAGCCCGAGCGACGCACGAGTTTTGACGAGCGCGCTCAAAAGAACTGTGTGAAGATTATGCGCATGTCTTCGCAGCCTGAGCATCAGTGGTTCGACGAGGCGCGCCTCGGCATGTTCGTGCACTTCGGCGCATACAGCGTCGCCGCCCGCCACGAGTGGGTGCAAAACTACGAACGGCTTACCGACGCCGAGTACCTGCCGTACGTCGAAAACTTCGATCCTGATCGCTTTGACGCTGGTGAGATCGCGCGAACGGCGAAGCGGCTCGGCGCCGGCTACGTCGTACTGACGACGAAGCATCACGAGGGCTTCGCGCTCTGGAACTCGCGCCAGTCCGACTTCACTGCGCATGCCGTCTGCGGGCGGGACCTCGTGCGCGAGCACGTCGACGCGCTTCGCTCCGAGGGGCTCCGCGTTGGCCTGTATTTCTCGCTCATCGACTGGCATCACCCCGACTTTCTCATCGACTGGGTGCACCCGCGCCGAGGCGACCAGAACGCGCACGAGCTCAACGCTGGCCGCGACATGGAGCGCTACCGCGCCTTCATGCACGCGCAACTGCGCGAGCTGCTCACCGAGTACGGCCAGATCGACTACATGTTCTTCGATTTCAGCTACCCGGAGCACAAGGACGGCTGGGACGGCAAGGGGCCGGCCGACTGGGATGCTGAGGCGATCCTCGCCATGTGCCGCGAACTCCAGCCGAACATGCTCGTGAACGACCGCCTCGGCATCCCGGGGGACTTCTACACACCCGAGCAGTACCAGCCGACCGAGCCGGTTCGGCGAGGAGGCGAGCTCGTGCGCTGGGAGGCGTGTCAAACGATCAACGGCTCATGGGGGTACCACCGAGACAACCTTGACCAGAAGTCGGCGTCGCTGCTCGCGCAAATGCTCACCGACTCCGTCTCGATGGGCGGCAACATGCTGCTAAACATCGGGCCGGACGGGCGCGGGGCGATCTCACCCCGGGACCGCGCCGTGCTCGAGACGCTCGGGGAGTGGACCGCGCTCCACCGCGGCGCGATTGTCGGGGCAGGCCACGCGGAGTTCGAGCCGCCTCGCGAGGGTGCGTACACGCGCCGCGGCGACCGCCTCTACCTGCACCTGGCGACCTGGCCGCTCGGTTACGTGCACCTGCCGGGCCTCGCGGGGAAGGTGACGTTCACTCGGTTGCTGCACGACGGTTCTTGGTTGCGCACCTCGGAGAGCGACCCGAACTCTGAGGGGTCGCAGATGGAGGCCGCCGGCCAGCCCGCGGGCACGCTCACGGTGCACCTGCCGACCCAGCGCCCCGACGTGCTCATGCCCGTCATCGAGCTGCGCCTGGTCGAGGGTGTCTAGCTAGGCGGTGAGGTCGACGGCGTCGAGCGCGATCCGAGCCGCGCCGTAGAGCGCGGCGTCTTGCCCGGACGCGGCAGCCTCGATGAGGAGCGTCTGTGTTGCGAGCGGGTGGCAGGCTTCGTACACGCGGCTGCGGACGGCAGCGATGAACGGTTCGCTCGCGCTCAGGCTGCCCGTGAGGAACACGGCGTGGGGGTTGAAGAAGTTCACGACTCCGGAGAGCGCCTGCCCGAGGTGGGTTCCCGCGGTGCGAATGAGGGTCGTCGCGGTCGGGTCGCCGTCCCGCGCGAGCGCGAGGACCGCGGCGGCGTCGGGCACGCTCTGGCCGAGCTCGCTCATCTGGCGCACGAGGCTCGCGCCGCTTGCGACGGTCTCGAGGCAGCCGCGGTTTCCGCAGGAACAGGGCTCGTTGAGCGTTGGATCGATCTGCGTGTGCGTAATATCGCCGGCCGCGGCGGTCGCTCCGCGATGGATCGCGCCCTGCACGATGATCCCACTGCCGATCGCGGTGCCCGCCTTGACGGTGATGCTGTCCTCGGCGGGGGAAAGCCGCCGGTGGTGCTCCCCGAGCGCCATGAGGTTCGCGTCGTTGTCGACGACGGCTGGGACCCCGAGGAGTTCGGTGAGGCGCTCGCGGACCCGGTACCCTTGCCAGCCAGGCATGCGCGATGGCTGGTCGACGCTGCCGGTCTGCAGCCGGACCGGCCCGGGAAGCGCCATTCCGATCGCCCGGATCTCCGTGTCGCCGGCGAGCGCGCGGCAGCCGGCGGCGACCTTCTTGAGGGTCTCTTCCGGGCCGGCGGCGATGTTGATGGGGATGGTCTCGGAGGCGTGCAGTTTGCCCGTGAGGTCGAGGAGGCCGATGCGGGCGTGGCCGCCGCCGAGCTCAGCCGCAAGAATCCGCGCCTCGGCGACGTTCACGCGCAACCGGCGTGGACGCCTGCCCCCGCTCGAGTTGCCGTGGCCGTCTTCGCGCAGCACATCGGCATCGATGAGCGCCTGCACGCGCAGGGAGACCGTCGAGACGGCGACGTCGAGGATCTTGGCGAGTTCGCTGCGCGAAGCCGCCCGCCCGCCAGCAACGAGCTCGACGATCCGACGGTTCTGGTCATCGAGGGGGTTCGGTGAGAGTGGCACGTTCCAACTTTCTTCGATCTTGGTAGAAGTCTAGCCCGTACTATCCGCGGAATGAAAGGCCGTCTACGCGCAAATGTTTCGATTCGGCAACGCCCAAAAACCGGTATTTGTCGAGAAGAGAATCTTCTGGCAATATGACATCTGTCGAAGCCGAACAAACTTTGTGCGACGCTCGAACAAACTTATCCGATGCCTGAGGAGGCGTTCAATGAAGAAGATTAACCTGGTGCCACTCGTCGCCATGACCGTTGGTGCGGCCGCGGTGCTCACCGGCTGCAGCGGCAGCGGATCTGCGCCCAAGGATGACAACACGATCGTGATCGATATGTGGGCGGGCTCTGAGGACGACACGACCGCGCTCAACGAGCAGCTCAAGATCGCTCAGGAGCAGAACCCTGACCTGAAGATCGAGCTCCGCACTGCGCCGTGGGGCGACTTCTTCACGAAGCTCACCACCAACATGGCATCGGGCAACATGGCCTGCGTCACCGGCATGAACAGCGGCATGCTCTCCAGCTACACCGACGGCTTCGTAAAGCTCACCGACGAGGATTTGAAGACCGCTGGCCTGAGCAAGGACGACTTCGCGCCGGGCGCGACCGAGATCCTCGAGAACAAGGGCGACATGTACGGCCTACCGTTCGACGTCTCCACCATGGTCACGTACTACAACGAGGATCAGCTGACGGCCGCGGGCGCTGACTTGCCGAAGGCCGGCTGGAGCTTCGAGGACTTCGAAGCCACCGCTAAGAAGGCGACCGCTGGCGGCAAGTACGGCTTCGGCATCGGCATGGGCGACTTCCAGTGGCAGGCGCTCCCGATCGCGAAGTCGGGTACCCAGCCCGTCACCGAAGACGGCGAGCTGCAGATCGGCGACTCGGCGTTCACCGATGCTGCCGAGTGGTACGCGTCGCTCGTCACCGAGCAGAAGGTCGCGGCACCCGTCGCGTCTGCATCCGACGGCGGTTGGGGCGAGAACCAGTTCACCAGCGAGAACGCAGCGATGGCCGTCGACGGCACCTGGAACGCGGTGGGCTACCTCACCAACGATGCCGGCTTCAAGGCGGGCCTCGCGCCGCTGCCGACCGGCGCAAACGGCAACCTCAGCCTCGTGCTCGGCTCGGGCTTCGGCATCGCCGAGACCTGCGAGAACAAGGAAGCCGCGCTCAAGGTCATGGGCTCGCTGCTCAGCAAGGACGCGCAGGATTACGTAGCGTCATCCGGCCGCAGCTACCCGGCACGCGCTGAGAGCCAGCCGCTCTACTTCGAGTCGCTTGACGAGGCGTACCGCGACCAGGTCAAGGCTGTCTTCGACGAGGCGTTCAAGGACGTCGAGGGCCAGCGCGTTTCTGACAACTGGGCAAAGGTCGGCACCTTCGTGCAGCCCGAGCTCGTGAGCGTCTACAACGGCCAGGCCGACATGCGTACCGTGCTCGAGACTGCTCAGAAGCAGTTCAGCAACTGATTCACCACACAACTAGGTAAGTAGAACAGAATGACCACACTGCAGCCGCGTCAGCGCAGCCGTCGGTCGTTCGCCAAGATGGAGGCGCGCCAGGCGCTGGGCTTTGCAAGCCCGGCCCTGGTGGGCCTCGCTCTGTTTACGATCGTTCCGGTTGTCTTGTCCGTCGTGATGAGCTTCTTCAACTGGCCGACGTTTGGCGAACGCACCTTCATCGGGGTCGGGAACTACGCCCGACTCTTCGAAGACCCGGCATTCATGCCCGCGCTTCGAAACACCCTCGTGTACACGGTGCTGTACGTGCCTGCAAGCGTGATCCTCTCGCTGCTGCTCGCCGTCGCGCTCGGCCCGCGCATTCGCGGCCGCGGCGCGCTGCGGGTGCTCTTCTTCATTCCGGTCGTCACCCCGATGGTCGCGAACGTGCTCGTCTGGAAGATGCTCCTGCAGCCGCAGGGTCTCTTCAACGGGCTCGCGCAGACCTGGTTCGGCCTCGAGCTGCCGAACTTCCTCGCCGATAAGAACTGGGCGATGATCATGGTCGTCGTCATGAGCGTCTGGCAGGGCCTCGGATACAACATGCTCATCTTCTCGGCGGCGCTTGAGCAGCTTCCAGAGAGCGTGATGGAGGCAGCCCGCATCGATGGCGCGAAGGGCTTCCGCCTGCTCTGGAGCGTGACGATCCCTATGATCTCCCCGTCGATCTTCTTCGCAACGATCATGACGATGATCACCTCGCTGCAAGTCTTCGTGCAACCGCAAATGCTCACGGGCGGCGGGCCAGGCAACGCCACCGCCCCTCTCGTCATGTGGATCTACAACCAAGGCTTCAAGTACCAGGAGCTCGGCCTCGCGGCTGCCGGTGCGTGGATCCTGTTCGCGCTGATCATCATCATCACCGCGGTCCAGTTCCGACTGCAGAAGAAGTGGGTGCACTATGAGCACTGATCTCAACGCAACACGGGTGATGGCCGTTGCCGCAGCCGGAGGTGAGGCCACCGTACGCAAGGCCAAGAAGCGTTCGCGCGAGCCGATGACCCCCGGCGAGCGCATCCGGCTCGTCATCGCTCACATCAGCATTTACGTCGCCGCTGCGCTGTTCATGCTGCCTCTCATCTACGCATTCTTCTCGGCGCTCAAGCCGAACGGTGAGATGTTTGCGATGCCACCGAGCCTGTTCGGCTCCGAGATCCGGTGGTCGAACTTCGCCGAGGTCTTCGAGTTCGGCCCGTTCTGGACGTACATCGGCAACTCGCTGTTCGTCGCGGTGGCGGGCACCCTTGTGGTGCTCGTCGTGTCGACGACTGCGGGCTACGCGTTCGGTCGGCTGCGTTGGAAGGGTCGCGACGCTGTCTTCGTGATCTTCCTCGCGACGATGATGGTTCCCGCCGAGGTCCTCGTCATCCCGATGTTCCAGGTCATGCAGTGGTTCAACTGGGTCGACACCTACCCGGCGCTGATCTTCCCGTTCGCGTTCACCGCATTCGGCACGTTCCTCATGCGGCAGTTCTTCCGCGGCATCCCGTACGAGCTTGAGGAGGCCGCGCGCATCGACGGCGCCGGCCCGATCCGCACGTTCCTGCGCATCATCCTGCCGCTCTCGAAGTCCGCGGTCGCCGTGCTCTCGGTCTTCACGTTCATGAGCTTCTGGAACAGCTACCTGTGGCCCCTCATTGTCACCGTCGACCTCTCGGCGCGCGGCACGCTGCCGATCGGCCTCGCCAGCTTCTCGGGTCTGACCGGCACGCGGTGGGACCTGCAGATGGCGGCCGCGATCATCTCGATGATCCCGACGACGATCCTCGTCATCGCGCTGCAGAAGCACCTCGTCAAAGGTATTGCGATGGCAGGTCTCGGCGGACGATGACGCACACAGCAGACACTCACACGGGCGTCTTCGCAGGAATCGACATCGGCGGCACCAAGATCGCCGTCGTCCTCGTCGACGTAGCGGGCGAGATTCTCGCCCGCGGCTCGGCGGTCGCGCCGGCAAAGGAGGGCGGCGAGGCGATGGCGACGACCGCCGCCCGCCTCACCGCCGATCTGCTCGGCGAGAGCGGCGGAACGCTCGGCGCTGCCGGCGTCGGCGCGGCCGGGGTCTTCGACTATGACACCGGGGTTGTCACCGCGGCATCATCGACCTTCGTCGACTGGGTCGGGTTCCCGCTGCGTGCGCGCCTCGAGGAGCTTCTCGGAGTTCCGATCGCGATCGAGAACGACGTCAACGCGTTCCTGCTCGGCGAGGTGGCGTTCGACGCGCACGCCGAACCCGACGCGTTCGGCGTCATGCTCGGGACCGGGGTCGGCGGCGCGCTCATCCTCGACGGCACGCTCCGTCGCGGCGCCCGCGGCGGCGCCGGCGAGATCGGCCACACCCCGGGGTACAGCGACCTCGTCTGCACCTGCAAGCAGACCGGCCACCTTGAGACGCTGGCGTCGGGGACGTCGATCGGGCTGCGGTACGCGGAGCGCACGGGAGTGTCCGGGTTGACGGCGAAGGAGATTGCGGATCGGGCGCGCGCGGGCGACGCCGACGCTCGCGCCGTGTTCGAGAACGCGGGGCGAGCGGTCGCGCTCGCCTGCTCGTCGATGTCGACCCTCCTTGACGTCGCCGAGGTGATCGTCGGGGGAGGGGTCTCGCACGCGTGGGATCTGCTCTCGCCGGCGATGGATGAGACGCTGCGGACCGCGGCGCCCATCACCGGAACCCCGCTCCGGATCCAGCGGGCGAAGCGCGGCGGCGACGCCGTCGCGCTCGGCGCTGCAGCCTCAGCGCAGAAACTTCTCAGGGCGACACTCGCCCAAGCACAGTCGAACACGCAGACACGCGAAGGAGCCGCACGGTGACGAACGAGCTGGAAGCACACGAGATCTGGATGGGCCCGCTGCCGGAGCTCGCTCCGGGCGGTCTCGCCCGTCCCCGGATCGGGATCGCGGGCATCTCGATCGAATCGAGCACCTTCTCCCCGCACGTCTCGGGCGACGAGGCGTTCACGATCCGGACCGGCGCAGACCTGCACGGCTACTACCCGTTCCTCGACGAGGGTCGCGAGCTTGGAGACGCCGCCGAGTGGGTGCCGCTCTATCACGGTCGCTCGCTACCGGGCGGCGCCGTCGCCCCCGCGACCTACGCGCGCATGAAGCAGGCGATCCTCGACGCGATCCGCGCCGAGGGCCCCTTCGATGGCTTCTTCTTCGACATCCACGGCGCGATGAGCGTGCAGGGCATGGTCGACGCTGAGGGAGACCTCGCGACCGCGGTGCGCGAGGCCCTCGGCCCCGACACCCTCGTGACGACGTCGATGGACCTGCACGGCAACGTCTCCGAGACGCTCCGCGACGCCGTCGACCTGCTCACCTGCTACCGCATGGCCCCGCACGAGGACTGGTTGAACACGAAGGAGCGCGCCGTGCACGCGCTGCTGTCGCGCCTCCGCGGCGAACACGGCACCGACCCGCTCGCGCGGCGCCCCCTGAAGGCGTGGGTGCCCGTGCCCGTGCTGCTGCCGGGCGAGAAAACGAGCACCCGCCTCGAGCCGGCGCGCAGCATCTATGCCGAGCTGCCGAAGATCGAGGCGCTGGCCGGCGTCGTCGACGCCGCTGTCTGGGTTGGCTACGCGTGGGCCGATGAGCCGCGCTGCCAGGCGTACGTCGTGGTGACCGGTGACGACCGCGAGCTCATCGCCCGTGAGGCAGAGCGGGTCGCGCGGATGTACTGGGACGCGCGCGAGGACTTCGTCTTCGTCGCGGAGACCGCATCGCTCGACGGCGCACTCGAGAACGCCCTTGCCCCCGACGCGGCCCGCCCGTTTCTCATCTCCGACTCGGGTGACAACCCGACGGCTGGCGGCGCGGGTGACGTGACCTGGACGCTCACCGAGCTCCTGCGGTGCGAGGAGCTCACCCAAGGGGAACTCACGACGCTCGTGGCATCGATCTTTGACGCCGACGCGGTCGCCGCGGCGGTGGCGGCCGGGGTGGGCGCGGAGGTGCGCCTGACCGCTGGCGCGCGCGTCGACGCGGGCCCAAGCGGCCCGGTCGAACTCGCCGGCACCGTGTTCTCGATCACCGAGGGCGACCCCGACGCTGGCACGCAGGCGGTCATCGCCGTCGGCGGGGTCCACGCGATCGTCACCGAACGGCGGAAGCCTTTCCATCACCTTGACGACTTCCGTATGCTCGGGCTCGACCCGGAGACCGCGGACATCGTCGTCGTGAAAATCGGCTACCTCGAGCCAGAACTCTACGAACTGCAGCGCGGTTGGACGCTCGCGCTCACCCCGGGCGGCGTCGATCAGGATCTGCTGCGGCTCGGCCACCACCGGCTTGCCCCGGGGGTCTACCCGTTCGATTCCAGCGGCACGCCCGCGCTCACGGCGGTCGTCGGTCGCCGTGGTGAAGACGACTAAGGAGCACTCTTCTCATGATGAATTTTGAGTCGCGGGTTGGCCCGGACTTCGGTGACAACGCGCCCGTCTACCCGACGAATGGGGTGCCCGAGTGGTACCGCGATGCGAAGCTGGGCTTCTTCATCCACTGGGGTCTGTACTCGGTGCCCGCCTGGGCCGTCGAACACGGCGAACGGTTCGTGCCGACGGAAGACGCTTACGCCTGGCACCAGTACGCGGAGTGGTACGGCAACACCGTGCGCATCGCGGGGAGCCCGACATGGGAGCGCCACCAGGAGGTCTACGGGCCCGGTGTGAGCTACGAGGACCTCGCGGACAGGTGGGACGCGGGCGCGTTCGACGCCGAGAAGTTCGTGGGCGAGCTGCTCGGCGCCGGCGCAAAGTACATCGTGCCCGTCACGAAGCACCACGAGGGGTTCTGCCTCTGGGACACCGAGACGACGGGGTTCAACTCGGTCGCCCGCGGCCCGAAGCGTAACCTCATCGGCGAGCTGCACGACGCGACACGTCAGGCGAACGCGCGCTTCGGGGTCTACTTTTCGGGCGCTCTTGACTGGCACGTCAGCGACTTCCCGCCGATCGAGTCCGACACCGACCTGTTCCGGTTCCGCCGCAACGATCCAGCGTTCTCGCGCTACTCGGCCGAGCAGGTCGACGAGCTCATCGAGCGGTTCTCGCCCGACGTGCTCTGGAACGACATCGACTGGCCCGACGGTGGCAAGGGGCACGAGGACTACGGTGTGGCATCGCTGCTCGGCCGGTACTTCGATGCCGTTCCCGACGGGGTCGTCAACGACCGCTGGGGCGTGCCGTACAACGGCTACCTGACGCGCGAGTACACGAACGTCGAAGAGATTCAACAGCAGCCGTGGGAGTCGACGCGCGGCCTCGGGTTCTCGTTCGGCTTCAACCAGGACGAGAGTGAGAAGCACTCGCTCTCCGGTACGCAGCTCGTTCGCCACCTCGTCGACGTCGTCTCAAAGAACGGCAACCTGCTCATCAACGTCGGCCCGACCGCAGCCGGCGAGATCCCTGCGCTGCAGCTGCAGGCGATGCGCGAGATGGGGGCCTGGCTGCGGGTCAACGGCGAGGGCATCTACGGCACGCGGCCGTGGATCCGCGCTGAGGAACGCGTTGGCGTCTCGCGCCGCTACACGGCGTCGGCGGGAGCGGTGCACGTGCACGTTATGGAGCCCGCCGCAGGCGAGGTCGAGCTGCCCGCTGAGCTAGCGGGCCGCGCCGCGGCCTGGGCCGACGGCAGCGCCGCGGAGCAGACGACCGGAAGCGACGGCGTCGTGCGAGTCTCGATCCCTGCGAGCCTGCGCGCCGAACCTGTCGCGATGCTCACCGTCAGCGTGTAAGGATCGTTCCATGACTCTCCTTGAAATCGCCGTCCAGGACGTCGCCGGCGCGCGCATCGCGATCGGAGCCGGCGCGGAGCGCCTGGAGCTCTGCCAGGCGCTCCGCGTCGGCGGGCTCACCCCGTCGATCGGCACGATTGAGCAGGTCGCCGACGCCGTCGGAGGCGAGCGGGTCGCCGTGCTCGTGCGCCCCCGCCCGGGCGGGTTCGTCTACGACGCCGACGAGGTCGAACTCGTGAGCCGCGACATTGCGGCTGCCGCGGCGCGCGGAGCGGGCGGCGTGGTGGTCGGCGCGCTCACCGAGGCGGGGCTCGTCGACACCGACGCGCTGCGGCGGTGGCGTGAGGCCGCGGGCGACGCCGACCTCGTGTTCCACCGCGCGATAGACACACTCGAACAGCCGGAGACCGTGCTCGAGTCGCTCGTCGAGGTGGGCGTCACACGGATACTCACCTCCGGCGGCGCAGTGCGCAGCCTTGACGGCGCCGAGACCCTCGCGCGCCTCGTAGAGGCTGCGGAGGGCAGGCTCGACATCATGGCAGGCGGCGGGGTAACCGTCGAGGCGATCCCGACGCTCGTCGAGGCGGGCGTCGCCGCGATCCACCTCTCGGCCAAGCGGCCGTCGACGAGCACGGCCCCGAGCGGCCCGGGCGGCGGGGCGCCCGAGTACGACGTCACCGACGCAGGCACTGTCGCCGCTGCCGCAGCGGCGCTAGCCGGGGCAGCCCGATGAAGCGAGTCGCGCAGGTCATCGGACTGCCCGCGGAGCACCGCGAGGAGTACGAGCGCTATCACGCGGAGGTGTGGCCGACGGTGCTCAAACAAATCACCGCAAGCAACATTCAGAACTATTCGATCTTCCGCCACGGCGAGTTGCTGTTCTCGTACTTCGAGTACGTCGGCGAGGACTACGAGGCCGACATGGCGAAGATGGCGGCCGACCCCGAGACGCAGCGATGGTGGGCCGTCCAGCAACCGCTGCAGCGGCCGCTGCCAGACCGAGCCGAGGGCGACTGGTGGACCGACCTGCCAGAGGTCTTCCACCACGAGTAGCCTGTTCGCCCCGTCAGAGGGAGAGCGAGGTGGTCGCCGCGGGCCGATCCTGGTGGGTTCCGGGAAGGTACGGTGCCCCCGAATTCACGCCGTGGGCGACCTCGAATCTCAGGTACGCGGCGGTGAGGTGGTCGCGCATCGCCTGCTCCGCGGCCTCCGGCTCGTGACCGCGGATAGCCGCGTGGATAACCCGGTGCTCCGCGACGGTGAACTCGCCGGTGCGCTCGCCCGGGTGCAGTCGGAACGCGTGGAGATGGCAGTGGGTCTGCGCGTAGGCGGTGCGCACGACCTCGTTTGATGTGCTGCGCAGGATCGCGTCGTGGAAGCGGATGTCGTGGTCCATGAGCTCGTAGCGAATATCGGGCTGGCGGCCGATCAGCTCGGTGATGTCTGCGATCTCCCGCTCGAGAACGTAGCCCGGGTTTTGCAGCCGATCCATCGCCGCGATCTTCGCGGCCCACGGCTCGACGAGCAGCCGGAACTCGAACAGCTCGCGCAGCTCCGCCGCGTTCAAGATCGGCGTCGTGCGGTAGCCGCGGCCCGGCTCCTGCACGACGAGGTTGTCGCCCTGCAACTGCCGGAGCGCCTCGCGAACCGGGGTTGAGGAGACCTCGAGTTCACGGGCGAGCGCATCGATGTTGATCCGCGCATTGGGCGGGATCTCCTCCCGCAGCACGCGCGACCGGATCAGCTCGTACACCGACGCGGATGCGTGCGGGTCGGCCTGTGAGTGATCCGGGTTCGAAGTCATGAATGATCCCCTCGGAAGTCGGCGGGCTTCTCGTGCTGGTGCCCGTGCACTCAAGCGTAACGGGGTTTCGCGGTGTGCGGCCTCCTCTAGGATCGGAGCATGGCAGTCACTGACGATGTGATTTTTCGCATCAAGGAAATGATCCGGACCGGAGATCTCGCGCCCGGCGATCGGTTGCCCCCGGAGAAGGAACTCGGCGAACTGCTTGGGGCCTCCCGGAACTCGCTCCGCGAGGCGGTGAAAGCCCTCGAGGTGATCAGGGTGCTCGACGTGCGCCGGGGCGACGGGACCTACGTGACGAGCCTCGAGCCGAGCATGCTGCTCGAAGTGATGAACTTCGCGGCAGACCTCCATAGCGATGATTCCGTGCTGGAGATGTTCGCCGTGCGGCGGATGCTCGAACCGCAGGCCGCAGCGCAGGCGGCCCGCACCATGGACGCGGACGCGCTCGCGGCGCTCGAACGCGAGGTCGCGGGCGTGAGCGAGGAAACCGATACCGACGCCCTCGTGCAGCACGACTCGGACTTCCACCGCGCGATCGTTGCCGCCGTCGGCAACGGCTACCTGTCGAGTCTCGTGGAATCGCTCGCGGCTCACACTGTACGCGCCAGGGTCTGGCGTGCGCTCACTCAGGATGGCGCGACGGGGCGGACGATCTCAGAGCACCGTGAGATCGCGCGCGCCATCGCCTCGGGCGACTCGGAGCTCGCAGCGGCCCTCATGACCGCCCACATCGCTGGGATCGAGAGCTGGCTTCGGGAGGCCACAGCGCCCTCGGCGGCTCCGGCCGACTCGGCGTAGCCGCAAAGATCCCACATCTCATCTCGGCGGGTGGGGTATTTGAGTGAATTTGCGCTCATTTCCCGGCGCTGCGGCGCTATTTCGGGTACAGTTTCTTCTAAACATCCCACCTTTGTGAGAAACGAGTGTTCAATGAAGTTCGCCCAGCTTGGTCCCATCGGGGCTGAAATACCCGCCCTCGTGACCGACTCGGCCACGTACGATCTGCGCGCAATCACCGCGAAGATCGACGGCGCATTCCTCGAATCGGGGATACCCGAGGCGCAGCGCCTACTCGATGCCGGTGAGCTGCCCGTGCTTGACGGCGCCGCCGAAATGCGCATCGGTGCCCCGATCGCGCGTCCGTCGGCGCTCGTGTGCGTCGGCATGAACTACGCCGCGCACGCGGCCGAGTCGGGCTCGGCGCCGCCCGAGAACATGGTCATCTTCAACAAGCTGCCGAACACAGTAGTGGGGCCGAACGATGTCGTCGTCATCCCGAAGGGGAGCGTCAAGACCGACTGGGAGGTCGAGCTCGGCATCGTCATCGGCAAGCGCGCGAGCTACATCGAGTCGCTCGAAGCGGCAGAGGGCTACATTGCGGGCTACGTCGTCGTGAACGACCTGTCCGAGCGCACCTGGCAGATCGACCTGTCGGGCGGCCAGTGGGGCAAAGGCAAGTCCGCCCCCGGGTTCTCGCCGACCGGCCCGTGGCTCGTCACCCGCGATGAGATCGACGCGCAGAACGTGCGGCTGCGCAGCAGCGTGAACGACGAGACGCGGCAGGACTCGACCACCGCCGACATGATCTTCAGCATCGCGCACATCGTGCACGAACTCAGCCAATACATGGTGCTCGAGCCCGGTGATCTCGTGCTTACCGGCACACCCGAGGGCGTCGCGCTCTCCGGTCGCTTCCCCTACCTCGCTGCGGGTGACGTAGTCGAGGTGTCGATCGAGGGTCTCGGTGGCCAGCGCCAGGAGTACGTCGCGTACGAGGAGGCGAACTGATGAGCGGAGAATTCAACGGGCTCGTCGCGATCGTCACGGGTGGGGCTTCCGGGATCGGGGCGGCGATTGTCGACAGGTTCCGGGCGGGCGGTGCCGAGGCTGTCGTGTTTGACCTGAACACTGAGAACGTACCTGAGGGCGTGTTCGCCGTGCGCGTCGATATCGCCGACACCGACAGTGTGAACGCCGGCATTCAGGCTGTGTCTGAGCGCTTTGGCCGCATCGACATCGTCGTCAACAACGCCGGCGTCGGTGCGCAGGGCACCATCGAGGCGAACGACGACGCCGAGTGGCAGCGGGTGCTGAATATCAACGTGCTCGGACTTGTGCGGGTGTCACGCGCCGCGCTGCCGTGGCTCCGCAAGTCGCCTTCAGCCGCGATCGTGAACACCGCGTCGATCGCCGTGACCGCCGGACTGCCTGAGCGCGCGCTGTACGGCGCGTCCAAGGGGGCCGTGTACTCGCTCACGCTGCAGATGGCGGCCGACCACCTCCGTGAGGGCATCCGGGTCAACTGTGTGAACCCCGGCACGGCGAACACGCCGTGGGTGCAGCGCCTGCTCGACTCGGCGCCAGACCCCGTCGCGGAGCGAGCAGCGCTCGAGGCGCGCCAGCCGCACCTGCGGCTCGTCCAGCCGGAGGAGGTCGCAGCAGCGGTTGCCTACCTAGCGAGCCCGCTTGCCGGGTCAACGACGGGCACCGCGCTCGCGGTCGATGGTGGCATGGATGGGCTCCGGTTGCGACCGACGGCGTAGCCGCTGACCTCCACGACTGGGCCGTCGCCTCCCTGCAGTATGCGGGGGAGCGGCGGCCCTTCAGTGTTTCGTCGCGCGTGCGCGCAAAGCCCGAAACTAATCGTGTAGGAAATTGCTAGGTCGTATAGGATTCTGAGCATGCCTGTTATTACTTCGGTGCGTAGCTACGACGTGCGCTTTCCTACTTCGCTTGAGCTTGACGGTTCTGACGCGGTCAATGTTGATCCTGATTATTCGGCCGCGTACGCGGTGCTTGAGGCTGACAATGGTGAACGCGGGTATGGCCTCGTGTTTACTGCTGGCCGTGGCAACGAGATCGTTGCGAAAGCGATTGAGAGTTACGGGGCCCGGCTGGTGGGGCTTGAGCTCGATGAGTTGGTGAATGATCTGGGGGCCGCGGCGAAGCGGCTCGTGCATGATTCGCAGCTGAGGTGGCTTGGCCCGGAGAAGGGGGTCTCGCACATGGCTGCTGGCGCGGTGATCAATACGCTGTGGGATGTGCGGGCGAAGCGCGAGGGGAAGCCGTTGTGGCGGCTGCTTGCTGAGATGAGTCCCGAGGAGATTGTCTCGGCGATCGATTTCACGCACATTCAGAACGCGTTGACGCCTGAGGAGGCGCTCGAGATTCTGCGTGCGGGTGAGGCCGGGAAGGCTGAGCGGTTGGCAGAGCTTGCCACGAAGGGGCATCCCGCGTACACGACGACGCCTGGCTGGCTGGGGTATTCCGACGAGAAGCTTGTGCGGCTGTCGAAGGAGGCGGTTGCTGCCGGGTACGACATGATCAAGCTGAAGGTTGGGACGAACCTGGACGATGACGTGCGGCGGATGCGGCTTGCGCGTGAGGCTGTTGGGGCCGAGGTTCGGATCTCGATTGACGCCAATCAGCGCTGGGAAGTCGATGAGGCGATCGCGTGGACGAACGCGCTTGCCGAGTTTGATCCGTTCTGGATCGAGGAGCCAACGAGCACTGATGATGTGCTGGGGCACGCTGATATCCGCCGCGGTGTGGCACCGATCAAGGTGGCCACTGGTGAGGCGGTGATGAACCGGATCATCTTTAAGCAGATGCTGCAGGCTGGCTCGTTGGACGTATTGCAGTTGGATTCGACGCGGGTTGCCGGCGTGAACGAGAACCTTGCGATCCTGCTTATGGCGAGGAAGTTTGGTGTGCCTGTCTGTCCGCATGCTGGTGGCGTGGGGCTGTGCGAGTTGGTGCAGCACTACTCGTTCTTTGACTACGCGGCGCTCACCGGGGAGATCGGGTGGAAGCGAGTTGAGTTTGTGGATCATCTGCATGAGCATTTTGTTGAGCCGGCGCGAGTGGTGAACGGGAGCTATGTCGCTCCGGTGCTGCCGGGGACGGGGGCTGAGATGCTGGAGGCGTCGCGTGATCGGTGGGTGTTCCCTGATGGTGCTGGGTGGGCGGAGTTGCGGGCTGCCGGCCGCATCTAACCCCACATCATTTCGACAATAGGAAGGCGGCGTCACGTGGTCCAGCGACAGTTCCCTCGCCCCACCGAGATCCTTGATCTCATGAAGTTCAAGAAGCCTGAGCTCAATGGAAAGAAGCGCCGCCTCGACGGCGCGCTGACGATCTATGATCTGCAGCGCATCGCGAAGCGCCGCACCCCAAAAGCTGCGTTCGACTACACCGACGGCTCAGCCGAGGGCGAGCTTTCGCTCAGCCGCGCGCGTCAGGCCTTTGAAGACATCGAGTTCCATCCCTCGATCCTGAAGGATGTCTCGATGGTCGACACTCGCGCGCAGATCTTCGGCGGCGAGTCCGCGATGCCGTTCGGCATCGCGCCGACGGGGTTCACGAGGCTCATGCAGACCGAGGGTGAGATCGCCGGGGCCGGCGCCGCCGCCGCCGCCGGGATCCCGTTCACGCTGTCGACGCTCGGGACCACCTCGATCGAGGATGTGAAGGCGACGAACCCGAACGGTCGCAACTGGTTCCAGCTGTACGTCATGCGGCAGCGGGAGATCTCCTACGGC
Organism: Leucobacter sp.; assembly: GCA_052094845.1. Lineage (GTDB taxonomy): Bacteria > Actinomycetota > Actinomycetes > Actinomycetales > Microbacteriaceae > Leucobacter. The sequence continues at coordinate 412,447 of JBQDKK010000002.1, read as the reverse complement.
CTCGTCGAGCGCGCGGCGGCGGCGGGCTTCGACACCCTGATGTTCACCGTCGATACGCCGGTTGCCGGCGCACGACTGCGCGACGCCCGCAACGGCTTCTCGATCCCGCCGCAGCTATCGCTCGGCACTATTGCGAATGCGATTCCGCGCCCCTGGTGGTGGTGGGACTTCCTCACGACGAAGAAGCTTGAGTTTGCTTCGCTCTCGTCCACGGGCGGCACCGTCGGCGAACTGCTCGACTCGGCGATGGACCCGTCGATCTCGTTCGAGGACCTCGACGTGATCCGTTCCATGTGGCCCGGCAAGCTCGTCGTGAAAGGCGTGCAGAACCTCGAGGACTCGAAGAAGCTCGTCGACCTCGGCGTCGACGGCATTATCCTGTCGAACCACGGCGGGCGTCAGCTCGACCGCGCGCCCATCCCGTTCCACCTGCTACCGGAGGTCGCGCGCGAGGTGGGGCACCACACCGAGATCGCGATCGACACCGGCATCATGAACGGCGCCGACATCGTCGCCTCGATCGCGATGGGTGCGAAGTTCACGCTCGTCGGGCGAGCATACCTGTACGGCCTCATGGCGGGCGGCCGCGAGGGGGTTGATCGCATGATTGCGATCCTCTCCGACCAGATCGTGCGCACGATGAAGCTGCTCGAAGTAAAGACGCTTGAGGAGCTCACCCCGGCGCACGTCACTCAGCTGCAGCGCCTCATTCCGCGCGGTCAGTAGGGCCCGCGGGCGCGCCTCGCGAGGCCGCCCCGCCCCTCGCTCGTTCTGCCCCGCTCCCGCCCCGCTCCCGCCCCGCCCCTCACCCCCAAATGTTCCCCGGCACATCAAATTCCCGCGGTATTTGGGGTGTACCCGAGAAATTGGGTGGGTGGGGGAGGGGAAGGCCTGCCGGGGTGAGGCACGGTAGGGCAGGCTAGGGAGGGCTAGAGAGGGCCAGCTGGGGAGGGGCAACTTGGCGGGAGGGCGGCGCCGTACCAGCGCGCCCGCTTGCGATCTGTTCGAACGTATGTTCGAATGAATGCATGAGGTGGAGTGGGCAGAGCGCGGCTGTTTCCGTGGGCCCGGCCTCGGTTGGGCCCGCCTCGGCGACGGCTCTCCCGGGGCTCGAGGTCGCGGAGGTCGCCGCGATGCCCGGCCACCTCCGCACGACGCGAGCGCCCGAGTTCGCGGGCATGGTGTTCCACGAGGTGCTGGCGAAGAGCGCCTTGAACCGGGTGCCCGAGGGGTCGTCGATGCCGTTCTCGTGGACGATCAACCCGTATCGCGGGTGTTCGCACGCCTGCGTGTACTGTTTCGCTCGCGGGTCGCACAGGTACCTTGACTTCGACGCCGGCACCGACTTTGACTCGCAGATCGTCGTGAAGGTCAACGTCGCCGAGGTCCTTGCTCGAGAACTCGCGAGGCCCTCCTGGCGACGCGAGATGGTCGCCCTCGGCACGAACACTGACCCCTATCAGCGCGCGGAGGGCCGGTACGCGCTACTGCCCGGCATCATCGAGGCGCTCGCGGCGCGGCACACCCCGATCTCGATTCTCACCAAGGGGACGCTGCTGCGTCGCGACCTCCCGCAGCTCGCCGAGGCGTCGAAGCGGGTGCCCGTCGAGCTTGCCATGTCGATCGCGGTCGGAGACAACGCGCTGCAGCAGTCGATCGAACCTGGCACTCCCACCACGAGAGCCCGCCTTGACACCGTTGCCGCGGCCCGAAAAGCAGGGCTCGAAGTTGATGTGTTTGTCATGCCGGTGCTCCCGCACCTGACGGATGGCTACGCTCACCTTGACGCACTGCTCAGCGATATTCGCGAGGCGGGCGCGCGCTCAGTCATGTACGGCGCGCTGCACCTCCGATCGGCCGTAAAGCCCTGGTTCTTCGCGTGGCTCGGCCGCGAGTACCCAGACCTCGTGCCCGCGTACCGCAGGCTCTACCCCGGCGCTTCCAGCAAGGCCACTCAGGCTTACCGGCTTGAGCTCGCCGCGCGGATCCGGCCGCTGATTCGCAAGCACGGTCTCGAGTTCTCCGGCAGCGCCCGGCGCAGCCGGGACCCCTACCCGCCGATCGCCGCGGCCGGAGCGCGGGGCGCGCGGCAGCTACCGAGCACGGGAGGGGCGTTGCCAGAACACCGTGCAGACCCAAACGCTTTGCCCCTGTGGGATGCGGTGCCGGGCGCACCGGCGCCGACCCTGTTCTGACGATAAGGATCGGCGCCCAGCGCCCGCCACCCGATTACGCTGTCCCGGCGCTCTCCCGAACGAGTTCACGGAGGCGATGCTTGAGCACCTTGCCCGACGGGTTCCTGGGCAGCACGTCGATGGTGACCACGTCGCGCGGCACCTTGTAGCGCGCGAGCCGCTGGCCCAAGAACGCCCGGAACTCCTCGAGCTCGGGCGCGCCCGCGTCGCTCGCAACAACAACCGCGACGACGGTCTCGCCCCACTCGGGGTGGGGCTTCGAGACGACAGCGATGTCGGCGACGCCAGGGTGCTCGCGCGCGGCGTTCTCGACCTCGAGCGTGTACACGTTTTCGCCGCCGGAAATGATCATGTCATTGATGCGGTCGGCGATGAACAGGTACCCGTCTTCGTCGAGCCGCGCGAGGTCGCCTGACTTGTACCACTCGCCCTCGAAGGCCTTCGCGGTCGCCTCCGGGTTGCCGAGGTAGCCAATCATGCGGGTGTCTGAGCGCAGCCAAATCTCGCCGGTCTCGCCGGGCAGTGCGTCTCTCCCTTCGCGGGTCACCACGCGGAGGTCAACGCCCGGCATGCCTGCGTGCCCGATCGAGCCTGCCTTCCGCTCCTGATCCGCGGGGAGGAGCGTCGCGCCGACCGGCCCCATCTCGCTCATGCCGTACACCTGCTGGAAGCCGCCCGAGGGGTACGCCGCCCGCATAGTCTGCATGGTTTCCTGCCCGATGGGGGCGCCGCCGGCGAGCCACAGCCGTGCGCTCGACAGGTCGAAGGAATCCCACTCGAGGCCGGCGGCCTTTGCTGCTTGGAGCGGCGCGAGGTAGGCGATCGCTGGGCCGAAGAACGCGGTCGTTCGCTCGCGCTCGATGGTGCGGAGAAACTCGATCGGGTGGTACTCGCGAAGCAGTACGACGGTGCCGCCGAGCATCATCATCGGCATGAACCAATTGTTGAGCGGTGAGGAGTGCCAGATCGGCATCGCGATGAGAAATCTGTCGGTCGCTTGCAGGCCGCCGCTGATCGCGCAGTAGGCCGCGACCGTCGTGATGCCGCGGTGGGAGTGCAGGCAGCCCTTGGGGTCGCTCGTCGTGCCCGAGGTGTAGAGCAGCTGGGCGACTTCGGTCTCGCTTACGGGCTCCCCGTCCCAGGGTTCTGCCGCTGCGAGGAGCGCGTCGAAGTCGTCCCTCGGATCCACCTCGATGTCGGGGAAGTTCGCGGCCTCCGTCACGAGCCAGCGCACCCCGGGTGCCGCGGTTCGGGCGGTCTCGAGGAGTGTCGCGTCGACGACCCCGACCTCTGCGCCGCTGTGTGTGATGAGGAAGCGGAGTTCAGGGGCGGTGAGCTTGTGGTTCACGGGCGCGAGCGCCATCGCCGCCCGCCACAGCCCGAACGCTGCGAACACAAAGCCCGGTGTGTTGAAGGTGACGACGGGAACGTGTGCTCCACGAGAAAGGCCAGCGTCGCGGAAGACGCGGGCCGCGCGCCGAGATTGCTCGACAAGATCTGTGTAGGTGTAGCGGCGATCGCCCGCGACGAGCGCCTCCTTCTGCGGAAACTTCCGTGCGGTGCTTTCGAGCATGCTGCTGAGATCCATCGATCCTCCTTGATCAACGACGTTGTTGTCAGGCGTTGCCGAAGAGTTCATTCGCTTCGGGCCTTTCGCAAACAATTGAACCATGATTCAATTGTTTGCGAAAGGCCAGATTTTGGTCGCGGTGGTATGAGGGCGGCAGCCTGACCACGTGATCGCACGACGCAGACGTCGAGAAAGCAGGCAAGGGTGGCATACCGCAGCACTGACCGCACGGAGCAGCACAAGCTCGCCCGCAATGCCGCACTCGTCGAGGCAGGCCACGCGCTCGTTGCCGAAGGCGGCTTCGCGGCCGCTACGATTGCGCGGGTCGCCGAGCGCGCTGGCGTTTCGACGGGCTCCGTCTACACCTATTTCCCCGACAAAGCCTCGCTGAGCGCGGCGATCTTCGAGCGGGCCGCTGGCATTGAGCTTGAGGTCGTGCGGGCCGCCGTTGCGTTCGGCGCCGACGCTCGGCTGCTCACTCCCGCCGTCGACAGGCTCGACGCCCTCGTCAGGGTGTTCGGTGCGCGCGCCCTGCGGGGCCGCACGCTCGCGACGGCACTCTTGTTCGAGGCCGCTGACGTCGGAGTTGAGCGCGAGCGGCTCGTGTTCCGGCGCGCCTACACCGAAACGGTCGCAGAGATCCTTGCAGACGGCGTGCGCGAGGGCGCGTTGCGGGCGGGCCGCATCGACTTGCTCGCCCCGGCCGTTGTCGGTGCGATCGGCGAGGCCGTCATCAGGCCGCTCGCCCCCGTGCCAGGTGGGCCTGGGGAGCACGAGGAAGTGCTCGAGACCCTCGCCATGGCGTGCCAGCGCCTCGCCGGGTTCGCAGTGCTGCCGCCACACGAACGCCCCGCCGCCAACACGCGCAACTCGCGCAACACGCACTAACCCCGACCCGCACCACCACAGTTTGAAGGAGACACCGATGTCAACCACAACAGCTGCACCCGCAATGACCACGGCAACCCTGAAGCCGGCGCCCGTTGGCAGAACGCACGAGGTCAAGAACCAGCCGCCCGAGCGTGTGAACGTCAACGAGTACCTCACCTACCCGGTGCTGCGAGACGCGGTGCAGGCCTTCGGTGCTGGCTGGGCAGACGCCGCCCTCACCGAGGCGGGCGCCCACGTCGGCACCGCGGAGTTCCAGGAAGACGCGCGGCTCGCCAACGCCGAGGGCCCCGAACTCGTGAGCTTCGACCACCGCGGTAACCGGATTGATGAGGTGCGCTACCACCCCTCCTATCACCGAGTCATTGGGGCAGCGATCGGGGCCGGCGCCCACACCTCGGCCTGGGCGACACCCCGAGAGGGCGCGCACGTGGCGCGGGCCGCCATGTTCTCGCTTTTCGCGCAGGTTGAGCCCGGGCACGCCTGCCCGGTGTCGATGACGCACGCCGCAGTGCCCGCGCTTGAACACCAGCCCGACCTCGCCAAGGTGTGGCTGCCGCGCCTCTTCAGCACCGGGTACGACGGCTCGCTCCGGGCCCCCGGGGAGAAGCCCGGTGCGATCATGGGCATGGCGATGACTGAGAAACAGGGCGGCTCCGACGTGCGCGCGAACGAGACTGTCGCGAGGCGAGTCGAGGGTGGCGCGCTACTCACCGGGCACAAGTGGTTCTGCTCGGCCCCGATGTCAGACGCATTCCTCGTGCTTGCCCGCGAGGAGAGCGACCCCGAGGGGCGCATCAGCTGCTTCTTCGTGCCGAGAGTGCTTGAGGATGGCACTCGCAACGAGTTCCGCGTACAGCGCCTGAAGAACAAGCTGGGCAACAAATCGAACGCGTCGAGCGAGATCGAGCTCGATGGCACCGTCGCATACCCGGTCGGTGAGCAGGGCCGCGGGGTGCGCACGATTATTGAGATGGTTGCCCGCACACGACTGGACTGCGTGATCGGCACCGCGGCCGGAATGCGGCAGGCAGCGGCCGAGGCGCTCTGGCACGTGCGGCACCGCGCCGCGTTTGGGCGCACCCTCATCGACCAGCCCGCGATGACCGGCGTCGTGACCGATCTTGCACTTGAGGCCGAGGCGTCGACGCTCACCGCGATGCGGCTCGCCGCCGCCCACGAGGACGCGGCGGGAGAACAAGAGCAGGCCTTCAGGCGGCTCGCGACCGCCGTCGCGAAGTACCGCGTCTGCAAGCGCGGGCCGGGCCAGGCGTATGAGGCGATGGAGTGCCTTGGCGGCAACGGCTACACCGAGGATTTCCCGCTCGCGATGCGCTACCGTGAGCAGCCGGTGAGCGCGATCTGGGAGGGGTCGGGGAACGTCATCGCCCTCGACGTGCTTCGAGCGCTCACCCGTGAGCCCGAGAGCGTCGCTGCCTTCGACGCCGAACTCGCGCTCGCCGCCGGAGCTGACTCGCGCTATGACGCGCTGCGGGCCCGGGTGCAGCGCGAGCTCGCAGACATGGCCGGTGCGGCCCCAGACGTCGCGCAGTCGCGCGCTCGCCGGCTCGTCGGGTCGATGGGCCTCGCGCTTCAGGCCGGGCTCATGCTCCGGTACGCGCCGACGGCAAGCGCAGAAGCATTCATCGGCGCGCGGCTCGGTGAGGATCGCGGGATCGACTACGGCGTGCTGCCCGACGGCACGGATCACGAAGCAATCCTCGCCAGGCACTAGCCGCGCGGCCGGCTCGGGCCCCTACATAGTGGGCCCGGGTCGGCGCGGTTCACCGATCTCAGAGCTCTCTGCGGCTGTCCCCGAGATGCTCGGGGAAGTGGTGCGCCCGAGGTACATTCGGTTCAGCTCTTCACCCGCGCCAACGAGGCCGCTGCTTCTGGCTCTTCCGCGAACGAGTCTCACGGCGGCACCGATGCTGATCGCTCCCCAGAGCGCCACGGTGAACCACGCCGTCCAGGGCGCCTGCGCCGCGATCGACGCCGCCCAGGCGCCGAGTACCAGGACAAGCCCAATCCATGTGCATGCCCTCAACACCCGGTGGCGCCTCAGTGCGGTCTCCATGTCTCGCACGCTACCACCCGCGGTCGCTCCTGTCACCCAGGCGCTACAGCTCGGGCGCGAGCGCGTCTCTCGCGGTCGCGATCGCCTCAAGCACGCGGCCACGCAGCGCATTCCCGCGCTCAGCGAAGGCCCGCTGCCGCCGCACGTACTCCTGCTTACCGGCGGGCGTCTCGATCGGGATCGCCTCAAGCGGCACACCCTCGTGGTTCGTGAAGCCGGTCACGTCGTACGGCGAGGCCTGCATGTCGACGAAGCGAATGTCGCGCGCGAACTCGAACGCATCGAGTAGTAGCTCACCCGGGACGATCGGCCCGAGCTTTGTCGCCCACTTATAGATGTCCATGCCCGCGTGCAGGCAACCCGCCTGCTCCATATCGGGCTGCGTCTCCCGGGTCGGCGCAAGCCTGTTGAGCGGCGCGGCAGCGGGCGTGAAGAACCGGTACGCGTCGAAGTGGCTGCAGCCGATCGTGTGCGACTCGACAACGGCGTCGGTCGCCGCGTGCCCAATGCGCAGCGGCAACCTCGTGTGCCTGGTCTCTTCGGGCGTGAGCCTGTAGACCATCGCCCATTCGTGGAGGCCGAAGCAGCCAAACTGCGGGGTGCGATCGAGCGTCGCGTCCAGTAACCGCTCTACGTAGGTGACTGTCTGGCCGCGCTTCTCGAAGAACGCGGCGAGATCGACGGTCGCCACCCCCTCGGAGTCGACCCCGTAGTACCGCCACTCCGCGCGTTCCCGCGCATCCTCGAGCGCGACCGCGGCCCCCGGATGCCACTTTCGCAGCTCAGCGGGCTTGAACGGGTAGTACGTGAACAGGAAGTCCTCGATCGGGTGCTGTTCGCCCCGCAGCCGCCTACCCCGGTGGTCGGCGGTGAGGGCGTCGGCACGCTCCTCGTGCGCCTGTGACGCGGTTCGCCAGCTGGCGAGATCCAACGCGGGAGTCACTCGGAACCCTGCTGATGCTCGTTCCTGCCGCGCAGCTTCTCGAGCTCGCGGCGGTCGCGCTTCGTCGGCCTGCCGGCGCCCGGGTCGCGGTAGACGGTCATCGGCCGCTCGACGCGGGGCGGGGCGGGCGGCGTGAGATCCTCATAGTTCGTCGCGGCCTCGACCGCGCTCGCGCGTCTCGTCGCGAGCCCCGTGACCCGGTAAATCCGCTCGATGCTGTGCAGCCGGGTGCGCACGACGTCGCCGACCCTCACGGGCTGTGACGCTTTCGCGGGCTGGTCGTTCACGCGAACGTGCCCGGCGCGGCAGGCTGCCGTCGCCTGGCTGCGGGTCTTCGCGAGCCTCACGGCCCACACCCAACTGTCCACACGCACTGAAGTCACGCATTGATCGTAACGCGAGCGGCTGGGGGTGGACGTGACACGATAGAGGCATGGCAGCCGAGTACGAAACGATCTCCGGTCGCGTTGAGACCGAGACTGAGATCTCGCGGTCGCGGTTTCTCACGCGGCTCGAACGGGTCTCCTCGGAGGAGGATGCACGGGCCGTCATCGCGGCCGTCCGCGCGGAGCACCCCCGCGCTCGCCACCACTGCTCGGCGTTTGTACTGGGGCCTGACGGCCGGGTGCAGCGCTCGAATGACGACGGTGAGCCGAGCGGCACCGCCGGGGCGCCCATGCTCGACGCGCTCGTGTCGGCCGGGCTCAGCGACGTTGTGGCCGTCGTCACCCGCTACTTCGGGGGCGTGCTGCTCGGCGCGGGAGGGCTCACTCGGGCGTACCGCGCGTCGGTCGCTGGCGCCGTGCTCGAAGCGAAGCGCGTGCGCCGCGGGCTCAGGCTGGAGGTGACGGTTCGGTCGACGTACGAGGTCGCATCCCAAATCGAGGCGGAGGCCCGCAGGCGCGGCTACACCGTCGGGGAGGCCGACTACAGCGATACCGTGCTGCAGCGCTTCGCCGTGGCTGAAGACGAGGTAGGGGGTCTTACGGCGCTCGCCGCCGAGCTGAGCGCTGGGGCAGCTGCGGTCGCTGCGGGGGAGTCGGGCTACGTAGACCTGTAAGGGCTGCGCACGCGCCTTGCGCTCACTAGCCCTGCTCAGCCCAGCTCAGCCCTGCTCCGCCCCAGCCAAGTCCATTCCTCTGGGATCGGACTTGGGAATGCCGATCCGAGCCGCTTGGGGCATACACACTGCAGAACCCATACCGAGCGAAAATGAGGCCGCGGCGGCAGGCCCCGCGCGACGACAGGCCCAGCCCAGCCCTGCCCCCGCCCAGCCCTGCCCCGCCCAGCCTCCGCGTCAGTGGCAGACGGTACCCTTGCGGCATGGAGTTCTGGTCAGAGATCGTAGGGCAGCCCGCCGCCGTCGAAGCGCTCGCTCGGGCCGCTGGCCCGGAGGGTGGGCCGGCGCACGCCTGGCTGATCACCGGCCCCCCTGGCTCGGGTCGTTCGAACCTGGCGTACCGTTTCGCGGCGGCGCTCATTGCTCGTGCCGAGTCTGACCGCGAGCGGGTGTTCGCGCAGGTCCGCGGCAGAACCCACCCCGACTTTGCTGTGCTCACGACGCAGGGCGCGATCATCAACATTTCGAGCGCCCGCGAGATCGTTACGACGGCGCACTACGCCCCGAGCGAGGGCCGGTACCGCGTCATCGTGATTGAAGACGCCGATCGCATGACCGAGCACACCTCGAACGTGCTGCTGAAAGCGATCGAGGAGCCGCCGGAGCGCACGATCTGGGTGCTCTGCGCGCCGAGCGAGGCCGACCTGCTGCCGACGATCCGGTCGCGCACGCGCTCGGTACGACTCGTCACGCCAAGCGTCGCAGACGTCGCGCGGCTGCTCGCGGAGCGCGATGGGGTCGACCCCGCGCTCGCCGAGCGCGCGGCGCGACTCGCTCAGAGCCACATCGGGATGGCGCGGCGGCTCGCGAGCGACCCCGAGGCGATGAGCCGCCGGGAGCGGTCGATCACCGGCGCGCTCACGGCGCACACGCTCGGAGACGCGATGGCGGTCGCCGCGTCGCTCGTTGCGATCGCGCAGGCCGACGCCGACGCCCTCACCGAACAGCTCGACGCGAGCGAGCGCGAGGATGCGATGCGCAATCTCGGCCTCGCGCCGGGGGCCGCGATCCCGCCGAAGCTGCGCTCGCAGATGAAGGCCCTTGAAGAGGATCAGGAGCGGCGGCGCAAGCGCAGTCTCCGCGATGGAATCGACAGGATCCTGACCGACCTGCTGTCGCTGTACCGCGATGTGCTCCTGACGACGCTCGGCGCCGTTGGCGCGGAGCCGGGGGCAACAGCCTCCGAGGCCCCGGCCGCAGCGGGCGCGCTCCCGCAGCTCGTGAACGCGGAGTCGGGCGCCGCGATTCGCGACCTGGCCGAACGCTGGTCGCCCGAGCAGGCTCTCGCCGTGGTCTCGGCGACAGAGCAGGCCCGTGAGCGGCTCGCGCGTGCGATCACGCCGGGGCTCGTGCTCGAGGCGCTGTTCGCGCGGATTGTGATGGCCGACAACCGGGTGCTGAGCTCGTGAGTGCCCCTGAGCTGAGCGGCGGCCCGGCAGACGACCTGAGCGAGACCAGGCCCCCGAAGCGCTGGAAGCGCTGGTTGGTCGTCATCGGCGTTGTGCTCGTGATCTTGGGGCTGATCGTCTCACTCACCGGCGTCTGGCAGCTGTTCCAGCCCGCACAGGCTCGGCCGACTGACGTCGAACTTGAGTTGCCAGCCACCCCCGTTGGCGCGGCCTTCGGCGACCAGACCCCGAAATGGGCCGACTGCGGCGACGGCTTCGAATGCGCCGACGTGCACGCGCCGCTCGACTGGAGCGAGCCCGAGGGCGAGACGATTCGGCTGCGCATGGTGAAGCACCCCGCGACGGGCGGCGCGCCGCTCGGAACGCTGTTCGTGAACCCCGGCGGCCCGGGCGCATCGGGGGTCGAGTACGTGCGGAACGCGCTCGACTCCGCGGTGGGGGAGCCGCTGCGGCGCAACTTCGATGTCGTCGGGTGGGACCCCCGGGGCGTCGGAGCCTCGAGCCCGGTGAGCTGCCTGAGCGCGAAAGACATGGACGACTACCTCTTCGGCGTGAGCGACAGCACCGCGAAGCGCGGCAGTGCGAAGTGGATCGAGGAGGCGATCGCTTCCTCCCGCGACTACGGCGAGGCCTGCCTCGAGAAGACTGGCGACTTGCTGGGCCACGTCGACACGGTTTCGACCGTGCGCGACCTCGACATGCTTCGCGAAATCCAGGGCGACGCGCAGCTCAACTACCTCGGATATTCGTACGGCACGCACATCGGGGCTCGCTACGCCGAGATGTTCCCCGACAGGGTCGGCAAGCTCGTGCTTGACGGGGTGCTCGACCCGACCGCGACCGAGGCTGACGTCGTGCGCGAGCAGACCCGCGGCTTCGAGCTCGCGCTTCGCAGCTACGTGACGGCCTGCCTGGGGGCGAAGGAGTGCCCGCTCAGCGGTACCGTCGACGAAGCGATGGCCCAGATCAGCGCGCTGCTTGACGACGTCGACGAGACCCCGATTGTGGCCTCCGACGGCCGCACGCTCACGACCTCGACGATGCTCACGGCGATCATCACGCCGCTCTACGCAGAGTCGAACTGGGGGTACCTCAACTCGCTGTTCGCGAGCGTCGCGGAGGGTGACGCCGACATCGCCTTTGCGCTTGCGGACTCGTACTACGGCAGGCTCGACGGCGAGTACCTCGATAACTCGACCGAAGCTTTCCAAGCGATCAACTGCCTCGACTACCCGAACGCGGTCGACCCCGAGCGCATGCGCGAGGAGGCAGCCGAGCTTGAACGGATCGCGCCGACAATCGGTAGGTTCCAGGGATTCGGTGACGTTTCGTGCGCGGGGTGGCCGTTTAAGGGCGTTGCAGAGCGGGCTCCAGTCCGTGCGGCAGGGGCCGACCCCATCTTGGTTGTGGGCACGACGGGCGACCCGGCGACGCCCTATAAATGGGCGGAGGCGCTCGCGGAGCAGCTGGAGAGTGGCGTACTCGTGCGGTACGAAGGCGAGGGGCACACCGCCTACGGGCAGAACTCCTGCGTGAATTCGGTTGTGGAGAGCTACTTTGTTGACGGTGTTGTGCCCGAATCCGGGGTGTCGTGCGGTTAGGCGTGCAATCTTGCCCCCGCTTTCGTGCTAGAGTTTTCGCTTGTGTGCAGCGCAAGTTGTACCAGGCCGCCTTAGCTCAGGGGTAGAGCAGTTCCCTCGTAAAGAACAGGTCGTCGGTTCAAATCCGACAGGCGGCTCGAATCGGCCTCCACCGTCTCGGTGGGGGCCTTTCCTGTTTCTAGCCAAACCGCGTCAACGCCGGTCACGTCTGCCCATGCGAGCAGGTACGGGCGCGTCGGGACACGCCGACCATTCTCGTAGTTGCCGACTGAGGTGCGTGAGATTCCCACAGAGTCGGCTAGCTCGGCTTGGTCCATGTGTGCGTGCTCACGCGCTCGGCGCAGGCGGTCGGGCAGTTCAAACACGGGCACTACGCGTGCGCGCTGGGGGATCATGTGCATCGTCATGTTGACATTTTCTCACGAAAGCGCCACCTGACAACCACGCGCACATATCGGCGTGTCGGAATGACAACCGTGTAATTTGTGGCCTACTGTGCAGATATGTCAACAACGCTTCCACGGTTGCTCACAACCACAGAACTTGCCAAAGCGCGCAAGGTCACGCGGCAAGCCATCAGCCAAGCCGTCAGGCGAGGCAAGCTCACCCCAGCCGCCCAGCTTGTCAATGGCAATTACCTATTCACAGAGGATCAGATCGAGGCGGATCAGTGAGCCTCGATTCCATGGCGCTCGTATGGGCGCACTCTCAGGCCGAGGGGGCCTCGCTCCTTGCGATGCTCTGCATAGCCGATCACGACGGCGACGGCGGTTCGTGGCCCTCGATGGAAACCATCGCGTCCCGTGCCCGCATTACCCGCGACGCCGCCCGAAAGATCGTGCGCAAGCTCGAAGCGCTGGGCGAGATCGTCACCGACACGAACGGCGGCGGCGGGCTCCGCACCGCGTCCCACATGCGTACAAACCGGTACGAAATCACCATCGAGTGCCCGCCGACTTGTGACCACTCGGCCCGCCACCGCGAGCGGCCCGCGCCTGTGGATAACACCCCCCAGCCAGCGGGCGGGGGGCCAGCCGCACGGAGGGGTGCCCCCCAGCCGCACGGAGGGGCGAACCATCCATTAACTACCCATCTTGGAAACTCAGAACTAGACCTTGGGGATCTCGGCGGAGACGACCGCGTTTCAAAGTCCGAGAACGACGGGCAAGCGGATTACGGCACGTGGCACCCCGGCGCTCAAGTTGCCGAGGCGATGCGTCAGGCGGCAGCCGAGGCCGACCGCCAGCCGGTGAAGCGCCCCGACTACTCAAAGCCCGCAGGCAAGACCGCGACCGCACCACCGGCCCCGACAGTCCCCCGCTTCGACCCCGCCACGATCCCCGCCCGCCCCGAACTCGTGAGCGCCGAACAGCAGCAACTCAACGCCGCAGCCGAGCAGTTCGCCTGCCCTGACGGGTTCGGCACCGGCAAGGGCTTGCGCCATTGGTGCCCGCCTACAGACGCCGCGTGCGTCCGGTGTGGCGCAGACGTAGCCGACATCCTTAACCTCGACAACTTGGAGCCTCAGCCATGATCCGATTCACATTCACACTAGTTGGCCTATTCGTTGTGATCTTCTGCGTCGCATTCACTCTCGCAACACTCACCACCGGAATCGAAATTGAGGTCACGCTGTGAGTATCGAGATTCGCGCCAAAGTGAAGCGCCATAACGGCAACTGGTCGTCCTGCGCCTACTCGTTGTCCACTGACCAGGCGACGGGCCTACCCATCGCCAACCATCACAAGTTCAGTGCAGACCGTTCATGGGCCGAGGCAATGCAAAGCGCATACCTCATGCTCGCCGCTCTTGAACAGCAGCTCATGGACGAGGTGCACGCGAGCCGCGCGAGCCGACGGCTCTACAAAGCGGCTTGCACCGAGTTCCCGGTGACGAAGCCGTGCGATTGCCAGGAGTGCGACGACGCACGCGCATTCGTGGAGGCAACAGCATGAGCGCATTCAGCGAATACGCGGCTCGTAGCGAGCGCATGAGCGCAGTCGTGAGGTTCCAGTCAGCCCTGGCGCTCAGTGTGGCCGCAGCCGCCCGCGCCCCCGAGGAAGACGGCTACCCAGTGAGCGGCGACATGCTCCGCGTACTCTCGCGAGGCTCAGACACTCAACGCCGTCGCCGTCGCCAACGCGCAAGGGGAAGGAAGTGAACGGGCTCGGCTTCGCGGCCCTAATCGCGCTCGGCATCGCGATATTCCTGATCTGGGAGTACTGGCCCGAGCCCGCCGACGAGGAGGCCGACCAATGACCAAGAACACCACCACACGGCTGCTCTCGAACGCAGAGGCCGCAGTGATACTCGGCCTCACCCCCAGGCAGCTAGAGAGCCGCCGCAACCGTGGCGGCGACGTGCCACCGAACACCTACGTTGGCCGCTCGCCCCGCTACTCCATCAAACACATCAACGAGTACTTGATCCGCAAGGGAAGGAACCCGCACCGTGGCAACTAGACCACCCGCACGTTCCGGTGAGGCGTCCAAGCGCCTCACCGCTGCCGTGCTCGAAGTCTACGGCGCAAAGTGCTGGCTACAGCTCCCCGGCTGCACCATGCGAGCCACAACCAAGGATCACGTAACCCCAGTTCAGCAGGGCGGCACTGACGCGATGGAGAACCTTCGCCCGGCCTGCCACTCGTGCAACTCCACCCGCCGCGATATGAGCATCGGAGGCACCCCCGGCGGCATCCTCGCCACCTTCTACCTCGGCCCCTCACTGCTCGTATCCGACGAGGCAGCAGCCACTCAGTCCGGGAGCACCGACGTGCTGCTATCCCCCACGCAGCTCCTACACGCGATCACGCCCACTGCCCCCGACCCTTCGCCCCTCGCCCGCACTGTCGCGCAGCGAGCGTTCACGAGCGCCATGCACCAAGCCCTACGGCTGCGCGAACCGATCCACCTCCGCATCGTCCACCCCGTACCCACCGTCAAGCAGCTACAGACGTGGGCACGGATGCGCTACTTCATCGAGGTAACCGACCCAGGCCGCGAAGAGTCCGAGCGTGCAGCTCAGCGACAAGGCCGGGCAGAGCAGATCGAAGTAGCTCGCTGGTACGACCGCTACCCCGAGGGCGCAGCATCCATCGAGCGCGCAGCCGCGCACCGGCCAATAGCCACCGTGCCCCGCAACAGCAACGAGCCGAGCCCAGCCGTCGAACCGAGCCGAGCATGGTAGCCGCTTTTTCTGCCCGCCGGCCCCTAGGAAGTGGCCGGGCCTTTTTCGTCTCTCCTAAATCACTCAGTAAAAAAATCCAGATCGGAGGCGATAAATGACCGCCGAAACTCAGGCCGAGTTTGCGCTGTTTGCCGACCAAAGCACCTCGAAATACGGCGATTCTGACACCGTTGCGACGGTTCGCGAGCTGATTGCCGAGATAGAGGCCGAGGATCGCATGACGAGCCGGATTCGCGTGTACTGCTCGCAGGCGCTCAAGTACGCCGCGATCATGGATCAGCCCAAGAGCGCGGTTGCAGCGGTGAACGCCGGAATTCAACTGACCGAGTTGATCGAGAGCTACCTCACGCCCCAGGAAACCGAGAGCGGGGCCATGGCGAAGCTCGTTGAGCTGCTCGAAGGTGATCCCTTTGCTTGAGATGCCCGAGCCCCGGTTCATGACGCCGCCGACGCCGGGAGCAAAGAGCATGGTGGGCCGCGTCGCTGCTATGGCGAAGTCAGCCGGAAAGCCTCTGCTTCCCTGGCAACACGCGTACGTGCGCGGGCGTACCGAGATCGACCCCGAGACGGGCACGTTCCGCTACGCCCGCACCGTCACGAGCACCCCTCGACAGGTGGGCAAGACCACCACCGACGGATTCACGAACATGTGCAACGTGCTCCACCTCGGCCCAAACCGGCGCGCGTGGTACACCGCGCAGGACGGCACGAAGGCGCGCGAAGTGTTCCGTGGCTTCATGGACGAGATTGAACAGACCCCGTACCGGCCAGCCCTCGCGAAGCTGCTCCGAGGCAACGGGGCCGAGCTGCTCCAAACCATTCGTGGCGGCGAGTACCGCCCGTTCGTGCCGAACGCCGAATCGCTCCACTCGAAGCAGGCTGACACCGTGACGCTTGACGAAGTGTGGACGTACTCAGTTTTGCAAGGGCAGGCGATCATTCAGGCCGCTGACGCGCCCATGAGCACGCGGCTTGCCACGACCGGACACGAGCCTCAGCTCAACATCATGAGCACCGAGGGAACCGCTGAGTCGGAGTGGTACAACCCGATCCTTGACGAACTCCGCGAGAACGAGAAGCAGGCCAACCCGCGCCGAGACACGTTCTTTGTCGATTTCGGCCTCCGTGACGATGAAGACCCCACCGACCTTGAACTCGTCGCGCGTCGGCACCCCGGCTACGGTCATCTGTTCAACATGGCTTCGCTCCGCAAGCGGTTCGCCTCTTACCAGGGCGACACCGCAGGCTTCGCGCGTGCCTACGGCAACCGCCGCACTGGGGCAGTCTCCCGAGTGATCCCGCAAGAGGTGTGGAACGCTGGCCGAACTCTCGAACGCATCCCCGACGGCGTGCCAGTGTGTGTCGCCGCCGCCGTCGGCGTTGACGACGTCGACGCCGCCATAACCATGAGCGGCTACCACCCCGAGCTAGGGAAGATCACCGAGATCATCGAGGGCGGACACCGCGCGGGCTCCGCGTGGGCGCTGCTACGCCTCAAGGAGCTACAAGCCAACGCCGGGCACCCCGTACCGGTCGCGATTGACGAGCGCGGCCCCTCCGCCTACCTCCACGACCAAGCACGCCGCGCAGGTATCCCGCTGCTCGAAGGCACGAGCGCCACCGCCTACGCCGCCGCGTGCCCGGCAGTGCTCGCGGGCCTCGAAACTGGCGAATGGCGCTACCGCCCGCACGAGGCGCTAGAGACAGCCGCCGACCTCGCCGCGCGCCGCTGGATTCAAGACGGTGCATGGGTGTGGGGTCGCCGCGCGTCAGTCGGATCAGTCGCGGGGCTCGAAGCCGGAACGTGGTCGTCCTGGGGCATCGACCACATGCCAGAAGTGCGAGTACCCCAGTTCTTCTAGGGTGCGCTCGCGTGCGCTGAGGTGCGCTCGCGTGCGTTCCCGCTAGGTGGTCAGGGCAGCGCCACGGCAGCATCCTTCTCATGAGCCTGATGAATCGAGCCGCCGAGCTGCTCGGGTTTGCCGCCCGCACCGCTGACACCTCCGGCACCGATTCAAGCCCGAGCGCCGCGCCCGCGCCGCGCATCAGCGCCGCCACCCGGCATCAGTACGGCTGGAACACCACCGAGCAGGCGCTCGGCCTCGTCGCCGTCTACCGGGCGTGCTTTGTTCACGCCGCCGCTGCGGTACAGCTTGGCGTGGATACCGAGCGCAGCGGGCGACGCATCACAGACCCGCCACTCGTCGCGCAGCCCGACCTCGCGACAGACCGGCACGACTGGATCGAATACACCAACAATTCGCTTTGGCTCACCGGGAACGCCTACTGGCGCAAGACCCGCGCCGACCGCACCGCAGCCCGGCCCGGCGAAGTCCTCACCCTCACGCCGCTGAACCCCAACGAGGTTACGATCCGTGAGGATCGCCGCACTGGGATCATCACCTTCCACTATCGCGGGGAAGAGATCGCCGCGAACGACATGCAGCACCTCAAGCTCATTCGCGTGCCGGGCTCGCTCTACGGCCTCGGCCCCATACAAGCGGCCCGCCTCGAAATCGAAGGCGCACTCGACGCCCGCGACTACGGTGCATCGTGGTTCACCGAATCCGGGATGCCTTCGGGAATCCTCAGCACTGACCAGACCCTCAGCCCGGCACAGGCCGAGACGATCCGCGACCTGTGGGAAGAGGGCGCGAGCGGGCACCGGACGCGAGTGATTGGCTACGGTTCGCAGTACACGCCGATCATGTTGAAGCCCGCAGATATTCAGTTCCTCGAATCGCAGCAGTTCTCCACCACGCAGATCGCACGCCTATTTGGTATCCCAGCAGGGATGATGCTCGCCGCAGTCGAGGGCGGGTCGAACACCTACAAGAACCTGTTGGACGAGTGGCGCGGCTACTTGCAGTTCTCGGCAATGAAGGCGCTTCGCGAGATTGAAGCCAAGTGGTCAGGGGTGCTCCCCTCGACGCAGCGCGTCCGGTTCAATCTCGATGCGTTCCTCCGCCTCGACACCGCAGCACGTTACAAGGCCCACGAAATCGGAATCCGCGCCGGTTTCCTCCTCCGTAGCGAGGCCCGCGCGCTCGAAGGGCTCGACCCCATTGACGGCATCGACGATCAGCCCCTCCCCACTACTTCCCGCACCATCGAAAAGGACTCTGACCATGCCGACGCTTGACCTCGCCACCGACCAGATCCGCACCTTCCAGGGCCGCGCCGCAGCCGACACCGCCCGCCGCGAGATTAGCGGCATCGGCGTTCCCCTCGAAGTCGAAACGGTGATATGGCCCGGCTTCCGCGAAGTGTTCGATCAAGATTGCGTATTCGAAGGCATCGAGCGCGCAAAGCTCAAGCAGCACCATCGCGAACTCATCGGCGTGGTCGTGAACCACACCCGCGAGGCCGGGAACCTCAGCATCGTCACCCGGGCCTCCGAGATTCCGGCGGGCGACATCGCCCTCACGCTCGCCGCAGACGGCGCGCTTGACAGCTTCTCGATTGGCTTCCGACCTGTCGAACACGTCCGCACCGACCACGAGGACGGATCTTTCACGATCCGGCACACCCGCGTGCTGACCAACGAGTTCAGTCTCACCGATAACCCCGCCTACACCGGGGCGACCGTCACCGACGTTCGCGAATCCACCACCACCCAAGGAGAACCAGCCATGACCATCACAGCGCCCGCCGCCGCGTTCACCCGCGAGGAACTCGATACCGCGCTCGACCAGCGTTTCGACGCGCAAGAGCGCGCCCTCGATGCCCGCCTGGCAACAATCATGCAGGGCGCAGGTGCCCCGCAGGCACACCGCACCGCAGGCGCGATGCTGCTTGCCCTCGCAGAGGGCGACGAGGCCGCAGTCCGCGAGTACAACGACACCGTTTCGGCAATGTACGAGGCCGCAGCAGAGGGCCGCGAGTACACGGGCGGCACCACCGCCGATTCCCCGATCAAGGACGGCTGGGTAGGCGACCTCACCCGCATCTTTGACGCGTCTAGCGGCGTGCTGTCCGAGTTCTTCGCGACGGGCGCACTCCCGGATCGCGGTATGAACATCGAGTACGCGCAGCTCAAGAGCAACACCGTGAAGGTTGACGAGCAGAAGCAAGAGGGCGACGACCTCGCGCTCGGCAAGGTGGAGCTTGAGAACAAGACCGCCCCGGTCAAGACCTACGGCGGCTACGTTGAACTGTCGCGCCAGCAGATTCTCCGCTCCACTCTCCCGATCCTCGACCGCTCGCTCGAAGCGCTCACCATGGCAGCCGGCGCGCGCAAGAAGGCCGCGTTCCGCGCCGAGTACGCTGCGCTGCTCATCAAGCTCCTTGCGATCGCAGACGACAAAGGCGTGCTCCCCATCGGGAAGACGCTCGCAGACAGCACGGCAGGCGACTGGACAGACCTCGTGGTAGACGCCGCCGTGCGGTTCTCTCAGGTCAGCCTCCCGCTCGACGGCATGATCGCCAGCGTGCCGGTATTCAAGCACCTGAACCGCTTGGAGATCAACGGCAAGCGCGTCTTCCGCCTCGCAGAGCCCAACGGCATGATCGGCACGCTCGACCTGACCGGCCTGAACGGCGACCTCGCGGGCGTCACGGTCATCTGCGATCCCGACCGGGCAGGCGCTCAGGCTGAGTTCGCCAACAGTCGCGCCCTCCGCGCCTACGACTCGCCACTCGTGCAGCTTCAGGACGAGAACATCGTCAATCTCAGCAAGCAGTACTCGGCCTACCGCTTCGGCGCAGTCGCCGCCGAGATTCCGAGCGGCGTCGCACCCGTGAAGTTCGAGGCGTAACCCATGTCCGAGGCTCCCGCTCCCGCACCGCGCACGCTCGTAGAGCGGGTGCGGGAGTACGTCGGTGCAGTCGGCACAGCCGATGAGAACGCCGTAGACGATGCAACAGCAGAGGCTACGGAACTCGTCAAGAACTGGATTGGGAAGGCAGCGATCCCAGACGCGATCCGAGATCGTGCAATCATCGAGGTCGCCGCCGATCTGTTCTACCGCCGTATGGCCCGAAATGGCGTCATGGAGTTCGGCGGAACCGACCTCGCACCATTCAGGATCGCCCGCGACCCGATGAAGGCCGCGTACCCGCTGCTCTCGCAGTTCATCCCGGGAGGCTTCGCATGACCGGCATCCTCGCGCGAGCTGAACAGCTCAAGCAGCAGGTTGAAGCAGCGCTCGGCGACCTCGTAGACCTCGTGACGCTCGACGGGGTAGGGCTCAAACCCTCAACCCGCGCAGCAGTCATGATTCCGGCCCCCTCGATCACGTTCCCCAACTTCGGTGAACGTGACACCACTTGGAAGATCATCGCGGCGGCTGGCCCAGCAGAGCGGCCTTTGATCGCTCTTGACGCGCTCGACGCGATCATGTCGCAGCTCGAAGCTGAGGGATTCAACTTCGCCAGCGCCGACCCCGTCACCCTCGACCTCGCAGGCGGCGGGCACCTCCCCGCCTACGAACTCACCCTGAACCCTGAATAGGAGACACAGCATGTCACGCACTCTCGGCCCCGGTAGCCTCAGCATCGGCGAAGTCGCATCCCCCAAGCAGTTCGCCGCTGACACGACGAAGACCTCGATCACGCCCTCGACCGACAGCGAAGACGATACCCCCATGCTCGACGGTTCGAACGAATCCGGAGCAGACTCGACCACCTGGGAACTGTCCGGCACCGTCATGGACAAGTACACGATGGAAAGCCTGTTCGTGTGGGCCGCGCAGAACGCCGGGAAGGAGCTTCCCTTCCTGTTCGTGCCGACCCGTGACGGGGAGCTTGAGATCGGCGGCGTGGTCAAGATTCGCCCGTTCGCAGCAGGCGGTGACGTGAAGAAGAAGAACACCAACGACTTCACGTTCCCGCTCGTGGGTGAGCCCACTTTCACGAAGCTCACCTAGCCATGGCGAAGGCGGCAGGCTTCACCGCAGGCGCGGGCGATACCGAGGTGCTACGCGGAGGCGCACGCCTCCGCCGCACGCTCAGGCAGGCCGGTGACGACCTCACCGACCTCAAAGAAGCGCACGCCCGCGCCGCGAAGATCGTGGAGCCAGTCGCCGTCGCCAAAGCCCCCAAAGCGAGCGGAGCCCTCGCAGCAACCGGCCGATCATCCGGCACCAAGACCGCCGGAATGGTCAGGTTCGGTTCACGCGCCGTTCCCTACGCCGGAGTGCGGCACTTCGGCACTGAGCGCGCACGCTCCGAGTTCTGGCAGAAACGCCGGATAGTCGGACGCCCCTTCGCTATCGAAGCGGCGCGCGACACAGAGCCCCAATGGGGCCGCATCTATCAAGACGCAGTAGACAAAGCCATTTCACGAATCCAAGGAGCATAACCATGGCAAACACCGAATTCGCAGTCACCCTCGCAGACGGAAGCACTGAGACCGTGCAGACCACGTTGCAGGATCGCCTCGCGTTCGAGCAGGCACTCCGTAAGAACCGGGGCTGGGGAAAGCTTGAGGACAACACCCTCAAGATGCAGCCGTTCCTCGCATGGAACGCACTCCGCCGAACCGGCAAGACCGACCTGAGCTGGGAAGAGTTCACGACCGGCGACACCGCCGCCCTCGACGTCTCCATTCCCGAGGCCGACCCCGACGAGGACACGGAGAACGAGGTCGAGGGCGTGGGAAAAGATACCCCGACGGAGGACTCGAGTACCTCTCCGTATTCCTCGCTCACGAGTTCGGAGGCACCCCTTGGCAGTGGAGAGGTGAGCCCGAACCACGCCTAGAGGACTACGCAACCGCGCTCCACCTCACCCAAGAAATCGCCGACGCCTCACAGTAAGGAACCCGCACCATGAGCGGCAAAAGCCTAGTTCTCGCAGTCAAGATCATCGGTGACGCCACCGACGCTATCAAGGCGATGGATCAGGCCGCAGGCAAGAGCGATCAGTTCGGGAACCGTCTTAACACGGCAGCGAAGGTGGGCGCGGTCGCGCTCGGCGCAATCACTGGCGCAGCACTCAGCGCAGGACATGCGGCCTCCGAGCTGGAACAGGCCACGGGGGCCGTATCGTCCGTGTTCGGTCAGTACGCGGGCGAGATGATGCAGCACGCTGAGAAGGCAGCCGATGCCGTGGGGCTGTCGCAAACCGAGTACGGCAACACCGCCTCAATCCTCGGCGCGCAGCTCAAGAACATGGGCCTGAGCATGAAGGAGACGGCGGGCACGACCGACGACCTGATTACGCTCGGCGCCGACCTCGCCGCGACCTTCGGCGGCACCACAGCAGACGCGACAAGCGCGCTCGCCTCGCTGCTTCGTGGTGAGCGTGACCCCATCGAGAAGTACGGCGTTTCGATCAAGCAGGCCGACATTGAGGCGCAGAAGGCCGCGATGGGGCTCGACGGGCTCACGGGCGAAGCCGCGAAGAACGCCGACCTACAGGCCACTCTCGCGCTGCTCACGAAGCAGACCGCCGACGCGCAGGGGCAGTTCGCCCGCGAGACGGACTCGGCGGCTGGCTCGGCACAGATCGCTTCTGCGAACTTTGAGAACGCCCGTGCTGCGCTCGGTGAGGCGCTGCTCCCGGTCATGACGCAGGCGGCAGAAGTCGCGGCAGACCTCGCCCGTTGGTTTCAGGAGAACGCGACTTGGATCACCCCTCTTATCGGTGTGATCGGCGGGCTCGCGGCGGCGGTGATCGTGATTAACGGCGCGTACAAGGCGTTCGTTGCCGTACAGGCGATGCAGACCGCCGCGCAGTGGGCATCGAACGCGGCCTGGCTCGCGTCACCGATCACGTGGATCGTGCTTGCGATCATCGCTGCAATCGCAATCCTTGTCGCGGTGATCGTCGTCGTTGTCCAGCATTGGGATCAGATCAAGGCGGCGGGAGTTGCCGCTTTCCAGACCGTGATCGGGTGGGTAAAGCAGGCTGTGAGCTGGCTTGGCGAGAAGTTCGCTGCGCCAATTCGAAATGCTATGACGTTCTTCACGAATTTGAAGAACGGTGCCGTCGCCGTCTTCCAGACGATTATCTCGTGGGTGAAGAACGCGATCGACTGGATCGCAAACCTTGCCGCAAACGCGATTCCCGGCTGGGCGAAAGACCTGCTCGGGATGGGCCGCTCTGCATCAATGGCCGTGCAGCCCGAACTCATGTCATTCGATGCTCCGGTATATGCAGCGCGTATGGCGGTGACGCCGTTTGCCGCCCCCATTACGGCCCCGCCTGTGGAGCAGTTCGCCCCAATGGCCTCCGCGAACCTCAGCATCATGTCGGCGCTCGTAGGCGCGATCACGACGCCACGAATCCCGCAACAGCCAGCGCAAGCGGTGTACGAGGATCGCCGCCAGTACACCATCACGCTCCCGAACTACATGGGCGACCGAGAGGAAGTCATCGAGGAGATACGCGACGGCCTCAAGGAACTTGACCGGAAAGAATCGAGGTTCGTTTCAGCATGAGCGCAAGCGACTACTACCAGCCGCACGTCAGTATCAACGGGCGTCAACTCAACGAGTCACGCGGGCTCCACGGACTAAGCCCAGTCGCGGACATTCAAATCAAGTGGGGCGGAAACGATTGGTGGGAAAACATCGATCCTTCTCGCCTCAGTATGACAATTCTCGATCCACACGGGGAACTCCTTAGCTTAGAGCGCGGCGTCGATGTCACTGTCACTGTCGATCCACTAGCCCGTGTGCTCTTCAGAGGAACTCTGGACGCTTCTCGGGCAACCCTGTCTCACGTCCAGAACGCAAGAGGCGAAGTCGTGCCTGTATGGTCTGTGGAGATCGAAGCGTTCGACCCGCTCGCGGCACTCGCAGCAGACCGCCAGCATGGCCCCTACTACCTCGCTCGGAACGCGCAAATCAACAAGCTGCACTGGGGCCGTTCACTGATCTTTGAACGCCACAGCGATTTGCAAGGGCGTTGCGATCCGCGCATTATCTGGCGCTACCCAGATTGGATGAAGCAGCTTGACGACGTGCTTGGCGTGCCAGACAACCCTGTAGCTCCGTACACGACACAGCAGAATGTCTCGGTTCTTACCGTGCTACGTCAGACTGCGCGCATAGAAAATCCCTTGAACCGCCCGTTCTACGACCATGAACGTGGCGAAGTCCGTCTTGTGAAACCTCTCGCGCCTGTGACGACTCCCGCGAGAAACGCGGAAGTGGCGACGGTAAACGGCAAGATCAGCCTGAATCGGTATTCAGTCTCCACAGCCCCCGCGACCGAATTGGACGCCGCCCATATTCGTGCAGACGCTGGGCGACTCTCGCTGAGCCTCAAGCCGCAAGACAACCTCTACAGGTGCGCGATTAAGTCTCGATATCTCATGCTCAGACCCGCCGACACGGCAGCAGGCATCAACGGGACGTACTACGAGATGGCAGAGCTCGAACCACCGCGCAGCGTCTCAGCTCAACTAGGAGACGGCGCAACTGCAGAACTCGAAACAGACCTGATCTTTACGTTCAACCAAGGCGTCCCATCAGCGCTCTACGACGGCTTGGCCACGCTCATGCGCGCCACTCATGCCTTCCGCCTCCCACCAGTATTTTCAGTTGCAATTGGCAAGAAGGCGCTTACGGGGGAACGCACGGTATTCGAACGACTATTCCGAGCGCAGCCCACCTACAATCTCGACACTGACATTGCAGAGGGCTTCACGCTGGTAAATACCCCGCTTCAGTGGGCAGGCACTCTCCCATCGTTCTCCGTAGTTGGCGGCGAACTCCGCTACACCGCGAGATCGGGATGGATGGTGACCTGCAACCCAGCCACGATCCCCACCCAGCCCACCACAGGCACGACGTTAGGGAACGTCACGAACGCGCTCCCAATATCTCAAGCAGCAGACCGCTACACCGTAGCTGACCTACAAGCCCTATAGGAAGAAACATGGCGATCCCTACTACAACATTTGCACTCCCCGCACCCGCCCCGACCACCAAGTTCAAAGATCTCGGCAAAGAACTTCTAGACTTCGGAAACGCAATCGATGCCCTGCTACGAGGCTTCGACATGAACGGTACCGACCCCGCTTACCTGCTATCTCGGGTCGTCGCTCTCGAAACTTGGCGCACCTCGGCAACTGCAAAGATCACGGCGCTTGAGCAAGCGAGCGCAGAACGCGGGTGGACGAAACGCAACGCCACTGCCGTGACACTGAACGCAACGAACTACCTACTCATTGCGTCAGCGTTCGGGACGCCAACTGGCAAGAACGGCATGACCTACGATGCGGGCAATGGCTTCGTAATCCCTAAGACTGGCCGCTACCGTGTCCACCTGAGTTTTATGGCCCAAGTATCGCCGAACACGAGCACGATCCTCGGCGCAATCTCAACACGAGTCAATCCCGCGTATCAAGACCTTCGAGCAATGCAGACCGCAGGAGTCGTCCAGTCACTCTGTGCGGTGTCACTCGAAGAAGAGCTAGACCTAGTACAAGGCGACGTAGTACGCCCCTACGGGCTCTGCTCAGCCGGTACAGCGGCCCTTAACACCGTAATCGGATCATTCTCCGTTCGGCGGGCAGACTAATGGCGATCCGTCTCATACCGCCGATCCCAGGAGCTGCGACTACGGCCAGATTCGGGTGGAGGCCGGCCTTTTGGGAAGGGGGCGTATGGGTGCCAGCGATGCTACACAACGGCAACGACTGGGCCGCCGCCTCAGGCACCCCAATCCAAGCGATGCACTCAGGGCGCGTTACCTTCGCCGGATGGGACTATCTGGGCGGCGGCAATTCGATCAAAATCGGCGCCGCCCAGTTCTCGACCATGTACCTGCACATGATCCGCCCCACCCATCTTCGAGTCGGAGACCACGTGAGTACAGGTGATGTCATCGGATACGTAGGCTCCACTGGGTTGTCTACCGGCGACCACCTCCACGGGATGCTACAGCTCGGCGGGATGTGGGTAGACCCGCTGCCATACATCTCAGCGACCCCGAAGCCGAAGCCCAAACCTCCACCACCTCCACCACCACGAAAGGAACCCGACATGATCGGAGTAATGATTACAGACGGCGAAGGCCGCTATGGCGCAAAGGGCGCACGCTACTTCGCAGTGTCCACTCTGACCGCGTTCGTGCAGCTCGACAAAAACGACGCCGACGCGATTAGTCGGCACATGGACAAGCCATTTGCGAACGTCACGTATGCGACTTGGGAGCGGCTCAAAAAAGTAGCTGCGGCTATTGGCATCGCCTCGTGACTCCCCCGACGCTGACGGCGCTGCTCAGCCTCGCGGGCGTGCTCGGCACTGCCGCGCTCGCGTGGCTCACCGCCGCACAGGTTGCCTCCCGAAAGCGGTTCGCCAGGTACGAGCGCGAGAACCGTGCGCTCTGGTACTACACCCGCCACCTGATCGACTGGGGCTACCGCCCGCGCGGCCCCGGAGAGCGGCCTCCAGAGCCACCCGAATCAATCCGTCACCTTTACGAATTTGGAGAAGCATCATGAGCACGCACAGCCCCCTCAGGCGCGACCGTAGTGGACGCGGGAGTTGGTGGACACTTAAGCGCCGTAGGTGGCTGTACGGCGTCGCGACGGCGCTTGTGCCCGTCGCTACCGTGTATGGGCTCACCAGCGACGCGCAAGCCGCGCCGCTCCTCGCGCTCGCGGGCGCGCTCCTTGGCGTGACCGGGCTCGCCCTCGCGAACCCCACTGAGAACTAGCCCTAACGAACAAAGGAACCTGGTGAGTTCACCAGGTTCCTTTGTTCGTTGTCTGTAGCTACTTTGCCGCGAGGCAATCGAGCGCTTCGCTCGCTCCGTCTGTTGTCACGTCGAACTTCTCGCCGTTCATCTCATTCGGCCAATCCGTGACGACCGCCGAAACGGCATCAATCGCGAGAGTCAGACCCGGATCAGTGAAGCTCCCACCGACCGCCCACACGCCGCGTTCCTCGGCCCCATTAACCTCGAAGGACATAGCAACGATGTTGGCGTCCTTGAAGCTCTCCGAGCGCACGGCGCTGGCAGCGATAGGTGTGATCGGCGTAGTGTTCGCGCCGTCGGCGATCCGATCCATGATGGAGGCGGGAACGTCTAGGCATTCCCGCGTCTCGGCGGCAGGTGAAGCGGAGCATCCGGCGAGGGCCGCAACAGCGAGCCCGGCAACCAACGTTGTGACGATCTTTCGCATGGTTTGATCCTATCTACGCAGCGAGGTCGAGAGACAGGGCGCTAACCGCCGCTACCTTGGCCGACCAGTGAATATCGGTGTAGAGCTGGGTTGTGCTCACGTCAGCGTGACGCATCAACTCCTGAACGACGCGCAAGTCTGCCCCTGCCCCGAGTAGTTCGGTGCCGTAGGAGTGGCGCAGCATGTGCGGTTTTGCGTGCCCGTATCCGGCCCGCCGCATCGCGCCCTTGATCGCCGTGTAGATCGCTTTCCGCCCGACGCACCCCTCGACGGTGTACGCGGGGAACCAGTACCCGGCCCGAGGCATCCGTAACGCGAGGGCGCGCAGGTCGTCGTGCAGTGGCACTATCTCGACCACGCCGCCCTTGCCTTCGATCACGAGTGTTCCGCGGTCGAGGTCAATGTCTTCACCGCGAATCTTTGCGACTTCGTGAATGCGCATCCCCGAGAGCACCGCGAGGAGAATGTAGGCCCGTGTGCGCTCACGGTTGGCCGCAGCGTAGACAGCGCGAACGGCCTCGAAGCTGAGCGGCCGCGGCTTCGTGCGTGGCCGCTTCGGGCGCGGCGTCTCCGAGGTTGGATCGTCGTCACGCACGCGGGCACGGATCATCCACGCGCAGAACGCCCGGATCGTCGCGTGGTAGCTCGCCCGGCTCGCGTCGGACAGGTCGGGCCGACCGCAGTACATGATGATGTGGAATGGCGCGAGCGTGCGCGGTGTCGCCTTCGTGAACTCGAACAGGTGGCGCATCACTGCGTCACGCTCGGTGTAGGTGCGATCGGAGAGCCCCTGTGCTACCTGCCAATGTCGCCATGTTTGCAGCAGTGCCTCGGTGTCATCCCAGAGCGTCGGCTGTTCGGTCAATTTGTTCCCTCGTTCTCGGGCGTCCGCCCGTATCTCTGTTGCGCGCCTTGCTTCGATATGCCCAGCGCTTCGCCAATCGTGGCCCAGCTCCGGCCCTGTGATCGCCACGACGCGACGGCGGTAGCGATCACTTCATCTACCTCATTGCGGAGGTCTGCGAGGTCGGATAGTTCCACCTCGTCAGCCTCAGCGACGCGACGCCCAGCGGCGCGCAGCATCCGCCGCACCATCGCCAGGAACTCGCCCGTTTCAACGCTCATGACGCGCCCTTGAATCGCGGCGTTTCGGTGTCAACGCCGGGTTGACGCTCGCTATCTTCGCTGAGAACGAGGCCGACGCACCGCGCGCATAGGTCATTGCCCTTTGTTAGAGCGAGCGCCCACCCCGCCCCCCGAAGTTCTTGCCGGACCCCCTTGGCGTCGATCGCCCATTGCGACACGTAGACCGTCGCGCACCCGTCGCACTTAATCGCGCGAATGATGCTCATGATGCGCTCACCGCCCAAAGCTCAAGCAGTTCCGCGGCGGTGTCGGGGCAAGTTGCGTCCTTGTAAAGAACAGGTCATCGGTTCAAATCCGATAGGCGGCTCCACGGTGAAAACGCAGCGCGTTTTCGACCCTCTCCACACCGCCTCGAACCCGAGGTGCGGGATCGCGCCTGATCCGCTAAACTATTGAGGTTTGTGTCCGCGAATTGTCGTGGCTGCAACAACACCGCGCGCCGGAACGGCCGGCGAGGCGGGAGAACGGGCGCGACCGCGCTCGTTCGGCGAAAGGAAACAATCATGGCAAAAGCCAAGAAGGTTACCGGTCTGATTAAGCTTCAGATCGCAGCCGGCGCCGCCAACCCGGCACCCCCCGTGGGCCCCGCCCTGGGTCAGCACGGCGTCAACATCATGGAGTTCTGCAAGGCGTACAACGCTGCGACGGAATCCCAGCGCGGCAACGTGGTCCCCGTTGAGATCACTGTCTACGAAGATCGCTCGTTCACCTTCATCCTGAAGACCCCGCCGGCGGCGGAGCTCCTCAAGAAGGCTGCTGGCGTACAGAAGGGCTCGGGCACCCCGCACACCGTCAAGGTTGCGAAGGTTACCGCTGAGCAGGTTCGCCAGATCGCCGAGCAGAAGCGCGCCGACCTGAACGCGAACGACATCGACGCAGCAGCGAAGATCATCGCGGGCACCGCTCGCTCCATGGGCATCACGGTCGAGTAAGGGTACGAACATGGCACAGAAGTCGAAGGCGTACCGCGCCGCTGCCGCAAAGATTCAGGCAGACAAGTTCTACACTCCCGCTGAGGCAGTTGCCCTCGCGAAGGAGACCGGTTCGGCAAAGACCGACGCGACCGTTGAGGTTGCTGTTCGTCTCGGCGTCGACCCCCGTAAGGCCGATCAGATGGTTCGCGGCACCGTGAACCTTCCCCACGGCACCGGCAAGACCGCACGCGTCATCGTGTTCGCAAACGGCCCGGCAGCTGAGGCTGCTCTCGCCGCTGGCGCAGACGAGGTCGGCGGCGACGAGCTCATCGAGAAGGTGGCCGCTGGCTACACCGACTTCGATTCGGCTGTCGCGACCCCCGAGCTCATGGGCAAGGTCGGTCGTCTCGGTAAGGTTCTCGGCCCGCGCGGTCTGATGCCGAACCCCAAGACCGGCACCGTCACGATGGACACCGCTAAGGCTGTCACCGACATCAAGGGCGGCAAGATCGAGTTCCGCGTCGACAAGCACGCTAACGTGCACTTCATCGTCGGCAAGGCTTCGTTCTCGCAGGAGCAGCTCAACGACAACATTTCGTCGGTTCTCGACGAGATCGTTCGTCTCAAGCCCGCTTCGGCAAAGGGCAAGTACGTCATCAAGGGCGCTGTCTCGACCACCTTCGGTCCTGGCATTCCGCTCGACGTTTCGGGCCTCTAAGGTTCAAAACGAGGCGTAACGCTTCAGCGAAACGGCCCCTTCACTTCGGTGGAGGGGCCGTTTTCGTTTGAGTGGGAGGCGGGGCGCCGACGCTGCGCCGAGGGGTGCCGCGTGAGGCCGGCTTAACTTATTTACAACCGGTGCGCTCCGGGCGCGTCTCCACCTTCCACTGCGTAAGATAGCTGTATGTTTGTAGCCGAATTCCCCATCCGTGCGCAGGCACGCTCGGTGGAGTAGCGAGATGGCTGAGCCCCAGCTGAGACCGCCCGGCATCCCGGGGTTTTCGTACGTGCGCCCACTCGGTTCCGGTGGGTTCGCGCAGGTGCATCTCTACGAACAAGACATGCCGCGTCGTGTTGTTGCGGTGAAGGTGCTCGACGCAGGGGAGGGCGCTCCGAACGCGCAGCGACTGCGGGAAGTGTTCGAGAGCGAGGCCGATGTGATGGCCAGGCTCTCAAGCCACCCGTCGGTCGTGACGATCTACCAGGCGAGCATTTCGCTCGACGGGTCGCCCTACATCGCAATGGAGTACTGTCCAGCGTCGATGGGCGCGCTGACCAAGGGGAAGCCCGCGCAGCTCGCAGAGGTGCTCGACGCGGGTGTCAGGATCGCGGGCGCGCTCGAGACCGCACACCGGGCCGGCGTGCTGCACCGCGACATCAAGCCGTCGAACGTGCTGCTTACGACGCTCGGCAAGCCCGTGCTCGCTGACTTCGGTATCGCCTACGTCACGAAGCGCGGCCAGCCCGAAGAGGCCGAGGTAGCGATGTCGATTCCGTGGTCGGCGCCCGAGGTGCTGAGCCTCAAGGTGAGCGGCTCGGTCGCCACCGAGATTTGGTCGCTCGGCGCGACCCTGTACACGTTCGCTGCGGGCCGGTCGCCGTTCGAGCTCCCTGATCGCGGGTTGAACACCCGGTCGAAGCTCGCCGACCGAATCTCGAAGGCCGTGTACCAGCCGGTGCCGGGCGCGCAGGGCTACGCGCCGTTCGACAGCGTGATGGCGCGGGCGCTGAAGCGTGACTCGGCCGCGCGGTTCACCTCGATGCGAGAGCTCGGTGAGGCGCTCCAAGAGCTGCAGCGGCACTATGGCTACGAGGTGACGCCGCTCGAGGTCGTGGCCGAGGCTTGGCTGCCGCGCGTTGAAACGATCCCTGTCGGCACGCGCGGCCCCGTCGTGAGTACCGTCGGCCAGGCGTCGCGCGCGGAGCAGCGGGCGGCGAAGCGCGCCCAGCAGTTGGAAGCGGGCCGCGGCACCGACCGTGACGGCGTTGTGCACGATCGCGCGCCGCTCTCGCCGCTGAAGGCGGGCCTGATTGGCGCGGGTATCGGCGTCGCTGTGATCGTCGTCGCCGGTGCCGTGCTGTGGGCCACGCTCGGCGGCGGGCTATGAGCAGGCGGTCCGCGCCCCAACGGGTGGCGGGCTCACAACGCGTGCGCGGGTGGATCGCGGGCGTCGCGGCGGTCGCGGTCATCGCTACGGTGGCTGTCGTATCGAGCGGGTTTGACTCGCGTGAGACGCCGCGGGCTGAGCCGAGCGTCTGGGTCACCCGCGACGCGGGCCAGTACGCGCGCGTGAACACCGAGACCGGCGAGATCGACACCGTTCGCAAGGTCGCCGAGCCGAGCGGCGTCGTGCAGCGCGGGGCAGACAGCCTCGTGCTGAGCCACGGCAATGGGCAGGCTTGGCAGGTGGACGCTGCGAGCCCGCAAGACCTGACGGATGACGCAGCCGCCAAGGGTGCCGGTGACGACACCGCGGAAGAAGGCGGCGACACCGTCCCCGCTGAGGGGGGCGCGACCGACGGCACCGCCGCAAAGAAGGCTGCGCTTGCAGACGCGGCGGCGAGTACTCTCCCGGACGGTGCGCGCGATGTGCTCGGGGCGGGGGAGTACCTGCTGGTGCGCACCGAGTCCGGCCGCGTTTACGTCGGTACGAGCGTCGACGCGCTGAAACAGCTCGACCCTCGTGCGACCGACGGGGCTGGCCAAGGCGGGGATGGGAGCGCCGCTGACGAAGGCGACAGCGGCAACGCCGCCCCCAACGCTGGCGACCGCGCGAAGGCCGGCCAAGACGGCTCCGCGCTCGAGTTCTTGACCGACGCCGTCGCCCTCGACGCGAAGGGCAAGGTCGCGCTGTACTCCGCGAGCAGCGACACGCTCTGGCAGTATGACATCCGCGCAGAGCGCTTCCTCGGCGTCGGTGATTCGCTGCCACGCGCCGCAACCGGCATCGAGCAGCCCGAGCTGGCCCTCGTGTCGGGCGACTGGGTACTGCTCGACCCCTCGACGGGCCGCGTCTTCCGCGCGGGGGAGAAACCGCAGCGCATCGACGTGGTCGGCGCAGCTCGCCTGCAGTGGAGCGGCGAGGGCGACGGGCCCGGGGCCGGTGGCGGCACCGCGGCTCTCATCGCCGATACGGCGGGCCTCTGGCGCGTCCCAGCGGCGGGCGAGCCGATGCGGATCGCGGAGAGCTCGGGCGCACCTGCCCGGCCGAGCGCGGCCGACGGCGTGCGCGTCGCGGCCTGGGTCGACCAGACGCAGGGCCAGCTCTGGCGAAGCGACGCCGGGGCTGGCAGCGCGCTCTCCGACCTGCAGTACGACGAGGCGGCCGGAACTGTTGGTGATCCCGAACCGACGTTCTTCACAAATGGGGAGCGCACCGTGCTCGGCGAGACCCGCAGCGGCATGCTCTGGACGCTGCCTGACGGCCGGCTGATTCCGCTCGCGCAGTGGACAATTTCGGACCCGCCGAAGGAAGACAGGGGCACCGTCGTCGTCGACGAGGTAACCGAACAGGTGCCGCCCGTCGCACAGGACGATGCGTTCGGCGTGCGCGCTGGCGAGCCGACCCAGTTGCAGGTGCTGCTGAACGACTACGACGCGAACAAACGCGACGTGCTCACCATCGTGCCTGAGTCGCTCGGCGAGTCGCCCATCCCGGCTGAGTTCGGCACGATTGAGCTACTGCCCGACGCGCAGTCGCTCTCGGTGCGGCCGGCGAAGGGCGCGACGGGGTCGGCAACGTTCAGTTACCGCATCACCGACGGCGCGCTCGAGTCCGAGCCCGCGACCGTGACCCTCACGGCCGTGAACGGCGACGTGAACAGTGCGCCGGAGTGGTGCCCGGTCGCGGGGTGCCAGCGTGAGTGGGGCGTGCCAGATCTCGCGCCCGGCGGCACGCTCGTGCACCCGGTGCTTGAGGGGTGGGTTGACCCCGAGGGCGACCCGATGCTGCTCGCGGGCGTTGAGCTTCTGCGGCCCGAAGACCCTGCGCGGGCCATGATCACCGCTGACGGCCGCCTCGCGGTGAAGCACCTCGACCCGAACGCTGGGGCGTCCGAGCTCATGCTGCGCGTCACGGTGCGGGATGCGCGGGGCGCGGAGGCGCACCGCGACCTGCAGGTCGCTATCCAGCCCGGCGCCCTCGCCCAGTTCCTCGGCACGGCTGTCACAGTGCAGGTCGGCCCGGCGTCGGCCGTGGACGTGCTCGACCGTGTGTCGGGCGGCTCCGGCTCGTTCGTGCTGCGCGACGTCAACGTGTTGAGCGGCAGCGACCGCGTGCGGGCGACCGCGAAGCCGGCCGACGGGACCGTCGAGATCACCGCGACGAGCCCCGGGCAAGCGCTCCTCTCGGTCGGGATCACCGACACTGGAACGGGCGCTGAGCTCACCGGTATCGTGCGCGTCACAGCAACCGAGGGGAGCGCCCCGCTCGCGCTACCCCCGCTGCGCGCGTTTGTGCGGCCCTTCGCTGACTCCACCGTCGAGGTGCTTGACGCGATCGCGGGCGCTCAGTCGCGCTCACTCGCCGTCGCGAGCGCCACGGTCACCGACGGACAGCTGCGCGCCGAAGTGATTGACCACTCCAAAGTGCGCGTCGCGGGCAGCACGGAAGACGGCGCTGCGGGCCGTATCGGCGCGGCGGACGTCGTCGTCACCGAGGGCGCCGCGCGCGCGACGGGGCGCCTCACCGTGTTCCAGGTGCCCGAGTCGGGCCTCGCGGGCGCCGTCGCCGTCGCCGATACCGCGACCGTGCGCGCGGGCGACGTCGTCGACATCCGCGTACTCGACAACGACATCTCGGCGCCGGGCGAGCGGCTCGTGCTGCACCCCGAGATCACGGGGTCGGGCGCGAAGGGCGAACTCGCGTTCGCCTCGGGCAGTGTGCTGCGCTACCTCGCGCCGCAGAAGGCCGGAACGTACGAGCTTCGCTACACGACCTACGGCGCCTCCTCTCCCGAGGCGAGCGACACCGGTACGGTGACGGTGCGGGTGATTCCGCAGGGCGCGAACTCCGACCCGCAGCCTCGCGAGCTCACCACGCGGGTCGCGCCGGGCGCCGTCGCCGAGGTGCGGGTTCCGCTCTCGGGCGTTGACCCCGACGGCGACCGGGTGCGCCTGTCAGGCGTCACTCAGGGCGATGATTCGCACGTCGCGGCGGCCATCACCCCGACGGGTAACGGCATTGCCGTGACCGTGAGCGGTGACGCTGAGCCAGGCCTGCACACTGTCACCTACTCCGTCCACGATGGGCGCGGTGGCACAGGGGAGGCGAAGTTGCGCGTCATCGTCGCCGAGCAGCAGGAGACGGGCGCCCCCGTCGTCTCGAGTGACTACGTGCGCGTGGTGCTCGGGTCGCAGACACCGGTGGTTGTCTCGCCGCTCGACAACGACATCGACCCGGCAGGCGGCAAGCTCGAGATTCTCTCTGTCGAGCCCAACCTGCCCGGCGGGGCCAAGCACCCCGAGTACGCGCGCGCGGCCGCACGGATTGACCTGTCAGACCTCAGCCAGGGGCGCGTCGCGGTGACCGCGGGCACTGAGCCAGGCACCGTGTCGTACCGCTACACGGTGAAGTCGGGCGCCTCGTCGAGCACCGCTGACGGGCTCATCCTGGTGCAGACGTCTGACAGGGTTGGTTCCCAAGCGCCCACCGTGACCGACACGATCCTCAGCGTGCGCGATCGCCACGACCTCGCGCGCGGCGGCGTCGACGTCGTGACCGACAAGGTGCGCTGGGCCGCCGGCGACGTGTCTGCGCTGAAGCTTACGCTCTGGGAGGGCGGCCAGCCGGGCTACACCGTAAAGGGCAACCGGATCGTCGGCGCCTACAAACCTGAGGGCGACCTCGTGGCCTTTAAACTCACCGGCGCCGATGCGGCTGGCAAGCAGGTAGCGAGCTACGGGTTCTTGATCGTGCCGCCACTTGACGAACTCAGGCTGACGCTTCGGCCGGGCGTGCAGCCCATCACCGTTGACGAGAACAAGACGGCCGACGCGACCGTCGCGTCGCTCGTCGACGTGGGGGCGAACGATACCGTCGAGCTTCGCCAGGGCTCCTTCTCGGTTGGGCGCTCTGGGGCGAGCTGCCAGGCGATCTCCCCAGGGGCGCTGCGTTACTCCGCGGGCGCCGAGGCTCCCTGGTCGGACGTCTGCGTGATTGACGTGCGTTTGGCGGGCCAGACGACCTGGACGGCGCTTCCGATCCCCGTCACGATTGTGCCTCGCGACCCCGTCGTGAAGCTCGAATCGTTGACCCGCACGATCGCGCCGGGTGACGCCGAGCGGATCAACCTTGCCGACATGGTGCGGTGGGAGGGCAACCGGGCGGGCGACGTCTCGAAGCTGAAGTTCTCGGTCTCGGGCGGCGGCTCAAAGTTCACGGTCAGTGCCTCGGGCGCGGCTGTCTCCGTCGAAGCCCGGGCTGACGCCGCGCCGGGCAGCCAGGAAAACCTCACAGTGACGGTGAGCGGCGCGGGTGAGTCGCGCGCGCCGCTCGTGCTGCGCGTCGGCCAGGTGCCCCGCGACACCCCGCGGGGCGCGACCGTAGACCTGCGCTGCACGGTCGGCGGCAACTGCGCGACAGACGTCATCGGTCAGCCGGGTGAGTACGACCCGTTCGCGGGCAAGCAGGGCGGCGGGCTGAAGCTCGACACCGTGAACTCCGCGGGCTGCTCTGTCGGCACCGTGCGACGCGCGGGCGACCGCGGCATCTCGGTGTCGTGGGCTGACCCGCGCGGTCCGGGCGGGCGCTGCACCGTCGGCTTCACCGTGCGAGACGCGCAGGGCAGGGTCGGCGAAGGCAGCGTTGAGCTTGACGCCCAGGGTGTGCCGCGTGCCCCGGTGAGCGTGACCCCGACGGGCGCGACGGGCGACAGCGTGACCCTAGCGGTCGCTCTCAACCCGCAGGCGGCGCACCCCGCAGTCACGGGCGTCGAGCTCCTCACCAGCGGCGGCGCGGCGGTTGGCACCTGCTCGGTCGCTGGCGGCACGGCCAGCTGCACGGTTTCGGGGCTCACCCCGGGCAAGGCGAACCAGCAGACCTACTACGCTCGTGCCGTGAACGGTGTCGGTGCCTCAGATCGCACTGCGAATGGCGCCGCCACGTGGGCGTACACTCCGCCCTCGGCCCCGAAGGTCGAGGCGACGGCAGTGAAAGACAGCACGAACACCTCCACAACGCAGGGGCGCGTCGAGGTGCGTGTTTCCGGGGCCGATTCGGCGAGGCGGTTCCTGCTCACCGTCGGCGAGCACTCGGCCGTCGAGGTCGGCAGGCGCAGCGTGCACCAGGTGAGCCCTGGCTCACACACGGTCACCGTTATCCCCGAAGACGCAGACATCCCGCCCGGCTACTCAGGCTCCGCGCAGGGCGGCGCCGGCACGGCCAGTGTCACCGTGGGTGCCGCGCCCATCGCCGCTGCGAGCCGCATCGTGCCCGACGCGACGGGCGATGGCTCCGCAACGATCGTGTTTGACGAGTGGGGCGCGAACTACGCATCGAACCTGCAGTACACGTTTGGTCTTGCGCGCGAGGGCGCAGGCAAAGCGCGCTGCTCGCAGAGCTCGCCCCAGTTCGGAGGGCTCACACGCTTCGCGACGTACACGGGCGTCATGTGCGCGACGAGCGACTCCGGCACAACGACCGTGCAGCTCGCGCCCGTCTGGGTGGGAGGGGTGCCCGAGGCCCCCACGGTGCAGCAGGGTTATGTCGTGGCCCCCGACGCGTCGGGCACCGATAGGGTGCGGGAGTACACGGGCATCGCGGCGCAGCCGGTGTTCAGCGGCAAGGTGCCCTCGGCCCGGCTCGTCTTCAGCAACGGCAACACTGACACACTGCTCACCGCCCCCGTCGGGGGCGCCCTCACTGTGAAGCAGTGCGTCGGTGACCCCGCCGCAGCGAGGTGCTCGGCCGAGGTGCCGGTCGCGCCGCGAGACGGCGGGCCGACGGGCTTGAGGATATCCCTCGTCGCCCAGTGCGTGCCGACCACGGGCGACCCTGCCGACAGCTTCCAGGTCGAGGGAACGGGGCCGGGGGCTCCGACCTACACCGCCGTCGGCAGCGATATCGAGGTTGCGTGGCCGAATGCGCAGTGGAACCCGGTAACGTTCACAGGAGTGGTCTGCGGCACGCCGTAGCAGCACCTCGCGGGCTGCGAGGCGGCCCCGGCCATCACATCGATTCGAAGGAACCCATGAGCAGCGAGACCTCACCCCAGCGCCCCAGCGCCTCAGAGACCCTCACGCCAGAGCAGGCGCAGTGGGTCACCCAGGTGTTCGAAGCGTGCGCCGACTCGATTGAGCAGGCGATCCACGGCAAACGCCGCGTCGTTGAACTCGTGCTCGCTAGCGTGCTTGCGGGCGGCCACGTGCTGCTCGAGGATGTGCCGGGCACGGGCAAGACCGCGCTCTCGCGCGCTCTCGGCCAGGTGATTCAGGGTACCTCGGCGCGCATCCAGTTCACCCCGGACCTGCTGCCCGGCGACGTCACCGGCGTCTCGGTGTTCGATCAGCGGGCCGGCACGTTTGAGTTCCACGCCGGCCCCATCTTCGCAAACGTCGTCTTGGCCGACGAGATCAACCGGGCGAGCCCGAAGACCCAGTCGGCCCTCCTCGAGGTGATGGAAGAGGGCCAGGTGACCGTCGACGGCCACACACACGAGGTCGGCACCCCCTTCATCGTCATCGCCACGCAGAACCCCGTCGAGCAGGCCGGCACCTACCGCCTCCCCGAGGCGCAGCTCGACCGCTTCGCAATCAAGACATCGATCGGCTACCCCGATGACGCGGCGATGATGCGCATTCTTCAGGGCTCGCGGGCTGAGCGCGAGGAGATCCGCCCCGTCGTGACGACGGCGATGGTGACGCAGGCGCAGCAGTTCGTTCGCCGCGTGCACGTCGGCCCCGTTGTCGCCGACTACGCCGTGCGCATCGTGGAAGCGACGCGCCGGGCAAGCGAGGTTCGCCTCGGTGCGAGCGTGCGCGGCACGATCGCGCTCGTGCGCCTCGCGTCGGCGTGGGCGGCCGCGCACGGCAGACACTTCGTGACGCCCGACGACGTGCGCGACCTCGCGCTCGTGGCGCTCGCCCACCGCCTGGTACTCGAGCCCGAGGCCGAGTTCGACGGGGTCTCGGCGGAGGACGTAGTTGGGCGCATCCTGCTCGACATCCCCGTGCCCCAGGAGAACGGCGGGGCGTGAGCGTGGACACCTCCCGCGCTCCCGACAGGGGCGGGTGGAGCCGAACCCAGACCCACGGCACGACCCGCTACGGGGAGACGGCCACGCGGGCTCAGGGGGCCGAGCCACGCGCGACGCGCAGGTCACGGCTTCGGCGCTCCTGGCGTCGAACTCGGCAGCGGCTCCGCCGCGTCCTCACGCGCGCGACGAACACCGTCACCCCGGTGGGCTGGCTCGCGCTCGGCGCCGCGCTCATCGGCGCCGCACTCGGCACGCTGTTTGGGTGGGTTGAGGCCTGGTTCGTTGCGATCCTGTTCGGCCTGCTGCTGCTCGTCGCGCTTCCCTTCCTGCTCGGCAATCGCGCGTACCTCGTGCGCATCGCGCTCGACAGGCTGCGCGTTGTCGCCGGTTCTGCGTTCGAGGTGCGGCTCGAGATCGAGAACGCGAGTCGCAGACCCGCGCTGCCCTCGACCGCCGAACTGCCCGTCGGGAACGCGCTTCGCGAGGTGCCCATCCCGTTCGTTGCCGGGAACGGAAGCGTCGAGGTGCCGCTCGCGGTCCCAGCGCCCGCCCGGGGCGTGATCGAGGTCGGCCCGCTGACGCTTGCGCGGCAGGATCCGCTTGGGCTGCTGCGCCGCGAAGTGACCTGGCGCGACCGCCACACCGTGCGCGTTCACCCGCGCACGGTGCTGCTCCCGCCGGGGTCGGCCGGTATGGTGCGCGACCTCGAGGGGGCGGCGAGCTCCCGCCTCACCGACGCCGACCTCTCGTTCCACGCGGTGCGCGAGTACCTGCCCGGCGACCCGCTGCGCCACGTCCACTGGAAGTCGACCGCGAAGAGCGGCACGCTCATGGTGCGGCAGTACGAGGAGTCGCAGACGGCGCGCGCCGCCGTGCTGTTCGACTCAGACCTCGACTCGTACGCGGGCGAGGTCGAGTTTGAGCTCGGTGTCAGCGTCGCCGCCTCAGTGTCGCTGCAGGCGGTTCGCGAGGGGCGCGAGCGCTTCATCGCCACGGGCGCTGACTTCGCGGCTGCGCGTGGCCGTGCCGGCACTCGGGGGCTGCGCGAGCTCCCCTCGCACACCCCCGAGCAGCTGCTCGACGCGTGGGCCGAACTGCTCTCGCCGGAGGAGCCCGCGCCCATCGAGTGGCTCGCCCGCAGCCTCGCCGAGTCACGCCGCTCGCTGTCGGTTGTGACGATCGTCACGGGCTCCGTCCCCGACATCGCGAGACTACGGCGCGCGACCCTCGCGCTGCCGAGCGGCGTCGCGGTCGCAATTGTGCGCTGCGAAGAGCTCGCGGAGCCCACCGTGCGGCTTGCCGACAGCGCGGTCTTCTACACGGCGGGCGCGCTCACTGACCTGCCGCAGTTGCAGCTGCGCGGGAGCAAGCTGTGACGGCGCAGGCAGACGCCCCGGCCCGCAGGCGACGGGCGCGCTCCGCGGGAGCGGTCAGCGCGGGCGTGCTCGCTCTCGCCATCGCGCTCATCTCGGTCGCCGCAGCCTGGCCGATCTATGAGACCCCGCGCCTCTGGCCCGTCGCGGGCGTCGCCGCAGCCAGCGCCTACGCGATCGTCGTCGCGGGAAACCGGTGGCGCTGGGGCGCGCTCACGGTCGTTGTGCTGATCGCTGCGCTCGTGATCTTGCTCGTGCCTGTCGCAACCCCGCAGGCGCTTAGCCCTGACTCGGCCGCGGGCGGGTGGGGGCTGCTACGCGGTCTCGGCGACGCCCTTGCGGCTGTCGCGCTCGGCTGGAAGCAGCTCCTCACGCTGACGCTCCCCGTCGGCACGTACCAGACGGTGCTCGTGCCCTTCTTCGTGCTCGTGTTTGCGGCCGTTGCCGTTTCGACGGCACTCGCGGGGGCGCGCGGAAAGCTGCCAGTCCTCGCAGCGCTGCCCCTCATCGCGCCCGCGGTGTTCGGCACGATGTTTGGCTCGTCCGCCGTGAGCGCGCCCCTCGCGCTCGGCCCGCTCACGGTGCCGGCTCCGCGCGAGCTCGGGATTTGGATCGCGGCCCTCGGCATCGTCGCCGTCTGGCTGAGCTGGGCGGCTGGCCGAGAGCGGCGCGCGGCGCTCAAGCGCGGCAGGCGGCCAGACGAGGCGGCGGGATCGCCCGGTCGGGGCGCTGTGCGGAGGAACAGTCTCGCCCGCGGCGCAGCCGGGATCCTCGTCGTCAGTGTCGCGACTACCGCCGCGGTGCTGGCCGCCCCCGCCGTCTCCGGCGATATGCGCGCTGTGCCGCGCGACAGCATCGACCCCGAGGTCGTCGTGCGCGACCAGGTGAGCCCGCTCGCCGATTTCCGCGCGCTCAAGCGTGACGACACACTGACGGCGGAGCTGTTCAGCGTCAGCGCCGACGGGCCGACGCCAAGCAGGCTGCGCCTCGCGGTGCTCGACGGGTACGACGGCGTCGACTTCTTCGTCGGCGACCCCGCGAACTCGGGGCGCTTCACCCGGTTCCCTAGCGGCGTCACCGTCGCGAAGCCAACGGAGCTGCACGTGAGCGTTGGGCCGGGGTACTCGGGCGTCTGGGTGCCGCTTGCGAACCCGCTCGCGGAGCCGCCAACGTTCGGGGGTGCCCGGGCGGCGCAGCTCGCCGATAGCTTCTACGTGAACCGCGACACTGGTGGCGCCGTCGCCGTGCCAGACGGGGCAGGCCTTGCCGAGGGCGACGAGGTGACCGCGCTCGTTTCGGCCGCCCCCGACGCGCACGTCGGCGAGAAGCCCGCGAGTGCGCAACCACTCGTCGACCGTGAGGCGCTGCCGCAGCTCTTCCGCTGGCTCGAGCTGCAGTCGGCCTCGCCAACGGGGGCCGGGCTCACCGACGCCATTGACAAGCTCCGCGCCCGCGGATACCTCAGCCACTCCCTGACTGACGGCCCCGGCGAGGGCGCCTGGCTGACCGAACTGGGGCCAGACGCGCCTGCCGGTTTCGTCTCGAGCCCTGGCGGGCACTCAGTGGCGCGCATCGAGCAGCTCTTCACCCAGCTGATCGAGCAGCAGGAGGGCGCGGGCGAGCGCGCGGGCGACGACGACCTCGTTGCCGCGATCGGCGACGACGAGCAGTTCGCGGCGGCCGCCGCCCTCATCGCGCGGGCGCTCGGCTTCGACTCTCGGGTCGTCGTCGGGGTTCGGCTCGCGGGCGACCCCGTGCCGGGCACCCCAACCTGCGCCGATGTCTGCGAGGGCAAGCACGTTGCCGCGTGGGCCGAGGTGAAGGGTGCTGACGGTGTGTGGGCGCCGATCGACGCGTCGCCTCAGATCGCGGTACCGCCGCTGCTGCTGCAGAAGGGCGAGCAGCTCCCCGAGTTCCCGACGACCCCGGAGGAGCGCGACGCGAGCGAGAGTGACCCGCCCGTCGGGTCGGCGAATGACGACGGCAGCGCCGACGACGAGCCTGAGAAGACCCAAGACGTGTCGCTCTGGCCGCTCGTGCGCGCCATCGGCCTCGCCACCCTCGCCCTCGCGCTCGTTGCGCTCGCGGTGCTGTTCATTCCGCTGCTGAAAGCCGTGCGCAGGCGCTCGCGCAGGTCGCAGCGCCGGCCCGAGGCGCGGGCGCTCGGGGCCTGGCACGAACTCCTCGACCACCACACCGACTCGCGGGGCCGGGCAGCCGCACCGGTGCGAGGCGAGAGCCGGCACGGTACGATCGAGGCGCTCGACTCCGCCGGCATCTCGGTGCCAGACGGAGAATGGATCGCCGCGACGGTCGACAGGGCCGTGTACGCTCGCGAAGGGATCTCTGAAGAGACCGCCGACCGGCTCTGGGAAACGGTCACTGAGCACGTGCGAGCAGACAGAGCCCGGATAGGGTTCTGGGGGAGGCTGCGCTCGCGCTTCGGGCTCGGCTCGTTCGCGGCAGCGATCCCGTGGCCCCGACGAACCCCATCCCACACCCCTACCGAAAGAAGTCGCCAATGAATAGCCTTGAGCTCGACTTCGCGGCGCTCACGGACGTGGGGCGGAAGCGGCAGGTGAACGAAGATTCGGTGCTCGCGACCACCCCTTGTTTCATCATCGCCGACGGCATGGGCGGGCACGAGGCAGGCGACCTCGCGAGCCAGGCCGCGCTCGCAGCGTTCGAGGCGGGCATTCCCGAAGGCGCGCCGGCGACCGTGGCGCTCGCCGGTGAGACCCTCAACGCAGCCCGGGTTGCGGTCGCGGAGGTTGCCGCAGGCCGTGAGCGGGGTGCGGGCTGCACCCTCACGGGGGCCATCCTTGTGCTGCACGAAGATGAGCTGCACTGGCTCGTGCTCAATATCGGCGACTCGCGCGTGTACCTGCACCGCGGCTCCGAGCTGCGGCAGGTGACCGTTGACCACTCACTCGTTGAAGAGGTCAGGCGGACGGACGCCGGCGCGCAACTCCCGCCACGAAACATCATTACCCGGGCGCTCGGCTCGGCAGACTCCACGGCAGACTCCTGGCTCATCCCAGTCGAGACGGGCACGCGAATGCTGATCTGCTCAGACGGGCTCACCACGGAGCTCCCAGACGAGGAGCTTCGTGCCGTGCTCACGATGGGTGGCCGTGCCGACGCCGTCGCCGGCGAGCTCGTGCATCGCGCCAACGACGCTGGGGGGCGCGACAACATCTCCGTGATTGTGCTTGATACCCTCGCCTGCGACCGAACGTGGCACGTGAACTCGACGATCTCGGGCGGCGCTGGCGACACCGCTGGCGACGAGACCGTCACAGCGACGCGGCCCGTTCCGCGGCCGGCTAGCGGGGCCGCAGCATGAGCGACTCGGTAGACACGGGAAGCTCGTCGGGCGAGCCAGCGGCCCACGCCTCCGCGCGACCGCGCGTGACCGGCCCGCAGCCCGGGGCGGCGGTGCCCGAGCCCGTCGAGGAGCTCTCGCCCGAGCTGCGCGCGCAGATGTTCAAGCCCGCGATCGATACGCGGCACCGGGCACCAGCCGCACCGTCTCCGGCCGAAGAGGGAGCGCGGCCGAGGGCCGGCGTGCGGGCCGGGCTGCCCGTCATGTACGGCCGGCGCTCCGAAAGACTCCGAGAAGCGGGCGGCGATCTGGCCCCAACGCCCGGCACTATCGGGGCCGCTCCGAGCGGCTACGAGATCCCAATCGCCGACCGCGCCGACCTCCCGTCGCTCGCCGCACTGAACCGGCGCTTCGCGATCGCGGCCTTCGCGGGTGGGGTCGCGGTTTCGGCCCTCGCGGTCGCGGGCGTCTGGTGGGTTGCGACTCAGCTGCTCTGAACAGGTGCGGATCGCGCGGTCCCTGTACACAGCACCCGCCAAGCCAAGGTACCTTAGATATAGCAAACGTCTGCTGCGTAAGGTGAGGAATATATGGCCAACGATGCGGGGATCCCAGGGTTCGGCGGGGCGATCATCGCCATTTTTGGTGTCTGGTCGATTGTTGGTATCGGGGTCTATGTCTGGTACCTGTGGTCGCTCGCTCG
The DNA here is from genome assembly GCA_052094845.1 of Leucobacter sp. Lineage (GTDB taxonomy): Bacteria > Actinomycetota > Actinomycetes > Actinomycetales > Microbacteriaceae > Leucobacter. The sequence continues at coordinate 368,720 of JBQDKK010000002.1, read as the reverse complement.
CCTCTTCCCACTGATCGGGCTGCCCGCGGCGCACGGCTGGATCCCAGTGTGGAACCAGTGGCGCCTCATCGAGCGCGGGGGGTTGCCCGGCTGGCTCGCCGTGTTCATGCTCGTGCCTGGCCTGAACATCATCGCCTACGTCGCATCGATTATCGCGATCCATCGGATCAACACCGAGCAGGGTGAGGGCGCTGGGATGACGGTGCTCGGCGCGTTTGTCGCGCCGCTCTGGGCGACGCTTCTCGGGACGCGCATTCAGGATCGCGGCTACGCCTCGGGGGAGCGCCCGGGCCGCTATGCGGCGGGCGCAGGGCTCGTCGAGTACGGGCCCGATGGCCAGGTGTACCCGCTGCTGCGGCCGGAGGGCGCGCCCGCACCGGCTCCGACGCAGGGGCAGTTCACGATGCCGCCCGTGCCTCGCACGTTCGCGGCGCCCGAAGCGCCCGCGGCGCAGGCCCCCGCTCCGGCTGCCGCCCAGCCCACTGGCGTTGCTCCCGTTGCCCCGGCTGCTGCAGTGGCGCCCGCTGCTGCGGCTCCAGGCGGACTGCCCGTCGCTCCGCCGCGGCTGTCGCGGTCGACGCACGCACCCGTTGTACCACCCGTTGCCCCGCCTGCGGGTTCGCCCGCGCAGCCCGCTGTGCCAGGTGTCGGGGCACAGGGCACAGTCGGGGGTGAGCCCGTTTACGAGGCAAACCCGTGGGGGTTTGGGAAGACAACGGAGGGGAATTTCCTCCGCCTTGCGGGCGAGGAACTGCCAGCTCGCGACCCCGGCTTCGGCGCGGGGCAGGATCTCAGGCCGTTCTCGTGGCCGGAGCCAGCGCCGGCTGCGCCCGCCGCTGCGCCCGCTGCGCCCGCTGTGCCGGCCACTCCCGCCGTGCCGGCCACTCCCGCTGTATCGGAGGCTCCAGCCGTACCCGCGGCGCCAGCTGTGCCGGCCGTGCCCGCTGCCGCACCGACGGAACCTGAGGCTTCGGCGGAGCCCGCAGCGGCTCCCGCGGTTCCGCTCCCAGATTTCTGGGACGAACACCTCGCGCCTGATGCGGCGTCTGACGAGGCCGCGCCGTCGACGCTCACCGACGAGAGCCTTGAGCTCGACCCGGCGGGGCTCCCGTTCGCCCCGGCACAGCCGGCCGTTCCAGCTGTTCCTGTTCCTGTCGTTGCTGCTGCTGCTGCTGCTGAGGCGCCGGTCTCTGAGGCTGTCGACCCTGCCCCGGCTGAGGTCGACGCCGATCCTGCTCCCGCTGCTCCCGCTGCTCCCGCTGCTCCCGCTGCTCCCGCCGATTTCGCCCCGGCCCCGGCCGCAGGGCCCGTAGCGCCCCCGAGCGCTGCGGAGCTCCTGGGGCTCACCGACGACGACCTCGATAGCACCGTTGTGGTGATTCGGGCAGCGCTGTGGGTGCTTGAACTGCCCGGCGGGCAGCTGCACGAGCTGCAGGGTGATGACATCGTGCTCGGGCGCAAGCCTGTCGCGATTGACGGCAGTGAGGTGTTGGTCGTGCAAGATCCGACGCGCACTCTGTCGAAGTCGCATGCGCGGCTCCGGCGGGCGGGCGATGGGTGGACCATCGAAGACCTCAACTCGACGAACGGCGTGTTCATGATGACCGAGGCCGGTGAGCAGGTCGAGCTGCACGCGGGACAGCCCGTACCGGTCACGGGTGAGCTGCTCATCGGCACGCTTCCGGCGACTCTTCGCGTGGCGGAGTAACGCAGGAACGCTGACTGGTTGCACCGCCCGGTTGTGCGGCCTGGGCAGGACCGTGTCGGAATTGTGACCTGTTTTGTTTGCGCTCTCCTTCTGAATCAGTAACATTGCACTGACGGGTACCTGCCGGTGCCGCGCTCATAGCCAACGTAGGCTGCGCGGCGCGAAACGCACTTCCCGCTCAATATTCAATGATGAATGATTGGAAGGAATCGTCAATGATTTCACGTTCACACTCACGCGGGCGGCGCCTGGTGACCCTCGGCGCGATCGCCGCATCGGCCGCTCTGGTGCTGACCGGCTGCTCCGACGGCCTCGCGGGCGGCGACAGCGGTGGATCGAGCGACGGCCCGATCAAACTCGGCATGCTCGCCCCCTTCTCGGGCTCTGAAGCAGCCTTCGGTGACTACATGAAGTACGGCGCCCAGCTCGCCATCGACGAGATCAACGCCGACGGCGGCGTGGATGGCCGAGAGCTCGAGCTCGTGACCGAGGACGACGGTTGTGACGCGACCGCTGCGGTCGCGGCCGCGAACAAGCTCGTCAGCGCGAGCGTTGAGGGATCGGTCGGCGGCTACTGCTCTGGCGCGACGCTCCCGACCCTTCCGGTCTTCAAGGAAGCGGGCATCTCGATGGTGATCCCCGCAGCCAACTCGACGAAGCTCGTCGGCCAGGGCGCGTTCCTCATCAACGGAACCGGTACCCAGCAGGGCAAGGCGGCTGTCGCCTACGCCGAGAAGCTCGGCGCGAAGTCGGTCGTGCTCATCGACGACAACACCGACTACTCGGTCGACCTCGCGAACGCGTTCGAGGAGCAGGCGGGCAGCCTGAACATCGTGAAGCGCGAGTCGGTCAACCCCGACGAGAAGGATTTCGGCGCGAACATCAACAGCGTCATCGGCGCCAGCCCCGATTTCATCTACTGGACCGGGTACTACCAGGCCGGTGGCCTGCTCATCGATCAGCTTCGCGCTGCGGGCTACGACGGCACGATCCTCGTCGGTGATGGCTCGGTCGACGCGCAGCTCGCTGCGATCGCGGGCCCCGCGATCGAGAACGTGTTCGGCACGTTCACCCGCACCCCCGACATGCTCGAGGGCGGCGACGCGTGGGTGAAGGCCTACACCGAGCTCGCGAAGGCCGACCCCGGCCCCTACTCGATGCAGACCTACGAGGCCGTGAAGGCGATCGCGCAGGCGATGGACGACGCCGGCAGCACCGACGCCGAGGCAGTCGACAAGGCGCTTCTCGGGCTGAAGGCGTTCCCGCTCCTCTCGGGCGATCTCACGTTCGCGAAGGACGGCTCGCGCGAGGGCGGCGGCTTCGTCATCGTCTCTCCGACCGGTGAGAAGGGCGCGTTCGTCCTCTCCGACGACCTGTCCTAGGGGCCCTGGTGACCGGCGCCGCCTAGCCGGTGCCGGTCACCGCACCCCTCCCCACTCTCCTCAACGTCGCAGAGAGGTTCTCCTATGTTCCAACTCATTTGGAACGGGCTCTTCGTGGGCTCGTTCTATGCTCTCGTCGCCCTGGGCTACAGCATGGTGTACGGCATCATCAAGCTGCTGAACTTTGCCCACGGTGATCTGTACATGCTCGGCTCGTTCCTCGCCTTCGTCGTCCTCGGCGGCTTCACCGGTCTCTTCGGTCTTGGCTCGATCCCGATCCTGCTCCTTGTGCTGCTCATCACGATGCTGCTCACCGGCGGCATCGGCGTCGCGATTGAGCGCATCGCATACCGCCCACTTCGCACGAGCCCGCGACTCGCGGCGCTCATCACCGCGGTCGGCGTCTCCTTCACGCTTGAATACGCGGTTCGCCAGATCTTCGGCGCGAGCCCACTCGTCTTCCCGATTCGCCTGCAGGGCGAACCCGTCATGATCCTCGGCGCGCGCATCACGATGCCGCAGATCGTGCTCATGGTCGTCGCCGCCCTCCTCATGTTCGGGCTGCAGCGCTACGTGATGCACTCGCGCGAGGGTCGCGCGATGCGCGCGATCGCCCTCGACCAGAAGGCGTCGCTGCTCATGGGCGTGAACGTGAACCGGGTCATCTCGCGCACGTTCTTCATCGGATCGGCTCTCGCTGGCGCCGCCGGCGTCATGGCCGCGGCGTACTACGGCACCATCGACTTTCTCATGGGCTTCGTTATCGGGCTGAAAGCATTCACGGCGGCGGTTATCGGCGGCATTGGCAACCTCTACGGGGCCATGCTCGGTGGTATCGTGCTGGGCCTCCTCGAATCGTTCGGCACCTCCTGGTTCGGCGGTCAGTGGCGAGACGTGTTCGCCTTCGGCTTCCTCATCCTGTTCCTGGTATTCCGACCCACAGGCCTGCTCGGCGAGCGCGTTGTAGAGAGGGTGTGATCGACAATGTCGCGTACCACAACTCCTAGGCTGCAGGCGCCGAAGCCGTTCCTGCAGCGGCCTGCGCCCGTCTCCGGCCTGCTCGCCCCCGACCGTTTCATGAAGCTCGTCGGGCTCGTACTCTTTATCGCTGCGGCGGTGCTCCCGTTCATCACAGCGACGCCGTACATCATCTCGATCCTCACCTCGGCGATGATCTACATCGTGCTCGCGATGGGCCTGAACGTTGTCGTCGGTTACGCCGGCCTGCTCGACCTCGGCTACATCGCATTCATGGCCGTTGGCGCATATACGAGCGGTGTCTTGACGACCCAGTTCGGCCTGTCGATGCTCGAGACGATCCCGTTCGTCGTGCTCGCCTGCATCATCGCGGGCGTGGTCATCGGCGGGCCGACGCTCCGTCTGCGCTCCGACTACCTCGCGATCGTGACGCTCGGCTTCGGTGAGATCATCCGCATCACGGCGAACAACCTGAAAATCACCGGCGGCCCCTCGGGCATCCACGGCATCCCGACCTGGCGGTTCTTTGGCTGGTCGTTTGCCGACGGGCTCGACATCGGCGGCGTGCACTTCAGCTCCAAGATTCTGCTCTACTACTTCGTGCTGTTCGTCGGCATTGGCCTCGCGGTCGTCGCCGTCTCACGCCTCGGCAGGGGCAAGCTCGGCCGCGCATGGAAGTCCGTGCGCGACGACGAGGATGTCAGCGAGGCAATGGGCATCAACGGCTACACGACGAAGCTCGCCGCCTACATCATTGGTGCGGTCTGGGGCGGATTCGCCGGCACGCTCATGGCGAGCCACCTCTCGGCAATCTCCCCGAACAGCTTCGAGTTCCTGTACTCGGCGCTCGTGCTGATGGCCGTCGTACTCGGCGGCATGGGCTCAACGCCAGGCGTGATCATCGGCGCGCTCTTCGTGTCGCTTGCGCCCGAGTTCCTGCGCGAGTTCTCCGAGTGGCGCTTCCTGCTCTTCGGCGTGCTGCTCGTCGTCGCAATGATCTTCCGACCGAAGGGAATCTGGCCCGCGAACGCGGTGCTGCCGTTCCTGAAGAAGCGCGAGATCCCTGAGATCCCGCCGACGGCTGCCGTATCCGTCGTTGGCGTCGACGCAGACTACGAGGGGGAGACAGTGGGCTCTGCTGGTGCTGGTGGCCCTGCCGCCGGGGGCCCCGTAGCCGGGGACGAATCGAATGATGAGGAGGGGAAGCGATGAGCGACACCCACGCAACCACTGCGCCAGAAGGCGTGGCGGGCCAGGTCGGCGCCGCTGGCCAGGTTGGCGCCGCTGGCGCAGCCGGTCAGGCCACCGACCGAGGCGCCTCCGGCAAGCTGCTCCTCGAGGTCAAGGATCTCGCGGTCTCGTTCGGCGGCATCAAAGCTGTCGCGGGCCTCTCGTTCTCGGTGCACGAGGGTGAGATCGTCTCTGTCATTGGCCCGAACGGCGCTGGCAAGACGAGCGCGTTCAACTGCATCTCTGGTTTCTACCGCCCGAACGAGGGCTCTGTCGTCTTCGACGGCGAGTCTGTCACGCGGAAGAAGCCGTCGCACATCACGAAGCGCGGTATGGCCCGCACATTCCAGAACGTGCGCCTGTTCCGCGATATGACCGTGCTCGAGAACGTGAAGACGGGGATGCACTCGCACCTCGGCCAGAACGTCTTCGACGCGATGCTGCACACGCCGCGCTACAAGCGCAGCGAGGCGCAATGCACGGAGGATGCGCGGGGCTGGCTCGACTTCGTCGGGTTCCGGGCAGACGATGAGCTACTCGTCACCCAGCTGCCCTACGGTGAGCAGCGTCGCGTCGAGATCGCGCGGGCGCTCGCTACGCAGCCGAAGCTGCTGCTGCTCGATGAGCCAGGAGCCGGCCTCAACCACAACGAGAAGAACGAGCTCATGGAGCTCATCCGCAAGATCCGCGACCTTGGCGTCTCGATTGTGCTCATTGAGCACGACATGGGCCTCGTCATGGAGATCTCCGAGCGGGTTGTTGTGCTCAACTACGGCAAGGAGATCGCCGATGGCACGCCAGCCGAGGTGAAGACCAACCCGGTCGTCATCGCCGCATACCTGGGGGAGGAAGAGGATGAGTAACCTCGTACTCGAAAACGTAGACCTCTACTACAACCGCGTGCATGCCCTTCGCGGGCTGAGCCTCGAAGTGAACGAGGGTGAGATCGTCTCGCTGCTCGGAAACAACGGCGCGGGTAAGACCTCCACGCTCTCGATGCTCTCGGGCCTAGAGCGGCCACGCAACGGCCGCGTGACGTGGGGCGACAAAGATCTCACGAAGCTCCAACCGTGGGACATGGTCGAGGCAGGTCTGCTGCACATCCCCGAGGGGCGCCGCATCTTCTCGACGATGACGGTTCACGAGAACCTGCTCATCGGCGGCTACCTCGTGAAAGACCAGAAGCTCATCGCCGAGCGCGCGGCCCACGCCTACGAGCTGATGCCGCGCCTCGCCGAGCGGCGGGACCAGCAGGGCGGCACGCTCTCGGGTGGCGAGCAGCAAATGCTCGCGCTCGGCCGGGCGCTCGTCGGCGGGCCGAAGCTGCTGCTGCTCGACGAGCCGTCGATGGGGCTTGCGCCGCTCATCGTGAAGCAGGTGATGGAGATCATCCGCGAGGTGAACAAGCAGGGCACCACGGTGCTGCTCGTCGAGCAGAACGCGAAGGCCGCCCTGAAGATCGCCGACCGGGCGTACGTGCTCGAGTCGGGGCGGGTCACCCTGCAGGGGCCGGCTGCGGAGCTCGCAGAGGATCCGCGCGTCATCGAGGCCTACCTGGGCGCCTAGGCGGCGCGGGGCAGGCCTCGGCCTGGCCCGTCCTTGCCCGGCCGCCGCGACCGCCGATGTACCCGGGAAGCACCGATTCACCCACAATTTGCGTGTGAAAAGTGGGTGAATCGGTGCGTTCCGGGTGATTCCGCGAACGACCAAGGGGTGGCTCGGTGGCGAGGTGGCCCGGTGGCCCGGTGGGCGCAGCGCGGTAGCCTGGGGCGTGGGGCCGCGACCCCCAACCCCGGGCCCGCGCCCGAACAGAGGAGCCAACATGGCACGACCCACAACCAAAGCCGAACTGCTCACAGCCGCAGCCGAACGGTATGACGCACTCACCGCGCTCATTGCGGGGATGACCGAGGCTGAGCGCGAGGCCGACCTGTTCTACGGAGACGGGTTTGCGAAGCCCGAGGCGCACTGGGAGCGCGACCGAACGCTTCGCGACGTGCTGGTGCACCTCACCGCCTGGCACGGCTTGCTCATCGACTGGGTTGAGGCGAACGAGCGCGGGGAGACGAAGCCATTCCTCCCAGCGCCATACACGTGGCGCGACTACGCGGGCCTGAACGTGGGTTTCCGCGACGCGCACGCCGACACCACCACCGACGCCGCCCGCGAGGAGCTCGCTAACAGCCACCGCGCGGTTGCCGAACTCATGGAACGGTTCAGCGACGAAGAACTCTTCGTAAAGAAGTACTTCCCGTGGACTGGAACGACGTCGCTCGGCTCCTACTGCGTCTCAGCGACCTCGAGCCACTACGACTGGGCCGCGAAGAAGCTGCGTGCGGCCGTGAAGGCCGCACGCGCGAGCAACTAGCCTTGTAGGTCGCGCAGCGCGCTCAGCGGAAGCGGTTGAGCGACCGGGCGCTTCGCCGACTGCGAGAGTGACTGCGCGGCAGACTCCGCCGACGGCACAGCCTCACGCCCAACGGCCCCTGCGCCAGCCGACAGACACGACACGGCGAAGCCACAGACGCGCCCCTGGCACCAGCCCATTCCCGCCCGGGTGAGGCCCTTTTCGGTGCGCAGGTCGTCCGCTGCAAGCTCATCGTGGGCGTGACCCAGCTCGCCGAACGAGACCTCTTCGCAGCGGCACACCGTTGTCTCGGGGGTGAGTCTGTCGGCCCAGCCGGCCGGCACGGGGTGCGCGAGGTGCATCGCCTCGGCGAAGCCGCGGTTGCGGGCAAGCGCGCGGCGCTCGGAAGCCGTTACCGTGCCTTGGTCGCCGAGCACGCTCGACGCAGCCGAGCGCCCGGCTATCTCACCCTCGAGCACTGAGAGCGGGGCGCCGCCGACGCCTGTGATCTCGCCGGCGAGGTAGAGGCCAGGCACAGTGGACAGGCCGGTCTCATCGACGATGCCGACAAGCGAGCCGTCGACGTCAACGCGCGTGCTGACCCCGAGCTGTACCGGGAGTTCGAGCTGAGGGGTGAAGCCCCAGCCAAGGCCGACGCCGTCGATTCCGGTGATCTCACGCTCGCTTCCGGGGATGGTCTCGCCGGTCGAGCGAACGCGAGCGGTCCGCACACCGGTAACGTACTCAGTTCCGAGGACCTCGGTGATAACGGTGCGAATCCGGTACGGGATCCTGTTCTTGATAAACGCGGCGACGTAGCCCGCGCCCTCAAGGCCCTTGGCGGGAACCCCGGCCGCGCGATGAGCGCGGGGAAGCCATCCCATGAGCGACGCCGACTCCAGCACGGCGGCGACCGAGCCACCCGCCTGCGTGATGTTCGCGGCGACCGGGAGCAGGAAGGGCCCGGTGCCGGCGATCACAAAGCGTGAACCCGGCAACATGCCGTTCTGCTTCACGAACGCCTGGATGCCGCCGGCAGCCATGACTCCGGGAAGCTGCCAACCGGGCACGGGGAGTTGCCTGTCGTAGCCGCCCGTCGCCAACACAAGAGCTGTTGCCCTGATCGAGGGGACCGAGCTTGGGCCGCCGCCGTGGGCGGGCGCGAGCTCGAGCGCGAACGTCGAGTGAGAAGCCGAAGACCCGGGCGACCCGGCGCCAGCCGCAGCCGCACCGGCGCCAGCAGCGCCAGCCGCAGCAGCACCCGCGACTGGCCGCGCCATCCACACGCTCGTTGACGGCAGGTAGGTGATGCGCCCGGCCGCGACACCCGAATCGAATCGAGCACGGAGCGCGAGGTACTGCCTCCAGCCGTGGTGATACTCGCCGCCCTCGGGCGCGCCAGCGGCCTCGGAGCGGTGGCGCCAGTACTGGCCACCGGGCTGTTCAGCGGCGTCGACGACCGCGACGCGGGCGCCCCTGTCGGAAGCGGCCGCTGCGGCTGCGAGACCGGCGGGGCCAGCGCCAACAATGGCGACGTCAAAGTGCGGTGCGCGCCCAGTGGGGCGTGGCGCATCGGCTGCCTGCGACTTCATTCCCCGGCCTCCTCATCGTGCGCGTCGCCAACCGCGTCGCCACTAGCATCCTCGTGACTGGTGCCCGGCCCCTTCGCCTGGCGCACGTCCATCCCCTCACGGAGCGGAATCATGCACGACCGCTGACCAGACTCGCCGTCGATCTCGACGAGGCAGTCGAAGCAGACGCCAATGCCGCAGAAGAGGCCGCGCGTCGCACCGCTCTTCGTCTCGCGCCAGCCGCGCTTGCCCGTCGCGATGAGTGCGGCGGCGACGCTCGCCCCGGGGGAGCAACTGATCGGTTCGCCCTCGAAGGTCGCTCGGACCTCGCCCTGCGCAGGGTCAATGGGTTGTGCGCTCACGCGTGCACCTCCGTTGCGTCGTGGTCGGCGAACCCTGGCTCGTCGAAGCGTTCGGGTCTAAATTCCGTGAGCGGCATGTCGGGCTCGAGCCCGGCGAGGGCCTGCCCGAGAAGCTTGCCGGTGCCGACCGAAAGGCCGATACCCGCGCCCTCGTGGCCTGCCGCGTGCCAGAGCCCGGGGGCGCGCGGGTCGTGGCCGACCACGGGCAAGTGGTCGGGGCAGAAGGGGCGGAAGCCGTGGTAGTGCCGCAGGATCCGCGTGCGCTCAAGGAATGGGAACAGCTCGATGGCGCTGGCCGCGATTTGACGCAGCGCGTCGGGGCTCACGGTGCTGTCGAAGCCGATGCGCTCGCGGCTCGAGCCGATGAGGATCGTGCCGGCGGGGGTCCCCTCGACAACCGGCGAGGACTGCAGCGATGCGTCGCCGCTCCCCACATTGTCTATGTACTCTGCGGCATAGACCTTGTGGTGCACCATTGGTGGGAGCGGCTCGGTGACGAGTACGAAGCCGCGGCGGGGGTTCACTGGGACGTTCACGCCAGCGAGAGCGGCGATCTCAGGAGCCCAAGTCCCGGCGGTGTTGACTATATGCGCCGCGGAGAATTCGCCCCGAGGCGTGCGCACGCCGGTGACGCGGTCACCCTCACGGATGAGGCCGGTGACTGGCGCGGTCACGACGAGCTGTGCGCCCCGCTCGCGCGCGAGGCGCAGGAGGTGCGAGGCCGCGAGGATCGGCTGGACCTGACTGTCCTCGGGATAGAACGCCGCGCCGAGTGCGCGGTCGGTGACGTGCGGTTCGAGCTCCCGAAGGGCGGGGATGTCGAGCGGCTCGGCGACGATGCCGTGGGACCGCTGTGAGGTCGTGACCCTGTCGAGTGAGGCGAGACTTGTTTCACGTGAAGCAACGATGATGCCGCCCTTGGCCTCGAACTCCCACAGGTGCCCAAACTCGGCGAGCTCGCCCTTCCAGACATCGAGTGAGTAGCGCATGAGCTCAAGCTCGGGGCCGAGTTCCTTGTCTGAGACGAGGATGTTGCCCTCGCAGCGCGAGGTCGTGCCACTCGCGGGAAGCCCTCGTTCGACGACCGTGACCGAGAGGCCCTGCAGCGTCGCGAAGTACGCGGTGGCGGCGCCGATGATGCCGGCGCCAATGATGATTACGTCAGCGCGTTCGCTCACGAACCAACTCCGTCCTGGGTGTGGTGCTCCTCCGATCCGGTCGCCCAGACACGTCGCGCATGACCGATGTGGTCGCGCATGAGCTGCTCGGCGCCGGCGCCGTCACCCGCGCGCAAGAGCGCGATGAGCCTGTGGTGCTCGCGCGCGCTGTCGCCGAGGCGACCCTTGCTTGCGAGCTCCTTCAGCCCGTACAGTCGCGTGCGCGTGCGCAGCGATGTGGCGAGTTCGGTGAGCTGGGGGTTGTCGATGTGGGAGAGGATGAGGTGGTGGAACTCGCGGTCGGCGCCGAGGTACCCCTGAAGGTCCTCGGTTTCCGCTGCCGCGAGGCAGGCATCGGCCAGCCGCTCGAGCTCCTCAAAGCCCTCGTCGGAGATGCGCCCGACGGCCGCTGGCATCGACGGGGGCTCGAGGAGCAGGCGGATCGCCGCCAGGTCGTCGAGCTCTTTGTCGGTCATCGCGGTGATCCGGAATCCCTTGTTCTTGATCGTCTCAACCAGGCCCTCCCGCGCGAGGTCCATCATCGCCTCGCGGACGGGCGTCGCCGAGACGCCGAGCGCCTGCCCGAGGGTCGGCGCCGAGACGAGGGACCCCTCTGCGATCTCGCCCGTGATGATGGCGGTGCGCAGCTGTTCGAGAACGGTCTCGCGCAGGTTCAGCGGCCGCTTCAGCGGGGTGAGGCGGCGGGAGGGCGATGGTTGAGTGGACATAGGTGCTCCTGTGGTGGCTAGGGGCGCTGGCGCGCTGTGTAAACAGCGCTTGCGCACACAAGATCCTCCCACGACATCCCAACGCCGGTATAGAACGCAGGCCGCCCGAGGGTTCGCGTGAAGTTGCCGCGCACGAGATCCTGCAGGTTCGCGGGCGGGTTCGATGCCCACTTCGCCTCATCGAATGCGGTCGCCAGGTTGCCGTTCTCGCGCTTCGCTGAGCCGCGCCCCTCGACCGCGACGTCGGCGCGGTTCACGAGTACGTCGTCGACCTCGCGGGCGTCGAGCCCGTGCGTTCCGGTCGCCGCGACGATCGCGTTCTCACCGACGAGGCTGCCGTCGAAGACAGGGGAGGTGGCCGTGGTGGTGAGGATGATAACGTCGGCCGACGCGATCGCAGCGTTCGGGTCGGCGGGCGCTGAAACCGGGGCGTGTGAGGTTTCGGGGGCGGCCGCCAGGGCGTCGATCATCGCGGTGATGCGTTCGGGCCGCCGGCCGATGACCTCGAATGTCGCGTCGGGGAAGTCGACGAGTGCGGCGCGGATGTGCTCGATGGCCTGGGTGCCCGCGCCGAAGAGCAGGATCCGCGGGTCGGTGCCGAGCCTTGCGCCCTCGGGCGCGAGGCGGGCGAGATGGCGGATCGCGGTGAGCGTCACCGCGGGGGTGCGGATCGCCGTGAGGCACGATCCCTCCATCACCGCGATGGGCGCGAGGGTGTCAGACGAGTAGAGCAGATAGAGGCCCTGGATTTTTTCGAGCCCGCGATCCGGGTTCGACGGCGCGATGGTGAGCGCCTTGACGCCGCTGAACTTCGCGCTCTGCGCTGGCATGAGCAGAAACTCGCCGTCGGGGGCGTCGGCGAAGAGGCGCGGCCCGTCGTCTTCGGGGCTGAGCCCCTCGCTGAGCGCGGCCTCAAGCGCGTCGATCGCGGTCTTGAAGCTGAGGAGCTCGCGCACCTCGTCGGCTGAGAAGAAATCGATACTCGGCATTGCTGTCACAGCAGGAATCCCTTCTGGAATGGGTCGGTTGGGTCAAGCATGTACTGGGCCGTGCCGGTGATCCAAGCGCGGCCGGTGATCTTCGGTACGACCGCGGGGCGGCCTGCAACGGTCGTCTCCTCGATGAGGCGGCCGACGAAGCGCGAGCCGATGTACGACTCGTTCAGGAAGTCTTGGTCGAGGGGCAGTTCGCCTCGAGCGTGGAGCTGTGCCATGCGCGCGCTCGTGCCGGTACCACAGGGGGAACGGTCGAACCAGCCCGGGTAGATCGCCATCGCGTGGCGCGAGCGCTCGGCAGTCGAGCCGGGGGCCTGCAGGTACACGTGGTGGCAGTCGCGAATGTCGGGGCGCTCGGGGTGCACGGGCGCGTCGGCCTCGTTGATTGCGTCCATGATCGCGAGGCCGGCCTTCAGCAGCTCGTCTTTGTTCGAGCGGTCCTCACGGAACTCGATACCGAGCTTCTCTAGCTCGACGATCGCGTAGAAGTTCCCGCCGAACGCGAGGTCGTAGGTGACGGTTCCGAGGCCAGGGACTTCGACCGTCGCGTCGAGGCGCTCGGAGTACGACGGGACGTTTGTGATCGTGACGCTGTCTGCGTGGCCGTCGGTGACGGCGACCTCGGCGATGACGAGCCCCGCTGGGGTGTCGAGCCGGATCGTGGTGACGGGCTCGGTGACCTCGACCATGCCGGTCTCGACGAGTACCGTTGCGACGCCGATCGTGCCGTGGCCGCACATCGGGAGGCAGCCCGAGACCTCGATGTAGAGCACGCCCCAGTCACAGTCGGGGCGGGTCGGGGGCTGCAGGATCGCGCCGCTCATCGAGGCATGGCCGCGCGGCTCGAACATGAGCAGCTCACGGAGTTCGTCGTTGTTCTCCATGAACCAGGTGCGGCGTTCGGCCATCGAATTGCCGGGGAATACCGGAGCACCCCCCGTGATGACGCGGGTGGGCATGCCCTCGGTGTGCGAATCGACGGCGTGGTAGACGCGGGAGGTGCGCATCGGCGGCCTTTCTCGGGGTGCGGCTCGGCGAGCCAGCGTGGATGCTTCGTTGAATCTTCGCCCTCGGGCGCGATGCCGAAGACGGGAATGGATCGTGCGGCGAAACCGCCGCACGATCCACCCCGAGGCTACTGCCTTGGGCTACTTGCCGTAGCCCTTTGCCGCAGCGGCGCGGGTGTCCGCGATGATCTGGTCGGCGATCTCCTTGGGCAGCGGGAGGCGCGGCGGGCGGCAGGGACCGCCGTAGAGGCCGAGCTCGTCCATCGAGAGCTTGATCGACTCGACGAACTCGGTCTTCGTGTCCCAGCGCAGCAGCGAGTGCAGGTCGCGGTAGATGACCTTCGCGCGCTCGAGATCGGCGACGTTGCCCGAGGTCGAGAGCTTGTAGAGCTCGACGGTTGCCTGCGGGATAGCGTTGGGGTAGCCGGCAACCCAGCCGACTGCGCCCGCAATGCCAACCTCGAGCACCGAGTCGTCGGTGCCGATGAGGATGTCGATGTTCGGAGCGAGCTCCTGGATCGCGTAGATGCGGCGCGGGTCGCCAGTGAACTCCTTGACGCCGACCATGTGGCCTGCCTCGTGGATCTCGGCGATGAGGTCGGGAACGAGGTCGACCTTCGTGTCGATCGGGTTGTTGTAGCCGACGATCGGGAGACCAGCCTTCGCGACGGTCGCGTAGTGGTGCTTCACCTGCTCGCGGTTCGCGCGGTAGGTGTTCGGTGGGAGCAGCATGACGCAGTCAGCGCCTGCCTCGGCAGCCTGCTCGGCCCAGCGCAGCGACTCCATCGCGCCGTACGCGCCGACGCCCGCCATCACCGAGAAGCCCTTGGGCGCAGCGTCGACGGCGACCTCGACAACCTTCGCACGCTCTTCGGGGGTGAGGTTCTGGTACTCGCCGAGCGAGCCGTTCGGTGCGATACCGTCGCAACCGTTGTCGGCAAGGAACTGGACGTGCTCTGCGAACTTGTCGTAGTCGACGGAGAGGTCTTCCTTGAACTGCAGTGCGGACGCGACGATAACGCCGTGCCAGGGCTTCTTCTCAGCCATTGAGATGTTCCTTTCGGGAATGGGTGGGGGAGATCTTGGGCCGCACGTAGTGTGTGACATTGCACAGATTACCCAGGTTCTGGGCGGAACGCAAGAAGGGTTCCTTTATGGGGCGAGTCAGAGTGAACATCAAACCAGAGCGCGTCAAGCTGGTGGAGCCGGCCGGCCGGACGGCGACTTACCGGCAGTCCCGCCGGGGGAGCGCTGCAAACAGCATGTGAATCCCGAGCGTTTCAGTGGGATCGCTGACAGGGACACCCAGATCTGCAAGGCGTTCGAGCCGAAGCTTCACAGTGTTGCGATGGATCCCAAGGTGTGCGGCGGTGTCGGTGGCTGAACCTAGGTGAGCGGCATAGCACGTGTAGAGATGGATGAGCTCGTCCCTATGTTCGTCAGAAGCAAGCGCCGGGTACAACGAGTGCAAGGTTTCCTCGGCGAATGAAGGTGGCAGTAAACGAGGGAGGAACCTGGCCGGAATTTCGTCGTAGCTCACGATGGCGTGCGGTTCACCAGCTTCGGCTACACGTGCCGCCAGCCAGGCTTCCCGGATAGCCGGCCGGAGTTCAGCATCTCCATAGTGTTCGAGAGAAACTCCTACCTGGAGGTTCAGCAGGTGTATCTCGGCCAGGCGCCCGTGTACTTTCGCCACGAGGGCGCCCGGATCAGTGTCGTCTACCGGAACAAAGGCAAGCCAACCGTCTGCTGCTCGCACAAGCGGCCAATCACGAAATGCGGCTAGCCACAGGTGGTGCAGGGCCGCGCCGTACCGGTCGGCGTGGTCTGAGAGCAGGCATAGGGCCACAAAGCTGGTGCCGCTGTGCCACGCAGGCCAGCCTGGATCGCCGGGGTGCTGGGGAAGTCGAGCGGTACTCTCAGCGAGTGCGGCGATGGAAATCGGCGGGAGTGACTGTTGTAACGCATGAAATTGTTCTTCGGCGATTAGCGTGCGGAGCTTCGAAGCGCATATCTCCAGTACGGACGTCGCGTGATCCCGCAAACTAGCTGGCACATTCGCAACGAGTAGGCCTTGGCTCTTGGCGCCCCGCCCAACTCGAACTGAAACCCGGCTCGGAAGAGTGTGCATGTTGTTCGGCACTTCGGGCCGGTTGGTTGTGCCCATTGCTGAGCGGACAACAGCGCCAGAAGATTCCAATTCGACAGGCGCCCCTTGGAGCCACACTGAAGCAAACTCGAGTACCTCGGTGATGTCTTCGCTTGAGCCGACCCTGCTGGTGAGCCGGTGCAAGCTTGAGACCAATTGGGCACGAGCCATTCCGACTGCGGTCGCCACCTCAATCGCGGCCAGGGTGATCTCTGCTGCAGTGGTGAAGAGCGAGATCTGAAAGCGTTCTGCGAGCTGCGTCACGCTCGGGTTGAGGGCGCGATCTGGAACGATAAGAGCGCACGCGTTGCGTTCCCAGGCATATCGCAGCGCAGCGGAGACCATCCAGCTGCCGCGCGCGACATCGGCGCTGAGCACGATGATGGTGTCCGGCTCGATCGATGTGATTTCGTCGATGTCCGAGACGAGCACCACTCCTCGCACAGCGCGTGCGTCGGAAGCGACGCAGAGGTGGTTGAGGTCGACTTTAATCGGTTGGGCGAGTAGCTCCCCCAGGGTGACCGCTTGTTGTGGTCTTGGGCTCACTGGTGCCTCCTGTGGCGGTTACGCAGCAAAATGTGGTGAGCATCGGGCCCCGCGAGTTCGAGCCCCGTGTCGGTGTACCACTCGGGTGCTGCGGGCAACATCATGAGGTCGAGACGATGCCCGACCCAAAGGTCCTCGAAGTTCGCGACTCGCGCCCCGTCGGGGTCGACCATGGTGATGATGTCGGGCATCACGGCCTCGACTGCGCCGTCCACCATCAGCATGAGCAACTCGTTCTGAATCTCAAGTTGGATGATGCGGCCGCTCCCAACCTCCTCGAAAATGACGCTCGATGGACGGTCAGGTTGGCCGGGAGGCGCCGGTCTCGAGAGCCCGGTGACATCAGTGACGCGCGCGTGAATAATGCGTCGGATCCCTTCCTCGGATATGAGTCGTCGGTACTTTCGATCAAGCGGGTCGGGGCTGTGTAGGATGCTTCCGATTCGGATGTTTCGACTGAGGGTGCCGTGCAGCCCATGCGCGCGAAGTTTGGCTACTGTCATCGGATACAGCGCAGTGGCAGACCAGCCGCCAAACTCGCTCGCGAGAGCGCGAACGAGCCGCTCGGCCCGAAGCGGTTCTGTGACGCGCACTACCGCGGACTCTCCGGTTGGGCCAGTTGCTGCGAGCGGGCCTGCGGCCAGTCCGGCGAGGGTGAACACCGACTGGTAGAGCAGTGAGAACACGCGTCCCATTTGGTCGGCATCGATCACCGGTACCCCAAGTAGCATCGCTGTCTCTACTGCGACGATGACGTTGATGTTGGCTCCTGCTAGCGGGATTAGACCGCTGAACGTTACACCGAGTTCCGCTTGGAGTTCACGAACGCTGCGAACGAACTCATCGCCGACCGGGTGCAGATCTGACGGCGGGAGTCCGTTGTTGACAAAGCCAACAGAGACGACGTGTTCACTATCGTCTAGCTCATCGGCCGCAAGGAATTCAGGCAATGAGTGACCGAGTTCGAGCTGCGCACGAACGCGTTCGAACGCTTCGGCGAGCCAATCCGCATCCACGGAGCACGCCAGAAACTGTGAGCCTGTTGCAAGGTGCAGCAGGTCTGCGTCGGTGAGCTGTGTCATTGCGGCTCCCCGCGGAGAGAGACAGCTAGGTCGTTGTGTGCGAGCGGTCGCTCCTCGTGGGCGATCGCTCGAATTCGCAGGGCGATGACCTCGGGGTTTCCATAACTGGTTGCCGTGACGAGAGACTCCACAGTGCGCACCTGTTCAGGCGGAACGCCGGTCGAAACGAGTCGTGCATGGAGGCGTGATTCGGCCGCCTCCTTTGCGCGGATCATCTCCGTTTCGTTCGCAATCTGGATCAAACTCATCGTCCAATCGACGCGGGGTAGGTTGGCGGCGCCGCGGGCAGCCAGCCCCTCGTGGTGAGGGATAACAACTGTGTGAAAGTCTTCAGCATGAGCGTGGTCCTCGCCCCCGGACGATGCGGTGCGCACATTGCTCGCGGGCGTTGCGAGTTTGCCGAACGATTCGCTCTGCAGAGCAGGTACGACCGACGGGAGCCCGCGGTCAAGTTCGCAGGATTGCACCGTGCCACCCACTTCGAACGAGAGGGCGCCAGACGTAGCTCCGAGGAATGCCGCCGCCCCTACTGCTTCGGTCGCCCGGAGCGAGGCTGCAGCGTCAACCGGGGTAACCGCAAGCCGCGTAAGCGGGATGCTGCCGCCGCAGTTGGTGGCTACGAGCAGGCGGGCGCGTGGAAAGGCTGAGCTTGCGGCGACCGACAAAGACGTGACGATCGCATCGGCTTGTTCCCGCAACGCCAGATTGACGTATGCGGTTCGTTCCCGCACGGCGAAGGAAGTGTGGTGAAAGCTGTGGCCGTACTCGATGTTTGCGCCAGGAAATTTGGCCAGCAGTGAAGCGCCAACCTGAAGTTCGTGTTCGGGGTTCAGTAGTGAACCGACAGCCGTTACGACGAACCGGGGCGCCACGACCGTTGCGGGTGGCAGTTCTTTGAGCCCTGAGGCATTCAACGCGACGATTTCTTGCCCCCGCGCATCGTGTCCGCCGGGTAGATGCAAGATCATTGGCGTGGCCGCGCCGGTCGCAGCGAGCCAGGGTAGTGAAAATGGATCGTGGCCCCCAGTCGCGCTTCGCGGGCTAATGCGGATGAGGTGGGCGGGGGTTGCGATGTCGGCTTTCAGCATCTCTGAGACCTCGAAGGTAAGGCTTGTCGCCCCACCGTGAGCGTTTGCTTGGGGAAATGTATCCCCGAGCTTCGAGAGCAGCTGGACCGTGGCGGCAAGCGGATCGCCCCCGAGAAGCGGGACGCTGACCTCACCGCGAATCGCTCCGCGGTCGTGGGCCGCGGCGACAACGCGGTCGCCGGCGCAGTGAAGACCGAACCTCATGGGAAGAACGATAGCAATATGCATTCTGAGGATGTCAAGTATTCGCCTAAATGCACATCTGGTGACGTGTGAGCGAGGGTAGCGTCACTGCAGATCCATTCGGTCCAGTCACAACGGAGTTTGACACATGATTCGCACGCTTCTCACCCTCACCCCGCAAGACGGTCGCGCGCCAGCAATTCTGCAGCTCTATCGATCAGAACAGATCCTTCAAGAGTCGCTTGACCTCACTCGGGCGATTGCTTCAGAGATCTCTCTTGCGACCGACGGCAGTGGGGAGATTCTGGTCACCGCGGTGTGGCCTGATGAGGCTGCCTACCAGGAGTGGATTGACCACCCGAACCGGGGGCGCGCGGCTCCAGAGCTTCAAGCCCTACTTGACGACGCAAAGATCGGCATCGGCCGTACGTTCGCGATCGACCACAGCGTTTCGAAGCCCAACGCCTTTTAGCCTCAACCCTTTTCGAAGTAAGACCCCGAATTACCAACACCCCAGAACACCCAATTCAGAGTGGAGATGCAATGAAGCACACCAAGACCCTGTTCGCCGGATTGAGTATCCTCGCCCTCGGCGCCACCCTTACGGCCTGCTCGCCTGGTTCGGGAGATGGCGCGGGCGGAGACAGCTACGAGATCGTAGTTCTCGCATCCTCCTCGCAGAACGGCTACAACCAGGCAGTGTATGAGGGCGTCGAGACGAAAGCAAAGGAGCTCTCAGAGTCCCTCGGAGTCACGATCAAGACGAAGATCCAGGACGGCCAGTTCGACGCGAATACCCAGTTATCGCAGCTGCAGAACGCGGGCACCAGTGGAAGCGTTGATGGCATTATCGTCGTACCTCACGACGGACCGGCGCTTGCAGCAGCATTCCCGCTCGCGAACCCCAAGCCCGTTGCGGCGGTACTCAACCCCATCGGGCCAGAGATCAGCGTTATGGAGCCGCAGGTTGAGGGTGTTGTTTCGACGGTGGCCTCACCGCCAGCGAACGGTGCGAAGCTTCAGGCAGAATCTGTTGTTGAATACTGCAAAGACATCGACCCCTGCAAGGTCGGCTACCTGGCTGGCCTGCTGAACTCCCCGCTCGACGTTGAGCGCGTTGCCGCGTGGGACTCGGTGATCGAAAAGCACAAGAACATCACCGTAGTCGGAACGCTCGAGGGCGCCTACGACCGTGACAAGTCTCTCACCGCCGTGTCGAACCTGTTGCAGGCTCACCCTGACCTTAATGGCATCCTCAGTAACGCCGATCAGCAGACAATGGGTGCGCAGATCGCGCTCGAGAATGCTGGAATCGACCCCGCCTCGGTGTTCCTCACCGGCGGCGGCGGCACGATCGAGGCAGTGCAAGCAGTGCTCGACGGAAAGTGGACGAACGACTTCCTGAACTTCCCCGTGTCGATGGGGGAGTCAGCGCTTGAGCAAATCATGAACTCAATTCTTGGTAAGGACGTCGCGCCAGTTGTCGACGCAGACAGTCTGGTCGACGTCGGCCCAATCGCTGATCGTTCTGTGCTGGAAGCTGCTGCGTTCACCGGGCAGTGGAACGGCTGAGCCCAAGATGACCACCTCTCCGGAAAGCCCGCCGCTCGTCGAGCTTCGAGGCATCAACAAGCGGTTCGGCGGAACGCAGGCGCTAAACGAGGTGTCGCTCAGCGTCGCCCCGGGTGAAATACACGCGTTCGTTGGGGAGAACGGCGCCGGCAAGTCAACACTCGGCAAGGTCATCGCTGGAATCTATGCCGCCGACTCGGGGGACCTTATCGTCGAAGGTTCCCCGGTCGATCGGTGGAATCCTGGGATCGCGCAGCGTCGAGGCGTTGCAATGATCGCGCAGGAGCTTGCCCTCGTTGCCGACCTCACGGTCGCTCAGAACGTCTTCCTTGGGGCAGAGCGGCATTTCTTGGGATGGGAGAAGCGCGACCTGGCCGCGCGGTTTGCGCTGCTCGAAGAGCAGATCCGTTTCGGCCTCGACCCGCACTCGAAGGTGCGGGATCTCCGCATCGCTGACCAGCAGAAGGTTGAGATCATGCGAGCGCTCGCCAGAGACGCTCGTGTGATCGTAATGGACGAACCGACTTCCTCGCTGACAGCCAAGGAGATGGAGCAGCTCGAATCACTAATGAGAAGGCTTCGTGATCGTGGCTGCTGCGTCATCTATGTCTCGCATTTTCTTGATTCTGTGCTCGCCGTTGCAGACCGCATCACCATCATGCGTGATGGCAGAAAGATTGACACGGTCGTCGCTAGTGAGGTTTCGAAGCAGGAGGTTGTTACCTCGATGCTTGGCCGCTCTCTCGGGCAGGCCTATCCCGAGCGTTCGGCGCCGGTCGCTGGCGATGTTGCACCTGTGCTCGTCGCGAACGGGGTTGCGACCGACACAGGCGTGGCCGATATGTCGTTTGTCGTGCGGCCAGGCGAGGTCGTCGGGCTCCTCGGTTTGGTTGGCAGCGGTCGTTCGGAGTGCGCACGCGCGGTATTCGGTGTGGACCGACTCCTTGCCGGCACCGTCGACGTTGCAGGTCAGCGCGTAACCAAGCACTCGCCGAGAGCGTCGATCGAGCGCGGTTTCGTACTTGTCTCAGAGGATCGGCACCGCGATGGCCTTGTGCTGCAGCGCTCGGTGCGCGAAAACATCTCACTCTCGAGCCTTGCTCAGTTCTCAAACGGCGGCGTTGTCAACACGAAGCAAGAGAAGTCTGCGGCTACTGAGCTCGCTCACGCGCTCGAAATGCGGCCGGCCAACACTGAGCTCCCCGTCTCTTGGTTTTCAGGCGGCAACCAGCAGAAGGCGCTACTCGCCAAGGCCCTGTCGACGAACCCGAAAGTGATCGTGCTCGACGAGCCGACGCGCGGGGTCGACGTCGGGGCAAAACGAACAATTTACGAGCTCATTGTGAAGCTCGCCGAGCAGGGAATCGGGATCCTGCTCATTTCATCCGAACACGAGGAGATCATGGAGCTCGCGCACCGCGCCTACTTGGTCTCCGAAGGGAGAACGATCAGCGAGATCGTTCCCGCAGACACCACCGTGGAAGACGTGTTGTTTCAGCTCTTCCACGTTTCATCCGGAGAGGAGTCAGCAGCATGACTCAAGCTGCCAACACCACCGTCACCCAGACGCGTGAGCGGAAGCGGTTCTCGGTGAGAGAGATCGCAATCGAGTACGCAGTGCTTATCTTGTTGGGGGCAGTTATCGTCGCCCTCGCCATTCTGTCGCCATCGTTCTTCACCTTCGGCAACATCGTGAACATTCTCAACCAGAATGCTCCCCTCGTGATTATTGCGTCGGCGGGTACCTTTGTGATTGTCTCAGGCAACTTTGACCTCTCGACGGGCGCCATCTACGGTGTCGCAGGGGTCGCGTCTGCATGGCTCGCGGTCTCTACGGGGAACGTCGTGCTCGCGCTCGCTGCGGCGCCGGTTGTCGGCGTAGTTCTCGGTTCCTTCAACGGCATTGTGATCACGAAGCTCCGCGTCCACTCGTTCCTCGCGACGCTTGCGTCATCGATGATCTTCACGACGATCGCGGTTCTTATCACCGGTGGCAGCCTGATTACCGTCACGACTCCGGGCTTTACCGCACTCGGACGGGACCGCATTGGGGGCGTATTCATCGCAGTGTTCGTGATGATCATCATCGCCGCTGCATTCTGGCTGCTGCTCTCACGCACTGTCTTCGGTCGTCATGTCTACGCCGTCGGCGGTAACGACGAGGCTGCGGAACTGTCGGGCATCAACGTGACACGCACAAGGGTCTTTGTGTTCATGCTCAGTGGGCTTGCCGCGGGCACCGCAGCCGCGATTGGGGTTTCCCGCATCGCGTCGGGCCAGCCGCTGTCTGGCGCAGGCCTTGAACTCTCGGCGATCGCCGCAGTGATTCTCGGCGGCACGAGCATCTACGGCGGCGTCGGTGCGGTTTGGCGTTCGATCGCTGGCGTGTTCCTCATCGCGCTCATCGGCAACGGGTTCGACCTGCTCGACCTAAACCCGCAGCTCAAAGACATGGTCACCGGTTTCATCATCCTCGCGGCAGTGGGGCTCGCAGCCGCGGGCCGCAACCGTCGCTAACAACCACCAACAATTCACAGGAGTACACATCTCATGTCACATCAGGTTCGCGTAGCGATCGATGTCGGAGGCACCTTCACCGACGTAGTGAAGCTCGTGCCCGGAACAGGCGAACTTCGTTTCGAGAAAGTGCCGACGACGCCGTCGGAGCCCACCGCCGGTGTTCTCGCCGCGTTCGACAAGGCGGAAGCCGACCCCAGCACGGTAGAAACGTTCAACCATGGCTCAACCCTCGGGCTGAACTCCCTGCTCACTCGATCGGGCGCGCGCATCGCGATCATTGGTACTCGGGGATTCCGGGACGTTTACCTGCTCGGTCGCACCGATCGCAAGGTCATGTACGACTTTGCATACCAAAAGCCTGAGCCTCTGCTCGAGCGCTACGACACCTTTGAGGTGACCGAGCGGAGTATGTTCGACGGCAGCGTTATTGCCCCGCTCGACGAGGAAGACGCGAGGAGAGTTGCGCGTGAGATCGCAGCGCGTGAATACGACGCGGTTGCCGTCGCCTTTCTGCACGCCTACGCGAACCCCGCGCACGAGCTCAGGATGCGCGAGATTCTCACCGAAGAGGCCCCGAACGTTGAGGTGACGCTCTCGAACGAGCTCTCGCGTGAGTACCGCGAGTACGAGCGAACGAGCACCGCTGTGCTTGACGCATACATCAAGCCGATTATGCGCAGCTACCTTCGTGCGCTTGAGGGCGAACTCGCTGAGCGCGGCTTTGAGGGTCGCTTCCTGATGTCACGTTCCGGGGGTGGCGCAATGACCGCCTCGGCCGCGCGTGAGCAGCCGGTAAACCTCATCCTCTCTGGCCCGGCTGGCGGAGTCGTTGGCGCCGGGGGGTTCTCTCGGCTAATCGATCGGCCAAACCTCATCACAATCGACATGGGCGGCACCAGCCTTGACGCCTCACTCGTGCTTGAGGGCGCACCGGTGCTTTACCACGGTGCTGAGTTCGAGGGCCTTCCAATTAACACGCCATCGCTCTACATTCACACGATCGGCGCAGGGGGAGGATCGCTTGGTTACCTCGACGAGGCCGGTGCGTTACAGGTCGGCCCGAAGAGCGCTGGCGCGGTTCCTGGCCCTGCTGCATACGGGCGCGGCGGTACACAGCCAACGTTTACCGACGCGGCGCTCGCCGTCGGCTACCTTGGCGTGGATACACCACTCGGCGGTGAGCTCACGCTCGACCGCGAGAAGTCGGTGATGGCGCTTGCGCCGATCGCCGAGGAGCTTGGGCTCTCTGTCACTCAGCTCGCTCGCGGCATGGTGCAGATCTCGAACACCAAGATTGTTGGCGCTGTGCGGGCGATCACGATCGAGCTTGGTCATGATCCAAAGGACTTTGCGCTGCTCTCGTTCGGTGGTGGTGGTGGCCTGGTTGCCGTCGATGTTGCGCGTGAGCTCGGCGTTCCCGAGGTCATCGTGCCGCCGGGGCAAGGTGCGTTCTCCGCGCTCGGGATGCTCATGGCCGATGTTCAACACGACTACTCGCGTACCACGATTCAGCCGCTCGATGAGCTCGACTCCGCTGCAGCGGACGCGCTTTACGCCGATATGGAGTCGGAAGCGTCTGTCGCGCTTGAGGGCGAGGGGTTCGGCGTGGACCGCCGCGCCTTCAGCAGAGTAGTAGCCGTGCGTTACTCGGGGCAAGAACACTCCGTGACCGTTGACTACCCGTCTGACGGAACCGATCCGCGATCCGTGATCCGCGAAGAGTTTGATCGCCTGCACCTGCGTCAGTACGGACACACGATGGATGACCCCATCGAGATCACCACTCTTCGACTCCACGCCGTTGGCGTCGTCGACAAGCCGGATCTGCCGCAGGTCGCCGCGCGCACCGCCGGTGATAGCTACCCGACGGCGACTCGCACGGTGACTCTGCCTGACGAGAGCCAGGCAGAGTACGCGCTCGTCGCGCGCGAATCGCTCCTCGCGGGCGACGTGGTCGAGGGCCCTGCCGTGATCACCGAACACACTGCAACAACCGTGATGCATGCAGGCGACCGACTCGAGGTCGGCCCGTACGGTGAACTCGTCATTTCGATTCAGAAGGGAGCCTAACTATGGCCGATGCAATTACTACCGAGATCATCAGGCACGGCCTACTCGCGGCGGCCGAGGAAATCGCGAGAAACCTCTGCCGTACGGCTTATAACACCGTCGTGTATGAGATCCACGACTACGGCATTGGATTGCACGATGCCAACGGTGACGTGGTTGCCGATGCGCCTGGCATCGCGGTCTTCACCCGCGGCAACGATGCAGGAATCAAGCACTCGATGGAGTTCCTGGGCGTTGACGCTATGGAGCCCGGTGACGTGTTCATCATCAATTACCCCTATTGGTCGAGCGCACACACACTTGACCCGCTGGTATTTGCGCCAATTCACGCCGAGGACAAGCTCATTGGGTTCGCATCTTGCCGCGTGCACGTTACGGACCTGCATCAGAAGGATCCGGGCTACGTGCTCGACTCGACTGATCGCTCGCAGGAGGGGCTCGTCATGCCCGCTTCGAAGCTGTACCGCCGCGGGGTGAAGAACGACGATGTCTTCAACATTGTCCGCTTTAATAGCCGGATGCCGAAGCACACCATCGGGGATATCCAGGCTCAGGTGTCAGCATGCGTCACCGGCGTAAAGCGCACTCAGGAGCTCGCAGCGAAGTACGGCGTTGCCACACTCGAGGAGGCGATGGCGACGATCAACGACCACGGTGAAAAGCTCGCGAAGCTCGCGCTGAAGAAGCTCCCGAAGGGCACCTGGACAGCAATCGACTACGTTGACGACGACGGGATCTCGAAGGATCAACTGGTCGAGCTCAAGTGCACCGTCACGGTTACCGATGAGGAAATGATTGTTGACTGGACCGGGTCTGCGGAGAACGTGGTCGGCCCAATCAACCTCCCTGTTGGACAAACTGAGGCGCTATCGAGCTTGATTTTCAAGTCGCTTACCACGCCTGATTCGCCGGTGGTTGCCGGCAACTTCGCGCCTCTTCGCGTGATCACGGTACCTGGTTCGGTAATGCATGCCGTGCCACCGATGCCGACCTTCACGCTGTGGACCGGCCTGCTGGCCGGCGAGGTCATCCTCAAGGCGCTGGCACAGGGTATGCCCGAGCTCGTACCGGCATGCTCGGGCGGCGATGTCTGCTCGATGATGGGGCTCGGCATCAACCCGCGTACCGGCGAGCCTTGGCAAGAGGCCACCAACGAAGCGGTTGGGTACGGCGGAACTGCTCATCACGACGGCGAAGATGGCATCATGCATCTCTCCGAGCCAGGGTGCCGCAATAACCCGGTTGAGGTGCTCGAAACGAAGTCGTCGATGATCATCGATCACTACGGTTACCGCCCAGACACCGGAGGCGCTGGCAAGCACCGGGGCGGGGTCGGAGTCAGTCGCACGTACCGTTTCACCGCACCATCGACGGGTATCTGTCTGGTGTACAAGACCAAGACAGAGCCATGGTCGATTGACGGTGGACACGAGGGTAAACCGAATCAGGTAGTGCTGAACCCTGGAACATCGCGCGAGGTCGTGCAGGGCGGCAGCTACAACCACCTCGAAGCCGGAGACGTGCTTGTCAACGCAACTGGCGGCGGTGGTGGGTATGGCAATCCGTTCGACCGTGACCCCGCAGCGGTCGCGCGCGACGTGCGCAACGGGTTCGTCTCACCTGACTCTGCGACCCGGGATTACGGGGTCGTGGTTGGGGCAGATTTCGTCGTAGACGAGGACGCGACTGCGGCCGCCCGCGGTCGATAGCACATCCGTTGATAGGTGTCGCGGGGCTACCCGCGGCACCTATCTGACAGAATTCACCAAGGGCAGAAACTGTCCGCCGTCACACAGAGGAGACACGTTGAAGACGCAATCGCTTTCGATTCTTGGCGCACAGGTATGGAATGGCGAGGGTTTCACGTCTCGCGATGTGCACATAGCCGATGGCGTCGTCGTCGATGTCCCTGCTGAAGGGGCCGAAGAGCTCGATGGCACCGGTGGTTGGCTGCTTCCCGGGCTCATCGACGCGCACTTTCACGCCTATGCGACGAGCATGGACGGGCTCGAGAACGAGCGCGGCCCGCTGAGCTACGCTGCCATCAACGGCACCCGCAGGCTTGAAAAGGCGCTGAAGCGTGGCTTCACGACGGTGCGCGACGTTGCCGGCGGAGACATCGGGCTCTCGCGTGCCATCGACGCGTCACTGTTCAACTCGCCCCGCTACCTCTTCACGGGGCCGGCGCTGAGCCAGACAGGCGGCCACGGCGACCCCCGCGCAGAGCACGTCGACATCTGCTTCTCGCACGGTCACATGTGCGAGGTCGTGGACGGCGTCGACGCCCTTCGGCTTGCAGTGCGGAACCGCTTGCGCACGGGCGCGCACGCGATCAAGATCATGACTTCGGGCGGCGTGTTCTCACTCGCCGACCCGCTTCGCATCCCGCAGTACTCCCCCGAAGAGGTGCGTGCCGTCACCGAAGAGGCCGCCCGCCGCGGCAGCTATGTCGCAGCCCACGCTTACTCTTCTGAGGCCGTGATGCACTCGATCGAGAATGGGGTGCGCTCGATCGAACACGGCAACCTCATCGATTCGGTGACCGCCGAGGCTATGGCGGCGAAGGGCGCGTTCCTCGTGCCGACCCTTGCGGCGTACGACGCGATGGATCGCCGCGGCGCCGAGATCGGGCTGAACGAAATCTCGCTCGCGAAGAACTCCGAGGTGCTCTCGAAGGGACAGGAGGCTGTGCAGCTCGCGCTCGCCGCGGGCGTGCGGGTCGGCTTCGGCAGCGACCTCATGGGAGACCTCGAAGACGACCAACTTCGCGGCGTGAAGCTTCAGGCCGAGGCGGCGGGCCCGGCTGAGACCATTCGTTCGCTCACCGAGGTGAATGCGGCGCTGATCGGCGACGTGCGGGCAGGCTCCCTCGTGTCCGGAAGCTACGGCGACGCTCTGCTGCTCTCGGAGAACCCGCTCGAGGTCGCGGCGGCGCTCTCTGAGCCCGCAGCTCGGCTCGCGGTCGTGCAGGGCGGCCGCGTCATTCGCTCATAGGGGTTAGTTTTCGTTGCCCGGGTCGCGCACGTTGTGCGGGGCCCGGGCTTTAGCGTTTGTCGCCAGCCGACTCCCCGGGCCCCGGCACCGTTGCCGCGAGATCGGGGGAGCTCCAACCTGCGTGGTGGAGGTGGCGCAGGTGCACCCGCATGAGGCGGTCGACCTCGGCGGCGTCGCCCGCGAGCAGTGCGTCGAGGATTTCGGCGTGCTCGTGCGCTGAGCTCATGAGCTCGCCCAGCTCTGCGAGCGTGTGGATGCCGAACTGCCGCGTTTGGTCGCGGAGCGAGCCGATGAGGTCGGTAAGCCTGTCGTTCTCGAGCAGCGAGAGCAGGCCGAGGTGGAACGCGCGGTCGACCTCAAGGTAGGCGTTCATGTCGTTCGCGCGGGCCTCGGCGAGGAGGTCAGCGACGAGGCCCTTGAACTCCTCGCTCCGCGCGTGCAGGGCGGGGGAGCCCGCGAGCCGGGCCATCGAAGGGATCTCGATGAGTAGCCGAAGCTCGGCGATGTTCTGCCGGTCCCGCTCGCTCAGCGACACGACGCGGTAGCCGCGGTTACGCACGGGTTCCATGAGCCCCTGGCTGACGAGTTCGAGCATCGCCTCGCGCACCGGCCCATTTGAAACGCCGAGTTCGACGGCGAGGGCTGCAGCTGAGTAGACCTGGCCGGGCTTCAGCGCTCCGCGCACGAGCTGTGCGCGGATCTCGGCGAGCGCTTGCTCGCGCAGGCTCGTCGAGCGCAGGTGCCTAGGGTTGATCGCCAAGAACGCCCTCCATCGTTTTTGTGCGGGTAGGGCAACTCTAGCGACTTCGCGGGGGCGCTGGCGCGTGTCGGAGCGGGAAGTGCAGACAGACAGGATTGACTTGACGTAGTTAGTTATCGGTAATATGTTACATAGCGAGACGGGATCAGCCACGACCCCGGAACGCCATCGCCCACCGCAGTGCACCCGTGAGCCCACAGCCAATACAGCTTCGGGGTAGTGCGACGGGCTCGTCTTCCCCAACGAGAAAGGTGTCAGTGTTGACACGAGAAGCACAGCAGTCGACGCAGCAAGAGCCCGCGTACCGGCGGGCGCTCGCAGCGAGCGTGAGCGGCCAGGCCCTCGAATGGTACGACTTCGCGCTCTATGGCCTCGCCGCGGCGATCATCTTCCCGAAGATCTTCTTCCCTGACGTTGACCCGGTCATCGGCGTGCTCGCCTCGTTCGCGACCTTCGCCGTCGGGTTCGTTGCCCGGCCGATTGGCGGCTTTGTCTTCGGCCGGCTTGGCGACAAGATCGGCCGCACGCGAACCCTGATGATCACGATCATGCTCATGGGCGTCGGCACGGTGCTCATCGGCCTGCTGCCGACCTACGGGCAGATCGGGCTGTTCGCGCCGCTCATGCTCGTCGTGCTGCGCCTCGTGCAGGGCATGGGCATCGGCGGTGAGTGGTCGGGCTCGGCGGTGCTCGTCGTCGAGACCGCCCCGAAGGAGCGCAGGGGCTTCCTGTCATCGCTCATCAACTCGGGCGAGTACATCGGAACGCTCATCGCGTCGGGCCTGTTCGCGGTGCTCTCGCTCGCGATGCCGGAAGACGCGTTCCACTCGTGGGGCTGGCGCATCCCGTTCCTACTGAGCGCCGTCGGCGTGCTCATCTGCTGGCTCATCCGCCGCAAGCTCGAGGAGCCGGAGACCTTCACCGCAGCAATCGAGATCCCGACCGAGAACCCGACCCTCATGCAGTCGATCCGTTCGGAGTGGCGCCACATCCTCGGCATCATCGGCATCCGCATGTTCGAGAACGCTGGCGCGTACATCATCCTCGCCTTCGCGGTGACTTACGCCGAGGGCGTCGGGGTTCCCACGAGCACCACGACCTTCGGCGTCTCGGTCGCGTCGGTTGTCGCGATCTTCATGATCCCGATCTTCGGCAAGCTTTCCGACAAGATCGGCCGCCGCAAGGTCTACATGATCGGCGCCGTGTTCCTTATCCTGTTCTTCTGGCCGTTCTTCCTGCTCCTCGACACGACAAACGCGTTCTGGGTGTGGCTCGCCTTCGGCGTCGCTTACGGCCTCGGTATGTCGCCCATGCTGTCGGTTGAGCCAGCGTGGTTCGCCGAGCTCTTCCCGACCCGCTTCCGCTACTCGGGTACCGCGATCAGCGCGAACATCGCGACGGTGCTCGCGGGCGGCCTCGCGCCGTTCATCGCCGTCGGGCTCATGGCGCTCACGGGCAACCTCGTGCTCGTCATGGTCTACCTCGCCGTGCTCGCCGTGATCTCGCTCGTCGCAGCGAAGCTCACACCAGAGACCGTCGGCACCGAACTCCGCTGACACCGAACTCCGCTAACCCCGCGCATCCCGCGACAACCCAACCCACGAGCCCCACGACAAGGAGCACACACATGCAGATCACCGGCATCAGAATGTTCGGCTACGACCTCACCTACAAGCACGGCACCTATGTGATGTCGGGCGGTCGCGCCGCGGCAGCGCAGGCATCGACAGTCGTGGCGGTCGACACGGATGCCGGCCTGACGGGTTGGGGCGAGGTCTGCACGCTCGGCAGCACCTACCTCCCGGCCTTCGCGACGGGCGTGCGGGCCGGCATCGCAGAGCTCGCGCCCGCTCTGATCGGGCGCGACGCACTCGACATCCGCGGCGCGCTCACCGCGATGGACGGCGCTCTGCTCGAGCAACGCGCGGCGAAGAGCCCCGTCGATATCGCGCTCTGGGACCTGCTCGGGAAGGCGGCCGGCATGCCGGTCTCGGCACTCACGGGCGGCATCCAGAACCCCGAGTTCCCGCTCTACGAGGCGGTGCCGCTCGAGTCGCCCGAACAGATGGTCGCGTTTGTTGAGGCTCGCATGGCTGAGGGAATCAAGCGGTTCCAGCTGAAGGTCGGCAACGAGCCCGAACTCGACGCGGCGCGCACGCGCGCTGTCGTCGCGGCCGTGCCCGACGACGTCGTCGTGATCGCCGACTCGAACGGCGGCTGGGACGTGCACGACGCGATCAAGGCCGTGAAGCTCATCGGCGATATCCCCGTGTACATCGAGGAGCCCTGCAGAGGCATCGACAACAACATCCTCGTCGCGAAGCAGACGAGCCAGCAGCTCATCCTCGACGAGTGCATCATCACCCTCGACGACCTCTACCGCGCGAAGTACGAGGCCGGCATCTCGGCGATCAACCTGAAGTACTCGCGCGTCGGCGGCTTCAGCCGTGCACTGCAGCTGCGTGACGCGGCCGAGAGCCTGGGGCTCAAGGTGTCGATGGAGGATACGTGGGGCGGTGACATCACTTCGGCTGCCGTGAACCACCTCGCGGCGACGACCGACCCGACGAAGCTGTTCAATGTCTCGTTCATGAACGACTGGACGAACGAGCACGTCGCGGGGTACGAGCCCCGCTCGGTCGATGGGCGCGGCACCGCGCTCACCGGCCCGGGCCTCGGCATCACCATCGACGAGAGCGCGCTCACGCTCCTCGCCGATTTCAACTAGCAGGATCAGCGCAGGATCCTAGCCAGCGCAGTGGCCGGCCCCTTGCCGAAGTGGCCGGCTACCATGCGTTAGTCGCCGGTGTCGGGCTTCACCGAGGCCTCGAGGTCGGGGAAGGTCCACCGGCTCCACCTGAGGTACTGGAGGTGGCCGAGCATGAGCCGCTCGACGGCCTCCACGTCACCGGCTAAGAGCGCGTCGAGGAGGTTCCGGTGATCCTGCGCCGAGTCGGCGAGCTCGCCGCGCACCGCGAGCTCGTAGATGCCGTACTGCCGCGTTTGATCGCGGAGCGTCCCGACAAACTCCGTGAGGCGCGGGTTGTCGAGGAGCGCCAGCAGCCCGAGGTGAAACTCTCGGTCGGCATCGAAGAACGCCACAATATCTTCGGCCTTCGCCGCGGCAAAGAACTTGTCGACGATCGCGGCGAACTCGTCGGCCCGCTCATTCACGCGCGGCGAACCCGCGAGCTTCATCATCGACGGCACCTCGAGGAGAGTGCGAATCTCGGCGATGTCCTCGCGATCCTTGCGGCTGATGGTCACGACGCGGTAGCCGCGGTTGCGCACGACCTCCATCATGCCGTCATTCACGAGCGCGAGCATCGCCTCCCGCACGGGGCCGTGCGAGACCCCGAGCTCTGCCGCGATGGCCGTCGCCGAGTAGACCTCACCTGGCTTGAGCACGCCCGAGACGAGCAGCGAGCGCAGCTGCACGAGGGCCTGATCGCGCAGCGTCTGGGGAGGGAACCGCAGCATCTCGATCACAGTCGTTCCCTCTCTCAGTTCGTGGCTGAAACTCTATACCGCTTCGGCCGTGCTGCCGCTGAGGGAAACGAAAAGTGGCCGGAGGAAGATCCTCCGGCCACCGTCGTTGGGTGCGCGCCTACCGCAGCGTGAACCCGGTGCCGAGGGCATCTGCCGGGTCGAGCATGAAGCGGTGCTCGCCGGTCTGGTGGGCGGTGCCGGTAACGCGCGGGATCACGGTCGCTGTCCCGTCCTCGCGCGCTGGCCCCGCCTCCCACGTTGCCGAGAACACGGTGTCGACGATCGATCGGTGCTCGAGCGTTTCGCCAGCGCCAAGGACGCCCGCGTCCGCGAGCAGCGTGACGCGCGCGCCGGTGCCCGACCCGCAGGGGGAGCGATCCACCTCACCGTCGGCGAAGACCGTGACGTTGCGCTGCTTCGGGCCGCCATCGTGGTTCCCGAGGTCGTCCCAGAGGATCGTGCCGTAGACGCCCGAGAGGCGGGGGTCGTCCGCGAACTGCGCCTCGTCCGACTCGTTCAGCGCCCACTTGATCTCGCGGCCGAGCGCGATGAGTTCGGTGTACGCCTCGGGGCCGACGGTGAGGCCGAGATCTTGCGCCCGCACCGACGCGTAGATCGCACCCGAGTAGCTGAGGTCGGCCGTCACCTCGCCGCGCGAGGTCTGCACTGAGACGCCGCGCGCGATGACGTGCGACGCGACGTTTCTGAACGTCGCGCCGACGAGCTCGCCGCCCTTGCGCTCGACGAGCGCGGCGACGCGGCCGGAGGGCACGTCGATGACGACCTCGGTGATGCCGTCGGGGTCGCTCTCGACGAGGCCGGTGTCGGTCGCCCACACGCCGAGCGCGATGGTGCCGTGCCCGCAGGCCGTCGAAAAGCCGTCCTTGTGCCAGAAGAGCACGCCGAACGCCGCGCCCTCATCGTCGGGCGGGGTGATGAAGCCGCCGTACATGTCGGCGTGGCCGCGCGGCTCGTTGCAGAGCAGCGCCCGAAGATCGTCGATCCCGTTCGCATTGTCGATCGCGGCGACGCGGCGCTCGCCGACGGTCGACCCGGGAAGCTCGGGGAGCCCCTCGTGGACGATACGGAACGGCTCACCGGCCGTGTGGTAATCGGTGGTGTGGATCCAGGTCGGGCTGGAGAGTGACTGCGTCATTGCGGCTTGTCTTTCGGAACGTGGTGGCGGGTGGGCGGTGAAACCCCGCCCACCCGGGGTTACTTGTCGGCGCTTGTGGCGCCAGGGATCACGAGACTCATGGTCGTCGTAAATTCGGTGTCGATCTCCTCGTTGTGCTTGAACGTGAAGAGGCTCACGATCATGGCTGTCGCGAGGGCGAGGATGAACGCGGGCAGCAGCTCGTAGAGCCCGGTGTCGAAAGCCTTCCAGACGAAGACCGCGACGGCGCCGACGAGCATGCCCGAGAGCGCACCCCAGTTCGTGAGTTTGCGCCAGTACAGGCTAAGCAGCACAACCGGGCCGAACGCCGCCCCGAAGCCCGCCCAGGCGAAGCTCACGAGGCCGAGGATCGAGTCGTTCGGGCTGATCGCGAGGAGCGCCGCGACGACAGCGACGGCGAGCACGCCGAGGCGGCCGAGGATCACGAGCGTCTTCTCCTTCGGCGGCGTCTTGCGCATGATCCGGTAGAGATCTTCGACCAGGGCGGAGGAGCACACGATGAGCTGGCTTGAGAGCGTGCTCATGATGGCGGCAAGTACGGCGGCGAGCACGAGGCCGGAGACCAGCGGGTGCAGCAGCACCTGGGCGAGCAGCAGCACGATGGTCTCGGGGTCGCTCGGGGCGCCCCCGAACTTGTCAAAGTAGGCGATGCCGACGAGGCCGGCGGCAACTGCGCCCGCGAGCGAGAGGAACTGCCACGACGTCGCGATGCGGCGGGCCGACTTCGCCTCGCCAGGGGTGCGGAGCGCCATGAAGCGCACGATGATGTGCGGCTGCCCGAAGTAGCCGAGCCCCCAGGCGAGGCCCGAGGCGATGACGAGCACAACGGCGCTCGTCGTCATGCTGCCGCCGCCGAAGAGCGAGAGGTTCGCGGCGCCGACGGTCTCGACGATGCTGACGGTCTCGCCCCAACCACCGATCGTGATGATCGCGATGACGGGTACAACGACGAGCGCGACGACCATCATGAGGCCCTGGACGACGTCGGTGAGCGAGGCACCGAGGAAGCCGCCGAAGAGCGTGTAGCCGAGCGTCACCGCGGTGACGAGGAGCATGCCTACGAAGTAGTCGCCGCCGAACGCGCTCTCGAAGAACTTGCCGCCAGCGACCATGCCAGACGATGCGTAGAGGGTGAAGAAGACGAGGATGATGACGCTTGAGATGCTGCGCAGCAGGTGCGAGCGGTCGCGCGTGCGGTTCTCGAAGAAGCTCGGCACGGTGATCGAGTTGCGCGAGACCTCGGAGTAGGCGCGGAGGCGCGGGGCGACGAGGCGCCAGTTCAAGTAGGAGCCGACAAGCAGGCCCACGGCGATCCAGCCCTCGATGAGGCCGGTCGCGAAGATCGCGCCGGGCAGCCCCATGATGAGCCAGCCTGACATGTCGGAGGCGCCGGCCGACAGCGCGGCGACCCACGGCGGGAGCCCCCTGCCAGCGAGCATGTAGCCCTCGTGGTCGCTCGTGCGCCTGAACGCGAGCCAGCCGATGAAGAGCATGACTGCGAAATAGATTCCGAGCGCGAGGTAGAGGAAGAACTGGTCAGACATCGGTGTCGCCTTTCCGTTGTGGCGTTGGGGCGGAGCTGCTGGTTGTGGGTTCTTGGTGGTGTTGCGGTGAATTGCTGATGGGCTAGCTGCATTCCAGCCCAGGATACGCAAAGGGGTCGGGATCCTTGCGGGTCCCGACCCCTTCGCCGCCGAGAACCTTAGATCAGGCCCTCAGACAGCTTGTTCGGCGTGCCGAAGCGGTGCGCGGTGATCGAGACCGCCTGCTCGTGCATGAACGGCAGCATCTCGACGCGGCCCGCCGACACGACGTCGCCGCCGTAGACCGCGATGTCGGGCTTCCCGCCCGTTGCCGCGGTGATCGCCGCGAGGCCCTCGGCGCGGCTAGCGCCCGCGATGAGGCGGATGCGCGCGCTCGCGTTCGGGCCGTCCTGCGCGGCGATGCGGCCGAGGCGCGCGGCCCAGGCTGCGTCGTCCTCGAACACGATCTCGACACCGGCCGCCTTGAACGCCTTCGAGATCGGCTCGGGCAGAGCCGCCGGGGTGCTCACGCTCGGGCGGCTGCCCGCGGCGACGCCGGCCGCCACGGTACGCACGACCTGGTGGATCGGCGCGTCTGCCGCAGCGCGGACCGTGACGGGCACGGGGCGGTAGCGAAGCAGGTTGCGCTCGACGCCGACGCCCGAGGCGTCGCGCGCGATCCCGAACTCAGACTCCCACGCGGTCGCGTCGGTGCCGAGTGCGGCGCGCAGCCACTCGAGGTCGGCGCCGGCGATGCCAGCCTGCTGCGCGGCGGTGAGAATCGGGGCCGCTGCCGGGCGGGGAGCGGTGAGCGCTGCCGATACCGGCGCGTCCTCCCACTCGCCGAGACCGTACAGGTAGCTCGGGCCGCCGGCCTTCGTGCCTGCGCCGATCGCCGACTTCTTCCAGCCGCCGAACGACTGGCGGCGAACGATCGCGCCGGTGATGCCGCGGTTGACGTACAGGTTGCCCGCCTGGATGCGGTTCAGCCAAAGCGCCATCTCGTCACGGTCGAGCGAGTGCAGGCCGCTCGTGAGGCCGTAGTCGATCTCGTTGACCATGTCGATGGCCTCGTCGAGGGTCGCCGCGGTCATGATGCCGAGGATCGGGCCGAAGTACTCGGTGAGGTGGTACTCGGAGCCGCGCTTCACGCCCTCGCGGACGCCGGGGCTCCAGAGCTTGTTGCCGCCCTTCTTGTCGGCAGCCAGGGGGCTGTCGCTCTCAAGCGGCTTCGGCTCGATGAGCCACTTCTCGCCAGCGCTGAGGGTCGTGAGACCGCGCAGCAGCTTGCCGTCGGGGGCGGTGATAATCGTGCCCATCTGCGTCTCGAGGTTCTCGGGGGTGCCGACCTTCAGCGAACGCGCCGCATCGAGCAGCTGCCCGCGGAAGCGCTTCGAGGTCGCAACGGAACCGACGAGGATCACGAGCGACGCAGCCGAGCACTTCTGGCCCGCGTGGCCGAACGCCGACTGCACGACGTCCTTCGCAGCGAGATCAAGGTCAGCGTTCGGGGTGACGATGATCGCGTTCTTACCGCTCGTCTCAGCGAGGATCGGCAGGTCAGCGCGGAGCTCGCGGAAGTTCACCGCGGTCTCGTACGCACCGGTGAGGATCAGGCGGTCGACGCGGGGGTCAGCGACGAGCTTCGAACCGAGCGCGCGGTCGGCGAACTGCACGAACTGCAGCACGTCGCGGGGCACGCCGGCCTCCCACAGAGCCTCGATCATGACCGCGCCCGAGCGCGCCGAGTTCGACGCGGGCTTGATGATCACGGCCGAGCCCGCAGCGAGCGCGGAGAGCGCGCCGCCGGCGGGGATCGCGACGGGGAAGTTCCACGGCGGGATCACAGCGGTGAGCTTCTGCGACTTGTACTTGGCGCCGTCGACCTGGCCGATAACCTGGCCGAGCATCGCGTAGTAGTTCGCGAAGTCGATCGCCTCCGAAACCTCGGGGTCACCCTGGTCGAGGGTCTTGCCGCACTCGGAGCCCATGACCTCGAGCAGCTGCGCGCGGCGCTCTTCGAGCTTCTCGCCAGCGCGGTACAGGATGCGGGCGCGCTCGTCGGCGCCGAGCGCCTGCCAGCCGTCGGCCGCTGCGACGCCGCGCGCGACGATCTCCTCGAGATCCTGCGCCGACTCGACCATCGCGTCAGCCACGAGGTTGTCGCCGAGCTTCGACGCGACCATACGGTTCGCGATCTCGCGGCCCCAGACGTGGTTGCCCGGGAGATCGGGGTCGCTGTCGGGGGTGTTGTCGAACTCACCCTTGCGGCCCATCTCGACGAGCGCGTCAACCCGCGCCTCGACGCCTGCCTGGTCGAAGACCCGGCGATCCTGCACGCGGTTCGACGGCGGCACAGCGAAGTTCGCGGGATCGCCGTCTGCGGTGATGCCCTCGAGGTCGCCGAGCGACGCGAGGAAGCGGTTCTTCTCGCGCTCGAACAGCTGCGAGTTGTCGTTTAGCTCGAACACTGCCGACATGAAGTTCTCCTGGCTCGCGCCCTCCTCGAGGCGGCGAATCAGGTAGGCAATTGCGACGTCGAACTCCTCGGGGTGCACGACGGGTACGTAGAGCAGCAGGCCGCCGACGTCGCGGCGTACCGCCTCAGCCTGGCCGGTCGCCATGCCAAGCAGCATCTCGACCTCGAGGCCCGACTCGGCGCCGCGGCCCTTGGCGAGCAGCCACGCGAGCGCGAGGTCGAACAGGTTGTGGCCGGCGACGCCCAAGCGCACGTTCTTCACGCGCTCGGGGGTGAGCGCGTAGTCGAGCACGGCCTTGTAGCTCGTGTCCGAATCCTGCTTCGAACCCCAGGTCGCTGCGGGCCAGCCGTGGATCGCGGCGTCGACGAGCTCCATCGGGAGGTTCGCGCCCTTCACAAGGCGGACCTTGATCGCTGCGCCACCGCGTGCGACGCGAGCGGCCGACCACTCCTGGAGACGCATCATCGCGCCGAGCGCGTCGGGGAGGTATGCCTGGAGCACGATGCCGGCCTCGAGGTTCAGGAACTCGGGGCGGTCAAGGATCCGGGTGAAGACCTCAAGCGTGAGGTCGAGATCCTTGTACTCCTCCATGTCGAGGTTGATGAACTTCTGGGGCGACGCTGCCGCGGCGCGCTCGAAGAGCGGCACGAGCTGCGATTCGATGTGCTCGATCGCCTCGTCGAACGCCCAGTGGTTGTGCGGCGCGACGGTCGAAGAAACCTTGATCGACACGTAGTCGACGTCAGGGCGCGAGAGCAGCTTGTGCGTGCCCGCGAGGCGGCGCTCTGCCTCGCCCTGGCCGAGGATCGCCTCGCCGAGGAGGTTCACGTTCAGGCGAACGTCGTCACGCTTGATCTTCGCGATGGCCGGCCCGAGCTTCGAGTCGGTCGCGTCAATGATGAGGTGGCTCACCATTTGGCGCAGCACCTTGCGGGCGATCGGCACGACGACGCCAGGCATCGGCTTCGCGAACGCGCCGCCCAGGCCGATTGCGCCGCGCATGACACCGGGGAGGAAGCTGGGGGTCAGCGGAACGAGGTCCTTGAGCTTCTTTGCTGCAACACCGAGGTCTTCGGGGCGCACGACGCCGTCGACGAAGCCGACGGTGAAGTCGAGGCCGTTCGGGTCACGGAGCACGCCTGCGAGGCGGGCAGCCGAGGCGTCAGCGGGAATGGTGGCGGCTTCGGTGATCCACTTCCGAGCGAGCTTTACAGCCTCGTCAGCGAGGTCCTGGGGGCGTGGGGTTGCCTGAGACAACGGCGTTCCTTTCATACATGGGTGCGGGCGCGCGCGGTTGCGGAGGCCCTTCCCCGATGAGCTAAGTGTGGATCCTCCGGAGCTTGAAGTAAAGCGATCCTTTCTGAGCAATAATATGAAGTAAGGCTTAATGATTGAGGGGGGCCGTTCGTGCTTGAAATGAAACGCCTGAGGCTGCTCTGGGAGCTCTCGGAGCGGGGCACTGTTGTGCAGGTCGCGGAGGCCCTGAATTACAGCCCATCAGCGGTCTCCCAGCAGCTCGCGCTGCTCGAACGCGAGGTCGGAACGCCGCTGCTTCGGAGGGTCGGCCGGACGCTCGAACTCACCGCCGCGGCCGACGCTCTCGTCGCCGAAACCGCCGAGCTGCTCGCCGGCCTTGAGCGCGCCGAGACCGCAGCCCACCGGGTGCGCGGCGAGGTCGCGGGCTCGGTGCGCGTCGCCGTGTTCCAGACGGCCGTGCTCGCGATCATGCCGCAGGCGCTCCGGCGGCTCCGCACCGAGTACCCGAGCCTGCGCGTCGAGATGGTGCAGCACGAACCCGAGACCGCGCTCCACGAGACGAGCGTGCGCGGCTTCGACCTCGTCGTCGCCGAGCAATACCCGGGCCACGCCACGGCCCAGTTCGCGGGTCTCGACCACGCCCCGCTCACGTTCGACGCGATCCAACTCGCCCTCCCGCGCCTCGGCGCCGGTGACGCCGAATTCGATCTCGTTGAGCGGCTCGAGGACGCGGCAGCCCTGCCGTGGGTGATGGAGCCGCGCGGCGCCGCCTCCAGGCACTGGGCAGAGCAGGCGTGCCGCACCGCGGGCTTCGAGCCCGACGTGCGCTACGAGACGGCCGACCTCCAAGCGCACGTGCGGCTCATCGAGTCGGGCAACGCCGTCGCGCTACTCCCCGGGCTCGTGCGCGCCGAGACGCGGCTTCGCATGATCGACCTGCCCGGCGACCCCCACCGATCCATCTTCACCGCCGCGCGCGTATCGAACGCGGAGTCGCCGGCTGTGCTTGCGGTACGAGAAACCCTCGCAATTGAGGCAGCTTCGCTGGCAAAATCCGCAGAAAACACGCACACGGTTGAACCATAGGCTTCGCGACGTATGCTTGGCCGAGTGAAGACGATTAGTTACAACCTGCGCAAGAACCGCGCCATTGGTGAACTCGCTACCCTCGTCGACAATTACGGAGCGGAACTCCTCTGTCTCCAAGAAGCCGACACCGTGAACCTCCCCTCGCGAATCGGATCGCTCTCGCTCGTGCGTGCGACCGAGAAGAACCGCCTCGGGCTCGCAATGTACGTTGATGCGGGGCGCTTCGAAGTGCGGTCCGCGCAGGCTTTCCAGCTCAAGAAGTCGCTGCACGACCGTGTGCTGTCGCCCGCGCACGAGCGGCTGCTCGGTGCGCGCATCCACGACCACGAGACGGGCTCCGACTTTATCGCGGCCTCGTTCCACGCGGCGCCCCTGACCGCGCGCAACTCGCTGCGCCGCGTGCAGATCAGCGCCGCGATTGACGAGCTCGCGGCTATCGGCCCGGGGCTCCCGTCCATCATGGTCGGCGACTACAACTACCCCGTCTTCCACAACCGCCTGACCGCGCACGTGCGGGCGTCGGGCTACGACACGAACTTCTCGGACAAGCGCACGTACAACCGCTACTTCCTGTTCCGCGGGCACTACGACTTCGTCACCTCGACGGGGTTTGAGATCGCTCGCGTGCAGACGCTTGGCCGCGGCTCGTCAGACCACCTGCCGATCATGGTGACGGCGCAGCGCCACGAGGCGCTCCTGCCGCTCGCGGCGTAGCGCGGCTCCGGCCGGGCCCTTGTGCGGCGCACGCCCGGCGCACGGCGCCCGACCCGGCTGTGCTCGGGCACTGGGCTCTCGCCGCCGGACTTCCGGCTCTGGCCTGGCCCGCCCACGCCTATCCGCCTCAAATTTTCTGTTGCACCCCAAATGCCTGAGGTATTTGGGGCGCAATCGATTATTCGGGGCGGGTGAGCGGGATGGGCAGCCCGCGCATGTGAGAGTACTTGGTGATGCATGTGAGGCCCCGAGGCGGTGACCCGGTTCCCCGCCCCGCCCCGCTGCACCCCAAATAATCCGCTGGCCCCCAAACTCCCGGGGAATTTGAGGGCCAACGGATAAATTGAGGTGTTGTGGGTGGAGCAGCGCCGACCGCCGAGCCCGGCCGCCGAGCCGGGCCGCCGGCCCCCGAGCCGGCGCTAGACGCCGAGGTAGGCGGGGACCGCCGCGACCGAGTCGAGCACCGCGGTCGGCCCCTCGGCCTCCAGGCTCGCGCGGTCGAGCTTGCCCGTCAGCACCCCGACCGAGATCGCAGCGCCCGAGTTGAGGCCCGCCCGCACGTCGACGGCGGTGTCACCCGCGACGAGCACCTCGGCGACGTCGGCCACGCCGGTCGCTTCCATGACGCGGTGGATCATGAACGGCGCTGGCCGGCCCGCAGCAACGTCATCGCCGCACGACAGGGCGTCGACGCGGACCCCGCCAGCGGAAACGCCACCAGAAACCCCAGTAACCCCGGCCGCCCCAACCGTCCACCCGAGCCCGCGGAGGATGCCCTCGGCGACGTCACGGGAGAACCCCGTCGTGAGTGCCACCTTGATTCCGGCGGCCTGAAGCTTCGCAATCGCCTCGGGAACCCCGTCGATCGGGGTCGGCGGCTCAGCGGTGTAGTACTCGTCGAGCAGCTCGCGGAAGCGGGCGAAGGTTGCGCTCACGAGATCTTCGTCAGCGATACCCCCGCCGAGCTCGATGAGCGCGGTGATGGCCTCGCGCTTCTCGACGCCCATCCAGGTCTGCAGGTTCTCGGGAGTCACGGTGGCACCGGTCTCGGTGACGGAGTCTTCGAGCGCACGGTAGACGGCCCCGCCGTCGTTGATCGTGGTGCCTGCCATGTCGAATGCTGCGAGGGAAATCATGCTGGGTCCTTCAGAAGTGTTGCGCCGCCCGCGGATTCGCGAACGAGCTGGGTTCGGTGCGCCGCCGTGTTTTCGATGGCGAACGTGGTCATGGAGGGGAGGTGCCTGTCGTCCGCGTACTCGATGACGGTGCCGTCGACCGTCGTTGAGGTTCGGCGGGCGCGCAGTAGCGGATAGCCGGGGGAGACGCGCAGCCACTCGGCGTCGAGTGGGTGGGCTGCCACAGCGTCGATGACGTGGCGTGCGCGGGCTGGGACGACGCCGATGCGCGCGAGCTCTTGGTAGATGCTGCCGCCGTCGAAGTTCGCGTCAAGCATGTGGCAGCCGATCGCGTAGGCGAACGAGGTTCGCTCGAACAGTGCCGGTTCGCCGTCGAGGGTGCGAAGCCTGACGATCTCGACGACGGTGTCTTCGGGTTTGACGCCGAGCTCGCGCGCGACGGTCTCCGAGGCCGGCCGCTTCACGGCCTCGACGACGTGTTGGCCGGGTGTGAAGCCGGAGAGGCGTGCCCACTCCGTGAACGATAGGAAGGTGCCGAAGGACTGCGAGGGCACTCCGCGCTGCACCCGGGGAGGGGCGCCCCTGCCCCCGGTGATGACCCCCTCGGCGCGCAGTGCGGCGAGCGCCTGCCGCACGGGGCCACGTGAAGTGCCGAATTCGGCGACGAGCGATTTCTCGCTTGGCACGCGCTGCCCCGTCTGCCACAGGCCGGAGCGAATGCGCTGTGCCATCTCTTCATAGAGCTGGATATGCAGCGGCTGGTTCTCGGTCATGTTGGTCAGCGTACAACTTGTCGATACCGATTTCGGGGCCCTTTGGTGCCGCCAAGGTGAACGGTCGGTGAGCGTTTTCTGGCCGGAAATAGCGTCGGTGAACGTTCGGCGAACAGGCTTCCAAAAAGTTGTCATGACTACTTTTGAACCCGCATCCTCGAACCATGACTTCGCATATCGCAATCGTCGGCGCCGGGATCGTGGGCCTCTCCCACGCGGTCGCCGCACTCGACGCCGGCTACCGCGTCACCGTCATCGAGCAAGACTCGAGGGCGGTGCTCGCGAGCATCCGCAACTTCGGCCACGTCTGCACCTCGGTGCAGGCTGGGGAGGTCGGCGAGCTCGCCCGCGAGGCGAACCCGCTCTGGCGCTCCCT
This sequence comes from Leucobacter sp., assembly GCA_052094845.1. GTDB lineage: Bacteria > Actinomycetota > Actinomycetes > Actinomycetales > Microbacteriaceae > Leucobacter. The sequence continues at coordinate 326,277 of JBQDKK010000002.1, read as the reverse complement.
CGCCGAGCGCACGGGGATCGAGGCGCGGGTGTCGGGTACGCTCGCGGTCGCCCGCTCGGCCGCGGAGGAGGCGGTGCTCGTCGAGCTCGCCGAGCGGAAAGACACCGCTGAGCGCGAGATGCTCACCGCCGGGCAGGTTGCGGATCAGCTCCGCCTCGCGACGCCGGGCGAGATCCGCTCCGGGATCCTGCTCGCTGGCGACCTCACGGCGAACCCCCGCACGGTGGTCGCCGATCTCGCGCGCTGGATCGCCGATCACGAGCGCGGCGAGGTGCTGTTCGGTACGACGCTCTTCGGGGTCCGCGAGGGCCAGCACCTCACGCTCGAGACGAGCCGCGGGAAGATCGCAGCGGATCGCGTGATCGTCGCAGCGGGCCACCTCGTCGGCAGGTTGTTCCCAGACCTCGCAGGCGACGTCCGTGAGTGTGTGCTGCAGATGGCTCGCGTACGCGCCCCGCACGACATGGGTCTCGGGCCTGCGGTACTGAGCGGCACGTCGATGCTGCGCTATGGCGCGTTCGCCGGGCCGGCGCAGGCGAGCCTGCGGGAAGAGACCGAGCGGCTGCGCCCCGAACTGCTCGAGATCGGCGCGAACGTGATGTTCACGCAGCAGCCTGACGGCACGCTGCTCGTCGGCGACTCGCACGACTACTTCGACGCTGCGCCCCCGTTCCTCGACGAACGCTGGTCTGACCTGCTGCTCGCGGACGCGGCGGCGCTGCTCGGAACCGACCGGCTCGAAGTCATCGAGCGCTGGCAGGGCATCTACGCGTCGAGCTCCGAGCGTGAGCTGCTGCGCGAGGAGCCGATGCCCGGCGTCTCGGTCGTGACCGTCACGACCGGCATCGGCATGACCGTCGGCCCGGCGCTCGGCGCCCGCACGATCGCCTCATTCTGACCCCAATTCCGCTTCACACCACCAACCCGCTTCACACCAACAACCAAGGAGAATCGTGAAGAAGAACACCATCCTCGCCGCCTCGGCGGTCGCGCTCATCGGGCTCGGCCTCACGGGCTGCACGGCGGCCGCCGACGAGAGCGGCGCGAATGCTGACGCGGCGAGCGCGACCTGCCCCGACGGCAAGATTCGCTTCGGTATCCTCCCCTACGAGGATCCTGAGCGCCTTGAGCCCGCGTACCAGACGCTCGCGGCTGCGCTCTCCGAGAAGCTCGACTGTGAGGTTGAGGTCTCGATTACCGAGGACTACGCGGCCGAGGTGCTCGCGATGGAGAACGACCAGCTCGAGATCGCGCAGTTCGGCCCGCTCGGCTTCGTGTTCGCGAACCAGCGCGCAGACGCGATCGCCATGGTCTCGTTCGGTGACGCCGAGGGGAACCCGACCACGTACACGGGTGGCATCTGGGTGCCGAAGGATTCGCCCGTCCAGACGATTGATGACCTGAAGGGCAAGACGCTCGCGCTTGGCAGCCCCGGCTCGACGTCGGGTGACGCGCTCCCGATGTCGGCGCTGAAGGACGCTGGCATCGACGAAGACGTGACCGCTGACTATGCGGGCGGTCACCCCGAGGCGCTGCTCGCGCTTGTCAACGGCACGGTCGACGCCGCGCAGATCAACTCGCAGACGCTCGCGACCGCGACCGCCGAGGGCACCTTCGACGAGTCAAAGTTCCGGCAGGTGTGGAAGTCGGACGAGATCCCGAACGACCCGATCACCGTTCGCGGCAACATGCCGCAGGAATTCAAGGACGCGGTTTCGGAGGCGCTGCTGAGCCTCGACGCTGCCGACGTTGAGAAGGTCTCCGGCTTCCTCGGGGTCGACCCGGCCGGCCCGCTGATTCCCGTCACGAACGAGACCTACAAGCCGCTGTTCGACCTCGCCGAGACCATGGGTCTCACCGAAAAGGACGTGTAACCCTCATGTCGATCACCGCGCACAGCCCGAGCGCCCACGCAGCCCGCACCACCGAGCCCGAGGTGCTCCTCGACGTCCAGGCGATCTCGAAGAGCTTCGGCGGTCGCGTCGTGCTCTCCGACATGAGCATGCGTGTTCACGCAGGCGAGGTCGTCGCGTTTCTCGGCGCGAACGGCTCAGGGAAGTCGACGACGCTGCGCGCGGTGAACGGCATCATTGAGGCGGACTCCGGCGACATCGAGATCGCCGGCGTCCGCCTCACCGAGGCGAGCGCAGCGAGGCGGGCCGAGGCCCGCCGCTCTGCGGCGACGGTCTTCCAAAAGATCCATCTTGTTCCCCGCCGCACCGCGCTCCAGAACGTGTGTGCGGGCGGGTTCTCCAGGCTCCCGGCTTGGCGCTCCATCCCGCCGCTCTTCGGCGCGGAACTCAAGGAGGAGGCGATGGCTTGCCTCGAACGCGTCGGCCTCGCCGACCGCGCCCACGACCGGGCCGACAGCCTTTCTGGTGGCCAGCAGCAGCGCGTCGCAATCGCCCGCGCGCTCTGCCAGCGCCCGCGCATGATCCTCGCCGACGAGCCGGTGTCGGCGCTCGACCCGCGCGCGGCAGACGACGTGATGCGGCTGCTCAGGCAGCTCGCGGTCGAAGAGGGGCTCGGAGTCGCGGCGGTGCTGCACCAGCCGCACCTGGCCCGGGCTTACGCCGATCGGGTCATCGGGCTCCGCGACGGCCACCTCGTATTTGACTGCCCGGTCGCAGAACTCGACGACACCGAGCTCGCAGCTCTCTACCTCTAGGACCACCCGTGACTCACAGCTCTACCGCCACTCGCCTCGCGGTGCCGCGCGACCCTAAGACCGTCTACCGTGCCGGATCATGGTCGGTGATCCTCGTCGTGCTCATCGTGCTGCACGTCTTCGCGTTCCAGGCGACCGAGTTCCGCCCAGAGGCGCTCGTCACCGGCGCGAAGGGCATGGCGAACTTCATTTCTGAGGCATTCCCGCCCGACCTCAGCCCTGAGGTGCTGCAGAAGGGCATCGGGGGCGCGCTCACGACGCTCTGGATCGGCCTGCTCGGCACGACCGTGTCCGTGCCGTTCGCGCTGCTGCTCGCGGTGTTCGCGGCGCGGACCACCACGCCGAACCAGGCGGTCTACCAGGTCGCGCGCGGGATCCTCTCGTTCTTTCGCGCCGTCCCCGATATTGTCTTTGCGCTCATCTTCGTGACCGCGGTTGGCCTCGGGCCGTTCGCGGGCGTGCTCGCGCTCATCTGCCACAACACAGGGGTGATGGGCAAGCTCTGGGCGGAGGCGATGGAGGATGTGGATCAGGGGCCCGAACAGGCGCTGCGCACCGCGGGCGCCTCGCGCTGGCAGGTTGTCGCGAACGCGACGATCCCGAACGTGCTCCCGCAGCTCACAGGCCTGCTGCTCTATCGCTTCGACGTCAATGTTCGCTCGTCGCTCGTGCTCGGACTCGTGGGTGCCGGCGGCATCGGGCTGCTCATCAACAAGGCGATCAAGACGTTCCAATTCGACGAGATGCTGACGTACCTCATCATCATTCTCATCGTGATCATCGCGGTCGACCTCGCTTCGGCCTGGATCCGGAAACGGCTCCAGTAGCCGCGCCACTTCCGCGCTGGTAATCTCGCACGCGTGACCGACACAGCGCGCCAGACGCCCGAACTCGTGACCTACGACGGCCTTCCCGCGTCGAAGGGTGGCGCGCACTCGCTCCGCACCCGGCGGGCGGCCAGCGGGCTCGACGCCTTCGAGCGGTTCCTCGCTGCGTGCCTTGTCGAGCACGCGCCCGTGGAGTGGCGGCTCGTCGTCATCCACGCCGCGCGCCCCGCCGAAGTGAGCCCGTTCGAAGCTGCCATCGCCGAGCGGCTCGGCGGGCGGAGCGCCCGCAAGACCGTGATCGACAGCTGGAACGTGCGTGATGAGCAGTTCGCCGCGGCGCTCGACCTGTTCGACGTGAAACGGAACCCGGCGCTGAAAGCACCCGCGCACCTGCGGCCAACGCTCACGGGCTCGGTGACGGGACTCGCGAAGGATCCCGCAGCAGGGGCCCTGTATGCCGGAATCTCGCCTGCGGAGTGCGGCGACTTCGCCGTGGACGGTTACGGCGCGCGGCTCGGCGCGAGTGCCGCGCGGGTCTCGCTCGGTCAGGCGAGCGCGAAGCTCTCGCTGCAGCTGAGTCTGCCGGGCGACGGCCGCCTCGTCGGGGCCGCGCGGCACGTGCAAGAGCACCTGCCGTTCGCGCTCTCCGAGAAGCACTGGAAACGATGGCGGCTCGCGGCGAACGGTGAGTACCGTGATCGCCGCGAGCCGTCGCCGCTTGTTGTTCCGTAACCTTACGCCGCGGGGTCGGTCTCCGCTGCATCCCCGCTGTCGCCCGCATGCCGCGCGCACCGGGCCGCGGGCCCATCCGTCGGCAGCGTGTCCGCAGACGCGTTGAACCGGTGCAGGCCCGAGCGAAGCGACTCGAGTTCTTCCCCGCTCCAGTCGGCGAGGCGCTCGCGATACGCGTTCGTCCAGCGCTCCCGAACCCCGTTCAGCAGTTCGGTCGCGTGCTCACTCACCGTCAAGACCTGCACGCGCCTGTCCTCGGGTGACTCCGTCGCGACGATGAGGTCGAGGTCACGCAGCTTCGCCACGTGCCTGCTCACGAGCGACTTGTCCATGTCGAGCCAGTGGCCGACCCCTGTCGCGGTGATCGGGCCGCGCCTGAACACGATCTGCAGTACGAGCATGCTCACGCCGCTGAGTTCAGCGCTTACCTCGTTCGCGTACCGCGTCCAACGGGTGCGCGAGAACGCGAACGCCTCGGTGAACTCTGAGATGATCCCTGCGACGATCTCCTCTTCGGGGGCTGCGGAAGACATGCTGCGTCCTATCGTTCGGCCGTGCGGTCCGTGCCGGGGCGGTGATGCGGGAGCACGATCGGCCCCGTGGTGTCGATAAGAACCCTATCGACTTGCCTGTGCTCTCCGGCCCCTTCAGAAGACCCTTCACCGGAGTTTGCAAGGTTCGCGGCCTCGGCCTCGTGCAGCTCCGCGATTCGCTCAGCGTTGCTCTTGTTGTTGAGCGGGATGTTCGGCAGCATGATGATCGCGATAAGCGCGACGATCGCGATAGGTGACACCGCGAGGAAGATGTTGCCGATCGCGTGCCCGTAGGCCGACTCGACGACGTCGCGGATCGGGGCGGTGAGCTCGGCGATCTTCGGGAGCTTCCCGTCAGCGAGCGCCTCCGCGCCCGCCAGATCCTTCGGCGGGAGCTTCGCGAGCCCCTCCTTCACGTAGTCGGCGACCTGGTGGCCGAGCATCGCGCCCATAACCGAGATGCCCGCGGTGCCGCCGACGGTGCGGAAGAACGTGACGGACGAGCTCGCGACGCCCATCTCGAGGGGTGAGACCGTGTTCTGCGTGACGAGCACGAGGTTCTGCATCGTCATGCCGACGCCCGCGCCGAGCACGGCCATCGAGACGCCCACGTACCAGTAGTTCGTGTCGTAGCGCAGCTGGCCCATGAGCAGCATGCCGCCGAGCAGCAAGACGGCTCCGGCGACCATGTAGCGCTTCCACTTGCCAGTGCGCGTGATGATCTGACCGACGATGGTCGACGAGATGAGCACGCCCGCCATCATCGGAAGCGAGAGCAGGCTCGACTCGATGACCGAGCGGCCGCGCGCGAGCTGCATGTACTGGCCGAGGAACACCATGGTGCCCATCATCGCGAGGCCGACAGCGATCGACGCGATCGACGCCATCGTGAACGTGCGGTTCTTGAAGAGCGTCATCGGGATGAGCGGCTCGTCGACCCTGAGCTCGACGAAGACAGCGATGACGAGAGCGATGATGCCGCCGCCAACCATGAGCGCCGACTGCCATGACCACCACTCGAAGTTCGAGCCAGCGAGCGTGACCCAGATGAGCAGGCTCGAGAAGCCGAGCGAGATGAGCGTCGCGCCCCAGTAGTCGATCGTGATCTTGCGCTTCGTCGTCGGCAGGTGCAGCGTGCGCTGCAGCATGATGATCGCGACGATGGCGATCGGGGCCGCGACGTAGAAGTTCCAGCGCCAGCCGATCGTGTCGGTGAAGAAGCCGCCGAGCAGCGGGCCGCCGACGGTCGCGACGGCCATGATCGCGCCGAGGATGCCCATGTACTTGCCGCGCTCGCGGGGGCTGACGATCTCGGCGAGCACGATCTGCGCGAGCGCGCCGAGGCCGCCAACGCCGATGCCCTGGAAAACGCGGCAGATGATGAGCCAGGTGGGATCCTGCGCGAAGCCGGCGAGGGCCGATGCGAGGATGAAGACGATGAGGGCGACCTGCAGGAGCATCTTCTTGCTCGTGAGGTCGGCGAGCTTGCCCCAGATCGGGGTGGCGATCGCGCTCGCGAGCATCGTCGCGGTGACGACCCAGGTAAACGCGGCCTGGGTGCCGCCGATGTCGGCGATGATGATCGGCATCGACGTGCCGACGACGTTCATGGCGAGCATCGATACGAAGTTCGCGAGGAACAGGCCTGCGAGGGCGAGGTTCTTGGCGCGACCCGTCAGGATTTCGGGTTTGTCGTCCAGTGCGGGGGCGGCGGGGGTGGTGCGGCTCATGCGGGTGAGATGATCCTCTCGAAAGTTGATAACGGTCAACTATATAGCGATGGTTGATCGATGTCAACTAACGCAAAATGGCCGCGGAGCGTTCCCGTGGGAGTGCTCCGCGGCCACCGCCTGGGCCTGATGCGCCTGCGAAGTTGAGGGCCTACGTGTCGGCGCGCTGCGCCCGCTGCGAGAAGTAGACAGGGATGAGCGACAGCAAGATCATGAGTGTCGCGACAACGTTCACCTGGTTGACCTCGTTCGGCCTGCCCATCTGGTTCATGATCCAGAGCGGCAGCGTCTCGGTGCCCGGCGGGGCGGTGAAGATCGTGACGACGATCTCATCGAACGACAGCGCGAACGCGAGCAGGCCGCCCGCGATAAATGCCGGCCGAAACTGCGGGAACGTGATGAGGCGGAACGTCTGGCCGATGCCGGCCCCGAGGTCTGCCGACGCCTCCTCAAGGTTCGGGTTCATGCGGCGCAGGCGGGCGATGACGTTGTTGAAGACCATCACCACGCAGAAGGTGGCGTGCGCGATGATCATGCCCCAGTACCCGACATGGATCCCCATCGGCTTCAGCACCTGGTGGAACGTGTTCGAGAGCGCGACACCGGTGACGATGCCGGGCAGCGTGATCGGCAGCACGATGAGCAGGTTCACGGTGTTCTGGCCGAAGAACTTGAAGCGCTGGAGGGCGAACGCCGCGAGCGTGCCGAGCACGAGCGCGAATGCCGTCGCGACCGAGGCGACAATCACCGAGTTGAGAAACGCGGCGTGCATGGCTGGGTTCGTGAGCGCCTTGCCCCACCACTCGAGCGAGAACCCGGGGATTGGCCAGCCCGAGACGCGGCCGGAGTTGAACGAGTTCATGACGATCACGAACATCGGGATATAGAGGAACCCGAGAACGACGACGGTGACGGCGCCGAGCGCGACCTTGGTTCCGCGATTCAGACGAAGCATTGCGTGCTCCCTTCGGCTCAGAGGTTGTTGAGGGCGCCGGTGCGGCGGACGGCCCCGAGGTAGACGATGACCAGCACGATCGGCACGAACGAGAACGCGGCGGCGAGCGGCGGATTGAGGTTGATGTTCTGCGCGATGATGCTGCCGATCATCTGCGTCGAGCCGCCGACGTACATCGCAGAGATGTAGTCGCCGAGGCTCAGTGAGAAGGTGAAGATCGAGCCCGCGATGAGCGACGGCATGAGAAGCGGCGCGACGACGGTGCGGATCGTGCGGAAGCCGCGGGCGCCGAGATCTGATGAGGCGTCGAACAGGTTCGGCGGGATCTGCGCGACCGCCGTGTAAACGGGGATGGCCATGTACGGGAACCACAGGTAGACGAGGGTGAGCGTCACCGTGAGCACGCCGAGGCCGGGCCCCGAGATGCCGAGCGGCTCGAGCGCCCAGTTGAAGAAACCGTTCTCTGTCCAGACGAGGCGCATGCCGATGACCTTCACGAGGTAGCCGGCCCAGAGGGGGAGAGTCACGAGTACGGCGAGCACCGCGCGCAGCTTCGGCCCCGCGACCTGAGACATGAACACGGCGAGTGGTACCGAAAAGGCAGCGCAGATGAGGGTGACCGCGAGCGCGATGCCGAGGGTGCGCAGCGCGGTCATGCCGTACGCGGGCACCGTCGCGAGCTGCGCGAAGTTATCGAGGGTGAACCCGGGCTTCACGCGCGACGTGAACGGGTCCGTCGTCCAGAACGCCGTCACGAGCATGATCGCGAGCGACAGGATGTAGACGCCAACGAGCCAGGTCATCGGGAGGGTGAGGAGCGACGCGAGTCGGCCCTTCGGGTGGCGGTAGAGCGCGGTCGAGATGGGCCGCGGCTTGCGTTGAAGAGCTGACTGAGTGCTCACGGTGTCCTCGCTGACGGGGTGGGGTGGGGGAAGAGAGGGGGTGCGGGGCGCCCGAGGGCGCCCCGCTGGTGGGGTGTTAGCCCTTGACTGTCGCCCAGGCGTTCGTCCAGTCCTGGTAGTTCGTGCACTTCACATCGGTGCGGCCGTCGAGGCACTGATCGATGGGCGTCGTCCAGAACCACACCTGCTTGTAGTACTCCTCGTCGGTGGCGTTGAAGTAGTCGCAGTGCGCCTTCGCCTCGTCGCTGAGCTCGCAGAACGCGCCGTTCGCGGGGCCCATGCCGAAGTTCATCGCGATCGCACCGTTGACGTCGGGCGCCGAGGTGTAGTCCATCCACGCGTACGCGCAGTTCGGGCTCTTCGAATCGGTCGCGAGCATCCACGCGTCAGACCAGCCCGTCGCGCCCTCCTTCGGCAGTACGCTCTTGAACTTCTCGTCCTGCGTAGCCTTGCGCAGCACCTCCCACGAGGTGCCAACGACCGAGTTGCCGCCGGTGAACGACGTTACGTTCGTCGCGGGCGACCAGTACTCGGAGACCATCGCGTTCTGCTGCTTGAGGAGCTCGGTCGCGGCCTCCAGCTGCTCCTGATCGAGCGCGTAGGGGTTCGTGATGCCGAGGTCGGGCTGGTGCTCCATGAGGTAGATCGCCGCGTCGGCGATGTAGATCGGGCTGTCGTAGGCCGCGATCTTTCCGGCGTACGGGCTGTCCTTCTCCCACACGACGCTCCAGCTGTCGGGGGTCTCCGTGACGACCTCGCTGTTGTACTCGAGAATGTTCGCGCCGCGGCCGATCGGGATGCCGTAGACGTTGCCGTTGAGCGTGTCGTACAGCTGGCCCTTCATGCCCTCAACGATGTCGTCGCCGAAATTCGGGATGAGCTCGGTGTTCAGTGGCTGTACGTTGCCGTCGACGATGAGGCGGAGGCTCGCGTCGCCCGAGGCCGAAACGAGGTCGTACTCGCCGGTGCGCATGAGCTGCACCATCTCGTCGGAGGTTGCCGCGACCTTGCGGTTCACGACGCAGCCGGTGTCGGCCGTGAACTTGTCGGCCCACGCGGGCTCAACGAAGCCCGACCACGCGACGATGTTCAGCTCTTTCTCGTTCGCGCCGAGCTTCTCCATCATCGGGACGTCGGGGACGTCGATCTGCAGGCCGCCGTCGCCGCCCGCGGCGGTGCCGCCGTCGGTCGAGCAACCCGTGAGGGCGAGGCCGAGCACCGCCGCCATGGCGATCGGTGCGGCGAGTAGTTTCTTGTTCATCAGTACTCCTTCGTAGGGGATGAGTGGGTCTTCGGTGAGGAACTTGGGGAGGAACCCGCGAGGGATCCTGATTCGCCGGCGGCTACGCGTGCTGCGGCGCGCTCGCCGCAGGAGCGGGGGCGCCTGGCGCGGTCGGGATCGGTGTCGCGTGGCCGCGCTCGAAGCGGACACTGACGGCGTCGCCGCGGCGGATGCTCGCCTCGGTGCGCGGCGTGTGGGAATTCTGCTTCTCGGCGATGATGCGCGTGCCGTCAGCGGTGTCGAGAAGGTAGCGGGTGTGGGCGCCCGCGTAGACGGTCTCGGCGACCGTCGCGGGGATGGCGACGGTCGCCGGATCCACCGCGGCCGTCGGGTCGGCGAGCTGCACGCGCTCGGGGCGGAGGCTGTGCGTCGCTTGGGTGCCGAGGAGCTCGCGTGAGAGCTCGGCGGGGAGCAGGTTTGTAACGCCGAGGAACCCTGCGACGAACTCGGTCTCGGGGAACTCGTAAACCTCGCGAGGGGAGCCGACCTGCTCGATCTTGCCGTTATTGAAGACCGCGACGCGGTCGGAGAGCGTGAGCGCCTCTTCCTGGTCGTGGGTCACGAAGATGAAGGTGATGCCAACCTCGCGCTGGATCTGCTTGAGCTCGACCTGCATATGCTCGCGCAGCTGCTTGTCGAGGGCGCCGAGGGGCTCGTCGAGGAGTAGCACCTTGGGGCGGAGGATCAGGGCGCGGGCGAGTGCGATGCGCTGGCGTTGGCCGCCCGAGAGCTGCGAGGGGAGGCGCGTCGCGACGTGCCCGAGGCGAACCTGCTCGAGCGACTCCGAAACGAGGCGAGCCCGCTCGGTCTTCGCGACGCCGCGAACCTTGAGCCCGTAGGCGACGTTCTCGGCGATCGTGAGGTGTGGGAAGAGCGCGTAATCCTGGAAGACGGTGTTGACCTCGCGGTCGAATGGTGCCGAGCGGGTGACGTCGGTGCCGTGGAGGAGGATCTCGCCGGAGGTCGGCTCCTCGAAGCCCGCGATCATGCGGAGCACGGTCGTCTTGCCTGAGCCCGAGGGGCCGAGCATCGAGAAGAACTCGCCGGCGCGGATGTCGATGTCGAGATCTTTTACTGCGGTGACATCACCGAAGTGCTTGTGCACGCCGCGCAGGGAAACTGCGCTTGTGGGCTCGGTGCTTGGGGTGTGGGCCATGGTGCCACTGCTCCTCAACGTCGTTGTCGATCAGGTTGGTTAGAACATTAACATAGGGGATTAGATGTTTTAGGCACAAATCCATCTTCGCCGTCACGTTTTGATTACGCTTAGGTGCGAGGGCTCATTCCAGCCCGCTGAACGGAGGCGCGCCCTTGACCACACACGTGCCCGCTGCGACCCCGAGCCGGCTGCGCACCGCGGCGTTCGCCCCCATTGGCGAGGAGGGGCGCACCGACATGGTGGTCTCGCGTCTCGTGCAGGCGATCTCAGTTGGGGCGTTCACCGAGGGGGAGCGGCTACCGAGCGAGAACGAACTGTCGACCCTGCTCGGCGTCGCGGTCGTTACGGTGCGCGAAGCCCTGAGCGAGCTCCGTCACCGCGACCTCATCGAGACGCGGCGCGGTCGGAACGGCGGAAGCTTCGTGCGGCCGAGCCTCGCCGCCGTCGAGGAGGTCAACGCGCGCACGCTGCTGCAGGAATCGCGCGTCGCGATCGCCGACCTCGGGGTGCACTACGAGGTCGTCTCGGCCGCGTGCGCCGAGTACGCGTGCCTGCGCGCAACCGACGAAGAGCTTGAGATCGTCGCCGCCGTGCTGAGCGAGTCGCGTGACGCGCCCGTCGCCGAGTGGCGGCGCAGAATCACCGAGGCGCAGCTCGAACTCGCCGCGCTCAGCCAGTCGGTGCGGCTCACGAACGAGCACGTGCGGTTGCAGACCGAGTTCACGCCGCTGCTCGCGCTGCAGGATCTCGACGACGCGGCGCGCAGTCAGACGCACGAGGCGATCGTGACCCAGGTTGACGCAACGCGGGCCGGAGACGTACCCGCGGCACGCGCAGCGGTGCGCGAAAGCGTGCGAGGTTCGGTACGCTGGCTCATTGCCTTCCGTGACGAATTGCTCGCGGGTTCCCGAGACGCTGATCTTCGTGGCACACTTGAGGCGCGACGCAGACGACGCGAACGGGAGAAACGAGATGAGCAGTGAAGCGCATCAGCTGGCCGACGGCATAGCCGTCGTCGACGCCTTCTTCGACGGCGTGTTCGCCCCGCTCAAGGCATGGATACCGCAGCTTGAGGTCGACCTTCGGGCCTCCCAGCTCCCGCTCTCGGGCCCTGCGCTCGCGGACCTCACGAGGGAGGGCGCGTTCCGCGTGCTCGACACCGGAGACCGCCCGCTGTACGGCGCGGGGTTCTGCGGGAGCGCCGCGGTTGTTGGCGAGGGCAACCCGCTCGCCTGGTGGCAGGGCGCCGACAGGCACCTGCTCGCCTCCTCAACATTCGGGCCCGGCCAAGCGGTCATCGACCTCGCGCGGCTCGAGTGGTTCCGCGTACCGAAGCAGACCGGTGAACCCCACATCGCGGGGCCCTTTGTCGACTACCTCTGTTCGAACGAGATCACCCTCACATCAGCGATTCCCGTTGTCGTTGGCGGCGAGTTCTGGGGCGTTGCGTGCGCCGACGTGCTCGTCGCAGGGATTGAGGAATCCCTGCTCCCGAGCATCCGCGGCATCGACTCTGCCGCGCTCGTCAACGCGCACGGGAGGGTCGTGGTGTCGACCGATCCTGATCGCGAGACCGGCGACCGGCTGCGCGGCCTCGGCTCCGAGGACGGTGACGCCGACGCCGCAGCGATGCACGTCGTGCGCTCGGAGCGGTACCCATTCGCGCTCGTCGCGCCCCGCTAGCGACCCCCAGATCCACCCCTGAACCGGCCCTGAGGAGACCCTGAGTGACCCCCGAAACTCAGGAAGGCTCCAAGCGCGGGCGCATACGCTTTTGAGCGTGACGAGACCGGAAGACGACGCCGACAGGGCGAAGCGATTGGGGCAGCCCATCGCGCGATTCATGGCGCGCTGGCGCGGATTCATCCGCAGGTACCCGTGGCTCGACGTGCTCTACCGCGTGCTGATCACGCTGCTTGGCGGGCTCATCGTTGTCGTCGGCCTCATCCTCGTGCCGCTCCCCGGGCCCGGCTGGCTCATCGTGTTCCTCGGGCTGACGGTGCTCGGCTCTGAGTACCACTGGGCGAGGCGGATGCTCGGCTGGCTCAGGCGGACCCTCGCGCGGTTCTGGGAGCGCTGGAACGCGTGGCGAGCGAGCCGCGCGGCGGCGCGTGACGGCGGGTCGGGGCCTCGCATGACCGAGACCTAAACAGGCCCGCCACACGCAAAAGGGCGGTCTGGCTTGTGCCAGACCGCCCTTTTGTATGAGTGAGTTACTTCACCATCGGCGCGTTGAAGAGGAACGGATCCCCGCCACCTGCGCGGTAGGTCTCATTGAGCTTCGCCGCCGCCATGATGTGGAAGATGAACCCGGCGAGGTGCGCGAGGCCGAGGAGCAGCGGTCCGAGAATCGGAACGATCGACAGGAACCACCCGAGCACAAACAGGGCAGAGCGCAACAGCGAGAAGTTCAGGTTCGCCGCGTGCAGCGCGCGCACCTGCGGGGTCGCGCGGGGGCTCTCGATGAGGTAGAAGATGAGCGCCGGGATGAACAGGAAGAAGACGGAGAGCCAGTAGCTTGCCGTCAGGTTCGGGAGCGGGTCGGTCTGCCCCGGCTGCTGCTGGTAGTAGCCCTGGGGCTGGCCTGGCTGGCCGTATGCGGGCTGCTGTGGCGCGCCGTATCCCGGCTGGCCGTAGCCCTGCTGGCCTGGCTGGCTCTGCGGCTGGCCATAGCCCTGCTGGCCTGGCTGACCGTATGCGGGCTGCTGCGGTGCGCCGTATCCTGGCTGCTGTGGAGCACCGTAACCGGGAGGCGGCGTGGGGGCGCCAGGCTGCTGCGGCCCGGCCGGAGGAAGCGGGGCGCCACTCGGGGGAGGCGTGGTGAGCCCGGGCTGCTGCGTGCCAGTGTACGGCTGCTGCGGCGCCGAGTAGCTCGGGGGCGTCGCGGCCTGCTCGGCGTCTGCTTGAGGCGTAGCAGCGGGCGCCGACTCCTCTGCGGGTGCGGTCGATGCGCCCTCTGTGGGCGTGCCCGGCACCTTCTCGTTGTCTTCAGGGGGAAGCGTAGTCATCGGAGCCTTCTCCTTCGTGTTGCTGCGTACGCGCGCCCGCGGCCACGGCGAGGTGGCCGCCTGCGGTACTTCGAGACTACAGCGAACGTCCTGTGGGGCCTAGATGAAATCTGGGCTCGGCGAGGAAGCGGGCAGGATCGACACGTCGGCGTGGCGGTCGAACCGGTAGCCGGTGCCGCGCACGGTGCGCACGATGTCTTGGTAGTGGGCGAGCTTCACCCGCAGGCGGCGAACGTGCACGTCGATGGTGCGTGCGCTCGGGATCTCCTCGCCTTCGGCGTCGGCCCAGAGGGTGTTGATGATCTCGTCGCGCCCAACCGTGCGGCCCTCGCGAAGCACGAGGAACTGCAGCAGCTCGAACTCGCGGAACGTGAGGTTTGCGGGCACGCTGTCGAGCAGAACGCGCTTGCGAGAGAGATCGAGCACGACGCCACTGGCCGCCCGGTCGGGGTTTGCCGCCTGGGGTTTCCGGTGCGCGTGAGCGGCGGCGGGGTCGCCGAGCGCGAGGCGCACGACGTCAACGTCGCGGCCACCGGTTCCCTCTGGGGCGAGGGCAACTGCGGCATAGGTCTCGGCGTTCGGCGCGAGCTGCGCAACGAGTCGCTTGATCTCGCTGACGACGGCGCCGATCGAAGGGTCTGTCGAGTTCAACTTGTCTTCCGACAGGCCGACGTAGAGCGCGAAACCGCGGATCTCGTTCTCGATGGTGGTCTGGGGAGCGGGGGCGGCGGTGATAGCCATGATGATGAAGTCCTTTGGTGTGCCCCGGTGCGGGGCTTGCTGCGAATGGGTGCGGCGTACCAGGCTGGGCTCAGCTAGCGATCAGAAGATCGCGCGGCCCGAGAATGCCGGGTTGCCAGAAACGGTCTAAACGTGTGTGGCGGCTACTTGCACATTCGGCAGCACATACCGTCGCGACCGGACATCATCATGCCGGTCATCCCAAAGTTCACCTCGGAGGCGGACTGGGTGCGAACGAAAGTATGCATGACGCTAAGTTAAGCGGGCGTTACGTCCCGTGTCAAGGCGCATGACGACAATTTGTGCCAGAGCGGGCCGGTTCGAGCCAGACTGGGGTCGGTTGAGGCTGGCAGTGTGGAGTTGACGCCGCGGGTGGCGCACATGCTTACGGGCGCTCGATCCGGGAGAATACTTTGGAGACGCCGAACCCCGTGGAAGGATGCCCAGTGATGAGCACCGAATCTTTTGCCGCCCGAATCGATGCAACAACGGCCGCCGACCTGCGCGCGCTCGGAGGCACGAAGTGGGCCGACCCGAACGTCATGGGCGCGTTCATCGCGGAGATGGACTTCGGTGTTGCACCCGTCATCAAGGAGGCGCTGCACGCCGCAGTTGACGAGGGCGCGTTCGGCTACACGCCGCCGAAGTACAGGGAACGGTTGAAGGAAGCGACCGCCGCGCGTCTGAGCAGGCTCCACGGGTGGGAAGCCGCACCCGAGCAGGTCTTCCCCGTGCCCGACGTGATTACGGCGTACGAGGTCGCAATCAACCACTTCTCAGAGCCCGGCTCGAAGATCATCGTTCCGACCCCGTCGTACATGCCGTTCCTCTCTGTGCCACAGGCCCACGGTAGGAAGGTCATCGAGGTTCCCATGCGCAACGAAGACGGCGTCTGGCGACTCGACCTCGAGGGGCTGCAAGCGGCGTTCGATGAAGGCGGGCGCTGCCTGGTGCTGTGCAACCCCTTCAACCCCGTTGGGCGCGTGTTCACGCGTGAAGAGCTTGAGGCCGTCAGCGAGCTTGTTGAGCGCAACGGTGGCCGGGTGTTCTCGGACGAGATCTGGGCTCCCCTCGTATTCCCCGGCAGCATGCTCATCTCGTACGCGACGGTGAACGAGGTTGCCGCCGGCCACACCATTACAGCCACGGCGGCGTCAAAAGCATGGAACCTGCCCGGGCTCAAGTGCGCTCAGCTCATCGTCTCGAACGCTGCGGATCAGCGCGTCATGGACGAGATCGGGTACATGGCGGGCCGCGGAACAGCAACGCTCGGTCTTGTCGCGAGTGCGACGGCCTACGACAACGGTGACGAATGGCTCGACGAGGCGTTGAGCTACCTCGAGGGGAACCGTGACGAGCTCATCGAGCTCGTGGCGAAGGAGCTTCCGGGCGTTCGGCTCACGGTTCCAGAGGCGACGTATGTCGGCTGGCTCGATTTCCGGGAGACCGGGATCGAGGATCCCGCGGCGTTCTTCCTTGAGAACGCCGGAGTCGGGCTTACCGACGGTCGCGCCTGCGGTGCGGCGGGCGCTGGGAGCGCGCGCTTCATCTTTGCGATGCCGCGGCCGCTCATGCGCGAGGCGGTCCAGCGGATGGGAGAGGCGCTCCGCGCGCGGTAGCTATTTACTTCCAATGTGTTTAATGTGATCTGAGGAAGTCAATGCACCGGTGCGCCCGGAGCGGGTCAGAGGAGAGCAAATACATTGGGGCTTCAGTCAACTACGCCCGCAATTCCCGCCAAGGCTGGCGGGAAGCGGGGCGCGTTCAAGACCTTCGGCATCCCCGCGATCGCGGCCTTCGTCGGATTAGCGCTCGGCACGGGTGCCGGGTCATCCGGGGCGCAAAACGAGCTCGATGAGTTTCGTGCTTCGGAGGAAACGATGAGTCGTCAGATCGCCTCGTTTGAAGCGAAGAGCGAGGAAAGCGATGCTTCGCTCCGAGAGCTTTCGGCGGAGAGTGAAGCTAGCAACAAGGCTCTCAAAGAGCGGGAGAGTGAGATCCAGGACCTGACGGCGCAGAAAGCGGCGCTCGAGCAGAAGGCGCGGGAGCTTGAGCAACAGGTTACTGCTGCGAACCAGCTGGCCTCGGAAGCTCAGGCGAGGGCTGAAGCTCAGGCTGAGCCGGTTCCGTTCGCGGCGCCCCAGCAGGCAGGCTCTGGCGCGGCACCCGCGTATTTCGCAAATTGCACCGCAGCCCGGGAAGCAGGGGCTGCGCCCGTCTACGCCGGTGACCCCGGGTACGGCAGGCACCTCGACCGCGATGGTGACGGCGTCGGCTGCGAGTAGGTAGCGGGCCTGGGAGAATGGGTGGGTGAGCGACACCCCACTGCCTGAACCCGAGACCCATCCCGAGCGCACGACGGCCGGCGTTGGGCCGTGGCCGGGCGGTCGCGAGGCGTGGCCAACTGAGAGTCACTTCGACCCCGAGCTACTCGAAGCGGGCGATAGCCGCAACGTCGTCGACCGCTACCGCTACTGGCGCATGGAAGCGATCGTCGCCGACCTCGACGAGCAGCGTCACCCGTTCCACGTCGCCATCGAGAACTGGCAGCACGACATGAACATCGGGTCGATCGTGCGGAGTGCCAACGCGTTTGCGGCCGACACCGTGCAGATCGTTGGGCGCCGCCGCTGGAACAAGCGGGGTGCCATGGTGACCGACCGCTATCAGCACGTTGAGCACCGAGCCGACATTGCGGAGCTCGTCGAGTGGGCGCTGGGCGAAGGCATCCCGATCATCGCGATCGATAACGTGCCCGGCTGCGTGCCCATGGAGACCTTCGACTGGCCCGAGCGTTGCGTCATGCTGTTTGGGCAGGAGGGCCCGGGGCTCTCGGAAGAGGCGATCGCCGCGGCGGAAGCCGTCGTCGAAATCACGCAGTACGGTTCGACGCGCTCGATCAACGCGTCGGCAGCGGCCGCCGTCGCCATGTACTCGTGGGTGACGGCCCGCTCGACCCAGGTGCCGAGGGCGAACTAGAAGAGGCGCCCAGCCTCAGCAGGCTCGGGCTCCTCAAGTCTCAGCAACGCCCGTTTCCGGTCGAGACCACCCGCGAAGCCCGTGAGTGAGCCGTCGGCCCCAAGCACGCGGTGACAGGGGATGATGATGCTCACCGGGTTGTGGCCGACAGCCTGCCCGACCCGCTGCGCGAGTGCCCGATTCCCGAGCGTCAGCGCGAGTTCGCCGTACGTCGTTGTCGCCCCGAACGGAATGGCCTGCAAGAGCGCCCACACCTGCTGAAAGAACTCGTCGCCCGCGGGTGCGAGAGCAACCTCGAACTGCGTCCGTTCACCGAGCAGGTACTCCCGCAGCTGGCGCGCGGCCTCCGCGAGCACGGGGTCATTGGGCTCAGCACCGAGGTCGTCGCCGACCTGCTCAGGGTCTGGCGGGTAGCGGTGCCCGGGGAAGTAGACCCCCGTGATCGCCTCACCCTCGGCAACGAACAGCAGGTCTCCGAGGGAGGTTGCGAACGTGCCGTGCCGAGTCGTCATGGCGCCCAGTGTAACGCCCGGGGCGCGCCTCAGGCGCTCTCGCACCCTCTGTCTGCAATCGGCTCAACATATGCCCCGGCTAGCCCGCATTGGCATATGCAACGCCGATCACAGATGTTGAGGCCGGAGGGTGCCAAGGTGCAGGAGATGCAAGAGTTGCCGGGTGAGAAAGGCAGTAGTGGAGGGGCCGACGGGAATCGAACCCGCGTTCTCAGCTTGGGAAGCTGATGTCTTACCATTAGACGACGGCCCCGAGTGGGGCGAAATCAGGCTGTAAGCCCGACCGATACGAGCGTAGCAGAATCCGGAGTGCCGCCTCGCCACCGAAGCGGCACTCCGAGGAAAATTATCCCTCCGCCGCCGGCTGGCAGACAGCGAGCTCGGTGAGGCGGCCGCCCTGATCCTCAGCCGACCACGGCAGCTCCGCGCCGGAGAGCGCGGCGAGCTGGAAGGCGAGCGCCTGCGAGAATGCGGCCCCTGCCGAGGAGTTATTCAGCGCCACGACAACCGTCAAGCCGGTCGCCGGGTCGGAGTACGCGGCAGTGAGTGAGCCGGTCATCGCGCCCGCGCGGCCCTGCAGCGGGCCAACCTTCTCAATGCCGAACCCGATCTGAGTACCCTCGGTGTCGGGCTCGGAGGTCGGTTCGCCGGCCTCGTCGCGCTCAGGGTTCTTCGCGGGCTGGAACTCTGTGACGTGCTGAGCCGACTTCTTATCGCCAAAGCCGCCCGAAAGGTACTTCGCGTAGAAGTCCTTCAGATCAGTGACGGTCGTGAGCGTCGCGCCAGCGCCACGCAGCATCGAGGGCGAGAGCGCGGTGACCTCGGTCACGCCTGCCTCGCACACCGGCTTGTCGCCCGCGCTCGGGTAAGTGAGGGGCTTCAGGCTGCCCTTCGGGATCTCGGTCTCAGCAAAGCTGTCCGGGTACGAGGTCGCGGTCATCCCTGCCGGGTCGAACACGTGGCTCTGCAGCAGCTCGTAGGTGTCGCGGTTCTCCTTGAGGCGGATGGCGCGATCGAGCAGGACAGCGTTCGTGTCTGACATGTACACGTTCTTGCCCTGCCAAGCGAGCGGGGAGCGGGCGAGGCCGTTCGCGAGCAGCTCTTGCTCGGGCCAGGGCCGCGTCGGGTTGTTCGCGAAGCGGTCGCCGAAGCCGCCCTTGAAGTCGGCGAGAGCTGAAGTCTGGTCGCAGAGCTGCGCGTAGCTGATGTCTGCGATCCCTGCTTGCCTCGGGAGATCTTTCGAGACCTGGCGGCCGAGCGCGATCTGATCTTTGCCTGCGAGATCGAGCAGCATCGCGCACATCACGGGCTGCGATGCCTGTGCGCCCCGGAACGTCGTCGCCCCGGTGACGCCCTCGCCGTAGCCGCGAACGTACGCCTTGTCATCGCCCTGCCAGACGCCGACGACGGCCTCCGTAGAGCCGCTGAGCTCAAGCGCGTTGGCGACGGCCTCGTCGACAGCAGACGAGAGCTCGGGGCTCACCGTGTTCTGGTCTGAGTTACCGGAACCAGCGTTTCCGCTGGTGCAGGCGGTCAGGGTGAGGCCGACCACAGCGAGCATGCTGAGCGCCGCTACCGGGCCAACTCGTTTGACTCTGGAAAACACGAAACCGCCAATCTCTACCCGCGGGCGCGCGGGAGCACGAAATTCGATGATACTCCGTGCGACTCCCGGAGTCGCTGAGCACCGCGGGGTGCGGGGGAACTCCCAGCGTCCTGGGGCGCGGGAGGAGCGTAGAATGAAAGATGTGATGAATTTTGATGCTGCGGTGATTTCTGCCGTGACGAGCCACATGAATGACGACCACGTCGGCGACAGCCTGCTCATCGCGAAGGCGTTCGGTTTTCCCGAAGCGACTGCGAGCAAGATGGTCGGGCTCGACGAGCACGCCGGCATGTGGCGAGTGACCGACGCGGAGGGCGAGCACGACCTGCGCGTTGAGTGGCCCACCTCTCCGATCACCGAGCGGCCGCAGGTTCGCCGCCAGGTTGTTGAGCTTTACAAGGCGGCATGCGCGAAGCTGGGCGTGCCTGCTCGCGAAGAACACCAGCCGGCGGAGGGCGGGCACAGCGCGCACGGCCACGGCGGCGCGAACCCGCACGGCGGCCACGGCGCGAACCCTCATGGGGCGCACGGCCACGGCGCGAACCCGCACGGCGCAAACCCGCACGCTGCCGAGCCTGAGGCCGACGGCCCCAAGCCGTTCTCTCGCGTCATCCGAGAGAGCTCGTGGTCTGATCACTCGAGCTCCGAGGGCGCGAACTTCATGGAGGACATCATGCGTGGTGTCGCGACGAAGCAGGACTACATCGACCTCGTCGCACAGCACTTCTTCATGTACGAGGCGCTCGAAGAGGCATCGCAGCAGCTCGCGGCAGACCCCGCCTACGCAGACCTGCACCCCGCAGCGCTTGTGCGCCTGGGGACGCTCGAGGTAGACCTCGAGCACCTGCTCGGCGCCAACTGGCGAGCCGAGATCAGCCCCGTGCCAGCGAGCGAGGCGTACGCCGCCCGCATTCGCGAGGTCGCAGCTGAGGGCTGGCTGCCCGGCATCGTCGCGCACCACTACACCCGCTACCTCGGAGATCTCTCCGGCGGGCAGATCATCGCGAAGCGCGTCGCCCGCCAGCACGGCTTCGACGGCCCCGGCATCGAGTTCTACAACTTTGAGTCGCTCGGCGACCTCAAAGCGTTCAAGGAGACCTACCGCGACGGTCTTGACCGCCTGGGCGAGACCCTTAGTGATGACGACAAGCAGCGCATGATTGAAGAGGTGCGCGAGGCGTACTCCTTCAACACGCAGGTGTTCGTCGACCTCGCGAAGCAGAAGGCCGCGGCCTAAGCGCCACAGGTGTGGGCGTGCGCCCGGTCTATTCCGGCCGGGTGTGCGCCCACACGACTGCCTGCAGCCGGTCTCGTACCCCGAGCTTCTGCAGCACGTTGGAGACGTGTGTCTTCACCGTCGCCTCGCCGAGGAACAGCTCGGCCGCGATCTCTGCGTTCGTGCGGCCCTCCGCGAGCAGCACGAGTACGGCCCGCTCACGCGGCGTGAGGCCGACCTCAGCCATCGCCCGTTCGAGCGCAGAGCCTTCGAGCGCAGAGCCCTCCACTACAGGGCCCTCGGGCGCGGCTGTCCCCGTACCGGCACCCGCCGGTACGGCGGGCCCCGCATCGCGGACCCGGGCGAGCACGGCGCCGGTGACCTCGGGCCCGAGTAGCGAGCCGCCCGCCGCGACAACCCTGACGGCGTCGATGAGCTGCTCGGCGCGTGACGTCTTGAGCAGGAAGCCGCTCACCCCGGCGGCGAGGGCGTCGAAGAGATATTCGTCGTGCCCAAAGGTGGTGAGTACGAGCACGGCCGGGCCCCCGCCGGGAGCGGAGAGGATCTCGCGCGACGCGACGATCCCGTTCATCTCGGGCATCTCGACGTCCATGCAGATGACGTCGGGAGTGAGCGCCGCCGCGAGCGCGACCGCTTGCGTGCCCGTCTCTGCCTCGCCGACGACCTCAATGTCGGGCTCGGATTCGAGGATGATGCGAAAGCCCGAGCGAACGAGCGCCTGATCGTCGACGAGGAGCACCCTGATCGGGGTGCCCACGGATCCTGCCCCGATCACGCTGCCACCGCCGGCTGCTCGGCGAGCGGCACGCGCGCCCGCACCATGAAGCCCTCGCGCTCACGCCGCTCCGCCGAGACAGTGCCCCCGACCGCGCCAACCCGCTCGCGCATGCCGCGCAGCCCGAGCCCTGCGCCCTCGGTCGATGCCGAGGCGCGCTCTCCGCGGCTCGTGAGGCGCCGCGCGATCCCGTCGTCGGTCACCTCGACCTCGACCGCGTTGTCCATGAACCTGAGCCGCACGGCCGCCTCCGCGCCCCTGCCCGCGTGCTTGCGGACATTCGTGAGTGCCTCCTGCACGACCCTGTAGAGCGCGACGTCGACGAGCATCGGCAAGGGCCGCGCCTCGCCCGCCACGATGAGGGTTGTCGGGACCCCGGCGCCCTGCGAATCCTCGACGAGCAGAGGGAGCTGGGCGATGCCGATGGTGGTCGACCCCTCCTCGTTCTCAGGGGTGCGGAGGGTGTGCACGAGCCGCCGCAGCTCTTCAACCGTCGCGTGCGCGCTCTCCTCGACAACCTCGAGTGCCGAGGCCGCCCGCTCAGGGTCGCGTTCGAGGCTGCGCCTAGCTGCCGCAGCCTGGATCCCCATCACGGAGACGTGGTGCGCGACAACGTCGTGGAGCTCGCGGGCCACGGCGATCCGGTCGAGGGCGACGGCCTGCGCCGCGCTCGTCTGGCGCTCAAGCTCGAGCTCCTTGCCCTGCGCGACGAGTTTGGCTTGCGTGCGCGCCGCGCGCCACGCGCGCAGCCCGAACCAGATCGCGCCGCCGAAGTACAGCAGATTCGTGATGATCTGGATCACGGCAAATGTCGCGTAGGCCGAGAAGATTCCGTAGCGGGGAGCGCCCATGAAGTCCTCGGTCGACGATGACGCGATGATGAGCGAGACGACGAGCCAGATCATCATCGCGGAGGTGATGGCGAGCAGGCTCCAGGCGGCGAGGGCACGCCTCGGCTCCCAAGCGGTCACCGTGTAGATCGCGATGAACAGGCAGATGTTGATGACGAGCACCTCGGGCACCCCGAACTGCCCGCACACGAAGAACCCGGCGGCAGCGAGGATCACGACTGGGATCGGAGCCACCCGGCGGAAGGCGAGTGGCAGCGTGCAGAGCGCGAGGCCGAGGACCCAGACCCACAGTGCCGGGGTTTTCTCGAAGATGCCCGTGCGGGCGTAGAGCAGTGATGTAGTTGTCGCACCGACGGCGAGCGCGATCGCGAGGAGCGCGTCAAGGCGCAGCTCGGCGCGACCGGGCCGCGGCCTCGCCCACTGGGCGGGCGCCATAGCGGCAAAGGACTCTCTCATGGGTTCAAGCGTAGGCGCTTGGGGGAGTCAGGCACGTCCGTCTCCTGGCGGAGCTTCGGCTGCCTGGCCCGTCACGATTCCGCCGACAGGGGGAGGCGCCGCCCCTCGCACCCCACATAGCCTGGAAGCAACGAAAGGAGCGAGATGATTGACATCGTAGGAATTTCCCGCAGCTTCGGCGATCGCAAGGTGCTCGACAACGTGAGCTTCCGCGTCGAGAGCGGCAGGATGACGGGCTTCGTCGGCGCGAACGGCGCTGGTAAGACGACGACCATGCGGATCCTGCTCGGCGTGCTCTCCGCCGACAGCGGCACGGTCAGCCTCAACGGCCAGCCGATCACCGCCGGCGATCGCGCGCGCATCGGCTACATGCCTGAGGAGCGCGGGCTGTACCCGAAGATGGCTGTGCTCGACCAGCTCATCTACCTTGGCCGCCTGCACGGCATGTCGACGGGAGCTGCGCGCGAGTCCGCGACGGGGCTGCTCGACAGGCTCGGTCTCGCCGAGCGTGCCGGCGACAACCTCGAGAGCCTCTCGCTCGGCAACCAGCAGCGCGCGCAGATCGCCGCCGCGCTCGTCCACGAGCCGATCGCGCTCGTGCTCGACGAGCCGTTCTCGGGCCTCGACCCGATGGCGGTTGAGGTCGTGCTCGGCGTGCTGCAGGACTACGCGGCACAGGGCGCCCCCGTGCTCTTCTCCTCGCACCAGCTCGACATCGTCGAGCGGCTCTGCGACGACGTCGTGGTCATCGGCGGCGGCCAGATTCGCGCCCAGGGCTCACGTGAGGGCCTCCGCGCCGAGCACGCTGGCCGAGTGTTCGAGCTCGAACTCGCTGGGCCCGCGGCCGACGCCGGATGGGTGCGCGAGCAGCCGGGCGTCTCGGTGACCCACCTCGACGGCGGCTTCGCCAGGTTCGATGCCGACAGCGACGATGCGGCGCAGGCCGTTCTCTCGCTCGCCGTGCAGCGTGAAGCGACCGTCGTGAAGAGCTTCGCGCCCGTCACCCCGTCACTCGCACAGATCTTCAAGGAGGTCATCCGATGAGCCACACGCTGAAGCAGACCGCCAGCCACCGCCAGTTGAGCGCGCCGCAGGGCGCCTGGATCGTCGCCGAGCGCGAGATCATGACGAGGCTGCGCAGCAAGGCGTTCATCATCTCGACGGCGATCCTGCTGCTCGTTGTGCTCGCGGGCGTAGTCATCGGCGGCCTCGTGTCGCAAAACGGCGGCTTCGGCGGCCCGACGAAGATCGCCGTCGCCGAGGGCGCAGTCTCGGGTGAGGCCGCGACCGGTCTCGGTGAGGCGTTTGAGGTGACCGAGGTCGCGGATCGCGCGGCCGCCGAGCAACTCGTGCGCGACGGCGACGTCGAGGCCGCGATCGTTACGGGCGGCGATACGTCTGTCGGGCTGACCGTGATCGCGAACGACAGCCCGCCCGGCGGCCTCGTCCAGGCGCTTTCGGCATCGCCCACGGTCGAGCTACTCGACCCGAGCGAAACGAGCTTCATGCTCGGCTACCTCATCGCGATGGGCTTCGGCATGGTGTTCTACATGACCGCGTTGACCTTCGGCACGACGATCGCGCAGAGCGTGGTCGAGGAGAAGCAGACGCGCATCGTCGAGATCCTGCTCGCCACGATCTCCGCGCGCACCATGCTCGCCGGCAAGATTCTCGGCAACAGCATCCTCGCGCTCGGCACCGTTGTCGCGACGCTCGCGCTCGCGTCCGTCGGGATGCTCGCGACAGGGCAAGATATTTTGCTCGGCGAGCTCGGCACCGCGCTCATCTGGTTCGGGATCCTGTTCGCCTTCGGCTTCGTGCTCCTCGCAGCAATGTACGCGGCCGCTGCCGCGCTCGTCTCGCGGCAGGAAGACATCGGCTCGGTGACGAGCCCAGTCATGATGCTCGTGATGATCCCGTTCTTCCTGATCATCTTCTTCTTCGACAACCCGCAGGTGCTCGCGGTGATGAGCTACGTGCCGTTCTCGGCGCCGACCGCGATGCCCATGCGACTGTACTTCGGTGACGCGGCCTGGTGGGAGCCGATCGTGTCGCTCGGTGTGCTGGTGGTCTCGATCGGGATCGTGCTCTGGGCGGGCTCTCGGATCTACGAGAACTCGATCATGCGCACGGGTGCCCGCGTGAAGCTCGCTGACGCGATCAAGGGATAACAGCTGCGGCAGCCACACGACGAAGCGCCCGGGGGAATGCTCCTCCGGGCGCTTCGTCGTCGCGGACTGTGTGTGCGTCGCGGGTTAGGCGACCGCGAGCTGGTGCGCCTCGCAGCGGGGCGCCTCGTGTGAGGCGCAGGCGACGAAGCGAGTGCGGCAGGAGTTCTCTGCGCAGTCGACGAGGTTGGCGGTGGGGGCGCTGCATTCTTGGCAGACACCGATCACCGTCGCGCCGGGCGCGAAGTCCATCGTCTCGCGGCCGTCGAACACTGCGAGGGAGCCCTCCCACAGGCCGTCGTTACCGAAGGCCTCGCCGTAGCGGACGATGCCGCCGTCGATCTGGTAGACCTCCTCGAAGCCGCGCGCGACCATGGCGGCGGAGAGAATCTCGCAGCGAATGCCGCCGGTGCAGTACGTGACGATCGGCTTGCCCTTGATGTCGTCGAACGCGCCTGACTCGATCTGCGCGATAAAGTCGTGGGTCGTGCGCACGTCGGGCACGATCGCGCCCTTGAACTTGCCGACCTCGGCCTCCCACGCGTTGCGGCCGTCGAAGAATACGACGTCGTCGCCGCGTTCGGCGACGAGTTCGTTCACCTTCTCTGGAGACAGGTGCACGCCGCCGCCGACGACGCCAGACTCGTCGACGACGGTCTCTTCAGGGATGCCGAATGCGACGAGCTCGTCGCGCACCTTCACGCTGAGCTTCGGGAAGTCAGAGATCGCCTGCCACGGCACGGTGCGGTCGACGCCCTTGAGGAGTGTCGGTTTGATCGCGTCGAAGCCGGTGCCCTCGCTCCACTTCACGTCGAGCCCCGAGAACGGGCCATACTCGCGGGTGCGCTTGAGGTACTGCTTGCAGGCATCGATCTCGCCACCGACGGTGCCGTTGATGCCGTGCTTCGAGATGATGATGCGCCCGCGCAGGCCGAGCGACTCGCAGAGCTCGCGCTGCCACAGCATGACGGCCTCGGGGTCGGCGACGGGGGCGAACGCGTAGTACAGCAGAATCTTTGGGTGGCTCACACCCCCATGGTACGTCGTCGACCTGCGCGCGTGTTCCCGGGCGCGTTGCGCTGTCGGCAAGATTCGCGTAAGCTTGACCCTTGGTCGTGCGCCGTCCCAGTGCATGTACCGCGAGAACCGTTACCGGAGGCTTGCCTCGGCGGATCTCGCAGACAAGAAATCTTGGGTGAGGCCGTCCGGTCTCACGGTATGAGAGGAAACATCATGGCAGCAGTGTGCCAGGTGACCGGCGCCGTTCCCGGCTTCGGACACAACATTTCGCACTCGCACCGTCGCACCAAGCGTCGGTTCGATCCGAACATCCAGAAGAAGACCTACTTCGTGCCCTCGCTCGGCCGCAAGGTGACGCTCACCCTGTCGGCTAAGGGCATCAAGGTTATCGATGCTCGTGGCATCGAGGCTGTTGTAGCTGATCTGCAGAAGCGTGGGGTGAAGTTCTAATGGCTAAGGATAAGGACGTACGTCCGATCATCAAGCTCCGTTCGACGGCAGGCACTGGTTTCACTTACGTGACCAAGAAGAACCGTCGCAACACCCCCGATCGTCTCGTGCTCAAGAAGTACGACCCGGTCATCCGTAAGCACGTCGAATTCCGAGAGGAGCGCTAAGCATGGCTAAGAAGAGCATGATTGCAAAGAACAAGCAGCGCCAGGCGATTGTTGCGCGTTACGCTGAGAAGCGTCTCGAGCTCAAGAAGGCGCTCATTGACCCGAACGGCACCGACGAGAGCCGCGAGGCTGCTCGCGTGGGCCTGCAGAAGCTGCCCCGCAACGCGTCGCCCGTGCGCGTTCGGAGCCGCGACGTCATCGACGGCCGCCCCCGTGGCGTGCTGACGAAGTACGGCGTTTCGCGTGTTCGCTTCCGCGACATGGCGCACCGTGGCGAGCTTCCCGGCATCACCAAGTCGAGCTGGTAAGCAGCCGCTGGTAGCCCAGTAGCACCGCTTTCGAAGAGGGGCGGGATCGATCTTTCGGGATCGTCCCGCCCCTCTTCGCGTCTGCTCAATGGTGTTCACCGAGAGCGAATATGACACGCGGTCCGAAGAAATCCGCGTAATCGCGCCGCTTTTTGGGAAACGTAGGGTAGATTCATACCGATCAAACTGATCGGAACCTCTTTAGCGGAGGTGACACCCCGAATAGATCAGGGGCCGGCAGGCCAACGGTCACCGCCCTGAAAGGACACAACATGGCACTCAACAAGACTGAGCTCGTCGCAAAGATCGCCGCTGAGACTGGCCAGAGCCAGGCAGCTGTTTCGAACGTTCTCGACGGCCTGTTCGCGGCTGTTTCCGAGACCGTCGCTGCAGGCGAGAAGGTTTCGATCCCCGGCTGGCTCTCGTTCGAGACCGCAACCACCGCTGCTCGCACCGGCCGCAACCCGCGCACCGGCGAGACCATCGACATCCCCGCTGGCAAGCGCGTCAAGGTGTCGGTTGGCTCGAAGCTCAAGGCTGCCGTGAAGTAGCTTTCGCTTTCATCGAACCCCCGGGCGGCTCTTGCCGCTCCGGGGGTTCGTTGTTTTTTCGAGGCGTAAGCTAGGGCGGTGCGCAAGAACTTCACCGATCCATCAGACATTCGCCCGTGGGCGGCGCTGTGGACGCTCGTCCTCGGATTCTTCATGATCCTCATCGACACAACGATTGTGTCGGTCGCGAATCCGACGATCATGGAGAGCCTCAACACCGACATGACGGCGACGCTGTGGGCGACGAGCGCCTACCTGCTCGCCTACGCGGTCCCGCTGCTCATCACCGGCAGGCTCGGCGACAGGTTCGGCCCGCGCCGCGTCTACCTCGTGGGGCTCACGGTCTTCGCGCTCTCATCGCTCGCGTGCGGGCTGTCACCCACGATTGAGGCGCTCGTCATCGCCCGAGTCTTCCAGGGCTTCGGCGCCGCGCTTATGACGCCGCAGACGATGTCGGTCATCACCCGCATCTTCGCGCCGCGCGAGCGCGGCCAGGCAATGGCGGTCTGGGGCATCACCGCGGGCGTCGCGACGCTCGTCGGGCCGATTCTCGGCGGCTTCCTCATCGATGCCGTCGGGTGGGAGTGGATCTTCTTCATCAACGTGCCCGTCGCTGTAGTCGCGTTCGTGCTCGCGCTGAGGTACGTGCCGCGGCTCGAGACGCACGCGCACCGCCTCGACTGGCTCGGCGTCGTGCTGAGCGCGGCCGGCATGTTTCTCGTCGTCTTCGGTATTCAGGAGGGCGAGAACTTCGACTGGGGCCAGATCTGGGGCCCGATCTCGGTATGGCTGCTCATCGGCGCGGGCCTCGTCATCCTCGCGCTCTTTGTCTGGTGGCAGCACGTGCAGAAGGGCGAGCCGCTCCTGCCGCTGCGCATCTTCCGCGACCGCAACTTCTCCGTCGGCGCATCGACGATCACGACGGTGGGGTTCGCGGTGACGAGCATGAGCATGCCGCTCATGTTCTTCTTTCAGCTCGTGCGCGGGCTCACGCCGACGCAGTCGGCGCTCATGCTCGTGCCGATGGCCGTCATCTCCGCGGCCCTTGCGCGGCCAGCGGGGATCCTGATCGACCGCGGCGACCCGCGCCGCATCGCGACCGCGGGGCTCTTGCTTCTCGCCGCCGGCATGCTGCTGTATTTCGTGATGCTGAAGCCGGGCACGCCGCTCTGGCTGCTGCTCATCCCGAGCGCGATTCTCGGCGTCGCGAACGCGGGCATGTGGGGGCCGCTCTCGGCGATCACGACCTTCAACCTGCCGCTCGATCTCGCGGGAGCGGGATCCGGCGTCTACAACACCAGCCGCCAGGTCGGCGCGGTCTTGGGCTCCGCGTCGATCACCGCGCTCATGGCCTCGCGCCTCACCGCCGAGCTTGGCTCGGGGGCCGCCGCGGGCGGGCCGGGCGGGCAGCTCCCGCCGCAGGCGCAAGACGGGTTCGCCGCCGCGATGGGGCAGTCGCTCTTGCTTCCCGTCGCAGTGATCGCGCTCGGCGCCGCGCTCACGCTGCTGTTCGCGCCTCGGCCGCCGCGGACGGGGCCGGTGCGCGTCGTGCAGGATCCCGCCGAGGCGGCGTAACCCCGGCCGTCTCAGGCGGGCCGCCGTCGCTCCGGTGGCGGCGCCAGTAAAACTTTGTTGATGGGGCTTCACGCGGTTCGCGCAACCCTCCCGGTACGCTCAACACATGAGCATGGGTGGAGGCGGCGGTGGCCGCGGCGGCAGGGTATCCGGCGGTGACTTCGCTGCGCAGCGAAAGCTGAACGAGGCCGCCCCGAAGGTTGCGAACCTTGGCGGCAGAATCGCCGAGCTCTTCAGGCCGTACCGGGGGCCGCTGAGCGTGATCGTCGTGCTCGTGCTGATCTCAGCGGCGCTCGGCATTATGCCGCCGCTCATTACCCAGCGCGTCTTCGACGACGGCCTGTTCCCCACTGACGGCAGCGGGCCCAACATGTCGGTGCTCGCGTGGCTCGTCGGCGCGATGATCCTCGTCTTCGTGATCTCGGCGCTCATCGGCGTCGTGCAGACGTACTTCACGGCGCGCGTCGGCAACCGGGTCATGGGCGACCTGCGCGTGAAGCTGTTCTCGCACCTGCAGTCGATGGAGCTCGGCTTCTTCACCCGCACGAAGACTGGCATTATCCAGTCGCGACTGCAGAACGACGTCGGCGGCGTTGCGAACGTGCTGACGAACACGGTCTCGAACGTGATCGGCAACACGGTGACCGTGATCGCCGCTGCCGTGGCGATGATCCTGCTCAGCTGGAAGCTCACGATCATCGCGCTTATCCTGATGCCCGTGCTCGTCATCGCGCAGCGCCGTGTCGGTCAGGTGCGCGCGCGCATCGCGGGGAAGACGCAGGAGTCGCTCTCCGAGATGACCGCGATTACGCAGGAGGCGCTCTCGGTGTCGGGCGTGCTGCTCGCGAAGACGTACTCGCGGCAGAGCGCCGAGACCGAGCGCTACGCGAGCGAGAACCGCAACCAGATCGCGCTGCAGGTGAAGCAGGCGATGAGTGGCCAGGTCTTCTTCGCACTCGTGAACGTGTTCCTCTCGGCTGTTCCCGCGATCGTGTACCTCGTGTCGGGGTGGCTTATTGAGCGCGCGACCGGCCAGGGCCTCGATGCGGGTATCACAGCGGGCACGATCGTCGCGTTCACCACGATCCAATCGCGACTGCTGTTCCCGCTCATGGCGCTCATGCGCGTCGCCCTCGACCTGCAGACTTCGAGCGCCCTGTTCGCGCGCATCTTCGAGTACCTCGACCTCACGCCGCAGATCGTCGACAAGCCCGACGCGCTCGAGCCGACCGAGGAGCCCGGCCGGGCAGGGCGCATCGTGTTCGACGATGTCGTGTTCGCGTACCCCGACGCCGGGCCTGACGACCGGCCGACGATCGACCACGTGTCGTTCGTCATCGAACCGGGCGAGTTCGTCGCGTTCGTGGGCGCATCTGGGTCAGGCAAGACCACAATCGGCTCGCTGATCCCGCGCCTGTACGACGTGACCGGCGGCGCCGTGACCTACGGCGGTGACGACGTGCGCTCCCTGAAGCAAGAAGCGCTCATGGATCGCATCGGCGTCGTCACGCAGGAGCCCTATCTCTTTCACGCCTCGATCGCAGACAACCTGCGGTACGCGAAGCCCGACGCGACCGACGAGGAGGTCGCCGCCGCCGCGAAGCTCGCGAACATCCACGAGACGATCGAGTCGTTCGCTGAGGGCTACGACACGATCGTCGGCGAGCGTGGGTACCGGCTCTCGGGCGGGGAGAAGCAGCGCATCGCGATCGCGCGCGTGCTCTTGAAGAACCCGCGGGTGCTTGTGCTTGATGAGGCGACGAGCGCGCTCGACACCGTCAACGAGCGCATCGTACAGCGTGCCCTCGACGACGCGCGCGAGGGGCGCACCACTGTTGCGATCGCGCACAGGCTCTCGACCGTTGAGGGCGCCGACCGGATCTTCGTGCTCGGTGCGGGCCGCATCCTCGAGCAGGGCACCCACCAAGAGCTGCTCGCGCTGGGCGGGGCGTACGCGGAGCTCTACGCGCAGCAGAGCTGAAGCGGGGCGCCCGGCCTGGGGTCGCGCCATGCCCCCACCCGCCATTCCACCCCAATTTCTCGCAAGCACCCTAAACTCGCGCGGTATTTGGCGTGCATTGGAGAAATTCGGGGTGAGGGGTGAGCGGCGCGGGGTGAGGGTAGGGAAAACCCGAAAAGAGTTCTCCGGCCAGCGGGGTAGGGGAGCGCGCGCCAGCGCTCTAACGTAGAAGCATGAGCAGCGAGAAGTGGGCAGGCGCCCCTACAGCCCCCACCATGGGACACCCGCAACCCCCGCAAACCCAGGCCCGCCCGCGGCGGCGCATCGCCCTCACGATGCTGCACCTCGCGGCACTCGGCCTGCTCGGCTGGGCGTTCTTCGTGTCAGCCTTCGCGCTCCTCGGGCTCGGGCTTGGGCTCACCCTCGTGTTCGGCATCGGGCTCCTGTTTCTCGTCGCCCTCGTCTACGTGCTGTTCGGCACCGCCTGGTTCGAGACCGAGCGGGTCGACGGGCTGTACCGCCTTGGTATCCCAGCGCTCCGCGCCGTACCGCAGCGCACCCCTGGGTTCGGCGGTTTCCTCCGCATGATGTGGGCTCAGCTCGGCGATGGCCGCATGCGGCAGGCGGTCGCGAGCTTCACGGTCGCGACGTTCCTTGGCCTGTTTTTCCTCATCTGCGCACAAAACCTCGTGTGGGGCGCGGCCGCCGCGATCCTCAAACTCACGGGCGGCAACGTCGCCTACCACCCGAACTCCGGGCTGCTGCTCGCGCCGTTCATCACCGACCTTCCGTGGTTCGCGTTCGCGCTCGTCGCGATCCTGTGCGCCGCGTCGATGGTGGGGCTCGCCCTGCTGCACCGCGTGCTGACTGTCTGGATCGCCCGGGCGGGCGCCGAAGCAGACCAGGCCCAGCAGCTGCAGGAGGCGGCGAGGGTTTCCGAGCAGCAGCGTGTCGGCGCGGTCCGTGCCGCCGACGTCGAGCGGACGCGCCTCGAGCGCGACCTGCACGACGGCGTGCAGCCGCGACTCGTGTCCGTCGGCATGACGCTCGGCCTCGCGCAGCAGCAGATCGATTCTGACCCCGAGGGGGCGAAAGCGCTCATCTCTGAGGCGCACACGTCGACGAAGGCCGCGATCACCGAGCTGCGGCAGCTCGCGCGAGGGATCCACCCGTCGGTACTCGAAGACCGCGGTCTCGACGCGGCGCTGTCGGCGCTCGCCGGTCGATCCCACGTTCCCGTCACACTCGATGTGCGCCTCGAGGGGCGCTGCAGCCGCGAGGCCGAGACGGCCGTGTACTTCGTCATCGCAGAATCGCTCACGAACGCCGCGAAGCACTCGCGCGCGAGCGAGGCGCGGGTTTCCGTGCGGCTGCGTGACGGCGGGACACTCTGGGCCCGCGTCGAGGACAACGGCGTCGGCGGAGCCCGCGTCGTTCCGGGCGGTGGCCTCGACGGCATCACGAACCGCGTGCTCGCTGCCGGCGGCACCTTCCGCCTCGACAGCCCGCTCGGCGGCCCGACGTCGCTGGAGGTGAGTGTTCCGTGCGCATCCTGATCTGTGAGGACTCAGTCCTCCTCCGAGAGGGCCTCGTGCGTCTCCTGGAGCACTCCGGCCACGAGGTGACGGGCGCCTTCGCTGACACCGTCGGCGTCGCCGAAGCCGTCGAGCAGGATCGCCCAGACCTCTGCATCCTCGACGTGCGCATGCCGCCGACGTTCACCGACGAGGGCATCAGGCTCGCTCTCAATCTCCGCGCCAGGCACCCGCAGCTCCCGGTGCTCGTGCTCTCGCAGTACGTCGAGGAGCGGTACGCGAGCGAGCTCATCTCGGGTCAGGGCGGCGCGTTCGGGTACCTCCTGAAAGACCGCGTTGCCGACGTCGCCGAGTTTGTGGAGGCCGTCGGCCGGATCGCGGGCGGCGCGACGGTGCTCGACCCGGAGGTCGTCGCCCAGCTGCTCACGAGACGCGGCAAGGACGCGAGGATGGATCGGCTCACCGCCCGCGAGCGCACCGTGCTCGCGGTGCTCGCCGAGGGCAGGTCGAACCAGGCGATTGCCGCCCAGCTCTTCCTCTCGGAAGCGAGCGTCGAAAAGCACATCACCGCGATCTTCCAAAAGCTCGAACTCGACCAAGACGAGTCGGGCAATCGCCGCGTTCTCGCCGCGATCGCCCACATCCAGAGCGCGGGCGCCGCAGCGGCCCCCGACGCCCAGCAGGCACCGCAGACACGACAGACAGGATTCACACTATGAGTACGCAGCAGACACCCACCGGGCCCGGCACAGGGAAACGCGGGATCGGCACGGTCGGAATCGTCACCGCCGTCGTCGGCGGCGTGGTCTTGCTCGGGGTCGGCGCCTCAGCGGCCTTCGGCATGGCCATGTCATCGCAACGTGCCGTGGCCTCGCAGATTGAGGGCGGGGGAACCGTCGACACGGCGGGCGTGACCGGGCTCGATCTCAACATTGGTGTCGCTGAGCTCACCCTTGCCTTTGGCGATGTTCAAGACGCGACGCTCGTCGCACGCGGCGGCTCCGCCGACAGGTGGGAGCTCGGCCGGGACGGTGACGAGATCACCGTTCGTGCCCCGAAGGTCGACAGCTCAGGCTTCTGCTTCTTCGGTGTCTGCCCGAGCACGCGCGGCCAGCACGTCTCGGCGACGCTCACGCTGCCGAAGGCGCTCGCGGATCGCAAGATCGACGCGAACATCCGAGTCGGGGTTGGTGAGGTACGGGCGGCGGGCAATTTCGGCGACCTCGCCCTGCAGGTCGACGCAGGTGACGCGACCGTCACGGGGTCTGCGCAGAGCGTGAGCGCGACAATCGGCGTCGGCTCAATCGAGGGCGAGCTCGACGGCGTGAGAACGCTCAAGGCAGACGTCGCGCTCGGGGAGCTCGAGATGAGTCTCACCGGAAACACGCCGACCGACGTCGCGCTCACTGTCAACGCGGGCTCGATCGACCTTGAGGTGCCCGACGGGGTCTACGACGTTACCTCCCGCGGCGGCGCCGGCAGCATCGAGAACCGGTTGCGGACGATGCCCGGTGCGCCGAACCGGATCTCGGCGCAGGTTGACCTCGGCGACATCACGCTCACAACTGCGCGGTAACCCCCGAGACGGGAGTAAACTCGGCCCGTGAGCTCGAAGACGCGTCAGATTACTCAGTCCAGCAAGCTCGCCGGCGTACGCTACGACGTGCGCGGGCCGATCCTCCAGGAGGCGGAGCGGCTCGAACGCGGCGGCGAACAGATCCTCAAACTCAACATCGGCAATCCCGCGCCGTTCGGGTTCGAGGCGCCGCCCGAGATCGTCGAGGCGCTCCAGTCCGCGCTCCCGCAGGCGCAGGGGTACACGGACTCCCGCGGGATCCTCCCTGCCCGCGAAGCGGTCGCGAGCCACTACACGATGCTCGGCGTCGCCAACGTGAGCCCCGACGACGTCTACCTCGGTAACGGCGTGAGCGAGCTCATTTCGCTCGTGCTGCAGGCACTCGTGAGCCGGGGCGACGAGATCCTCGTCCCCGCGCCCGACTACCCGCTGTGGACGGCGCAGGTGACGCTGCAGGGCGGTCGCGCGGTGCACTACCCGTGTGATGAAGCGAACGGTTGGATGCCGAACCTCGCCGAGATTGAGGCGCTCATCACGCCGCAGACCAAGGGCATCGTGCTCATCAACCCGAACAACCCGACGGGTGCCGTGTACTCGCCCGAGCTCGTGCGCGGGTTCGCAGCCCTCGCAGAGCGGCACGGGCTCGTGCTCATGGCCGATGAGATCTACGACCGGATCCTGTATGACGGCGCGACCCACGAGCATGCCGCGCTGCACGTGACCGAGACGCTCTGCCTGACGTTCAGCGGGCTCTCGAAGGCGCAGCGCGTCGCCGGGTACCGTGCCGGTTGGGTTATCGCGTCTGGCGACAGGGAACTCGCCGCCGACTTCCTCGAGGGGCTCACCCTGCTCGCGAACATGCGCATGTGCTCGAACGCGCCCGCGCAGTACGCGATCCCGGTCGCGCTTGAGATCGAGTCGTCCATTGACGCGCTGTGTGCCCCCGGGGGAAGGCTGCTCGAGCAGCGCAATATTGCTCACCGTCTGCTCACCGAGATCCCAGGCGTGACCTGCGAGCTCCCCGGCGGCGCCATGTACCTCTTCCCGCGCCTCGACCCCGAGCGCTACCCGATTGCAGACGATCAGGCGTTCGTTATCGACCTGCTCCGCGCCACGCGGGTGCTCGTGACGAACGGCCGCGGTTTCAACTTGCCGACCCCGGATCACCTGCGATTCGTGACCCTGCCCGAGGTCACGGTGCTTGAGGAAGCCATCGGGCGAATCGCCGAGTACCTCGACACGGTGCGCGTGCAGTGAGCGTCAAAGTGCTCGCCGTCGGCAAGAAGCACGAGAGCTGGGTGAAGGAGGGCATCGACAGGTACGAGAAGCGGCTACGGAAGCCGTTTGACGTGTCGTGGCAGTTGCTCCCGCACTCGGCGCGCGAGGGCGAGGCGGCACGGGCTGAGGAATCCGAGCGCATTCTGCAGCGGGTGGATCGCGACGCATTTCTCGTGCTGCTCGACGAGCGCGGCGCGAACGTTGACTCCCCGGCGCTCGCGGCCCGGCTCCAGGGCGCGTTTGACGCAGGCAAGCAGATCGTTGTCGTGATCGGTGGGGCGTACGGCGTTGACGACAGCGTGCGCTCTCGCGCCCAGTTCGTGTGGAGCCTGTCAAAACTCGTCTTCCCGCACCAGCTTGTGCGGCTCGTGCTCGCTGAGCAGCTCTACCGGGCGCAGGAGATCGCGGCGGGGCGGCCCTACCACCACGTGTAGGGGCTGCCTGGCTGGTCTTCTTGTGCCAGCCGCCGCTCTGTCGGAGGTCGCGGGTATGGTCACGGCATGTCTCCATTCCGACTCAGCACGCGAAACGTGCCGGCGCGCCCGCCTGGACCCGCGCCGGCGCGCCCTCCGGTGCCGCCGGTGCCGGTGCCGTGGAGCGTTGTCCGCCGTGCGATCGGGGTCATTGAGATCGAGCACCGGGGGAGTGAGACCGCGCACTCGGTGAGGTTTGCCCTCGCCGGGGCAGGCATGCTCGGGCTGTCGCTTCCGCGGGCCGTGCAGCCGGGCGAGCGCATTCGAGTCGCGGTGCGCGGGGCGCAGGCTGAGGAGGCCTCGGCGGCGCGCGACGCCATGCTCGTGCTGCGCTGGTTTGAACCTGACGGGACAGAGTTGCTCTGGCCGATATCAGTCGAATAGGGAGCGAAAAGTGACCCCTCATACGGGCATAAAAGGCCCCTCTGGGGCGTTTCACTAGATAGCGATGTGGCCACGATTCCGACACGCCGAGATGTGCCGGTGGATGAAAAATCTTTTTGCCTCCCCAGCTTGTGGATAACCTGCAGACGGAGGCGTAAATGAGCCAAAAGTTCTCCCCAACCCGCACGAATCGTCGGTGGAAAGCTCGTGGAAAACTACATCGGTGTAACTACATCATCTTGTGGTCGGCCCCGGTGTGGTTCACTATATGTTGTGGCTCACACGGGCCAGGACTTTTGAGGGAAGGGCATAAAAATGGCAGTAACGGTCTACACCAAGCCGTCGTGCGTGCAGTGCACGGCAACCTACCGAGCTCTCGACAGCAAGGGCATCGAATACGAAGTTCACGACCTCTCTGAGGACGAAGCAGCGTTGCAGGCGGTGAAGGAACTGGGGTACCTCCAGGCTCCCGTCGTGGTGACCGATGACGAGCACTGGTCGGGTTTCCGCCCCGACAAGATTGCGGAGCTCGCCGGTCGTCTTCTCTAACCAGAGGATGTGTGGGTACCGTGACTGACCTGGTGTACTTTTCCAGCGTCTCGGGGAACACGCATCGCTTCGTAGAGAAGCTTGGTGTTTCCGCAAAACGCATCCCGCTGTACGCCCGAGAAGAGCACCTGCAGGTCACCGAACCCTACGTGCTTCTCGTGCCAACCTACGGCGGTGGGCCCGCGCTCCGTGCGGTCCCGAAGCAAGTGATTAAGTTCCTCAACGACGAGCAGAACAGATCACTCATCCGGGGCGTCATGGCCGCGGGGAACACCAACTTCGGAGAGGCCTACGGCATTGCTGGCGACATTATCGCCCGCAAATGCCAGGTCCCTTTCCTGTATCGATTTGAACTCTTTGGAACACCGGACGATGTGACAGCCGTCCAAGAAGGATTGGAAAAGTTTTGGAAACAGCAGTGATGGAGCCGGGGCTTGAATCGTCGAAGATCAGCGAGATGGACTACCACTCGCTGAACGCGATGCTCAATCTGTACGACGCAGACGGCAAGATCCAGTTCGACAAGGATCGCGAGGCTGCGCGGCAGTACTTCCTGCAGCACGTCAACCAGAACATGGTGTTCTTCCACAACTTTGAAGAGCGCCTGCGCTACCTCATCGACAACGACTACTACGAGAAGGAACTGCTCGACCAGTACTCGACGAAGTTCATCGAGCAGCTCACCGACGAGGCTTACGCGCTGAAGTTCCGCTTCCCCGCGTTCCTCGGTGCCTTCAAGTTCTTCACGTCTTACGCGCTGAAGACGTTCGATGGCAAGCGTTACCTTGAGCGGTTTGAGGATCGTGTTGTGATGGTCTCGCTCGGGCTCGCCCAGGGCGACCAGGAGCTCGCGCGCGGTTTCATGCGCGAGATGATCTCGGGCCGGTTCCAGCCGGCGACCCCGACCTTCCTGAACATGGGCAAGGCGCAGCGCGGCGAACTCGTCTCCTGCTTCCTGCTCCGTGTTGAGGACAACATGGAGTCGATCTCGCGCGGCATCAACTCGTCACTGCAGCTCTCGAAGCGCGGCGGCGGCGTGGCGCTCTCGCTCTCGAACATCCGCGAGGCTGGCGCCCCGATCAAGAAGATCGAGAACCAGTCGTCGGGCATCATCCCCGTGATGAAGCTGCTCGAAGACAGCTTCAGCTACGCGAACCAGCTCGGTGCGCGCCAGGGTGCTGGCGCGGTCTACCTGTCGGCCCACCACCCCGACATCATGAAGTTCCTCGACACGAAGCGCGAGAACGCGGACGAGAAGATCCGCATCAAGACGCTCTCGCTCGGCGTCGTCGTGCCCGACATCACCTTCGAACTCGCGAAGAAGAACGAGGACATGTACCTCTTCTCGCCGTACGACGTCGAGCGCGTCTACGGTGTGCCCTTCGGCGACATCTCGGTGACCGAGCACTACTACGACATGGTCAACGACTCGCGCATCTCGAAGACGAAGATCAGTGCACGCCACTTCTTCCAGACTGTCGCCGAGCTGCAGTTCGAGTCGGGCTACCCCTACATCGTGTTCGAAGACACCGTGAACAAGGCGAACCCGATTAAGGGCCGCATCAACATGTCGAACCTCTGCTCTGAGATCCTCCAGGTCAACACCCCGACCACCTACAACGAGGACCTCAGCTACCGCGACATCGGCAAGGACATCTCCTGCAACCTCGGGTCGATGAACATCGCTATGGCGATGGACGGCGGCAACTTCGGTGAGACCGTCGACCTCGCGATCCGCTCGCTCACCGCGGTGAGCGACATGAGCTCGATCACCTCGGTGCGCTCGATCGAAGATGGCAACGCCCAGTCGCACGCCATCGGCCTCGGCCAGATGAACCTGCACGGCTACCTCGCTCGCGAGCACATCCACTACGGCTCCGAAGAGGGCATCGACTTCACGAACATCTACTTCTACACGGTGCTGTTCCACGCGCTCACCGCGTCGAACAAGATCGCGATCGAGCGGAAGCAGGTCTTCGGCGGCTTCGAGGATTCGAAGTACGCGTCGGGCGAGTTCTTTGACAAGTACACCGATGAGGTGTGGGAGCCTGCGACCGAGCGCGTTCGCGAGCTCTTCGCCGACGCGAACGTTGAGATCCCGACCCAGGCCGACTGGGCCGCGCTGAAGGCCTCCGTCATGGAGCACGGCATCTACAACCAGAACCTGCAGGCCGTGCCGCCGACGGGCTCGATTTCCTACATCAACAACTCCACGAGCTCGATCCACCCGATCGCCTCGAAGGTTGAGATTCGTAAGGAAGGTAAGCTCGGCCGCGTCTACTACCCGGCGCCGTTCATGACGAACGACAACCTCGAGTACTACGAGGATGCGTACGAGATCGGCCCCGAGAAGATCATCGACACCTACGCTGCGGCGACGCAGCACGTCGACCAGGGCCTCTCGCTGACGCTGTTCTTCAAGGACACGGCAACGACCCGCGACATCAACAAGGCGCAGATCTACGCGTGGCGCAAGGGCATCAAGACGATCTACTACATTCGTCTCCGCCAGCTCGCGCTCGAGGGCACCGACATGACCGAGTGCGTCAGCTGCATGCTGTAACTCCTCGCGAGTAAAAATGGGGCGTCCTTCTTTGGAAGGGCGCCCCTTTTTTGTGATCCTCCCCCAGCTTCTGCCCGCGCGCGGTCAAATTGCGCAGGCCCGCGTGCAAATTGCGCACGCTTTCGGCATATCCCGCCAACAGGCCCCGAAACTCCGGTGAAATGGATTGTTGGCCCGCGCGCGGAGGCGCGGCGCACCCGGATGGATATGGGGGATCCAAGATGAACGGTCCAAGCAAAGTACTCGCCGCGTGCGTGCTCGTTGGCTTGCTTTCTGGCGGCGTCGGCGCCGTCGCGGCAACGGCGATTGCGGGCGGAGGGGCGGTACGCGAAGGATCCCCAATGCAGGGCTGCCTCGACGTATCCGAGGGGACGCTGACGCTCGCCGGCGCCGGGAGTGCCTGCGACAGCGACCTAGTGCCGGTCGCGTGGCAGAGCGACAAGCCTGCGACGGGCGCCGCGGGATCGGACGGCGCCGATGGGGCCGACGGCGCTACCGGGAAGGCAGGCGCTACCGGGAAGGCAGGTGCTGCCGGTGTCGACGGCGATGCCGGTGCCGACGGGAAGGACGGCACGGCAGGTCAAGCCGGCCCCGCAGGGCGCGATGGGGCTGTGGGCGCGACCGGCGCCGCTGGTGCGACCGGTGCGGCGGGGGCCGCTGGGCGCGATGGCGCGGCGGGGGCAGCCGGGCGAGACGGCGCAACTGGTGTGGCTGGAGCGAACGGCGCTGACGGCAAGAACGGTGCCGCCGGAGAAGCCGGCACTGAGGGCCGCCAGGGCGACAAGGGCGACGCGGGCGACAAGGGCGACGCGGGCGACAAGGGCGAGCGCGGTGAACAGGGCCAGACCGGCGCCGCTGGGGCCGACGGCAAGGATGGCGTCTCCGCCTGGGAGTTTGTCTCGGACTGGAGCGCCTCGGCGACCTATACGGCGGGCCCCCCGACCTCGATCGTGACGTTTGGAGGTGCAACCTACGTATCCGCACGTTCGTCAGTCGGGGCTCCACCGGCGGATTCGCCTTCCGACTGGATCCTGATCGCCGCCGCTGGATTGAAGGGTGAGCGCGGCGAGAAGGGTGAGGCCGGTGCTGCGGGCGCAGCGGGCAAGGATGGCGCTGATGGCTCCGATGGCGCAGCCGGCGCCCAGGGTATCCAGGGTCTGCGTGGGCTGACCGGTGTTGCTCCGTGGGCTTTCGCCGGCGCGTACGATTCCCAGGCCGAGTACTCCGGCGTTGCCCCCGCGAGCGTTGTTGAGTTCGAGGGGTCGACGTACGTCGCCACTCGCGAAGAAGTGTTCTCTGGCGTGGTGCCGACCGACACGACGGCCTGGGCGCTGCTCGCGGCAAAGGGTGCAGTCGGCACCGCAGGAGAACAGGGAGTCCCTGGACCGCAGGGGCCGCAGGGGCTGCCGGGTGCGACCGGGAACAGCGCGCTGCAGGTTCTCTTCGGTAAGAACACACAACGGGCGGACGTAGGCCGGGCCGCCGACTGCGTGGTTGGTGAGCTTGCACTGACCGCTGGTGCGGTGGCGGATGGCCTACCAGCCAACGGACAGATGCTCTCCGTGCAGAGTTTTTCGGCGCTGTACTCACTGCTTGGGACCACTTACGGCGGAGACGGTAGAAGTACGTTTGGCCTGCCCGACATGCGAGGGCTCGCGCCAAACAATATGACGTACTCCATCTGCGTGAATGGCATCTACCCTGTGCGCGACTAGGGCACATGATGTTGCGGTGCCTGTGTCAGTGCACCACAACATGTAGTCGAAGAACTCTCGGAGCGGCGCAGGTGCTGGCCGGGCGAAACGGGTAGGATTTGAGGGCGCCTCGGCGGCATTCGCGCACACAGTGCGGAGCCCCGAGATTGCCACCAAACTTCGTGTTTCGCCCTGGTCGGGCGCGCGGTGCGAGTAAGTGAGAGAGCAGAGGGAACCGATGAACTTCAAGCTGGGCCATGCAGTTCAGGCAATTAACTGGAACCGCATCGAGGACGAAAAGGACCTTGAGGTCTGGAACCGTCTGGTGAACAACTTCTGGCTTCCCGAGAAGGTACCGCTTTCGAACGATGTGCAGTCGTGGGCGACGCTGACGCCCGATGAGCAGCTGCTCACGATGCGTGTCTTCACCGGGCTCACGCTGCTCGACACGATCCAGGGCACCGTTGGCGCTGTCTCGCTGATTCCCGATGCGGTCACGCCGCACGAGGAAGCCGTCTACACGAATATCGCATTCATGGAGTCGGTGCACGCGAAGAGCTACTCCTCGATTTTTTCGACCCTCGCGTCGACGCAGGAGATCGACGACGCGTTCCGCTGGTCGACAGAGAACGCTGCGTTGCAGAAGAAGGCGCAGATCATCGTCGATTACTACGAGGGTGACGACCCCCTGAAGCGCAAGGTGGCCTCGACGCTGCTCGAGTCGTTCCTGTTCTACTCGGGCTTCTATCTGCCGATCTACTGGTCGTCGAAGGCGAAGCTCACGAACACCGCCGACCTCATTCGCCTAATCATCCGTGACGAGGCCGTGCACGGCTACTACATCGGCTATAAGTACCAGCTTGCGGTTGCGAAGGAGACGCCGGAGCGCCAGGAGGAGCTCAAGGAGTACACCCTCGCGCTTCTATATGATCTCTACGAGAACGAGATTCTGTACACGCAGGACCTCTACGATCCCGTAGGCCTCACCGAAGACGTCAAGAAGTTCCTCCACTACAACGCCAACAAGGCGCTGATGAACCTCGGCTACGACCCGATGTTCCCGAAGGAAATGACCGACGTGAACCCGGCGATCCTCTCGGCGCTCTCGCCGAACGCTGACGAGAACCACGACTTCTTCTCGGGCTCGGGCTCGTCATACGTCATCGGCAAGGCTGAGGCCACCGAGGACGAAGACTGGGACTTCTAAGCAACCGGATTGCGGCAGAAGTCCGAGAGGACCGACGAGGAGCCCGGCTCGGCAGCTTGCTGCCGACCCGGGCTTCTTCGTGCGCTGGTCCATACTGCGGGGTTTGCGACAGGGCATAGCGAGTAAGCAAGCGTTGGTGCCGCACTCACGTCGGCTGGACGCCCTGTGTTCTCCGGCGGGGAAAGTACCTAGAGTTGCAAGAAGCCCACCTAGCTACTCCAGCGCAAGCACTCAGATTGAATTGGCCTCTGCCCTGGATGAGATGTCTCGCCTAGCCTTGATTGCGCGGCTATCGTCGGTACCACTACGCCAGTTCAGTGGATGGGCTCGAGGAGGCCTTGAGAGGACCTGACGTTCTGTTGTCTGGCCGACAGGTTCACTGTCGTTCGCGATCTCGACAAAGGCTCACCTTGCCGCTGCTAAGGAGCAGGTATCCAGAATCCCCACACCCCCATCAGCTGGCCCGTGGGCTGCGTCGTAGTGGAGCCTACCGCGGGGTGGAAAGGTCGGCTTGGATAGCATGGCCAGGCCGGACGGAGGAGATGAAAGGCCAATGAGTCAAGAGGGCCCAGGGCAGCGTAGGCCTCCCTCTGACCGTCCGGGAAGGCCTGTGCATTTCGCCTCGGTAGCTCGGGTGTTCCATGAGCTCTCGCCCCGGCTCCGTCGGTTCGCTTTTTCTCTTGGAGCTAGCGAGGCTGAAGCCGACGAGGTTGTCTCAGCTACCTTCGAGTCTTATCTCAACTTCCTCGACCGAAACCCAGAGGGAGTGCGAAATCACGAGGCATACCTCGTTTCGATTGCTCGAAATGCATTTTCTCGGTTGAAACGTGAAACACCGGATCATGTTTCAGTCGAGGAGGGCCACGAGCTTCAGCCTCAAGAATTCCACGACACGCTCGTCCGCGAACTCGAGCACACCCTCTTGGGACGAGCGCTGCAACGTGTCTCTGAAGAGGACCGCCTACTTCTTACTCTCCGACTCCTTGAGGATAAAACGACAAATGAGGTAGCCGCCGAGCTCAGCATTACGCCGGTGAATGCTCGCGCACGCCTTACTCGCGCTCGCCGTGCTCTTCGCACCGAGTATCTGCTGCTTTACGCAGATACTTCCTCGGCGACATCCTGCGCGGACTTTATCCGTCCGTTGGCGAAATTTGTAGCCCACGGATCAGGAGCTCCACCACGTCGCTTGGCGAAACACCTCGCAGGTTGCACTTCATGTAGCAGGGTATTAGAAGAGCTTCGCGACGAGGCCAGTGCCGGACGCCGCGCCCGAGCGATCATTTGGGGCCCTGTCGGATTGGCCGCGCTCCAGCAGCTCGTGCCCCGGAATGGAGAGCGGGCGCAAAGCGCCAACATGCTATCTATTCACCGAAGTCTGGTTACTCTCGGGCTGACACTGGTGACAGTGCTAGGAGCTGCGCAACTGCTTGGCCCTTCGGGACCAGGCCCATCAGGTTTGGGTGG
Source organism: Leucobacter sp. (assembly GCA_052094845.1). Lineage (GTDB taxonomy): Bacteria > Actinomycetota > Actinomycetes > Actinomycetales > Microbacteriaceae > Leucobacter. The sequence continues at coordinate 282,399 of JBQDKK010000002.1, read as the reverse complement.
GCCGGCTGCGGGCGACAAGTCGTGGTCGACGATGGAACGCGGTGGGCTGGAGCAGCCGTGGCTCTCCGTCTATCCGGAAACGACGCAAGTTCAGATGCCCGCGCCGGGCCACGAGGTCGAGTGGGAACTCGGTGCGCGGAATGATTCTTTACTTAGCACCTTTCACGTTCAACTGCAGGTCGTGAACAAGGATGCGCACTTCACCGACTTGTTGAGGCTCACTGTCGAAACCTCGACGCGGAAGATCATCGACAGCGCTCCGCTTGCCTCACTGAAAGAGTCTGGAGAGACGATCGGACTACTCGCCCCCGGAGAAGAACTCTCTTTGCACGCCAAGCTCGCGCGCGACGGCAGTGACAACGATCCAGAGCTTTCGACAGAGCTCACCTTCCAGTTTACGACCTTGGATTCCGCCTCAGCCGGGGAAGCTGCACTGGCGGATGGCAACGAAACCGCGGTCGGACCTCACCCTCTTGACTCGTTGATTCTTGCCCTGACTGGGCGAATGCTAGGTGGGGCGCTCGCAGCATTCGCTGCAGCCCTGATCGTTGTCGGGCTCGGTAGTGCCCTATGGCGGCGGTCACGATTGCTCGGTGAAGAGCGCAATCGTGCCGCTGGCGAAATCGTGGATTCGGCTCTGCAAGGAGATGAAGCAATAGGCTTCGAGGCCCCCCGGGCCAGCTAAGTAAACCAAGCACATACGCTCACCTTTGGAAAATATTTGCCAAATGTGTGTCACATATTCCGACTTCATGACTCTACGAAGTGAGCGCGGCATACACCGCGTGGACCGAAGTAGAAGTTACAGAGAATAGGAACGACATCACTATGGCCAGTTCAACTCAGACGAGCGGGCGCAAGCGACTGCTGATCTCCGGTGGAGCGCTGCTCGCCGTTGCCGCACTGTCAACGGCAGCGTTCTTCGCTGACACCGCGAACATCAACCTGTTTGGCTCTGCCGATGAAGACGGCATCGGCGGTGGCAACAGCTTCATGATTCAGACACAGAATCAGAAGGCAGACGGGACGGGCGACGGCACCTGGGTGCGTGCCAATACCGACGGCACGGCGGTGGACTGGGTGCTTCCCGACGGTGACACGCTGACGCCGGGCGAGTCGAGCACCGTCGAGATTCCGCTGCGAAATGGCAGCACAAAGCTGACCGGCGATCTCAAATTCAAGATCGGAACCGTCGCGGGTAAGACCAACGGGACTGAGCTCTGGGACGCACTGCGCGTTTCCGTCGACGTGAAGAAGGGCAATGGCACCTGGACGTCGCTCGTAACCAACGTGAAGCCGAGTTCGCTTGCCGCTGCCCAGACCTTCCTCGATGATCTCGCGGCGAAGGACGAAGCTACGGCGAAGGTCACCATTGGTATCGACGCGGGCGCCGGCAACGCTATTCAGGGGCAGGCCGCCTTCCCGAAGTTCATCGTTGAGGCTGAGTCGAAGTAGTTCGATAGTCGCTACCGACTCATGCTCTTCGTAGGTAGCTGGGCTTGAACCTTACGGAATAAGCCCAGCTACCCCGATGAAATCACCTACCCAGGAAGCACATGACAATCCTCACCATGCAACGGTCTGAGCGCGCAAAAGCGCTCATGGCGTCCGGAGCGCTCCTCGGCTGTCTCGCACTCGCAACCGCGGCGGCGTTTACCAGTCGCGGGACTGCAGATGTGTTTATTGACGGAAGTAACAATACTTTCACGCTCGCTGTAGCGGGCTCTGCGAAAGAGTCCTGGCAGCCGACGGGCGCTGAGTGGGTGGAGAGCCCAACAGCTGCCCGCCCCGCATCGGTTGATACAAGCGGGGAGCCAATGATCTTTGTGGTCAACGAACCTCAGGACATCCGTGTCGCTGTGAAAAACCAGAGCCTGTCCCTCGCCGGGACGGTCGCCGTCGGAATGAGTGCATCAGCGACACCTGAAGTTCTTGACCACTTATACGTGACCATCAGGGCGCAACAGTCCACACTCGTGGAGGAGATACCGCTGTCGCAGTTGGGAAGCATTCCGTGGGCTGCCGATCTCGAGCCGGGGAGTCACGAGGTGCTCGACGTCAGCATCGTACTTCGTCCAAGCCCTGCCCCGTTTCCCGTGGAGAATCCCGTCACCGTTGGTTTCATCTTCACCGGAGAAAACCGATGAGCCTCTCTCAACCTCACTGGTCTCGTGCCCGGGTGACCCTCACCGCTGTCGGGTTGCTAGCTTTTGCAGTTGTCGGCACGACGTCTGCAGCACTCACTGATAGGGCGACGCTCACTCTGGGTGGCGCCGAGGGCGTTGGCAACCCGATTCCGTTCAGTATCCAGGTTCAGAGCAGGAACGGCGACTGGCGTGACGCCAAAGATGAGAGCGATGCCGTTGAGCTGCCCTTCACGGGTGCAGAAAACCCGGTCGTGATCGGAATCAACGACGAGGTGGAGCTCTCCACAAATTTCAGGATCGCGCCAGATGCGCCAGCAGGGTTTGCAGTGCCGACTTTGGGCCCAATGCAGAGCGGATGTAACGCCAACTGCGCCGCACTGTTTGAGTACATGCGGTTTACCGTCGCATATGACGGCGGACCGGCTTTCGCGACGAACGTCACTGCAGCCGAACTCAACGCCCTTGACTCAAGGAAGATCGAGGGACTTCTTCCTGGCGCTGATCACAGCCTAACTATTCACGCTTCGCTCGACGCGTCCTTTGGGCTCGACCCGAACCTTGACTCGTTCGCAACGGAAACGAGCGGGGTCACAATCCAATTCAACGCGGAATCGAGCGCACCATGACACGCCTCGCAGCTCTCCTCGGCTTTGTCGTTCTAGGGCTACTTACCCCCGCTGGCCCGGCATACGCCTCTCAGCAGCCGACACACCAATCTATAGCGGGTACGGTCTCTAGCGGCCCGCAAGAAAACTACCTGCCATCCGAGGCGGATCTCATTTTCGTGACCGGACCCGACTCAATGGAGGTTCCAGGGCCCGGACACGAAACACGAGCAGAGTTCACAGTCGAGAATCGTACTCGCGGCACACTGCCGCTCTCGCTCAGGTTCTCGAGCTCCCAGTCGCCGCTTTTTGACATCGGCGGGCAGCTCTCGCTCGCGCTCTCCGACGGCCAAGAGCACGTCCTGAGCACTGCGCTGACCGACCTCGACGCGCAACCCAAGGCCTCGGTGCGGCTCGCATCTTTGGCCCCTGGCGAGACCCGTGTGATCAGCGGCACGCTCACCCTCGACCGGTCTGCGAGCAACGAGTATCAGGGCCTCAGCGGAAACCTGCGCATCAGTTTTGACGCCAGCACCGTTACGTCACAACTGGTGGAGACAGGCGGGAATTTCGGCGCCGCACTGGTAGCTGTAGCGCTCGCTCTTGCTGTGGGCGGTGCCTTCTCATTGACCCGTCGAACCTCTGAAAGTACACGATCATGAGACTCTTACTTCCCGCCCGCGCCGCGCGAGCCGGCCGCAGCGCGCTCGCCAGCTTTTCCCACTTCGGTCAGATGCTCCTGCGCCATGAAAAGCCAGCGATCTTGATCTACCTTGCGGGCGCGGCTGCTGTCGTGCTGCTTAGTCTGGCAGCACTTTTCACGAGCGCTGCATTCCGAGATAGTGCACAGATAAACCTCGCAGATGGCGCCAGCGGCGTCAATGTCGCGCCGTTTGATATTGCGGTCGTGATGCCGCCAAACGCCCCTGATGCTGGGAAAGTGCGACAAGCAGACGCCCCGGCCGGTGTTGGCATCCCTATCGACAACCCTCGCAATCTTGTTCCGGGAGGGCAGGTGAGCACGGGAGACATCATTGTCTTCAATAACTCCGAGCACACATCCGCAGCGGTTACCTTGCGCATCATCGATGTGACTGACAGTAGCGTGATCAGTCTGGTACCTGCGCTCCGCTTTACCGCTACCGCTCAGCAGGGCGGCACAGAGACTGTGCTGTTTGAAGATAAACCACTCGCCGAGGCAGAGTCGACACTTGGCAACCTTGCTTCTCGGGGGAGCGCCCCTCAGAACGAGGGGGACAGTTATGCGCCTGGCTCGGATACCAGTGCACAGACGATTGTCCTTAAGATCGAGTTCCCCGATACTGCAGCAGCGGCTGCGCTCAACGGTGGAACTGCGAACCTGGCGCTCCGCCTCGATGCGAGCAGCACACGATGAGCGCCGTGTCACAGGTGATCCGCCACCTACGCTCTGGTCTACTCACGGCTGGGGCGATCGTCGGCTCGGTGTGTGCGCTGGCCGTCGTTGCGAGTCTTGTGTTTGGGGTGAGCGCTCTTAACGTGATTTCCGGGTCAATGGCCCCCGGTATTCCGACGGGCTCGATGGTGTTTGCGAAGACGGTGCCTGCGGCGGACATCCGCCACGGCGACATCGTGACCGTTGACCGTCGGAGCTCTGGCAACGACATCGACGGGCTCGTGACTCACCGAGTTGTTGAGGTTCTTCCGTTCGATGGGCTGAGCGATGGTTCTGCAGGAGAGAGCATGCCGCTCAGTGCTCCCAACGATGCGGTACGCCAGCTCGTGCTGAAGGGTGACGCTAACTCTCTTCCTGACTCCGACCCTTACGTTGTCGGAGAAGCGAGCCGATATCTCTTTCACATCCCATTTCTTGGAAACGTCTCGCTCTTCCTGCGGACGCCATTTGGCCTCTCGATCCTCCTCGTGTTTGCGGCTTTCCTCGCCTTCATGTTCTTCCTACCGGCCGCGCCCAGCGCTGGCTCAACGGGAGTTCGGCGAGCTTTACAGCAGTCGGCTCTGGCCGAAGTCGATCCTGGAGCGCGCGAACCAGATACCCACCCGCAGAAGAATTCCAGCCAGCAAACGTACTTAGATAGCAGGACACCAGGATCATGATCACCTCTCAGCGTTCGCCGAGTTCCGTCTCCTTCCGCCGTAGGCACGAGTCACGACGTTCGTGGCGCTTTGCGGGGATCGCTGGCCTTGTCGCGCTAGCCCTGGTCCCCTCGACTGTGAGCGCTTTTCAGGATCAAGCGTTTGTGCGCAGTGACGCGATCGGAGTCAAGATCCCCGAAACGATTGTTGAATACGAACGAGTTGAGGGCCTCGGCGGGCAATTCGCTATGGCATACGGAGAGCAGCGCCTCTATGTCAGCATGAGCGAAAAATTTCTCGTGTCGATTGATCCAGTCACGCTCGAAGAGAAGAAACGGATCGAGCTAGGAATCGGGTGCGCTGGTCCGATCACCACGAACCGCTACGGCGTGTATCGAGTCCCCGAGGTTGTGCCGGGTGATTCTGAGTGGCTCATGTACGGGCAACCAGTGCTGAAGCGAACCTGGGATTGGGAGTCAGGGTTTCGGCTCCACAATGATGCAAAAGTCGCGAACATGAACGAGCATGTCCCTGCACCAAAGCCGACAGAGAAGTGCCAGAGTGAGCGGATTTCCGACTCGCGGATGTCCGGCCAATGGAGTACCGGTGGGAGTTACAGTCCGCTGGTTCGTTGGGGTGGGAACCCGTATGAGGAAGCCCTGATCGCGAAGATTCGCCCTTTGCCCGGGAACGGGTGGTTCAGCAACGAGTACATGTGGAAATCTCAGGGCGGGATGACGCTCGGCTCGGTGTCGGGCAAGACGGGTTCCCCCACCCTGACGCCACTGGACCTGGGCATGGCTTCCGTCTTTGAGCCGAACTATCGGTCATACCTCTACGTGCTATCGCGAGCAGGGGACGAGGTGTATGTCACTGCCTATGACGTGACGGAGTGGAACGTAGGCGAAGGCCTCGGCGACCTGCCCAAGCGCCTCTGGATGAAGAAGCTCGAGCTTCCGGCAGGCGAACGAGCGGACCACAACCGCACCTGGCGACTGCACCTCGACCGGCGCCAGGGAACGATGTACGTAGCTGGGGACATCACGGTCATTCGAGACAACCAATACCGCGCCGAAGGGCGCGTCTTCGAGGTTCCCCTTGAAGCCGGCGCCCCAGCAATCGCACTGCCTCCGCCAGCGTTTCCCATCAAGGATTCGATCCTTGACGAGACGAACGGTGAGCTCATCCTTTCCACCTTGACCGTTGAAACTGCCGACCCGTTCAACCCTCAGCCCTCCAGCAGTGTCGAGCTCGTGACATACGACATCGAACGGGGCAGCGCAGAACTCAACACGGTGATTCAGACGAATGCCTTGGGCAACTACGTGCAGGCCCTGGGAGGGATCGAGGTTAACGAACTCACAGGAGATGTACTGCTCGGGGGCCTCTACTGCGAAGGGAAGCCAGTTGCTCCGTGCACGTACCCGGTCCCTGCAATTCTCAAGATTAAACGACTGTAGCCGGCGTGTCGTCGCACAGGCGAGATACGCATCACACCGAAAAGAGCACACGCCATGAGAAAACTATTGACCAAAACTCGAGCGGGAATCATCGCAGGAACAGTTGCGATCGCAGCCGTGTTTGGTGCCGCAGGCGCCGCCCACGCGGCACCTATCGAGCTCACCGAACTGCACCAGCTGAGCCCATCCGATGGGTCTCGAGCCGGGTATTCCACGGCGATGAGTGGAAGGTACATCGCGTACACTGACGTCTGGGGTGCCTCCGTCGCGGTGTCCGTAGCCACCGATGACACGCTGACGCAGTGGGAGACCACCCGGGTGACTGTTGCAAACCCTCCAGCTTCGTTCGGCAAACGCGTTGCACTTAATGAGGATGCCACGAAGCTCTCGGTTGCCGGGGCGGGTGTGGTGGTGCAGTTCACACGCAACAGCCTGAACGATTGGACGGAGAGCTCTCGGTACACAGCTCCGGCCGATACTTCACGCGTCACGCGGATCGCGGAGTCGTTTGGAGAGGCTTTGGCCGCAAGCGGCGACCTCATTGTTGTCGGAGCGTCAAACGCCACAGTGGACGGTCACGCCAACACCGGCCTCGCGTACGTCATCGACAGCAGTAACGGCACAACTCGGGAGCTCCTCCCCAGGGAAGTCCGCCCGGGGAGCATCACCGGCCAGACGGTCGCCATCTCAGGGGAACACATCGCCGTCAGCGCGGTGCAAAATACCGACGACCAGCTGAGGCGCGTCGGTGGGGTGTACCTCTGGAATCTGTCTGCTCCGGCGGGCACGGAACCGCGGTTCGCCACGCAGCCCGTCGACGACGCAACAGTGTGCCTGCCGAATGGCGGGGGCGGTCCAGCATTCGGGTTCGCGCTCGCGTTCCAGGGTGAATCACTCTTTGTCGGCTCCCCCGTCGAGGCCAATTTTATCGGCCCCAAATCTGACCCGGAACACGGCTGCAACCGTTCCTCGATTGAGTCAGGCACCACAACGCAGGGCGCGCTGTATCAACTCGATCTGTCGCTCACCCAGCAGGGCCCCAAGCTGTTGCCTCCGCAACACAGCGAGAACTTTGGGTCCTCGATCGCTGTTTCAGACGAGACCGTTCTCACAAATGCTGAGGTGCGGCCTGCAGCCCAGGGTGAGGTGCACGTCTACTCGACGAGCGACTTCACCGCGACCACCGAGGCCACCTTCGCACCCGAGCCTGTGCAGACCCTTCGGGCATCCGACGCAACGGATAGTGATCAGTTCGGCTATACGCACTACGACTCGGCAATCCGAGCAACGTCCGATGCGGTCGCAATTGGGGCCCCGTTCGCCCGCAGTAACGCGGGATCGGTTTACGTGTTTGGTCCCCCTACGGTCGTGAGCTCCGACCCAGCTGTGGCGGCGATTGATGCCGAAAGCACCTACGGTGCGGAGCACACGATCACCGCCACCGTTACTGACCAAAGCAGTGAGGGAGACGTCTCGTTTGCGAGCGGCGGCGAGGACTGGGGGAGTGCGCCTGTAGTCAACGGTGTGGCTGAGGTCGTGCTCGACGTGCCCCTCTCCGCAGGCGACCATGAATTCTCGGCGAGCTATTCTGAAGACGCGGGCGTGACAGTGCTTGCCGAGGCAACCGCAACGCTGTCGATCTTGAAAGCGGCAACCAGCACAACGCTCTCTGCGGGCACTGCGACCCAGAGTTCAAGTGCATCTGAAGCCAATATCGAGGGCGAAGTTGTCGGCGTGAATGGCACGGTTCCTGAGGGCAGCGTAGCGGTCGTCGACAGCAACGGAGCGACTATCTTGTCCCTGACGCTCGATAAAGATGGCGCATACTCTGGAAGGTTTCCGGCTCTCCCAGAAGAGACGCGCATCACCGCGAAGTTCACCGGAGACTCGAACCACCAAGCTTCAGTTTCGCAGTCGCTCTTGTTGACCGGGGAATCGAACCTGACGGCACCTGCAACGCCGACCCAACAACCACCAGCGAAGCTTTCTCAAACTGGTGGAAGCAGCATCTGGCTCTTTGCCGCTGCTGGCGCTGCTCTTCTTGGGGGCGGCGGGGCATTCTTCGGAAGGCGCTTCATTCGTAGCCGAAGAGACGCGGGTCTCTAACACACAAGAAAAGCCCCTCAACTCGAATGAGGGGCTTTTCTTATCGTCTAGCGCACCGACGGCGCCTCGCAGCAGCAAGCGCGGTCTTCTGGTTTGCAGGCGGAGCCGTTGGGTCTACAGCGGCAGGGGTACCGCGGCGCCGCGCCGGTTGGTAGCGTGGGCGGCATGACAACCCAGGCATCCAAGGCCCAGCGCCTCTCCGAACTGCACGCAGCCCCCGAGATTCTTCGCGTCGTCAACGTCTGGGACGCGATTTCGACGAAGGCCGTCGCGGCCCTCCCCGAGACCCGGGCGATCGCGACCGCCGGCCATTCGATCGCGGCGACGTTTGGCTACGCCGACGGCGAGATCCCACTCGAGCTGACCCTCGACATGGTCGGGCGCATTGTCGAGGCCGCGGGAGATCTGCCGGTGGGCGCTGATCTCGACGCTGGCTACGGCGACGCGGGCGACGCGGTGCGCCGCGTCATCGGCGTTGGCGCTGTCGGCGCGAATATCGAGGATCGGCTGCGGCCCCTCGCGGAGTTTGCCGCTGAGGTCGAGGCCGTCGTCGCGGCCGGCGCCGTCGAGGGCGTGCCGTTCGCGCTCAACGCCCGCACCGACGCGTTCGTGCGCGCGGGCGGGCGACCGCTCGAGGAGTCCATCGCCGATGCGATCGAGCGCGGGCGCGCCTACCTCGACGCCGGCGCGGACGTCGTGTTTGTGCCCGGCGTGCTCGACGCCGACACCACGCGCAAGCTCGTTGACGGGATCGGCGAGCGGAAGATCAGCGTGATCGGGCTGCCCGGCGCGCTCACCGCGCGCGAGTACGAGGATCTCGGGGTCGCCCGCATTTCGTACGGCCCGATGACGCAGCGGGTCGCGCTGACCGCGTATCAGGATCTCGCGATCGACCTCTACCGTGATGGCGCGATCCCGGCGTCGGTGCGCGAGCTGAACTAGCGCGCTCCGAACTGACGCATGCACTGTCGGTGCGCTACCTGTGCGCACCGCAATTGCGGGCCGGGGATACCCTTAGAGGTATGCACCTGAATGAAACACGCGAGTGGAATCGGTTCTATGCCAAGGGCACGCCGATCGACATCGAGCCCGTCACGGGATCGCTCGCTGACCTGCTCGACGAGCGTTGCGCGCAGTGGGCCGACCGCGACGCGATCAGCTTCTTCGGCCGCACCGTCACCTACCGCGAGCTCGGCGAGCGGGTCTCCCGCGTCGCTCAGGGCCTCGCGGACATCGGCGTTGGCGCGGGCGATCGCGTCGCGCTCATCATGCCGAACGCCCCGCAGCACGTGATCGCATTCTACGCTGTGCTCAGGCTCGGCGCGATCGTCGTCGAGCACAACCCGCTCTACACCCGGGACGAGCTCGAGACGCAGTTCCGCGACCACCGCGCGGGCGTCGTCATCGCCTGGACGAACGTCGTCGAGACGGTGCAGTCGCTGCCGAAGGACCTTGGTATCGAGACCATCGTGGCCGTCGACGTCACAAGGGCGATGCCATTCGCGACCCGTGCGGCGCTGCGGCTCCCGATCGCAAAGGCGCGCGAGGGGCGTGCGAAGCTGTGGGCAGAGACGACCGGTACCATGCCGTTCGCGACGCTTGAGCGTGCGCAGCCGCTCCCCGCGAGCCACCCGCGGCCAAACCGCGACGACATTGCCTGCTTGCAGTACACCTCAGGCACGACGGGCACCCCGAAGGGTGCGATGATTTCGCACGGCAATCTGTGGGCGAACGCTCGCCAGGGCGCGGCCTGGATGCCAGACTTCACCCGCGGCGAGGGCTCGATCTACGGCCTCCTGCCGATGTTCCACTCGTTCGGCGTGCTGCTGTCGATCATCTACTCGATCGAGACCGGCTCGCGCGCGGTGCTGTTTCCGACGTTCGACCCTGAGCTCGTCTCTCAAGCGGCGAAGCGCTTCCCGCCGACGTTCGTGCCTGCCGTGCCGCCGATGTTTGACCGCCTCGCCCGCGTCGCGCGCGACGGCAAGCTCGACCTCACGGGCGTCGTCTACGCGATCTCTGGCGCGATGACGCTCACCCCCGCGGTGGTGAACCGTTGGGAGGCGCTCGCGGGCAGCATGCTCAACGAGGGCTACGGGCTCACCGAGACAAGCCCGGTCGCGCTCGCGAACCCCTTCAGCGACGCGCGCAGGATCGGTGCCATCGGCATCCCCTTCCCCTCAACCGACATTCGTGTCGTGAACCCCGATCAGCCGACCGAGCAGGTTGAGCTCGGCGAGGTCGGAGAGCTGCTCATCGCCGGCCCCCAGGTTTTCCAGGGCTACTGGAACCGGCCAGAGGAGACTGCCGCGACTCTGCTCGAGGGCGGCTGGCTGCGCACCGGGGACCTCGTCGTGCAAGACGAGGATGGCTTCGTTACTGTCGTCGACCGAAAGAAAGAGCTCATCATCACGGGCGGCTTCAACGTCTCACCGAGCGAGGTCGAGCGCGTGGTGAACACGGTACCCGGCGTCGCTGAGAGCGCCGTTGTGGGCGTCGCGCGCGGCAGCGGTGCCGAGATTGTTACTGCGGTGGTGGTGCTCGAAGAGGGCGCGACGTTTGACGAAGACGCCGCCCGTGAGACCGCCCGCGAGCACCTCGCCGAGTTCAAGCGCCCGAGTACCTACGTGGTGTGGGAGGAACTTCCGAAGTCTCTCATTGGCAAGGTGCTCCGCCGTACGGTGCGAGACACGCTCGTCGCCGATCGCAACGCGGTGCGCGCGAAGGTGGACCCGGAGGGGTAGTTCCCTGCAAGACACCCTCTTACCAGCCATGGATAAGGGGGTGTCTTGCAGGGAAGAGGTTGTCCGGCGGGCCGATTCCGGCGGGCCGATCCCCGGCCCCTGGCCCCGGGGGCGCTGGCCTAGTCGAAGATGTCGCCGAGGCACTCGAAGGGGCTCTTCTTCTTGCGGTAGCGCGGGTCACTGTAGCCGCCGCGCCCGCGGTCGTAACCACGATCTCGGCGATCGTAGTCTCGGTCGTCGTGCCCGCGATCGCCGTACCCCGATGGCTGCGGCGGGACGGGCTGCGAGTAGTGGTCGGGGAGCGGCGCCGCAGGCGGCTGCGGAGCGGCAGGCGGCTGCGGTGCCTGGTGCTGCGGCGCTGCCGGGGCTGGAGCGGCGAACGCTTCCGCCTCGGCCTGGGCGCGCTCAAGAATCTTGTCGAGCTCACCGCGGTCAAGCCAAATGCCGCGGCACTCGGGGCAGTAGTCGATCTCGATTCCCTGGCGCTCACTCATGAGCAGCGTGGTTCCGTCACTGGGGCAGTTCATGGCTTCAGCGTAGAGAGAGCGGGCCGCGAAACCCCTGAGACGGGGCCACTCTCAAGGCGGATTCAAAGGGACTCGAGATCGGGGGCGCCCGCGCCCGACAGCGCGATGAGCGCCCGGGCGGCGTCCCGCGGCACCGTTGGGTCCATTCCCGTGAGGTCGTGGAACGCTCGAAGCCGGTTCACGACAGTGTTGCGGTGCACGAACCCGGCCTCGGCGGTGTGCTTCACCGACCCCGTTTCGCAGTAGGCGAGAAACGTCTCAACGATGCGGCCGCGGTCGCCGGGCGGTACCGCCCCAAGGCCTGCAACGGCCGCTGGGCTGAGGCCCGGAAGAATCGGCGCGAGCGTCGCGGCTGCGACGGGTGGCCAGAGCTCGTGCTCGTCACTGAGGCGCCCGTCTGGGGCGTACGGTGCCAAGAGGTGGGCGAGGCGCGCAGCCTCCGCGACCCCCGCAAGGCCCGCGATTTCGTCGACCACGACCCCGCGGATCGCCGCGAGCGGGTGCCGCCCGAGTACGTCGGCGCGCGGCCGTACGAAGAGCACGCCGTCGTCGAAGTCCCACACGAGAAACCGGGCACGGGTCTGCTGCAGATCGGCGACGAGTCGGTGAGCGCCGGCGGCGTCGGCCGACGGCACGAGCACCACCTCATACTCGGCCTCGAGCGGAAGCCCGAGGTCGGTCGCGACGTCGGCCGCGACCTCTTCCGGGTGCTCCGCCGCGAGCAGCCTCGCGATCGCCCGCGTTTCGGCGGCGCGGGTGTCGAGCGCGAGGGTTTCGAGCTCGTCAAGGAACGCGACCTGCACCTCGCCGATGTAGTCCTCGACAACGGACAGCACGACCTCGGCGTGCGCGACGAGCAGCGCGGCGTCGCCCGCCGACACGACGCGGGTGAGGCCGGCCCAGAGCACCCGATAGTCGAGGCGCACGGCCTCGAGGAGCCTGTCTCGGTCAACCCCCTGGCGGGCGCGCCTCACGCCGAGCCTGCGAGGCAGGTCTCGAAGGTGGTCGGGGAGCGGCTCGCCCCGCAGCTCGGTGATGAGCAGGGTGAGCGTCTCGCGCGCGGTCGCACGGATGTCGCCCGCTGAGATATCCTCGTAGCCGCTCCCGACGGCCCGCAGCCGGGCCACGAAGTCGTCGACGAGCGCGTCCATATCGTTGCGGAGATCGGCGAGGGTCGCGATCCACCACTCGTCTTGGGGTGCGCCGTCCGCCGCTGTGCTCGTCACTCGGTTCCTCCCTCGGAAGTGGTCACTCCCATAGTATTGAATTTTTACACACCCAAAGCCCCAGTTTCGGGGGCAGAACGGATCAAGGATGTGCAGATGCATAATCTGCGGGGTCAACCGTGTGCGAATGTCGATTGCCGCGTTCGCGGGAACAAGCGAACGTTGATAGGTGGGCCAGCGACGTGCCCAACTCGTATTCCATGGAGGAAACAATGACTGCACAGCTAGCTACGGACGAGGCTGTCCCAAACGCACGCCTTGACCAGTCCAAGATGCGGAAGATCGCTACGGCGAGCGTCATCGGAACGACTGTCGAATGGTACGACCTGTTCCTGTTCGGAACTGCCTCGGCCCTCGTCTTCAACCAGGTCTTCTTCCCCGACCTGCCCCCGGCCGTCGGCACGATCCTGTCGTTCCTGACGTTCGCGGCTGCGTACGTCGCGCGCACCGTCGGCGCGATCCTGTTCGGCCACTTCGGCGACCGCCTCGGCCGCAAGTCGATGCTGCTCGTCTCGCTCCTCACGATGGGCGCTGCGACCCTCGCGATCGGCCTCGTCCCCGACTACAACACGATTGGCATCGCGGCGCCGTTCATCCTGCTGACGCTCCGCATCATCCAGGGCCTCGCGCTCGGCGGCGAGTGGGGTGGCGCGGTGCTCATGACCGTTGAGCACGCACCCGAGAACAAGCGCGGCTGGTACGGCTCTCTCGTGCAGGTCGGCGTTCCGTTCGGCACGCTGCTCGCGAACGTCGCATTCCTCATCGTCACCGCCTCGGTGTCGCAGGAGGCGCTCATCTCGTGGGGCTGGCGCGTTCCGTTCATCGCCTCGATCCTGCTCGTCGCTGTCGGCATCTACATTCGCCTGAACATCGAAGAGACCCCGAGCTTCCAGCAGGTCCGCGAGCAGGGCGCGAAGGCCAAGCTGCCGTTTGCGTACCTCATGAAGCACTACTGGAAGCAGGTTGTGCTCGGCGGCATCGCGACCCTCTCGACTGGCTCCACCTTCACCCTCATGGTTGCCTCGGGCATGAACTACGGCACGAGCGAGAAGGGCTTCTCGGCGAACATGATGCTGTGGGTTGTGCTCGTCGCCTGCATCCTCGGCCTGTTCCTCATCCCGTTCTTCGGCAAGCTCTCCGATAAGTACGGCCGTAAGCCGATCATCGCTGCGGGCATCGCCGCCGAGGCGCTCCTCGCGTTCCCGTTCTTCTGGCTCATCAACACCGGCAACACGGGCGCCGTGTTCCTCGCGTACGGCCTGATGATGGTCGCGTTCTCCGCGAACTACGGCCCGATCGCAACGTTCCTCGCTGAGCTTTTCGGTTCGAAGGTGCGCTATTCGGGGCTCTCGATCGCGTACATGCTCTCCGGCCTTCTCGGCTCGGCGATCACCCCCGCGGTCACCGTGTGGCTGCTCGATATCACTGGCCAGAGCGACTCGATCGCCTGGTACATCGCCGCCGCTGCCGCGCTGTCGTTCGTCGCGCTGTTCCTGCTGAACGACAACCACAAGCGCGACATCGACCGCGTCGGCGCGACCACGGCAATCTCGGTCGACCATTGATTCGGCGGATCGACTCGGCGCCGGGGCTCGCCCCGGCGATCGGACCCTACTCGCAGGCCGTCGTCGCGAACGGGTTCGTGTTCACGACCGGGCAGGTGCCGTTCCACGCGAACGGCACCGCGCCCGCGGAGTTCGAGGATCAGGTGCGGGTGTGCATCGAGAACCTCCGCTCCGTGCTCGAGACCGCAGGCTCAGGCCTCGACCTTGTGGTGAAGGTGAACGCCTACCTCACAGCCCCCGAGCAGCGGGACCCCTTCAACCGGATCTACGCCGAGTACTTCGGCGAGGCGAAGCCGGCGCGCACGACAGTGTGCGTCGACATCTGGGACATTCCGTTCGAGATTGAGTGCGTCGCCGTCGTGCGCGAGGAGGCATCCGAATGAGTCGATCCACCGATGAACTGGTCGCGGCGCTCAAAAGCGTCGAGATTCCGACGCTCGGGCACTTCCTGGAAGAGGGATTCTGCGATCAGGATCTCCGCCCGATGAACAGCGGCCCCCAGCTCGTGGGGCGGGCCCGCACGCTCGATCTCACCGAGCCCGACGCGTTCGCCGTGAACCGCGCGCTGCTCGCGCTTGAACCGGGCGACGTGCTCGTGATCCGCGTGGCGGGTCGCGGGCACGCCCCGGTCGGCGCGGTCACCGCCCACGCCGCGATCGCGCAGGGCGCCGCGGGGATAGTCGTCGACGGCCCGGTCACCGACCAGGCCGCGCTGCGCGAGCTGCGGGAACGCCTGCCGGTCTTCGCAACGGGCCTCACCGCGCGCACGACCAAGCGCTCGGGCGCCCTCGCTGGCGAGGCCGACGGCGCGCTGGATCGGGTGATCGAGGTTGCCGGCGTTTCTGTGCGCCCGGGAGACTTCGTGCTGGGCGACGCCCAAGGGATCCTGATCTTGCCGCCCGAGGGGCCGGGCGACGAGGTGCTCGACGCCGCTCTCGCATCCGATGCCGCGGAGCCGGCGCTCGTCGCGCGCATCGCCTCGGGGGAGCCGCTCTCGGCGATCCTCGCCACGGGCACCGACTGATACGCGCCGACGCCTCACCCCGCCGGCCGCGCCCGGCCCCGGCCCAGCCGACCGACACTTCGAATTCCGCGACACCGCGTCGCACCGCTTCACAAGGAGAGACCATGACCACGCAGCACGCACCTGACGCAGCACCGCACTCGGCAGGGCACCTCATCGTCCGCACGCTCGAAGCGCACGGCATCGAGCGCGTGTACGCGGTGCCTGGCGAGAGCTACCTCGACGTGCTCGACGGCCTGCACGACTCGGGCGTCGAGACCGTGGTCTGCCGTCAGGAGGGTGGCGCCGGCTTCATGGCGCTCGCCGAGGGCCGCCTCACGGGCCGCCCCGGCATCGCGATGGTCACGCGCGGCCCCGGCGCCGCGAACGCGATGATCGCCGTGCACACGGCGTACCAGGATGCGACGCCGCTCGTGCTGTTCGTCGGCCTCGTGCCCGTGAACGACCGCGAGCGCGACGCGTTCCAGGAGTTCTCGCTCACCGGCTGGTTCGGGTCGACCGCGAAGCGCGTCATGACGATCGACAGTCCCGACCGGGCAGGTGAGCTCGTCGCCGAGGCGATGCGAATCGCGGCCTCGGGCCGCCCCGGCCCCGTCGTTATCGGCCTCCCCGAAGACGTGCTCGTGCTGCCGGCTGCCCCCTCAGTCGCGCTTCCGGTCGCTCCCCCCGCACCGGCTCCGCACCCCACGGAGATTGACGCTCTCGTCGGGCGGCTCGCGAAGGCTGAGCGCCCCGCGATCGTCGTGGGCGGCGACGGCTGGCACGACGGCCAGGGCGCTGCGCTCATGGCCTTCGCCGAGGCCGCCGGCGTTCCCGTCTTCTGCGACTGGCGCGCCTACGACGCGGTGCCGCACGCGGGTGGGGCCTGGGCGGGCTGGCTCGGCTACGGCCGCACCGACGCCGTCGCTGAGGGCTACATCAACGCCGACGTGCTCGTCTTTGTCGGCTGCGGCCGCGCCGACGTGCTGAGCGACGGCTACACGCAGGGCTTTGACGCTGAGACGGTGCTCGTCACCGCCGACCCAGACGCGACGATGCACTCCGGCCGCACCGACCAGCACGTGCTCGCGACCCCCGCGACGTTCGTGGCGGCGCTCTCGGGCGTCGACGCGAGCGCTGCCCGCGGGGGCCGTGACGATGCCTGGATGGCCGGCCGCGCACAGGCGCAGCTCGCAACCGAGGCGCACCGCCCCGACGCCTCGATCGACGGCGTTGCGCAGCAGATGGACTTGGGCGTCGCGTTCGGTGAGCTCGATGACCGCCTCGCGGGCCAGGCCGTGCTCACGTTCGGCGCGGGCAACGCGACAATCTGGGCGCACCGCTTCGTGAAGCACCTCGCCCCGGCGAGCCTCGTCGGTGCCCGCAACGGCGCGATGGGCCTCGCGGTGCCCGCGGCAGTCGCTGGCTCGCTCATCTTCCCCGAGCGCAACGTTGTCGCGGTCTGCGGCGACGGCGACTTCCTCATGAACGGTCAGGAGATCGCGACCGCCGTCGCACACGGCGCGAAGCCCCTCGTCATCGTCATCGACAACGAGATCTACGGCACGATCGTGCAGCACCAGGAGAACCACTACCCGGGGCGCCGTTCGGGCACCCGGATGGCGAACCCCGACTTCGCCGACTGGATGCGTTCGTTCGGCGGGCACGGCGAGCGCGTCGAGCGCACCGAGGAGTTCGGCCCCGCGCTCGATCGCGCGCTCGCGGCTGACGCTCCCGCGCTCATCCACGTGCTCATCCCCGACACCGTGATGCCGCCCACCTCGAGCGACGTCCCCGCAACCGGCATCGCCCGCGACTGAGCGATTCGAAAGGACAGACAGTGACTGATCAGACTGCAAACGAATCGTTTCTCGCCGACTGGGCGATTCACTCGCGCTTCGGCGCGGTAGAGGGCACGAACGGCGTCGAGCGGCAGGCCGCGAGCGCCGCCGACGGTGAGCAGCGCAAGTGGTTCGCCGAGCTGCTCGAGTCGCGTGGCTTCACCGTCAAGCGCGACGCGATCGGCAACCAGTTCGGGCTCCTCGAGCTGGTGCCAGGAGCCCCCTACGTGCTCACGGGCTCGCACATGGACTCGCAGCCGACCGCGGGCCGCTTCGACGGCGCGTACGGCGTGATGGCCTCGGCCCACGCCTGCTTCCGCGTCGCCGACGAGCTGCGCGCGAACCCCGAAAACGCCAAGTTCAACCTCGCGGTCGTGAACTGGTTCAACGAGGAGGGCTCGCGCTTCAAGCCCTCGATGATGGGCTCGAGTGTCTTCACCGACAAGCTCACGCTCGACGAGGCGCTCGCCACGGAGGATCCGAAGGGGATCACGGTGCGCGACGCACTCGACGCGATCGGAGAGCGCGGCGACCTCGGGGGCCTCGACGTCGCCTCGTACGCTGAGATCCACGTGCAGCAGGGCCGCAGCATGGAGGAAGACGGGGTCACCATTGGCCTCGTGAACGCCACCTGGGCCGCCCACAAGTACGACTTCCGTGTGAAGGGCGAGCAGGCGCACTCGGGCTCGACGCTCATGGCCGACCGCCGCGACGCGCTGCTCGGCGCGGCCCGCCTCGTCGTCGCCGCGCGCGAGCTCGTCGACGAGTTCGAGCCCGAGGCGCTGCACACCGCGTGCGGCGAGCTCACGGTGTACCCGAACTCGCCCGTTGTCGTTGCGAGCGACGTGCGGCTGCTGCTCGACCTCCGCTCGCCGAGCGCCGAGGTCATCCGCGACGCGCACGAGCGGCTTATGGCCGTCATCGAGCGCGTGCAGCGCGAGGATCGCGTCGAGATCGAGATCGTTGCCGAGCACAGCTGGGATCAGAACCCGTACCCGGAGAACGGCGTCGCGCTCGCGCGCGAGGTCGCGGAGGATCTCGGCCTCACGCACGACCGGGTGATGACTGTGGCGGGCCACGATTCGACGAACATGAAAGATCTCGTGCCTACCGTCATGCTCTTCGTACCGAGCGTTGACGGCGTCTCGCACAACCTCAACGAGTACACGCGCGACGAAGACCTCGTCGCGGGCGTCGACCACCTCACGGGCGTGATCGCTAGGCTAGCTGCGGGGGCGCTCGTCGCCTGACTGAGGCGAATGTCTGGCCCCCGGAAGGTCAACCGGAGGGGCGAATGGGCGAGCCGCGAGGTGCAGGGCACGTGCTCACCGCCGCGCTCTGCAGCCTCTTCGTGCTCGCGCCCGGGCCGGGCCGCAGGCACTGGATCGCGCTGCGCGCGGCGCTGTCGATGGGCGTCCCGCTCGCCCTGTTGACGCTCGGTGGCAGGCCCGACCTCGGGCTGCAGGTCAGCGCCGGCGCCTTCCTCGCGCTGTTCTTCGCCGGGAACCCCGCGAGGGAGCGAGCGAGGGCGCTGCCCGTGATCGGAGTGGTGCTGCTCGCGTGCGCCGGCGCAGGCGCCCTGCTGGTCCCGCTGGCCTGGCTGAGCGCGGTGGGTCTTGTGGTCGTCGCCGTGCTCGCGAGCGCGTTCGCCTACGCGTACCGGGTTGGCCCGCCCGGCCCGGTGTTCTTCGTGCTCGTGTACGGGCTCGCGGGGCAGATCACTGCCGTGCGCGATGGCGCGCGGGGCGTCGAGCCACTCGCGCTCCTCGCCGCGCTCGCCTGCGGCCTCGTCTTCTCCTACCTCGTTGCGCTCGCGCCCCTCGCCCGCACTGCGGAGCGGCGGGTGCGCGCCCGCCCGCTGCGCGAGATCCTGCCCGGCCCGTGGCTCGGACGCGGCGAGTGGCTGCTCGTGCTGCGCGTCTTGCTCGTGGCCGCGGTCGGCACGGCCGTGAGCGTGCTCTGGCTCGACCCCGCGCGGGCGTACTGGACCGTCGCCGCGGGGGTCGCGGTCATCGGCCTGAGCACCGTGCCGAACCACTCGTTCGCCCGCGGCCTGCACCGCACCCTCGGCACTCTCGTTGGGGCCGCTGTCTACCTCATGATTGCCCCGCTCGCCGACGTGCCGTGGGCGTTCGTGCTGCTCTTGCCCGCGCTGCAGTTCGTGATCGAGCTCGTCGTCGTGCGCAACTACGGGCTCGCGCTCGTGTTCATTACGCCGCTCGTACTGTTTATCGTGGGGGCGGCGACGGGCAGCGCCGACCACGCCTCAGCCGCCATCGAGCGGTTCGTCGACACCGCGTTTGGCTCGGCGCTCGCGATGGCCTCGGGGCTGCTCCGCGAGCGGCGCGCTACCTGAAGAACAGCTCGCGCGGGTGGGTGAGGCGCCACCTGAGCGTCGGGTCTGCGATGGACCCCTCCCGGTAGACCGGCACGACCGACGCGCCGTCGGGGCCGCTCAGCGTGATGGACTCGCCGCTGGGGTCAATCGTGCGCGTGAGCTCCTCGCCCGGCACGAGCACCTGGTCGACTGTCTCGTCGGCGCTGAGTTCGACGAACTGCCCGTCGACCGAATTCAGCGTTCCCAAGTACTCGCCGGCGCTCGTCACGGCGAGCCGCTCTGGCGCGTCCGCGAGGCGGTTGAGGAGGGCGCGGGCGTCGCGGGCGCGCGCCTCTTCGGTCTCGCGGCCGAGCACGACGGCGATGCGCGTGAGCTCGCGGTCGGCGTACGAGCCCGTGGCGGCCGCGGCGAGGTTGTAGCCGGCCACATCGGTGTGCCCCGTCTTCACGCCGATGGCGCCGCCCATCGAGCCGAGCAGGGGGTTTGTGTTCTCGACCTCGCCGATGCCCCAGGGCAGTGTCGCGCGCTGCATCGAAACGATTTCCGAGACAACGGGATCAGACAGGGCGAGGCCCGCGAGCCTCACGATGTCGGCCGCGCTTGCGACGTTGCCATCATCCATGCCGCTCGGCTCGTTCACGATGAGCGACTCGAGGCCATTGCGCTCTGCCCAGTCGGCCGCGGCCGCGACGAACGCATCGTTGTCGCCGAAGACCGAGTGGGCGTACGCGGTCGCGAAGTCGTTCGCGGATGGGACGAGCGCGAGCGTGAGCATCTGCTTACGGGTGACCTTGGTGCCCTCGGGGATGGGGAAGGCGATGCCGTCGATCTCCTCGAGCGCAGCCTGGAGGTCGGTGTCGGCCTCCGTCCAGGCGTAGCTCGGGCCGTCATCGCCCGGCTCGAGCGGTTCAGCCTCCTGGCCAACGAGCACGGTGACAAGCTTCGTGATGCTCGCGAGCGGGTACGCGGCCTCGTCGTTTGACCAGACCGCGCCGCCGTCGAGCCAGCCGACAGCGCTCGGCTCATCGTAGCCGTCGACGGCCTCCTGCAGAGGGGCATCGTCGACCGCGATCACCTGCGTCGCGGGGACCTCGAGCTGCAGCGTCGGGGCGGGCAGCGGGATCGCGGCGCAGGCCGCGACGTAGCCGGCGCCGAGGGCGACGATGATGGCGGTGGTGATGCCGGCGACGCGGCGGCCGCGCTGTGCCCGTGGGGGATGTTCTGTGTGCATGTCGGTCCGTGCTCTGGGGTTTGCCTAGCGCGCCCAGCCGAAGAGCTCGCTGGGATGAGTGATGCGCCACCACAGGTCGGGCTGCGGGAGCTCACCGTCGCGTTTGAGGGTGACCTCGATCGGGCCCGTGGGCGCCTCCACGCGGATCGTGCCCGGGCTTTCCGCGGTCGCGGCGTCGTCGCGCAGCTCAACGGTGCGCTCGGCAGTCTCTCCGGGAAGTAGCGTGGTGGAGGCGGCCGACCCAGCGGTCACGTTGACCGTTGCGCCGTCGACGCCGGTGAGCGTGCCGATCTGCTCGCCCGCTCGGACGACCTCGACGGGCAGGGGAAGCTCGCCGATCGCCGCGAGCATTTCCCTGCCCGACTGCGCTCGGGCCTGCAGCGAAGGGCGCGCGAGCGTCACCGAGATCTTCACGACCTCGCGCTCGCCGGCCATGTCGCGCTGCGCGGCGATGAAGTTGAAGCCCGCGGAGTCTGAGCGCCCGGTCTTCACGCCGAGCATCCCCGGAAGCTCGCCGAGCAGGGGGTTCGTGTTCTCGATGACGCCGATGCCCCAGGGCATCGTCGCCGACTGGGTGCCGGTGAACTCAGAGATCGTCGGGTTGTTCAGAGCCATCCGCGCGATCCGTACCAGGTCGGCCGCGCTCGCGCGGTTGCCCTCGTCCATGCCCGTGGGCTCGACCATCTCGAGCGACTCGAGGCCGTTGCGCTCCGCCCAGTCGCGCACGGCGGCGACGAAAGTGTCGTTGTCGCCGAACACGGAGTACGCGTATGCCGCAGCGAAGTCGTTTGCGGAGGGCAGGAAGATGAGGGTGAGCATCTCGCGGAGTGTGACCTCGGTGCCGACCGGGATCGGGTAGGCGACGCCGTCGAGCGCGATGTAACCGTTTTGCCGGTCGCGGTCGGCGGCGCTCCAGGTGTAGGTACGGCCCTCGTCGCCCGGGGCGAGCGGCTCGCGTTCCTGGCAGACGAGTACCGTGATGAGCTTCGAGATGCTCGCGAGCGGGTACGCGTCGCCGTTGTTCGACCAGACGTCGTCGGTGTGGAGCCAGCCGATCGCGGTCGGAAGCTCCCGCTCATCGACGACAGTCTGCGGGGCGTCAGCGCGAGCGGTGATGGGCTCAGCGGCGGCCGCCTGCGTGAGCGTTGGCTCGGGGAGCGGCGCGTTCGCGGCGGCCCACACGTACCCGCCGGCACCGAGCAGCAGGGCTGCGGGGAGGGTCCACGCGACGACGCGAGTGCCGCGCCCTCGGCGGGAACGGACGGTCGGGTCGGCGGTTCGCATGTCGAATAGCCTAGCCTTCGAGCGCGCCACATGTGGGCTCGCACAAAGCTGTGAAGCTGTGCCACTTTTGCCCAGTTGAAGGGTCGGTTTCTGGGCGAAGAATGCGTGCATCTTCAGGTGAGACCGGGCACAATGAGGGGAGAGAAGACCGTCGTAATCGAGGAGGATTCCCATGACCGCACTCATCGCGGGCTACGCACGCACGCCGTTCACCAAGTTCACCGGGCAGCTCGCCGGCGAGACGGCAGTCGCGCTTGGAGCGCACGCTGCGAAGGCAGCGCTTGAGCGCGCAGGTGTCGCAGCCGACAAGGTTGACACCGTTGTCGCGGGTCAGGTGTTGCAGGGCGGCGCCGGGCAGAACCCCGCGCGTCAGACCGCTGTCGCCGCGGGCGTTCCCATGAGCGTTCCCGCAATCACGCTCAACGCCGTCTGCCTCTCGGGCACCGAGGCCGTGTCGCAGGCCGTCAGGCTCATCAACTCGGGCGAGGCAGAGATTGTTCTCGCTGTCGGCCAGGAATCGATGACGCTCGCGCCCCATGTCATGCCGCTGCGCGCGGGCACCAAGTACGGCCCGGCGACGCTCATCGATACCGTCGAGCACGACGGCCTCACCGACGCGTTTGACCAGGTCGCGATGGGCGCGCTCACCGAGACCGGCAACGGCCCGCTGAAGCTCACCCGCGAGGAGCAGGACGCGTTCTCCGCCGCCTCGCACCAGCGCGCAGCGGCCTCGGCCGAGTTCCTCGCGGCAGAGATCGCTCCGTACACCGTGAAGACCCGACGCGGCGAGACCGTTATCTCAGCCGACGACGGTGTTCGTGCAGACACGACCGCGGAGGGCCTCGCGGGCCTCCGCCCCGCGTTTGCGAAGGACGGCACGATCACCGCGGGCAACGCATCGCAGATCACTGACGGCGCCGCGGCCCTCGTCATCGTCAGCGAGGCTGCGGCCGAACGGCTCGGGCTCAAGCCCATCGCGAGCGTCGAGGCGACCGCGTTCGTCGCGGGTCCCGACTCGCACCTGCACTCGCAGCCGTCGCGCGCGATCGCGGCAGCCCTCGCGAAGACAGGAAACTCGGCCAGCGAGCTCGCTGCGGTCGAAATCAATGAGGCGTTCGCTGCCGTCGGCATTCAGTCGACCCGCGAGCTCGGCATCGACGCTGCGATCGTGAACCAGCACGGCGGCGCGATCGCGCTCGGTCACCCGATCGGCGCCTCGGGCGCACGCATCGTCGGCACCCTCGCGCGTCAGCTCGCGGAGGCGGGTTCGGGCTCGCTCGGCGCAGTCGGCATCTGCGGCGGCGGCGGCCAGGGCTCGGCGGTCGTGCTCCGCGCGCTCTAGCGAGACCGCGCGCGGCAACAACACCGCGCAACGAGAGCGGGGAGGGAGCCCAGTCCGGGCCCCCTCCCCGCTCTCGTGTAGTCCGCCGTCAGTCAGTGCGAGATACGCACGGTTCGCCCGTCTCGGAGGATCCACCCGGCGGTCAGATGCAGCGCAAGCGCCGCGACCGACACGACGAGCGGCAGCGCCCAGCCACCGCTGAGGTCGTGCGCCCAGCCGAAGAGCACTGGGCCGAGCGCGGCGATGCTGTAACCAACAGCCTGCGACATCCCCGAGACCGCCGTCGCGGTGCGCGCGTCGGGCGAGCGCTGCGCAATGAGGGTGAGCGAGATGCTCAGCGCAGCGCCGCAGCACAGCCCGAGCGCGACGATCCAGACGAACGTCGCGCCGGGCGCAAGGACGAGCCCGACGACACCCGCGAGCTGAATCACGGGGAGCGCGACCTGCAGCAGCGACCTGCCGTCGAAACGCAAGAGCAGCGGGGCCACGAGCGAGCCGGCCATGCCGCAGATGTGGAACAGTGTGATCCCGGTACTTGTGACCGCCGCGCTCGCGCCGCGGGAGAACATGATCGGCGCGATCCACGTCGCGAGGATGTAGAACGTGGTTGATTGCGCGCCCATGTAGCACGCGAGCAACCAAGCGGTCTTCGAACGCCACACGAGGCGGCCAACGTGGGCCGCGGGGGCAGGGCTCGGCGCCTCGAGCGCCGCTCGCCTGCCACCTCGCTCGGCGATGAGCAGCCAGGCGACGAGGGCAACCGGTATGGTGAGCCCGGTCGCGAGCAGCCCAGCCTCCCAACCGAGCGGCGCCCCTGCCACCTCTGCGCGAGAAACGGGGATCGCGATGGCCGTACCGATGCCGGCCGCGCCCCCGAGTGCTGCGGAGTACACGCCCATGACGGCCGGCGTGCGCGGCCCGAAGTCGCGCTTCACGATCGCGGGCATGAGCACGTTCGCGACCGCTAGGGCCGCCCCGATGAGCACGGTGCCGAGCCACAGGTTCGCGGTCGAGAAGTCGAGGGATCGCCAGATCGTGCCAAGCGCGAGCACGACGAGCGAGACCGTGACCGTGCGATCCATGCCGAGCTTCGCTGAGATGCCGTGGGCGAGCGGCGAGACCGCCGCCCAGGTGAGCAGCGGAATCGACGCCAGCAGCCCGAGAGCGCCCGCGCTCACGCCGCGGCTGTCGGCGATGTCGTTCAGCAGCGGGCCGACGCCGGCGATCGTCATGCGCATGTTCAGCGCGACGAGGAAGACGGCGACGAACTGCCACGCCAAGCGTTTCGAGGGGCTACTCACTCACTGATGCTATCCGCTCCCGGGTCGCTGGAGGTCATCGGCGTGCGCCGCTCGCGCGCGATCACGGTGATCACCCCGCCGGCTACTGAGAGCACGGCCGCGACCGAGAAGACGAGCCAGAAGCCGCCGACGAGGGCGACGAGCAGCGCACCGATCACGGGGCCGAGGAGCTGGCCGAGGGCGGCCGCCGTGTTCACGAGCCCGAGGTCGCGGCCGTGGTCACGCTCGCTTGGGAGCACGTCGGTCGCGAACGCGAGGCCGACGGTCGAGAACGCGCCGTAGCCAACGCCCATGATGCCGGCCGCGACGATCGTCATCCCGAACGTCGGTGAGACGACGAGCAGTACACCGGACAGCGCCTGCACGAACGTCGCCGCGAGCGCGAGGCCACGCCTGCGGCCCAGCTTGTCTGAGGCGAGGCCAGCGGCGACCGAGGCCGCGACGACGAACACCGTGTAGACAACCACGACGACAAGCAGGTTGTCCTCGGCCGCCGCGTGCTCTTGCCCGAGCCCGTAGAGCAGGAAGAACAGGAAGAGCGAGGTGCCAAGCGCGTTGCCCACGTTCACGACGAGCCTGCCGATGAGCACCCAGCGGAAGTCGCGGTCGCGCATGAACTCAAAGCTGCGACCGCTCCGCGAGGCCGCCCCTGGCACTGCTTCGCCCGGCGCTGATGCCTCCCGCTCCGTGTTGTGCCCGGCGGTGCCTCCCGAGGGGTCGGGGAGCAAGATCGCGGTGAGCGTGCCGACGACCGCGACCCCGACCGCGAGCATGACGTAGCCCGCCGCGACGCTGAGCCCGAGAAGCACGACGGCGCCAACTCCGAGCACGATACCGAGGGCCTGCGCCGAGGACGCGGCGGAGGACGCCGCGCCGCGCTGCTCGGGCGGGAGCTGATCTGCGATCATCGCGGCGAATGCCGCGGAGGCGACGGCGGTGCCGACGCACACCCCGACCCAGGCGGCGCCTATGCCGAGCGCACTCGTGCTCGCTCCGGTGGCAAGGAGGCAGGCGGCCGCGATCCACACCCCGGCGAGCGCCCAAGGGCGGCGCTTGGGCCGAGATCCTGATTGCCTGTCTGACAGCGCACCGGCGACCGGGCCCGCGAGCACGCCCGCGAGGCCCCCGACGCCGAGCACGATGCCCGACGAAACCACGCCTCGCACCCAGCCAGACTCGCTGTCGGGCGTGTCGAGCTGGAGCGGGAGGAGCAGCTGCAGCGGCGTGAGCTGCGCCGTCCAGAGCACTATCCAGGCCAGCGTGAAGAGTGTGAACCAGGTGCGGTCGACCCTGGGCCGCGTGATCTGTATTTCGGACATCTTTATCCTTTGTGCAGGGTGGCCGCGGGCAATGCGCCGGGCTGAGTTTGCTGGATGAAGTTTACGCCCGCGCGCGCGTATGGTGGGAGTATGCGTGCGATCATTGCGAACCAGCCAGGCGGACCAGAGGTACTCGAGCTGGCGGAGGTGCCCGCGCCGCAGGCAGGCCCCGGCGAGATTCTCGTCGATACCGCCGCGGTTGGCGTGAACTTCATTGAGACGTACCAGCGGTCGGGGCTCTACCCCGTTTCGTTCCCGTTCACCCCCGGGGCCGAGGCGACGGGGCGCGTGGCGGCCCTAGGCGAGGGCGTCGAGGGGCTCGAGATCGGCGACCGCATCGTCACGGCCGAGGCGCGCGCGAGCTACGCCGAGCAGTTCGTCGTCGCCGCCGAGGCTGCTGTGCGGGTGCCCGATTCGCTCGCGGAGGCGCTCACCGATGAGCGGGCCGCGGCGCTCCCACTGCAGGGGCTCACTGCTCACTACCTCGGGAATTCCTCGTCACGCCCGGAGGCGGGTGAAACAGTGCTGCTGCACGCCGGGGCCGGCGGCGTCGGCCTGCTGCTCACCCAGCTGCTCGCCGCGCGCGACGTTCGGGTCATCACCACGGCCTCGACCGAGGAGAAGCGCGAGCTCAGCCGCGCCGCCGGCGCGTTCGAGGCGATCCCGTACGAAGGCTTCGCCGAACGCGCCCGCGAACTCACCGACGGCCTGGGCGTCTCGGTCGTGTACGACGGCGTCGGGAAAGACACCTTTGATGACTCACTGCGTGCCCTGAAGGTGCGCGGCAACATGGTGCTGTTCGGCGGCGCGAGCGGGCCGGTGCCGCCATTCGACCTGCAGCGGCTGAACGCCGCAGGGGCCCTGAGCGTGACGCGTCCGTCGCTCTCGTTCTTCCTTCGCAGCGCCGAGGAACGCGCCTGGCGCTACGGCGAGCTGTTTGGCGCGCTGAAGGCGAGCACACTCGACCTGCGTGTGGGCGCATCGTTCCCACTCGCAGAGGCCGCCGACGCGCACCGCGCACTCGAGGGGCGGGCGACGACGGGCAAGGTCGTGCTCACGGTCTAGCTGGGGGCTGCCCCGGTGGGCTGGTGTGCTGGCCCGGTGCTAGTGCAATGTCATTTGGCGTCACGCAACTGGGCCGCGTTCCCGGCGACGACCGGCCCCATCAGCTACACGGGCCAGGACGCGATCGCCGCCGACACCGCAACCTCGTCGCTGCCCTGAAGCCAGGGGAGCGCGGCTTCCTCAACGCGATCGCTCCGGGCTCGGCGCTGCGCGAGGATTACCTCGCGTTCACGCAGATCAGGCTGCACCTGTGCTGGGGCTCGTGGCACGGCCACGCACGACCAACATTGAGCTCAAGCACATCCTGAAGACGGTGCTCGGGGCGAACGTCGGGCAGATCTCGTTCGAGGCGACCAATGCGCGCCACGAGCACGAATGGGCGATCTGAGAGGAGTAGCGTGACCTCATCCCTGACGACCTGATCCTCGTGCCCGGCGTCGTGAGCCACGCAACGAACCTCGTCGAACGCCCAGACCTCGTCGCGCAGCGCATCGAGCGGTTTGCGAAGATTTTCGGCCCCGAGCGCGTGATCGGGTCTAGGGGATTGGCCGCTCCGCACTCTGCCACTCAGTCACGCCGCCAGTCCCGCACTCAGTCACGCCGCCAACCCCGCGCTCAGTCACGCCGCCAACCCCGCGCTCAGTCACGCCGCCAACCCCGCGCTCAGTCACGCCGCATGTGATCTGCAGTTCCTATGCCGCCCGCCCAGCGTGTCTGGCATAGGAACTGCAGAACACAGATCTTGCGCGCCACTGTGCTCTGGACAGGGCTGATTGCGGTGTGACGTCGTGAACTTCTTGTGTGCGGGCCCTAGTGGGGGTCGCCGATGCAGAACTCGTTGCCGTCGGGGTCAGCGAACGTGTCCCACGAGAATTCGGACTCGCCACGCCTGCCGAGGTGGGTCGCGCCAGCGGCGATCCACTCGGCGACCATCGCGTCGCGGTCGACGTCGGGGGTGCGGTCGAAGTCAAGGTGTGCCCGGTTCTTGCCGGGAGTCGGCCCCTCGACCTTCTGGAAGCCGAGCGCGACCGGCACTTCTGGCGCACGCACCATGCAGAACCAGCCGTCTGCGTCGTGCACGATCTCGCCGCCCAGGCGCTCGGCCCACCACGCGGCGAGCGGCCGGGGGTCTGTGGTGTCGATCGTGACCATGCCGAGTCGAATCATACGGGGCTCCTTGTGGCGCTGTGGTGGTGTGCTGGTGGGCGGGGCTACGGCACGCGCCGCAGCCACTCCTCTGATGAGAACTTCTGTTCAACGAGCCGCTCTGCCGCGTCCCACTCGCCCTCGGTGACCTCGCCCATCACGCCGCCGTGGCGGCGCTGGAAGACCTCGATCATGCGCTCGACGATCTCCTCGCGCGTCTTGCCGGTCTGGCTCTTCAACGGGTCGACGCGCTTCTGCGCGCTCGCGGTGCCCTTGTCAGAGAGCTTCTCGCGCCCGATCCTGAGCACGGAGGTCATCGCCGTGGGATCCATGTCGTAGGCCATCGTCACGTGGTGCAGGATCGCGCCGGAGCCGAGGCGCTTCTGCGCCGCCCCGCCGATCTTGCCGAGCGGGCTCGTGATGTCGTTGAGCGGCTTGTAAACAGCGTCGATGCCGAGCGACTTCAGCGCCTCGAGTACCCAGTCGTCGAGGTAGGCGTAGGAGTCGGCGAACGACATCCCGCGCACGAGCTCGCCCGGAATGTAGAGCGCGTACGTGATGCTCGCCTCGGGCTCCATGTACATCGCCCCGCCACCCGAGATGCGTCGCACGAGCGTCGCGTTGTGCTCGGCGGCGGCCTCCTCGTCGACCTCGTTCTTCACGGACTGGAAGGAGCCGATAATGACGGCGGGTTCGTTCCACTCCCAGATGCGCAGCGTCGGGCCCCGAAGGCCCTCGCCGACCGCGGTCGTGAGCACCTCGTCGAGGGCGGCGTTGAGCATGGGGGCGACCGCCGGTTCGCGTACGATCTGCCAGTCGTAGTCGCGCCAGTGGGCGGCGCCGGTGACGCCGCGGCGGATAGCAACACCGACCGAGTCTGGCGTGAACCCGAGCAGGTGCACTTCGCTCGGGAGCGCCTGTCTGATCGCGTTCGCGAAGTCTTCGATCGTCGAGTTCGGGTTCAGGCCCTCGATCGCAGCGTTAATGTCGAGGAGCGCCTCGTCGGGTTCGAGGAAGAAATCGCCGGAGAGCCGGAAGTCAACGATCTTGCCGTCGTCAACCTCGAAGTCGACGACCACGAGCTTGCCTCCGGGAACCTTGTATTCGCCGTGCATGTCACCCTCCTTGTGCCGTATTCATAGGGTACTCCTCGGCGCTCGAGAGGGCTATGCGGGCGCGGCGCGCGCCAACCGCAGGAGTAAGGTGAACAGAATGAACAGGAACCGTCGTGGCTGAACCGATCGCAAAGTTTCTGCTGCGGCTCGCCCCGATGATCTACGGGCCAACACTGCTGTTTGCTCTCGGACAGGGCGCGCTGATCCCGCTTATCCCGACCATGGCGACCCGGGCTGGCGCCGACCTCGCGACCTCCGGCCTAGTCGCATCGGCGCTCGTCGTCGGCCAGCTGTGCGGCAACATTCCGGCGGGTTGGCTCGTCGCGAAGGTCGGCGAGCGCATGGCGATGGTCATCTCAGGGTTCCTTGCGCTCGCGGGCGCCCTGATGCTCCCGTTCGCCTCGAACATTGGCGTGCTCGCGCTCGCGATCTTCATCAACGGGTTCTGCGCGGCGGCGTTCGGGCTTGCCCGGCACTCGTTCATGGCGACGCACGTGCCGTTCCACTTCCGTGCGCGGGCGCTCGCCCTCCTCGGCGGAAGTTATCGCTTCGGCATGTTCCTCGGCCCGTTCGTCGGCGCACTGCTGCTCGGAGCGAGCGGCCACGAGAGCGCCGTCATTTGGTTCCTCATCGCGTGTCTCGCCGCGACCGTGCTGCTTGTCTGGTTCGGCCCCGACCCTGAGCGTGAGTTCGAGGCCGGCGCGCGCGAGCCCGTCACCGGCGAGGCGACCGCGGGCGTGAGCCTGCCCGACTCGCCGAACGCGAAAGAGGGCGTGTTCAGCACAATGGTGCGCTTCCGCGCAGTGCTCGCGAGGCTCGGCCTCGCGGCATCGACCCTCTCGGCGCTGCGCGCGGCACGCCAGGTCGTGCTGCCGATCTGGGGCGTCGCGATCGGCCTCGATGCGCAGACGATCTCGCTCGTTGTCGGGATCTCGGGCGCCCTCGACTTCGCGCTGTTCTACGCGAGCGGCCAGGTGATGGATCGGTTCGGCAGGCTGTGGGCGGTGATCCCTTCCATGCTCATGATGAGCTTCGCGTTCCTTATGCTTGCGCTCACGGGCGGCTGGGGCTCGGCGACGGCCTGGTTCGTCGCGCTCGCCGCAGTCATCGGGGTCGCCAACGGGCTTTCGAGCGGGCTGCTGCTCACGCTCGGCGCTGACCTCGCTCCCAAGCAGAACCCGGCGCCCTTCCTCGGGTCGTGGCGCACGCTCACGAGTGCGGGCGCCGCCGCAGCGCCCCTGCTGTTCTCGGGCATGGCGGCCGTCGCCCCAATCGGGGCCGCGACGGCGGCGATGGGCGTGATCGGGCTATTCGGTACCTGGGCGTTCCTCCGCTGGATGCCACGGAAATAGGTGCCATTGACGCAGGTCAGCATTCGCCGCGCACGAACCAGGAGACTGAGGCAAGAAGAGTTACGACAACCGGCATCCCGATTGTTAGAGTTCATCCCTTCGAAGCGAACGTGACGCTTGCACGAGAATTCTCGATGAGCGCGCGCATGTCTTCGCCCTGCTTCGGGTATTCGTGATCGCCGCAGGCCGCGACGGCAATCAATGCGTAAGAACCGGCACGATAGGCGTATGTCGTTCCACCGAGCTGCGGTTCTGCTTCAGCAGCAAAACTGACCTTTGCGAAAGCAAACTGTGCTTCCAACGCTCCGTCGTTGATGAACGCCCCCAGCATCACCGGCTCTTCTTGCTGCACAGTGACTTCCGTGTCGAAAGCTTCCTGGCCGAGTTCCAATGTGAAGTCTCTGGCGACTTCCGTGGCATCCGGTGACTCCGAATCCGCATGTCCAACCGACTGATGAAACTGAATGATGCAATACGGTGAAACTGTCACTTGAGCGACTCGATCCTTAGGGAAGTCCTCAACCTCCCATCCATCAGGAAGAGGCTGTGGAATGCTCCAGAAGAGATCATCAGGGGCCTCACCAGCTACGATCTTGGCAGTAAGTTCTAGCTCTTCATTTGCAAAGAGCTCCTCAGCCGGGTCGTCTTTTGGAGCCGAGACCTCGGCCAAGGGGCTGCAGCCAGTGAGGGAGACACCCGCGGCAAGCAAGGTGAGGATCGCGGCCCTGCTCACAGTGGCCGAGGACGAGTATCGTTTGCGAGGCATGACTCGACCTTAGCTGCCTACGTATTCTGGATCGGATACATGAGTCGCCTTTCTTGAGGCTTGGCGGGCGACGGCAGGGAGGGCAGCCGGGCCTGACCTGACCGCCCTTCCGCCCACGCCTCACACCATGTAGTTCGCGTCGGGTACGTCGGTCACGAACATGTAGCCGGGGGCGTGCGTGAGGGCGAACGGCGGCTTTGACGCCATGATGGCGGCCTGAGGAGTCACGCCGCAGGCCCAGAAGACGGGCACCTCTCCGGCGCGAATCTCGGGGGCATCACCGAAGTCGGGCGCCTGCACGTCGTCGATAGCGAGACCAGCCGCGTCACCGACGTGCACGGGGGCGCCGTGCACAGCCGGGTACCTGCCAGAGATCTGTACGGCCTCGGCCACCCGGTCGCCCGGAATCGGGCGCATCGAGACAACCAGTTCCCCGGTGAGCCGCCCCGCGGGGGCGCAGGCGCGATTCGTGCGGTACATCGGCACGTTTCGCCCGAGGGTTTGGTGCCTGATCTCGATGCCCGCATCCACGAGCCCGGCTTCGAACGTGAAGCTGCAACCGATGAGAAACGACACGAGGTTCGGATGCTCTTCCCACGCGGCAGAGGCGTCGGTCGGCTCCTCCGCGAGCTTACCGTTGCGCCACACCCTGTACTTCGGGATGTCCGTGCGAAGGTCTGAGCCGGGCGCAAGCAGCGACTCGGTCGCGCCCGCGTCGAGTACCTCGAGCACCGGGCACGCTTGGGGGTTGCGCTGTGCGTACAGCAGCACGTCGTACGCCCAGTCAGCCGGCACCGAGATGAGGTTCGCCTGGACGAGGCCGTGGGCGACACCGCTCGTCGGGGCGATGGCGCCCGCGCGGTACCCCGCCCGCGCGTCTCTGGCTTCTGACAGCTGTGTTGGGGTCGCGAGTATGCGAGTCATGGTGTTCCTCCTACCGTCGTCGGTGAGTCGTACGATTGGCGGGTACGGTCGCTAGTCAATGTTTCCGATTGCGGCACCTGCGGCAAGAGCGGACCCGCGCTCGGCACCGTGTCGAAGCATGCCAGCGACGGGTGCCTTGACGGGCACCTCCATCTTCATCGCTTCAAGCAGCGCCACGGTGTCGCCAGCCTGAACGACGGCGCCGTCTGCGAACGACCACGACGCCAGTGTTGACGCGAAGGGTGCGGTGAGCGCCCCGGCAGTAGTGCCGGCGCCCACACCGGCATTACCGGCAGCACTAGCATCAGCACCACCGGCAGCACCGGCATCAGCACCACTCGCGCCAGCACCCTGCGTCACGGCGCCGGTCTCGAGCCGGGCGAGCAGGCTCTCGGGCAGCCCGAGCTCGACGATCTTGCCGTCGAGCTCGATCGGCAGGCGCGTGAGTCGCGGCACGCCGGGGGCTGCGACGGCGGTCGCGGGCTCGAACTCTGCCGTGGACTCCTCTTCGATCCAGCGGGTGTGAACCCCGAACGCGCCGCCTGGCGCAGTGAACGCGTCGTCAGCGACGACAGACCTGTGGAAGGGCAGCACCGTCGAGACGCCCTCGACGACGAATTCGGCGAGCGCGCGCCGTGACCTGCGCAGCGCCTCGTCGCGGTCCGCGCCCCAGACGACGAGCTTCGCGAGCATCGAGTCAAAGCTGCCGGGAACCGTGTAGCCCTGGTACACGCCGGAGTCCACACGAACGCCGGGCCCCGCGGGCAGTTCGAGCTTGGCGACGGTGCCCGGGGTCGGCAGGTAGCCGAGGCCGGGGTCTTCCGCGTTGATGCGGAACTCGAACGCGTGCCCGAAGGTCGGGATCTCGGTGGGCACGGTCATCGGGGCGCCCGCAGCGATGATGAACTGCTGCTGCACGAGGTCAATGCCGGTCACTACCTCGGTGATCGGGTGCTCGACCTGGAGCCGCGTGTTGACCTCGAGGAACGAGAGCGTGCCGTCGTCGCCGAGCAGAAATTCGACGGTGCCGGCACCGACGTAGCCCGCGGCGGCGCACACTGCGGCGGCGGCCTCGTGGATGCGCGCGCGAAGCTCGTCCGAGATGAACGGCGCCGGTGCCTCCTCGACGAGTTTCTGGTTGCGACGTTGCAGCGAGCAGTCGCGGGTGCCGAGCACCGCGATCCGCCCGTGGCGGTCGCCGAGTACCTGCGCCTCGATGTGCCGGGGTCGGTCGAGGAACCGTTCAACGAGGCAGTCGCCCCTGCCGAAGGCCGCGGTCGCTTCGCGCACGGCAGCGTCGTAGGCGTCTGCGATCTCCGCGCGCTCCCGCACGACTCGCATGCCGCGGCCTCCGCCGCCGAAGACGGCCTTGATCGCGAGTGGGAGGCCGTGCTCGTCGGCGAACGCGAAGACCTCATCGACACCGGTCACCGCGCCGGGTGTGCCGGGAACGAGGGGCGCCCCGACCTCTGCTGCGAGCGCGCGGGCGCGCGCCTTGTCGCCGAGCGTCTCGATGGTCGCGGGGTCTGGCCCGATCCACGTGAGGCCCGCATCCCGCACCGCGGTCGCGAAGTCCGCCCGCTCCGAGAGGAAGCCGTAGCCGGGGTGCACCGCGTCCGCGCCCGCCCTGGCTGCGATGGCGAGGAGCTTCTCGATGCTGAGGTAGCTCTCACCCGGGGTGACTCCGTTCAGCGCGTAGGCCTCGTCAGCGAGGCGAACGTGCAGGGCGTCGGCGTCGTCGTCGGAGTAGACGGCGACGCTCGCGATGCCGGCATCGTTCGCGGCGCGGATGATGCGGACCGCGATTTCTCCGCGGTTCGCGATAAGGATCTTGGTGAGTGTCACTGTCGTGTCTCCGTTCGTGTGCGCGGCGCGTCCGCGATGAGAGTGAATCGCACTGCGCTGCCCGGGGTGAGCTGCGCGGCGAGGTCGATGTCGTCGTCGTGGACGACCGCGATGACGGGGTAGCCGCCGGTGAGCGGGTGGTCTGCAAGGAAGAGCACGGGCTGGCCGTCGGGTGGAACCTGGATCGACCCGAGTACGACGCCCTCGCTCGGGAGTTCGACGCCGGTGTGGGCGGTGTCTCTTTGGAGCGGGTCGCCCGTGAGCCGCACGCCGACGCGGTCGCTCTGCGGCGCGACCTTCCATGTTTGGCCGGTGAGGCGAGCGACGGCTTCGGCGTTGAACCAGTCGTCGCGCGGGCCGAGTATGACCCGCAGCGTCGTGACGTCGCCCGGCGCGGGAATGTCAGGATCCTGCCCCGCGGGTGCGCCGACCGCATACGTTGCCGCGCCCGCCGAACGGATTTCGTCGCCGACGGCGACTGGCGCGGGGCCGAGCCGAGCGAGCGTGTCGCGGGCGCGGCTGCCGAGGAAGGCCTCGGCACCGATGCCGCCGCGGAGTGCGAGGATCGAGCGCAGCCCGCGCTCTGCGGGGCCGAGCGTGAGGCGCTCGCCGGCGCTCAGGCGGAAGGGCGTACCCGGGGCCACGCTCCGCGAGCCGAAGGGGCCGGTGATGCGGCCCGGTCGCGCCGCGCCAGTGAGCGCGAGCACAGTGGTCGCGAGGGCGTCGGAGGCAAAGCCGCCGTGGCCGAGTTCGAGGGCTGCGGCACCCGGAGCGTTGCCCACGAGCGCGTTCGCGGCTCGATAGGCACCGCGGATCGCGGTCCCTGCCTGGCCGACGCCCATCGCGGCGGCGCCGAGACGCCCTGCGTCTTGCACGAGGGTTTGGAGCCCTGCGTCGACGACGCGGAGCACGGCGGCTGGGAGATCCTCAGCGGGGGCGCGCCGCGGCGCCGGCGCCCGGACCGCGGCGATCGCCGCTTCCTCACGGGCCACCGTGAAGCGGACGCGGCCGCCGGCGAGGAGCACCGCGGGCTGCTCCCGCTCAGTGTCCCACATCTGCGCGTTCGTCGACCCGATGATCTGCCACCCGCCGGGGCTCTCGCGCGGGTACACGCCAGAGAACGCCCCGGCGAGGCCGACGGACCCCGGGTGGATGCGCGGTCTCGGAGTCTCGCGCCGGGGGACCGCGAGAGCGGGATCGCCGCCAGAGAGATACGCGAAGCCTGGAGCGAACCCTGTGAACGCGACCGCGTAGCTCGCGGCGGTGTGGCGCGCGACAACGGCCTCCTCACTCATACCGGTGAGGGCGGCGACCTCCGCGAGGTCGGGGCCCGAGTAGCGCACCGGGATGAAGACCTCGGGGCCTGCGTGATCTGCTCGTGCCGCAGCATCAGAGGCGGCGAGCAGTCTCGGCAGCTTCGCGGCGAGCCCTTGTGGGTCGCGGCCGTCGCCCCCGAGCACGAGCACCGTCTGTGCTGCGGGCACGAGTTCGTCGGCGTGGAACTCGCCCCGCTCGCGTGCGACCGAGAGCGCCGCGAACACGTCGAGCGCCGCGTCGAGTGAGTCGCAGTCGACGAGCGCGGCGGTCGTTCCCGCTGGCTTCACGCTCGGTGGGTGGGGTGTCATGCGAGCGCCGGTCCGCTGAAGCTCGCGAGCTCGACGCCAGCTTCGAGCAGCCGCGCGCGTACCGCCCGCGCCATTCCGACGGCGTCGGGGCTGTCACCATGCACGCAGATGGACTCGGCGTCGACGGCGACGGTGCTGCCGTCGCGCGCCGTCACTGTGCCGTGCTGCACGAGTTGCAACATGCGCTCGGAGACGAGCTCGGGCTCGTGCAGCACGGATCCGGGCTCGCTTCGCGATACCAGCGCTCCGGTGGGCTCGTAAGCCCTGTCTGCGAACGCCTCGGGCACGGCGCGCAGCCCGGCAGCGCGCGCCTGCTCGACGAGCGGTGAGCCCGCGAGGCACACGAGCGCGAGCTCGGGGTGTACCCGTTTGATCGCCGAGATGACCGTCGCGGCCTCTGCCTCGTTGAACGCGATGCTGTGGTAAAGGGCCCCGTGGGGCTTCACGTAGCGAACCTGGGTACCCGCGGCCCCGGCGAGGGCCTGTAGTGCGCCGATCTGGTAGATCACGTCGGCCTCAAGCTCGTCGGCCGGAAGCGTCATCGGGCGGCGTCCGAAGCCGGCGAGGTCGGGGTAGGCGACGTGCGCCCCAACCGTGACTCCGCGCGCGACCGCGCTCATCACCGTCGTGAACGCCGTCTTCGGGTCGCCAGCGTGGAAGCCGCAGGCGATGTTCGCGCTCGTAACGGTTTCGAGCATGCTCTCGTCGTCGCCCATGCGCCACGCCCCGTAGTGCTCACCGAGGTCGCTGTTGAGATCGATCCGCAGCATTGATACGCCTTTCTCTGTGGCGCGGCTATGCGCCGAGGAACTTGAAGATGGTGCTGAAGGAGACGGCCCCCATGCACCAGGTGAGCGCTGTCATGAGCGTACCGAGCACGAGCAGCCACAGCTGAATGCGGTTGCCACCAAGCAGGTCGCGCCTGAACCAGGCGATGTACATGAAGACGGTGAACCCGATCGGCAGGATGAGGCCGTTGAAGCCGCCGGCGAACACGAGCAGCGCGACCGGGGTTGTGCCCATGACGAGGAAGACGATGAGGCCGACGGCGATGAACACGACCGTCGCCCAGCTCCGCGCCCGTATAGTGAGCTTCGCGCTGAAGACCGTCATGAACGAGACCGACGTGAACGCGGCGCCAATGACGCTCGAGATCGCCGCGGCCCAGAGCACGAGGCCGAACGCGCGCATGCCCCACTGGCCGGCGGCGGCCTCGAAGGCTTGAGCCGCGGGGTTGGCGGCGAGGTCGAGCATCACACCGCTCGCGGTAACCCCGAGGAACGCGAGGAAGAGCACGTAGCGCATGATGCCGGTGACTGCGATGCCGAAGAACGCTGAGCGCGTGACCTGCTTGATGTGCTCGGGCCCCGTGGTGCCTGAGTCGAGGAGCTTGTGGGCGCCGGCGTAGGTGATGTAGCCGCCGACGGTGCCGCCGACGATCGTGGTGATCGCGGCGAAGTCGATGCTGTCGGGGAGCACGGTCTGCCGGAGCGCGTCGCCGAGCGGCGGGTTCGCAACGATGGCGACGGCGATGGTAAGGCAGACCATGATGATGCCGAGCACGATGATCGCGCGGTCCATGATGATGCCGGCGCGGTGCGAGAGGAAGATCGCGATCGCGAGGACGGCGCTGATCGCGCCGCCGATGCGAGCGTCGAGCCCGAAGAGCGCATTCAACCCGAGCCCTGCGCCCGCGATGTTGCCGATGTTGAACACGAGGCCGCCGAGGATCACGAGAACAGAGAGCAGGTAACCCGAGTAGGGGATGGCGGCGTTCGCAAGCTCTGCCGCGCGCTTGCCCGAGAGCGTGATGATCTGCCAGATATTTGCCTGGACGATGAAGTCGATGACGATCGAGACGAGGATGCCGAATGCGAACGCTGCGCCGAGCGTCGCGGTGAACGTCGCGGTCTGGGTGATGAAGCCCGGGCCGATCGCCGAGGTCGCCATCAGGAAAATCGCGCCGAGCAGTGAGGATCGTCGGGCCTTCGCGAAGCCTACGGCCCCGCTTGCGACGGTGGCAGGGCCGGGAACGGTGACCTGGCTGCCGCCTGGCTCGCCGTGGTCGGGGGAGTGTGAGGTGCTCATCGCTGAGGGCCTTTCGCGTCGTTGCGTCACGTGTTTGACAGAGGAATGGAGTGATCCGTTCCATCAGCGTACACGGTTGTTTGAACAATGCAAGATGGATTGCTCAACAATCCTTGGGGATGCGGTGCGCTTGCTACACTTCACGCATGTCGTCGCCACGCCAAACCTCGCCAGTTGACGGCGAAACCGTGGCAGTGTCGAGAGCGATGGAGGCCGCGGCAGAGATCCGCGGTCGCATCGCCGACGGAGAGCTCAAGCCAGGCGACCGCGTGCCCGAGGCGAAGCTCGCCGAGTCACTCGGCGTTTCGCGCAATACGCTGCGAGAGGCGTTTCGCACGCTCAGCCAAGAGGGCCTCATCACACAGGTGCCCCACCGCGGCGCGTGCGTCGCAATTCCCAACATCAACACGATCATCGACGTCTACCGGGTACGGCGGCTCATCGAGTGTCAGGCCGTCGCCGAGGCGCTGCCGCGCCACCCGGCGCTCGCGAAGATGCGCGCCGCGGTCGAGGAGGCCCTCGATCATCGCCTGCGAGACGACTGGCCGGCAATCGCCGGCGCGAACATTCGCTTTCACCAGGCGATCTTCGAGCTGGCCGACAGCCCGCGCCTGAACCGGCTCTACGGCCAGTTGACGGCCGAGCTCAGGCTCGCGTTTGGGCTCATCGACGACCCCGAGTACCTCCACGCCCCGTTCCTCGAACGGAACCTGGAGATCGTCGAACTGCTCGAGGCAGGCAAGACTGAGCAGGCTGCCGCGCAGTTAAAGGACTACCTGTTCCTCGCCGAGCGGATCCTGCTCGCGGGCTACGAGCGCCTCGACCTCGGCTGACCCCGCGCCCCACTACTCGAGGTGTTCGAGCAGCCAGGTCGCGACGTCTGCGTACACGGCGTCGCGGTTGGTCTCGTTCAAGATCTCGTGGCGCGCGCCCGGGTAGACCTTCAGCGCGACCTCGCGAACTCCGCGGGCGCGGTACGCGTCGGCGAGGCGGCCCAGCCCATCAGCTCGGCTCAGGGGGTCGTCGCTGCCGGCGACGATCAGCAGCGGGACATCGACCGCGAGCCCCGGGCCAGGCGTGCCAAACAACCGGAGGCCGTCGCTCACACCGAAGAGCTTCAAGATATTCGCCTCGAAGCAGAGGGGATCGGCGATGAACGCGGCCGCGGTCGCGGGGTCACGGCTCAGCCACTCGAACCCCGTCGCGTTCTCCTCGTGCGCCCAGCTCGCGTTGAGCGCCCCGCTTTCCATGAAGCGCGGTGTCCGATACGCACTGCCCGAGAGCACGACCGCGTCCCACTGGCGCGGGTGTTCGTTGAGGATGCGCTGGGTCATGAGCGAGCCCCACGAGTGCCCGAACTGCGCGACCCTGAGCCCAGGGTGCTCGGCGCGGATGATGCCGGTGAGCTGCCGGATCGCCGCCTCCGCAGCTCGGAGCCCGCCGGGCCCAAGCTTGCCGAGGAGCGCGAGTTCGCCCCCGTGCTGCTTGCGCCCGGTCTCGCCGTGCCCGCGGTGGTCGTTGGCGTAGACGGCAATACCGGCGCGGCTCAGGTAGCGCGCGAACTCGTCGTAGCGCAGCGCGTGCTCGCCGATGCCGTGCGAGATTTGCACGGCGCCGATCGGCTCGGGTCGCGAGCTCGGATCGGGCAGCCAGGCGTACGCGCTGATCTCGATGCCGTGCTCATCGGTGTACGTGAAGTCGCGGCGTCCCTGCGAGTGCTGGTCGTTCATGGCTCCATTCTGGCGCACGGAGCGCAAATATACTGGGGCAATGCGGCGAACGTTGAGACAGGCAACGCCTCTCGCGCTCGCCGCCGCGCTCGCCCTCTCGGCCTGCGCGCCAGGCGACACTGAAGGAGAAGAGCCTGTGGCCGGAGTGCACATCACGTCCGTCGAGGTCGCGGGCCCGGGTGGAGCGGCGCCCGGCGCTGTGAACCGCGTAGGATCCGAAACGGTCCCCGTCCGCACCTACGAGCCGGGCGGTGGGGTAGCCCCGTGGGCGACCCTCGTCTGGGCGCACGGCGGCTCGTTCGTACGCGGCACGCTCGACTGGCCAGAGGCCGACTGGGTGTCGCGCAGTTTCGCCGAGGCCGGGCTCAGGGTTGTCTCCGTCGATTACGTGCTCGCGAGCGAGACAGTGAAGGCCCCGGCGCCCTCGAACGACCTCGCCGCGGTCGTCGCGTGGGCGGGCGCGGAGTTCAACGGGCCGCTCGTCGTGGGCGGAGCGAGCGCGGGCGCGCACCTCGCGGTGCTCGCGACGCTCGACCAGCGCGACGGGCACCCCGACCGCGCGGCCGACGCGCTCATCCTCGAATACCCGACGCTGCACCGCGTGCAACGGGCGGACCCGCAGCTCGCTGACGCGGTCGCCGCGCTACCCGAAGCGCGCAGGTTCAGGGCTGACCGCATCGCCGAGATGTACGACTTTTACCTCGGCGCCGACCGGGGCGGTGAGTTGGCCGGGCGCCCTGTCGTCGCGGGTGAGCTGCCTGCCGCGCGGCTCGCGCTGCTGCCGCCCACTATCGTCGTGAACGCCGACGCCGATGAGCTGCGCGCTTCGGGGGAGGAGTTCGTTGAGCAGCTCGGAGCCGCGGGCGTCGCCGTCTCCAGCCGGATCGAGGAGGGAACCGTGCACGGCTACCTCAACCGGCCGACGGAAACGGCGGACGCGGCTGTGCAGTCGCGCGCCACGATCGAGTTCTTCGTGCGCGAGCTCCGGGAGATGGTCGGCCCCTAGACTGAGGCTATGAGCGATTTCGTTGTGTCACTGCCGACCGATCCCGATCTGTGGGAAGCAACCCGCGAACTCGAAGGCGTTGAGTTTGTTGAGTGGGATGTCGAGGGCCCGGCGCCCCGAGCCCACATCGACATCGTCATCCCGCCGTACTGGGGCGGCATCCGCCGCCTCGCGAACCTCTCCGAGGTGACAACCCAGCTCGTCCAGTGGCAGTCGATCGGCTACAACGGCGTCGAAAAGTACCTGCCGAGCGGCTACCTGCTCGCCAACGCGACCTCGGTGCACGAGGCCGCCACCGCTGAGCTCGCGGTGGGGCTCGCCATAGCCGCGCAGCGCGGGTTGCCGCGGTTCATCCGCGACGGCCTCGAGGGGAAGTGGGATCTCCAGACCTTCCCAAGCCTCGCCGATCGGCGAGTGCTCATCGTCGGCTACGGCGGCGTTGGCAAGGCGATCGAGGCGCGCCTCGCCGGGTTTGAGACCAAGATCACGCGGCTCGCGCGGACCGCGCGCGACGAGGTAAACGCGGCGGGCGACGCTGTGCACGTCCACGGTCTCGACGAACTGCACGACCTGCTGCCGCAGGCCGAGGTGCTCATGCTTGGGTTGCCACTCACCGACGAAACGCGCGGCCTGTTCGGCGCCGAGGCCTTTGCCGCACTCCCGGATGACGCGCTCGTCGTGAACGTTGGCCGCGGGCCCCTCGTTGACACCGACGCGCTCGTCGCCGAGCTCACCGCGGGGCGGCTGCGGGCGGCGCTTGACGTCACCGACCCCGAGCCGCTCCCGCAGGATCACCCGCTGTGGTCCCTCCCGAACGCGCTCATTACGCCGCACGCCGGTGGCGACTCGACGGCGATGATGCCCCGCATGGTCGCGCTCATCGAACGCCAGATCGCCCATCTGCGCGCGGGTGAGCGGCCGGAGAACATCGTTTTGGGCCACTCAGCCGTGTCTGATTAGTGCTGGCCGTTCTGTTCAAGATGTGCCGACAACCCGCTTGTACTTTGGAGGCATGACACTCAAACTTGGTTTTATCGGCATCGTCACCCGCGACATGGGCTCCTCCCTCGCGTTCTACCGGGCCCTCGGCGTGGCAATCGAGGAGGGGCAAGACTCGGCACCGCACGTGGACGCCAAACTTGACGACGGGACGACCCTCGCCTGGGACACCGTCGCAACCATCAGAGGCTTCGACCCAACGTATGAGTCAGGCTCGGGCGGACACCGCATCGCCCTAGCCTTCGATAAGGGTTCTCCTGCAGAGGTCGACGCCGCGTTCGCGGCGCTGGTTGAAGCGGGTTACGCCGCGCACGTTGAGCCGTGGGATGCCCACTGGGGCCAGCGATACGCAACGCTCCTTGATCCAGATGGAAACTCCGTCGACCTTTACGCTGAGCTCTTGCAGAACTGAGCGGGGGTGGAGCCGACCAGCCTGCGAAATTCTCGGGTAAGGTGCGCCTGGTCGGCGAAGCCCGCCACGGCGGCGGCTTCCGCCGACCTCGCGCCTCGCTTCAGGAGGTGCCGGGCCCTGGCGGTTCGCTGGATGCGGACGAGGGTGGCGTATCCGTAACCGAACTCCGAGAGCATACGACGGCGCAACGTTCGCTCGGACTCGCCCAGCTCAAGGGCCACTGCGCCCGCAGAGGCGCCTCTTGCTGCTGCTCGCAGAATGCAGGTCAGGCGTAAGTGGTACGTGGGCATGCGGTCGAGAACACGGGCTGAGACGGCGTCGACCAGCCCCGGTGCTTTGGCGGCTGACAACATCGCTGCGCGCAACTCGGCAGCGGTATCGTGCGGTACGGCATCCTCAATTGAGACTGCCCGGTCGACAAGCTCACATGCGTTTGTTCCCAGCACGGCGCCAGCAAAACCTGGCGGAAGCCTCAATCCAACTGAGCCGCTTTCGCCATCGCTTTTCGTGGCGACCCATCGGGTTGACGGCCCCGAAACAACCAGCTGGCCGTCGCGCACGATCAGGTCAGTGCATCCATCAGCCGGAACTGTGGAGTCGAGGCTGCCTCGAGATTGCCACAGGGTCAAGCCCTGCGGAAAGCGCATCTCCACGTACATCGCTTCATTCTCCCACGCCACGCTCGGGTATTGATGCGGTGTCTCAGAGCCCTGAAGTTTCCGGGTTTCCATGGTGGGTGATCCTTGTGTCTGCAGTGCTACTGCTCGTGGCCTACTGGTTCTGGCGTGCAGGATACCCCCAGGGGGCCCTTTGTCATGGGCGTCCGCGGAAGCGCGAACTCCGGTCAGGCTCAGACCCCGAGGGCTAAGATGGAGAGGTCCGTGCGCGTCAACTGACGCCCGACACGAACCAAGATCCCCGTCTGCCCCTTGGAGTGAATACACACATGGCTGAACAGTCCCGCCTCGATAAGGTCATCTCTCTCGCCCGCCACCGCGGCTTCGTCTTCCAGGCAGGTGAAATCTACGGTGGTTCGCGTTCTGCGTGGGACTACGGCCCGCTCGGCACCGCTCTCAAGGAGAACATCAAGCGCCAGT
The DNA here is from genome assembly GCA_052094845.1 of Leucobacter sp. Classification (GTDB taxonomy): domain Bacteria; phylum Actinomycetota; class Actinomycetes; order Actinomycetales; family Microbacteriaceae; genus Leucobacter. Next base: position 239,117 of record JBQDKK010000002.1, on the reverse strand, counting down.
GGTGGAAGGCGATGGTTCAGCGCCGCGACGACGTCGTAGGCATCGACTCAAGCGTCATCCTCCCGAAGCGCGTCTGGGAGGCCTCGGGCCACGTCGAGGTCTTCAGCGACCCGCTCGTAGAGTGCCTGAACTGCCACAAGCGCTACCGCGAAGACCACCTCATCGAGGAGTTCGAGGAGAAGAAGGGCCGCGAGCCGAAGGACGGGCTCTCCGAGATCGTCTGTGTCGCCTGCGGTACCCGCGGCCAGTTCACCGAGCCGCGTGCGTTCTCGGGCCTGCTCAAGACCTACCTCGGCCCGGTTGATGATGAGGCCGGCCTCCACTACCTCCGCCCCGAGACCGCTCAGGGCATCTTCGTGAATTTCGCAAATGTCCTTCAGTCGGCGCGCATGAAGCCCCCGTTCGGCATCGGCCAGATCGGCAAGAGCTTCCGTAACGAGATCACGCCCGGCAACTTCATTTTCCGCACCCGCGAGTTCGAGCAGATGGAGATGGAATTCTTCGTCGAGCCCGGCACCGACGAAGAGTGGCAGGAATACTGGATGAACGAGCGGATGAACTGGTACGTCGATCTCGGCATCGACCGCGACAACCTCCGCTTCTACGACCACCCGCAGGAAAAGCTGTCGCACTACTCGAAGCGCACCGCCGACATCGAGTACAAGTTCGGCTTCCAGGGCAGCGAGTGGGGCGAGCTTGAGGGCATCGCGAACCGCACCGACTTCGACCTCACCACGCACTCGGAGCACTCGGGTAAGGACCTCAGCTTCTTCGACCAGACGAAGAACGAGCGCTACACGCCGTACGTCATCGAGCCCGCGGCGGGCCTCACTCGCTCGCTCATGGCCTTCCTCGTCGACGCGTACCGCGAGGAGGAGGTGCCGAACTCGAAGGGCGGCACCGACACCCGCACCATGCTTGCCCTTGACCCGCGCCTCGCGCCCGTCAAGGCCGCGGTGCTCCCGCTCAGCCGCAACGAGAAGCTCTCGCCGCTCGCTCGCGAGATCGCCCAGGAGCTCCGCGAGGACTGGAACATCGACTTTGATGACTCGGGCGCGATCGGCCGCCGCTACCGCCGCCAGGACGAGATCGGCACCCCGTTCTGCGTCACTGTCGACTTCGAGTCGCTCGAAGACAACGCGGTGACCGTGCGCGAGCGCGACACGATGAAGCAGGAGCGCGTGCCGCGCGCCGAACTGCACGCCTACCTCGCAGAGCGTCTTCGCGGCGCGTAACAGGGAGCACAATGACGCAACCCCCACCGATCGACGGTCACACGCCTAACACCGGAGGGGCAACGCCCCAGGGTGAGCCGACGCCGAGCCCGGCGCCGGCCCACCCTGAGGCACCCGCGCCCGGGTTCTCTCAGCCGGGCGTCCCGCAGTACTTGCCCCCGCAGCCCGGCCAGCCGCCGCAGCCACCCCAGCCCGGCGTCTCGCCACAGTGGGCCTGGGCCCAGCCGCAGCCGCAGCTTGTGGAGGTAGAAACCGAGCCGCTCGAGTACCACCGCCTCTACCGAGGTGCACCGCGCTACGCGTGGTGGAAACCGCTCGTCGTGCTCGTCCTTGCGGCGAGTATTTACTTCGCGATGAACATCGCGTTCTCGCTCGCGCTCATGCCGCTCCTCGTCGCGTTCGATCCCGACTACGTGAATGACGCGCTGTTCATGCAGGTCGCCCCGATCCTTGACACGCAGCACCCGCTGTCGATGGTGCTAAACCTCGGCACGATCGCCCTCATGATCCCCGCGGTGATTCTCGCGATGCTCGCGCTCGGCATTCGCCCGACCGGCCGCGTATGGTCGGTCGCGGCGAAGATCCGCTGGGGGCTGCTGCTGCGCACGACCGGCGCCGCAGTTCTCTCGGTCATCGTGATGAACGGCGTCGGGATCCTCACCGGGATTGTGATGGAGGGCGCGAGCGGCGCAGCGACGGACACGACGCTCGCCGCCGATGCCCCCGAGTTCAACGCGACAGCCGCGCTCATCTCGTTCGTCATCGTGCTCGTACTCGTGCCCTTCCAAGCGGCCGCTGAGGAGGTCGTCTTCCGCGGGCTCTTCTTGCAGGTGCTCGGCTCGTGGATGCGCTCGCCGTGGCTCGCGATCGGGCTGTCGACGTTCGCGTTCGCGGCGATGCACATCTACGACATCTGGGGCCTCCTCGCGGTGGGCCTGATGGGTCTTACGGCCGCCTGGGTCACCTGGAAGACGGGCGGCCTCGAAGCCGCTATTGCGATCCACGTCATCAATAACATCGCCGCCTTCGGCTTCATGGCCGCGGGCATGAGCGCGAGCACCGGCCAGGTCGAAAGCTCCGGCGGCCCAGAGTCCGTCATCGGCGAGGTCGTCGGCCTCGCCCTGTTCGCGTGGCTCGTCGTGCGCATCTTCCGGAAGCACGGCTACGGACGCGAGCGCATCGACCGGGTGTGGCAGCCCGCGGCGGCACCGGTCGGGCACGGCGCGCTGTGACCGACGTTCTCCTTGCGGGCGGTGGAATTCCCGCCTACGCCGCCGCCCTCGACCTCGCGGAGGTCGGCGTACGGATCCATGTTGCCAACGTTGAATTCCCGCTCCCGGCGACCGCGGTGCGCGAGCGCGACGGCGACGTGCGACTGCTGCTCTCCGAGATGGCCGCGCCGCTCACGCCCGAGGCCCACCCGAACCCCGGGGCGGCTCCGCAGCACCCCGAAAAGGGCGCGACCGCCATCCGCTCGCGCGCCGGTTCCTGGGCTGCCGAGCCAGCCGGGGCGATCTGGGGGATTCCACCGGTGCCGCTCGCCACAGACTGCATCGCCGTCCTCGGTATGCGGGGTGCGCTGCGCGCATACCTCGACAGGCTCAAACCTGTGCTCACTATCGGCAAGGAGCCGAACCTCGGCACGCTTGTCGACTCGCGCTTTGGCTCGGGTCTGCGCGGGACGCTCGTCGACCCCTTCGTCTTTGAGCGCTTTGGCGTGCGTGCGCACGACGCGGAGGTCGCGCTCGTCGAGCCCGGCCTCAACGAGGCGCTCACGAGGGCTGGCTCACTGAGCGGCGCCGCGACTCTGCAGGCCGAGTCGCATGCCGCGCGCGACCGCGTCGTCGAACCCGCTGACGGGTGGCGCGCTTTCGCTGCCGAGCTGCGCGACAGGCTTACGCTGTACAGCGCGGTGCCATTCGAGGGTGAGATCGCGCGCATCGTGCCTCACGATGACGGCTGGACTGTGACCGACGGGACGGGCGCCACCAGGCGGTTCGACGCAGTGCTCGGCGACCTTGCATCGCTCGCCGGTGTCGTCGCCGACGCGCCCGCGCCGACCGCCGCAGACGCCAGCCCGCTGGGCGAGCTGCTGCGAGCCGCTCGACCGGCACTCACTCGGCAATATGCCGAGGTGAGCATTCAGTGGGATGGGGTCGCGGTCGCTGGCGCTGCCTCAGAGCACTTCGAAGCCCTCTTCCTTGTGTCCTCTGAAAGGGGTATGACCTGGGCAGCCCGGGTCGTCCGTGATGCCGACGGCGGCGCTCGCTTGCGCCTCGCCGGGCCGGCGGCTGTTCCCGGGAACGCTTCGTCCCCGCCGGTGGCCGCTGCGCTCCAGGCGCTGGGCGCGACAGAGATCGGTGGCTCCCGCCGGTGGACCCTCGCCGCGCCGTTCGCCTCGGACGCCGACCGCGACGCTTCGAGTGGGGCACGGAACGCACTCGCCGAGGCTTTCCCAAGCCTCATCGTCGCCGACGAAGAGCTCCACGGCGGCGAGCTCGGGGATGCGCTCGCGGAGGCGCGAGCGCATGCGGTACTGCTGCGCAGGAAACTGACCGGGATCTCCGAATAGCGCGGGCCCGGTGGTGGGCTCCGAGCGCACCGAGTATATTTCAAATGAGGAATGTATCTTGCCTAGCCGCGAAGAGTAGGCTGGGTGCACGACGGTCTGGAGGCAGGGCATGAAAGGCAAAGTAGGTTTCGTTCTTGGAGCCGCGGTCGGGTACGTGCTGGGCACTCGCGCTGGCCGCGCTCGCTACGAGCAGATCAAGCGCGGCGCGATCGCCGTGTGGGAGACCCCGCTCGTGCAGCAGGGCGTCACGGCGGTCAAAGGATCAGTGAACGATCAGGTCCAGAGCGTGAAGGCCGCGGCGGGTCGTGCGGCGAAGTCGGCCTTTGTGGCCGCGACGCAGCCGAACCGTGAGGAATCGCCCGCGAATCGGCCGAGCGCCGCGCCGACGGCGCAGCTGCCCTCCCGAACCGCGGGGGAGGAGCCCTCAGCATGAGCCGCAAACGCGATGAGGCCGGCACCTTCGAGCTTCTCGCCCGCCTCCCGCAACAGATTGTCTCGCTCGCGAAGATCGAGTACAACAACGCGAAGCTCGAGGCTATCGGGGCCGCGAAGAAGGCCGGCATCGGTGCTGCCGGCGTCGTCGTCGCGCTGTTCTTTGTGTTCTTCATGTTCCAGGCGCTCGTCATCGCCGCCATTGCAGCGCTCGCGCTCGTGTGGCCCTGGTGGCTCGCCGCGCTCACGGTAGCCGCCGTGTTGCTGCTTCTCGCGGCAGGCGCGCTCTTCGCGGGTTACAAGCTCATCAAGCGCGGTAACCCGGTCCCCGAGCAGACCCTCGACAGGGTCGGTGCGGATGTGGCGGCGCTGTCTGACGTTCGCATCAACGCCGACGCGCAGCCCGGCCACCAGCCGCCCACCGGAACACGGCCAGCGGGCCCGGCCGGCTCGACAGGAAGCCAGGGCTCAGCCCCATACGGATACGGAGGCACGCGATGAACCCTCAAGAGCAGCGCCGGCTCGGGGTCGCCGAGGCCGAGGTCGCGCGCGCCGAGCTCTACGACACGCTTGGCCAGCTCAGCGAACGGCTGAACTACGCGAAGCGCATCGACGACGCCACCGAGCGGGTGGGGCAGCGCATCCGTGAGCAGAAGCGCGAGCGACCGCTCGCGTTCATCGCGGGTGTTGTCGGGGTAGCGGCAACGGCGGGAGTGATCGTATGGGGAATCGCGAAGCGCGCGAGCCGCAACTTCCGCTAGCGCGGTAGCGGTGACAACTCAGCTGCCGAGGGTACCCGGTATGGAGCGCAGTTGAGTAACAGGTCGGTTTCAATCGAGTCGTTGAGCCCCTCAGTTTTGCGTCTTGACCGGCGCGGGGCGAGAATAGGTGACACACGACTCTTGCAGGGTCGTATTTTTTGAGAAGTCGCCCTTGCGCGGTTCATGTTCTTTTCGAGTGATGTGGGGTGTATGTCGGATCAGGCTAAGCTGCTCGGCGGCCTCCGTGTGCTGGTTCCACGCGGTGGGATCTGGGGCGACCTTGTGTCGCAGGCGCTGCGAGACTGCGGCGCGCAGACGGTCATCGCCCCGCTTGTGGACTTCTCCCACACTAGCGAGGAAGACAAGCTTGTTGAGGCGCTGAAAGCCCTCGAGGCCGGCGAGTTCGACTGGATGACCGCAACGAGCGCCACCGTCGCCGACGTGCTCAAGCATCACAATGCCGTCTTCCATGAGCGCACAAAAGTTGCGATCGTCGGGGAAGCGACCGCCGTTGCGTTCCGCGAGGCAGGCTACCCCGTCACGCTCACGCCAGACGAGGATAACAACACGACCTTCCAGCTGCTGAAGGAGTGGAACGAGATCGACTCTGGCGAGGTGTTGCGTGTACTGACGCTCCGCTCGGACGTCGCGACACCCGTGCTCACGACTGGTCTCATCGAGCGAGGCCACGATGTGACCCAGGTGCTCGCGTTCCGCACCATCGGAGTGCCGGCCTCCGTGCACATCCGCGAAGACATCGACTCGGGACGCATCAACGCGATCCTTGTCGCCTCGGCGAAGATCGCAGAGGAAGTGCGCAAGCAGTTCCCGCAACTGCCCGCCGACACGCTCGTCGTGAGCGTCGGTGAGAACACCCTCGCCGCGGCAGAGGAGCTTGAACTCTCGGGGGCTGGCGGCCGCCAGGGTGAGATCGACGCCATCATCGAGGCCGTCGAATCTGCAATCGACCACAGCGACATGCTGGATTAATCATGGCGCGGATCGAGGTGCACGCGGACAGGGTGATCCTGCGCCTGACCGCTGCCGAAAAGACTGTTGCTCTGCGCCGCAGAGACATCGTGCTCGACAGGGCCGCGATTCGCTCCGCCGTGATCACAGAGGATCCGTGGGTGTGGATCCGCGGGATCCGTTCGCCCGGAGCCCTGCTACCGCGCGGGATGGCCTACGGCACCTGGCGCACACGCAAGGGGCACGACTTCGTGCTCGCGCGGCGAGGTCGCGAGGCAGTTGTCATCGACCTTGATGTGCCCGAGAGCGCAGACGAGAACCGCGGCTGGGTTGGCGAGTTTGACACTTTCTCGCGCGTGATCGTTTCGACGGTGCACGCGGCTGACCTGGTGCGCGCGCTGCGCCTCGACGGGGCAGCATACGAGGCCGAAACCACCGAGTAGGTGGACCCGGCCTCGCCGCGGCGCTGATCGCGGCCGAGCGCGAGGCACCGGCCGTGTGATCGCCTAGTCGTTGACGACGATCAGTTCGTCGACCTCCAGGCGCGAGCGCGGAGCGAGCTCGCGCTCCTTGAGGGGTTCGGCGAGCTGCTCGGGAACGCCGAGCTTACCGATGGTCATCACCGAGACCGCGCGCAGCTCGGTACCGAGCTCGAACGCCTCGCTGATCTTCTCGGCGTCGAACCCGCCCATCTGATGCACGTAAAGCCCGTCAGCGTGTGCCTGGACGGAGAGGTGTGCGACGGCCTGGCCCAGGTCATACTCGGCCCAGCGCTGCGGCTCGCCGGTCTCGGTCTCGACGACTGCGAGGTTCACGATGAGCGCGGAGGCAGCTCCCGCCCAGGCGGCGTTGAAGCCCGCGAGCGTCGACTCGATCTTCGCGAACGACTCGCTCCCGCGGCGCGCAACGATGAAGCGCCACGGCTGCGAGTTGTTGGCGCTCGGCGACCAGCGCGCTGCCTCGAATGCGCTGAGGAGGGCGTTCTCAGGGAACGAGTGGTCACCGTCGAAAGCCCGTGGGCTCCAACGCTCCGTGAGCGTGTCGAGGATGGGGGCGCTGGTTGTTGCGTTCTTGGCAGACATGAATCTCCTGGATGAAACGTATCGCGGGGTCATCCCCGCCAGTGAGATGGAACGCGCCCGTGCCCGGCGGTATTCCTGGCGGCTGGCTGTGTTAGGCGAGCGCGCGGCGCGCCTCGTCGGCAACGATCGCCGAGACAGCGTCGAGCACGGGCGAACGGAGGTTCCACCGCTGCCAGTAGAGCGGAAGCTCAAGGGGCCGATCTGGGGCGAGCTCGACGAGCGCACCCGTGGCGAGCGCCTCCGCGCACTGCATCTGCGGCAGCATGCCCCACCCCATGCCGAGTTCGATTGCGAGCGCGAACTCGGCCGACGACGGGACGAAGTGGCGGGGTGGTGCGACGTCAGTGTGCCCCAGGCTCGCGAGGAACCGCTGCTGAAACATGTCGTGCCGGTCGAACTCGATCATGGGTGCCCGGGCGAGGGCTGCGGCATCGAGGCCCCGCGGGAAGTGCTCGCGGAAGAACGTGGGCGCCGCGACGGCGTGGTACTGATCAACCCCGATTCGCTCGGAAGTGCAGCCCGGCACGGCCTCCGCCGTCGAAGTGAGCGCGGCCATCACCTCGCCGCTTCGCAGCTTTTCGGTTGAGACCGTCTCGTCAGCCCTGAGTACCTCGAAGCGGGCGCCGGTCTCCGTGGCCGCGCGCGCGAGGGCCGGTACGAACCACGTCGCGAGCGAGTCGGCGTTGATCACGAGTCGCACGACTGAGCCGTGTGGGCTGCCGAGATCCAGCTCGTCCGCGGCGTCGTCGATGACGCGGGCGACCTGCCTCGCGGCGCGGAGCACCGTCGCACCGGTCTCGGTGACAGTGACGGGTCGGGTGCGCAGCAGCAGCACGGCGCCCGTACGCTCCTCCATCGCGCGTACGCGCTGGCTCACCGCCGAAGGCGAGATGTGCAGGAGCCGAGCGGCGGCTTCGAGAGAGCCCTCGTCGACAATCGCGGTGAGGGTGCGCAGGTGTTCAATGGGCAGGTCCACGGCACCATCTTAAGTTCACCTAATGTTGGGTGCGAAACATTCATCTTGCTGAACTAGCGGTTCGTGCCTCCGAGGCCATAGCGTCGTCTCCGTGATCCTTCCATTTCTCACCGGCATCGGCAGCGGCCTCTCCCTCATCGTGGCAATCGGCGCGCAGAACGCGTTCGTTCTGCGACAGGGGATCAGGCGCGAGCATGTGCTCCCTGTCGTGTTGATCTGCGGCCTGACCGACGCGCTGCTCGAGACCCTTGGCGTCGCGGGCATCGGGCTTGTCATTGAGCGCGCCCCGCTGCTGCTCGACGTGGTGAGGTGGGGCGGCGTCGCCTTCCTGCTCTGGTACGCCTGGTCGGCCGCGCAGCGGGCGCGGAAGCCTGAGGTGCTCGTCGCCGACGGGCCGGGGGAGGCGAAGTCGCTGAAAAGCGTCGTGCTTGCGTGCCTCGCGATCACCTACTTGAACCCGCACGTCTACCTCGACACCATGGTGCTCATGGGCTCCATCGGTAACGCGCAGGGCGACCCGGGCCGATGGTGGTTCGCCGCGGGCGGCGCGCTCGCGAGCATAGCCTGGTTCTTCGTGCTCGGGTACGGGGCGCGCGCGCTCACGAGGTTTTTTGCGACGCCGAAGTCATGGCAGATCCTCGACGGTGTCGTCGCGGTCGTCATGCTCGTGATCGCGGCGCGACTCGCGTTCGGCGGGATCTAGCCCTGGTTCGCCGCGAGCAGCGCGACGAGCTCGTCGACGTCGGCCTCGGTCGTGTCCCAGGCGCACATTAGCCGGTACAGGCCGGGCTGGGTCGGCCAAGCACCGAACGCAAACCGCTGCTGCGCGCGCTGCGCGGTCGCCTCGGGAAGCTCGACGAACACCGCGTTTGACTGCACGGGGTAGGCGATGCGCACGCCCGCTGCCGCGTTGGCCTCGATACCGGCCGCGAGCCGCGCTGCCATGGCGTTCGAGTGGGAAGCGGATCGCAGCCACAGGTCGCCCCCGTAGAGGGCATTGAGCTGCGCTGAGGCGAAGCGCATCTTTGACGATAGCTGCAGGTCGATCTTCCGCAGATAGTCGATGCCGGTTCCGACGCCCTGCCTGAGCAGCACGACGGCCTCCGCGCCGAGCGCGCCGCTCTTCGTCGCTCCGAGGCTCAGGAGGTCGGCGCCTGCGTCGCTTGAGATCGCCGCGAGACTCGTGCCGAGGTGCGCGGCGGCGGCGCCGAGTCGGGAGCCATCGATGTGCAGCAGCATCCCGCGCTCGTGAGCGTGGTCTGCGAGCGCACGGATCTCATCAGCCGTATAGCAGGTGCCGAGCTCGGTGGTCTGCGAGATCGTCACGGCGAGCGGCTGCGCGCGGTGCTGCGAGCCCCAACCCCAGGCCTCGCGGTCGACGAGCTCGGGGGTGAGCTTGCCATCGGGAGTCTCCACCTGGAGCAGCTTCAGCCCGCCAGTCTTCTCGGGAGCGCCGGTCTCATCGGTGTTCACGTGCGCGGTTGCCGCGCAGATGACGGCCCCCCAGCGCGGGATGGCAGACTGCAGGGCGAGCACGTTGGCGCCCGAGCCATTGAAAACTGGGAAGATCTCGGCTTCGGGGCCAAACAGCCGGCGGGCGTGCTCTTGCAACTCGGCCGTCCACGAGTCGCCCCCGTACGCGACAGCGTGCCCAACGTTGGCGGCGATGATCGCCTCCATGACCTCGGGGTGGACGCCGGCCCAGTTGTCGGAGGCGAAGGCGTGGGGATGCAGGGCGGGGCTCGTATCGGTCACCCACTCACCCTAAACCCAGGGCGGCTGCGCGGGGCTGTGGCGCGGGGTCGTGGCACCTTATCTATGTCATCGGCGCACCGTATCGCCCAGACCGTTGCGCGCGGCATATCCTGCGCCGATCCCAGAGGCTGGGGGTGGCCGAGGGGACAACGTCGCCGATGAGGGGACAACGTCGCCGGTGCGGCGTAAGGTCAACATGATGGCGGGGTTGCTCAACGCGACAACGCTGAGGGCACGGACGGCAACTGAGGGAGGGCGCATCGATGCGAATGAGTTCACTACCACTGCGGTGGATTGCGGAGCACCCCGAGAACCCGGTCGACCGCAACGCCTGGTTCGCTCAGGTGCCGGCGGTGAGGCAACTGCTTGAGACCGGGCTCGAGTTCGGGCCGCTCACCGTGTTTGTCGGTGAGAACGGGGCTGGCAAGTCGACAATCGTCGAGGCCATCGCCGCCGCGTACGGGCTGAACCCCGAGGGCGGTACGCACAACGCGCGGTACTCGACGTTCGCGAGTGAGTCGCCGCTCGAGTCGCACCTACAGATCGCCCGGGGTGCCGGCGCGGCCCGGAAGGGCGTGTTTCTGCGCGCGGAGACGATGCACAGTCACTTTGGCTACCTCTACAAGATCGAGTCAGAGGACGAGGGGCCGCTCGGGCGGCACAACTATCAGAGCCACGGCGAGTCCTTCCTTGAGTATCTCGGCGCTCGCGATGGCATTCGCGGGCTGTGGGTGTTTGATGAGCCCGAGTCCGCGCTCTCCTTCACGAACTCTCTCGGGCTGCTCGCGCAGATGCTTGAGCTTGCTCGGGCGGGCTCGCAGGTGATCCTGTCGACGCACTCGCCCGTGCTTGCCTCGCTGCCCGGCGCCGATGTGTACGAGCTCGGGGAGTGGGGCATGCGCCGCACGGGCTACGACGACCTTGAGATCGTCGACAGCTGGCGCAGATTCTCGGCGGAGCCGCAGCGGTACCTGCGGCATTTGGAGTAGCGCACAGCAGAGTCTCAGGAGACGGAGTGGCGGGAAACGCCAGGTCAGCATAAACTTGAGTCATATCGACTCAGGTTTTGAGTGGCCGCCAGATCGGCCCCTCGGGCCGCACACCACGAAAGGACATCATGCAGGCAAATTGGCAGCCCGCCGAAGGCGAAGGCAAAGAAAGCGCGCTCGAGCAGTTCGGCGTGAACCTCACCGAGGTAGCGCGCTCCGGCAAGCTCGACCCGGTCATCGGGCGTGACAGTGAGATTCGGCGCGTCAGCCAGGTGCTCACCAGGCGTACGAAGAACAACCCCGTACTCATCGGTGAACCCGGCGTTGGCAAAACGGCCGTCGTTGAGGGCCTCGCTCAGCGTATCGTCGCGGGCGACGTCGCAGAGTCGCTCAAGGGCAAAGAGCTCATTTCGCTCGACATCTCGGCGCTCATCGCCGGTGCGAAGTACCGCGGCGAGTTCGAAGAGCGCATGAAGGCTGTGCTCGCCGAGATCAAGGAATCTGACGGGCAGATCATCACCTTCATTGATGAGCTCCACACGCTCATGGGTGCCGGCGGCGGTGAGTCGTCGGTCGCGGCGTCGCAGATGCTGAAGCCGATGCTCGCGCGAGGTGAGCTCAGGCTCATTGGCGCGACGACGCTCGACGAGTACCGCGAATACATCGAGAAAGATGCGGCCCTTGAACGCCGCTTCCAGCAGGTCTACGTCGGCGAGCCCTCGGTCGAAGACACCGTGGCTATCCTGCGCGGCCTGAAAGAGCGCTACGAGGCTCACCACAAGGTCACGATCGCTGACTCCGCACTCGTCGCCGCCGCCTCGCTCTCGAACCGCTACATCACCGCGCGCCAACTACCCGACAAAGCGATCGACCTGATCGACGAGGCTGCGTCGCGGCTTCGCATGGAGATCGACTCCGCGCCGCTCGAGATCGATGAGCTGCGTCGGGCCGTCGATCGGCTGAAGCTTGAGGAACTCGCGCTCAAGAAAGAGAAGGACGATGCCTCGAAGGAGCGGCTCGCGAAGCTCCGCGCCGACCTCGGCGAGAAGCAGGCCGAGCTCGCCGGTCTCGAGGAGCGCTGGGAGCGCGAGCGCGCGACACTGAACCGGGTCGGCGAGCTGCGTGAGAAGCTCGATCAGAAGCGCATGGACGCCGAGCGCGCGCAGCGCGAGGGCAACCTCGAGCGCGCCTCGAAGCTGCTGTACGGTGAGATCCCCGTCATTGAGAAGGAGCTCGCTGAAGCCGAGCGCGCGGAGCTGCAGGGAGCCGCGGGCCCCGACGGCGAGCCGCGCATGGTGAACGAGCAGGTCACCGACGAAGACATCGCCGGCGTCGTCGCCGCCTGGACAGGGATTCCGGTCGGCCGGCTCATGCAGGGAGAGACCGAGAAGCTGCTCGCGCTCGAGCACGAACTGTCGAAGCGCGTTGTCGGCCAGGAAGAAGCGGCTCGCGCCGTCTCTGACGCGGTGCGGCGCACGCGGGCCGGCATCGCAGACCCGAATAGGCCCACCGGCTCGTTCCTGTTCCTCGGCCCGACCGGCGTCGGCAAGACCGAGCTCGCCAAGGCGCTCGCCGAGTTCCTCTTCGACGACGAGCACGCGATGGTGCGCATCGACATGAGCGAATACGGCGAGAAGCACTCGGTCTCACGGCTCGTCGGCGCCCCTCCCGGGTACGTCGGTTACGAGCAGGGCGGGCAGCTCACCGAGGCTGTCAGACGGCGACCCTACTCGGTCGTGCTGCTCGACGAGGTCGAGAAGGCGCACCCCGAGGTCTTCGACGTGCTCCTCCAGGTGCTCGACGACGGTCGACTCACCGACGGTCAGGGCCGCACGGTGGACTTCCGCAACACGATCCTGATCCTGACCTCGAACCTCGGGAGCCAGTACCTCGTCGACCCCGAGATGGCGTGGGGCGAGAAGGTTGAGGCCGTGCAGGAGACGGTGCGCCGGGCTTTCAAGCCGGAGTTCGTGAACCGCCTCGACGAGATGGTGATCTTCCGCCCGCTCTCGGTTGACGCGCTCGCGCAGATCGTCGAGATCTCGATCGACCGGCTGCAGAGCAGGCTCGCCGAGCGCAGGCTCACCCTCGCGGTGACGCCCGACGCGCGTGCGTGGCTCGCTCAGCGCGGTTACGACCCCGTGTACGGCGCACGCCCGCTCCGGCGCCTGATCCAGCGCGAGATCGACGATCGGCTCGCGCGCGGGATCCTCGGCGGGGAGATCCGCGACGGCGATGTCGCGCGGATCGGCCTCGCAGCAGACGGGGAGGGGCTCGAGCTGCTCCCCGCCGAAACGGCGTAGCGCGGGGCGGAGCCCTCGGCGGCAGCGGGGCGGGTGCGATGTGGATCGCGGCCGCCCCGCTGTGCTGTGCCCGCTGGGCCGGGATCCTGATCTCAGAAAAATCACAAAACGGTAACGGGGTTCGATAGGGTGTTGGTCACGCGCGACGAAGCGCAGAGACAGGAGCCCAGCTTGTACCGAACTCTCGCCGCACGGCTCGCCCTAATGTCAGACCTGATCCTGCCCCGCAGCGCGCCCATCGCGGCAGTGCGAACCGCGAGCGAAACGCCCCGAACCCGCAGCGTCGCTGCGGCCCGCACGGCGCTCCTCGCCGCCGTGTTTGTGCTCGCCCTCGTCGCGGGCGTCGGCACGAATCCCTACTCCGCGCGCGCGAGTGTGCTCCAACTGCACGGCGCGCTGAGCCGCGTCGAGGGGTTCGGAATCATCTCTCACCGCGGCGCCGCCGCGCTCGCCCCCGAGAACACGCTCGCCGCGATGCGCCTGGCGTTCGACCAGGGCGTCGACTTTGTCGAGGCCGACCTGCACCTTACGGCCGACGGCGTGCCGGTACTCATGCACGACCCGACGCTTGACCGCACGACGACGGGCTCCGGTGCGGTCGCCGCGCACACGCTCGCTCAACTCGAGGGCCTCGACGCCGGGTCGTGGTTCGACGGCGCCTATTCGGGCGAGCGCGTGCCGACGCTCGAAGCGTTTCTCGATGAGCTCGCTCCGACGAACAGTCGGGCCCTCATCGAGCTTAAGGGAGTCTGGAGCGACGAGCAGGTCGCGGCGGCAGTCGCGATGCTCGGGGAGCGCTACCTCGTCGACCGAGTCGCGTTTGAGTCGTTCGAAGTCGAAAACCTTGAGCGCCTCGCGGAGCTCGCCCCCGAGTACGCGCGGGTGATGCTCACGCGCGAGTGGAACCGGCCGACGCTTGAGCTCGCAGTAGCGTTGAAGGTCTCGGCGATCGGCGCGCGAAATCAGGTGTTCGAGCGGGACTTCGCACTCATCGAGGAGGCACGGGTGCTCGGTATCGGCACGATGGTCTACACGCTCAACACGCCGAAACAGTGGGCGAAGGCGCGCGAACACGGCATCGACCTTGTTATCACCGACGACCCCGTGTCGCTCGAAGACTGGCGAGAGTCGTTCAGCCCGAGCGTGTAGCGTCGAAAGCGGTGCGCGTTCGGCACCGCTTTCAAAGGAGCAACATGTCCACACGGGTTCGTATCGGTACGTCTGCGCTCGAGGTAGCGCCCCTCGCCCTCGGCGCGAACGTGTTCGGCTGGACGGCCGGGCGCGACGAGTCGTTCGCGGTGCTCGACGGTTTCACCGCTGGCGGTGGAGACTTCATTGACACGGCCGACGGCTATTCGGCCTGGGCGCCCGGAAACAGCGGCGGTGAGTCAGAGACGATCATCGGCGAGTGGCTGCGGGCTCGCGGGTCGCGTGACGCCGTGACCGTCGCGACAAAGGTATCGACGCACCCCGAGTTCATGGGCCTCGCCGCCGCGAACGTGCGGGCGGCCGCCGATGCGTCGCTCGCTCGCTTGCAGACCGACCGCATCGACCTCTACTACGCCCACTTCGACGACGCAGAGACGCCGCTCGAGGAGACCGTTGCCGCGTTCTCAGAGCTCGTTGATGCGGGCAAGGTCCGCGCTATCGGCGTCTCGAACTACACGGCCGAGCGCGTCGCCGAGTGGTTCGCGATCGCCCGGGCAGGCGGCTACCACCTGCCCGTCGCGCTGCAGCCGCACTACAACCTGCTTGAGCGTGACTTCGAGACGAACGGCCTGCGCGATGTCGCGGCGGCCGAGCAGCTCACTGTGTTCCCGTACTTCGGGCTCGCGAAGGGCTTCCTTGCGGGGAAGTACCGAGATGACGCCGCCGCGACCGCGGCAGGGGCGAGCCCACGCGCCGCCCAGGCCGTCACCTACCTTGACGACCGCGGCCGCAGCGTGCTTCAGGCGCTCGACGTTATCGCTGAGCGTGAGGGCGTCGAGGTCGCGAGCGTGTCGCTCGCGTGGCTGCGGAAGCAGCCCACCATCGGCGGCCCGATCGCGAGCGCCCGCACCACGGATCAGTTGGCCGCGCTTCTCGCATCGACCAATCTCGAACTGAGCGATGAGGATCTGCGCGCGCTGAGCGCCGCCGCTGCGTAGCGGCGTCTCACGCTCCCGGAACGCGAAGAGCCGCCAGTACCCGACGGGGTGCTGGCGGCTCTTCGCTTGGTTCGGAAACCTACTGGGGTTAGCCCGGCGCTACTCTGCGGTGCCGTAGAGGCGGTCGCCGGCGTCGCCGAGGCCCGGAACGATGTAGGCGTGCTCGTCGAGCCCCTCGTCGAGGGCGCCGAGCACGAGGGTGACATTCCGGTCACCCGTGGCCTTACGCATAGCCTCAACGCCTTCGGGGGTGCCGAGGATGCAGATCGCGGTGATGTCGTCGGCGCCGCGTGCGAACAGGAAGTCGATTGCTGCCGCGAGTGAGCCGCCGGTCGCGAGCATCGGGTCGAGCACGAAGCACTGGCGCCCGGCGAGCGAGTCGGGGAGGCGCTCTGCGTAGGTCGTGGGCTCGAGGGTTTCCTCGTCACGCACCATGCCGAGGAACCCGACCTCTGCGGTCGGCACGAGCTTCACCATGCCCTCGAGCATGCCGAGGCCCGCGCGCAGAATGGGCACGATGAGCGGCAACGGCTCACTCAGTCGCACGCCCGTGGTCTTGGCAACCGGGGTCTGGATCTCGAGCGGGGAGACGCGTACCTCGCGGGTTGCCTCATAGGCCAGCAGCGTCATGATTTCCTCAACGAGGAGGCGGAACGTGGGCTGCGGCGTTTTCGCGTCGCGCAGCACCGTCAGTTTGTGTGTGATCAGTGGATGATCTGCAACGAAGACTCGCATACGCCTATTCTATTGCCGTGACCACCATCCCTCCATCACCAGACGAGCTCACGGCAATGGAGCGCGCCCTCGAGTCTGCGCGTGAGGCCGCGGCTGCGGGGGAGATCCCTGTCGGAGCCGTCGTCCTCGGCCCCGACGGCGAAGTGCTCGCGACTGGCCGCAACCGGCGCCTCACGAGCCCGGACCCCACGGGGCACGCGGAGATCCTGGCGATTCGTGGCGCCGCAGAGGCGACTGGCGACCGCTTTCTCACCGACTGCACGCTCGTCGTCACGCTCGAGCCGTGCGTGATGTGCGCGGGCGTCATCCTCGCGGCGCGGGTGCCGCGGGTCGTGTTCGGGGCGTGGGACGACAAGGCTGGCGCGGTGGGTAGCGTCTACGACCTGTTGCGCGACGGCAGGCTGCCGCACCCCGTTCCCGAGGTTGTCGCTGGGGTACTGGCGGCGGAGAGCGCTGAACTCTTGGAGGCGTTCTTCTCGGAGCGCCGCTAGACGGGCGGCCGCGCCCCCCCGTGCCCGGCGCCCCGCGCCCCGCGCCCCGCGCCCCGCCGGACTGCCACTCCGCGCCCGAACACCCCAATCTCTTCTGCGCACATCCTTTTACGCGTGTTTTCGATGTGTGCTCGAGAAAATGATGTGGTGGGCGAGGGCGAGGGCGAGGGCGAGGGGCTACGAGACGGCGACGGGCTCGGCCGCGAACGAGACCGAAACTGGGTCACCCGCGGCGTAGGCGATGTCTGCCCCGTGTTGGGCCGCGATCGTCGTGCCGTCGTTAAGCTCAACCACCGTGCGCCTGATCGAGCCGAGGAAGCCGCTCGACACAACCGTGCCGCCAGCACCAGCACCAGCACCAGCACCAGCAGAGCCCGGTCCCGGAGGCGTCGCCACCAACCGCACGTGCTCGGGCCGCACGTACGCCGTCACGGCCGTGCCCGGCCCGAGGCTCGACCCCACCCGCCCGAGCACCGGCAGCGCCGCGCCCTGCACGCGCACCACCGTGCCGTCAGGGTGTGCGTCGAGCACCCCAGCAACGCGATTGGAGAGCCCCACGAAGTCGGCGACGAAGGGTGACGCGGGCCGCCGGTAGAGCTCTTCGGGGGTACCGAGCTGCGCGATCCTGCCTGACTCCATCACCGCGACCCTGTCGGAGATCGCGAGCGCCTCCTCTTGGTCGTGCGTGACGAACACGGTGCTGATACCGAGCTCGGTCTGAATCGCCCGGATCTGCTCGCGCAGCCGAACGCGAACCTTCGCGTCGAGCGCCGAGAGCGGCTCATCGAGCAGCAGGGCGCGAGGCCGCGTCACGAGGGCACGCGCGAGCGCGACGCGCTGCTGCTGGCCGCCCGACAGCTCGTGCGGAAAGCGCTCGGCGAGATGGTCGAGGCCCACGATCTCGAGAAGCTCCCCGACTCGCCGCGTGCGCTCGGCCCGGTCGACACGTCGCATCCGCAGCCCAAACTCGACGTTTCGCGCGACCGAGAGGTGCGGGAACAGAGAGTACTGCTGAAACACCATGCCGATGTCGCGGCGGCTCACTGGCACTCGGGTGACGTCTTCGTCGCCGAGCAGGATCCGCCCGCCCGAGACCTGCTCGAGCCCCGCGATGCAGCGCAGCGCCGTTGTCTTCCCGCACCCCGAGGGGCCAAGCAGACAGACGAGCTCGCCGGGCTCGAGCGCGAGGTCGACGCCGTGCAGCACCGTGGTCGCCCCGTAGGACTTCGTGACTGCCTCAAGCCTCACGGGTGAGGGCGAGTGTGCTGGGTTGTGATTAGCGGCCACGGGCGGGCTCCTTGGGGCTTTGCGCGGGCACTGCGGCGCGCGCCGAATCGGTTGGGGTGACGGAGTTTCCAGACGACCGGGAGCGCCGACGCCCGCGCCGGCGCGGCGGGCCTCCGGTCGCGCTCACGATGAGCAGCAACACGAACGCCGCGACGAGCGACACGAGCGAGACCGCGACCGCCACGAAAGGGTCAGACTTTGAGATCTGCAACAGCGCGGTCTGCAGCGTTGTGCGGTTGAGCAGCGATGACACGGTGAACTCGCCGAGCACGATCGCGATGGTGATGAGCGATGCCGCGAGTAGGCCCCGCCGCACTCCTGGCGCGATGACGCGGACGAGTACGGTCACCCAGCCCGCGCCGAGAGACCGAGCTGCCTCTGCGCGGACCCGCGCATCCATCCCGGTGAGGTCTGAAGCAATCGCCCGGTACGCGAACGGCAGCACGAGTACCCCGTAGGCGAGCGCAAGCGTCCACACGCCCGACCCGAATGCCTGCCCGATGACCCTGTAGATCGGCGCGAAGCCGACGACGAGCACAATGGCCGGGATAGCGATCGGCAGCACCGTCAGCAAGTCGAGCGCGCGCTGCAGTCGCGGGAACCGCAGGTGCACGAGCACGATTGTTGGGAAGAACAGCAAGAGCACGATCGCGAGCGAGATCACGGCGAGCAGGAGCGAGTTCTGAACCCCCTGCGCGAGCACGCGGTAGCCACGCGCCTTGTCGGGGTCGAACAGGGCCGCCCAGTGCGAGAGATCGTGCCCGCCAGCGGTGTTGCGCAGCGTGAACTCGAGCATCGCGACGAGCGGGATGAGAAACACGAGACCGATGACCGCGACGACCAGCCGTGCGACGGCGGGCGAGGGGCGCCCGGGGATGCCCGCGCTCACCCCTGCCACCTCGCGGTTCGGGCCATGAGCCGCCCGTAGCCGAACATCACGGCGGCCATGACGACGATCATGCCGAGCGCGAGCACTCCCGCGTTCGAGGCGAGCGAGGCGCCGGTCTCGCCGATGAGCGCGGCCCTGATCTTCAGCGGCACAATTTGTGAGCCCTGGCTGATCAGGGCCGCGGCCGTCGCATACGAGGAGAACGCGTTCGCGAAGAGCAGCAGCAGCGAGCCGAGGAACGCGGGGGTGAGGATCGGGATCCCGACCCGCAGCCAATAGCTGCCGCCGCGGCCGCCGAGCGTCGCGACGGCCTCCGCCCACCCCGGCCTGAGCGCGAGCACGGCCGGGAGGAACGTGATGACCATGAGCGGCACCTGGAAGTACAGGTAGGGAAGAATCAGGCCGGGGAGCTCGTACAGCCAGACGCCCTCGGCGTAGATGTCGGTGCCGAGGCGCTCCCTGAGAAGCACCGTGATGAGGCCCTGGCCCCCGATGGTCGCGATGAACGCGAAGGCGAGCATGACGCCGCCGAACTGGGCGAGGACCGAACTCGCCGAATCGACGATGCGCCGGAGGGGGCCCTCTTCGGGGAGGGAGGCGAGCGCCCAGCAGAGGATCCCGCCGACGACGGCGCCGACCACCGCGGTGACGGCGCTCAGCCAAATGCTCGCCCAGAACGCTGACAGCGTTTCTGGGGCGAACAGCACTGGGATGTTCGCGAGGGTGAACTCGCCCTCAGCTGTGAAGCCTGAGCCGATCGCAATGAGCGTCGGCACGACGAGGAACAGGCAGACATAGGCGGTGAACGGGATGAGTCCGAGCGCCGCGACGGCTTTACGCATGGGGTAAGGAAGAGACGTGAGGGCCTGTGCGCCGCCGGGTGCGCGGCGCACAGGCCCGAGCACTACTTGACGACCGCGGCCCAGCGTTCCGCGAGCAGCGCGTTCGCGGCGTCGGTCTGCTTCTGGTCTGGCGAAACCCAGTCCTCGGAGCTCGTGCCGAAGCTGACCTGCTCGATGAGCTTCTCGTCGACCGAGCCGGCCTCCTTCAGTGCGTCGATCCTGACCGGCACCGCGTTGCCCTCAAGGAACAGCGCCTGCGCATCGTCCGAGAAGATCCACTCCTGCCACAGGCGGGCAGCGGCGGGGTGGGGTGCGTCGGCGTTGATGGCCTCGTTGTAGAACGACACGTAGACGGGGCCGTCGAGCACGGTGGTCTTCCAGCTCGGCTTGTCAGCGGCCGCCGCGATGTTGTTGAACGACCAGTCGAAGACCGCGGGGGTCTCGCCCGACGCGATCGTCGCAGGGGTCGGGTCGACGGTGAGGAAGTTGCCCGCGTCGCGGAGCTTCTGCGCGAAGTCGACGCCCGGGCCGAAGTCGTCGACGCCGCCGCCGTTCAGCGCCGAGATCGAACCGACCGCGGCGAAGGCCGCACCGGCCTGCGTCGGGTCGCCGTTGAGCGCGACCGCGCCCTTGAACTCTGACCCGAGCAGGTCGTCGAGCTTCTTCGGCTCCGAGAGCTTATCCGCGTCGTAGCCGAGCGACATGATGCCCGAGTAGTTGTTCACCCAGAGCCCCGTAGACTCCTTGTTCTCGGCCGGAATCTCATCCCACTTCTCGACCTTGTACGCTGCGAACTTGTCGGTGTTCGCGAGTGCGACGGCGGCGCCGAGGTCGAAGACGTCGGGCGCGGTGTCCTGGCCCTTGAGGTTCTCGGCTGCCTGGATCTCCTCGGCGCTCGACGCGTCCGGCGACGCGGAGTTCACCGTGATGCCGTACTTGTCTTCGAACCCGGCGATGATCTTGCCGTAGTTTGCCCAGTCCTCGGGAAGCGCGACAACGTTGAGCTCGCCCTCGGCCTTCGCTGCCTCGACGAGGCCATCGATCCCGCCGAAGTCTGCGGCGCTTGTCGCCGT
This sequence comes from Leucobacter sp., assembly GCA_052094845.1. Taxonomy (GTDB): domain Bacteria; phylum Actinomycetota; class Actinomycetes; order Actinomycetales; family Microbacteriaceae; genus Leucobacter. Next base: position 218,579 of record JBQDKK010000002.1, on the reverse strand, counting down.
TGCGGCGTCGACCGAGCCGTCGGCCCCGCCGTCCGTGGCCGGAGCGCCTGACGAGCACGCAGCGAGGGTGCCGGTGAGCGCGAGCACGCCTGCCGCGAGCGCGGCCCGGCGGATAAAGACACGTGAAGTCACAGTGAGCCTTTCGTTCATGTCGCGGGGCTCACCCGGGCCGGCAATGGCGCCGCCCCGATCCTGAGTTCCCCGATCTGACGGGTCAACGATAGAAAGGCCCGGCGAACGCCAGTGCACCGGAGAGTGACCGGGTGGTAAACGGCTGGCGATCGTTCTCGAAACTCGCTCGGGGCGGGGCGGGGCGGGGCGGGCGGGCAGGGCGCCAGGCGCGCCGTTAGCGCCCGCGCCGCTCCCGCGTCGTCACGCGCAGGCCCGAGGCGATCAACCGCCGCACGAGCTCGCGCCCACCGACGTGGGTCGCGCCCGCTGCGATGAGCGCCGCGTGCATGTCAGCCGGCACGTCGTAGTGGTCGATGTCGAAGCCTCGCCTCGGGATACCGTTCGCCTCCGCGAACGCGTGCAACTCTTCGAGGTTGTCGTCGCTCACGAGGTGCGCCCACAGTTTGCCGTGCGCCGGCCAACTGGGGTCGTCGATGAGCACCATCTCGCTAGTCGCTTGAGAGCATGACGATTGAGCTTGTCGTCGGCGTCGGCAGGTTGGGGTCGAGCCACACGTCGGGTTCGATGTAGATCACCTTCGCCGCAGGCACAGCCTCACGGATGCGACGCTCGGCGAGGTTAATGATGACCGAAACCTCGGACATCGTCGTCGTCGCGGGCAGCGAGACCTTCGCACCGACCATGATCTCGTCGGGGCCGAGGTACAGGGTCTTCATGTGAATGATCCTGTCGATCTCTTTCGCGTCGGCGAGCGCGAACTGAATCTTCTTCACGTCCTCTTCCGACGCGCCCTCGCCAACGAGCAGGCTCTTCGTCTCTACGCCGATGATCACCGCAACCGCGATGAGCAAGAGACCGATAAGGATCGTCGCCGACGCGTCAAAGATCGCGTTCCCGGTCAGGGCGGTGAGGCCGACGCCGATGAACGCGAACGTCAGGCCGGTGAGCGCCGCGAAATCTTCAAGCAGGATCACCGGGAGCTCTGGCGACTTCGAGCGCCGAATGAAGGCGAGCCAGCCGCTCTTGCCCTTCATCGGCTTGCTCTCCTTGATCGCGGTGCGCAGCGACAGGCTTTCGAGCACGATCGCGATGGCAAGCACCGCGAGCGGCAGCCACCACATCTCGAGCGTGTGCGGGTCACGGATCTTGGAGATGCCCTCCCAGATCGAGAACAGGCCGCCGACGGCGAAGAGCACAACCGCGACGATGAACGCGTACACGTAACGCTCACGCCCGTAGCCGAACGGGTGATCCCGATCTGCCTCGCGCTTCGCCTTCCGCCCGCCGAGCAGCAGGAGCAGTTGGTTACCGGAATCGGCGAGCGAGTGCACGCCCTCCGCGAGCATCGCCGAGGAGCCCGAGAGCGCCCAGGCGATGAACTTCGTTACGGCGATGCCAACATTCGCGAGGAGCGCTGCGATGATCGCGCGCTTGCCACCTTCACTGCTCATTGTGCCTCCTGGGATTCATGCCCTCGGCCTCAAGTGTATGCGTAGCCGTATGCTTTGCCAGGGGGCGCCCTTGGCTACTCGGCCCGCGCCTTGCCCGTGGCCTGAGGTTTCTGCGCATCGTATGCACACGGCAACGCGCATCTCGGGCAGACTGGAACTATGACGACGCAGCCAGAACCAACAACGCTTCCCCGCACCGCAATGATCGGAGTCGGTTCGATGGGAGGTGCCATCCTCGCCGGGCTGCGCAGCCCCGACGTCGACATCGCGCTGCCGATCACCGTCACGACGAACTCGGCCGCGAGCGCTGCAGAGTTCGCGGGTGCCGAGGACGTTGTCGCGCACGCTGCCGAGACCGAGCCCGAGGCGAACCGCATCGCGGTTCGTGACGCCGAGCTCGTGATGCTCGCCGTCAAGCCGTGGATGATCGCCGACGTCGCGCGCGAGATCGCGGCCGACCTGAAACCCGGAACGATCGTCGTGAGCGTCGCTGCCGGAGTCTCATGCGCGCAGATCGAGGCCGAGCTGCCCGAAGCGCAGGTCGTGCGTGCGATGCCGAACACCCCCTCACACCTCGGCCGGGGCGTCACCGGCGTTGCCGGCGGTGAGTCGGCATCGGCCGAGTCGGTCGAGACCGTGCGCCGCCTGTTCGAGACCGTCGGCGACGTCATCGTCGTGCGTGAAGACCAGATCAACGACGTTGCCGCCGTCTCTGGCTCTGGCCCCGCATACGTCTTCCTCTACGTCGAGGAGATGACGGCCGCAGCGATTCGCCGCGGGTTCACCCCCGAGCAGGCTCGAGTACTCGTGAACGGCACCGTGTCGGGCGCCGCCGAGCTGCTCGTGCAGAGTGGTGAGGAGCCCGCCCAGCTGCGTCGCAACGTGACGAGCCCGAAGGGAACTACCGAGCAGGCAGTGCTCGTGCTGCAGGACGCGGGGTGGGGAGAACTCTTTGACCGCGCGCTCGCCGCAAACGTGCGCCGCTCCGAGGAGCTTGAGCGCGGGGAGTAGCCCGGTTGCTGGCTGTTTCTTGCGCAGCCCGGTTGTTTCTTGCGCAGCCCGGGTGTTTTTTGCGCAGCGTATGCAATCGGCAGTAGGTATGCCGACCCGGCCCGAAGTTGGGATATCTCGTGCAGATCCCATTGCGAAGGGCTGAGCCGGGGCGCCCCTGGGCTGAGCCGGGGCACCCCGGGCCTGGCCGGGGTGCCCCGGCCCCAGCTAACCGATCGTCGCGAACCTCTCGACGTCTGCCGCCGTGCCCGACACGATGATGAGGTCGTGCCTGGAAATCATGGTCTCCTGCGTCGCGTGCGTGAATGGCTCACCCGGTGTCTTCACGCCAACCACCGTGACGCGGTAGCGGGTGCGAACGCCGCTCTCCCGCAGGGTGCGCCCCCGAACCGAGCGAGGCGGGTACATCTTCGCGATGACGTAGTTATCGTCGAACTGAATGAAGTCGAGCATCGCCCCGGAGAGCAGGTGGGCGACGCGCTCACCGGCCTCACGCTCGGGGTAGATGACGTGGTTCACGCCGATCCGCTCGAGAATCTTGCCGTGCGAGTGCGAGATTGCTTTGGCCCAGATCTGCGGCACGCCCAGGTCGACGAGGTTTGCCGCGATGAGCACGCTTGACTCGATCGAGGCGCCCGTCGCGACGACTGCGATCTGAAACTCGTCTGCGCCGATCTGCTGCAGCGCCTCCATCGAGCGAGCATCCGCCTGCACCGCGTGAGTCACGCGATCCGACCACTTCTGCACGAGCTCGGCGTTGTTGTCGACGACGAGCACCTCGCGATCCTGCCTGTCGAGCTGACCGGCGGTCGAGGCGCCGAACCGGCCTAGGCCGATCACAATGACCGGGGCATCACTTCGAATATCAACCAACGATCGGCCTTTCTTCGGGGAATCTAAAGAGTCTTGAGCGGCTGGTCGCCGCGACGGCGGCGGCGAGGGTGACGGTGCCGACTCGGCCCGCCCACATCGTCGCCGCGAGAACGACCTTGCCCTGTGGTGGCAAGGCCTCTGAGAGGCCGGTGCTCAGGCCACAGGTGCCGAACGCCGAGATGACCTCGAAGAGGGTCTCGTCGAGCGACGAGCCTGTCATGTGCATGATGATCGTCGTCGAGATGAGCACGATCGTCGCGCCCCAGATGAGCACGGAGACCGCGACGCGGAGCACCTCGGTCGGAATCCGCCGACCGAAGGCCTGCATGTCCTTGTAGCCGCGAGCCTCGGCGTAGGCGGCGAGGAAGAGCACGGCGATCGTCGTGACCTTGATGCCGCCAGCCGTTGAGGCAGATCCGCCGCCGACGAACATGAGCATGTCGATGACGAGCCTCGTCGACCCGTTCATCTCCATCGGGTCGATGATGCCGAGGCCGCCAGACCTCGTCATGATCGACATGTACCAGGCGTCGAAGAGGGTGCGGCCGACGGGCTCGGCCCCCAGCGTGGCCGGGTTGTTCCACTCGAGCGAGGTGATGAGTAGCCAGCCGAGAATCACGAACACCAGGGTCGTCGCCAGCGTCAGCTTGGCGTGGAGCCCGATGTGGCGGCGCTTCTCAGCGCCCTTCACGACGTAGCGGTAGAGCGCGAAGATGACGGGGAAGCCGATGCTTCCGAGGAACACGCCGAGCGCGAGCACCGTGAGCAGGTAGTAGTCGCCGAGGTACGGCTCGAGGCCGCCGGCGAGCGGCACGAAGCCGGTGTTCGTGAACGCCGATGCCGCGAGATAGAACCCGTTCCAGAGCGCGTGCCAGAAATCCATGCCCTCGGCCATGAGGCGGGGCGTGATGAGCAGTGTGAGGCCGGCTTCAATGACAAGCAGGCTGATCGCCACGGCAGACAGCAGCCCGCCAATGTCACCGAGCCCAACCGCCTGGCTCTCGGAGGCGCCGCGGGTGGTGCGGTTCGGGTTTGTGTCGCTCGCGATGAGCAGTCGCTGCCGCAGCCCCATGCGTCGTGTCACGGTGATGCCGAGCATGCTCGCGATGGTGAGGACGCCGACGCCGCCAATCTGAATGCCGAGCAGGATCACGACCTCGCCAAAGAGCGACCAGTGCGTCGCCATGTCGACTGTGGAGAGGCCCGTCACACAAATCGCGGAGACGGCGGTGAAGAGCGCGTCGGCGAGCGGGGTGATCTCAGACGTCGAGCTCGAGATGGGAAGCGCGAGGAGCGCGGTCCAGATCGCTACGAGGCTCGTGAAGACAAGGATCGCGAACCGGGCAGGAGTCGTGTGGATGAGCGCATCGAACCACGACGACCTTTTCCCTTGGAAGGGAGCCCGGTTGGTGAGTGCGCTTGAGCTCACTTCTCCTTCTTTCAGCGAACGTTGGGGGCCAATGTTGTCATGCTACACACTGGTCGGGATACCCTGGTGTCTATGCCAGACATTTTCGGAGTGATCGCGGACGCGACCAGGCGTGACATCTTGCAGGTGCTTCTCGACCGTCACGTCGACGACGCCGAAATGAGCGTCTCCGAGATTGTCAACCAGCTTGAGATCAGCCAGCCTACAGTTTCGAAGCACCTGAAGGTGCTTCGCGACGCCGAACTCGTCACAGTTCGTGAGGAGGGGCAGCACCGTTTCTACTCGTTGAACGCCGAGCCGCTCGAGATGGTTGAAGACTTCGTGATCCCGTTCCTCTCGGCCGGTTTCGACACCGAGGTCACCGTCGAGTACCTCGACGGCAACGGCTCAACCGTGACCGGGCCCGAGGGATTGCAAGACGGCGAGCCGGTTTTGCCCGAGGAAGCCGCGAGCGCTGCGGAGCGGATTGGCCGCGCTGCGGCTGTCGCTGAACACCGCGTGAAGGAGCTCGTTGCGCGCTTTAAGCTGCGCGAATAGCTCGTGAGTTCGCGCGAGCGCGCGCGGCGTTGTAGACTATTGATCTTGTGGGCCACGTTACGGTTAGGCCCCGTACGGCCCGAGAGACGTGAGGTAACTGATGGGTTCAGTAATCAAGAAGCGCCGCAAGCGTATGTCCAAGAAGAAGCACCGCAAACTGCTTCGGAAGACGCGCCACCAGCGCCGCAACAAGAAGTAGTCATACTGCAAGCGGCCGGCAACGATCAGATCGTTGCCGGCCGCTTTGTTGTTTCCGCCAGGGCTCGTCGGTTGCCGGCCGGGGCGGGGCCGTGCCCTACTCGATGAGGGAGCGAACGACGTCGACGGCGGCGTCGCCGTCGAGCGCCGGAACTCCCGCCCACTGGCCGCCGCCAACAGTCGCCTCAACACCCGGAACCCATACAGTGGTGGCGATCGCGCCGGCCACGGCAGTACCGAGCGACAGCGAGAACGCGACGCCGCCATTCGACGCCACCCAACTGTTTTCCAGAACTTTGCCACCGTCCATCTTCTCGATGAGGCTGGTGTCAGGTTTCTCCGCCTCTGCCTCGACCGGGGCGAGCTGCACGGAGACCGCGCGAATATTGTCGGGGTTCAGCTCGCCCTCGGCCGTCTCCCACGAGCAGCTGACGCCCCACTCGTCGACGGTGTTTGCTTCGTTTGGCACGAGGCCCGCGATGTACGGCGTGACGGCGGCCTCAACCTGCGCGCATGAGGTGACGCCGTCGAGTGAGAACAGGCTGTCGGCGGGCGGTAGCGACGTTGAGCCGGAGGAAGCGTCGGTGCCACCAGCCTCCGGGGCCGTGCTGGTCTCCGGGCCCGCCCCGGCGCAGCCAGTCACGAGCAGGAGAGCGAGTGCGGTTCCGGTGGCCTGGATGATTCTGCGCATGAGAACGAGGGTAGCGAATGCTCGCCCTAGAATTGAACCGTGGAACCTGTGCGCGTGACCCTCATCGGAAAGACCGGCTGTCACCTCTGTGATGATGCCCGGGCTGTGATTGAACAGGTGCGATCGGCCCTCACCGCAGACGGCGTCGCAACGGAACTCGTCGAACTCGACATCCTTGCGGACGAAGAGCTCGCGCGACTGCACTCGGAAGACATTCCCGTGGTGCGGATCGGCGAGAAGCGGCACGCCATTTGGCACGTCGACGCCGAGAAATTCGAAGCGGCTGTGCGGCGAGCGGCGGGCGGCGCGAAGAAGTCGCTCTGGCGCCGTTAGGCCCACGATCCACATAGAGAACTGCCCAGAAACACCTCAAGGAGACCCCGTGACCGTACGCCATATCGTGAGCTGGAAGATGAACGGCGAGACCCCTGCGGACCGCGCCCGCCAGGCGGCCGAGATCGCCGACGCGCTTCGGCCGCTGCCGCAGACCGTGCCCGGAATCCTCGCGCTTGACGTGCGCCTGAACGAGTTCAACGCCGAGGCGAACTGGGACCTCGTGCTGGTGAGTGACCATGAAGACCAGGCGGCGCTCGACGTCTACGCAACACACCCCGAACATCTCGCGGTTGTTGCGCTCGTGAAGGAGCGCTCCGCGGGCCGCGCCGGGGTCGACTTCGAGCTCTAACCGGGCGACGTCTCCGGGCCGTAGGCTGAGACGCATGCACGGCACACAGCGCCCAATCATTGTGGCGGCACCCGACTCGTTTAAGGGGAGCTGCTCTGCTGCCGAGGCTGCCGCGGCGATGCTCCACGGGGCCAGGGAAGTCTGGGGAGAGCGGGTCGAGTACCTAGCGATTCCGCTCGCCGACGGCGGTGAGGGGACGCTCGACGCCCTCACCGCTGCCTGGGGTGTCACCCCGCGGGAAGCGACTGTCCGAGACGCCCTCGGTCGGCCGCGCGCCGCGCGTTACGGAATCAGCGCAGACGGCGCTACGGCAATCATCGAGGCCGCAGAGGCGAACGGCCTTCCGTGGGTGACCGATCAGCCGCTGCAACCGCTCAGCGCAGACACATTCGGCGTCGGTCAACTCGCGCTTGAGGCGCTCTCGCAGGGTGCCGGGGAGATCTTGCTCACTGTCGGCGGCTCGGCGACGAGCGACGGCGGCACAGGCATGCTGCGCGCGCTCGGGGTTCGTTTTCTCGACGCGCTAGGCGCTGAAGTGCGTGAGGGGGCTGCTGGGCTCGCCGAGACCTCTTCCGTGGAGATGTCGCGGCTCGACCCGCGCGCGCTCGCGGCGACGTGGCGGGTCGCGGTCGACGTCAGCTCCCCGCTCTGCGGCCCGGCTGGGGCCGCAGCCGTGTACGGTCCGCAGAAAGGCGCCGATAGCGCGGAGATCGCGGTCATCGATGCGGGCCTCGAGCGCTTCGCCACGCTCCTGGCGAGCCGCAACGGGGTGCCAGTCGCGAGCTACACGGAGCGGCCCGGTTTCGGGGCGGCCGGTGGGATCCCGCTCGCCGCGGTCGCTCTGCTCGGTGCGGAGACCATCGCTGGCGGGGATCTCGTCTCGCGTGCGCTCGACCTTCCGCGCCGGCTCGCCGGTGCGAGCCTCGTGCTCACCGGGGAGGGGCGGCTCGACTCGCAGTCGCTCGGGGGCAAGGTCGTTGACCTCGTGGCGCGCACCCGGCCTGCGGGCGTGCCGCTTGTTGTGATCGCGGGAACTGTCGCGCTCACGGCCGCGGAGTGCCGCGCGGCGGGGATCACGGCCGCCTTCTCGATCGCGCCCGGTCCGAGTGATCTTGCTGAGCTCACTGTGCAAGCGGAGGATCGCATCCGGGAGACGGCGGCGCACGCCGTGGCGCTCGCGGGTGACATTCGCCCGGCGTGAGCCCCTCGATCGCCCCGTAGGAGCGCGACAGGGTCGTGTGGAGAACGGTTTCATAAATCGTATGTTCGTTTGGTACCTTTGATGAAACAGAGCCTGGACACCCCGTGGCTTTGAGCGCCGCCGCTCCGCCCGAGCGGGAGGGCGCGGACGCGCCGTCAGGATCGAGGAGCCAGTGAGCAGGGACGTCAGGAGCGTGTGGCTTGCCGATCAAGTTTGACGACGCGGTGGCCGACGGCGTGCTCACGGAGCTCGCCCGCTCGTCAGGCGCCCTCAGGGGGCAGTCCGCGACGAGAAGCTCAGCCGCGGAAATCGCAATGGTGAACTTCGCCGGGGCGTACTCGAGGGTGTTTGCGATCACCCGCAGAGTAGAGGTCGAAGACCGGTTGCGACTTGCGGGGGTGCTTGATGATCTCGCCACGACGATTCGAGACGCGAAGACCAAAGCAGAGGCCGAGCGTAGCCGGCTGAACGACCTGGCGGCCTGGCAGGTTCGCGAGGATCAGCGCGCGGTCGAACGGGCGGCAGACCCAACCGGTGCGGCACACGCGGGCTCGGCGGCTACCGGCCCGAAGCCATCGGAGTATGCGATCGCCCCGCCAGAAATCGCGGGTGCGTTTGCGCCCGGGCGGCGCGACAGGTCGGCCCGCGGCGGGCCGATCGGGGGGAGAAGCTCGGCGGATCCGTCGCGACTTCGCACATTCGTGTCTCGCTCGCGCACGCTCGATACCGGGCTCGAAGAGCAGGTCCCCGCGCTGCAGAACGCCTGGGTGAGTTTTGTCGAACACTGCTCGTGGCTCAGGTTCGGCACCATGTCGTTCGTGTCAGGCTTTCCCCGGATGGTGACGGAGAACGTGGCGGACGCCACGTGGGTGGGGCGCATCGCCGATCAGTTTGCGCGTGCGGGAGGGGGAACCCTCAGCAACGCGCGGCTCGACTTGCTTGCGCGCTCGACGGTGCTCGACATCGCTGACAGCCCGAGGTTCAAGCAGCTGCTCAACGGCGAGCTATCGCCTGAGGATGCGGCAGAGTACTGGCACTCGCTCGGGCTCACTCCAGCAGACGTGCAGCTGCTGCCGCCCGCAGCGCTGCTCGCGCTCGCAAGCATGAGCGGGCTGCCCGCCTGGGCACAGGATGCGGCCTCGCGGGAGTTCTTGGACTACGCGATCGCCAACCCGAAGCTCGCCTACGAGCTCATGGGGTTCTCGGATCCGCTGGCCGCGGTGAACGCGCGACATCCCTCGCTCAACGGTGCTGCGGAGGGTCTTCCTGACGTCTCGTATGGCGATTTCGTCAGGCAGCTTGAGGCGATCAAGGGCGCGCTTACGGATGCTGAGGAAGATGCGAAGCTCACCCCTGGGTCTCCGTCGGTTCAGCTCATTGGTTTGGGCGCCCACGACGGCGCTGTTGTTGCTGGTATCTCCTTCGGCGACCTCGACACCGCATCGAATATTGGGGTGATCGTCTCCGGAATGGGCTCTGGGGTCGGCGACATGTTCAACGGCAACAAGGCAGCGCAGGCGCTGTACCGCGAGGCGCGCGATAAGAACCGTTCCGCGTCCTACGCCGTCGTGAACTGGATCGGGTACCGCTCGCCGACGTCGGTCGGCGAGGTACGCAGCCTCGACCACGCGGACTCGGGCGCACGAGAGCTCACGTCGTTTCTCAAAGGACTGAGCGCGAGCCGAGGCGAATATGGCACTACGCCCACGCAGCTCGCGGTCTTCGGACACTCCTACGGCTCCACCGTCGCGGTGCAAGCGCTGAAACAGACCACCTTCGACGTCGGTGCCGTCGTGACTCTCGGGTCGGCCGGGGTGGCAGACGGCACGACGGCTGGCCAGATCAATGCCACCCAAAAGTACGCGGTGCATGCAGCCGGAGACAACCTCGCATGGATGGGGAAGGGCGGCGGGAAGGGCCTTGACCCCCGTGAGATCGACGGTTTCGAAACGCTCAGCGCAGAGGCGTCGGTCGGCCCGGATGGCGTGCCGTTGAAAGCCACGACGATGCACAGCCTTTACGCTGAGAAAGACTCCTGGCGCCCATGGAACACAGACGGAACAGTCGGGTACTTGTCGGACGGATCGACTTCGTTGAACGGTGCCGCGACCGTACTTGCAGAACCGTCAAGGGCTGGGACTGAGCACAAATGATGCGGAGTGCGATCAGAATGAGACGAACGCAGATGCGGGTCCTTGTAGCGCTGCTCGGAGTGGTGCTTGCTTCAGGTCTGGTTGGATGTTCGGAGGGGATTGGTGGTCTCGTGGATATGAGCGCTAAGGATTCGTCGGGGATGAGTCGTACTGAGGTTTCGGCGTTATCTGCCGAGGAGCGTTTTGATCTTTACGGTGAGCGGTATGAGCGTGCGCGCGAGTTGCTCACAGGGGCTCAGGAGCAGGTGAGTTCTGGGGTGTGGGGTTGGCACACAGGTGGGGCTGGTGGTCCGTGGGGTGGCCCCCGTGCGGATGACCCGCTTGCTGGCGCCGACAGTAGGAATTCATACTTCATCGACCTCGGGCGATGGATCGAACCCGAAGGTGCGCTTGGGGCGCGCGAGGATGCGGTGCCGATGGTTGAGTATTTTGAGTCGCAGGGGTGGGAGGCGTCGCTGATTGACGTTGAGGATCAGACAGGGCTGGGTCCGCACCGGTTCGAAGCTCGGGCGGTGACCGCGGACGGATTCACGCTGGTGTATCAGGTGCAGGACAATGGCCAGTACAACCTCAAGGTCTTGAGTGGAGTGTTCTGGGCAGACCGGTCAGAACTGATCCGCAGCATTAATCATCGGATTCCCCTGGATGAGTTCTTTCCCCCGGGTGAGGAGTCAGTTCCTGGCGTGTACGTCGAGTTCCCGAAGTGGAGTGACCCGCTACTTGAGGAACATCAACGATAGATCGCCGTCTGCCCATGAGCTGCCGTTCAACTATCCGACCAGGTCGTTTGGTCGCGTTTGTCCTCGGAATAGTGGTGACGTTCGCCGCCAGCGGCTGTTCGGGAGGAGTCGGTAGCCTCGCAGGACTCGGAGCTGAGGACTCGGCTGGGATGACTCGTGCTGAGGTTTTGGCGTTGTCTGCCGAGGAGCGCTTTGATCTTTACGGTGAGCGGTATGAGCGTGCCCGCGAGCTAATGACCGACGCGCAGTTGCAAATGTCGAGTGGGCCTTGGAAATGGCTCACAGGAGGGGTGGGAGGTCCGTGGAGTGGGCCTTCAGCTGCGTACCCGTTTCCTGGGGCTGACAGCCGGAATTCGTACTTCATTGATTTGACTCGAACTATTCACCCCGAAGGCGCGGTTGGAGCGCGTGAGGATGTGGTGCCGATGGTCGAGTATTTTGAGTCGCAGGGGTGGGAGGCATCGCTGATTGATGTTGGGGATCAGACGGGGTTGGGTCCGCACCGGTTTGAGGCGCGGGCGGTGACCGAGGACGGGTTCGGGCTCGTCTATCAGGTACAGGACAACGGCCAGTACAACCTGTCAGTGTTGAGCGGTCTGTTCTGGGCGGATCAGTCTGAGCTGTCGGATGATATCGACTATCGGATTCCGAAAGGTTCGTTCTTCCCTCCCGGGGAGGAATCAGTTCCTGGCGTGTACGTTGAGTTCCCGAATTGGAGTGACCCGAAGCTCAGGTGGCCGGACGCTGAGAAAGCCAATTGAACGATCGAGCGGCTTCGCCGGAATTGGCACCCCAGCACGCAGGCTGGACCACCACCGCAGAGCCTACGAGCCGAACGACTCGCTCCACGCCCGCACCCTGGCGGCGCTCTCCTCGTCCGAGAGGTCTTCGATGCGGGTCATCACCGACCACCTGACCCCGAACGGGTCGCGGATACTCGCGAAACGGTCGCCCGACACGAAGTTCGTGAGCGGTTCGCGCAGTGTGGCCCCGGCGGCGAGGGCGCGCTCGACGACGGCGTCTGCGTCGCTGACGTAGAGCCCGAGCGAGTAGCAGTCGTCGTCACCGATGGGCGAGGCGACGAGGCGAAAATCGGGTGAGGGTTCGCCGAGCTGCAAGTGCCCGAACTCGAAAGCGAGCTCGGCATGCACGACGGCACCATTCACCTCGGTGACGTCGATGACCCGCGCGCCGAAGACGTCGCGGTAGAACTCGATCGCTTCGCGCGCCCCGGGCAGCGCGATGAACGGGGTCAGGCTCGTCGCGCTGTTTGGGCGGCCGTTGGTGGTTTGCTCGCCGTTCGCGGCGGGGAACTCGTTGGTGCTCATGCAGCAAGCGTAGGATCGCCGACGCCCCGCCTGCTTGTACATTTGTGACAGGTGCCGCGCGAGAGGGGAGAGCCGAGTGGACGTCGAGAACCGCAGGGGAGTGCTCTACCCCGAGCGTCTGCCCGAGTTCCACCGGGTACCGGCGCCAGCCGTGGTGAGTCAGTGGGTTACGTGGTTCTGGGTTCCCGAGTGGCGGCTGCCAGACGGGGTAACCATCACGCAGGAGGTCCTGCCCTTTCCCGCATGCAACCTCGTCGTGGAGCCAACCTCAGTGAGCCTCGTCGGGCCGCCGACGCGGCGTTCGAGCCGGGTACTCGAAGGGGCTGGGTGGGCGGTGGGGGCGCTGCTCAGGCCGGCTGCGGTGCCAGCGCTCGCGCCCGATCCTGCTCGGCTGCGCGATAGCGCGCTCGGTCTCGCCGAGCCTGCGCTGCTGGATGCCGTGACGGCCGCCATGGCTGCGCCCGAGATACCGGGCGATGCACGCCGGGGCGCGGCGGTCGCGGCGATGACGGAATGGCTCCGCGACACGCTCCCGGAGCCCGACGCCGACGGGCTGCTCGCGAACCGGCTCGCCGAGTTCCTCGCGAACCCAGCGATCACGCGCGTCGACCAGCTCGCGGCTGAGCTCCACGTGTCCACGCGCACGCTGCAACGGGTCGCCGCGCGGTCGTTTGGGCTGTCACTGCACTCGATGATTCAGCGGCGGCGCCTCCAGGAGGCGGCCGAAGAGTTGCGCGCGCATACTGCTGACGACCTCGCCGGGGGCGGAGCCGGGGCGAACATCGCCGATATCGCCGCGGCAACCGGCTACGCCGACCACGCGCATTTCACGCGCGACTTTAAAGCTGTGTTGGGGATGACCCCGCGGGAGTACCGATCCCGTGCGCGGGGAGCCTGAACTCCGTGGGCGGGTGCGCGGCGCCGGTCGCTGAGTCCGCGAGAACTCGGCCGATCGCCGGTGCGAACTTGTAGCCGTGGCCCGAGAACCCGGCGGCGACGGTGAGCGGGCCGACCGTGTCGAGCACGAAGCGGCCCGACGCGGTCGAGGTGTAGGTGCAGCTCATCTCGACCCCGGTGTCGGGGTCAAGCCCCGGGAACCACTCGATGACGTGCTCGCGCACCGCCGCCCGCACTTCGGTGGTGGGGGCGAAGGTGCGCTGGTCAGGGTCGACGACGTGGCCCACCGCGTGCAGGCCGACTTTGACGCCCTCTCCCGGGCTCGGCATGCCGTACACATTGCCGCCGCGCTCATCGAGCTGATCAGGCGTGAACATGTGGTTGAACGACGGCCAGACGTGCGCCGGGTCGCGCGGCGCGAAGTGTGCGGGGTGCTCCTCGGTGACGGTGAGCTCCGGCAGCTCGACGACACCCTCGAGCAGCGGCTTCGACCAGGCGCCGGCGGCGACGATCGCGCTGCCCGTCTCGACGGTGCGCAGGGCGCCGTTGGCTCCCTCAACCTCGATGCGCACCCGGTCTGCCGATGCGTCGATGCCACGCACGCGCGCCTGCCGTTCGATCGTCGCACCCGCGCGTACCGCCGCGGCCTCGAGCGCGCCCAGCGCGCGGGCGGCGTACCCGATGCCTGCCTGCCTGCCGAGCAGCACGGGGCCCGCGAACCGCATGCCCGCCCAGCGCGCGGCGGCCTCTGCCGGGGTGAGGAGCGCGACGTCGGCGCCGCGGGCGACGAGCGCCTCGTGCGCTGCGAGCACGACAGACTCGTCGCCCTGGGTCACGAGCCCGTGCAGGCCGAGGAGTGGCTCGGGAGCGCCAGCTTCAAGTTCACGCCAGAGCGCGAACGCCTCGTCGAAGAGGTCGAGATAGAACCCCTCGTGGTACGCATTGTTGATGTTGCGCGTCGAGCCGTGCGAGGCGCCGCGCGAGTGATGTGGGTCGAACTGTTCGATGAGGTGAACGCGCTCGCCGCGCTTGGCAAGCTGCCAGGCCGCCGAGAGCCCCATGATGCCGCCGCCGACGATGATGTGGTCAGTCTGTGTGCCCATGCTCAGAGCGTATCTCGCCCTCGGCCTGCTCGGCTGACAGCTGCTCGTCCGAGGGTGAAGGCGAGTGCACGTGCACGCGCTCGCCCGCCGCGTTAAAAATACTGATGACCTCGGTCGGGCCGGGCCCCGCCGCGCGCATGCGGTGCGGCACGATCGTGTCAAACTCTGCCGCCTCGCCGGGTAAGAGCGTGAGCCGCTGCTCACCGAGCTCGAGGCTGAGCCTGCCCGAGAGCACGTAGAGCCACTCGTGGCCGTCATGCACCTGCGGTTCGCGTGCCGGGGCGTCGGGCCTGTACGTGATCTTGAACGCTCGAACGGCTGACTCGGTTTTCGTGAGCGGGGCGATCGTCATGCCACCCCGGGTGACCGGGGTGCGGTGCACGCGCGGGTCGCGGTGCCGAGGAGCGAGGAGGTCGTCGACCCGGATCCCGAGCTGCTTCGTGAGTGGCAGTAGCAGTTCGAGGCTCGCCTGGCGCTTCCCTGATTCCAGGCGTGAGAGCGTCGACACTGACATGCCTGCCCGGCCCGCGAGGTGCTCCAACGTCCAGTCGCGTCCCTGTCGCGCGGCACGAAGGCGCGGGCCGAGTTGTTCGAGTTCTTCCACGGTTACCTCCCGTCATGAGGCCAAGTGACTTGCCGATTACGCAAATCTGATTGCCATTATCGCACGTGTTGCTGGAGCATGGGCGCATGGAGAACACAGACTTTGACGCAATCGTCATCGGTGGAGGCGCCGCGGGACTGAGCGCCGCACAGGCACTCGGGCGCTCGCTTCGCCGCACCCTCGTCATCGACGCAGGCGAGCCGCGCAACCGCTTCGCGGGGCACATGCACAACGTCCTCGGCCTCGACGGCACGCCCCCGCTCAAACTGCTCGAGCGGGGGCGCGAGGAGGCACGCGCCTACGGCGTCGAGTTTCTGAGCGCGAGCGTGGGCGTCGTGCGCGATACCGGGAGCGGGCTTGCGATTGACGCGACGTCTCACGGCGCCGGCAGCTCAACCACCCTCACCGCCCGCGCGCTCGTCGTGGCGACGGGAATGACAGATAGTCTTCCCGAGATCCCCGGCCTTGCTGAGCGCTGGGGCAGCTCGGTTCTGCACTGCCCCTACTGCCACGGGTGGGAGGTGCGCGGCCGCCGACTCGGCGTGCTCGCGACCTCACCCGCCTCGCTGCACCAGGTGAAGCTCATCAGACAGTGGAGCGACGACGTCACCGTGTTCTCGGCGGGGCTCGGCGAGCTCGACCCCGATACAGCACGTGCACTCGCGGCCCGAGGCATGCGCATCGAACGCGACCCGGTTGCCGCCGTTGCCACCGCTTCCACGGGCGAGCTGCTCGTCACGACCGAGGGTGGCGCATCGCACAGCATCGACGCGATCTTCACTGCGGGCAGCTTGCAGCCGCACGACGGCTTCCTGTCTGAGCTGGGCCTCACGCGCACCGACTCTCCCGTCGGTAGCTTCATCGCCGTCGACATGATGGGCCGCACGAGCCACCCGCGCGTCTGGGCGGCAGGCAATGTCGTTGCGCCGATGGCGACCGTGCCGATGGCGATGGGTGCGGGTGCCGGGGCGGGCGGAGCCGCAAACTGGGCCCTCGTCGAGGGAGATTTCGCCAGCGCCGTCGCCGCTTCTGGGTTGGGGAGCGAATGAGCGGGCACGAGCAGGATCCCGTCACCTTTTGGGAGGAACGCTACGGCGGGGAAGACCGCGTCTGGTCGGGAAAGGTCAACGCCTCGCTCGCCGCGGTCGTCGCCGAGCACATTGGCGAAGCAGCATCAGGATCGGCCGGGCCTGGCCGTTCCCTCGACCTCGGCTGCGGCGAGGGCGGCGACGTGCTCTGGCTTGCCGAGCGCGGATGGGAAGCGACGGGAATCGACATCTCTTCGACTGCCGTTGCGCGCGCTCGGGAGGAGGCGAAGGCCCGCGGGTTTGAAGCGCGGTTCGCCGCCGAAGATCTCGCCGAGTGGGCCGCGCGCGTGCTGGCTGGGGGCGACGGAGCTGGCGCTGCTGCTGGCCAGTTCGACCTCGTCACCGCGAGCTTTTTCCAGTCTCCCGTGCACCTGCCCCGAGCTGACGTGCTGCGCGCGGCTGCGTTGAGCGTCGCGCCAGGTGGCCACCTCGTCGTGATCTCTCACGGGGCGCCGCCCTCCGGGGCTCAACGAACTGGGGGAGAGGCTTCGCACCACCACGGGCCGGGCCACTTCCCATCACCGTCTGACGAGCTCGCCGCGCTCGACCTTGACGCGACAACTTGGGAAGTCGTGGTTGCCGAGACCCGAACCCGTGATGCGCTGACTGACGCCGGCGACCGTGTGCGGAATAGCGACACGGTCGTTGTCGCGAGACGCCTGGCCCCGGCAATCCTGGGCTGACCCTATTGGAATTCAATCGATTGACGTAGCATGTGCCCAATCCATCATCGGGATGGCTGATTGATTGATACAAGGGAGTATTGCTCATGGTTGCTGTACACAATGAAGACTCTGCCCAATCACGGCGCGGTTGGACGAAAGCACGGGCACTGCTCGCCGGCGGGCTTGTACTCGGCGTCGGCGCGGCAGTCACGCTCGCCGCGTGGACCGACAATGAGTGGGTGCGCGGCGTCTTCGGCACCGGAACGTTCGGCATCGAAGGCTCAACGGACGGGCGGCGTTTAGCGACAACCCGACCTCTGGCGACCCCGCACAGCTGAGCTTTGCGGTGGGGGCAGACAACCTCGCACCGGGCTCGCAAGTGTACGCCGGCTACGCGGTGCGCCTCTCGCCGAACTCGACCTACCAGGCCGACGTGACCGTCGCGCAGGACGTGAGCGACGCGATCCCGGGCACCACCGCGAGCTATGTCTACACGACAAGCACGACATGCGACGCTACCGCGTTCGGGGCGGGCACCAACGCCAACGGGGCCACCTTCGAACTCACGTCGCTTGCCGCACCGGCGTTCCTGTGCTTCCGGGTTGTCGCGGACGACACGCTCGCGCAGGGCGCAGACGGCTCGATTACCTGGACGTTCAGCGCTGAGTCTGGCTCGACACTCTAGCGATCATGGCTCTGCGAGACGGCCGGCGGTCGCATCGGAGAAGACGAGACACGACCGGCACATTCACCAAGGTGCGGGCGCTCCTCGCGGGCGCGCTCGTTCTAGGGGTGGGCGGGAGCATGACGCTCGCGGCCTGGACTGACACCGAGACCGCTCAGGGCACCTTTGCCGCAAGCAAGTTCGGGATCCAGGGCTCTACGGATGCGGCGACGTTCGCCGACCATCCGGCATCCGCCCCCGCGGCGCTCTCGTTCGCGATCGCGCCGACCGCGATGTCGCCGGGCACGACAACGTACGCCCGCTTCGTCGTTCGAACGACCACCGACACGACAGTGCCCGGCAGCGTCGCTCTCGGCGGCGCGACGGTTACCGGCACCGGGCTCGGCGCGTACCTGAAGTACGGGGTGCGCACAGTTCCCGCCGGGAGCCAGTGCACGTCGGCCACGTACGCATCCGGGACGGTCGTCGTGGCTGCTGACAGCGCGCTCTCTGCGGCAGCGGGCAGCGCGCAGGCTCTCGCGGCGGCCGGGGGCGCGCCTGTGACCTACTGCTTCGCGGTGACCCTGCCCGACGGCACCCCCAACGCGGCCCAGGGGCTGACCGCGACCGCAACCTGGACATTCACGGGAACCTCATCGAGCTAGCCGACGCGGCGGGCCAAGGCTAGCGAGGGTAGGCATGCAGAAAGGAACCAGGGAGAGCATGACGAGAACCGGGCGGCGCGTTCGCGACGCCGCAGCGAGCACACTGCTGAACGTCGCGGCGCTCGGCGGGGCGCTCTGTATTCTGCTCGTGCTCCTCGGGGCGCTCTTGAACGTCTCGATCATCATGTTCAAGACCGGCTCGATGTCGCCCACGATCCCAGTCGGCTCCGCCGCGCTCGTTCGCGAGGTCCCGGCGAGCGATATCCGCGTGGGGGACGTGCTCACCGTCGACCGTCCGGGGCAGCTGCCCGTGACGCATCGCGTGACCAGCGTCGAGGGGGCTGGCGAGACCCGTACGATCACCATGCGAGGCGACGCGAACGATGTGGATGACCCGGCACCATACACGATCGATTCTGCGCGCATCGTCGTGTTCTCCGTCCCGCACCTCGCGCGGCTGATCGTCTGGTTCTCGAACCCCGCGGTCCTCGGGATACTGACTGTCACAACTGCGGCCCTCGTCACGTGGGCCTTCTGGCCGAAGCCGCGGGCTGGGCGGGGGAGTGGCGCCCCGCCCGTCGGGCCCGATGCCGAGCGGTCGCGCCCGAGGCACGCAGCCCCCATGGCGAGTGTCGCCATCGTCATTGCAGCGCTCGCCCTCGGAAGTGCGTTTGGGCCACTCGGCGCTGACCCTGCCCTCGCAGCGGGCCCTGACGCTGACCCCGGTGAGACAACGGTGCGGGCCGTTTCGGCGGGGAAGAACATTACGCTGACGTCGATCGGCGACCCCGTCGCAATGCGAACGATGCGTCCAGGGGTGCCGGTGCTGTGGCAGGTGGGGGTGCGGGTGCACTCGCCCGATCCCGGTGAAGTGTCGGTCACCCTCGACGCCGCCGGGACAGCCTCGCTGGGGCTTCAGCTCGACGTCCGCGAGTGTGACGCCGAGTGGGCAGCGGGCGAGTGCCCTGGCACCGAGACGGAGGTGGCGGGGGACGGCCTGATCGACCCCGTCGCTAGGCCGCGCCTCGTGACGGTGCTCCCGAACGACAGCGAGCGCTGGTTCCTTATCGCGGCGACGGTTCCCCGGGTCGCCGCGGGGACAGTCACGCTCACCCTCCGGGCGGCGGGCGGTAGCGAGGTGGTGACCGCGGAACCCGGGCCGCTGGCGGCGCTGCCTGCGACCGGCGGGGGACCGCCCGCGTGGCTGCTTGCGGGCGGTGCGGTCGCGCTCGGCCTCGCCGCCGCTGCGATAGCCTCAGGCGTGACGGGGATCCGACGACGGAGGGCCGAATCATGAGCCCGGGGCCCCGGTTAGTTCTGCGCCGAGCGCTTGCCGCGGCTCTGCCACTAGCGCTGCTGCTCGGGCTCGCCCCGGGCGCGGACGAGACCGAGGCCGCGTGGGCGGATGCTGAGACTGCGCAGGGGTCATTCACCGCGCTGAAAGTGCCCACGCCGGTCAGCACGGCGGGGTGCGTCACGACGCCCGGACCTCTGGGGCTGTCGCCCACGGTCACCGTGAACTGGCGGGCGCCAGCCACGGCGACAGGCTACACGCTCGCCCAGGCCGAGTTCGGCTACACGACCGGCGGGCTCCTCCTGCCGCTCACCACCGCGCTGCTCGGCAACGTTTCGACGACCGGGACGCCGGCCGCCTACTCGACCGTCGCGAGCGGTGGACTCCTCGGGGGTCTGCTCGGCGGCACTTCCACCGTCGCCGTGCGTTTCATCGGGCCTGGCGGATGGCGCTCCTCTTGGCTCGTTGCCACCGCGACCATGGGCCTCGCCGGCTTGAACCCGACCTGCACACTGAGTGAGGCCCCCAGCGCTTAGCGCTTGGGGGCCTCAACAGGTGTTGTTCGCGGTTCCTTGCTACGGGAGCAGGCGGTTCGGGCCGCGGAACAGGTACGTCGTCTCGCGGATCGACGGCTGCTCGAGCATGAGCATGAGCACGCGGTTCAGGCCCATGCCGAACCCGCCGTGCGACGGCATGCCGTAGCGGAAGAAGTCGAGGTAGAAGCCGAGCTCTGCCGGGTCCATCCCCTTGTCGCGAGCCTGCGCCTCGAGCACCTCGATGCGGTGCTCGCGCTGCGCGCCGGTCGAGATCTCGGTGCCGCGGTAGATGAGGTCGTAGCTCTTGGTGAGCTCGGGGTTCTCTTCGCTGCGCATGTGGTAGAACGGGCGGATCGAGACGTCGTAGTCCGTGACGAACACGAAGTCCGAGCCGAACTCTTCCTTGACGTGAGCGGCGATCTGGCGCTCGCCCTCCGGGTCCATGTCGGCGTCAGCGCGGGGAATCTCGTAGCCGCGCGCCTTCACGATCTCCTTCGCCTCGGCGAGGGGGATGCGCGGGAACGGGCGGGAGGGAACCTGCAGGTTGACACCAAAGAGCTTCTGGATCTCTTCGCCGTGCTTCTCCTTCACCGCGGTGAGGCCCGCGACGATGAGTTCTTCGTGGATCTCCATGACGTCCTCGTGGGAGTCGATCCAGCTGAGCTCGGTGTCGATCGAGGTGAACTCGGTCGCGTGGCGCGAGGTGAACGAGTGGTCGGCGCGGAACGCGGGGCCGACCTCGAAGATGCCGCCGAAGCCGGCAGCCTGCGCCATCTGCTTGAAGAACTGGGGGCTCTGCGCGAGGAACGCCTTGCCCTCGAAGTACTCGACCTCGAAGAGCTCTGCGCGGGACTCCGACGCCGATGCCATGAGCTTCGGGGTCTGAATCTCGATGAAGCCGCGCTCGACCCAGACGTTGCGCAGTGCGTGCAGGAACGTTGTCTGCACCCGGAACACGAGGTTCTGCTCGGGGCGGCGCAGGTCGAGGAAGCGCCAGTCGAGGCGAACGTCGATGTTCGAGTCGTCGGCGACCGGGTTGTCGGGCAGAGCCTTCGTGACGACCTCGATGGTCTCGATCTGAATCTCGACGCCGCCGAGCTTCACGCGTTCGTTGTGCTGCAGCTCGCCCTCAACCGTCACAAACGTGCCGTGCGTGAGCTCGGAGATCGTGGTCGTGCGGGGCACGAGGATGTCGGAGCGCGGGTTCTCGGGGTCGGGCTCGCGAAGCACGCCGCCGTTGACGAGCTGCACTGCGCCCGACTCGTCGCGGAGCACGACAAACTGCACGTACCGCTGGTCGCGTACCTTCTCAACCCAGCCGGATACGCGTACGGGGCCGTCAACGCGTGCGGCCAGGTCCTTAATCAATACACGCTCAGTCACCCGGACAGTCTACTCCGTCGCGCGGGCGGCCAGGCTCACCCGCTCCGAGCCGCCTGGCAGTGGCCGATTCACCCAGGTTCAACCGATTCACCCGGGTTGAAGGCCGAAAAAGTGGGTGAAACGGTCATGAGTGGGTGAAACGGTCGACGGGGAGGGGCGGCGGAGGAGGCGCCGCCGCGGTGGGCCTAGAGCAGGTGGCCGCCGCCCGAAACCTTCATGCGCTCGACGAGCTTCTTCACGTCTTGCGCCCGATCCTTCGTCGTGACGAGCAGCACGTCGGCGGTGTCGACCACCACGACGTCCTCCATGCCGACGAGCGCGACGAGGCGGTCGCTCTCGGAGACGACGATGCCGCTCGACGCGTCAGACAGTACCTGGGCGCCGTCGCCGAGAACGGCGAGGTCAGACGGGCGGCCCCGGGTGAGCAGGTTCGCGACCGAGGCGAAGTCTCCGACGTCGTCCCACTCGAAGTGGGCGGCGACACACACCATCTTGCCTGCCGCGGCCGCGGGCTCGGCCACGGAGTAGTCGATCGCAATCTTCGGCAGCGTCGGCCACAGCCGCTCACGCACCTCAGCGCCCCGCTTCTTGCCCCAGGAGGCTGCGATCTCGCGCAGCGCATCGACGAGCTCGGGCTCAGACAGCGCCATCTGCTCAAGCAGCACCGAGGCCTTTGCGATGAACATGCCCGCGTTCCAGAGGTAGCCGCCAGCCTTGAGGTAGCCCTCGGCGGTCGCCGCGTCGGGCTTCTCGACGAACTCGGTGACGTCGTAGAGGTCGAACGGCGCGAGATCGGTGCGGGCCTCGCCACACGAAATGTAGCCGAAGCCGGTGGCGGCATGGGTCGGGTGGATCCCGATCGTCGCAATGTACCCCTGGTCGGCCGCGCGCACCGCCGTGGCGACCGCGCGACGGAACAGCACGTCGCCCCGGATCACGTGGTCGGCGGCGAACGACCCGAGGATCGCGTCTGGGTCGCGCAGCTCGAGGATCGCGGCGGCGAGGCCGATCGCGGCCGACGAATCCTTGGGCTCGCTCTCGGTCACGAGATTTTCCGGGAGGATGTCGGGAAGCTGCGCGAGCACGGACTCTCTGTGCGCGTTTCCGGTGACGACCATCATCCGCTCGGGCGGAGCGAGCGGCGTGAG
Organism: Leucobacter sp.; assembly: GCA_052094845.1. Lineage (GTDB taxonomy): Bacteria > Actinomycetota > Actinomycetes > Actinomycetales > Microbacteriaceae > Leucobacter. The sequence continues at coordinate 196,103 of JBQDKK010000002.1, read as the reverse complement.
CCGCGTCCACGTCGCGGACAGTAGCGAATCGCCCGCGCCCGTGAGGTCGAGGAGAAACTTCGGCGCGTTCGCGCGGGAGAGCGGCCAGAGGCGCGACCCGACGCCGCCTGCGGGGATGACGCAGGTGAGGCGGTCGAGTGCGGGATTCGGAGAGGTCATAGTGCCACCCTAATGAACACAGATGGGCGGATGTGTAGCGGCGACGCGCGACTATGTGTTCGAGACACCCCGAGAGAGTGCCATAATGGAAGTCGCAGAGAATTCTCAGCAATGTGGCGTGCCCGCATATCGGGTGCCTCCTCACAAGAATGTTGACTTTGCAGCGTGACGACCAAGGAGGAAGCTCGTGTCAGCCCTACCAGCTGAAGCCGCTCCAGCGGCGAAGAAGAAAGTCCAACGCGGCGGTACGCTCTACCGCGGCAACGAGGGCATGTGGTCCTGGGTGCTGCACCGCATCACCGGTGTTGCCATCTTCTTCTTCTTGCTTGTGCATGTGCTCGATACGGCGCTGATCCGTGTCAGCCCCGAGGCATACAACGCGGTCATGAGCGCCTACAAGACGCCGATCATGGGTCTCGGCGAGTCCGTGCTCGTCGCGGCGATCGTGTTCCACGCGTTCAACGGCCTGCGCATCATCCTTGTCGACTACTGGAGCAAGGGCGCCAAGTATCACAAGGTGATGTTCTGGGTCGTTATTGCCATGTGGGCTGTGACGATGGCGGGCTTCCTGCCGCGTCACCTGATGAACGTGTTCAGCCACTAAGCGAGGGCGGAGAATAATCATGGCTATGACAATTGACGCGCCCCGCGCGAAGAGCCCGGCGAAGAAGAACACCAACTGGGAGAAGTGGGGCTGGATCTACATGCGCGTGTCGGGCGTTCTGCTCGTCGTGCTCGTGTTCGGACACCTTTTCTCGAACCTGATGCTCGGTGACGGCATCAGCGCGATCGACTTTGGCTTTGTTGGCGGCAAGCTTGCGAACCCGTTCTGGAAGGTCTGGGACCTGCTGCTCCTGTGGCTGGCCCTCATCCACGGTGCCAACGGCATGCGGACGATCGTGAACGACTACGTCGTGCGCCCCGGCCTGAACAAGGTTCTGCGCACTCTCGTGTGGCTCTCCGCCGCACTCCTCATCCTCCTCGGAACGCTCGTGATCTTTACGTTTGATCCGTGCCCGGCCGGAGCCGACCCCGCGCTCGTAGCCTCCTTCTGCACGGTCAAGTAACTGCCGAGCACCACGAGACGTAAAGCATTCGGAAAGTAAGGAATCCAGTGACCACGAACACTCATGAGGGCGAAGACGTCACCGTGAAGGATGGCGTGACCTATCACCAGTTCGACGTTGTAATCGTCGGTGCTGGCGGTGCGGGCATGCGCGCGGCAATCGAGGCTGGCCCCAAGGCCAAGACCGCGGTTATCTCGAAGCTCTACCCGACCCGTTCGCACACCGGTGCTGCCCAGGGTGGCATGGCGGCTGCGCTCGCCAACGTTGAGGAAGACAACTGGGAGTGGCACACCTTTGACACGGTCAAGGGCGGCGACTACCTCGTTGACCAGGACGCGGCCGAGATTCTCGCGAAGGAAGCCATCGACGCGGTCATCGACCTCGAGAACATGGGCCTTCCGTTCAACCGTACGGCTGACGGCAAGATCGACCAGCGCCGCTTCGGCGGCCACACCCGCGACCACGGCAAGGCAGCGGTTCGCCGCGCCTGCTACGCGGCTGACCGCACCGGCCACATGATTCTGCAGACGCTGTTCCAGAACTGCGTCAAGCTCGGCATCAACTTCTACAACGAGTTCTACGTGCTCGACCTCGTCATGACCGGCGAGGGCAAGGACCGCAAGCCCGCGGGCGTTGTCGCCTACGAGCTCGCGACCGGGCAGCTGCACGTCTTCCAGGCGAAGTCGATCGTCTTCGCTACCGGCGGCTTCGGCAAGATCTTCAAGACGACCTCGAACGCGCACACCCTCACCGGTGACGGCGTCGGCATCGTCTGGCGCAAGGGCCTGCCGCTCGAGGACATGGAGTTCTACCAGTTCCACCCGACGGGCCTCGCCGGCCTCGGCATCCTCCTCACCGAGGGTGCGCGCGGTGAGGGCGCGATCCTGCGTAACGCGAGTGGCGAGCGCTTCATGGAGCGCTACGCGCCCACGATTAAGGATCTCGCGCCCCGTGACATCGTCGCCCGCTCGATGGTGCAGGAAGTGCTTGACGGCCGCGGCGCCGGCCCGAACAAGGACTACGTCTACCTCGATTGCACCCACCTGGGCGCAGAGGTGCTCGAGACGAAGCTCCCGGACATCACAGAGTTCGCGCGCACCTACCTCGGTGTTGACCCGGTCGTTGAGCCGGTTCCCGTCTTCCCGACTGCGCACTACGCGATGGGCGGCATCCCGACCAACGTCGACGCAGAGGTGCTCATGGACAACGACACCGTCGTTCCGGGCCTCTACGCCGCTGGCGAGTGCGCGTGCGTCTCGGTGCACGGCTCAAACCGCCTCGGCACGAACTCGCTGCTCGACATCAACGTGTTCGGCAAGCGCTCGGGTAACGCAGCGGCCGACTACGCACAGACCGCGTCGTTCGTCGACCTCCCCGCTGACCCCGCGAAGGAGATTCGCGAGCTCGTCGAGGGCTTCCGCACCGGCACCGGCACCGAGCGCGTCTCGGACATCCGCCGCGAGCTGCAGGAGGCCATGGACCGCGGGGCCCAGGTGTTCCGCACCGAGGACTCGCTCACCGAGGTGCTCGGCGTGATCCACGATCTGCGCCTGCGCTACAAGAACGTCGGCGTGCAGGATCGCGGGATGCGATACAACACCGATCTGCTTGAGGCGATTGAGCTCGGCTTCCTCCTCGACCTTGCGGAGGTGCTCACCTACACGGCGCGCAACCGCAAGGAGAGCCGTGGCGGCCACATGCGTGACGACTACCCGGATCGCGACGACGTGAACTACATGAAGCACACGATGGCCTACCTCACGGGCGACCCGCACTCGGCGAACCCTGAGGACCACATCCGCCTGGATTGGAAGCCGGTCACCGTGCTGAAGGACGAGCAGGGCGAGTTGCGCTACCCGCCACTGGAGAGGAAGTACTAACTATGAGTGCTGTCACCACTGAGGCACCCGGCTCGAACGCCGTTGAAGAGATCAAGCCGTTCAATGTCACCCTGCTGATTCGCCGTTTCGACCCCGAGTCGGGCCGCGACGCGTACTGGGAAGACTTTGACGTCGAGATGTACCCGACCGACCGCATTCTCGATGCGCTGCACAAGATCAAGTGGGACATGGACGGCACGCTGTCGTTCCGCCGCTCGTGCGCGCACGGCATCTGTGGTTCTGACGCGATGCGTATCAACGGCCGCAACCGCCTGGCCTGCAAGACGCTCGTGAAGGACCTCGACGTCACGAAGCCGATCTACGTTGAGGCGATCAAGGGCCTGCCCCTCGAGAAGGACCTCATCGTCGACATGGAGCCGTTCTTCGCGTCGTTCCGCGAGGTGCAGCCGTTCCTCGTCGCGAACACTCCCGCCGAGCCCGGCAAGGAGCGCATCCAGGACATCGCTTCGCGCGAGCGCTTCGACGACACCACGAAGTGCATCCTCTGCGCCGCGTGCACCACGTCGTGCCCCGTCTTCTGGACCGACGGCCAGTACTTCGGCCCGGCCGCGATCGTGAACGCGCACCGCTTCATCTTCGACTCGCGCGACGATAACGCTCAGGTCCGCCTCGACATCCTGAACGACAAGGAAGGCGTGTGGCGCTGCCGCACCACCTTCAACTGTTCGGAGGCATGCCCGCGTGGTATCCAGGTCACCAAGGCTATTGCCGAGGTCAAGGCCGCGATCCGCACCGGCGTCACCGTCTAGCCAGACGCTGCGCAGAGAGAGCCCCGCTGAGCAATGCTCAGCGGGGCTCTCTCTGTGCCAGAAGCAGCTCAAACGCTAGGCGCACTCCGCGCCCGCCGGGACCTCCCGCCACGGTGAGAAATCGCCTGAGGGCACGACGAGCCGAATCTCCAAGAAGACGTCTTCGAGGGCGAGACCCTGGAGAGCGCTGTTCCAAGCGGGCAGCTGCGTCGGGTCGGGCCCCTTCCACCAGTTTCCGACGTGTGCAGACTCGGTGCGGGCGTAGTAGCCCTCTTTCGGGGCGCCGGTTGCCGGGGCAAGCGTGAGGTCGTCGGACGGCGCGCCCTCCAGGGGCGCCTCGGCTACGAGGAGCACTGGCTCGCCGCCCGGCGCAGTAGCCCGGAGCTGCACGAACCCCTCACGGTTTGCCCACCCGCGCATCTTCGAACTGAAACACGCTTCGAGGGGTGTGACCGTGATCGTCGGGTCTTCCTTCCCAACCGGCGGCTTGACGGGTGGCTTGACGGGTGGCTTCACAGGCGGCGTCACAGGAGGCGTGACGGGAGGTGTCACCGGTGGGAGTGGGGCGGGCGTAGCGGGCGTTTCAGGCACCGACTCGGAGGGCTGAGGCCCCGGCGCGGCAGTACCACTCGGGCCATCGCCCTGGTCGGCTTCACCATCAGCATCATCGTTCTGCTTCGCCTGCTCGCGCTGGGCGGGCGGTGACGGCGGCGAACCCTCGTTGTTCCGCTCGGACACGGAGTGTTCCGAAGGAGCCGGCTGCGCGGAGGTAGGCGGAGCGGCCGCCCCTCCGAACGTGAGAGCAAGGGCTGTAGCACCCGCGGCCGCTACAGCGAGCACGCTCGTGCCACCGATGACCAGCGCTGGGGTGCCAACGCTGGCGACGCCGCCGCCGACCCCGGCGCCAGCTCCGGCGCCACCGGTACTTGCAATGCTTGCGCTCGCGCCGAGCACACCTGCGCCGCCCGCGAGCCCGAGCTGTGAGACGAGCGCGCCCGCGCCAACGCCCCCCAGGCTCACCCAGGCCAACACGAGCCCGAGCTGGCGGTTGAGCGTCGTGTACTCGGCCGCCGCAAGCGCGCACGACTCGCAGTCGTCGAGGTGCGCCTCGACCTCCCTGGTGAGCCGCGCGGTGAGCTTGCCGCGCTGGTAACGCTGCAGATGCTCAAGCGTGAACCGGTGCGCCCCATCAGCGAGCTCGCGGTTCACGTGCGCCTCGACCCACGCCGACTTCAGCGCGTCCTTCGCCCGCACGGCGAGCGCGGAGGTGCTGTTTGCCGAGAGCCCAAGGTGCTTCGCTGCCTCGCGCGGTGGGAGCCCCTCAACTTCCGTGTGCCAGAGCACCGCCTGCCACCGCGGGTTTAGTGTCGCAAAGGCCTCGGTGACGGCGTTCAGATCGAACGCGTTGTCCTCCCACGGGGCCGCCTCGTGCAGGTCTGGGATGTCGGGAAGCTCAACAGAACTCAGCTCACCCGCGCGGAACCTGTCGGCGGCCGCCGAGCGGACGACCTGGTAGAGGTACGGGCGGAACGCCCCCTGTGGGCCGCGCCCGTCGAGCACGAGTTCGAAGACTCGCAGGTAGGCGTCTGAGACAACGTCCTCTGGGTCGAGCGAGGGCGCGATGTTGCGCGCCGCGGTGAGCCCGGCCTTCCGATGGCGCTCCCAGAGCGCGGCGAACGCCTCAGTGTCGCCTGCTCTGCTGACACCGAGTAGAACCTCATCCGACATCTTGTCGTGTTGCCGGGATGCTTTTCTGCGCAAGAATTCCCCCCTTAGACGCACCCAGTGCGCGCGTCGGCGCATAAGTGCTGGCGCACACGATTGCCCAGAATCGGGCGCGCCCGTAAATCCCCCGTCACTCAGTATTCATGAACTTCCTGTGAATCTGCGAATCTCGTTACCCAAAAAAAGATTTCTCAAACCGAGCGTCACGATTTGGCGCTTTGCCCGTGTTACTAGATGCCCGGCTCCTGTCAGGAATCCCCCCAAGGAGCATCCGAGTGCCAGGAGCCGGGTCATATCGCGTGCGGGGGCACGTGATCGCAACAGGGGAGAATCGCATGATTTTGGGGAAGATTGGTGTGCGCCGTGCCGGGAAGCAGGCGCGGCGCACGCTGGGGAAATTGGTCGCTGGCGGGCTAGCCGCTGTGCTGCTTGGCACGGCGGCTGTCGCGAGCAGCGGGGTCGTTCCGGCGATGGCAAGCGAGGGTGCTTCCATCATGCTCGCGAAGAAGATCAAGCAGGGCGACGGCGAGTACGTCGACGCCGTGCGCGACCTGCGGCCGGGAGACTCCGTGACCTACTGGGTCGAGTTCCGAGTGAACGACGCCGACGCCGACGCTCCGGTGCGTGTCACGGACGAACTGCCCGCCGAGTTCGCGGGGTGGCAGATCAGCGGGCTCAGCGCGGTCGTTGGCGGCAGCGCGACGGGCGTCACGATGTCACTCCCCGGTATCACCGAAGGCCAGTCGCCGGAGGGGCCAGTCGCCGGGACCATTGGCCAGACAGCGGCGGATCGCACGATCACCGTCGGTGTTGAGCGCCCCGTGCAGGCGGACGCTACGAACCCCGCGGGCCTCGGTATGTCCACTCGCGATACCGGTGTGCTCGAATACACGCTCACGGTGCCCGAGGGCCTCGCCGCAGACGACCCTATCCTCAGGCGCGACCTGACCAACACCGCGACCTTCACGGCGCGCGCGGGGGACCAAGAGCTTGGGGCAACGGATAGCGCGGTTGTCGCGATCGACAACCCCATCAAGATCGACGTGGCGCCCGCGAAGACGTGGGCGCCCGAGGCGCAGGGCTACCAGCCTGGCGCGCAGTCGACGCTGAACATCAGCGGCACCCAGGCATCGAACGTGAACGCGAGCGAGCTTCGGCTGCAGGACCCCGCGAGCGCCGAGCTGGCGCCCGAGGGCGCAACCGAACTCCCCGCAGGGAACCCCTTCAACAGCGTTGACTTTAGCGGCTTCACCGCCCCGACTGACCCGACGACGAACCTCCCGGCCGGCGTCACCTCGGCGACCGCAGAGGTCTACCGTTTCGCTGCCGGCTCGTGGAACTGGGTGGCGTGGGACGCGTCGATCCCGAACAGCGACATCGCGGGCGTGCGCCTCGCTTACGCGGGTGACATCCCGCCCGGCACCGCCGCCGGCCAGTCGTTCGCTGTGACGCAGCGCGCAACGCACCGCGCGAGCGGTGCGGAGCTCGCGGGCGGCTACCAGATCACGAACGACGTGCGCGCAACCGTGGTCGCCCCCGGGCAGGATCCGGTTTCACAGGACGCTGAGGCGCCCTTCACCGTCTCTCCCCAGGTCATCGGTGTCGACGCGCAGAAGCGCTTCCACACCCTGCCTGACGGGGCGGAGACCGGGCAGCTGACCGGCGTGACGGCGGGCGACAGTGTTGGTGTCGTGCTCCGGGCGATCAACCGCGATCTCCCCGCGAGCACGGTGCTCGACTCGCTCACGATCGCCGAGCCCGCAGCTGGTTCAGACGATGCGTTCTTCGGCGAGGACCTCCGCTTTGAGGGCTTCACTGCCGCCGAATCGGCCGCCGTGTGGCCCGCGGGTGCGACCGGTGCGACGCTCACCTGGACGTACGCCGACGGCACGACCAAGCAGGTAACCTTGGGCGCCGGCGAGCAGCTGCCGGCCCCGGCATCGGGGAAGACCGTCGCGGGGTTCGCGCTCACGTTCACGGGCGCGATCGCGCCGGGCGCCTCAAGCGAGGTGCGATACCAGCTCGGCTCGAGCTCGGCCGAGACCTTCGTGGCTCCCGGCAAGCAGACGGCGAACCTGAAGAACGTCATCGAGGTCACGGGGGAGCGCGAGTCGCTCGAACCACAGACGGCGACCTCGAGCGCGACCGTCGGATACGTCGCGCCGCGCATCGACACGAAGATCACGAAGCGCGTCGGCCCGGGTGTCGTCGCGATGGGCCAGGACGTTGTCGTGCAGCTCGACACCGAGGTGAAGACCGCGGGCGGGCGCACCAAACCGACCGAGATTGTTGTCGAAGACTCGCTCACGGGCGACGGCACCTTCTGGGATGCGTTCGACGCGAAGCAGGTGCTCCCTCCGATCACGCGCCCCGCGAACAGCGGCGACCCGATCACGCAGGCAGACCTCACGATCCGGTACCAAGACGCTGACGGCGCTTGGAAGACCCTCGCGAAGAACCCCGACGAGGCGACCCCGATCAACATCCCGGCAGGCGCGACCGGCATCCGGTTCGTGTACACGAATGCCGAGGGCTTCTCGCAGACGACCCTCGTGAAGCCGAACGTCTCCTTCACGGCGCGGCAGACGCTGCGCAGCGACGAGAAGATGCCGACGGCGACCGACTTCGAACACGCCGTCAAGTATGAGAACGTCGCGACCGTTACCGCAGAGGGGAAACTCGACGACCGCGTTGTGACGGGAACCGATTCGAGCAAGGTGACCGTCAGCGTGCGGCCGCGCCCCGGAACGGGGCCCGGCGTCGACGGCGCCCTGTGGGCGAATAAGGTGTGGGGCCACGGCTCGCTCACCTCGCAGTCAGGCGCGAAAATGTTCACGACCCAGTCGTGGGCGCTCACCGAGGGTACCTACCCGACTGTGCTGCTGCAGGACCCCGCGGCTCCGACGGCATCGGGTTCGGGCACAGTTTTCGAGGCATTTGACCTGACTCGCATCCGGCCGATTCACTTCGCCGGAAACGACGGCGGCGCCGCACACGACCCCATGCTGCGCTGGGACACGGTCACCGCGGTCGAGCTGTGGAACGGGAGCGAGTGGCTCCCCGTCACCGCACCCGACGGCGGCTGGATGAACGCGAAGGGCTTCGTCGGCTACACGCTCACCGCCGACGAGCGGGCGACGACGCTCGGCGTCCGCCTCGCGCTCGGAGAGAACCGCGAGGCGCGCGAGGCCGCGCACGCGGCCGAGGATCCTGACCTCACCGCACCCGCGCCCGGAACCGGCGTAAGCATCTCTGGTGAGATTCGCGAATACGTGCTCGATTGGCAGCTCCGCGACCGCGCCCGCACCGCCGACGGCTCCGTGAAGTGGGTGAAGGAGGCGGGCACCGTGTTCAACTGCGAGGGCGGTGGCGACGGGTGCGTCGACAACGTCTTCAGCGTCACGGCCGTACCCGAGACCGGTCAGCCGGTGTCGGAGCGCGCGAATGACACGATCCAGATCCTTGACGGCGCGACGAACGTGACCCTCACCAAGCGCGTGCAATTGCTGCCCGAGGGCGACGCGTCCAAGAACGTCAAGATGGTGGCGCCGAACCCCGGCGAGGTCGCCCAGGCTGACTACCCGCGCGCGCGGTTCACGCTCACCGCGCGGAACTCGTCGACGGCCCCTGCCGAATCGCACGGCGGTATGCGGCTCGGGAAGATTCGCGTCACCGACACGGCGAACCCCGTGAGCGCCGACGACCTCGACATCGACGCGAGCCCGTTTGCGGGCCGCGACTTTGACGCGGAGGTCGCATCGCAGGCGGGTAACCACTTCAACGAGTTCACGCTCACCGGAGTGAGCTTCGGAAAGCTTCCCGCTGCGATTAATACCGCCGAGAGCATGGTTGAACTGTGGAGCTACGACGGCACGCCAGCAGGAAAGACATCAGTGTGGACGCTGCAGCAGGTGCTTGACGCCGACGCCGCGTTCCTCGCCGAGCTCCCGAACGCGATCGGGATCGCGGCGACCTACTCGGGCACCGACCCCGCCAAAAACGGCAACCGCATCGAGGTCGGAGACGACCTGGTGATGCGCCTCGATGTGCAGCTCAGGGAGACCGAGCGGCTCTCGGGCAAGGCGGTGCGCGGTGGCGAGCTCGGCAGCGTCGTTGACGTGCCGAACGAGGCCGTCGTGCGCGGCTGGGACTCGGTCGTGGCCCCCGAGGCGCAGCCGACTGAGCGCGACGACGCGAACGTTGCGCTCGTGCAGGCGGCGGTTGCCGTCGGCCTGAAGAAGTCGGTCTCGGTCGTACACCCCGACCAAACGAACGACACCGTGTACGAGAGCGACCCCGGCGCCACCGTGCGGGTGGAGCTCACGGCCGACCCGCGCGGGTCGACGGCGCCCATCAACACGCTGAACATCCAGGATGCGACGCCCGCGTTCTGGGAGCGCTTCCAGCTCGTCTCATTCGACACCCCTGCTCTGCCGACCGGAGCTGACCGCGTGCGGCTGCAGGTGCGGGTAGGCGACAAGTGGCTCAACTACGCCGACTTCTCGGGTGACCTGAGTGAGGTGCGTGGCGCCGCCGTCGTGTTCGACCGTGCCGACGGCACTGTCTTCCCGGCCGGCTCGCAGTCGTGGAACGCCTCGTGGGGCAGCACCAAGCTGTCGTTCTCAGTGAAGCTGCGGCCCGGGGCCGAGGTGAACTGGAAGTCAGACACCGTGAAGAACCGCGCAACCGTGACCGCGACGAACAACACGTACGGCGAAGCCGACGCGAACGACATCGACGATGTCAAGTTCTCGCCCGGTGAGAACGGCCTGCGCGTCGAGAAGCGCGCGCCGAACGACACGTCGACCCACCAGGTCGAGGCTCTCGCGAGCGCCCCGTGGAAGCTCGTGTTCACGAACATCGGCTCGAGCCTCCTGCCCATCACGCAGGTGACCGATGCGCTGCCCGAATCTCTCACGTGGGATGGCGCCCAGCCGACCGTGACGAGCACTCCGGGCGCGAACGGTGCGAGCGGTCTGAGCGCTGCACCCACCGTGACCCTCTCTGATGACGGGCGCAACCTCGTCTTCGACTGGGGGAAGAACGCGCGCATGCAGCCTGGCGAGAAGGTCGAGATTTCCCTCGGCCTCATCATGGAGCCGCTCGCCGCTGGCGACCGCGCCGTGAACCGGGTGACCGTCGAGACGGGCGTTCCGCTCGCGGTGTGCGAGCAGCCGACTCAGCACGGCCAGGCGCCGACCGCGAGCGACGCACCAAACACCTGCTCGAACACGAACTACGTGCAGCCGCGCGTGGGAACCGTTGTCGGTGCGCGGAAGACGGTGAGCGGAGAGTCCGTTCCGACGCTCGGGGAGAAGCTCGTGACGGGCGCCCTCGACACGTCGACGGGCGAGGCGTGCGCGCCGGGGAACTACGTGCCCGTGGGGTCGGACTACACGCGCAGCCCCTGCGCGTCGTACACCGCGGTCGGCGCGACCGATTCGTGGAAGCTCGAGAACATCAACTCGGGAACGAGCCCGCTGTCGCGCATCACGATTGTGGATATGCTCCCGGCCCAGGGAGACGCGATGCTCGCAGGCGGCGGAACGCGCGGGAGCACGTTCGCGCCCGCACTCGCTGACCTCGCAGACGTCAGGGTGACCGGGCTGCCGAAGGGCGCAAGCTACACGGCAGAGGTCACCACGAACGCTGCGGCCTGCGTCGGCAGCACACCCGGCAAGTCACTGTGGGGCGCCGACCCCGAGTGCGCCGACGCGACCGCGAACCCCGCGAACGTGTGGACGCCGCTCGAGAGCTTCTCGGGTGACGCCGCCGACGTCGCGGGCCTGCGGTTCAGGGTCGACATGACCGCGACGCCGCTGCAGCCAGGAGAGAAGGTGCTCGTCGAGTTCGAGACCGTGAACCGGGTGGTGGGCGGCTCTGCAGGCGCGCTGCGCCCGACGCTTGAGCAGTTCACCGACCCGCAGTTCGCGTGGAACCAGCACGGCGTCGTCGGCTGGGGAACGAACGGTGTGCGGGTGAACCTCCCTGCCGCCCCGCAGCGCGCGGGAGTGACCGTAAAGACCGGATCGCTCGAGGTCTCAAAGGTCGTGACGGGGCTCGGCGCTGATCGCGCGCCCGAGAGCTTCACGATCGACCTCTCCTGCACCGTTCCGAGCGGTGCGGCGGGCGGGCCCGAGCGCGTGGCCCTCGACCTTGGCGAACAGGCGAAGCTCACGGTGCCGCGCGACGGCTCAGTCACCGTCTCCGGGATCCCGGTCGGCGCGAACTGTTCGGTGAGTGAGGCTGGGGCGCTCGGCACCTTCGGCGAAAACGTTCGCGCGATCGACCTCGGCGAGGGAGTCTTCCCGACCGCCGACGGGTCGAGCGCGGAGGTGCTCGTTCGCGAGCGAGCCGAGGCCGCGCCCGCGCAGGTGCGCTTCGTGAACGGCTACAAGCCGGTGAAGCCGGAGCCTCCCGTGAAGCCGAAGCCCCCGGTCGACCCGAAGACCCCCGTGAACCCGACGCCGCTTCCCGCGACCGGCGGAACAGGCCTCGGTGTCTTCGGTATCGCGGCGGCGCTCGCGCTCGTGATCGGTGCGGGAGCGGCGATCGCGGGCACCGTGCGCGGTAGGCGCCAGGTCGCCGGCGGATCCCGCTAGTTACGTGGGCGCGCGGGCGGGGAAACGAATGCGTTCCCCGCCCGCGCTACACTCGCACACATGAACGCAACCCCGCAGCCCGGTGTCATCGCCCGCGGGATGAACCTCTGGCAGCGCATCCAGCGCACGCGGCCGTACCGGACTTTCTCGCACTTCACCGACGTCGGCGGCAGCGTGCTCTCCGGTGGCATGAGCTACCAGGCGCTCTTTGCGGTGTTCGCAGGCCTGGTCGTCGGGTTCAGCGTGTTCAGCATCGTGCTTCGTAACCAGCCGGAGCTGCTGACGACGATCATCGAGCAGATCAACGTCTTCGTGCCCGGGCTGCTCGGCGAGAGCAGCAAGGACGCGGCGGTGCCGGTCCAGTCGCTCCTGGAAACCCGCGCGCTCGACTGGACAACGCTCGTCGCAGGCCTCTCGCTCGTGTGGGTCGCGATCAACTGGTTCACGGGTACCAGGCGCTCGATTCGCATCATCTTCGGCCTCGAGGTCAAGGAATACCGCAACGCGGTGCTGCTCAAGGTGCGCGACTTCGCCCTCGCCGTCGGCTTCTTCCTCGCGATCATCATCTCGGCCGCGCTCGTCGTCGTGAGCTCGAACCTCACCGACATGCTGCTCGCCTGGCTTGGCGTGCGCGCCGACAACTGGTTTTTTGGCGGCCTTGGCACGGTCGTGCGCTACGGCGCGATGTATTTGTTCGACGTGTTCGTGCTCGTCGCGATCCACCGCTACCTCGCCGAGGTGCGCATCGGCTGGTGGAACCTCGTTACCGGCAGCATGGTTGGCGCCGCGGCCCTGTTCGTGCTCAAGCTGCTCGGCACGGCGCTGCTCGGCGGGGCGACGAGCAACCCCCTGCTTGCGCCGTTCGCGATCTTTGTCGGCCTGCTCCTGTGGTTCAACTTCATCTGCCGCGCGCTGCTGCTCACCTCGGCGTGGATCGCGACGGGGCTCGACCCGAAGCTCGGCACCCCGGAGGCGGGCCAGCCGAGTGATGCCTTCCGGCTCCTCGAATAGGGGTGGCTCCGCGCCCAGCGATGATGCGGCAGAATAGAGGGGTGAGCGAGAACCAGGAACCTGCTGCGAAAACCTCTGTGCGCGTCGGCGTGATTGGCGGCGGGCAGCTCGCCCGAATGATGGTGCCGCCGGCGATTCACCTCGGGCTTGAGATTTCGGTTCTCGCAGAGACCGAGGGCATGAGCGCCGCGCGTGCCGCCGACATGGTTGGCGATTACCGCGACCCCGAGACCGTGTACGCGTTTGCGGAGACCGTCGATGTTGTGACCTTCGACCACGAGCACGTGCCCCACGACATCCTGAATGAGCTCGAACGCCGCGGCAAGGCGGTTCACCCGCGACCCCACGCGCTGCAGTACGCACAAGACAAGATCCTGATGCGCGAGAAGCTCGCCGAGCTCGGCGTGCCGATCCCTGCTTGGGCAGCCGTCGCAGATGAGGACGCGCTGCAGGCCTTCATTGATAAGAATGGCGGCCGCGCGGTCGTGAAGACCGCGCGCGGTGGCTACGACGGCAAGGGCGTGCGCGTCGTGTCGCACGCCGACGAGGTGCGCGACTGGTTCGCCGCGCTCGCAGAGGATGCCCGCGGCGGCTACCTGCTCGTCGAGGAGCTCGTCGACTTCACGCGCGAGCTCGCGCAGCTCATCGCGCGCCGCCCCTCGGGGGAGACCCGCGCGTGGCCGCTCGTCGAGACGATTCAGCGTGATGGCGTGTGTGACGTCGTGCTGGCCCCCGCCCCGGTCTCTGACCCCGCAACGGCCGCCGAGGCAGCGCGGATCGGCGCCATCGTCGCCGAGGGTGTCGACGCGACCGGCGTACTCGCCGTCGAGATGTTTGAGACCCGCGACGGCCGCGTTCTCGTGAACGAGCTCGCAATGCGCCCGCACAACTCGGGCCACTTCTCGATCGAGGGGTCGATCACGAGCCAGTTCGAGCAGCACCTGCGGGCCGTGACCGACCTGCCGCTTGGTGACCCGGCGATGGCCGCGCCGTTTGCCGTGATGGTGAACGTGCTCGGGGGGCCCGCGGAGGGCCCGATGCCCGTGCGCTACCCAGCCGTGCTTGCGGCGCACCCGGCAGCGAAGATTCACAGCTACGGCAAGCTGCCGCGCCCGGGCCGAAAGGTCGGCCACGTGACCGTCGTTGGTGATTCGCTTGAGGAGGCACGCGCCGAGGCTCGGGCTGCGGCTGACGGCTTCGCATAGGCGGGGTTCGCCGCCCGGTACGATAGAGGCATGAGCGAATCTTCCCCCCTCGTCGGCGTCATCATGGGCTCCGACTCCGACTTCAACGTGATGGAAGACGCGGTGCTCATGCTCCGCGAGTTCGGCATTTCGCACGAGGTTGAAGTTGTGAGCGCGCACCGCACGCCAGACAAGATGGTGAGCTACGCCCGCGAGGCAGCAGACCGCGGCATCCGCGTCATCATCGCGGGCGCCGGGGGAGCCGCACACCTTCCGGGCATGGTCGCCTCGATGACCTCGCTCCCGGTCATTGGCGTGCCCGTGCCGCTCGCCCGCCTCGACGGGATGGACTCGCTGCTGTCGATCGTGCAGATGCCCGGCGGCATCCCGGTCGCGACCGTCTCGATCGGTGGGGCGAAGAACGCGGGCATTCTCGCGGCTCGCATCCTCGCGACGAGTGACGACGCTCTCCGCGCCAAGCTCGACGAGTACGCCCAGGGCCTGACCGACATGGTAGCGGAGAAGAACGCGGCGCTGAAGGCCAGGGTCGCCGGGGAGTAACTCGGGTGACAACGTGGCCGCGCGGTAAGGACCCAGCCCGTGTTTCCTGCTGAAGCACATGTTCTTCGCGAGACCACACCCTAATCGTGGTGATTAAGATGTGCCGCGCCGAAGAAGGTGTGGTCGAGCCCGGAAGTGGCCGGGGGCGCGAGCCCTAGATGAGGGCGTGCGTCTCCCAGAGCTGCCAGGCGACCTGGTTCCACGAGTACGAGCGGCCACGGTCGGCCGCGTGAACGGTGAGGCGCTCGAGCTCGCTCGAACCGTCACCCGAGCTCGGGATGAAGAGGCGCGAGAGCGTCGTGATGAACCCGGCCGACTCGGCCTCAGAGAGCCCGGCGTCGAGCACGTGCTCGGCGTAGGCCGCCTGGTCTGCGTGCAGCACGGGAACCCCCGCCATGAGCGCGGCGACAACCGTGTACCCCGTCGTCGCGAATGACTGGGGCTGCGCGAGCAGCGCCGCGCCAGACAGGATCGCGCCGACGTCCGCGAGATCCTCAGCCGGAACGACCGTCACTCGGTCGCGAACCGCGGCCGAGAGGCTGCCAACGATATCCGCCGCCTGAGGGTTGCCCTTCACGTGCTGCACGGGGTCGAGCCCGGAGATCACGACGAGGTGGGGCATCGAGGGGTCAGACTCGTAGGCGTCGAGCACCCACTGCAGCCGACCGAAGTCGTCGAAGTTCGCGGTCGTGACAACGTATCGCTCGGGCATACCGAGCCGCTCGCGGCGCGCCTGCGCGTCAGGGCCCGCGAGGAACACTGACGGCGCGACCGGCGGAACAACCTGCACCGGAAGGTCGTGCCCGTAGTGCTCCTGCAGCAGCGACGCGGTCGCGTGTGAGGTTGTGATGAGGATGTCGGCGTGGCGAGCGGCGCGCTTCACAAATGCGCGAGTGAGCTTGCCCTGCGCGGGCGTCAACAGATCGGGGTGCTCCCACGCGAGGCCGTTCGGAACCGAGACCGTCGTCTGCGTGCCGTCGTCTTCGGCGCGCGAGCGAAGCGGGATCATCGGGGTGATGGAGTGCGTCATCTCGCCGTCGAGCGGGCGCGCGGTCGTGCTCGACTGCCAGAGGATCGGCAGAGCGTTCGCGCCCATCGGAAGGTGCTCCGCGCTAATGCGCGGGGAGGCGAACACCGGAGGCGTTGAGCCGCGGGCAGACAGGAACCGTGCGCTGCAGCTGCGCGGCGCGGTCTCGGCTAGCGCGTTCGCAAGGTCTTCAGCCGCGGCGAAGTGCACGCGGGCTTCCCAGTCGGGAAAGGGCTCGGCTATGAGGCTGAGTGTTGCCATGCCGCCTCCGAACCTTTTGTGCCAATAACTCTGGACCCATAGCCATTCTAGGGGGCTGTGAATGTGCATTCTGCACGGCGCGCCCTGTGAGTTCTCGGAGTGCCTGATGGTTCTCCAAAGAGACGTGAAGTAGCCTCTTTGCTATGCGTGTTCTGCTCACCGGCGGCGCCGGCTATATCGGCTCCCACACTGCCCTCGTGCTCCTTGAGCGCGGCCACGACGTCGTCGTGCTCGATGACTTTTCGAACAGCAGCCGCGAGGCGGTGCGTCGCGTCGAAGAGCTCACGGGCCGCTCGATCCCGGTGATCGAAGCCGACCTGGCTGACCGGGCAGCGGCCGAGGTGGCATTCGACGGGCTCGAAGTCGACGCGGTCGTGCACTTCGCGGGCCTCAAGGCCGTCGGGGAGTCGGTCGCGCAGCCGACCCGCTACTACCGCGTGAACATCGACTCGACGCTCAACCTGCTCGACCTCATGCGCGAGCGCGGCATCACCCGCCTCGTCTTCAGCTCGAGCGCGACGGTATACGGCGACCCGCAGTACGTGCCGCAGGATGAAGAGCATCCGGCGGGCGTCGGCCTCACGAACCCCTACGGCTGGTCGAAGGCCATGATCGAGCAGATCATCCGCGACACGCAGGTGTCGTGGCCCAAGCTTGAGGGCGTGCTGCTTCGCTACTTCAACCCCGTCGGCGCGCACCCCTCGGGGCGGATCGGCGAGGACCCCTCAGGGATCCCGAACAATCTCATGCCGTTCATCGCGCAGGTTGCGGTCGGCAAGCGCGAGAAACTCAGCGTCTTCGGCGACAGCTACCCTACGCCTGATGGCACCGGGGTGCGCGACTACATCCACGTGATGGACCTCGCCGAGGGGCACGCCGCGGCGCTCGAGCGGATGAGCCCCGGCGTGACGACCTACAACCTCGGCTCCGGCAACGGTTCGAGCGTGCTCGACGTGGTGCGCGCGTTCGGTGAGGCCGCCGGCCGCGAGATTCCGTACGTCGTCGTCCCCGCGCGCGACGGCGACGTTGCTGAGACGGTTGCGAACCCGGCGAAGGCGAACCGTGAGCTTGAGTGGCAGACGAGCCGCTCGCTCGCTGACGCCTGCAGGGACTCGTGGGCCTGGCAGTCTGCGAATCCCGACGGGTACGGTGCATGAGCGGAAGCCTCGAGTACGACCTAGAACGGCCGATACGCACCCCTGACCTGTCGTCGCCGCCGCTCATGACGAAGCGCGCGAGGTGGCTCGTGGTGCTCGGCTTCCTGCTACCGGGCAGCGCGCAGCTGCTCGCCGGCAACCGGAAACTCGGCAGGTTCGGGATCGGGGTGACGATCGGCGCGATCGTGCTCGCCGTAGTCGCCCTCCTTGGCCTCACATTTGCGCGCGCGGCGACGCTGTCCGTACTTACGAACGGGCTCTTCCTGTTCGTTCTGCAGTGGCTTGTCGTCGGCGTTGGCATCATGTGGCTCGTGCTCGGCATCGACACGCTCAGGCTCACGCGGCTCGTCAAGGTCAAGCCGAAGTGGCGCGTGCCGGTCGCGATGCTCTCCGTGCTACTCACGGTGCTTCCGGTCGCCGGCGCGGCCTGGGCCGCGACGCTCATCAACTCGGGTCGCGGCGCAATCGGCAGCATCTTCATCGGCGCACCGGCAGTCGCGCCGATCGACGGCCGCTACAACATTCTGCTGCTCGGAACCGACGCCGGCTCAGATCGCGAGGGGATGCGACCCGACTCGATCTCGCTCGTGAGCGTCGACGCGAAGACGGGGCAGTCGGTGATCATCGGCCTGCCGCGCGAGCTCATCAACATGCCCTTCCCGGAAGAGTCGCCGATGAGCTCGATCCACCCGAACGGCTTCGGCGTCGCACCGAACTCGTTCGGCGACTGGGGTGGGTGCTACACGACCTGCTACCTCAACGCTGTCTACACCGAGGTCGAGGACTTCCCCGACATGTACGAGGGGCTCTACCCCGACGCGGCATCGAAGGGCTCTGAGCCCGGCATTGAGGCGACGAAGGACGCGGTGCAGGGCGCGACGGGCCTCGACCCTCAGTTCTATGTGCTGCTGAATATGGACGCGTTCTCGAACATCATCGACGCGCTCGGAGGGGTCACCGTCAACGTGCCCGAGCCGTTGCCGATCGGTGGCGGGATCGACGAGTACACGGGCGAGCTCGTGAACGTCGACGAGTGGATCGACTCGGGTGAGCAGCACCTCAACGGCTACTACGCCCAGTGGTTCGCTCGCTCACGCTACGGCTCGGCGAACGGCGACTACGACCGGATGCAGCGCCAACGCGATCTGCAGGCGGCCATCCTCGCTCAGATGAACCCGACGAACGTGTTGCTGCGCTTCCAGGAGATCGCCGCGGCCGGCACACAGCTCGTGAAGACCGACATCCCAGACTCAATGCTCGGCCGCTTCGTCGACCTCGCGGGGAAGGCGCGCGGGCACGAGATCGTGAACGTCGAGCTCGTGCCGCCCACAATCGACCCTGAAGACCCCGACTACTCGGTGATTCGCGACCTCGTCGCGCAGGGCGTGGCTGCCGCCAGCGCACAGCCCGAGGGAGACGCTCAGTGAGCGATCCCCTAGACTAGGTCGGGTTTCACGTGCAACGAAAGGGTGGTCATGCGGGTCACGGCAGTAATGGTCGCCTTCAACCGACGCGAATTGCTGGGTGAGGCGCTCGACGCGCTCGCCGCGCAGTCGCGCCCGGTCGACCGACTCGTCGTCGTTGACAACGCGTCGACAGACGGCTCCGCGGAGGTCGCCGAAGAGCGGCTCGCTGCGTGGGGCGAATGCGCGAGACTCATCAAGCTCGACAAGAACACCGGGGGCGCAGGCGGCTTCGCTGTCGGGATCGCCGCGGCCGTCGTCGACGAAGAGACAGACTGGGTCTGGGTCATGGACGACGACACCGTTCCGGGTCCTGACGCGCTCGCCGGCGCGCTCGAAACGCACGAGCGCTACCGCGCCTCTGGCCGCGACGATCTCGCGGTGATGGGGTCGCGCGTCGTCTGGACTGACGGCGAAGACCACCCCATGAACACGCCGAAGGCGAAGATCAAGGCCGACCGGGCTGAGCGCGACCGCGCGGCGGCGGCGGGCGGCATGGAGATCCGATCCATCTCGTTCGTGTCTGCGTTTCTGCGGGCCGCGCGGGTACGCGAACTCGGGCTTCCGCTTGCCGACTACTTCCTGTGGAACGACGACTTTGAGTACTCGGCGCGGCTGCTCCGCGGTGCCCGCGGCATCTACACGCCGGCCTCCGTTGTCACACACAAGACCGCGAAGCGCGGCTCGAGCGACGCCGACCCCGGCCCCCGCTTCTTCTTCGAGGTGCGCAACAAGCTCTGGGTCTTCCGCAGGTCTGACGCGCTCTACGGCTGGGAAAAGTTCCTGTACTTCGGGGCGAGCATGAGGCGCTGGCTTCGCACGTTCAAAGCCTCGAGCGACCGCTCCCAGCTGCGTGACTGCCTGAAGCGCGGTTGGCGCGAGGGCACTCGCACGAACCCGCGGTCGACCCGCGACGTGCTGCGCGACACGGGCGTGCCCGTTGACGTGATGATCGAGATCGAGCGCCTCGAGAAGGTCGAGCGCCGCGCGTAGGGTGCGGCGGCTAGAGTGCGGCGCCTAGCGCCGCTGCTCGCGCGTCAAGAAGCCCCACATCCACTCAGCGGCGACCTCCGGTGACGGGAGGGGATCCTGCGCCAACCACGCCTCGATCACGCCGAGGAGCGCGCCCGAGGTGCCCGCGGCCTCGATATCGACCGGGAGGTCGGTGAGGCGGCGGTTCTCGGGCGAGAGGAGGATCCCGGCGCGGACGAGCGCGAGGATCCGGGCGCGCACGCGCGCAACGACGAGCGCAGACCCGCTGGGCCCGAAGACGCCCCGGTAGAGGTCTGCGTGCTCAGCGAAGTGATGCATGAATCGCACGAGCTCCGACGGCGGGCGAGTCAGGTCGGTGATGACGACGGGCTCGTCGGCCCGCGCCATGTCCGTCTCGAGCCGCTCGAGCGCGGAAGCAAGCAGCTCCTCGCGGCTCTCGTAGTGCTGGTAGAAGCTTGAGCGGTTCACGCCCGCGCGCTCGATGATGTCTTTCACCGTGATCTCGGTGATGGGGCGGGCCGCGGCGAGGCTAACGATCGCTGCGCGAAGGAGCTCCTGGGTGTGTGCTGCGCGGGGATCCATGTCTTAGATTGTCGCAGGAATTGCGGGCTGGCTTCGCCGGGAACGGCACACCTATGTCTCCGACACGTGTTGGAGTAGTCTGAGTGTGCTCGTCCTTGCGCAGGGCAGGGACACCTAGCGAGGGAGGCCCCATGTCTACACTCACCGCACACAGCAGCATCGGCGACTGGCTCGATCACCCCGAGGGTGGCGCCGCGATCCGCGCCATGCTCGCCCAGTCCGGCGGCAGCGCCGACTCACTGACGCCCGTGCGCGCGCTGCCGCTGCAGCAGCTCGTCGCGCTCAGCCAGGGCCAGATGCCCCAGTCGGTCGTCGACGGCCTCGTGCGCTCCGTGAACGGCGGCGAAATCCCGGAAGACACCGAGGGTGGCGCGTGGCGCGAGAAGGTCACTGGCGGCCGCTTTGACGGCAAGACCGTCATCGTCACGGGCGCCGCGAGCGGCATCGGGCGCGCAACCGCGTCGCGCATCGTGCGCGAGGGCGGCCGAGTCGTCGCCGTCGATATCTCCGCCGAGAAGCTCACGGAGCTCGCTTCGGAGCTCGCATCGGCGGCGCCGGAGGGAAGCGTCGTGCCCGTCGCGGGCGACGTGACCAAGCAGGGCGACATCGACAAGATCGTCGCGGCGGCGGGGGAGCGCATCGACGGGCTCGCGAACATCGCCGGCGTGAACGACGACTTCTCGCCGATTCACGAGACGAGCGACGAGATCTGGGATCGGGTCATCGGCATTAATCTCACCGGCGTCTTCAAGCTCACCCGCGCGGTCGTGCCGGTGATGCGAGCGGCCGGGGCGGGCTCGATTGTGAACATTTCCTCTGAGGCGGGAATCCGCGGCAACGCGTCGGGCAACGCGTACACCGCGTCGAAGCACGGCGTCATCGGTCTCACGAAGAGCGCGGCATTCATGTACGCGACCGAGGGGCTGCGCGTGAACGCCGTCGCGCCGGGCGGCGTGGCGACAGGGATCCCGTTCCCCGCGAACGTCTCAGCGTTCGGCAGCGGGCGGCTGAAGCCGTTCCAAGACACGATCCCGTCGGTCGCGACGGCGGAGCAGCTCGCGGCGTCGATCACCTTCCTCCTGAGCGACGACGGCGTGAACATTAACGGCGCCATCCTCACCTCTGACGGCGGCTGGTCGGTGCAGTAGAGCGCTGGGCGCGCGGTCGCTTACCTTCGCCGGGGCTGTGCCCCTAGCCCTCGTCGTCGGCCTGGAAATGGAGGCCCTCGTCGAGGGTGAAGACCGCGCGCCCGTTCGTGAACTCCATCACGCGGGGCTCGAACTCATCGAGGTTGCCAACGGGGCCGCTCTGCATGAAGCCCCACGGGCCCGTCGGGCCGCCGCTGCGCACGTAGGCTGCGAGGAAGTTGCCCCCGCTCAGGCCGTACGTGACCGGGTCGACGCGGCCGCGTGGGATATAGCTCGTGATGATGCCGCGCTCGAACTCCTGGAAGGCCCCGCGAACGCGGTCGCCGGTCTCGCGCTGGGGGCCGATGGGGGCGCCGAACTTCTCGGGGTCGGCCGAGTAGAAGTCGTAGATCGACCCGGTCACGGGGAAGACTGTCTCGACGAGGTCGGGGTTCGACTGCAGCCGCACGAGGGCCTCGTTGATCGGGCCGTCGAACACCGTGCGGCCCCGCTCGAGCACGATGCCGCGCGAGCAGAGTTTGCGGACCTGGTTTGCGCTGTGGCTGACGATGAACATCGTCTTGCCCTGCTCCTGCAGCTCGAGCATGCGCCGCTCACACTTCTTACGGAACTCGGCGTCGCCGACGGAGAGTACCTCGTCAACGAGGAGCGTATCGAGCTCGGTATGCACAGCGACCGAGAAGCCGAGGCGCGCATACATACCCGACGAGTACCGCTTCACCTCGGTGTCGATGAAGTCACCGATCTCGGAGAACTCGAGGATGTCGTCGAACCGCTCGTCAGTCTCCTCGCGGCTCATCCCGAGGATAGCCGCGTTCAAGTAGACGTTCTCGCGCCCGGTCAGGTCGGGGTGGAAGCCAGCGCCAACCTCGAGCAGGCCGGCGACGCGGCCGCGGACGCGAACCCAGCCGCTGTCGGGGTCCATGACGCCAGACAGCAGCTTCAGCGTCGTTGATTTGCCTGAGCCGTTTCGGCCCATGAGCGCGACGGACTGGCCCTCGGGCACCTCGAAGCTCAAACCATCGACCGCATTGAAGTGGGTCGAGAGTTCTTTGCGCTGAATCGCGGAGATGAAGGCCTGCTTGAACGAGTGCGCGTGCTTGATCTTGAAGCTCTTGCTCACGTTCTCGAAGGCGATGACGGGCCGATTGTCTGGCTCAGAGGTTCTGGGCAAAGGACCCCTCCAACTTCCTAAAGGTGAGCTGCCCGATGATGAGCGTGCCGAGCGCGATGACCGCGGCGATCGCGGTGTGGAGCAGAATGTCTGTGGGGCGGGCGTCCGTGGGCGCGATGGGTACCCAGAAGGCTGTGTGGAAGAGCTCAACGGCCGCCGTGACCGGGTTCACCATGTAGAGGTTGTAGAGCCAGGCCGGGGCGTGCTTGTAGACGAGCTCCCAGGAGTACAGCACAGGCGATGCCCAGGTCGCGAACATCAGGATCAGGTCGACGAAGTTCTTCGCGTCGCGATACGCGACGTTGATCGCACCGAAGAAGAACCCGAGGCCGAGGCCAAACGTCAGAATGAGCAGGATCCCTGCGAGGAACGCCCCAACGGCGAGCCAGCCGAACGTCCACCCGAAGATCAGCGTAACGACGAGCAGCAGGATCGCCTGCGGGAGGAAGTGCACGAGACCGACCCCGACTGCAGCGAGCGGGAAGAGCGCGCGCGGCAGGTAGATCTTCTTCACGAGCGACTTGTTGTCGGTGATTGCGCTCGTTGTATTGCGGAGCACCTCGCTGAACAGGTTGACCGCGACGATGCCTGAGAACAGGTAGATCGGGAAGAGCGTGATGTCTTTCCGACCGCCGAGCAGCACGCCAAGCACGAGGTAGTACATGAGGAACTGCGCGGCCGGCCGGATATACGACCAGACCCAGCCGAGGGCGGAGCCGTGGTACCTCGTCGAGATGCCCTTTTTGAGCAGTAGCGAGAGGAGGTGGCGGTGCCTGAGCACCCCGAGCAGCCCCCGGTCGGCTCCCGGCTTGCGGAAGTCGGGATCGTTCAGAATCGCGTTTGCGCTCACACGGGAAGTCTACTGGCCCGCGCTGTGGCTTACCGTGATGCGGCGCCGAGACCGCCTGGCGAGCGGATTCGGTGTGAGTACGAGTCGGACCTCCTGGAAGAGTTCATCGCGAGTAGGCTTAGAACCCTATGGAAACCGCGCCGGAGTTCTCGCTGCTGCTGCCCGTCTACGCGGGCGATAATCCCTCGTATCTGCGCCTCGCATTCTCGAGCAGCGTCAACGACCAGACCCTCCGCCCGAGCGAGGTGGTGATCGTGCAAGACGGCCCGGTGCCTGCGCCGCTCGTCGAGGAGCTCGCACGCATCGAGCGTGAGAGCCCGGTGCCGGTACGTATTGTGCGCCTCGCCGCGAACGGCGGGCTGACTATTGCGTTGAACGCCGGACTTGATGCCGTTTCTTCCTCGGTTGTTGCCAGGATGGACGCCGACGACGTCTCCGCTCCTGAACGGTTCTCGAAGCAGTGGGCACTGCTGAGCCGCGGCTATGACCTGGTCGGGACGGGCATGGTCGAGTTCGAGTCCGATCCTGATACGCCGAGCGCGCAGCGCATCCCGCCCGTCGGCGCAGAGCGGATTCGGGAGCACGCGCGCACCCACAACCCCTTCAACCACCCGACGATGATGTACCGCGTCGCGGCCCTCGACAAGGTCGGGCGGTACCAGCCGTTCGGCAAGATGGAGGACTACTGGCTCGGTATCCGCCTCATCGACGCCGGCGCACGGGTCGAGAACATCGCGGAGCCGCTCGTGAAGTACCGCGTCGGCGCTGGCGCGTTCGCTCGCCGCGGGGGCTGGCAAGAGGCAAAGACCGAGTGGGCGCTCCAGCGCGAGATGCTGCGGATGGGGTTCGTCACACGCGGGCAGTACCTGCGCAACGTCGTCATCAAGGGCGTCTACCGGCTCATGCCGGCTTCGCTCAAGCGGGTGCTGTTTCGCCGGTTTGTCGGCTCGGGGTTGCCTGGGGACCAGGGGTAGGGTCGCTTACTCCCAGGACATCGCCCGATGGGCCGCCTCAAGCAAGCGCGGCTCAAGCGCGGGCGCCATTGTCGCCGCGTAGGTGCTCGTCAGGTGATTGTCGTCGAGGTACACGAACACGTTGCCGATGATGGCTGGGCAGCTCCCTGCGCGGCAGAGTCGATCCGTCATGTCGACGGTAGCGATGCCTGGTTGTGCCAGCACATCGGCTGGATTCTCTTGCGCAAGAGCCTTGCCGCGCGATACACCGCAGTCTTGGTTCGCGCCGACTGTCGTAGCAATCGTACGGTCGCCGTCGGCGAGGGCGTCAGCGCATTCGTATGCATTGAATGAGAAACGCGGGTTATCTCTGATGAGGACTACCGGGGTGTCGTTCTGTTGCAGGCTCTCAAGTGCGACCTCCATCCCGTCGGGCACATGCTCGTTTTCGCCGTAGTTCTTTGTCTCGCCCTCGTTTGCAACCGGGGAGCGCGTGCCGACCGAAATGACAAGGTCTGGTTCGAGGGTTTCGACTTCGGAGAGAACATCGCTCAACCATGCATTGCAGGACGCCGAGTGCTCTGGGTCACTCGACGTCTCGGCATCGATGAGCGCCAACGCACAACCCCCTCGCAAGAACGAATAGGTGAGCCAGTCGTGAGCCACCGCGATCTCCTCGATTGGGGCGAGCCACTGCTCTGCGTGAGAGTCGCCGATCACAGCAACGGTCAAGTTCGGCTCCTCCACCGGGAGGTATGAACACGCGGTGCCGTACTCTTCAAAAGACATCTCGAACTGGTCCTCGCAGCGCTCGGGGAGACCACCCCACTCCCCATCGAGCTCTCCCGCGAATGGGATGGGAGGGACTCGGTCGGGAACGATTGCACTGGCTTCGGCGTCGAGAGCGGCGGCCCCGGGATGAGTGACAGCAGGGTCCATGGAGGATAGCTCCGCCCTCAGCGACTGCTCGTGTTGCTTCAGTGACCAATGCAGTGTCGCGGTTGGGCCCGCGACAAGCAACACTGAAGCGGCGATGACCACCATGCCGCCCCAGATGTTCTTGTTCGTCCACGCTGCATAACGCAAGCGATCATCCACCAACCAAGTGAGGCCCCGTGCAAGGATCATGGAGAGCAAAATCACCACGAGCCCTTCGGGAACGGTGAGCGCCACACCGCGCTTGAGCTGAAGCGAAAAGATGAGAATGGGCCAGTGCACGAGATAGAGGGCATACGCGTCTCGCCCGATCGAGATCACTGGCTTCGTTGCAAGTGCTTTGGTGACAAATGGTGGCTTCTCTACGCCGGTGCCTGCCACGATGATCGCAGCGACGCTCAGAACGGGCCAGAGCGCAAGATACCCAGGAAAGCCGCCCTGGACATCAAGGAGCATGCCACAGGTCACCAGGGCGGTGATGCCGACCCAGCCCAGGGGCCCGCGCGCCCAACGCGGCACGCGGATCATTGGGATTGCCACGGCAAGCAGCGCCCCCGCTGCAAACTCCCACAAGCGTGCCCCTGTGTCGAAGTACGCGAACTCTTGACGAGTCTGTGTCGTGATGACTGAGTAGGCGAACGACGCGAGGAACACAGTGCCGAAAGCCGCTGCTGCCGAGCCGCGGACGCTCATCCGTGTGCGACTTGAGATGAAGCCAATAACGAGAAACAGCAGAGGCCAGAGCAAGAACACTTGCCCTTGAACGGAGAGCGACCAGAAATGCTGTACGGGGCTCGCCGAGGCTTTGTCAGCGTAGTAGTCGATCGAGTTGAACGCTAACAACCAGTTCTCTGCATAGAACAGCGAAGCGCCAATTCCTTTGAACAGGTCGGGAAGTCTGCTGCCGGGGAACAGGAAGAAACTCGTGACGAGTGTCGCGAGCAAGACAACAGCGGCGGGGGGTAGCAGGCGCTTGAACGTTCGCACCCATTGCCGCGCAATACCGAGTGGCTTGCCACGCTCGAGGCGGCGGACGAAGGATCCGGTGAGGAAAAACGCCGAAATCATCAGGAAAGCGTCGACGCCTCCGGATACGCGACCAACCCAGACATGGTAGGTGACGACCAGGAGAATGGCGACTGCGCGTAACCCGTCGATGTCGTGTCGGTACGGCTCTGCTTGAGCGGGTGGCGCGGGGAACTGCTGGATCTTCTTAACTGCAAACATAGACCCGGCAAG
Organism: Leucobacter sp.; assembly: GCA_052094845.1. GTDB lineage: Bacteria > Actinomycetota > Actinomycetes > Actinomycetales > Microbacteriaceae > Leucobacter. The sequence goes on along the minus strand of JBQDKK010000002.1, from coordinate 169,361 downwards.
TCTAGTTGCACGAGATCAACAAGCCGTTCCAAAGAAACGTGCTGACAAAGCGCTGAGGTGGGAGCGGCTTTGCCGCCCCAACGCCCTACTTCACTCGGTCAACCTGCGGGTTGAACCGGATACCCTCCCACAGCTTCCCGAGCATCTGCCGGCGAAGCTTCTTGTCAACGCCTCCACGTCGCATTCCGAGCACGACCTGTGCAGCAAACATCAGGAAGTGTGGCTTTGAGCGATGATGCCACTGATACGAAGCCTGATTTCGGGCACCGTACCCGAACTTCCATGCGTTCTTCTCGTCGACCATGCCCCAGTTGACACCCCTGTTCTCGCCCATGTCGTGCACGGTGACGCTGTCGAGGACCTGGATACCTGGGGTGTCGCGAGAGATACGGATGGTGTACTCGGCATCATCAAACCAAATGAAGTACTCCTTGTACGGCAGGCCGTGCTCTTCGAGCACCCAGCGCGGCACGAGGACCGACACGAATGAGCACTGGCTCACCATGACCGACTGCTGCCCCTTAACGAGGAGGCGGCCCCAGTCCCATGTAGGGACGGGGTTGTTCATCTCGCAGATGTTGCCGTCGGTGAAAACAACGACAGAGCATGCAAATGGGACCTTTGGTCCGAGTTCGCCAACGGCGTCATCCAAGCCGCTGACAAGCTTCTCGAGCGCCGCCGCCTCGGGGTAACCGTCGTCGTCCATGATCCAGACGAAGTCGGCTCCGAGCTCGTAGCCGCGGCGCATACCTGCAGAGAAGCCGCCTGCTCCACCCGTGTTGGTGTCGAGGGAGACGATTTCAAGAGGCAGGGTCGACGTGAGCTGTGCGAGAAACTCGCCCGTTCCGTCTGTCGAGGCGTTATCCACGATCACGAGGTGGGACGGCGCCAGCGACTGCGACTCGACCGCAGCGATGACCTTCTTGAGTTTGTCGAGACGGTTGAACGTCACGATGACTGCGGCTACACCTGCCATGATTTGAAGAGCTCCTTCATCCAGTGATGCGCTGACGGGAGCGCTGAAAATTCGGTGACGCGTGCGAGCTGCGCGTTCCAGGCGGCCTCACGTGCAGTGTCCGATGAATCGTATTCTGCAATGAGCTTGGCCGCTTGCTTGATGAACGGCCTTGCCGGTCGGGGCAGCAGCTCTCGCCCGCCCACGATCGTTCGCTGTGACCCGACATCCGTTGAGATCACGGGAATCCCCGCGGCAATTGCCTCGAACGTTGTCAGTGTGATGCCCTCATTGATAGAGGTGACCACCAACACGTCACTCTCCGCCAGCGTTGTTGCTACGGCAGTATCTTCAAAGCGCTGTTCAATCACACCGGAGAGACCGAACTGTGAGATGAGGCCATCAACAATGCTGCGCATCTCGCCGTCCCCGTGCAGGATCGCACGGAACGGAGTGCCCTTCTTGCGGAGCTTGCGCACGAGCCCGAGAAACACGTCGGGTCGTTTTTGTCGCGACAGACGGCCGACGAACGCGATAGTGATGGGTTTCGATTGGTCACGCGGGGCGAAGGCCTCTGTGGAATCGACAGTCAATGCCGTGAGCGGAGCGAGGGCAATCTTGCTCTCGTCAATTCCCTGAACCACGCTGAGCCATTCGACAAGCTGGGGGGAGATCACATGGTGGGTATCGATGTATTCGTCGAAATGCACTGAGACACCGGGGTAGCCGCCAGCAAGGTACTCAACGATGTGCAGGGAATCCATAACCCGAACCTTGGGCCTGTGCTGTGTAATCCAGGGCAGCATCTGGTAGAGGTACTGCGAGTGGTGCAGCACGATGCCCTGGACGTTGAAGTTCTCGAGAAGTGCGTGAGCGAACGCCACGTCGATCTGGTGTTCGTGGTGGTTGAAGCTCAGGGTGATAACGACGCAGCCGTCGAGCTCCGGGCGATCGAGCCAGGGGTGAACCGAGTTCTGATCGGTGATAACGATTGGAAGGAAGCCAGCGTCTTTCGCGATCTGTACAGATTCCACCGCCCAGCGCTCAGCGCCACCAGTCTGTAACCAATGCATCCCGATAAGTACCGCGGGAGCTGCGTCAGAGGGCGCCGAAGCTGGGATTCTTCCCCAAGCCTCAAATGCTCGCGTGAGCTCGGAACGCCCGGAATCGTTTGCGTAGCGCACGATCGGCTCTGCCGATCGATGCTCGCGGCGCTTCATGAGGAACTCGCGGACATCGTCAAGCAGTACGGGGCCGCGTTTCTCGAGCTCGCGGTACACGCGGCGTGGAATTGAGAACTGCTCGGGTGGGCGAGTGGTGGCCGGAGATGCATCTGGGTGCGACAGTCGAACGGTGCGCACGACTTCTTCCGAATCAGCAGGGGTGCCGATTGCCTTGCTCAACACTGACAGCTCGGCTACGCCGGTGGTTCCCTCGGCGTTGCCGCCAGGGAGCGTCGAAGCATCAGTCAGAGCCGGGATCTGGGTAATCTCGCCGACCGTGACGCTGACCCGGAGACGGGCGCCGGGGTGGAGCAGCGCATGGTAGCTCAGAGCCGCGTCGAGCTGGCGCCGCTGAGCGGTAGTCAGGCCAGTGACCAGCGAGTGGAACTCCGCTGGGCTCTGCGGTTCGAACGGCAATGGTGGAACTGTGGTCATCCTATGCCTCGTTCCAGCTGGGCGTTGCAGGTTTGCGGTTCTCGCGCTCTCGCCACTGCGTGATCTCATCGGCCAGCGGAGCTGGCACCCCCGAAAGGTCAACGGTATCTAGTAGCAGGTCGCCCGCAGAGTAGGTGGACACGATCATGTCGATCACGCTGGCTTCGGTGCCCCGTCGCTCAAGCCCGATTGTGTTGACACCGTGGATTCTGAGCGGGGAGCCGTAGGCCTTGACATGCGGGGGGAGATCTCGAGACACCGGTGTCCCCATTCCCACCATGCAGCCCGAACCGATGAACACGCGCTGGTGCACGGAAGCATTCATCCCGATGTTGGCTCGTGATCCGATCACGCAGTGGCCCCCGACCGACACACCGGCAGACACAGTTGCGCCCTCCCCGATGAGCACGTCATGTGCAAGGTAGGCCCTGTTGAGTATCCAGGCCCCCGCGCCGACGGACGTCTCGCGATAACTTCCCTGGTGAATCACGGCGCCTTCGCGGATCACCGCGCCCGAACCTATACGCACGCCAGCATGAGCGATATCACCTGCCCAAGCCGGATTCTGTTCCTGGTCCGTCATCTCGGGCGGCGCTCCAATCTGAGCACCGGCGCCGATCCAGGCACCGTCTTCAACCACACAGGGGCCAAGGATCACGGCGCCCGGGCCAATAGTGACGTCTGCGCCAAGTTCAACACCGGGGCCAACGAAGGCGAGCGGGCTGATGCGTTCACCCACGGGTTAGGCCTTGGTTGAGACGAGGACAGTGGTCTCCGTCGAAGCAGCTTCGAGGGCCGCCTCGCAGACGCGCAACACTTGCAGTCCCTCTCGCAGCGTCACCGCTTCGGAGGGCTTACCAAGGATGCGGTCGCGGAACGCCTCGTGCTCGACCTTCAGCGGTTCGCGCTTCTCGAGCTGGAATCTAGTGACAGTGCCCTCGCTCACACCGCGGAACGATGTGACTGCCTCCCACTCCGTGGCCACAGTGCCGTTCTCGTGGAACGTGAGGTCACCAGTCAGAGTGTCTGCAACGAACGCGCCACGCTCACCTGTCACGATGGTGAGCCGCTCTTTGAATGGGGTAAGCCAATTCACCAGGTGGTTCGTCATCACGTCGTTGCTCAGCTTTGCCGAGATGCTGACCATGTCCTCATGTTCGCGCCCACTGCGGAACGTCGTCTGCGCAGATACGTGCTTGAAATCTGAGCGGGCAAGCCACGCTGTCAGGTCGACGTCGTGGCTGCCGAGATCCTTCATTACCCCGACGTCGGCGATACGGGCGGGGAAGGGCCCCTGGCGTCGGGTGTGGACCTGGTAGACGGCGCCGAGGTCTCCATTGTCAAGCCGCTTACGCAGACTCATAAGAGCAGGGTTGAAGCGCTCGATGTGGCCGACGGCGCCGGTGAGCCCGCGTGACTCGAACGCATCGACTAGGCGCTCGCCAGCTTCGAGGGAGTGAGCAACTGGCTTCTCGATTAGCGCGTGAATCCCCGCTGCGGCGAGCTGGCCGCCGACCTCTTCGTGAAGATGCGTCGGAACGGCAACAACCGCCGCATCGATACCGTGTGCGATGAGATCCGCTACCGAAGAATAGAGGGGGAGCGGGCCGGCAACGCCGTGCGGATCCCCAAGGGCATCGGCAACCGCTACGAGCTCGAATCCCTGGACTTCACGAGCGACGCGAGCGTGGTGGCGCCCCATCATCCCGAGGCCGATGACTCCGATCCTGATGCTCATGGATCTCCTTCGCAGGTGCGTTAGTGCGGAATGTACGGGTCAATCGTATCCTGCGCCAACCGGGAGTTTGGTAGACTCGTCCGCCGTACCCATGTGCGCCGTGGTTTCGCTGCGCACAATTGACTGCGGAGAGGACTCAATGTCGCTCGTGAACCCGGATCTGCAGGGACTGGATCTCTCGGACTACGCCGTGCCAGGGCGCGGGAAAGGGCTTCTTGAAGTCTTCCGATGGCGATATCTTTTGCGACTGCTTGTGCGCAAAGAGACAGCGACTCGCTACCGCAACTCAGCGCTAGGTTGGCTGTGGTCGTACGTCCGCCCCGCGGCTCAGTTCGCTATCTTTTACGTCGTGCTTGGCATGTTCTTGCAGATGAACAAGGGCATCGATAACTTTGCCCTGTACCTATTCTCGGGCATTATCGTCGTCAACTTCTTCAGCGAAGGGTTTGCAAATGGGACCCGCACGCTCGTCGACAACGCGCACCTTGTGCGCAAGATCTTCCTACCTCGAGAATTGTTCCCCGTCGCTGCGGTCATCGTCTCGTTTGTGCACTTCCTGCCGCAGATGGGCGTCCTCCTTGTAGTGTGCGCATTTTTCGGGTGGGTGCCGAGCGTGATGTCGCTCCTTGCGATTCTGCTCGGCTTGCTGACGCTGCTCGTCTTCACCCTCGGCCTGGGTATGCTGTTTGGCTCAGTCAATGTGCCCTTCCGGGATGCCCAGAACTTTGTCGAACTCATCCTGCTTTTCGCGACATGGGCTTCGCCGGTGCTCTACTCCTGGAAGATGGTTGCGCGTGTTGCCCCCGAATGGCTTCTGAACATCTACATGGTCAACCCGCTCACGAGCGTCGTACAGCTGTTCCACTACGGCTTCTGGGCGCCCGTGACGGACGGCGCGTTTGAGTCGGAATTCCCAGCTGGCCTCTGGAGCTACGCAGGTATTGCTCTGCTCATCTCGGTCATCGTCTTGGTTGTCGGACAGAGTGTGTTCCGCGCTCTTGAGCCGAAGTTTGCGCAGGCCCTTTAAGTGAGTACGGATATGAAGAGCATTGACCACCGGCCTGCCGTAATCGTTGACGCGGTCACAAAGCGGTTCAGCTTGAAGCACACCCACTCGATGAAGGAGACGTTCATTGCGTGGACCAAGCGGAAGCAGCTGACTTCAGACTTTACGGCGCTCTCCGACATGAGCTTCGTCGTCCCGGAGGGCGAATCCGTTGCCATCATGGGGTACAACGGCTCTGGCAAGTCAACGCTGCTTAAGCTGATGTCTGGCGTGCTCCGGCCCGACACTGGCAAAGTGCTCACGCGTGGACACGTGGCTGGCCTTATCGAAGTGGGAGCGGGCTTCCATCCCGACCTGACCGGGCGCGAGAACGTGTACCTCAACGCCGCAATCCTCGGCATGCAGAAGGCTGAGATCGACGCGATTTTTGAGCAGATCGTTGATTTTGCCGAGATCCGTGAATTCCTTGACCAAGAGGTCAAACACTATTCCTCGGGTATGTTCATGAGGCTCGCCTTCTCCGTAGCGATTCATGTGCGTCTCGATATTCTGCTCGTCGACGAGATTTTGTCCGTTGGCGACGCTCCGTTCCGTGAGAAGTGCAAGCTCAAGTTCGAAGAGATGATCGCAGAACGCAAGACAATGGTCGTTGTGAGCCACGACATGGAGATGGTTCGCCAGCTGTGTTCCCGCGGCATCGTGATCAAGCGCGGCAAGCTTCGGTTCGATGGACCGATTGAAGAGGCCGTCGCCTACCTAGAGTCAGAGGCATACCAGCTCGACGACTAGTTGTAGTTCCTCGGGACGTTGTGAACACTCGAGATAGATGAAGACCTCCGGCAGGATGTGGGTTACCATACTCACTTCCCAAGCCGGAGGTCTTCATGTCTCACGCTAACGCACCCCTCACCTCAATCGGTAGAAGGCGCCTCGCCACCCTGATCGTTGATCATGGCTGGCGCATCAGACGCGCAGCCGAACGATTCCAAGTCTCACCAGCAACGGCTTCGAAATGGGCGTCCAGATACCGGGCCGGTGACCCCCTCACCGATCGCTCTTCACGCCCGCACCATTCACCCACCAGGCTGTCGAAACGGCGTGAGCATCGCATCATCTCGCTGCGCTTTACCCGCAAATGGGGGCCACACCGCATCAGCTACCACCTCCGTATCCCACGCTCCACGGTCGAGCGTGTGCTCGCCCGCTACCGGATGCCGCTCCTCGCTCACGTGGACCAGGCGACCGGGTTACCGGCGCGAAAGCCGCGGGTCGTGCGCTACGAGTAACAGGAACCGGGTGAGTTGGTGCATGTTGATATTAAGAATCTGGGTCGTATCCCCGACGGCGGCGGGAATCGCATGCTCGGACGCACGGTCGGGAAGCGCAACAATGGCAAACGTGGCCGGGGATACGCGTACCTCCATCACGCTGTCGATGACTACTCGCGCCTCACGTACTCCGAAATCCTTGCCGATGAGCGGAAAGAGACCGCAGCCAGGTTTTGGGGGCGCGCCCGCGGCTTCTTCGCCGAGGCCGGAGTGGCAGTCATAGCGGTGATGGCGGATAACGGGGCGTGCTACCGGTCACACGCATTCGCCGCAGCTCTGGGAGATGGGGTGAAACACCGATTCACTCGCCCGTACCGGCCGCAAACGAATGGCAAGGTCGAACGGTTCAATCGGACTCTCGCGGCGGAGTGGGCGTACGCGGTTACGTATGACAGTGATGAAGCCAGGGCCCCAACGTACGGCGCCTGGCTTCATTACTACAATCATCATCGACCCCATACCGGGATCGGTGGGCAGACTCCGTCAGATCGTGTTCACAACCTCACTGGGAACTACAGCTAGACGCTGCTGCAGCTGAGGTCTGCCGACCAGACTCCCTCCGGGAGGCAGGCCCTTTTCGACTAGTCGCAGTCGACGCGGTAGAGAGCTGCGTCTCCTTCGCGATCAATCTCCGTGACCACGGGTGACTGCGCGATATCGCTGAGGCCAGAGTACTTCTTATAGAGCTCGTCTTCACCGATGCTGTATCGCTCATCGCCGAAGTCCAGCATGTAACTTACTCCGAGCTCCCGAACGAGCGGGCACGCAGCCTCACCAAGCATCGAGAACTCCGCCGCCAACTCACCCGAGGAGATGCTGTAGTTCCCGTTCAAATGAGCAAACAGCACTTCGCGCTGGGCGATCGCGAGCGCGAGGCCAGTCCCAGTCCAAGGATCCCCAGCAATGAGGGCGTCCGCTGGCACTTCGTCCGGCAGTCGTTCAAGAAGTGTGCGTTCATCCTCTGAAAGAAGCATCCCGGCCGGGTTATGGAGATCTTGTATCCAGCGCGTTTGAAGAGCCAAGCCTTGTCCACGAGCCCCGGTGAGGATCAGTGCAAATACTACTACGGCCCCGACAGCGGGGAGGTATTTGCGAGCTCGCTCCGAGACCCTCTCTGGATCGACGTTCTTCAGCCCAGCTGTGACGTAGTCAAGCAACTTCGCGCACGCGACCGCTGCAAGCGGAATCGCTCCAATAGGCAGCAATGCGGCGAGCCTGTGCGCGTCGTTGTACCAGGCGCCTGTAATGGCGTCTCGAACGGAGCCGCTTAGGCCGCTAGCTACAACAAAAAGCCCAAGGGCAACGCCGTAGGAAAGAATCAACCACCGGTGTCGACGTGTGACTACCAGTACTGCGACCCCACCTGTGACGAGCACTGTTAAGAACCAGGCGCGCGTGTCGAGCATCTGAGCGTTCGAGATGCCGTTCACGAACGCTTGACCGACACTGTTGCCGAACTCTCGCTTGTTGTCCCCGGTCTGTACCCGCGACCAGATGATCACGTACAAGGTAATGACGGCGATAATTGTTCCGAGCCGAAGAATCTTTTGTAGGCGGCTCAGGCTGAGCTTCCGTACATCGTTTGCGGTCACAAACAGCATGGGCACGGTGAACGCAGCGATACCAAAGAGTGCATTTGGATGAGCCAGCGTGGCAGCGCCAACCGCGCCAACCGATGCGATCCAAAGGGAGACGAGCGGGGCTTGCGAGTGCGTTTCGCGGTGCCGCAAAGCGGCATAGATGAATCCAAGCGCAAACGGGATGAGCGCAGTAGACAGGAGATTCGGGTAGAGAACTCCCCAAGCAAGGAGGAGGTAAGGAAACGCGGTGAAGTTCGCTGCCAGCACGGCTCCGAGAATGAGGTGGGCCGGCCGTTTGACAAAGAAGGGGCGACTGAAAAAGAGAATACCAACGGGCCAGATCCAGGAAGACGTGACGAGCGCGACGGCGTTTGTTGCAACAGGCACGCTCGCCCCAACGATCTGCGCAACCAGCGCCACCGCGGAATGCCACAACGTGGGGTAGAACGCTCCGTTTGTCCCGGGGGAGGAGAGATCCATGTGGAAGGGTGAGGGGTCGCCCGTAATGAGAATCTCGGCCACCGCGTTGACATGGAAGACTCCGTCATACGTCTGAGAGATGTTCTCGGGCGAACCGATAGCCTGAACGATTTCCACCCCGATGAGCAACCCCGCGAGGAGCACTGCCACGGCGACCCAGAGCGATGAGCGCAGGGTAAGCCGAGAGGCGGGACACTTCACGTGACTGGTTATGAAATAAAACGGAAGGCCAGCCAAGGCCAAGGCCACGGCTACAGCAGCAACAGGTAGAATCCCCCACGAAATCCCAAGCGCCGGGGCTCCTATCGAAGCAAGAGCGATGCTGGAGATCGAGGCTGCTACGGATCCGGCGACGAGTGTTAGACCGCGAAGCCGGAGTAGCCATGCGACCGGAAGACCTGGAAGCGTCACCAACGCGAGTGCGGCTACAACCGCTGGAAAAGCCTGAAACCAGTCAGACACTAGCCGTCCTTCGAATCGTCACGTTCGGTGAGGCGTGCTTCCATGAGGGCGACGGCACGCGCCAAATCTGTGACACGGGCATCGCTCCGAGCCTTCGCCCTGACAGTCATCACTGCAAAGACGAGCGCGCCAACGACCGAAAGATACAGGAGAAGGTCTGCGCCCCGACCGATGCCAAAAAAATTCGCAATCATCGAGAGGAGCTGCGGGAAGAGAATTGCAGCGACAGCGGCAACAACGAAGAGAATGGCGACAATGCGTTTGATAGCAAGTGACTTTTCACCGGGGAGCGAGCGTACCGCAAACACAACGCTCGTAACAACGAGTGCGATGAGGAGAAGCTGAAAGAGCATGCGCACCTACCTGATGATGAGGTCGACGAGAATGTTGACGGAGTTCAGTAGTGACTGACCCTTCGCCTTCGAATAGTCTGTGTACAGGACTTCAACGGGTTGTTCTGCAAACGGGAGTTTTGTCTTACCGAGCTGAACGACTATCTCGGTCCCGTGTGCCATCCTGTCCTGACGAAGTTTGACTTGTCTGAGGGCGTCATCACGAATCACACGAAGCCCGTTGTGTGCGTCAGTGAGTTTTGTCCGGGTAGTGATGTTTGTCACCCAGACGGCTGTCTTCAGGACAATCTTCTTGAGCAATCCGGGCTTGGTGCGATCATCGAGGAATCGTGATCCGAACACGATAGCGAGATTGTCTGCTCGGGCGCGATCCACCATAGCGAGAGCATCTTCCACTCGGTGCTGGCCGTCGGCGTCAAAGGTGACTACGTAATGAGCCCCTTGTTCGAGTGCATATTCAAATCCCGTCTGGAGGGCGGCGCCCTGGCCTAAGTTGATCGGGTGCCTGAGCAATCGCGCACCAGCGGAGCTCGCAATGCTGCCGGATCCGTCAGTTGAGCCGTCATCAATGCATACAACATGGGGAAACTCGGTCAACAGGCCCCGAATCACGCCTCCGATGACCTCCGCCTCGTTGTAGAGCGGGATGACGACCCATACGTCAGAGTTCCGATGCGCGCTTGGCGCGCTGTTTGCGGGGCCAGCGTTCATAGAGTCCATTGTGGCAGACGTAGCGGGGATACGCCCGCAGCTGAGGATCACTCTAACCTGTCACTCGTGCAATATGGAAGTTATGCTTGAGAGTTATAGTCCGTCCGAGGGGAGTCCAATGAGAGCCGCGCGCATGAACCTGTTGCTTTGCGCTATTGCAACGATGGCGGCCCTTGGCGTCATGCTCGGCGTAGTGAGCCCTATACCAGCCGAAGCAGCTGGCCCGTCAGACGGATTCGACGCGTCCAACATCATCGATGATGAGTTGTTCTATGACGGCAACGCGATGACGGCTTCTGAAGTTCAGACGTTTCTAAACCAGCGACTGCCGCAGTGCTGGCTTGGGCGGCCTGGATATGAAATCGGCAAAGCGGTTACTTGGGGTGGAGTTCGCACGACCCTGGCTTCGAAGTGCACCAAAGATCTTGTTTCCCCAACTCAGAGCCGAGCCTCAAATGCGTATTGCTCGGCCTATATAGGGGGCGGTAACGAGACGGCGGCGCAGATCATTCAAAAGGTTGGGAAAGCCTGCGGCATCAGTCAGCGCGTCCTCTTGATCACGCTTGAAAAAGAGCAGAGTTTGATTAGCGACCCTTGGCCAAACAATGAGCAGTACTTTCGCGCCATGGGGTACGCGTGCCCTGACAGCGGGCCAGGCGGCACGGCGAATTGTGATCCAAAGCTCGGCGGGTTCTTCCAACAGGTGTATCGAGCTGCCTGGCAGCTCAAGGTATACCGCGCGTTCCCAAACAGTTACAGCTACAAGCCATTTCAGAATAACTACATTCAGTGGCACCCTAACGCCAGCTGCGGTGGTTCAACTGTCAATATTCAGAACTGGGCCACGGCAGCCCTATACATCTACACACCATATCGGCCCAACCAGGCTGCCTTGAATGCTGGCTGGGGAACAGGCGACGCTTGTTCAAGCTACGGAAATCGGAACTTCTACAACTTCTACACGTCTTGGTTTGGTTCCACGCGAGGATTCCGTGTGTCTGGCGATATCGCAACGTACTGGCGGGCGAATGGTGAGTCAAGTGGTGTCTACGGTGGTCCAACTGGACATTCCACTTACTACACGACGCGCTATCCGGCAGGGGTTTGGCTGCAGTACTTCTCAGGCGGTATCATCTCAACCGAGTTGAACACGGGCAAAACAGTCGGCAACCCGTTTGGCCGTGTCTTTAACTTCTACAATTCTGAAGCCGGTGGCATTAGGGGCGAGCTCGGAGCTCCTGTATCGGAAGCGACTGCGTACGCACCAAACGGTGGTGCCACGTTGCAGTTTTTTCAAGGCGGTCTTGTTATTGTCGCCAAGCGCGAAGACACCGTCAGTAGTGTGAACTATGGACCAGTTTACGATCTTTATAACAACTCGGCGGGCGGAATCTATGGTGACCTTGGGTACCCACTGGGAGCCTTGAAAAGCTACAGGGGAGGCAAACTGCAGCAATTCCAGGGTGGCATCATCACCCAGGTTTCAGGCGCAGCGTCACCGGTCTTCGTCGCCGGATCGTTTTATTCGCACTACAACTCTAAATCGGGCGGAATTTACGGGCGACTGGGGTTTCCCGTAGGCAGTGAGCGTACGCTTGGCGATGGATCCTTTGTCCAGGATTTCGAACGAGGATATCTCTACCGCAAGGTGTCAGGTGCAGTCGTGGAGGTTAGCGGAGAAGCATGGATCGCAGAGACGGTCGCTACTACGCAGGGGACGCCTCTGGGAAAGCCCACAGGTGCATCGGTTGTGCTTGTGGCGGACGGTGGAGCCACGCTAACGCAGTTTGAGCGTGGTGTCATCGTCACCGAGCATCGGACCTCGAAAACTTCGTCTGTCTCGGGCGGCATATACACGTACTACAATTCACAGGCCGCAGGTGGAGTCTATGGCGGGTACGGATACCCAGTCGCGAACCCGATTGTCTATTCCGCCAACGGCGGGGGGACTCTGCAGGTCTTCCGCAACGGCATTCTCTTTTACGGGGCGGGTGCCGACACCGCGACAGGTATGCGGACGAATGGCGCAATCTTCCAACGTTATAACTCGAACGAAGGCGGAATCTATGGTTGGCTCGGGTGGCCAATTGGAGATGAGGTCGTCGGCGCTGGGGGTGTCCGTACTCAGAGCTTTCAGAACGGCAGGATTACAGTCGATGCCCGGGGAGTCACTCAAGCGCTCCCATACGCCACGAGCGACAACTACAGGGAGAACGCTACCAGCCTCGGCGCGCCGGCGGGCGGGACCCGAAAGTATGAAGTAGCCGGCGGAGCTTGGCTCAGCTTCTTCGACAAGGGCATCATCGTGGAGTCCCAGAAAGACGGCACCGCCGGAGCCATGCTGTACTCGAGCTCGTTGTACCAGCACTACAACGGCAAGGCAGGTGGAATCTACGGTTCGCTCGGACTCCCAACTGCTGATGAAACGACCGACAGCAGCGGCGCAAAGATCCAAGCTTTCCAAGAGGGCACGCTTCGCTCCTACAAGGGCGGTCCGGTTCGGGACTTCTCGCAGCTGGCCCTCAACAGGTATCTCGCAGCGGGGGCTGAGGCAAGCGTGCTCGGAGCGCCCACTGGAGACCAGAAGGCATACACCGCGAACGGCGGCGGAACTCTGCAGTTCTTTGCGAGGGGCCTCATCACCACGGAGAGTAATACCAACACGACGGTGATGCTCCCGGAGGGGCCGATCTACACCTACTACAACCAGGTTGCAGGAGGCATCTACGGCACGCTCGGCTACCCGACTTCCGAGCAGACATCGGTCAGTGGCGTCACGACCCAGAAGTTTCAGAACGGAACACTGACGTACGCCAACGGAACCGTTACTCGGAGCTAGCCTCAGGCAAGAACTTTTTTGCCCCGCCCTCTACAACAACAGCTGGGACTCCTCGGAGCAGGCTGTAGGGCGGGGCGATTGTTCCTTCTTTGACGACTGCGCCAGCCGCGATCGCCGAGTGGTCACCGATCTCGGCACCCATGAGCACGACAGCCTGAGCCCCAATATAGACGTTGCGGCCAATCACGACCGGTCGTCGCTCGATGGGGGCTTCACCCTCCGACACGCATCGCGCCACCGTCGAATGGGTGTAGATATGTGCGCCGGCACCAATGTTGCAGTCCTGGCCGATGGTGAGTCCGCCGGTGCCATCGATTACGGTGAATGCGCCAATCCAGCACCCCGGAGCGATCTCGGGCTCGCCGAGGATCCAAGCGTGCGGGTGGTAGGGGTTCGCAGGCAATCCGCCGTGCGCCTCAGCCTCGTTCACAGTGCTCCTCTGAACTCGCCGGTGGTAGGGTGGGTCGAGTTCGCGCGGTAGATCTAGATGCTCCCGCGGATGGATCGTAGTCCAGCTGAGAGGAAGCTTACATGTCGATTCGGTCACGCTCTGTGCTCATTACTGGCGGTGCCGGGTTTATTGGAAGTCACCTGGTTGACCAGTTGATCAATGAGGGTGCCAACAAGGTCGTCGTCGTTGACAACTTCTTCCTGGGCAACGAACATAACCTCGATGACGCCAAGAAGACCGGCGCAGATCTTGAGGTCGTTCGCCTTGACGCTTCGAACCTCTCGGCTATGCAGGACGTCGTCGACCAGCACGGTATTGAGACCGTCTTTGATCTCGCGACGATTCCGCTCCCGACTTCGCTCGCTTACCCCCACTTCACGATGCAGACCAACATCGGCATCACCAGCGCTTTCTGTGAGATCGCTCGTCGCGGCTCGATCGAGCGTCTCGTGCACTTCTCCAGCTCGGAAGCTTACGGCTCGGGTCATTACGTTCCGATGGACGAAGACCACCCCCACGACGCGCTCACCCCGTACGCGGCGGCAAAGTCGGCGGAGGATCACATCATCCGTTCGTTCGTGAGCACTTTCGGAATTGACGCCACAATCGTGCGCCTGTTCAACAACTACGGTCCCCGACAGAACCCCGGTTCATACGCAGGCATCATCCCGATCGTCGTGCAGCGTGTGCTCGACGGTGAGCCGATCCTGATCCACGGTGATGGTGAGCAGTCGCGCGACTTCACCTTCGTCCGTGACACGGCACGCTTCGCGGTCCAGATTCACGATAACCCTGAGTGCCGCGGCAAGGAAATCAACGTCGCGACCGGTGTCGGCACCTCGATCAACACGCTCGTCACCAAGATGCTTGAGATCATGGGCAAGTCGAACCACCCGGTCGAGCATATCGCAGAGCGTCCGGGCGACGTTCGCCGTCACATGGCTGACGTGACGAAGCTCAAGGGCTTCTTCAACGACCAGCCTGAGGTTCTTAACCAGGACGCGCTCGCCGAGACGATCGCCTTCTACGAGAAGGTGCTCGGATGAGGCTCAACGTTCCGGATCTTGGCAGCGAAGAACTCGCTTCCATTGCGGAGGTGCTCGAGTCGGGCTACCTGACTCAGGGGCCGAAGGTCGCCGAGTTTGAGCGCCTCGTTGCTGAGCACGTGGGCGTTGAGCACGCGTTCGCGACGAGCTCCGCTACCACCGGTATTCACCTCGCGCTTCGTGCCGCGGGCGTTGAGCCCGGCGACGAAGTGATCGTGCCTGACTTCAGCTTCCCGGCGACCGCAAATGCGGTAATTCAGCAGGGCGCTATTCCGGTCTTCGTGGACATTGACCTTGCGACTTTCAACATGAACCCCGCGCTGATCGAGAGCAAGATCACCGAGAAGACTGCGGCGATCATGCCCGTGCACGCCTTTGGCCTGCCCGCGGACATGGATGCGATCAACGAGATCGCCGCGCGCCACAACCTGCCGGTTATCGAGGATGCGGCGTGCGCTCTTGGCGGCACCTTCAAGGGTCGCGAAGCAGGCTCGCTCGGTACCGCTGGCGTGTTCTCGTTCCACCCGCGCAAGATCATCACCACGGGTGAGGGGGGTCTGATCTCCACGCAGAACGCCGAGATGGCCGAGCGTATTGCGGTGCTGCGCACCCACGGCGCAGTGCGCGGCTCGCACTTCATGTCGTTCGTCGAGGCGGGGTACAACTACCGCCTGAGCGATGTGCTCGGTGCCATCGGCGTAGTGCAGATGGGCAAGCTGCGCGACCTCGTCGCAAAGCGACAGGAATTGGCTGGCGTTTACAACCGTCTCCTGGCTGGCGTTCAGGGCGTGCAGACGCCGACCGTGCCCGCCGAGACCACGCACACCTACCAGTCTTACGTCGTGCTGCTCGACGCGAAGTACGACCGCAACGCAGTCATCGACGCGATGCGTGAGCGCGGTATTGAAACTACGCTTGGTACCTACTCGATGCACCTTCAGCCCTACTTCAGTGAGCGTTTTGGTATCGCTGATGAAGAGCTGCCGCAGGCGACGCGCGCCCACAGCTCGGCGCTCACGCTGCCGCTTTACCCCCAGCTCACCGAAGTCGAGATCGCATCGGTGTGCGAGACGCTCGGCGAGGTACTGGCAAGCCAGGGCTAATCACGCTGTGTTGAACAAGATTCGGCGACGGCTCGACGGGTTCAGCCAAAGATTCGTGGCGAAAGCTGCGTTTCGGGCTGCGACTCGTCGGGCCTCCGCCGGTCCGACGGGAAAGTGGGTCGTCGGCCCCGCCGAGATCGCAAACATGGTGCACTCGATCGCCAGTGGCGTTCCAGGAGTCTCATCGGCGATGAACGCGCCGCACCCGTTCTACGCAAATACCTACGACTACGACCTCGTGGGACTCACCCAGGGGAGCCTGTTCCCGTCACTGAAGCGAGCCAAGCTTTTCGGCGAGATCGTCGCGAATCACGCGGGAATCATCTATCTCGGGCAGAATGCTTTTCTCGGGGCGCAGGATGATTTCCGCGAATTCGAGTTTCGTTTCATCACGGAGCGAGGGCGTCACCTCGTAGTCATGTTTACGGGAAGCGATATTCGCTCACCAGAGGTCATGCGTGAAATCGAAGAGCGCACCGGCCGCCCGAACATTGCAACCTATCTCAGGGCCACCGCAGGATCAGCGGGTAGCCGTGAACACGAACGCGTGCTCAAAGTTACCGCCGATCGAGCGGTGGAATATGCCGATGCGATCGTCACCGCCTCTGTCGACCAAGCCGGTTATTTGCCGCAGGGAACGGAACCGTTCCGGTATTTCTTCCCCGACGAAAACGTTAGCTCAGATCTGAGCAAGTTCGACTCGGGCAGCCCCCGCGTGGTGCTGCACGCGCCCTCATCACCGATTCTGAAGGGCACCCCGCTGGTTCGCGCTGCGGTCGAATCGCTCCGTGCTGAGGGGCTCGAGTTCGAATACGTTGAGCTCACCGGCGCGTCTCATGAGCAGGTTCAGGCAGAGCTCGCGCGGGCTCACATCGTGTTGAACCAGTTCTACGCGTACGTTCCCGGTGTGTTCGGAGTCGAAGCAATGGCCGCGGGAGCAGTCATGCTCACGAGCGCTGACGAAAACATCGAACCCGATTTGCCTCGAGGCTCGAATGAGGCCTGGGTGGTCACGCAGCACTTTGAAGTCGAGCGAAAGCTTCGCGAGTTGTTACTTGCAGACGCTGCTGATCTCAGTGCTCAGGCAGCTCGGGGGCAGAAATGGGTACGAGAGCACGCGGTGGCTTCTGTCTCGTCTCAGGCCATGCGTGAACTGCTGGATCGCATAGAAAATCGCGGATCGACTGAGGGTGTAGCGGCCTAGTCCGAGAGGGGATAGCAGAGAACCGCGCTATCCTCGTAACATCTTGACTATTACTGGAAGAGGCCAGAGTTCATGACTACTGAGTTCATCCCTGCTGCAAAACCCCTTATTGGCGACGAAGAGCGCGCTGCTGTCGACCGCGTGCTGCGCTCCGGCATGATCGCTCAAGGCCCAGAGGTTGCGGCATTCGAGCGCGAGTTCGGCGATCACTTCGTCGCAGGCCGCACGGCCGTCGCCGTGAACTCGGGCACCAGTGGTCAGCACCTCGGTCTGCTTGCGGCAGGCGTGAAGCCGGGCGACGAGGTCATCGTTCCCTCGTTCACCTTCGCGGCGACCGGTAACTCCGTTGCGCTCGCCGGTGCAACGCCGGTGTTCGTGGACATCGAGCCCACCTACTTCACGCTCGACCCTGAGGCCGTGCGTGCGTCTATCACCCCGCGCACCAAGGGCATCATGCCCGTGCACCTTTACGGTCACCCCTTCCTCGTCGACCAGATCGAGGCAATCGCCAAGGAGCACGGCCTCGCAATCTACGAGGATGCTGCGCAGGCGCACGGAGCGAGCTGGAACGGACGCAACGTCGGTACCATCGGCGACTTCGCCATGTTCAGCCTGTACCCGACCAAGAACATGACCTCGGGCGAGGGTGGCATGGTCACCTGCGCCACCGACGAGATCGCTCGCAACGTTCGCGTGCTTCGCAACCAGGGAATGGAAAAGCAGTACGAGAACGAGGTCATCGGCTTCAACGCGCGCATGACTGACATCCACGCTGCGATCGGCCGCGTCCAGCTCACGAAGGTGAACGCATGGACTGAGACCCGCAAGGCGAACGCTGCAGTCCTGACCGCGGGCCTCGAGGGACTCGACGGTGTTGTCGTCCCGACAGTGGCCCCCGGCGCAGTTCACGTCTACCACCAGTACACGATTCGCGTTGATGCCGCTGAGCGTGCGCGTATCCAGACCGCGCTGAAGGAAGAGCACGGCGTAGGTTCGGGTGTGTACTACCCGATTCCCAACCACCGACTTCCTTCACTGCAGCACTTCGCCCCGGGCCTTGAGCTGCCCGCGACCGAGAAGGCTGCCTCCGAGGTACTTTCCCTTCCGGTGCACCCGTCGCTGACCGCGGGTGACCTTGAACGCATCGTGAACGCGGTTACTGCAGCAGTGACCGCAGGCGCCTAGCGCCTGCTGAGGTAGCGCGTGCGCTTCGCGATCCTCACCCGAATCTTCGAACCGGAACCGAGTGCCGCCTCCTTCCGTCTTGCCGCGCTCGCTGAAACTATTTCAGCGAGCCGGCACGACGTCGAAGTGCTGACCGTAAAGCCAGTCGCTGGACAGCACAGCAACGACGAGGCTCGACCGTACGGGGTGCGGCGCCTCCCGGTGCTGCGTGACTCAGCGGGATACGTTCGCGGCTATGTCCAGTACATGAGCTTCGATATCCCGCTGTTCTTTCGTATCCTGTTTGGGCGAACGCGGGACATGCTGGTTGTGGAGCCGCCTCCCACAACCGGCGTATTTGCCCGACTCGGGGCTGCGCTTCGCCGTACCCCGTACGCCTACTATGGAGCCGACATCTGGTCAGATGCCTCCGCTTCGACAGGGGCTCCCGGTTTCGTAGTGAAGACCGTGCGAGCGATGGAACGATTCGCGTTTACGGGTGCTCACGTGGTGCTCGCTGTGAACGATGGTGTCGCTGACAGGATTCGTGAAATCGCTCCGAAGGCCCACGTGGTAACGATCGGAAACGGCGTAAACACCAGGATCTTCGCGCCTGGCGGAACTGAGCTCGGCGAAGGCACGTTCGCGGTTTACACCGGCACTGCTTCGGAGTGGCAAGGCGCCGACGTGTTTATCCGCGCCTTCGCTGAGGGCGACTTCGGTGATGCGAAGCTCGTGTTCCTCGGTCAGGGCAGCGCATGGAGCTCACTGAAGCAACTCGCTGATGAGCTCGGCGCTCCGGTCCGGTTCGTGGATTCAGTGCCGCCAGAACAAGCCGCGGCATGGCTGCGCGGGGCCGCAGTGAGCCTCGCGAGTATTGCCCCCGGTGGCGGATATGACTTTGCGTTCCCGACCAAGATGTTTGCATCTTGGGGATCCGGTACCCCGGTCATCTACGCCGGTCCCGGCCCCGCGCGCGCGGTGCTCAGCGAGAACCCGGTGCTCGGCATTGGAGTTGAACACGAGGTTGAGGCCGTTCGTGCTGCGCTCGTGCAGCAGTTCGCTGTCACCCAGAGCCACACGGATGAGATTTCGTCGTGGGCTCAGCAGAACGTCTCGTTGTCCAGCGTCGCAGAGCGTGCGCTCGGCGCGATTATTGATACTCCGACTAAACAGAGGACTCGATAGTGAAGAGCATTTGGATCACCCTTAAGGAGCTCTTCGATGTGCTCCCGAAGGGTGCTAAGCCCTTCTACATCTGGTACTCCATCGTGACGAGCCTGCTCGCGTTGCTCGATACTGCGGCCCTTGGCCTCATCATGCTGGTGATCACACCGCTCGTATCGGGCAAGCCTGTAACGATCCCGCTGCTGGGAGAGCTGCCGGAATCGGCAACGGTCTGGGTGGTTGTTGTGATCTGCGCGCTGTTCATCTTGAAGGGCGTCTTTGCGGTTTCGCTGCATTGGATTGCAACCCGTCGCTTCGCGAAGTACGAGTTGCAGGTGGGCAATACGCTCTTCCGGTCGTACATGCGCTCCGATTGGGAGAAGCGATCGCAGATGAGCACGGCCGAGGTTACTCGTATCGTGGATTCATCCATGGCGAATACGAACCTCGGCTTTATCCTGCCGATTTCGCAGGTTCCGGGCAACGCGCTGACATTCGTTTCGGTCTTGCTCGTACTGGTGATCGCGCAGCCGTTGACCGCGCTGATCGCGCTCGTATACCTGTCATTTATTTCGATCATGATGCTGCTCGTCGTCGCTCGAAAGTCGAAGCTCGCGGGCACGCACAACCGTGTGTACGGCTATCGCGTCGCAACGATCATGACCGAGATGATTGATGCGCTCAAGGAAGTCACCCTTCGCGACAAGCTCGGAGAGATCGGCGAGGTTATCTCGGACACGCGTGTTGTGGCAACGCGGGCGCGAGCGAACATGTCGTTCCTCAACATCGTGCCCAAGTATGCGTTTGAGGCTTCGCTCATCGGCGGCTTCATCCTGATCGGTGGTGCGGCATACCTCATGGGTGGTGGCTCGGCAGCGATCGTTGCGGTTTCGCTCTTCGCGGCCTCAGGCTTCCGTATGATTCCGGCGATGAACGCGCTTCAGGGCGCTGTAACGTCCTCCGCAGCGAACGAGGTCTACGCCAAGGATGTGATTCGCGAGCTTCGCTTTGCAGAGTCTCAGGGCGAGGAAGTCGTTGTTGAAGACAAGGCTGCCCTGCCTGGTGAGCTTGAGTGTCTGGAGCTTCGCGATGTCACCTTCCGCTACCCGGGTGCCGACCGCAACGTGCTCGATGGCATTTCTATCGAGCTGCCGTTTGGGTCGACGCTCGCCATTGTTGGGCCTTCTGGCGCCGGGAAGTCGACGTTGATCGATCTGTTGCTCGGCCTGAGCACGCCCACCAGTGGATGCATTAAGCTCGACGGCGCTCCTCTTGACGATGTCTTGAAGCAGTGGCGCAGCCGAGTGGGGTACGTGCCGCAGCGCGTAGCGCTGTTCGACGCGACGATTGCCCAAAACGTCGCTCTTACCTGGGGCTCTGACTACGAGCCGCAGCGCGTCATTGAGTCTCTGAACCGCGCACACCTGGGCGAGCTCGTCAGCAGGGACGGCGGAATCGAAGCCAAGATTGGTGAGCGGGGCTCGTCCATCTCAGGCGGCCAGCAGCAACGCATGGGTATCGCACGCGCTCTCTACTCAGACCCGGTGATTATGGTCATGGACGAGGCGACGAGTGCCCTCGATACCGAAACCGAGGCGCGTGTCACCGAGTCAATGCGCAGCCTTCAGGGCGAGGTGACGTTCATTACTGTCGCCCACCGTCTCTCAACGATTCGTGATTACGACCAGGTGTGTTACCTGGATGGCGGCAAGATTTTGGGATGCGGCAGCTTCTACGAAGTTGTCGAGCAGGTCCCTGCATTCAAAGTCCAAGCCGAACTTGCGGGGTTGCTATGACATCAAAGCCCAGTCTGCTCATCGTTTCTTTCTCGGACATCGCTAATGATGCCAGAGTGAAGAAGCAGATCAACCTCTTCGCTGAGCGTTTTAACGTGACCACTTGCGGTCGCGGGCCGGCCATTCGTGAGGATGTGGAACACATCCGACTCGATGCTGTGGAGACCAAGGCAAAGGCGATTGCTCAGGCGATCCTGCTGCGCGCCCACATGTGGCCCGCAGCGTTTGCCTGCGAAACCGAGGTGTGCCTTGCACGAAAGCTGCTCAAGGGTCGGAAGTTTGACGTCGCCATTGCAAACGACATCGAGAGCGTTGTCGTTGCGGCTGAGTGTGCGGGGTACGAGCACACGCTTTCAGATCTGCACGAGTACTGGCCGGGACTGCACGACCAGAATCCTGCGTGGGTGAAGCTGCGCCGACCGTACTACCAGTGGATGATCCGTCGTTTCGCTGCGCAGGCTGGAGCCGCGATGACGGTTTCGCAGACCATCGCGCAGCGCTACCAAGACGAATTTGGCGTCACCTGCAGCGTCGTTCACAACGCAACTCCGAAGCACGGGCTCGAACCGCAGCCTGTTTCAGAACCGATTAGGGTTGTGCACTCTGGCGGAGCCCAGCCGAATCGTCGCCCTGAGGTGATGATGCGTGCCGTCGCGCGAAGCACCGCTCCTATCACGATGGACATGTACCTGACCGGGCAGGGAACGGACTACGCTCAGTCGCTTCATGCCCTTGCAGATGAGCTCGGTAACCGCGTTCGTATTCTGCCGCCGAAGCCCTATGACAAGCTGATTGCTGCGTTGAACCAGTACGACGTGGGTATCCATATCCTGCCTGCCACGAACACGAACAACACGCTGGCGCTGCCGAACAAGCTATTCGACTACGTGCAGGCCAGGCTCGCGCTGGTTGTAGGCCCGACCCCAGACATGCAGATGCGCGTGGAAGAACACAGGGTCGGCGTCGTATCTGAAGGCTTTGACGAAGATGCAGTCGTGCGTGCGCTCGATTCGCTCACCCCCGAGGCCGTGCGAGGGTGGAAGGCAAACGCGCATCAGGCAGCAGAGGTCATGAACTCCGAGTACGAGATGCCGGTGCTTGAGCGTGCCGTCGAGCAGCTGCTTGGTGCCGCGCGTGGCTGAATGGCCGTTCGATGTTGATGTCGTGACGGCGGTTCACACCCCAACGCGGCCCGTCGAGCGAGCTGTGAGGTCGGTTCTCGAGCACACGAGCGCTCGGTTTCGCGTGACCGTTGTCGCGCACAACACCGACCCGGCAGGGATCGCGGCTCGACTCGGCAATCTGCTTGAGGATCCACGAGTTCGTCTACTGACTCATGAAGACGAGTACCGCACTCCAGCAGGGCCGAAGAACGTTGGTCTTGCGGAAGCGACAGCGGAGTACGTTGCGATGCTCGATTCCGACGACACCCTTGAGCCGGGGGCACTCGACGCCTGGCTCGACGCAGCTCGCGGTATCAAGGGCGGAGCCGACGCGGTCATCGCGCCGACGACCACCGCGGCCGGCGCGATTCACCCGTCGCCGCCGGTGCGCTGGCACCGAATCAAGCCAGAGGCAACGAAGCAGCTCGACGCTCTCCGTGACAGGCTCGCGTACCGCGCGTCGCCGCTGGGGCTCATTGGGCGCGCGCGATTCTCGCATCTTCGATTCGCTGAGGGCATTCCGACCGGCGAAGACCAGCCGGTGACGGCAGAGCTCTGGTTCACGCAGGGATCACGCGTGGTGTTTCCCGCGTATGCGCCCCGGTACCTCGAGCACCATGACCAGGAAGATCGTGTCACCGGAGTGACGCGCAGCGTCGCAGACGAATTTCTGTCTCTTGACCGCACCCTCGCTGAAGGTGCTCCCTGGGGCAGCGACGCCCGGGTCCGCACAGCTGTCGCGACGAAACTCATCCGGGTGCACCTCTTCGATGCGCTGCGTTCGAGGATCGCCTCGGGGTGGACCCCCGACAATGCGCGGGAGCTCGCGAGCGTGGCTGAGCGAATTGTCGCTTGGGGGCCGGGCTGCGTCGGGCTACTCGCAAAGACAGACGCGAAACTGCTCAACCTCGTGCGTGAGGCATCCGTTGAGACCGACGTGTTGCGATCGCAGCTCTCCAAGCGCCAACAGCTCCGAAGCTTGGACGCTGTGCTCGCGAGCAAGCTGCGATTCACGCTGCACCCGCAGGCGCCGCTGCGGTACCACCTCGCGTCGCTGCTGATCGCCCGCCGCGTGCGTCGGCGATCAGCAGCGACCGTCTAGTCGCGGTCGAAGAGCTTCGCGTCGGGCGTCCACGTGTCATCGAGGAATCGCTGCGCGTAGATGCCCATCGGTTGCCCGCCACGAAGAATGAACTTGCGAACCTCTTCGGGGGTGGTTGCGCCGACGAATTCTTGGAAGCCCATGGGATGCTGAGCGTAGGCGCGTGCGGTGATGCGGCGCTCGATCGGGGTGAGCAGGCCAACGGCCCGCAGAACCGTCTTGATGCGGTCACGATTGCCCTGACTGATATTCGCGGCGGCAAAAGCTTCGAATGTGTTGATGCTTTCGCCAGTCGCGCGCGCGTACCTCGTGTTGACGTAAGCGCGATACCAATCGCGATCTTGCGCGACGCTGCGGTCGAAAGTTGCCCAGACGTCCAGCACTTCCCGGTCAAGCATCGGTAGCGCCCAGTCGTGCCCAAAGTGTTCGTACCCGCGCATCGAATTGTTGATGTACTTGGTCTGGCGCTCGATGATGTTCCAGTACTCCAAAACGTCCAAGCGGGCATCGGGAGAGCCGTCGTAGTTCATGCTGTCGAGGAACTCATTGAGCTTCGCCATGAATGGCTGTGATTTGAGGAGCGCGCAGGCATTCGGCTTGAGCGTTGCGTGGTGCCGCAGCAGAGTGTCAATGAGCTCGTCACGGCTGAGGGGCGCAGGGTCGGCAAGAATCTGCTCGTCGTGCATGTTCCCCACGACGGTGTGCCCTGGCAAGAACACGGCGTCGTCTGAGATGAGGCCGCGAGCCTTGAGCTGCTGAACCGGGTACCAGTCCTGAACATGGGGGAGTGAGGCACCGGCGTAGGCGTCACGAACGAATGCGCCGGCCGCGGGAGAAGCCCAGGCCTCACGGATCTCGGCATTGGTGTACTCGATGAACTCCCAACGCTGACCGAGCTTCGTCGCGACCTCTTCGCTGATGCCCACCTCGCGCGTGCGGCCAGCACCATAGGTGAAGTTCACGATGTTCTTGTGGCCGCGGTCGTGCATTGCTACGGAGAGGAGACGAGAGTCGAGACCGCCGCTGAGGGGGATTATGATCTGGCGGTCGCCAATTTCGGCAAACATGCGATCAAAGGCGCGGTCGAGCGCTTCCGTGAACACGCGGTCGAGTTCGGCTGCGTCGGTCCGCCCCGGCGCGCTGTGGGGCGCAAGACGGCGCACGCCCAAGCGGGTGGAGCCGTCAGCGAGCGCTACCATCCAGCCGCCGGGCTGAATCTGCTCGATACCAGCGAACAGAGTGTCGCGCCCGGTGACGTAGCCAAGGTTTGCGAACTCGGCAGCGAAATCGCGATCAACCGCAGGATCGCCAGCATGCTCCCGCGCGTAATCGATGCTGTCGGTGATCACGCGGGCGCCGTCAGGGGAACTGGCGACGAACAGTGGCCAACTGCGGATCGGATCCTGCGCCGCAATGAAACCGGCCGAGGTCTCAAGCACCGCGCACCAGTGGCCTGCAATTTTGTCGAGCTGCGGGGCACTGTGCGTGGCTACCGCCGTCGCGAGCGCTGCTCCGAGCGCCTCGAGCGAATCCGGGTAGCCGCGCCAGTGAAGCGTGCCCTCTGCGTGTTCGGTAGTGTGCCAAGCAGCGTGGGTGAGGTGCGCGTTCGTGTGCATGCTTCTATTCTGCCCCGTGCGCCAGGGAGCAGCAGCCCACACAGGGTACGATTGGGACGTCTATTGCGCTGCTAGGCCGCGTGATGATCGCCAGATGCTCTGCTAACTGCGGTGGATGAGTCACGAGAAGGAATCCTCACATGCACGTTCTGATGTTGCCATCTTGGTACCCGACAGGCGCAGAGGATTTTCACGGGAGTTTTTTCCGTGAGCAAGCAACAGCGCTCGCCGCAGCCGGGCACAAAGTTGGAGTCGTTGCGCTCGAAGCGATTTCCATCACCGCACCCGGAGCCGTTGCGGCACTCAGGCTTCGCGTCTCACGTGCAACCGAGGGGCTGCCAGGAGAGCAGCTTGAGGTCCTTCGCTCGGTAGGCCTTCGGCCCATTCCGATGGCGCATCGCTTTAACGTTCGTGCGCTAGCGCGCCGCTGGGAACGCTTATTTCTCGCGTACGTGCGCGAATGCGGCATGCCGGATGTTCTGCACGCTCATGCGATGAATCCCGGAGGGATTGCCGCTGCTCGCATCGCGAAAAAGTACGACATTCCGTTCGTGGTGACCGAGCATCGCCCGGACTCTGCGATTGCAGAGTTGGGATCGCAGTCGCTCGCCAAAGTGCTGTTTGCGGCGGCTATTCACGCGAAGCGTCGCATTGCGGTCTCGCCTGCCTTCGCCGAATCGCTTTCGGTAGCTTACGACGGTCAGAAATGGGATGTGATCCCGAACATGCTGCCACTGCAGTTCGAATCTTACAAGCCTGCGAAGCCGGCAGCAGAGCCGTTCGTCTTCGGGCACGTGTCTAACCTGCACCCGTACAAACGAGTGGGGTTACTGCTTGACGCCTTCGCCGCTGCCTTCGGTGATTCTCGGGACGTTCGTCTTCGGATCGCGGGCGACTCAGAGTACCTGGCAGAGCATCGCGAACACGCTGAGCGCCTCGGGCTCGGAAACGTTGAATTTGTCGGTGCAGTTTCGCGCGCAGACATCGCGGCCGAGTTTTCGAACTACCACGCGTTCGTCATGCCGAGCGCAGCAGAATCGTTTGGCGTGGTGTTCTGGGAGGCGCTCGCGTGTGGTGTCCCGCTAATTGCGACAGCGACCGACGGGGGCCGTTATGCTGTGCGGCCAGACACGGGCCTGCTGGTGGGCATCGACGACCAAACGGAACTGCAGAATGCGCTTCTGCGGATGCGCAACGAGGCGGATCATTATGATCGTGGGCAGCTTCGCGCAGTGAGCATGAATGAGTGCGGTCAAACCGAGTTCGTGCGGATGTACACCGAGGTGTACAACGCGGCTATGACAGAGGAACAGTAAATGCCGAAAATGATCTTCCACGTGCCGTACCCCCTGAACCCGGCGGCTACCTCAGCGAGCGGCATTCGCCCGGTGCAGATGCGTCGCGCGTTCGAAACCGCGGGATACGAGGTGGCAGAAGTCTCTGGCGACGCGAAAGCGCGGCGGGCTCAGATTCGTGACCTCAAGAAGCGTATTGCTGCCGGTGAAGACTTCGAATTCGTGTATTCGGAGGCCTCCACAAAGCCGACCGCAATGACTGAGTCACACAGCCTTCCGCTGCACCCGTTCATGGACATCAGCTTCCTGAGCTACTGCAAGAAACACGAAGTTCCGGTTGGAGTGTTCTACCGAGATATCTACTGGGACAGCCCCAAATATCTTGAGACCGTTCCACGGCCGGTTGCCGCTGTGACTCGTGCGCTCTACCGGCACGACCTGAAGCGCTACAGGACTGCCGTGAGTAAGATCTTCGTGCCGTCCATGCGGATGGCTGCAGTTATGCCGCATACCGAGGTTGTGCAGTGCGTCGCGCTTCCTCCGGGATCCCCCGCAACAGAATCTGCGACACCGGATACGGAGATGTCGCTGCTCTACGTTGGTGGCACTGGAAGCTACTACCGCATGGAGCAGTCGATTACGGGCGTCGAGGCTGCCGCTGGCGCACGATTGACTATCTGCACTCGCGAGAACGAGTGGGAGGCTGCGAGGGAGAGCTACAGTGCCGTGCTGGGCAGCTCGACCTCGGTGGTGCATGTTTCTGGGGCTGACCTCGAACCGCTGTACGAGGATGCGCACTTGGGCATGTTGTTCATGGAGCCGATTGGTTACCGTGAGTTTGCCGCGCCGATGAAGCTCTACGAATACCTGGGCCACGGTAAGCCGATCATCGCAACTGAAGGATCACTCGCGGGGAACTTTGTTGTGGAGCACGGTGTCGGATGGGCTCTGCCCTATACCGCCGAGGCTCTTACCGAGCTCCTCCTCGAACTGCAGGAGAACCCGGAGAAGTATGAAGCAGTGCGGGCAAACGCGCTGCGGGTTCGCGAGTCCCACACTTGGGAGGCGCGGGCGCGCCAGGCAGCGGCAGCACTGCTGGCTTAGGCCCCGGGGGCTCTGTCACCGCGGCGACCTGAGAAACGCAGAGGGCGCTTCACCTACTGGTGAAGCGCCCTCTGCGTTGCGGTCGCGGGCGTTATGCGCCGATGCGCTCCACGATGGCAGCTACAGCAGCTGCTGCTGCGTGGCCCTCGCCATATGGGGTTGCGTCGGTGGGCGCCGGAGCCGGGCGAGTGATCGCTGCGGTGATCTCCTCAGGAGTGTTTGCGAGAACGTTCCAGCCGAGCTCGACGGTCTCCACCCACTCGGTTTCGTGGCGCACGGTCGTGCAAGGCACGCGGAGGAGGAATGCCTCCTTCTGGAGTCCGCCCGAATCGGTGATGACGCCGGCGCTCGAGAGCACTGCGGCGATGAGCTCGGGGTAAGCGAGCGGGTCGCGGGTGGTGAGCGAACCTGCCTCGAGCGAAATTCCGTGCTCCTCCGCCTTGGCGCGAACACGGGGGTGCGCGAGCAGTACGACGGGCTTGTCTGCCTGTGAGAGGGCGCTGACGACCTCGCGGAGGCGCTCGGGCTCGTTGGTGTTCTCTGCGCGGTGGATAGTCGCGACGTAGAACTCGCCCTTGGCGAACTCGTCGGTGACAGCGTTCGGCTTCTGCTCGGCGAGTACCGCATCGCGCACTTGGTAGAGCACGTCGGTCATGACGTCGCCTACGAGCACGGCGCGGTCGGTGATGCCCTCGTTCGTGAGGTGCTGCATTGCAACCTCGGTGGGGGCAAGGCACAGATCCGCAGCGTGGTCGGTGAGCACGCGGTTGTGCTCCTCGGGCATCGCGCGGTTGAACGAGCGCAGGCCTGCCTCGAGGTGGGCGACAGGGAAGTGCAGCTTCACTGCGCTGACTGCGGCTGCGAGCGTTGAGTTGGTGTCGCCGTAGACGAGTACGCAATCGGGTTGGAAACGTTCGAGAACCTCGTCCATCTGGGCGAGCATGCTGCCGGTCTGCACGCCGTGCGAGCCAGATCCAACGCCAAGATGCGCGTCAGGCTCGGGAATGCCGAGATCGCGGAAGAACACGTCAGAGAGCATGGGGTCATAGTGCTGACCGGTATGCACAATCACGTGCTCGTGCCCCGCTGCAGTGATCGCATGAGCGATCGGCGCGAGCTTTACAAAC
Source organism: Leucobacter sp. (assembly GCA_052094845.1). Taxonomy (GTDB): domain Bacteria; phylum Actinomycetota; class Actinomycetes; order Actinomycetales; family Microbacteriaceae; genus Leucobacter. The sequence goes on along the minus strand of JBQDKK010000002.1, from coordinate 140,913 downwards.
TGGGGGCGTGCGCCCACGACACTCATGATCTTCACCCCACCAGTCTAAGGCGAAGCAATGCGAGGCTACTATTGATGAATGCGGGTTCTAGCTGTCACGCCCTGGTTTCCCACTCCATCGCACCCTGTATCGGGGGTCTTTACGCTGCGGGATGCCGAGCTGCTTGCGACGGATCACGAGGTCACCGTGCTGCACCTCTGCCGACCCGACTGGCTGGAACCAGCACCCGATCGGATCTCGGGAGTTCGAGTCGAGCGCATCCCGTTCGCGATTACAAAGCCCGGCACCTTCCTCGCGGCGCGACGCCGGATGCGAGAGCTCTTGAAAGAACACGATCTGCTTCACACGATGGCGTTTCCTGCGCTTTTGCTTGCGGCAGTTTCAGGGATTCGGGCGCCCTGGGTTCATACGGAGCACTTCTCGACCCTCGTGACGCCGCCAGCAAATGCGGTTGCTGCGTTCGGCCGGCGAATGCTGATGCGAGCGTTCAAGCGGCCGGGGGCGGTTGTCGCGGTGAGTAGCTCGCTCGCCGACGCGATTGCTCCGTTCCGTGAAGTGCCGGCTCACGTCATTGGCAATAGGGTGGAGTTTCCTCAGGCGGGCGTGCTCCACCGAGGCGGTGGCAGTGATGAGCTGGCGCTTGTCGCTGTTGGCGGCCTCGTCTCCCGTAAGGGGCCACTGATCGCCGTTGAAGCACTCAAAGAACTCAGGGACTCGGGAACTGCTGCAACGCTCACCTGGATCGGTGACGGAGAAGAGCGAGACGCGGTCGTCGCTCGGGTCCGTGAACTGGGGCTCGTGGATGCCGTAACGCTGACCGGTGCGCTCGCTCCGGAGCTCGTATCTGAATGCCTCACCGCATCGGACGTATTTGTGCTCCCCGTTGAAACTGAGACATTTGGTGTTGCGATCGCAGAAGCGCTCGCGCACGGTGTTCCTGTTGTCGCAACGGGCACCGGTGGCCACGAGGAGTTCTTGCCGGCCCGAGCCTCGCGTTTGGTGGCCCAGCGTGAGTCGGGGGCGGTCGCGCGGGCCGTCGCCGAACTGATGTCGGATCCTGAGCGCTGGGATGCCACCGAGGTTCAGGCGTATGCGGCACAACGGTTCTCGGAAGCGAGCCGAAAGGAAGCCTACGAGGCGACCTACCGAGAAGCCGTTCAGCGCAAGAGGTGACCAGCGGCGTAGACTGTTGACGTGAAGATTGCAGTAGTCGCTACCGGAAAGATCGGGCTCCCGCTCGCAACGCAGTTCGCGTCGATGGGCCATGAAGTCGTCGGCGTTGACGTGAATCAGGCTCTCGTCGACGTTATTAACACCGGCGTTGAGCCCTTCCCCGGCGAAGCTGGCATGGCTGAGAAGCTCGCTGAGCAGGTGCCGAGCGGCAAGCTCCGCGCGACGACCAACTACGCTGACGCCATCCCCGGCGCCGACGCAGTCGTGATTGTTGTGCCGCTGCTCGTGGACGAAGAGACCTGGCAGCCGGACTTCAAGTGGATGGACGCCGCGACTTCGTCGCTGGCTGAGCACCTCACGCCTGGCACGCTGATCTCCTACGAGACGACGCTGCCCGTGGGAACCACGCGCACCCGGTGGAAGCCGCTCATCGAGCAGGTCTCCGGCCTCACCGAAGGCGAAGACTTCCACCTCGTGTTCTCGCCTGAACGAGTGCTCACGGGTCGTGTCTACGCGGACCTCAAGAAGTACCCGAAGCTCGTTGGCGGTCTCAGTGAGGCCGGCACCAAGCGGGCTATCGAGTTCTACGAGTCGGTGCTCACGTTCGATGAGCGCACCGATCTGCCCCGCCCGAACGGCGTCTGGGACATGGGTACCGCTGAGGCTGCCGAAATGGCAAAGCTTGCAGAGACCACCTACCGTGATGTCAACATCGGCCTCGCGAACCAGTTCGCGCGCTTTGCTGACACCGCCGGAATCGACGTGTACAAGGTTATTGAGGCGTGCAACTCGCAGCCCTTCAGCCACATTCACCGCCCCGGCATTGCTGTCGGCGGACACTGCATCCCCGTCTACCCGCGTCTCTACCTTTCGACCGACCCCGACGCAGACATCGTGCGTACCGCGCGTAACTACAACGCAACGATGCCTGAGTACGTGGTGACCCGGGTCGAGCAGACCATCGGTGACCTCGCAGGCCAGCGAGTCGTTGTGCTTGGTGCAGCGTACCGAGGCGGCGTGAAGGAGACTGCCGTTTCGGGGGTATTCCCGACCGTCGAGGCGCTTATCGCTCGAGGCGCAGTGGTGACGGTTCACGATCCAGTGTTCTCCGATGAGGAGCTCGCTGGCTACGGATTTACCGCGCACAAGCTTGGTGACGCAGTTGACGTTGCAATCCTGCAGGCTGATCACGCGGAGTACTGTGAGCTTGGCCCCGCCGACTTCCCGGAGATCAAGCTCTTCGCAGACGGCCGTAACTTCACCGATCCGGCTGCCTGGAAGGGCGTTCCCCGCGTAGTCATTGGGGCCTAATATCCAAGCTTCGGACAGTACGGATAACCGCAAGGCCCGAGGTGTGAACCCAGACTCTCTTTTGCGGGGAGTCTGGTCAAACGGGGTATTCCGATACCTCTTTGTTGGCGGAGCATGCTTCCTGGCAGACCTCGGTCTGCTGTGGATCCTGCACGCCCTACTCGGGGTGTCGCTCGTCATTGCGACCCCGGTCGCGTTCCTGCTTTCGTTTGCGATTACGTATTTCTCACAACGCTATTTCGCGTTCCAATCTGAATCGACGCTTGCTCCAAGCGTCGCCCGATACACGGCTCTCGTAGCTTTCAACACGGTAGCGACGACTGGTATCGTTTGGGCCGCAGATGAGCTGGGCTGGAGCTGGATCGTCGGCAAAGTCATTAGTGTTGGTGTGACAACGGTGTGGAACTTCTTTGCCTACAGGTACTGGGTGTTCGCCGCGAAAAACGACGGAGAAGTGCATGTATAAGGGCGCATCAATCGCGGCAGTAGTGCCTGCGTATAAAGAAGAGAAGATGATCGCTACGGTCATCGAGACGATGCCTGGGTTCGTCGACCACATCGTTATCGTCGATGACTGTAGTCCCGACGCAACGAGTGATGTTGTCCGTTCGATCGACGACCCCCGAGTCACGTTGATTCGTCATGAAGAGAACCAGGGCGTTGGCGGTGCGATCATCACGGCGCACAAGGCCGCAATGGAGCTTGGTGCCGACGTCAACGTCGTCATGGCTGGTGACGCGCAGATGGATCCGAACTACCTGCCCCAGCTCCTTGACCCGGTCACTGACGGCGGCTTCGGTTTCTCTAAGGCGAACCGCTTCTTCGCGCCAGAGTCATTCGAAGGAATGCCTGGATACCGTGTATTCGGCAATATCGTGCTGTCCTTCTTTACGAAGGTCTCTTCTGGGTACTACCACCTCTTCGACCCCCAGAACGGCTACACGGCCGTGCGTACCGAGGTGCTGAAGCGCCTGCCGCTCGACCGCATTGCGAAGCGCTACAGCTTTGAAAACGATCTCCTGATTCACCTGAATATTGCGCAGGTGCCTGCCGTGGACGTGCCGATTCCGGCTGTATACGGCGATGAGGTTTCGAGTATTCGACTGAGCAAGGTCGTGCCAGAGCTCCTGCACCGTTTGACGGTCGGGTACTGGAGCCGAATTTGGTACCGGTACGTGCTGTGGTCGTTCTCTCCGATCGCGTTCATGCTCTTCCTGGGGCTGCTGCTGTTCGTTGTTGGCCTTGGAATCAGCGTCTGGGTGATGTTCCAGATCGCGGGCTCAGTTGTCGCTACCGCCGCAACAGTGATGCTGGCTGCGCTACCGCTGATGATCGGTACGCAGCTGCTCATCAGCGCGATGCAACTTGATATTCAAGCGACCCCAGACCAGCCCAATTTGGCGAAGTTCGAGCGTGAAGGCGAAGGTGCGTGAGCGTGGTAATGCAGGGCGTTGATAGCAGGGAAGATTTCCTCACCCGATTTACCGCCCGTCGCACGGATCTGCTGACGTGGGCCGTGGTGCTCGGCAGCTTTGTCGTGGGCTATGCAGGGTACGTCTACCGCTCGGTGTTCTTCTACCCGGATTCGCGGTACTACGTGGCAATGGCGTACCTGTTCGGTGGAGAGTCTCCCGACGACGCTCGCCTGCTCACCCAGCAGGCGCTTGTCGGCTACGACATCCCAGTTCCGGACACTGATCTGCTGTTCGGCTGGGGCCTCGTGCAGCCCCGAGTGATTCTGCCGCTGCTCGCAGCGATCCCTGTGCGACTGTTCGGCCCCTACGGGCTTGTCGGCGTCGTGCTGGTGATCAACATCGTGATGACAATCGTGTTTACGATGATTCTGAAGCGTCGCTTCGGCAACGGTGCGGCCATCGCGGTCATGCTGCTCATCAACACGAGCCACTACCTGCAGGCATTCAAGGGCGGGGCACTCACAGAGTCGCTGTCTGCGCTGTGGACCGCGCTGAGCTTGATCCTCGCCTGGAAGTGGATTCAGAGCCGCAACAAGTGGGCACTCATCGGCCTTGCGGCCACGGTGATCGGTTCGGCGTTTACCAGGCAGGCAACCTTCATCGTTGCCGGCGCCTTCGTCGTTGCGTGGATCTTGGGTTCCATCAAGGAACGTAAGAACAGCGCATGGATGTGGCCGGCGATCGTGACCGCAGTGACGGCACTCGCCGCTCAGGTGTTCCAAACGATCGTGTTCCCAACGTTCTCTCAAGCCGGGCAGTACATGCGCATGACTGAGACCGACAATATGCTCGATGCGATTCTCGCTACACCCAAGATGGTCGCGGGGATTCTCGTTGATGAGACTGCGACATTCCTGCGCCAGGATGTCTCGTTGCTGGTCTTTATCTTGCTCGCCATTGCTTCGATGGTGATCTTCTGGCGTCGCGAAGAATCGCACCTGCTCTTGGGTGCGGTACTTGGAGTCGCGCTGTACAACATCACCAATGGCAACGCCACCCAGTTCAGGTACGCCGTTCCGGGCCTCGTGTTCTACGCACTCGCCGTTGGCCTGCTTGTTGCGTACGCTGCCGGTGCGATCAGCGCTAAGAAGGCAGAGCTTCCAGCCGTTAAGGCAGCCTCGAAAGACGAGACGGCAGCACAGGAAGCGGTACCTGCGAACTAGAGCTTTGCCGCGAGCTGCGTCATAAGATCACGTGAGGCGTCTTCCTGATAATGAATCGGGTGGGCGCCCCACTTGTGATTGAGGGTCGAAAACAGCAGCTCGGGCTTTGGCTCGATCATGTTGAAACCAAGCTCGCTGAGGTGCTCGTAGTAGGGGGCGTAGCGGGCATTCCACTCCTCGGAGCTTGCGCCGTAGTCTCCCTGGACGCTCCCGCCCTCGACCGCTTCTGAGGCGTAGATCGCCTTGACGAGGTGGGTCTTCTCCCACGCCTCTGCTGTTACGAGCTCGGCCTTCACCGCGGCTGCCGCCGCCTTGAATCGCTCAAAGTGCGCGGGGTCGCCGAGGTGGAGCCTGCGGCGTCGGAGAATGCTGTCGCCGGTGAGCCAGCCCGAAGCGGAGAGCTCGGCACTGAGCGTTGCATAGCGCTTCGGCCAATACTCGATGACGCCGAGGCGGTCATCGACGATATCCAGTAGCACAACGTCGGCGCTCGGTGCTTGCTCTTTGATCTGGGACAGCAGCGACGAGTGAAAATCTTCGCGGAGCATTCGGCGCTGGAACGGGGAGCTCAACCTGTCCACGGGTGGCGCCCATGCTGCTGGGGAGTTCGCGCTCACCCAGGCCTGACGCGCGGTGTAGTGCGCGGGAGTGAATACCTCAGGTACGAGCCCAACGGCATCGCGCGATACGCAAGAACCAAAAATTGCAACATTGAGCGCCATAATGCGTGAGTCTAGCGGCTAAACAGGACGGCCTTATCTTCCCTGAGACTGGGGCGGTGAGCCTCCCATAGACTAGACCCATGGATCTTCTCGTAGTTGGCTCCGGTTTCTTCGGCCTCACTATTGCCGAACGCGCCGCGAGCGCAGGTAAGAAGGTGGTCGTCATCGACCGCCGCGACCACATCGGAGGGAACGCCTACTCCGAGGCTGAACCCGAGACCGGCATCGAGGTGCACCGCTACGGGGCGCACCTCTTCCACACCTCGAATGAGACAGTGTGGGAGTACGTGAACCGGTTCACGGACTTCACGAACTACGTGCACAAGGTGTACTCGAACTTCAAGGGCGAGGTCTACCCGCTGCCGATCAACCTCGGCACGATCAACCAGTTCTTCCGTGCGGCCTACAGCCCAGACGAAGCCCGGGCGCTCGTCGCGGAGCAGGCCGGCGAGTTCGATACCAAGACCGCCCAGAACCTCGAAGAGAAGGGCATCTCGCTCATCGGGCGCCCGCTTTACGAAGCATTCATCCGCGACTACACCTCGAAGCAGTGGCAGACCCCCACGACGGAGCTGCCGGCGGAGGTCATCAGCCGCCTCCCGGTTCGCTACAACTACGACAACCGTTACTTCAGCGACACTCACGAGGGGCTTCCGGTCAACGGCTACACCGCGTGGCTCGAGAAGATGGCGGATCACCCCAACATCGAGGTTCGTCTCAATACAGACTTCTTTGACGAGTCACAGCCCCTCAACAAAGCAGCCACTGCTGGCAAGGTTCCCGTGGTTTATACCGGCCCCGTCGACCGCTACTTCGACTACGCAGAGGGCGAGCTAGGCTGGCGCACCCTCGACTTCGAGCAGCAGGTCTTGCCCGTCGGTGACTTTCAGGGGACCAGCGTTATGAACTACGCGGGCGCGGATGTTCCGTACACCCGCATCCACGAGTTCCGCCACTTCCACCCGGAGCGGGACTACCCGACCGACAAGACCGTCATCATGCACGAGTACTCGCGCTTCGCGAAGCGCGAGGACGAGCCGTACTACCCGGTGAACACCCCTGAGGATCGCGAGCGCCTGCTCAAGTACCGCGAGCTCACCGAGCAGGAGCCGCAGGTCTACTTCGGCGGTCGCCTCGGCACCTACCAGTACCTGGACATGCACATGGCGATCGGCTCAGCCCTTGCCATGTGGAACAACAAGCTCGACGGCAACATCTAACCTCGCGCCTAGGCAAAGAGCTGCGGCCCATCCCTGTGGGGGTGGGCCGCAGTTCTTTCTTGTGGTGGCTACTCCTCGAGCGGCACCTGCACGGTGCGCGTCGCGGGTCGCTGCGGTTCGCGTCCGCCAGCACGATCGAGCTCGGCCTCACGTTTGCGCCAAGACTGGTATCCGGGTTCGTCACTAAGGGCTCGCTCGATCTCCTCGGGCGTCGCCCGGAGCTTCGGGTCGAACTTGAGGTACGCGCGGGTCTCCCGGGCGACGAGGCCCGACAAGATGAGCAGGCCAATAAGGTTCGGGATCGCCATGAGCCCGTTCATCATGTCCGAGAACGACCACGCGATGTCGAGCTGGGTCGTCGCGCCGACGAACACGATAAGCGAGAAGAGCACGCGGAACGGGATCGCGATCTTTCGGCCGAAGATGCGCACGATGTTGCGCTCGCCGTAGTACGCCCAGCCGAGGATCGTCGAGAAGGCAAACATCACGAGCCCGATGGTTACGACCCAGTGGCCCCACTCGCCGGGCAGGCCGTGAGAGAACGCCTGGCCGGTCATGAGGGCGGGGGAGAGCTGTTCGTTCGTTGCAGGGTCAACCTGCGAGTAGGTGCCCGTCGTGACGATGACAAGGCCGGTCATGGTGACCACGATGATGGTGTCGATGAACGTCTGCGTCATCGAGACGAGGCCTTGGCGAACCGGGTGGCTCGTTTGCGCTGCCGCTGCGGCGATGGCAGCCGAGCCCATCCCTGACTCGTTCGAGAAGATGCCGCGTGCGAAGCCGTACTGCACGGCGATGATGAACACGGAGCCGGCGAATCCGCCGGCGGCCGCCGTGCCGGTGAACGCGTCGTGGAAGATTGTCGCGAGGGCCGCAGGCACCTCGCCGATGTTCGCGCCCAGGATGTAGAGGGCCGCGACGACGTAGAACACGATCATGATCGGCACGAAGCCGGCGGTGACCTTGCCAATCGACTTGATGCCGCCGACGAGTACGACGAGCGCGAACGCGGTGAGAATGAGGCCCGTCACCCAGACGGGAACGTTGAAGCTGTGTTCGACGTTCGCCGCAATCGAGTTCGACTGGGTGAGGTTGCCGATGCCGAAGCATGCGAACACCGCGAACACCGTGAACGACCAGCCGAGGATCTTGCCGAGCGGCCCGCGAATGCCCTTCTCGAGGTAGTACTGGGGCCCACCGTTGCGCTCACCCTTCGCGTCCGCCTGGCGGTACCGCACTCCGAGGAACGCCTCAGCGTACTTTGAGGCCATGCCGAGGAGACCCGTGATCCACATCCAGAAGAGCGCTCCTGGCCCCCCGATCCCGATCGCGGTTGCGACGCCCACGATGTTGCCAGTGCCGACCGTGGCAGCGAGCGCTGTCGTGAGCGCCTGGAACTGCGAGATGTCACCCTGGGCGCCGGGATCCTTGCGTCGGAGAAGGCCGAGGTTCAGCGCGGCACCGAGCCTGAGGAACTGAATGCCGCCGAGCCTGACGGTCAGGTACAAGCCAGTAAGGAACAGAAGCGGGATGAGGACGAATGGCCCCCAAATTACGCCGCCGATCGTGTCGAGTATCTCTTGCAGTGTGTTCGTCATAGAGGACCGTCATCTTTCGCGTCGTTGCGTAGTAGTCGGACAGAGAATAGGAATTCAACAAGATCCAACATAGCAACCCGCCCCAACGCGCAGAGGCAGCGTTGAGGATGCGAACAAGTGACCTGGCGAGCTGACCGCCGAGGAAAGGCTATTCAGAGACCGGCATCGGTGCCCTAAAGCCGGTGTTGAGCACAACGCCAAGCTTCTCGCCGAGGGCGGGCGCGAGCGAGCGCGAGTAGCTGCCCGAGAGGTGGTCCATGTCGTAGTAAACAGGAAGGCCCCCGACAATGCCAGAGCAGGTCCCATCAACGCAGAAGTACTCCGTGAGGTCGACGCTGTGGAGGCGCGGCGTGTCGAGCAGTTCGACCGCGGCGACCTGAGGGTCCGCCGGGAGTACCTCGGACTGGGGGGCGGTGCAGGCGAGTGCCTTGTCACCGTTCTGCGCGGCACAGCTTGCCCCAAGCCGGGTTCCAGCTGAGGGCACGTCCCGAATGACAACAACTTCGGAACCCGCGTCAGCCCACGCCTGCAGTGTGCCGGACATGCCGTCGGCGAGCTGTTCGGGTTGTGAGCGACCCGAGTCGTCGTCGACGCCCTCGGTCGACGCAAAGTTTGAGACGATCACAAGATCGGGTTGATCTGCGAGAATCCGCTCAGAGACCTCGCTGACCCATGAGGTGCAAGACTCCTGCTTCGCCGGGTCGGTCGGCTCACCGAAGGCGGTTACGAGTGGCGTAGGAACCGTCGGGCATCCGCCCTGCATCGTCGCCCGCACGTCCCAACCGTTCCCTCGTGCGATATCGTAGACCGCCGCCTTCCAATGCTCGGCGTGCGAATCTCCCACGAGCCACACCGTGTAGGGCCGGCTGCCCGGGGAAGCGGCGGCATCAGGGAACGAGCACTCAACGTAAGAGGGCTTGCCCTGCGCCAGAATCTGACGGTCTTCGGAGACCGTGGCGCACTCTGGAGCGACGGTCTTCCAGGGAGCGTCCGACTCCGCACCAGCCGGGAACAACGCAGGCCCAAACGGCTCTTCACAGTTGTTGCCCGGTGAGAGGGCCTCGGCGGCGAAGCACCCCGACCCCACGGCCGCGTCAATGCGTGCTGCTTCGCGAGCCTCGATTGCCGAAGCGGCGTAGGTGACGCCCCCTGCCATGAGCGCAACACTCGCCACCGACGCGAGAGTTGCTATGAGGGTTCGGCGAGGTCGCGCGCCAGCGAAGAGTTTAGTTCTACCCGGGTCCTCAACAAAGCGCTTGGTGAGCATCGCGAGCACGAGGCTGAGTGCAAGCATGACGAGTTTGTCGAGCGTTCCGACATCTCGCGCGAGAGCGAACGGCATGATGACGATAACGGGCCAGTGCCACAGATACAGCGAGTAGGAGACATCGCCGAGGTACCTTACCGGGCGCCAGTCCGCCACTCGCGCGGGGCTCCATCGGGGTATCTCTGGCCCCAGCGCGATTACCAGTGCGGTACCGACGACCGGGACGAGCGCCCAGGGCCCTGGGAACGCAGTTGCCTCTGAGAACGTCGCGGCAGAGAAGAGGATCATTGAGTATCCGACGAGTTGCAGCACACCGCGCAGCGCCAGTGTCCGGGAACGAACGAACCACTCGCTGAGTGCTGGCATGAGGGTGGCGATGAGCGCACCGACCATGAACTCCCAAGCACGGCCAAACGTGTTGAAATACGAAGCCGAGGGGTTGGTGCCCGTCTGCCAGAGCGAGAAAGCGAGTGAGGCCGCCGCGAGTACCAGAATAGCGAGAGCGAGGTAGGCCCGTCGCGCCGCGATCCGGCCAGAAAACTTGCGGGCGAGCAGCCACCCGAGGAACAAAAGCGTGAGTGGCCACAGCAGGTAGAACTGCTCTTCCACGGACAACGACCAGTAATGCTGCGCGGGTGTTGCCACTTGCCCGCGATCGGAATAGTTGACCGCAGACGCCGTCAGCATCCAATTCTCAAAGTAGGCCGCGGACGCGAAGATCTCGCGTGCGATGCGCGCCCAGCGCTCGGCCGGAATCCACACAAGCGTCGCCGCGAGCGTCACCACGCCGACAAGCAGCGCTGCCGGGAGGAGTCTACGTGCCCGCCGCGCGTAGAACTTGGGGAGCGAGACCGTGCCTGAGCGGCGAATCTCGCCGAGAAGGTGGGCAGTGATGAGGAAACCTGAAATCACAAAAAAGACGTCGACCCCGACAAAGCCACCAGTGAGGCGGGTGGGCCACAGGTGATTTGCGACGACAAGGGCGACGGCCGCAGCGCGCAGTGCTTGAATGTCGCCCCGCACCTTCGACCGGGATGGTGCCAATGGCTCCCTGGAAGGCGCGGAAGTTGTGCTCATCGAATCAATCTATCAGCGCCGGAAAAGCATTTCCTTGGAACGAAACAATGCTCAGAGGGCCGCCGCCCACCTACTCCACGTCGAGCTTGCCCGCCGCCCGCCACACAGCGACAGCGAGCTCGGGCACCGAGTCTGCGATCTCGCGGAGCAGTTCGAACTCGACGCGATCAGCGTTGGCTCGGTGGGTGTCGGCGTCGGGGCTTGAAGACTGGGCCGCGAGCCTGGCGAGCCCGTACTCCGCGAGCTGGCCGCGATCTTCCAACAGCTCATCGCGCAGCGCGGCGACGACGAAATCGTCGAGCTCGGGGACCTCCTCGTACGCAACGGCAGGATCCTGGCCGCCGCGCACCCGATACTCGAGAATGGTCTCGCGTTCGAGGCGGGCGTCGGCCCGCAGCTTGTGCAGGCGCTCAGAGCTGAGGTTCACGGGGCCAATTCTACCAAGCCGCCCCAGGCCCAAGCCTCACCAGGCCCAAGCCTCGCAAAGGCCCAACCCCAACCCGCCCCGCTACCGCCCGGTGACGGCCGGCGCGTGGTCACGCGGAATCGGAACCTGCCGCCACGGCACGCGCTGCGGCTCGGCGTCGAGCGACGGCAGTTCGAAGTCGAACCGCGACTTCACCGCGAGCAAGATGAGCAGCAGCCAGCCGCTTTCGATGAGCATCCGGCTCTCCGCGAACGACTGCACGACGAGCGCGATCATCAGCAGGAAGGGCCAGAGCGCGCTCGTTGCGTAGGGGAGCGGGGGGCCGTAGCCGCGCCGCGGCTGGTCGACGGCGCGGAACCAGACGCGCCAGAGCGTGAGCGCGACGAGCGGCACGAAGATCACGAGGCCGACGATGCCGAGCTGCAGCCAGACGTCGAGCCACGCGTTGTGCGCGCTCATGACGGGGATGCCGCCCTGCACGTCGAGCGACTTGTAGGGCTCAACCCAGGGCGCCCAGTAGCTGATCCAGCCCCAGCCGAACCACGGCCGCTGCTGCGCGAGGCTGATTACGCCATCCCAGGTGTCGACGCGGCCGGTGAGGTCGCTGCTCTTGCCGAGCAGCGAGAAGATCCACGAGCGCGCGAACACCGCGAGCCCGGCGAGCAGCGCGAGCGCGGCGGCGCCTGTGACGTAGACCGGAACGCGCCCAACCGGCCCTGATCGGCGAGCCCACAGCGCGAACGCGAGGGCTACGACGACGGCACCGAGCGCGACCGTGACGGTCGCGGAGCGGGTGAGCGCGAGCGTCGCGAGCGACATTGCGACCCAGAACCAGCCTGCGAAGCGCGTGACAAGTTTCGCGCGCAGCTGGATGGTGAAGATGATGAGGCCGATGAGCCCGATGAACCCGAGAAGGGTCGAACTCCCGACAAGGCCCTGGATGGGCCCGCCCTCGAACAGGAGGTCGCGGCTCCAGTACAGAAGCTTCGCGGGCTTGTCCTGCTGCTCTGGGGTGAGTTCAAGCCACCACGGCAGCAGTGGCTTCTGCAGAAAGAGCGACACCCACAGCTCGAACACGAATGAGAGCCCGATGACGTACCGGAGCGCCGTGCCGAGGGTACGCAGCACCTCGTGCCAGGTGAGGATGAACGCGAGCGCGACCGCGACGAGCGTCGTGAGTAGCTGCGCGACCACGCCGAGTACGCTCTCGAACCGGTACTGCGACCACAGGATCGAGAGCGTCGCGAGCGCGAGGAAGAGATAGATCGGCGCGGGGAGCCGGTACCAGCGGAACCGCTCTGGTCGCATCCGCAGGAACATGATTCCGCCGACCGCCGCGATGATCACCGCGAGGGCGATGAAAGCCGGCCACCCGACGAGGTTGCGTACGCCGTTGCTGGCGAGTGTGAAGACAAACACGACGATCGCGTACGCGCTCACCCCGAGTCTTGTCTTGCTGTTGGCCATACCCGGTATGGTAGAGCATCCAGGTACTACAGGGAGCATGGTGCTGATCTTCATCGAGAACACCCCGCGTGCGTACGCGTGGGGCTCAACAGACGCACTGCCAAAGATGCTGGGTCACGAGCCGACTGGCGAGCCGCAGGCAGAGCTGTGGCTCGGCGATCACCCGGGCAGCCCGGCGAGCGTCGCGAAGGCGACGCCGGTGCCGCACACGCTGATCGAGCTGATCGAGCAGGATCCGGATCGTTACGGCGTAAACGGCGGCCCGCTGCCGTTTCTCCTCAAGGTACTCGCGATCGGGGCGCCGCTGTCGCTGCAGGTGCACCCGAACGAGGCGCAGGCCGCGGAGGGGTTCGCGGCGGAGAACGCCGCCGGCGTGCCCGTTGACGCGCCGGATCGGAACTATCGCGACGCGAACCACAAGCCCGAGCTGCTCGTCGCGCTGAGCGAGGTGACCGCGCTCAGCGGGTTCCGTTCACTCGCTGACACCGTGATGGATCTGCGGGCGCTCGCCGCGGCCGCGCCGCTCGGCGGCGGGATCCTCTGGGGGGCCGCTGACCGGCTGGTCGGCGCGGAACCGGAGGCGGCCCGCGAGGCGTTCATGCGGTGGGCATTCTCGGGCGGAGCCGATGTTGAGGAGGCGCAGCGCGCGGTCGTCGACGCGATCGGCGTCGGATCGCAGCCCGCCGTCCACCCCGACCGTCTTGAGTGCCTGCGAAAGCTCGCTCAGCACTACCCCGGAGACCCCGGGGTGCTCGTGTCGTTGCTGCTGCATCACGTACGGCTCGCACCGGGCGAGGCCGTCTACCTCGGCGCCCGCCAGCTCCACGCGTACCTCGGCGGGATCGCGGTAGAGGTGATGGCGGCGTCTGACAACGTGCTCCGCGCCGGCCTTACGCAGAAGCACATCGATATCCCTGAGATGCTGCGGATCCTGCACTTCGGCGAGCTCGACGAGCCGCGCATGCGCGGGGAGCGCGTCGCGGCGGGGCTCTGCGCCTGGCGGCCCGGGGTGCCAGACTTCACGCTTTTCCGGGCGCGAGTTGAGAATGGAGACGACCTTGGGGCGGGTACCGCGTTCAGCGACGCCGAGATGCTTGGAGGGGCGCGCCTCGAAGGCGCTGCCGCCGAGGTCGTCGTCGAAGCTCCCGCGCCCGTCGTGCTCATCGTGACAGCGGGCCGCGTGCTCATTTCGCGGCCCGAGTCTGAGCTCGCGGAGATGGCGAACGTCGCCCGCGGGCAGTCGCTGTACGTATCGGCCGGTGAGCCGATCCACCTCACCGGAAGCGGAGAGGTGTTCCTCGCCACCATTGGCGAGTAGCGGCGGCACAGCCCGGCGTATTCGCCCAAAGAAACGCGGTCGGCCCGGGCAATGCCCGGGCCGACCGTCGTGTGCGTGGCGCTGTGCGCCGCTTGACGCTTACTCCGAGAGCAGCGCCTGGATGCGGCGAACGCCCTCGACGATGGCCTCGTCGCCCAGCGCGTAGCTGAAGCGGAGGTACCCGGACGGGCCAAACGCCTCGCCGGGCACCGCGGCAACCTCGGCCTCGGAGAGGATGAGGTCGGCGAGCTCGAGCGAGGTCGTCGGCGTCACGCCACGGATCTCGCGGCCGAGCGCCGCGGTCACGTCGACGTAGGCGTAGAACGCGCCCTCGGGCATCGGGCAGTGGAAGCCCGGAACCTTGTTGAGCTCGGCGACGATGAGGCCGCGGCGGCGCTCGAACGCCTGGCGCATCTCCTCGATCGGCTCCTGCGGGCCGTCGAGCGCGGCGGCCGCAGCGATCTGCGCGATGTTGTTGATGTTCGAGGTCATGTGCGACTGGAGGTTCGCGGCGCCCTTCACGAGGTCTGCCGGGCCGATGAACCAACCAATGCGCCAGCCGGTCATCGCGTAGGTCTTCGCGACGCCGTTCACGAGGATCGTGTTGTCGGCGAGCGCGGGGACGGCCTCGACGATCGAGATCGCGCGGACCCCGTCGTAGGTGAGGTTCTGGTAGATCTCGTCAGAGACGACGATGAGGTTGTTCGCGAGGGCCCACTCGCCGATCGCCTTCGTCTCCTCGGGCGTGTAAACGGCGCCCGTCGGGTTCGAGGGCGAGCAGAAGAGCAGCGCCTTGGTGCGGTCGGTGCGGGCGGCCTCGAGCTGCTCGACGGTGACCTTGTAGCCCTGGTCGGCGCCGGCGAAGACCTCGACGGCGGTGCCGTCAGCGAGCTTGATCTCTTCGGAGTAGCTCGTCCAGTACGGTGCGGGGAGGATGACCTCGTCGCCCGGATCAAGGATCGTCTGGAAAGCCGAGTAGACAGCGTGCTTGCCACCGTTGGTGACGATCACCTGTGCGGGGGTGATGTCGAGGCTCGAGTCACGCTTCGTCTTGCGGACAATAGCCTCGCGCAGTGCGGGGAGGCCGACGGCCGGCGTGTACCGGAAGTTCTTGGGGTCGTCGAGCGCCTTGCGTGCGGCCTCGACGATGTGCTCTGGGGTGGCGAAATCAGGCTCGCCTGCGGCAAAGCTGATGACGGGGCGGCCTTCGGCTTGGAGAGCCTTTGCCTTCGAGTCAACCTTGAGCGTGGCTGACTCTGCGATAGCGGCGATCTTCTTTGACAAACGGTTGGTTTCGGTCACGCGATAAGCCTACTCCTGAGCGCATGCCGGCGCGCGTTCGCGGGGGAGAAAGGGTGCCGCGCCACACCCGACACGCAGGCTGCACCAAACTCAGTTCGACAAGGGCCACGGGATCGCGTACAGTAATAGCTAGGCATTGACTTCTGCCATTATCGGTTGTGCCCAAAAGCACAGTTTGTAAAGCGGGAGTCTCACCTTTTAGGGTGGTGGCGCAATTGGTAGCGCAACGGTCTCCAAAACCGTAGGTTGCAGGTTCGAGTCCTGTCCGCCCTGCCACGCCTGGTCGTTAGGCCAGGGCACTGAAAGGACAACCGATGAGTAGCACTGAGCTCGCTGAGAACGGCGGCAACGTCGAGCCAGCGAAGAAGGATGACCGCAAGCGCGGCTTCTTCGGTCGAATCATCCTGTTCATTCAGCAAGTCTTTTCAGAGCTGAAGAAGGTCGTTACCCCGACTCGCAAGGAGCTCGTTCGGTTCACCCTCGTCGTACTGGCCTTCGTGGTCGTCATGATGGCGCTGGTGTGGGTACTCGACAAGCTCTTCGGCTTCGTCACCCTCTTCGTCTTCGGCACGCCACTTCGCTAAGCCCAGACGATCCATACCCGCAACGAACGAGAAGGCACGACTGAGATGACGTCCGAGAACAGCACCACACCCGAGTCAGAGCTCGACGCGGCGCTTGACGCGCTGGCGAACGTTGCCGACCCCGAGGTCGACGCGGCAGTCGAAGACGCACTCGACATCGACACGGTCGATGAGGCCGAGGCCGCGGCGAACGCAATCGTCGACGAAGAGTCGACTGAAGAGGGCGAGGCGGCAGAGACCGCTGAAGACCCCTACAAGGCCTTCAAGAAGGACCTGCGCCGCCGCCCGGGCAAGTGGTTTGTCATCCACACCTACGCCGGCTACGAGCGCAAGGTGAAATCGAACCTCTGGAACCGTCGCGAGGTCATGGGCGCCGTAGATGACATCTACGAGATCCAGGTCCCGATGGAAGAGGTCATGGAGGTCAAGAACGGCCAGCGCAAGATGGTGACCCGCGTGCGGATCCCAGGCTACGTGCTCGTCCGCATGAACCTCACCGAGAGCACCTGGTCTGTCGTGCGTCACACGCCCGGCGTGACCGGCTTCGTCGGTAACGCTCACAACCCCGTGCCGCTGCGCATCAACGAGGCCTTCGAGATGCTGAAGAGCACCGTCGAGCTCGAGCCCGCAGCGACCGCAAAGGGCAAGGCCCCCGCGACCGCCGTCGCTCAGGGCCAGGTCGAGATCGACTTCGAGATCGGCGAGACCATCACCATTAAGTCGGGCTCGTTCGAGGGCCTTCCCGGCACGATCAGCGAGATCAACCCGGCCGCCGGCAAGCTCACGGTTCTGGTGTCGCTGTTCGAGCGTGAGACTCCGGTCGAGCTTGGCTTCGACCAGGTCACGAAGATGGTCTAGCCCTGGCTACTCAAGCATCACCCGCTAAAACGCGCGTCGCCCTCTGGGACAACGCGCGTTTTGCGCTTATTGTGCTCGTCGTGATCGGCCACCTGATCTCGACGGTGCGCACCGACAGCGAGCTCGGCTTCGGGCTGTACGCGTACATCTACCTGTTTCACATGCCCGCGATGATTGCGCTCTCCGGGCTGTTTTCGAAGCCAGAGGTGACCCCGAAAGCGATCGCCTCGACCGTGCAGTTGCTCGTCGTCTGGGGGGCCTGGGAAGGCATCTGGGCGCTGCTGCACGGCATCGTCGAGGGTAAGAAACTCAGCCAGAGCTTCCTGGTGAGCCCGGCCTGGACGCTATGGTTCCTCGTGACGCTCGCGACGATGCGGATCCTGCTGCCCTACATCGCGAGATTCAAGCACCCGCTCGCGCTCGCGACGGCGCTTGCGCTCATCGCCCCGCTCCTCCCCGCCATCGGCGTGAACTTCTCTGCTGCCCGCACGCTCGCGTTCCTGCCGTTCTTTGTCGGCGCGTGGCTCGCGCGCGAGCGGGGCTGGCTCTCGGGGGCCTGGTTCGAGCGGCCGTCGCGCGGGCTCCGCACCGGCGCCTGGGCGATCCTTGCGGGCATCGCCGCGGCGATCGCTGCCGTAGCGCTGCTTCCGGGCGGGCTCCGTGGGTTCTGGCGCATCGACAGGTGGCTCACGCACCGCGACAGCTACGCCTGGATGTTCGAGAAGGCGCCGATCGGCGGCTGGAATGCGAATGACGCCGGCGGCTGGTTTGGGCTCGCCGGGAGCGGGATCCTGGTCGGCGCGATCCTGATCGCCCTCGCTGCGGCGATGACGCTCGCCCTGCTTGTGGTGATCTCGCGGAAGCACTCGATTGCGACGGTGTGGGGCGCCCGCACCCTCTACGTCTACCTGCTGCACGGGGTCGTTGTGTGGGCGCTGCGCGAGTCGGGCGTCGTCGACTCGATCGGGGCGCTCGGCTGGTTCGGCATCGTGCTACTCACGGCGATTGCAGCAGGCATCGCCGTGCTGCTCTCGACCAAGCCGGTCTCTGCGGTCTTCCGGCCGATCGTCGAGCCGAAGCTCGACTGGATGTTTGGGCGCAGCGACGCCCCGACCCGCTAGCGCGCGGGGAACCCGTCGAGCCCGACTCGCATGCCGAGCTGAAACCTGCGGCTCACGCCCAGGCGCCGCTGGAGCGCCTGCGCGCGCCGCTGCACGGTGCGGACACTGACGCCGAGCGCGCGGGCGATGCTCGAGTCCGTGAGGCCGAGCAGCAGTTGGTCGAGAAGTTCAAGTTCCTCATGCGAAAACCCGTCGCCGAGCCGGCCCGGGAGCGCGTGTGCTCGCGGCAGCGCGTGGGCCCACGCGCTCTCGAACACAACCATGAGGTAGTCGACGAGCGCTGGGTGGGTCGCGTGGATCGCGAGTACTGCTTCGCTCTCCAAACCCGCCGGCACGGCGAGCAGCGCCTCGGCGCCGTCGCGCACGACGAGGTGCGTCGAAGCGAGCTCCGAGAAGCGCAGCGCGTCGTCTGAGGGAGCGCCGTCTTCGGTCGGTGAGAGCACCCTCCTGACGCGAACCGGGCTCGCCGCGCGCAGCGGCGGTAGCGCATCCCAGTGCGCGAATGCCGCTGCCGGCGCGGCTCCCAACACGTCGAGTGTCTGCGTCGCCTGCGCGCCGAGCGCGACGAACAGCGTGCGGAGCTCCGCGGCAGAGCGAACCTCGCTGCCGAGCGTCAGCGGATTCTCATCCCGTGGCTCGGGTGCCTCGCTGGCCTCCCGAAGTAGCGCCTCAAGGCGACTGGTGAGTTGTGCAACGTTCACGGTGCGCTGTCCTTCCGGGGCCCCGAGCGCTGCGTCGCGCCACCAAGGGTGCGCCCCTGCCTCCATTCTAGGCAGTTGCGGCCCCGACTCGCCCGTGGCGCACCCCCGCCAATAGGTGACGTGTTTCCGACCTTGGCGGGTCTTCTGCCCCTGTGCCACACTGACCGCAGGGCAAGTCTTCGCAGCCTCGCCGCACGGCCGAGGCGGTGCTTTGGCGCGCCCGAATCGAGGCAGGGGTGCGGCGGCGCTGCCGCGCGCAATCGTGCGCAGAACGACAGGAAAGAAGGACACAATGACGGAACGAACGATGCGGCGGGGAGCGACGATGCTCCTCGGCATCGCGGTCTGCGCGGGGCTCGCCTTTACGGCACCGGCCGCCGCGCTCGGTACCACGGGCGAGGCAGAGGCGCCCGCCGACGAGACTGCACCGGCGTATATCTCGGGGCTGCTCAACCCGAACGGCGATGGCGAGGATTCGGCGCTCCCGCCGCTCTCGGCGAACCCCGACACGCTGCGCGTAGAGGCGACCGATGATCTTGAGGCGCCCGACCGCCCCTCGATGCAGGCGGGGTCTGAGAAGCAGCGGGCTCAGGGCACACGTGCGGCGAAGGCCGAGTGCACGAAGGCCGACTTCGCCGCTGCCTCGGGCAAGGCGCTCACCGACCTCATCGCGGCAAGCAGCACCGACTGCATCAACACCCTGTTCTCGGTGACGGGAAGCCAGGCCGCCCAGATCTTCTCCGAAACCAAGATGGTGAGCGCCGCGAACGCGCTGCGCACGATCTCGGAGACCTACCCGGGCAATAACTCGACCTCTGCGGCCCAGTTCGTGCTGTTCCTGCGCGCGGGCTACTACGTGCAGTACTACAACTCGGCGAGCGTGCCCGCGTACGGGAACGCGCTCCGCACCGCAATGACGGGTGCGCTCGACAAGTTCTTTGCGAATCCGCATTCCAAGGATGTCTCTGACGCGAACGGCGAGACGCTCTCCGAGGCCGTCACGCTGATCGACAGCGCCGAACTCAATGACCGATACCTGTTCGTGGTGAAGCACCTGCTCACCGACTACAAGGCGAGCTACGACTCGTCGTGGTGGATGCTGAACGCCGTGAACGCGAGCTACACCGTGTTGTTCCGCGGGCACCAGGTCCCCGCGTTCGTGAACGCGGTCGCTGCCGACCCGTCGATCCTGCAGACGCTTCGCAACTTCACCGTCACGAACGCCGGCCTCCTGCAGACGCCGCGCGCGTACCTCGTGACGAACGCGGGCCGCGAGCTCGGCCGGTTCCTCGGCGATCCGCAGGTGAAGGCCGCCGCGAAGCCGCACGTGAAGGCGATCCTCGACGGCAACTCGCTCGACGGCCCCGGGTCGGCGCTCTGGGTCGCCGTCGCCACGATGGCCGACTGGTACGACCGCGACAACTGCAGCTACTACGGCATCTGCGACCTGCAAGAGCAGATCGAAGCATTCGTGCTTCCCGTCTCGCACGTCTGCAGCCCGAGCATCACCATCCGGGCGCAGGAGATGACGCAGGGCCAGCTCACCGAGAGCTGCAACAGCCTGCTCGCGCAGGACGCCTACTTCCACGCGGTCGCGAAGGACCCGGGCCCGGTACCCGGCGACATCAACACGAACATCGAGGTCGTAGTCTTCGACTCGAGCGACGACTACCAGTCGTACGCAGGTACCCTGTTTGACATCGACACCAACAACGGTGGCATGTACCTCGAGGGCGACCCGTCACAGGCGAACAACCAGGCGCGGTTTATCGCCTACGAGGCCGAGTGGCTTCGCCCTGCGTTCGCGATCTGGAACCTCAACCACGAGTACACCCACTATCTCGACGGCCGCTTCAACATGCACGGCGACTTCGGCGAGAACATGCTCACCCCGACTATCTGGTGGGTTGAGGGCTTCGCCGAGTACATCTCGTACCACTACCGCGGCCTCGCCTACACCGAAGCGCAGAACCTCGCCGCGGCGGGCACGTACAAGCTCAGCGAGCTGTTCGACACGACGTACGATCACGGCACCGACCGCATCTACCGGTGGGGTTACCTCGCGGTGAGCTTCATGCTCAACAAGCACCCGGCAGAGATGCAGACCGTGCTCGGGCACTACCGCTCGGGCGACTGGAACGCGGCCCGCGCATACCTGAAGAACAGTATCGGCACGTCGTACGACGCCGAGTTTGCCGGGTACCTCGCCGAGTGTGCCGCTGGCAACTGCGGGGTCGAGCTCGGTGGCGAGCAGCCGACGACCAACACGCCCCCGACCGCGGCGTTCACCGCGGCAATCGATGGGCTGAAGGTCACTCTTACCGACGGGTCGACGGACGCCGACGGCTCGATCGCAAGCTGGGCATGGGAGTTCGGTAACGGCGAGACCTCGACCGAGCAGAGCCCGGTCGTGACCTACGCCGCCGCTGGTGAGTTCACGGTGAAGCTCACCGTGACCGACAACAAGGGTGCGACGGCTTCGGCGACCCGCAAGGTGACCGTCGTCGGCGACGAAGAGACCGGGCCGGGAACCGGCGGTGAGAACACCTGGGAGATCCCTGTCTGCGATGACCCCGACACTCGGTCGCTCGGCCAGGCGTGCGGTCGGATGGAGCGCTCGGGTGGCGAGGGCGAATCCGACTACCTCATGGTCTGGGTTCCCGAGGGTACTCCCCGCCTCACGATCACCGCGGGCGGCGGCACCGGCAACGCCGACCTCTACGTCGGCAGCGGCGGCTGGGCGAGCCAGAACAACCACCAGGGTCGCTCGACGAACGCTGGCAACAACGAGCAGGTCGTGCTCGACTGGCCCGCTTCGGGGTGGAACTACGTCACCCTCTACGGCGCCGAGGCGTTCGAGAACGTCAGCGTCGTCGCTCACTACTGAGAAGCGCTAAGCGCGATTGAGGGCCGCTAGCCGCGGCCTCGCACCGCTAGCTGCAGCCTCGCGCCGCTCACAGGTCGCGGTGCGCGTGCCCCTACAGGGTCACGGGCACCGCGATCTGCTGCGATTGGCGGCTATCGTGGCCCGCGAGGTATTCGCCGATACAGACGCCGAGGTGGAAGCGGCCCTTCGCTCCGAGCGTGTGCTGGATCGCCTGCACTTGCCGCTGCACCGTCCGCTCGCTCACACCGAGGGAGCGAGCGATGCTGGCGTCAGTGCGACCAAGCACGAGGTACTGCAGCAGTTGCACCTGCTCGGGGGAGAGGGCCGCCTGCGTGTCGAGCCTCGGCGCTGAGACGGGAAGGGCGCGGGCCCACACAGCGTCGAACAGTGCGCAGAGGTACTCGACCGTCGCCGGGTGCGACGTGTGAAAGCCGAGGGGGCTGACGTTCGGGTAGCCCTTCGCGATGACGAGCGCCTCGCAGCGGTCGCGAATGACGAGGCGTGAGGGCACGAGGTCGGAGACGCGGGCCTCCTCGCCCTGCGCGATGGCGTCGAGCGTCGCCTCGAGGTGGGCGTCGTGCTCGAAGATGCTTGTCGAGTACACAACGCGGTACCTGATCCCCTCCGAGAGTGCGATCGCCTGCGACGCGCTCTGCCCGGTCGTGTCACCGCAGTAGTCCCCGTTGTCGAGTGCGCTCACCGACTCGCGTGCGTTGAGCTGGAGCGAGGAGAAGAGCGCGGTCCCCTCATCCCGCGAGCTCACGGGGCGGCCGACCTCTCCGCACGCGGTCGTCTCACCGTCGCCGCGCGCTAGCTTGATGAGATCCTTGATCCGCGCGGTGAGCTCTGCAGCGTCCATCTGTGCGTCCTGTACGTCCTCGTCGGGGCAGTCTCAGACGATTATCCCCGATTTCTGGGCGTGGCACGTGACATGACACTCGGCGGATGGGGATCCGGCGAGGTCGTTACTCCGCGTGTTCCTCCGCGTCCCTCGGCACGAGCAGCTGATGCTGCGCGAGCTCGCGGTAGAGGGGCACGGTGGCGACGAGCTCGGCGTGCGTGCCCTCACCGATGACGCGGCCGCCGTCGACGACGATGATCTTGTCTGAGTCGACGACGGTCGACAGCCGATGTGCGATGACGATGAGCGTGCGCCCCGTCGCGACGGAGTCGAGGGCCTCGCGCATAAGCCGCTCGTTCACCCCGTCGAGCGACGCAGTCGATTCGTCAAGCAGCAGGATCGGCGGCGCCGTCAAGAGCGCCCGCGCGATCGCGAGCCGCTGCTTCTCGCCACCCGAGAGCATGAGGCCGTTCTCGCCGACCTGCGCGTCGAGCCCGCTCTCGAGCCCGCCCGTCTCGGCCGAGCGGTCGAGGAGCCCGCCGAGGTTCACAGCGCGGAGCACCCGCTCGCACGCCGCGTCGGTCGCCGCCGGTGAAGCGAGCAGCAGATTGTCGCGGAGCGTGCCCGCGAGCACGGGAGCATCCTGCTCGACGTAGCCGAACTGCGCGCGCAGTTCGTTGCGATCGAGCGAGCGGAGGTCGGCGCCGAACAGCTCGACGGTACCGGAATCAGGATCGTAGAAGCGTTCAATCAACCCGAGCACCGTCGACTTGCCCGCGCCGGACGGGCCGACGAGGGCGGCGCGGGTACCGCGCTCGACGTCGAACGACACCCCGTGCAGTACGGGCGTCTCGACGACCTCCGCCGGGATTGCTGCTGCGTCGCGGCGTGACCTGCCGCCGGCGAACGCGCGCGCGTCGACCCTGTCGGGCGCGGCCGAGCGGTACGTGAAGCGGACGTCGTCGAAGCGGATCGCGGGGGCCTCAGGCACCCTGGCCTCCGCGAGCGGCACGATCGCCCCCGACGGGGAGAGCTCTGCGTCGTGCGCGGTCTCCGTCGGGAGCGTGTCGATCTCCTGGATCCGGCCGAGCGCGCCAAGCGCCTGGTTCACCGCCGAGAAGGCCCCGAAGGCCTGCCCGAGGGGAGCGACCATCATAAAGAGGAAGATCACGAACGTCACGAGCTGGCTGACCTCAATGGCGCCTGAGGCGACGCGGTAGCCGCCGAAGCCGAGCACCGACAGTAGCGACACCTGCAAAGCGATGAACGAGATCGGCACGATGAGCGCCGAGATCCGGGCGATCTTCAGCCCAAAGCCGTAGGCCTCCTCAGCCTGCTGCTCGATGGCTGCCTGCTCGCGGTCGGCGGCGCCGGCGGCGCGGATCGTGCGCATCGACCCGATCGCGCGGTCGACGGCCGCGGCGAGGTCGCCAACCTTCTCCTGGGCGCGGGCGACGGCTGGGCGGATGCGGCTAGCGAGCAGCACGACAACGACGAGTGAGACCCCGATGATGCCGAAGGTGATGAGGAACAGGACGGGGTCGATAATGAGCATCCCGACGAGCGCGCCGACGAAGAGCAGGGCCCCGCCGACAGCTTCGACGAGCCCCTGCGTGAGCACCGCGCGCAGCAGCGTGGTGTCTGACCCGACGCGTGAGACGAGGTCTCCGGTGCGGCGGCGATCGAACTCCGAGATCGGCAGGTGCAAGATCTTCGCGATGAGGCGGCGCCGCGAGCGCAGCACGACCCCCTCGCCCATGCGCTGCAGGAGGTAGTGCTGGTAGCCGTCGAACAGGGCGCCCGCGATGACAACAACCACGAGCACGGCGACGAGTGCGCCAAGCGGCTGCGAGTTCTGCACGCGGTCGATGACCTGACCCACGAGCAGCGGCTGCGACAGAGACACGAGCGCGCCAACGACGCTGAGCCCAAGGATGAACGCGAGGAGCCCCCGCTGCTCGAAAAGGTAGGGGAGCAGCTGCTTGAAGGAGGCCCGCGGCCCGGTTGGAGTGGAGCTGCGACCTCCGCGGCCTCCGCGGACGCCACGCTTCGCCGTGGTGCCCTTCGCTCTCTCGGCGCTCTCTGCGCTGGAGAGTGCCGCGCCTGCCGTGGTGCCCTCCGTGCCCCTCGCGCCCTCCGAGGATTGCTGTTCCCTGGGGCCCTGCGTCCCTTCGAACACTGATTCCGGGGACTGCTGTGGCTGCTGCGCAACGGGTTCTGGCACCCGCTCACTCTATCCCCGGAGCGTGCGCGATCGCTGGGAGAAAACTCCCCCGACCGCCCCCGCAAACACCCCATTTTCTCGAGTGCACGTCAAACTCCGGGGCAACTTGAAGTGTTTTCGAGAAAATGGGGTGCTGGGGAGGGCAAGGCCGGGCCGGAACCACGCTCGCCGCCCAGCCCAGCCCTACCCCCAGCCCCACCGCCACGGCCCCACCCCGCCCTACACCCAGTCCCCGCCGAAGAGCCCCTTTCGCGCAAGACCCCCACTTACTGACAGTCAGAAAGTGGGGGTCTTGCAAGGAAGCGCCGGTCTCGCGACGTGCGGGTGGGTATGGGCCCGACCCGCGGTGACTCGGAAGCCGCGCGGATGACTACGCGCCCGCCGCGCCCGCCTCGCGGATTGCGCGCTGCGTCACCGCGAGGTGCAGCGCGGCCTCGGCCGCCTCGACGCCCTTCGACTCGACGGAGCCGGGCAGGCCCGAACGGTCGAGCGCCTGCTGCTCGTTGTCGGTTGTGAGCACGCCGAAGCCGACGGGCCGACCAGCGTCGAGCTGCACGCGGGTGAGACCGTCAGTGACCGCGCTCGAGACGTACTCGAAGTGCGGGGTGCCGCCGCGGATGATGACGCCGAGGCACACGGCGACGTCAAATCCGCCACCGCCCTCAGCCGCCGGGGTCAGCGCAACCTGAGCCGCCGCCGGCAGCTCGAACGCTCCCGCGACGCGGAACAGCGTGTGCTCCGCCCCAGAGGCTGCGACCGACTGCTCGGCACCGGCGACGAGGCCCGACATGACCTCGGTGTGCCAGCTGCCAGCGATGATTGCGACGCGCATTCCGGTCGCGTCTACTGCAAGGGTGGGGGCTCCTGCGCCGCTCATATCTGGTGTCCTATTCGTTCGAAGTGCGTGGTGACTGGAGTGTGGTCGGGGCTGTGCCGCGGTGGTTTAGAGCTCGCCTTCGGGGAGCTGGTGCCCCATCCGGTCGCGCTTGGCCTGCAGGTAGCCGCGGTTCTGGTCAGTGACTCCGACGAAGAGCGGCACCCTGTCGGCAACGGTCAGCCCGTGGGCCTCGAGCTGGGCGACCTTGTCGGGGTTGTTCGTCAGCAGGCGAACGTCGCTCACCCCGAGGTCGGTGAGGATGTCTGCCGCAGCCGTGTAGTCGCGGGCGTCAGCGGGCAGCCCGAGTTGCAGGTTCGCGTCGAGCGTGTCGATGCCCTGCTCCTGCAGCTGGTAGGCGCGGAGCTTGTTCGCGAGCCCGATGCCGCGCCCCTCCTGGCCCCGCAGGTAGACGACGACGCCCCCGCGCTCGTTGATGAGGTCGAGCGCGGCGTCGAGCTGCGGGCCGCACTCGCACTTGAGCGAGCCGAACGCCTCGCCGGTGATGCACTCTGAGTGGACGCGCACGAGGGCGCCCTTGCCGGGCATGGTGCCGTCGGGCCCCGCCGCAACCAAGGCAATGTGGTCAACGCCCGCGCGGCGGTCGCGGTACGCGAGCGCCCGGAAGTCGCCGTGCTCGGTGGGCAGCAGGGTGTCGGCGCGCAGGCTGACTCGGCGCGAGTGCCCTTGCTCGGCCGGGGTGCCGGCTGGGTCGTGCTCGTTCAGGTAGGCGATCAGCTGCTCGATCGTGATGACGGGAACGCCCTCGCCCCCGCCGAGCTCGATGAGGCCGGGCAGGCGCATCATCTCGCCGTCTTCCGCCACGATCTCGGCGATGATCGCGACCTCGCGCAGCCCTGCGAGGCGCATGAGCTCGACAGCGGCCTCGGTGTGACCGTCGCGTGCGCGCACCCCGCCATCGACGGCGCGCAGGGGCAGGATGTGCCCCGGCCGGTTGACGTCGGTCGGAACCGCGTCGGGGTTCGCGAGCACGCGGGCGGTGGTCGCGCGGTCGCTCGCGCTGATGCCGGTGGTGACGCCGTGCGCCGCGTCGACGGTCACAGTGTAGGCGGTGCCACGCACATCTTCGTTGCGCTCAACCATCATCGGAAGGTCGAGCTGGTCGGCGATCGCGTTCGTCATGGGCGCGCAAAGCAGGCCAGACGAGCGGTGCACGGTCCAGGCGATCCACTCGGCCGAGGCGAGCTCTGCCGAGATGATGACGTCGCCTTCGTTCTCGCGATCTTCGTTGTCAGCAACGATAACCGGGCGACCAGCTTTGATTGCTGCGATGGCCTCTTCGATCGAGGCGATGCCCTCGGTGCGTACGGTAGTCATTCGATGTCCTTTGGGGTGTGAGTGGATCGTGGAGGCCGCGACTAGGCGTTCGTCTTGAAGCTAAGCATGCGCTCGACGTGGCGGGCGATGAGGTCGGTTTCGACGTTGACGCGGTCACCGGGGCGCAGCGCCCCGAGCGTTGTCGCCTCGAGCGTCTCGGGGATGAGCGAGACTTCGAACCACTGCTCGGCCTCATCGGCGGGCGAGATAGCCGACACCGTGAGCGAGGTCCCTGACAGCGTCACCGAGCCCTTGTCCACGAGCAGCGGCGCGAGCTCGCGCGAGATCGCGAAGCGGAGCGTGCGCCAGGCGTCGCCGTCAGCGAGCGTGAGCAGGGTAGCCGTGCCGTCAACGTGGCCCTGTACGATGTGGCCGCCCAAACGCGTGTCGAGGCGGGCGGCGCGCTCGAGGTTCACGGCGCTCCCGACCGAGAGGTCGCCGAGCGTCGACATCTTGATCGACTGCGCCATGACGTCGGCGCTGAACGTGCCGCGCCCGCGCGGGTCGGTGCCCTGCTCGACGACGGTGAGGCAGACCCCCGACACCGCGATCGAGGCGCCGTGCGTCGCGTCGCTCGTGACGAGCGGCCCAGCAACGGTGAGGCGGAGGGAGTCGCCGAGCGGCTCAATGGCGATGATCTCGCCGATTTCTTCGATGAGTCCGGTGAACACTAGCGGGTCTCCTTCTTGTCGGGCGCGGTGCGTACGGGGGTTGCGGTGATGAGAATGTCTTGGCCGAGATGCTCGGTGCGGGTGAACGACAGCCGCTCGATGCCCGCCATCGACTCGATGCCGAGGTCGCCGACGGCGAGGCGCGGGCCGCCGAGCAGCGCGGGCGCGACGTACACGAGCAGCTCGTCCACGAGCCTAAGACGCAGGAGCGAACTCACAATGTGGGGGCCGCCCTCGACGAACACGCTCCGGATCCCGAGGGCGCCGAGCGCCTCCATGTCCGCCGCGAGGTCGGCGCCGGAGCAGCGGATTGGGTGCGGGAACCGCGCTCCGAGCGCGGGGTGATGAAGCACCTTGGCGCCCGCCGGGATCGCGCGCGCGCCGATGATGACGGGCACGGGTTGCGCGCTCGCCGGGACGAGCAACGCGCCCTCAGGATCCCGAGCCGTGAGCGACGGATCGTCTGCGATGAGCGTGCCCGTTCCGACGAGGATCGCGTCAGCCACAGCGCGGCGCCGGTGCACGTCGGCGCGCGCGTCGGGGCCCGTGATCCATTGGCTCGAGCCGTCGGCGGCTGCGGCGCGACCGTCAAGCGTCTGCGCCCACTTCACCGTGATTTTGGGTCTAGTCGTCACGAGATGCCTCCGCCTGCCTCGCGAGCCAGGGCGCGAGGAACTCGCGGACCTCGGGGGCAAGAACGCCGCCGGTGACCGTGACGCCCGCCGCGCGGAGGGTATCGCCGCCGCCGCTCGACGCCGCTCCCGGGTCAGAGAGCCCGAATGCGACCGCCCCGATGCCGCGGGCGATGAGCGCCTGGGCGCAGGGGCCTGTTCGGCCGGTGTGATTGCACGGCTCGAGCGTGACGACGGCGGTGAGCCGTGACGCATCGGCGTCTCGGGGGAGGGCAGCGATTGCCATGACTTCGGCGTGAGGGGTACCTGCGCCCTCGTGCCAGCCCTCCGCGACGGCCGCGCCGGTCTCGTCGAGGATGACGCAGCCGACCTGCGGGTTCGCGTTCAGCGCTGGCCCTCGCTCAGCAAGCTGCAGGCCACGGCGCATAGCTGACTCGATCACCTCTGGTGAGAGTGCGTGCGCGGCAGGCATTCGATCCCTTTCGGGTGCCCGGGTGTGGGGTGCACGAGGCGTCGCCTCTTACACCCGCGTTCCTCCTATCCGGACTTGTGCGCGGGCAACCGCCCCACACATCACCGTCGGTATCGGAATTTCACCGATTCAGCCCCGCGAATGCGGAGGTCGCGGACTTTCACCGCCGGTTCGGAATCCCACCGACCCCGGAACACCCCATCAGCATAGCGCGCCCGAGCAGCGCGTGGGGAGGTGATTGCTACGGGCGAACGCCCGAGCCGCCGCCTGTGAGATTGCCCGAGGCGGCCTGACGCGGCGACGCGGCCACCGGTGGGGTGAACTTCACTGCGTTTGAGATATGCTCGTCGAGCCCATTGCCGACCCTGCCTCGGTCGGAGAAGTTGATGAGCGACTCCTCATGGGCCTCAAGCGGGGGCTGCGCGTCGCGAACACGGTCGCTTCAGCGCCAAAGGTGATCCCATTGCTTGAGATCTTGGTGCCGATGAGGTCTCCCGATAACCCGAGCGAATGAGCTCGACCTTAGCGCATGAGGCCAACCCGTTCATAGACTAGATCGAGGGTCTTATTTGCGATCTCGTTCGCGCGCTCCGCGCCGCGCGCGAGGAGCCGATCGAGCTCTGCCGGATCGGCCATGAGCTCGGTGGTGCGCTCGCGTACGGGAGCGAGCGACTCCTCGACAACCTCGGCTACGGCCTTCTTCAGGTGGCCGTAGCCGAGCCCCTGAAACTCCTCTTCGATCGACTCGATCGAGCGGTCTCCGAGCACCGAGAAGATGGTGAGCAGGTTCGAGACTCCGGGCTTCGCTTCGCGGTCGAAGCGAATCTCGTTATCGTCGTCGGTCACCGCGCGCATGATCTTCTTGCTCGTCACGTTCGCCGGGTCGAGCACCTTGATGAGGCCGGCCTCGGTCTCGGCGGACTTCGACATCTTCGCCGACGGGTTCTGCAGGTCGTAGATCTTCGCGACGGTCTTCGGGATCTGCGCCTCGGGCAGAACGAACGTGTCGCCGAAGCGCGAGTTGAAGCGGTTCGCGAGGTCGCGCGTCAGCTCGACGTGCTGCCGCTGATCCTCGCCAACGGGCACCGACTCCGCCTGGTAGAGCAAGATGTCGGCGGCCATCAGGATCGGGTACGTGAACAGGCCGACCGACGCCGCGTCGGTGCCGTGGCGCTGTGACTTGTCCTTGAACTGGGTCATGCGCCCCGCCTCGCCGAAGCCCGTGAGCGTGTTAAGCACCCAGGCGAGCTCGGCGTGCGCGGGCACGTGCGACTGGATGAACAGGGTCGACTGCTCGGGGTCGATGCCGGCGGCGATGTACTGCGCGGCGGTGCGACGCGTGCGCTCTACGAGCTCCTTCGGGTCCTGTGGCACGGTGATCGCGTGCAGGTTCACGACGCAGAAGATCGCGTCGTAGTCTTCCTGCATCTTCGTCCACTGGCTCAGGGCACCAATGTAGTTGCCGAGCTGGAGCGAATCGCTCGACGGCTGCATTCCCGAGAAGATGACTGGTTTGGTGTTGCTCATGTGAGTATTAGCGCGTTTCTGTGTGAAGTTTGGGTCGCTCTGACGCGGCTGCGCGGTCAGATGCGGTAGTCGACGACGACGGGAGCGTGGTCGGACCATCGCTCGTCGTAAGCCGCTGCGCGGTCAATCGTGTAGTCGAGCACGCGCTCTCCGAGCTGCGGGGTGACGACGTGGTAGTCGATACGCCAGCCAGTGTCGTTGTCGAACGCCTGACCGCGGTTTGACCACCACGAGTACGGGCCGTCGACCTCGCCGGCGAAGGTGCGCCCAACGTCGACCCAGCCGTAGCCCTCGCCCTCGGAGCCGTCAACGCCCGTGACGAGCTCGCCGCGGGGCCCAAAGAACCTGTCGAAGTAGGCGCGCTCGCGCGGCAGGAAGCCGCTCTTCTTGACGTTGCCCTTCCAGTTCTTAATGTCGAGCTCGCGGTGGCCGACATTGAAGTCGCCGACGATCGCCGCGAACTCGCGCTCGCTGGCGAGCTCGGTCATGCGGAGCCCCATGGCGTCGAGGAACGCCCACTTTGCCTCTTGGCGAGGGGTGTCGACCTCGCCCGAGTGGGTGTAGTTGCTCACGACGGTGAGCTGCGAGTCGCCGAACGCGAAGTCCGCCTCGAGCCAGCGGCCCGACGACTGCACGCGATCCTGCTCGTCAGCCCCCCCAAGACCGACCCGGTGGGCGAGCGACGGAACCCGGCTCGCGATTGCGACGCCGGCGCGCCCCTTGATCTCGCAGGGGTCGTGCAGCCAGTGCCAGCCCGCGGCGCCGAGGAACTCTTCAAGGTGCTCGTCTTGTGCGCGCACCTCCTGCAGGGCGAGCACGTCGACCCCGCGATCCGCGAGCCACTCGCCCATGCCCTTGCGGTAGGCGGCCCTGATGCCGTTGACGTTGACCGACGCGACGCGAAGAGAATCTGACATGGAATCCAGTGTAGAGGTGCGACACGCGCCGCTCCACTGACCCTCAATGACAACTTGAGGGTTTAAACTCCTCGGCTTGACATAGAGCGAATGACAAGGGTGTAATTATTTAGGTAACGCGGCGTGTCAGCGTTCGCGAAATGAGAAATCTTGAGAAAGGAGCGCACCCGTGGAAGACAATTCAGCGACGAGCGTTCCCGGCGACTGGTTCGTCGACCCGGTATTTCTCGGTACCCCCGGTATTCGTCGACAGGTTGAAGACGAAGCGCTCGCCTGGCAGTCTGACGCACTGTGCGCGCAGACTGACCCCGAGTCGTTCTTTCCGGAAAAGGGCGGTTCGACCCGCGAGGCGAAGCGCATCTGTGAGAGTTGCGAGGTGCGCTCAGAGTGCCTCGATTACGCGCTCGAGAACGATGAGCGCTTCGGCATCTGGGGCGGGCTGTCCGAGCGAGAGCGGCGGAAGCTGCGCCGCGAGGCGAGCTGACCTTTGCGGTTTGCGGCATGGCACCAGTTTGATCTCATGCCACCTCTTCTAGACTGACGGCGTTATGCGCAGCACAGTTACGGCAGTCATTGTCGCTTCCCAGGGTGGAGAGTGGCTCGATGAGACGATCGCAGGGATCGCCTCGCAAACGAGGCGCCCGAACGCAATCGTCGCGGTGAACAACGGCGGCACCGAGCGGGTGGGAGCCCAGCTCGTGAACGCGAACCTCGGCGGTGCCGAGGCGTCGCGGGTGATCGGGATCCCGTCGCGGGTGTCGTTCGGCCGCGCGGTCGCGGCGGCGCTCACCGCGGTGCTGCCCGGGTCACAGCCCTCCGAAGAGTGGATCTGGCTGCTGAGCGAGGACTCGTGCCCCGAGCCCGAAGCGCTCGAGCGAATCCTCTCGAGCGTGCAGCGCGCGCAGTCCGTCGCGGTCGCCGGCCCGAAGCTCGTCGACTGGGACCACCCGGAGCGCATCATTGAGCTCGGGCAGAGCCTCACTGCCACCGGATCGCGGTGGCTGCTGCGGCGCCAGGAGCTCGACCAGCAGCAGTACGACCACCTCGAAGACGTGCTCGGTGTCGGCCCCGTCGGCATGCTCGTGCGGCGCGACGTGTGGGAAGAGCTCGGCGGCTTCGACCCGGCTTTCACGACCTATGACGACGCCCTCGACTTCTGCGTTCGCACTCGCCTCGCCGGCTACCGGGTTGAGGTCTCGCCCGAGTCGCGCGTGCGCTTCGCCCGAAGCGGTGTCGCCGGGCCACGCATTGACCGCTCGCGCGGCGTGCTGCGAACCGCGCACCGGCAGGCCCGAACCGCCCACCTGCACCGCCGCATCGCGTACGCGCCGGCACTCGCGGCGTTCTTCATGTGGCTCGGGCTACCGATCCTCGGCATTGCGCGAGTGTTCTGGGCCTTGATTCGCGAGCAGCCCGGCAACATGCTCGGCGAGCTCTTCGCGGCGCTCACGGTGTTCTTCCGCCCGAAGGCGCTCCTCGCATCCCGGAAACGGGTGAAACGCGCGTCAAGTGTCGGCTGGTCGGCGGTGAGGCCGCTGCGCACCGACAGGAAGACTGTCCGCACTGCGCGCATGATCGACCGTGAGGCTATCCTCGCCGCGCAGGGCCGCGTGCCGCGCGAGCTCGGGTTCATCTCCACGGGCGGCCTCGCCGTGCTCGTTGTCACCTCGGTCATCGCGATCGCGCTCACGTGGTGGGCCGTCACGCAGACAAGCCTGTTTGGCGGCGGCATGGCGCCCCTGAGCCCGATCGGCGAGCTCTGGCACCACACCCGCACGCTCGATGGCGTTCCGGCTGATCCCTTCGCGTGGGTGCTCGCGGTGCTCGGCTCGGTGACGTTCTGGAATCCGTCGCACGCACTCGTGCTGCTCTTGATCATCGCGATCCCGCTCTCAGCGCTTGGCGCGTGGATCTGGGCGGCCCAGATCACCGAGTCGGCCGCGGCGCGGGTTGTTGTCTCGGTCGGATTCGCGCTCAGCCCCGTGCTGCTTGGCTCGATCGCCTCTGGCCGAATCACCACCCTCATCCTCGCGGTCGTGATGCCGTGGCTGCTGCTCGCGGCGACCCGCTGCCGTGAGTCGTGGAGCTGGGCGGGTACCGCGTCGCTCCTCGCTGCGGTTGCGCTCGCGAGCGCACCGGTGCTGATTCCCGTTGCCCTCATCTTCCTCGTGATCGGCGTGTTCTCAAGCCTGCGGGGCGCCCTCCGTGTCCTTTCGATCGGGATCGCGCCGCTTGTGCTCTTCGCCCCCAAGATCATCGCGACGGTGTTCGGCGGCCGCCCCCTCGACCTGCTCGCAGACCCGGGTATTGCGCTCCCGTACACGCCGGGCACGACCTGGCACCTGCTGCTCGGGTTCCCCGAATTCGGCCTCGACGGCTGGGCGCGCATCTTCGAATCGATCGGCCTCGGCGGGGCACCCGCGACCCTGCTCGTCGGCGTCCTCATGCTGCCGCTCGCGCTCCTTGCACTGCTCGGCCTGTACACGGGCAAGGTCTCCGTCACGGTGCTCCACGCGCTCTTCGGCGCGCTCGGCATCGTCACCGCTGTCGGCTCCACCCAGCTCATGCTCACGACGACGGGGGAGACCCCGATCGCGGTGTGGACTGGGTCGGGGCTGGTGCTCTACTGGCTCGCTATCCTCGGCCTCGCTGCGGTCGGGGCAGAGACAGCCCGCCGGGCCGCGCCAGCCGTCGTCGCCGTGGCGCTCGTCGCGGCCGTTGTGGCGGCAGGCCCGATCGCCGTCCGCCTCGTCACGGGCGACGTGCCGATGGGGCCGGGCAGCGACCGGATGCCGGCGCTCGTGCAGGCCGCGGGCGAACAGCACCCGAACACCCGCACGCTCGTCGTGAGCGCAGACGGGGCCCAGGCCCTGCGCGCGCAGATCGTGACAGGTGAGGGCCTCGAGCTTGACGACATCCGCACCTCCACGGTGCTCGCCGAGCCGACGGACGCAGACCGCTCGCTCGCGGAACTCGTCGGGGCGCTTGCGAGCATCGGCGGCGGCAGCGTGAGCGATGCACTCAACGCCGAGCGCGTGAGCTACGTGCTGCTGCGCTCAGGCAACGAGCCAACTGCCGAGACCGAGCTGCAGCGCACGCTCGACCAGCACCCCGAGCTCGCAAGCATTGGAACGACCGACCAGGGGCTCCTCTGGCGGGTCTCTGACGCGGCGACGGGCCGCGAGCCGGTCGGTGACGAGTCGGCCGCGCTCGTTGGCACCTCGTTCGGCGGGCAGACCGTGTGGGTCACGCAGCTCGTGCTGCTCTTCGCGATCTTGCTGCTCGCTCTCCCAACGGGCGAGGTCGTCGAACGGCCAGAGCGGCGCAAACGCCCGAAGCGCGCCCGCAAGCGCAAGGATCGCAAGAACAAGCAACGCGCGGCAGCGTCGGTGACGGCCGGGACTGCGCCGGCCGCGGCGGAAGAACCCGCTGCGCCTGAGGCGCCGGCGGAATCTGAGGCGCCGGCCGAGCCCGCTGAACCTGTGGAGACGGAACAGACCGAGGCGCCCGAGGCACCCGAGGCTGTGGAGGTTCCCGAAACTGCGGAGACTCCCGAAACTGTGGAGGCGCCCGACGGCACTGAAGAGCCCGAAGACACTGATGAGCCCGACGGCACTGAAGACCCAGCTGAGGAGGCGAAGTAGATGAGCAAGAGCGAGAAGTTCGTGCGCGGCGGAGCCCGCGCCCTCACCGGCCTGGCCATCACCGGCGCCGCCGCGGTCGGCGTGCTGCTGCTCGGCACCGTGACCCTGCCCGCCGTCGAGCGCGCGCCGCATGCGGTATCGGTGAGCACCACTCAGACCGGCGAACGCAACATCGTCTGCGCCGGTGCGTTCGCAGAGCTCGGGTCTGACCCTTCGCGCCCCGACGTTGCCGTTCCCGTTGGCGAGGCAGGCGTGCTGGTGAGCGGAGACGGCGAGCTGCGCACGCTTGCCGGAGGCGGCGAGGGTGGCGCGAACGCGAGTGGCGCGCGCGTGCTTACGGGTGAGGCCGAGGCCTCAATCGCCGCCGTGCAAAGCCAGAAGCTGTCGTCGCCGTCGCTCTCGGGCACCGTTGCGAGCACGTGCGTCGAACCGGTAAACGAGCAGTGGCTCGTCGGCGGTGGCAGCACACTCGGGCTGTCGACGACGCTCAGTCTTGGCAACGCGAGCGAGGTGCCCGCGACCGTGCAGATCACCGTGTTCGATGAGGCCGGGGAGATCGATGCCGTGCAGACCTCCGGCGTCATTGTTGCGCCGAACGCCGAGCAGATCGTCTCGTTGAATGGCTACGCGCCGAACCGCGAGCGACTCGCCGTGCGCGTCACGAGCACCGGCGCGCCCGTCGCGGCGAGCCTCGGCGTCGCGCGCGTTGACGGAATCGTTCCGGTCGGGGCCTCCGTCGTTACGCGGCAGCTGCAGCCCGCGACCACCCAGGTGATCCCTGGTGTCACAAACGAGGACGCGCATGATCACGAGGCGATCCCGACCGACACCGGCCCCGCCGACCGCTTCCCGGTGCTCGTGAACGCGATCGCGCCGGGTGAGACCGCGGGCAAAGCGAGCGTCTTCGCGATCGACGCGAAGGGCACCCGCACCGCCCTCGGAGAGCTAGAACTTGAGCCGCGCGTCGTCGGCAGCCTCGCCATCGAGGCGTGGCCGCACGATGCGACGGCGGTCATTGTTGAGTCCGAGGTGCCGGTGTTTGCGGCCGCCGAGGGCGCAGCGAACTCGGGCGAGACGCACGACTTCCAGTGGTTCGCGCCCGCACCCGAGATCGCTGACGGCGTGGCGACCGCGGCTCCCGTCGCGCAGGGCGGCACGCTGATCGTCGCGAACACGGGTGCCGAAGCAGCCGAGGTCACCGTCGAGGGCGGCACCGCGCAGACCGTTTCGGTGCCGGCTGGCGCGGCCGTGACTATCCCGGGTGACGGGAAGCGTACGATCACGAGCACGAAGCCGGTGCATGCCGGTGTGCGCATGCTCGGCAGCGGGTCGCTCGCGGGCTACCCGGTCATGCCGCGCGCGGAGCACACCGGCGAGCTGACGGTCTACACGCGCTAGCCCTCACCCGGGGTTTTCGAGCCGCAGATTTGAGGGCCGTAGACTTGAAGGCATGAACGCACGCAGTCCCCGCGCGCCGGGAACGCCGACCCGGCACGGGCGGCGGCCGATCCGCTCGTCGCTCACCGGGCCCGCCCTCGCAAACCCGGCGAGCCGCGTCGCGCGCTTTGAGGCCGACGCGCGCGCCGTTGTCGAGTTTCTGCAGCGCACGTTCCCCGACGAGCTGCGCGGCGTGCAGATCGGGTTCCAAACGGTTCCGACGGGCCGAGGTGAGAGCGGGATGCCGATGCTGTACTCGGTGGATCGCGCGGCGCGGAGCATCATGCTCTACCGGATGCCGATTCAGCGGAGCAAGGGCCTCCACGTGAATGACGATGAGCACCGGCGCTACTTTGTCGAGCACTGCGTCTACCGCGCCGTGTGCGAGTACCTCGGGCGCGAACCGTGGGAGTTGTTGCCCGGAAGGTTCGATCACTTCTAGCCACCCCACCCCTTCAGGGGGTCTCGGTTGCACGATTACCAGGCCGACCGGTCATAATAGGCACATGAGCGCACGAATCCTCGTAGTGGATGATGACAGAGCACTCGCTGAGATGCTGAGCATGGTGCTGCAAGGAGAAGGATTCCTTGTCGAGCATGCGTATGACGGCTTCGAGGCCGTCGAGCAGTTCCGTGCGACGCGCCCTGACCTCGTTCTCCTCGACGTCATGCTTCCCGGGCTCGACGGTATCGGCGTCTGCGAGCAGATCCGAGCCGAGTCTGGCGTGCCCATCATCATGCTTACGGCCCGCACCGACACCCGTGACGTCGTGCGCGGGCTCGAGGTCGGTGCTGACGACTACGTCGTGAAGCCGTTCAACCCGGCCGAGCTCATCGCTCGGATCCGTGCCCGCCTGCGCGAACCGCAGGAGGACACGAACGAGACCCTCATGATCGGTGACCTGCAGATTGATGTCGCAGGCCATGAGGTGAAGCGCGGCGACGAGGTCATCGCGCTCACCCCGCTCGAGTTCGACCTCCTCGCGATCCTCGCTCGGAAACCGCAGCAGGTGTTCACGCGCGAGGTGCTGCTCGAGAAGGTTTGGGGCTACCAGTACAAGGCCGACACGCGCCTCGTGAACGTCCACGTGCAGCGGCTCCGCGCCAAGATCGAGATCGACCCCGATCGCCCGGCGATCGTCACGACCGTGCGCGGCGTCGGCTACCGCGCTGGTGCGCGCGCAGAATAGCCTTTTCTTATGACAGAGCCACGGTCGCGCGGGCGGGTGCAGCGGGCCTGGCGTCGCCTGAGGCTGCGTTGGATCAGGCTGACCCAGCCCGTGCTCGGCCCGTTCCGGCAGCGCTGGGCGAGGTCGCTCATGCTGCGCACGATGACGATCACTGGCCTCGTCACGGGCGCGATGATCGCGATCGCCGGCGTGTTCCTGCTCACGAGCGTGAGCAACGACCTGTACCAGTCGCGCCTTGAGCAGTCGCTGCAGGACTCGGCGCGCGCGACGGTGCAGGCGCAGCGCATGATCGACTCGTTCGACCCCGCCGACCGGGGAGGGCTGCAGTCGCTGCAGACCTCGGTGCTGCGCACGGTGCAAGACACGTCGTCGAGCCAGATGATCTACATCAGGCGCCAGCAAAACCAGGCCCCATTCCCCGAGCTGTCTGACGTCGCGAGCACGCCCTCGTCGCTCGGTCAGGCCGTGAGCGAAGAGCTCGCGACTGCGGTGCTCGTCGCTGACGAACCGCAGTATTGGCAGGCCGTGACGTTCCGTGAGGGCGATGCAAAGGTTGCACCCGGCATCGTCGTCGGATCCTCGCTCAAATTCCCGGCAGGCGCCGGCGTCTTCGACCTGTTCGTCGGCTATGACCTCTCGGACACCGCGGAGACCCTGTCGTTCGTACAGCGGACGCTGTTCATCACCGCTGCGGGCATGATGCTGTTCATTGGCCTGCTCGTGTGGGTGATCTCGCGAATTGTGTTCCGCCCGATTCGCGTCGCCGCAGACACCAGCCGGCGGCTCGCAGCCGGCGAGGCGGAGGCGCGCATGCCGCTCCAGCACGACGAACACTTCGACGTGCTGTCTGAGGGCTTCAATGACATGGCCGACACGCTGCAGGCGCGCATTCAAGAGCTCGATGACCTCTCGGAGATGCAGCAGCGCTTCGTGTCTGACGTGTCGCACGAGCTGCGCACCCCGCTCACCACGATCCGGCTCGCGAGCGAGGTGCTGAGTGGCCAGCAGGATTCGCTCGGGCCGGGCCAGCAGCGCGCCGTCGAGGTGCTCAGCGCGCAGGTCGGCAGGTTCGAATCGCTGCTCACCGACCTGCTCGAGATCTCGCGCTACGACGCCGGTCGCGTCACGCTCGAGACGGAACCGACGAACCTCGTTCACCTTGTCGACGAGGTCGTGACGGCGCTCAGGCCGCTGTCGGCAAGCCTCATCGAGGTGCGCCCGCTCGGCGGCTACACGCCCGTCGACGTCGACGCGCGCCGCATCAGACGGATCGTATCGAACCTTGTCGGGAACGCGATCGAACACGGTGAGGATCGTCCGATCGTCGTCACCGTCGACTCGAACGCGCACGCCATCGCGATTGGGGTGCGCGACTGGGGCGTCGGCATGAGCCCGGAAGATGTCGAGCACGTCTTCGACCGCTTCTGGCGCGCCGACCCGTCGCGCAAGCGCACGCTGGGTGGCACCGGTCTCGGGCTCGCGATCGCGCGCGAAGACGCAGCCGTGCACGGCGGCTACCTCGAGGTGTGGTCGTCAAAGGGGAAGGGCACGAACTTCCGCCTCACACTGCCGCGCGGCGACGAGGTCACGAACTTTGTATCGCCGATCGCCCTCATCCCCGAGGACGCCGCGGAGGGAACGAACGTGCGTGACACCACGGGCGGCTGGTTGAAACGGCCGTTCCGCAGGAGCATCAAGACACCGAAGGAGGGGCGTGCATGATCCGGATCGAGAAACGGCGCTGGCGCACCTCGGCGGCCGGCGTCGCCGTCGCGGCGATCGCGCTCACCGGGTGCGCCGCGATCCCGGGCTCGGGCGCGGTGCAGCCGGGCCTCTCGGACATTAACCAGGCCGAGCAGGCACTGCAATTTAGCGCGTTCGGGCCGTCGGCGGGCGCGACGCAGGAGGAACTCGTGCGCGGCTTCATCACGGCCGCGCGGTCGCCCGTCGATGACTACTCTGTCGCGCGCGAATACCTCTCGCCCGAGTACGCAGACCAGTGGGATCCCTACTTCGGCGTGCTCGTCTGGGAGGGGTCGCGGCCCTTCCGGCCCGACGGTGACGAGGCCGGCATGCTGCTGCTCTCTGTCGTCGCGGAGGTCGACCCCGACGGGCGGCTACTCCCGACCGAGGCGGGGGAGAGCACCGAGCTGCGCTTCGAATTCACGAAGCGCGGCGACGAGTGGCGGATCTCCTCGGCGCCAGCGGGCGTCATTGTCGACCGAGCGACGTTCGACGCGATCTGGTCGCAGCACCACGTAAACTTCATCGGGCCTGGCGGCAGGCTCGTGCCTGACACCCGCTGGTTCCTATCGCGGCCCGCGCTCTCGACCGAGATCGTGAACGCGCTCCTGGCCGGCCCGAGCGAGCGCTTCGAACTCGTCGCACGGTCAGGGTTCCCGCAGGGCACGACGCTCACGAAGAACGCGGTGACCGTCGAAAACGGGCTCGCGCGGGTCGACGTCAAGGGTGAGGGGCTCAACAACCCCGGCGCGCAAGACGAGATGCAGCTCCAGCTGCAAACGAGCCTGCAGAGCGTGACCGGCGTGAACCGCGTGGAACTACTCATCGACGGGACGCCGGTGCGCAGCAAGCCGCACACCGTCACCCCTGTGGCCCCCGTGCAGGTTGGAGCGAAGCTTGCCGGCGAGCTCGAGGGCAAATTCGGTGTGATCACGGCGTCGAACGTCGAGCCGGTGATCGGCGTGAGCGCGAGGGTCGAAGAGCTCGACGCCCTGGCCGTCAATCTGTCGCGCTCAAAGACCGTCGCGGCTGTGCTCGCCCCCGACGGCGTGCACATCGTTGCGGAGGGCTACTCAGCGCTCGTCGACAGCAGAAAGGGGCTGCTCGCCCCGAGCGTCGACGACGACCTCTGGACGTGGTCGGTCTCTGCCGCTGACCCCTCCGCCGTGCGCGTCGCGAGCGTCGACGGGGTGCAGCACGAGCTCGACGCGCCGTGGCTTGAAGGCCTCAACGTGCACGCTGTCGGGATCGCGCCCGGCGGCAGCATGCTCGCGGCGCTAGTCGACGGTGGGGGCGGCAAGAGCTACGTGCTCGTTGGCGGGATCATCCGCGACAACGAGGGCGAGCCGACGGGGCTCACGCCCAAGGCAGACATCGAGATGTGGGCGGGCGGCGAAGCGATCGACTTCGACTGGATCGACCAAAACCGGTTCGTCGCAATCACCAGGCAGGGCACCGCCGGCAAGGTGAGCGTTGGCGGGCCCGGCACGTTCGTGAGCGAGCAGGGCTCGGTGCCCGACGCCGTCGAGGTGTTCGGGGGCGGAAACCGCACCCAGATCAGGGTGCTCACCGCGAGCGGTGAGCTGTTCGCCCCGCAGGGCGCGAGCGGCTGGCAGCGCGTCGCGGCCGACGTCGACCTGATGGCGAAGCGGGGCTAACTTCGTCCACAGGCTCGCGGGCCTTCGATTTCGGGGTGCTTTTTGCACAGGGCGCTGCCATGCGGTCGCGGGTGGCGGGGGAGCGCGCAGACTGGGTCGCATGAGATCTGAGGAGGGTGGTGCTGGCGGCGTTGGCGGTGCTGGTGCTGGCGGCGCTGCTGGCGGTGCTGGTGCTGGTGCTGGTGCTGGTGCTGGTGCTGGAAATGTTGCTGGGGGGCTGGTGCTGGTGCTGGAAATGGTGCCGGGCCTGCGGCCAGGGCCGACCTCTACGTCAGAGCGCCCTCATGCTTGAGTAGCCTGTGCTTCACTTCGGTGCCGAAGAGGTACCCGCCGAGCCCACCGTCGGCGCGAACTATCCGGTGGCAGGGAACTATCAGTGCAACGAGGTTGGTCGCGCACCCAGACGCCGCCGCCCGAACCGCTGCGGGCCGGCCTGCCAGTGCTGCGAGTTCCGAATACGTGACCGCGTCACCCGCGGGAACCCTGCGAAGGGCCCGCCACACCTCACCCCGAAACGGGGTTTCTCGCTGCGCGACCCGCAACGTATCGATGGCTTGAAGGTCACCGGCTGAGTACGCGGCAAGCGCCTCGGGTACGGCTCCGGAAGCCGTGGGCTGCTCCGCGAGCCCGCGCGCTGCGAGCTCGGGGTCGCTCTTGGCAAGCCGTTCCCAGAGCGGGTCAGACGTTGGGGTGGCGGGTATGGTCGCCGGGGCCGCGGTTTCAGCCCCAACGGCAGAGGGCGCGAGGAAGCCGGCAGCGCACACCGCACCGTCCTCGGGCCGCCACACGGCGAGGAAAGGGAGGCCGACGACGTCGACAATCGCATACGAGAGGGGAGTGCTCATGAGTGCTCCTTGCGGGGTGTTGTGGACGAAGAGGGGGCAGCGGTCGGAGTCGCCTTCGCGAGGAAGTCGGCCCACAGAAACTGGGTCGCGTAGCCGCGGAACGGCCGCCAGGCCTCGGCCGCCCGCTCCGCCTCGCGGGCACCAGCTACTCCAAGTGCTCGGCGGAGGATGAGGTCGCCCGAGGGGTACGCGTCGGGGTCACTGAGAGCGCGCATCGCGATGAGCTCCACAGTCCAGGGGCCGATGCCGCGGAGCGCGATGAGCTCGGCCCGAGCGCGCTCACGGTCGGCGCCCGGGCCGATGTCGAGACCGCCCTCGATTGCCTGCGCGAGCCCCTGCAGCGTCGCGGCCCTGGCGCCAGTGATACGAAGCGTCGCCTGCAGCGCCTCGGGTGTCTCCGC
This sequence comes from Leucobacter sp., assembly GCA_052094845.1. Lineage (GTDB taxonomy): Bacteria > Actinomycetota > Actinomycetes > Actinomycetales > Microbacteriaceae > Leucobacter. Next base: position 98,828 of record JBQDKK010000002.1, on the reverse strand, counting down.
CGCGATGCGCGCGACCGAGATACGGCCCGCGAGCGCGTGCTGGCCCTCAGCGGGTGTCGTTGTGTCGAGCTCCGCCGGATCCGCGTATGCGGCGACGAGCCGGCCCTGGAGCGTGCGGGCGGCCGCAAGCGAAACCTGTTGACCGAGCACCGTAGCGAGCGCGAATTCGTGCGGTTCGCGAGCACCCGGGAGCCGCAACCCAGGCCGGGCGGCGACCAAGGGAGCAAGCACTGGGTCCGCATCGAACGCGGCGGCGAGCTGTGCAGGGTCGGCATCGAGGTCGAGCATGCGCCGCACGGTTTGGATCGCGGGCATCGTGTCGGCGAGGCTCGGCAACGCGAGCGACACCGGCACACCGAGCATGCCTGGCTGCTGGAGCGCGACCTCGGGGATGTCGTGCCACGCGATCGTGACCGCCGCCGTTCCGCCGGGCACGTCGATCGCGTGCGAAGTCGGCGATTCAGGATCGGCCCCGATCGAATCGCGCCCGGGGATCGCGTGGGCCGCAAGGAACGCGCGGGTCGCGCGCGTGTCAAACGGCGCGCGGGACTGGAGACGGAGCGCCACACTCGGGCTGCCGAGCGAGCTGAGGTCGGGTCGATCCTGAACGATGCCGCGCGCGAGCTGCGACGGGGCGACGCCGAACTCCTCTCGCATCGCTTCCCCGAACTGACGGACGCTGCCGAAACCCGCCGCGAACGCGACGTCGGTGAGCGAGAGCGTCGTCTGTTCGATGAGCGTCCGCGCCGCGTGCGCACGCCTGGTTCGAGCGAGCTGGAGCGGGGTCGCACCAATCTCGTCGAGCAGCATCCGCCGGAGATGCCGCTCGCTCACAGCCAGCGAGCTCGCGAGCCCTGGGACTCCGACTGCGTCGACAGCCCCGTCGCGGATGCTGCGGACGGCGCGGGCGACGAGGTCGCTGCGGTGATCCCAATCCCTGCTGCCGGGAAGCGCGTCTGGGCGGCAGCGTTTGCACGCGCGGAAGCCGGCGGCGACGCAGGCGGCGGCGTTCGGGAAGAACCTGCAATTCTCAGGCTTCGGTTTGCGCGCCGGGCACGACGGTCGGCAGTAGATGCCCGTGCTCGTGACACCGAGGTAGAAGCGACCATCCCATCGCCGGTCGCGGCCTGAGGCTGCGCGATAGCACGCGTCGAAGCTGAGCGGCAGGGGTGGGGAAGAAGAGGGCACGGAAACATTCTGCCGCGCGCCGCTGGGCCGGGCACGCGGAAATCGGACACGGCGGTGGGGTATGCGGCGCGGACTAGACTTTGTGCATGAGTGTGAGCGACCCTAGCGCTATTAATGTCCGGCCCGCGACGACCCACGACGTCGTGAAGATCGTGAACCTCATGGAGCCCCTCGTTGCCCGCCGAATTCTGCTCGGCAAAGACCTTGTCGAGCTGTATGGCGCCGTTCCCGGGTTCATGGTTGCAGAAGACTCGGACGGCAACGTCATCGGCTATGGCGCCCTGCACGTCATGTGGGAGCACCTCGGTGAGGTACGCACTCTTGGTGTTTCGGAGGAGTACCTCGGCAAGGGCGTTGGCCGCGCCGTGCTCCTCGCGCTTGAAGAGCGCGCACGGGGCCTCGGCCTGCAGCAGCTCTTCTGCCTGACGTTTGAGACCGAGTTCTTTGGGCGCAACGGCTTCGAAGAGGTTGGAGAGAATACTGAGCTGGTGGCCGCGGAAGTGTACGCGGAGCTGCTCCGCTCACACGACGAGGGCATCGCGGAGTTCCTGGACCTCGCACGCGTGAAGCCGAACACGCTCGGCAACACGCGTATGCTAAAGCGCCTGTAGCGGCTTTGCGGGGTACGCTGAGGCCATGGCCAGGCGACCACCTCAAGATCCGTCGGAGCAGCACGAACCGCGCTCGGTTCTGCGCGATCCTGTTGGGCCCGAGGAACGCAGCGTCTACGTGCGACGCAGGCTCATCGTGCTGCTCGGGCTCGTGGCGGTCATTGCCGCAATCGTGCTGATCATCGTGCGCCCGGGGTCGAGCACGCCGAACGACACGAAAGACGTGAAAGTTCCCTCCGACGTGGCGGAGACCCCAAAGGCCGACCCGAAGAAGTCGGGCGAGCCCGTCGCGTGCGCCCAGTCAGCGCTCGAGGTCGTGCCGGTGACCGACCAGGGTTCGTACGGCGAGGGCGAGTACCCGCAGCTTTCACTCACCGTGAAGAACACCGGCAAGGACGCGTGCGTCGCCGACCTCGGTACCGCCGGGATGTCGTTTACTGTCTCGAGCGGAAGCGACGACGTCTGGCGGTCGACTGACTGCCAGACCGGCGCGGAGTCGTTGCCCGTTGTGTTGAAGGCGGGCGAGACGCTCGAGAGCGAAGCGATTCCGTGGGATCGAACCCGCTCGAGCACCGAAACGTGCGAGATTACCCGCGACCCCGTCGTGGCAGGCGGGGCTTCGTACCACCTCAGCGCGGGAGCCGGCGGGGCCGAAGGCGAAGAGACCGCCCAGTTCTTGCTCTACTAGCCCAGGCCCCACGGCAACTTCACCGTGAGCTTCAAAGGGAATGCCCCGTAGAATTGGGGCATGACTCAGCTGCCCCCGGACCAGACCCCGAACCAGCCGCCCCTCGACGGGAACGCCGACAACGGCGCTTCGACCCCCGAGGCCGCGGGGGCACCGGTTCCCCCGGCGCAGCGTGCGTACGAGCAGCCCGCGGCATACCAGGACCCCGCCTACGGGCAGCCCGCTTTCGGGCAGCCCGGCTACCCGCAGCAGGGCTACCCCGTTGGCGCACCGATGCCGCAGGGCCCGCCACCCACCAATGTGTTCGCAATTGTCGGCTTCGTCGCCGTGTTCTTCTCGGGCATCGCCGGCGTGATCCTTGGCCACATCGCACTGAACAAGATCAAGCGCTCGGGCGAGAGCGGCCGTGGGTTCGCGCTCGCCGCGACGATCATCGGTTACGTGCGCATCGGCCTGAGCGTGCTCGGCACGATCCTCTTCTTCGCCTTGATGGGCATCTTCGGCGCGGCGGCCCAGACCAGCGGTTGGTCGAGCGACCACGGCAGCGAGTACTACAACGGTGACTCCTCTGAGACTGAGGGGTACAGCGGCGAGTGGGACCCAGAGTTTAGCGATATGCCGTGGGTTGGCACTGAGAACGAGGCCGTCTGCACCGCACTGCTCACCCCTGACGTATCGATCTTTGACGACGCCAGCACCTACTACCGCGACCTGTTGCGGGCCTCTGACGACGCAGAACTGAACACGCTGCTCGAAGAGCTCATCGGCTACGCCGACGGCGGCGATGTCTCCTCTGGCGAAGCTGCGGAGAAGCGCTCGCAGGCCGAACTGAAGTGGTCTGAAGCGAGCTCCGAGATGGCAAGCGTCTGCATGGGCGAGCGCTAACCGAGGGGAACGCCCGCCAGCTGAGTAGCGCTAGCCCGCGGCGACCGCGCGGCCGGCAGCGCGCCCGGAGAACAGGCAGCCTCCGAGGAACGTGCCCTCCAGCGCGTTGTAGCCGTGCACCCCGCCGCCGCCGAACCCTGCGGCTTCGCCCACGGCGTAGAGCCCGGAAATCGGCGCACCATCAGCCCCGAGCGCCCGTGATGACAGGTCTGTCTGCACTCCACCGAGCGACTTCCGCGTGAGCACGTGCAGTTTAATGCCGACGAGCGGGCCCGCCGACTCGTCGAGCAGCTTGTGGGGTTTCGTCGTGCGCGTCAGGCGGTCGCCCAAGTAGCGGCGCGAATTGTGCACGCTCATCGCCTGCGCATCCTTTGAAAACGGGTTGTCGAACTCAGCGTCGCGGGCGCGTACCACCCGCTCGACATCGGCGGCGTCGAGAAGTGGCTGGTCGGTGAGCGCGTTCATCTTCTGAACGAGTTCCGCGACTGACCCCGCGGTCACGAAGTCGGCGCCGCGATCGATGAAGGCCTGCACGGGGCCCGGCGCGCCCTTGCCGAGGCGCGTCTTCATGAGGAGCTTCTTGTCGCGGTTCGTGAGATCGGGGTTCTGTTCAGACCCCGAGAGGGCGAACTCCTTCGCCGCGATCTTGCTCGTCACGATGAACCATGAGTGGTCGTGTGCGGCGAGGTCAGGGGTTGTCCGCAGGATTCGCAGCGTGCCGAGGGTGTCGTGCCCCGGCAGGCCAGGGGCGGGGAGCCTGCGACCGAGCGCGTCGAGCCAGAGGGGCGACGGGCCGGGCAGGATCCTGATCGCATGGCTCGGCCAGACCGGATACCAGTTCTTGATGCCCTCGGTGTAGTGCCACATGCGATCCTGATTCACAAGACGCGCTCCCGCCGCGCCCGCGATCGCGAGCATGCGCCCGTCGACATACGCGGGGACGCCGGTCACCATTTCGCGCGGGGGAGCGCCGAGCCGCTCGGGCCAGTGCGCGCGCACGAGGTCGTGGTTGCCGCCGATGCCACCGCTTGCGATGATGACGCTCGGCGCGCGGAGCTCAAACTCGCCGAGCTCGACGCGGTTGGAAGCGGCGCCGCGATCGCCGTCGTCGTGCGCGAGCACGGTGCCGCGCACGCCGACAACCGCGCCGCCCTCGGTGACGAGCTCGTCGACCCTGTGCCGGTGCCTGAACTCGGTGCGCCCCGCCTCGACCGCCTCGTAAACGGCCTCAACGAACGGGCGCACGACTCCCGTGCCAGTGCCCCACGAGACGTGAAACCTCGGCACGGAATTGCCGTGGCCCGTGGCGGTGAGGTCGCCGCGCTCGGCCCAGCCGACCATCGGCGTGAGGTCGATGCCGACCTCACGCAGCCAGGCGCGTTTCTCGCCCGCCGCCCACTCGACGTAGGCGCGGCCCCAGCGCTGACCCCAGGTGTCGGAGTCTGGGGCGGCAGGCCGGCTGCCACCGCTAGCTCTGTCGTCGGCTCCGCCGGCTCCGTCGCTTGGCTGCGCGAGCCGATCCCACTGGGCGCTACCCTGCCAGTCTTGCCAAGCGAGGTCGAACGAATCTTTCACACCGAGGCGGCGCTGCTCGGGAGAATCGACGAGAAACAGCCCGCCGAACGACCACCAGGCCTGGCCGCCGACGTTCTGCGGCCCCTCCTGGTCAACGATGATCGTGCGCAGCCCCGCTGCGTACGCTTCTCGGGCGGCGACGAGGCCAGAGAGCCCGGCACCTACGACAATGACATCAGCGTCCATGCCGCCATGCTACGCGCCGGTGCTGCCCTCGGCGAACTTTTCTGCGCGCTCCTGCCCGCTGAGGGCCTGGATCGCCCCCATAATCCGCTCCGTCGCCTCGCGCCGGGCCGGGCCCGCAGGGAGGGAGCCGAGGTCGCTGAGGTCGAGCGGGGCGCCAAACAGGATCGCAACGCGTTCGCGGCGGCCCGTCCGTGAATCGCGGAGTTCTCGATTGGTACCCCGAAGGCCCACAGGTACGACCGTCGCGCCCGTCTCGAGCGCCAGCCAGGCCGCACCGCTGCGCCCCCTGTAGAGCCTGCCATCCTGTGACCGGCTGCCCTCTGGAAACACCACGAACGCGCTGCCCGACTCGAGGACCTCGCGGCCGGCATCAAGAGCCGCCTGCGCCGTCGATGAGCTGCCGCGCACCACGGGAACGGCGCCGATGCCCTCGAAGAACCACCGGCCGAGCGTGCCACGGAACAGCGAGGCTTTCGCGAGGAACTGCACCCGGCGCGGGGTGAACGACGGAATCAAGATCGTGTCGAGCATCGACTCGTGGTTACTTACGAGGAGCAGCGGCCCCGTTCTCGGCACGAGCTCCCGGCCAGTCACGCGAGGGCGGTAGCGGAGCCACAGCACCGGGCGCAGGATCGCTCTGCCAACGGTGAAGATGGGGCCTGGGCGAGCCGGTTTCGCTGGGATGGTCACCGCACGAGTGTAGCGCCCAGCGCATGCCGTGGCGGGGCACGGCCCCGAGACTCGCGGGCCGCCCCGGTTAGCTGTAATCGGGGGCGGCGGGCAGGCCGAAGAACTCTTCAAGCGTCGTGACGCCCTGGTCGCGCATCTCGAGCGCGAGGTCTGTGCCGACGTACCTGAAGTGCCACGGTTCGGGCATGAAGCCGGTGACCTGCTCCTTGCCATCGGGGTAGCGCACGATGAAGCCGTAGTCTGCGGCGTTCGCCGCGAGCCACGAACCCGCGGGGGTGTCGCCGAAGCAGCCGTCGAGGTAGCAGGAGCCGTGGTCGTCGAGGTCAACGACGAGACCAGTCTGGTGCTCCGAGTGCCCCGGTCTCGCCGAGTACCTGTCGGCCGCCGCCGCGCCATCGCGGTCGACGTAGCCGTCGTACAGCGCAACCTGCGTGGCGTAGTCGCGGTACGCGCTGATAATCCAGACGGAGTGGCCGGCCTCTTTCGCGCCGCCGATGAGGGCCTCGACCGCGCGCGCCGCGGGCTCCCGAAGCGGCTGGGCGAACTCGTTCTCGACGCCGTTCGTCGCGACGAGGTCGCCAGGCGCCCAGTCGATTGGGTCGAGCGGGCGGGTCTTATTGCTCACCACCCAGAGCGAAGCGGGGTCGTCGATAGACAGTGCGCTGCGGTCGAACGCGGGCGGCTCCGTGGTCGGGGCCGGCTTGTCTGCCTTCGGGGTCTCCGTCGCGGGCGCGTCTGTGGGCGGGGCGGGCTCTGCGGGCGCGCACGCAGTGAGGGCGCCCAGCGTCACGAGCACCGCAGCGCCCAGGGCAGCGGTGCGGGGCGCGCGTCGAACCGAGACCGAGGCTGCGTTCCGCCCTTCGCCCGGTGCCTTTGCTTCGCTCACAGAGGATGCGGAGGTGGCTGTATCCGGGCGCGTGCCGAGTCCGAGAAGCTTCATGGGATCAGACTAACGAAGGCCCTAAGCTGAAACTGTGGCTGACATGACGCAACCGAACCCCTCCCAGCAAGCCTCGCGGCGCCGCAAGCGCGCGGGGCTCATCGCGATCGTTGTCGCGGCGGTGCTCCTGTTCGGCGGGGCCTCGGTCGCGGCGGCACTACTGTTGGGTGGAACGACGGATCCGGATCCGGATCCCACCCAGAAACCCAGCCCGTCGCCGAGCGCCGAGAAGCCGGAATCACCCGCGGTGCCGAAGGCGACCCACGTCATCGCGATGGGCGACATGCTGCCGCATGATTCGGTGAACGCGAACGCGCAGCAGTCAGGCGGCGGGTACGACTACGCGCCGTTCTTCGCAGGAATCCGCACGCAGCTCGACGCCGCCGACGTGACCTTCTGCAACCAGGAGGTGCCAAGCGCGGGCGTCGAGTTCGGTGTGAGCGGCTACCCGACGTTTAATGCGCCGACCGAGTTCGCTCGCGACCTGCGCGGGGCCGCCGGCTGTGACCTCGTGAATCTCGCGACGAATCACAACGCAGATAAGGGCCCCGAAGGGATCGCCGCGACCCGGGCCGCTTGGGACGCGCTGAGCCCGGCGATCGTGAGTGGCGCGAACCGCAGCGCCGACGAGCAGGGAACCGTCTCGTTGTTCGAAGAGGACGGCAAGACGTTCGCGCTCGTGTCGTTCGCCGAATTCTCGAACGCGCCTATCGACAGGGTCTCAATGAACTTCATGGACGACGACGCGCTCGTGCAGAAACTCATGACGCAGGCCCGCGAGAAAGCCGACGTCGTCATCGTCTCGGCGCACTGGGGCACCGAGGACTCACACGAGGTGAACGATGCGCAGCGTGCCTTCGCAGCGAAGCTCGCGGGCCTTGGCGCTGACGTTGTCGTCGGCACTGGCCCACACGTGCTGCAGCCAGTGGCCTGGCTCGACCGGGCTGATGGCGGGAAGACCCTCGTCTGGTACTCAATTGGCAACATGCTGAGCACGCAGCTCGAGCTCGACCAGCGCACGGGCATCATCGCCGGATTCGACGTCACCACGGACTCCGACGGGCGCGTGAAGATCGAGAACCCTACGGCGATTCCGACGTACATGCACTACGAATGGACTGCGGAGCAGGAGGCTGCCGGTGACCTTGCGGCACGCCACAACCTGTCGTTGACACCGCTCGCCGACTCGGCAGACCTGCTCGGGCAGGCGCGCTTCGGGGTCACTGCCGCGGAGCAGTACGCGGCGACGGCGAGCATTCTCGGTCCCGAGGTGACCGTGCTCGAACGATAACCGGCGGAAACGCCTGAAACTCGGGTCAGCCTGGCAGAATGAGATCATGGCGATAGGAACCGCAGACCTCCCTGACCTCCCAGACCCCGACGGCCCGGAGGATCGCCCTGCGCCCGCGGGCAACCCGGGCTGGCTGAACGAAGAAGAACTGCAGTTCGTGCGCGGCCGGATGCCCGTGCTCTACGTCGAGGCCGTGCCCGTCAGGCTCGACGGCCTCGGCAAGGTCATCGAGGTGGGGCTGCTGCTGCGCAGCACTGCCGAGGGGCACCTGACTCGCGCGTTCGTGTCGGGCCGCGTGCGGTTCGGTGAGCCGCTGCGCGAGGCGCTCTTCAGGCACCTCGAAAACGACCTCGGGCCGATGGCGTTCCCGCAGATGCCGACCACGCTCATGCCCGCGCAGGTTGCCGAGTACTTCCCGATGCCCGGCATCTCTCAGTACGTTGACGAGCGGCAGCACGCGGTCTCACTCGTCTACGTTGTGCCGGTAACGGGCAGCTGCGACCCGCGGCAGGACGCCCTCGAGGTGACGTGGATGACGCCGGAGGATGCGCTCGCCGCCGACACGCTCAACGAGCTGCCGGGCGGGCGGGGCGAGCTGCTGCGCCAGGTGCTGAGTACGGTCGGCTGCTGAGCCCCGCTGAGGGCTGAGGGCTGAGGGCTGGCGGCTGCTGGGCGCCGCCCCGCTCATTCGCCCCAATTAATCTGAAGCACCTCAAACTCCCGGCGTATTTGATGCCCAGACGATAATTTGGGGTGGATTGGGGCCGCGTAGCGGTGGAGCGGTGCAGCAGTGCAGCAGTGGAGCAGCGCAGCGGCGAAGCCCCAACCTACGCGGCGCGGCGCTCCCAAACGATGAGGTGCGCACGCGAGAAGCCCCGGGCACACTTTGCGCACGAGGCCTCTCGCACCGGCTTCCGGAAGCGGTAGTGCTCGTGGCCGCCAGGGCAGTGCCCCACCCACGGCGCGCGCTCGTGCGCGATTTCACCCTGGTGGGTGCGCCCGCCGACGTACCCAAGGTCGCGAGCGATGCGCGCCCACTTCGGGCCGTGCGCGGCGGCGGGCCCGGCAATCGCGTGCGCGACCTCGTGGAGCAAGATCTGGTGGACCTCCTCATCGTCGAACTTTTCAGCGAGGTATTTTGAGACGCTGATACTGCGGTCCGTGTAGTTGCAGAGCCCGGCGCGGCGCTTCGCGTTGTCGAAGACAAACGTCCAGGAGCCCGCTCCGAACATCGGGTCGAGGTGGTGACGGATCAGCGCCTCAGCCCAGTGCCTTACCCGATGCAGGTCGCTCACGGCTACGCGCCGAAGATGCCGGGCGAGGGCGCGGGGGAGTCAACGGCGGTCGCGTCAGTGACGGGCTTGGTCGAGCCGATAAGCTCACTGAGCTCCTGACCCTCAAGCAAGCGCGCGGGGTGCGGGCCGCCCGCGAGCAGCCGGGGCAGCCAGTCGAGCTCGCCGACAGGCGAGTCTGCGGGGGCGTTCGACGCAATGATGACGACGTTGCCGAAGCGGCGGCCCTTCAATACCTGCGGCTCGGCGACCGCGACGACCTCGGTGAATAGCGACTTGAGGGTCGCAAGTTGGCCCCGCACGAACGGCAAGCCCTTACCGTCGGCAGCATTCACAACGACGACCCCGTGTGGCGCGAGGAGCGGGCGCACGAGCTCATAGAACTCCACGCTGGAGACGTGCGCGGGGGTCTGGGAGCCAGAAAAGATGTCAACGACGATGAGGTCCATCGCGCCGTGCATGCCGGCGGGCAGCTTGCTGAGCACTGCACGCGCGTCGCCGTGCCTGACGCGGATGCTTGCGCGCTTAGGCAGGGGCGCGGTTTCGCGGACCAGATCGACGAGGGCGCTCTCGAGCTCAACGATCTGCTGCCTGCTCCCGGGGCGCGTCGCCTCAATGTAGCGGGGGAGCGAGAACGCCCCGCCCCCAAGGTGCAGCGCTGAGATCGGGGCGCCCGCGGGGCGGAACAGGTCAATGACGTGACCGATGCGCCGCATGTATTCGAAGAACAGGTCTGATGGGTCGCGCAGGTTGACGTGAGACTGCGGCGTGCCGTCAATCACGAGTTCAATAGCACCATCAACCCACTTGTCGGCCTCGATCGAAGCGGTGCGCCCGGAGGCAAGCGTGACGGGCGGTGGGAGGATCACACCAGCCCGAGCTCGGTGAGCTTCGCGCGCATGTCTGCGTCGCTCGGCTCGACCTGGTGGGTGCCGTCGGGGTAGGTGATGACGGGAATGTTCTTACGGCCGCTGATGTCGGCGGCGACGTCTGCCGCTTCTGGCGTCTCGACGAGGTCGATCCACTCATAGGCAACCTGCGCTTCGCCGAACACGCGCTTTGCGCGGCGGCAGTCGCCGCACCAATCAGCGCCAAAGATGCGGATGCTTGGGGTCTCGGTCTGCTGGGTCTCACTCATGCCGCCAATCTTACGTTCTTCCAGCTGCGAGTGGGCGGCGGGGCAGCAGCCTGTGGATTACTGCGGCAACACGCGTCGCCGCCAGAGTCGCTGGGCGATGACAGCCGCGGCGATCCCGATAATTGCCCCCGCTACCGTGTCGCTCAGCCAGTGCACACCGAGCGCAGTTCTGCTCCACATCATTGCTGCGGTCCAGGAGACGGCCGCGATCCACATCCATGTGATCGTTGAGCGGCTCACGAACGTAGCGCCGCTCCGCTGAACGGAAGCGACGGCGTACGCGAGCGAGACCGCGAGCGCCGCCGCGCCCATCGAGTGGCCGGAGGGGTACGAATACCCATCCCACGGGTAGAGCGCCTCCATCGGTCGGGGGCGCGCGACGAACACCTTGATTGCCTCGGAGAGAACGACGCCGAGGATCAGGGCCGTCGCGATCGCGGCGGCCTCCCTGCCGAAGCGACGTGTGAGGAGGAGCGCGCATGCCACCGCGCCGCAGGCGGCGACGCCGACACTGGATCCGATCTCGGCGAGGAACGCGGCGACGGTGAACGCCGCGGATCTTGGGTTCAGGCGTACTGCGTCTCGCCAAGACTCATCGAGCGGCAGCGGGCCCGTGTGGCCGAAGTGCAGGTATGCGCCGAGCCCGGCTACCGCGAGGATCGCGACGGTCGCCCAGATGATTCCTGGGGCCGCGGGCTTCGAAGTCATAGGAGCCACAGTATCCGGCAAGCCTGCCCAGTCCCTGGCAGCAAACCTCGGGTTTGCTGAGACAGGCCGTCACGGTGGCGCCGCTAGCCGAGGTGGGAGCCCGGCGGCACGGTGACGAACGGATCTGCGAGCTGTGCGGGTGCGTAGCCCGCGGCGCGGGCCGCGTGGTAGTGGTGCAGGGACGCAGCGAGAGGATCCTGGCGCGTACGTGCGTCGAGGTACACATTGGCGAGTGCTGCCCCTGACACCGGCATGAGAGCGGCGCCGCTCACGAGCGCGGGCAGGCTGAAGAGAAACTCTGCAAGTACCCCCGTGCCGGCGAATCCGGTCTCCCAGCTCGCGCCCGGAACAAGCGCCTGGGTGAGGGGCCACACGAGTAGGCCGAGCACGACAATAGCGCCGAGGTAGATGAGCCCGAGGAGGGCAACGAGGCCGACGACGCGCCAGCTACGGCCACGCGTAAGTTGCCACGAGCGACGCAGAGCGCCCCACGCCGTCGCTCTCTCGCAGACGATGACCACCGGCGCGAGCGAGATGCGGGCCGCGAGCCAGAGGATCGGGATCAGGGCTCCGACGGACACAAGGATGCCCAAGACAATGGCAGCACCCGGGGCTCCGACGGTCATGAACATGGCCGCCAGCATGATGACAAGAAACATCCCGATGCTCGCGGCGATGCTGACTGCGATTACAAAGCCGATAACGAGGCCACCAAAGCCGATGAGCTTCCCGAGTACGGGGCGGGTAGTTGACCACAGCTCCGCCGATGTGCCTCGGTGCCCGAGCGCCTCAAACTTCACGTTACTCGCGACGTAGCCCTGCACTACGGCCCCTCCGAGGGTGGAGACCACCGAGTAGATAATCGACGTGACCAGTGCAAGGAGGGCCAGCCCGAGCGAAGCCGGGGCGGAGTCGCCGGTGGTGTCAGAAAGCGACATTGGGATCGCAAACAGCAGGTAGACCGCGAAGGGGACGAGCATCGCCCAGAGCACGAGTGGCTTTGGGTTGCGCGCGACCGCAGAGAACCCGCGCGAGAAAATCTCTCCGAATGTGAGCGGCCCCGGGAAGAGGGGCGGTACGGGCGTACCGGATGGACGGGGGTGCTGCGCCGAAGGCTGAGGTGTCACTCGCTTCACTGCTCCTGGGAATCGGGATCTATGGTCCGTGTCCCCCCAATACATCGCCCAGTCTTGCATGCTTTTGAGAAACCTGAGAATCAGGCCCAGACAAGCCCTTGTCAGGTGATAACGATGGTGTTACAGTAGAAAGCTGCACTATGGACACGAGTCTGCCTTCATATAGCGGAAGGCCCCGGGAGTTGGCGCGCAGGCGCAGATGAACCCCGTGTGACCGCAGAGCATTTCTTCGCAAGACCAAGTCAATCGGCCCGACGGGGCCCACGGAGGTACTTCCTTGGCTGCTGCGCGCAACGCATCGTCCACCAATAACCCGAAGAATGGTCGCAATCACTCGCGACTCTCATTCGCCAAGATTTCCGACACGCTGTCGGTGCCGAACCTGCTGGCACTGCAGCTCGAGAGCTTCGACTGGCTCGTCGGTAACGACGCGTGGTCTGCACGCGTCAAAGAGGCGCAGGCTCAGGGGCGCGACGACATCGCGCTGAAGAGCGGCCTCGAGGAGATCTTCGAGGAGATGTCCCCGATCGAGGACAACGCTGGCACCATGCAGCTCTCCTTCGAGAACCCGATCCTCGACGATCAGAAGTTCTCGATCGACGAGTGCAAGGAGCGCGGTAAGACCTACTCTGCTCCCCTCTACGTCGAGGCGGCGTTCTACAACACCGAGACCCAGGTGCTGAAGAGCCAGACGGTCTACATGGGCGACTTCCCGCTCATGACCGACAAGGGCACCTTCATCATCAACGGCACCGAGCGCGTCATCGTTTCGCAGCTCGTTCGTTCGCCCGGCGTCTACTTCGAGCGCCAGCAGGAGAAGACCTCGGATAAGGACGTCTTCTCGGCACGCGTCATCCCGAGCCGCGGTGCGTGGCTCGAGTTCGAGATCGACAAGCGCGACCAGGTCGGCGTTCGCATCGACCGCAAGCGTAAGCAGTCGGTCACCGTGTTCCTGAAGGCACTCGGCATGACCACCGGCGAGATCCTTGAAGAGTTCGCGGGCTACGAGTCGATCGCCCTCACCCTTGAGAAGGACGGCATCGTCGAGAAGGAAGGCGTCAGCCTTCAGGAAGAAGCCCTCAAGGACATCTACCGCAAGCAGCGCCCGGGCGAGCAGGTTGCGATCGAGGCTGCGCGCGCGCTCCTCGATAACAGCTACTTCAACCCGAAGCGCTACGACCTCGCGAAGGTCGGTCGCTACAAGATCAACCGTAAGCTCGGCCTCGAAGCTCCGATCACCGATTCGGTGCTCTCGCTCGAGGACATCGTTGCGACGATCAAGTACCTCGTAGGCCTCCACGCAGGCACCGAAACCCTGCCCGGCACTCGCGACGGCAAGGCATTCGACAACCGCCTGGACACCGACGATATCGACCACTTCGGTAACCGTCGTATCCGCGCCGTTGGCGAGCTGATCCAGAACCAGGTGCGCACCGGTCTGAGCCGTATGGAGCGCGTCGTCCGCGAGCGTATGACCACGCAGGACATCGAGGCGATCACCCCGAACACCCTGATCAACACGCGCCCCGTGCTCGCTGCGATCAAGGAGTTCTTCGGAACCTCGCAGCTCTCGCAGTTCATGGACCAGAACAACCCGCTCGCGGGCCTGACGAACAAGCGTCGTCTGTCGGCCCTCGGCCCGGGTGGTCTCTCGCGTGACCGCGCAGGCGTCGAGGTGCGAGACGTTCACCCGTCGCACTACGGCCGCATGTGCCCGATTGAGACCCCGGAAGGCCCGAACATTGGTCTGATCGGCGCGCTCGCAACCTTCGCGCGCATCAACGCGTTCGGCTTCATCGAGACCCCGTACCGTCGCATCGTCGATGGCACCGTCACCGACCAGGTCGACTACCTCACCGCTCACGAAGAGGACGAGTTCCTTATCGCGCAGGCTGGTGCTCCCGTCGACAAGGACGGCAAGTTCGCCGAGAAGCAGGTCCTCGCTCGCCCCCGTGGCTCCGAGGTGCAGCTCGTCGACGCCGACCAGGTCCAGTACATGGACGTCTCGGCACGCCAGATGGTGTCCGTTGCGACCTCACTGATCCCGTTCCTCGAGCACGACGACGCTAACCGCGCGCTCATGGGCGCGAACATGCAGCGTCAGGCTGTGCCGCTCGTTCGCTCCGAGTCGCCGCTCGTTGGCACCGGTATGGAGGGCTACGCAGCCATCGACGCTGGCGACGTGATCGTCGCAGAGCAGGCTGGTGTGATCCAGGACGTGTCGGCTGACGTCGTCACCGTGATGCTCGATGAGGGCGGCACGAAGAAGTACTACATGCGCAAGTTCGACCGCTCGAACCAGGGCACGAACTACAACCACCGCGTCATCGTCAAGGCTGGCGAGCGGATCGAGGCCGGCGAGGTCATCGCCGACGGCCCCGCAACCGAGAACGGTGAGCTCGCGCTCGGCAAGAACCTCCTCGTAGCGTTCATGCCGTGGGAGGGTCACAACTTCGAGGACGCGATCATCCTCAGCCAGAACCTCGTGAAGGACGACACGCTGTCGTCGATCCACATCGAGGAGTACGACGTCGACGCCCGCGACACCAAGCTCGGCAAGGAGGAGATCACTCGCGATCTCCCCAACGCGAGCATGGAAGCGCTGAAGGATCTCGACGAGCGCGGCATCATCCGGATCGGCGCGGAGGTCAACCCCGGCGATATCCTCGTCGGCAAGGTGACCCCGAAGGGCGAGACCGAGCTCTCGGCCGAGGAGCGCCTGCTTCGCGCGATCTTCAACGAGAAGAGCCGTGAGGTTCGCGACACCTCGCTGAAGGTTCCGCACGGCGTTGCCGGCACCGTCACCTCCGTGAAGGTGTTCGACGCTGAGAATGACAATGACGACGACCTCGGGTCGGGCGTCAACCAGCGCGTGGTCGTCTACATTGCGCAGAAGCGTAAGATCACTGAGGGTGACAAGCTTGCTGGCCGTCACGGCAACAAGGGCGTCATCTCGAAGATCCTCCCCGTTGAGGACATGCCGTTCCTCGAGGACGGTACGCCGGTCGACGTGATCCTGAACCCGCTCGGTATCCCGGGCCGAATGAACTTCGGTCAGGTCCTCGAGATCCACCTCGGCTGGATCGCGAAGCAGGGCTGGAAGGTCGACGGATCGCCTGAGTGGGCTGCGAAGCTCGCTGAGTCGGCGCTCCAGGCAGAGCCGAACACGAAGGTTGCGACCCCCGTGTTCGACGGCGCCTCGGAGCTCGAGATCGCGGGCCTCCTCGACTCGACGACCCCGAACCGCGACGGTGAGCGCCTCATCGACTCGAGCGGAAAGACCCGTCTGTTCGACGGCCGCTCGGGCGAGCCGTACCCGTACCCGATCTCGGTCGGCTACATGTACATCCTGAAGCTGCACCACCTCGTCGACGACAAGATCCACGCTCGTTCGACCGGCCCGTACTCGATGATCACCCAGCAGCCGCTCGGTGGTAAGGCGCAGTTCGGTGGCCAGCGCTTCGGTGAGATGGAAGTGTGGGCCCTCGAGGCCTACGGCGCCGCGTACGCTCTCCAGGAGCTGCTCACGGTGAAGTCCGATGACATCCTCGGCCGCGTGAAGGTCTACGAGGCCATCGTCCGCGGTGAGAACATCCCGGAGCCGGGCGTGCCCGAGTCGTTCCGCGTTCTCATGAAGGAGATGCAGTCGCTCTGCCTGAACGTCGAGGTGCTCGGAGCAGACGGCAACGCCGTCAGCCTGCGCGACAACGACGACGAGGCACACCGTACAGCGGAGGAGCTCGGTATTAACCTTTCGACCCGCTTCGAGGCAGCTTCGGCTGACGAGATCTAAATTGATCGGCGCCCCGCTGTGAGGCGGGGCGCGCAGCCGATCTGATTTTTTTAAAGTTTTCATACCAAGGAGAACAATTTGCTCGAGGGTACGAGTTTCAATGAGCTGCAGATTCGTCTGGCAACCGCCGACGACATCCGTGGCTGGTCTTTCGGTGAGGTCAAGAAGCCGGAGACCATCAACTACCGCACGCTGAAGCCTGAGAAGGATGGTCTGTTCGGCGAGCAGATCTTCGGCCCCAGCCGTGACTGGGAGTGCGCGTGTGGCAAGTACAAGCGCGTCCGTTACAAGGGCATCGTCTGCGAGCGCTGTGGCGTTGAGGTGACGAAGTCGTCGGTACGTCGTGAGCGCATGGGTCACATCGAGCTCGCCGCTCCCGTGACCCACATCTGGTACTTCAAGGGCGTGCCGTCACGCCTCGGCTACCTGCTCGACATGGCGCCGAAGGACCTCGAGAAGGTCATCTACTTCGCTGCGTACATGATCATCGACATCGATGAAGAGGGCCGCCACGAAGATATGGCAGAGCTTGAGGCTGAGCTGCGGCTCGAGCTGAAGGCGCTGTCAGACCAGCGTGACATTGCTGTCGCTCAGCGTCAGCAGCAGGCTGAGACCGATCTCGCTGCGCTCGAGGCTGAGGGGGCGAAGGCTGATCAGCGCCGCCGCGCCGAGGCCTCGGCTGAGAAGGACATGACGCTCATCCGTCGCGGCTTCGACGACGACATCGCTCGTCTCGAGCGCGTCTGGGACGACTTCCGCAACCTCAAGGTTGGCGACCTCAAGCCTGAGGACGCGGTCTTCGCAGACCTCATGGACCGCTACGGCGATTACTTCGAGGCCTACATGGGCGCCGAGGCGATCAAGAAGCGCCTTGAGGCCTTTGATCTTGAGGCAGAGGCTGAGACGCTGCACCTCCAGATCGCCGAGGGCAAGGGCCAGAAGAAGATCCGTGCGATCAAGCGCCTGAAGGTCGTCAGCGCATTCCTGCAGACCGGTGCAAGCCCGGCCGCTATGGTGCTCGACGTCGTTCCCGTGATCCCGCCCGAGCTTCGCCCGATGGTGCAGCTCGACGGTGGCCGCTTCGCGACCTCGGATCTCAACGACCTCTACCGTCGTGTGATCAACCGCAACAACCGTCTGCGCCGCCTGCTCGATCTCGGTGCCCCCGAGATCATCGTGAACAACGAGAAGCGCATGCTCCAGGAAGCTGTCGACGCGCTGTTCGACAACGGCCGCCGCGGCCGCCCCGTGACGGGCACCGGCAACCGTGCGCTGAAGTCGCTGTCCGACATGCTCAAGGGTAAGCAGGGCCGTTTCCGTCAGAACCTGCTGGGTAAGCGTGTTGACTACTCGGGCCGTTCGGTCATCGTCGTCGGCCCGCAGCTCAAGCTGCACCAGTGTGGTCTGCCGAAGCAGATGGCGCTCGAGCTGTTCAAGCCGTTCGTCATCAAGCGCCTGATGGACCTCTCGCACGCACAGAACGTGAAGGCCGCCAAGCGCATGGTCGAGCGTTCGCGCAGCGAGGTCTGGGACGTGCTCGAAGAGATCATCCGCGAGCGCCCCGTGATGCTGAACCGTGCACCTACCCTGCACCGCCTCGGCATCCAGGCGTTCGAGCCGCAGCTCGTTGAGGGCAAGGCGATCCAGCTGCACCCGCTCGTCTGTGCAGCGTTCAACGCCGACTTCGACGGCGACCAGATGGCAGTCCACCTGCCGCTGTCGGTCGAGGCCCAGGCCGAGGCGCGCGTGCTCATGCTCGCGTCGAACAACATCCTGAAGCCGTCGGACGGCCGTCCCGTGACCCTGCCGTCGCAGGATATGATCATCGGCCTGCACCACCTCACCACGGTGAAGCCCGGTGCCGTCGGCGAGGGCCGTGCGTTCGGTTCGATCGCAGAGGCGATCCTCGCTATGGACGAGCACACGCTCGACCTCGGCGCACTCGCCAAGATCCGCCTCACCGGATACACCGACGCTTCGGGTGTGACCTCGGAGAAGCCCGTGCTCGTCGAGACCACTCTCGGCCGCGCGATCTTCAACGAGGCGCTGCCTGCTGACTACGTGTACTTCGAGCAGGTTGCTGACAAGGGCACGCTGTCGACGCTGGTCAACGACCTCGCCGAGCGCTACCCGAAGGTGGAGGTCGCTGCGACCCTCGACCGCATCAAGGATGCCGGTTTCCACTGGGCAACCCGTTCGGGCGTGACCGTTGCGCTGTCTGACATCGTGACCCCGTCGAACAAGGCCGAAATCCTTGCCGCGCACGAGACCGAGGCAGCCGCAGTGCAGAAGCGCTTCGACCGCGGTCTCATCACCGAGCAGGAGCGTCACGCAGATCTCGTGAAGATCTGGACCCAGGCAACCGACGAGGTCGCCGAGGCCATGCGCGACGCGTTCCCCGCTGACAACACCATCTTCCGTATGGTGTCGTCGGGTGCTCGTGGTAACTGGCTGCAGATCCGTAACATCGCCGGTATGCGTGGCCTCGTGTCCGACCCGAAGGGCGAGATTATCCCGCGCCCGATCATTAACTCGTACCGCGAGGGCCTGTCGGTGGCGGAGTACTTCATCGCGACCCACGGTGCGCGTAAGGGTCTTGCTGATACCGCGCTGCGCACCGCTGACTCGGGTTACCTCACGCGTCGTCTGGTCGACGTCTCGCAGGATGTCATCATCCGCGAGGAAGACTGTGGCACCCGCCGCGGTCTCGACCTGCCGATCGCAGCTGAGGTTGACGGCCAGATCGTTCGCGACGAGAACGTCGAGAACTCGGTCTACGCTCGTACCCTCGCTGCTGACGCGGTGAACGCTGCCGGTGACGTTGTCGCTGCTGCGGGCTCCGACGTGGGCGACGTTGCGATCGACCTGCTCGTCGGCGCTGGCGTGACCGAGATCAAGGTGCGCTCCGTGCTCACCTGTGAGTCTGCGGTTGGCGTCTGCGCGACCTGCTACGGCCGTTCGCTCGCGACCGGTCAGCGCGTTGACATCGGTGAGGCCGTCGGCATCATCGCGGCACAGTCGATTGGTGAGCCGGGTACCCAGCTGACCATGCGTACCTTCCACACCGGTGGTTCGGCTTCGGCTGACGACATCACGCAGGGTCTTCCCCGCGTGCAGGAGCTCTTCGAGGCCCGTACCCCGAAGGGTGCGTCGCCGATCGCTGAGGCCGCAGGCCGCATCACGATCGAGGACACTGAGAAGAGCCGTCGCCTGATCCTCACGCCTGATGATGGCACCGAGGAGAAGCAGTACCCCGTGCTGAAGCGTTCGACGCTCATCGTCGAGGACGGCGATCACGTCGAGCTCGGCCAGCCCTTCATCCAGGGCACCCTGGACCCGAAGGACATCCTGCAGGTCGGTTCGACCGAGGGCGGCAAGCACATCCCGGGTGAGCGCGCAGTGCAGAAGTACCTCGTTGAGGGCGTGCAGGGCGTCTACCGCTCGCAGGGCGTGCCGATCCACGATAAGCACATCGAGGTCATCGTTCGCCAGATGCTCCGCAAGGTCACCGTGGTCGACCACGGCGAGACCGAGCTGCTCCCGGGCGAGCTCGTCGACCGGTCGCGCTACCAGCGCATCAACCGTGAGGCGCTCGTCGACGGCAAGCGTGCGGCGACCGCGCGTCCCGAGGTCATGGGTATCACCAAGGCATCGCTCGCTACCGAGTCGTGGCTCTCGGCGGCCTCCTTCCAGGAGACCACCCGCGTGCTCACGCAGGCTGCGATGGAAGGATCGAAGGATCCCCTGGTCGGCCTGAAGGAGAACGTCATCATCGGTAAGCTCATCCCGGCTGGTACGGGCCTGAGCACCTACACCGATGTCGACGTCTCGGCAACGGAAGAGGCTCGCGCCGAGCGTTACCCGAACCGCATGTACGCGGGCGAGGGCACGTTCGACGAGAACGACTTCTCGTTTGTCGACTTCGACACCTTCACCTCTGACGAGTTCAACCCCGGCAACTACAGCTAGCGGGTAGTCAGTTAGGAAGCGGGCCTCCACCTTCGGGTGGGGGCCCGCTTTTGTGTGCACGGCCCGCACGCACGGTCCGCACGCACGGCCTGGGATCTGCACTTCCAATGCCCTTCCGCGCAGGTTTCGGCATGTGAACTGCAGATTCCATACACATCGATGGTCGGGGGAGTGGCGGGCCCCTCGGCCCCTCGTCCGCCTCGGCCCCTCGTCCGCCTCGGCCCCTCGGCCGGCCGGTCTGGGATCTGCGCTTCCAATGCCGCTCCGTGCGGGCTGAGACAGAGACATCGCAGATCCCATACGCAGTGAAGGGGGAGGGCCGCCGAGGGGTCTGAGGCAAACTGGAGCGGGGAGGGGCGCCGAGGAGTCTGAGGCAAGACTGAAGCGGGGAGAGCCGGGGTGCTGGGGCAGGGCTGAAGATTAGAAGGCCGGTAGCCCTGGCCGGAGCTGCGTGCAAGGGCTGCAGTCGCCCGGAATCCGCGCGGTTTCACAGTTTCACCCCTGACTTCCGCGCGGGAACGCCCATTTCTCCCACAGAGCTTGTATCGTGGCGGCAGAAACCAAGGCACGCGAGAGGTAGAGCCATGAGCGATGAGCGCGAGACACCCGTCGACCCCGGTGCGCCGGTAGAAGAGCAGGCAGCCACCGAGACGGCTGTGCAGGACGCCGTTGAGCGTGCGACAAACGGGTCAGAAGACCTCGCCGCCGACATCGTCGTTGACGCGCAGGGAACGGTCGTTGACTCCGGCAGCCCGGCAGACGGCGCACAGGCAGCCGTCGTCGCAGGCGCCGAGGCGCTCTCGGAGCAGGCCCACCGCGAGCAGGCGGCGAGCGTCGACACCCAGCTCGACCTTGAAACTCCGGGGGAGCGCGCCCCGCTCATTCCCGCGGTCGATGAGCTCCCGTCGGCGGCAGCCGCACCGATGGCACCCGCCGCGGCCGGCGTGCAGTTTGCCGAGCCGGCTCGCGACGGCGAAATCAGGATCAGCGCTGACCACCCGATGGCCGCGCTCTACATGCAGTCGCCCATGCCGCCCGACCTCAAGGGGAACCGCGCAGGCGGCGTGCTGATCGCGCTGCTCGGCACCCTCGCATTCGCGGTGCTGTACGCCGGCATTATCTCGGCGATGATTGCACGCGACTTCCCGCCGTCGACGTTCCTCACCGAGGGGCTGCTGCCGTGGGTGACCTCGTGGGGCTTTATTGCTGGCGTTGTCGGGTTCTTCGTCGGCCTTTCGATTCTCGTGCTGATCTTCGGCCGCGCCGGGTGGTGGGCCTACGTCATCTTTAGCCTGTTTGTCGGCATCGTCGTGTGGGTCGCCACCTCCGCAACGTTCGCGCTGACCGGTACGCCAGACGGGCCGCTCGTTGGAGCCGGTGGGTTCATTGAGACCGCGCGGGTGCTCGCGTTCACGGTGCCGACGCTCGGCGCCGCGATCCTCGCCCGTGAGGTCGCGGTCTGGTTCGGGTCGTGGATCGGTTCGCGCGGCCGCCGCATGACCGCGAAGAACGCCGCGCTGCTCGAGGAATACGAGGCAGCTCTCGCAGAGGTGCGGGCGAAGCAGTAATGGTTGAGGGCGCGAAGCGTGGGGTGACCCGGGGGTACGTCCTCGGGTTGCTCGGCGCCGCCCTCGTCGTGACCGCGGCGCTCGTCGTCGCCTCGTGGGGCCTGCTCGGGATGGCGCTCAGTCGTGAGCCGGTTGAGAGCGACGGCGTTCCGCTTTGGTTCGGTGTGCTGAGTATCGGCCTCGGCCTCGCGCTCCTCGGGGTGCTGCTCTGGCAGCAGGCCCTGTCTCTCCTCCGTGGCCGCAAGAGCCCAGTCGCCGGAATCATGGTTGGCGCCGGCTTCGGCGCCTATCTGTTGTGGGGCCTGTGCGGGATCGCCGCCGGGCTGGGAACCGAGGAAACGTGGTTTAGCCCGTTCGCGCTCGTCCTGATCCCGATTTGGATCATTGCCGTCGCGCTATTCTGGCTCGTACTTGCCAGGCGCATCTACACCGATCGCCCAACCCCGAAGTGGCCGTGGGAGCGCCGCGAGGAGCAGGAGTGAACCTGGTGGGCGTGATCGACGACCGGGTGAGCGGCGCGGTTGACGCGTGGCTCGCGTGGGTGCCCAAATGGGAGCCCGCGGGCTACCGGGCCCGGAGTCGGATCTGCCGACGGTGCACCGGGTCGCCCGTGTTGCTAGCGTCGGGCATCCCTGAGGGGACGCCGCATCAGGTGACGCACGCGCTCGTCTCGCGGATTCAGCGGATCGTCGACAGGCTCGTCGACGAGTACACGGCGGAGCACCTGCCGATGCTGCACGCTGAGCTCGGGGGCGCTGACCTGTGGCGGGTGGGTGGCTATGACCCGGCGGCCGGGCTCGACCCTGAGTACGACGGCCTCGACCCCGACCCTGAGCCCACCGAGGCGAGTCAGCCCTTCCTCTTCACCATGGCGGGCCTCGCCGCCGAGGTGCAGCCAGAGCCACCGCTTCCGCGGCCTCCGCTGAGCGCGGAGGAGAAGGATCAGCTGCGCCGCGAGATCAACCTCGCAGACCTCCGAGCAGCCGACGTTGGCAACGAGGTGTGCTTTTCGCTGATGGCGCACCGCCCCCGCATCGAGGCTGCGATCGACAGGTTCGTCGAGCCTCAGGTGCGTGCGGTGCTCGACGAGCTGTCGCGCCACCTTGAACCGCCGATGTAGCGCGGGCAGCGACCCTTGCGCAGCGGGCTCGCAGCGCGTAAAGTTATTCCTTGGTGCACTCCACCTGCCTCGCGCGTGCGCGGATGTGGGCGGAGGGCGCCAAGGGTCACTCGCTCCCAGAGCTGAAACCCCCACGGCATAGCTGCACTCGGATTTTCGATTTCGGTCGGAAATACAGCAGCTCAGCGCGTGCGCAAGCTCGTGCAAATGCTCGCCCATTTGAAGCATTCCTGTCACCGTGCAGGACCTACTAGGAGAATCAGTGCCTACTATTCAGCAGCTGGTTCGCAAGGGGCGGACGCCGAAGGTCACTAAGACCAAGGCTCCCGCACTGAAGGCGAACCCACAGCAGCGCGGTGTGTGCACCCGTGTGTACACCACCACCCCCAAGAAGCCGAACTCGGCGATGCGTAAGGTCGCTCGTGTGAAGCTTTCCAACGGTACCGAGGTTACGGCCTACATCCCCGGTGAGGGCCACAACCTGCAGGAGCACTCGATGGTGCTCGTGCGCGGTGGTCGTGTGAAGGACCTCCCCGGTGTTCGTTACAAGATCGTGCGCGGCGCACTCGACACGCAGGCGGTCAAGGACCGCAAGCAAGCTCGTAGCCGCTACGGTGCAAAGAAGGTGAAGTAATGCCCCGTAAAGGACCTGCTCCCAAGCGTCCCGTAGTCGCCGATCCGGTTTACGGTGCACCCATCGTCAGCCAGCTCGTCAACAAGATTCTTGTTGACGGCAAGAAGGGCCTCGCTGAGCGCATTGTGTACAACGCGCTCGAGGTCGTCGCTGAGAAGAGCGGCCAGGATGCCGTGGTCGTACTCAAGAAGGCGCTCGACAACGTGCGCCCCACCCTTGAGGTACGTTCGCGTCGCGTTGGCGGCTCGACCTACCAGGTGCCCGTAGAGGTTAAGCCGCACCGTGCGAACACCCTCGCACTGCGCTGGCTGACCAGCTACGCAAAGGCCCGTCGCGAGAACTCGATGACGGATCGCCTGACCAACGAGATCCTCGACGCTTCGAACGGCCTTGGCGCCGCGGTGAAGCGCCGCGAGGACACGCACAAGATGGCAGAGTCGAACCGCGCGTTCGCTCACTACCGCTGGTAGTCATCTGAGTGAGGGGCGGGTCGTTACCCGGTCCGCCCTTCATTTGCGGGTTCGCCCGCGACCCACACTTACATCCCCACCCTGGAGGAGAACCCCGTGGCACAAGACGTGCTCACCGACCTGAGCAAGGTCCGTAACATCGGCATCATGGCCCACATCGATGCCGGCAAGACCACCACCACCGAGCGCATCCTGTTTTACACGGGTGTGAACCACAAGCTGGGCGAGACCCACGACGGTGGCGCGACGACTGACTGGATGGAGCAGGAGAAGGAGCGCGGCATCACGATCACGTCGGCCGCCGTGACCTGCTTCTGGAACAACAACCAGATCAACATCATCGACACCCCCGGTCACGTTGACTTCACGGTCGAGGTGGAGCGTTCGCTCCGCGTTCTCGACGGCGCTGTCGCAGTGTTCGACGGCAAGGAGGGCGTTGAGCCCCAGTCGGAGACCGTGTGGCGTCAGGCTGACAAGTATGGCGTTCCGCGCATCTGCTTCGTCAACAAGATGGACAAGATGGGCGCTGACTTCTACTTCACCGTAGACACCATCGTCAACCGCCTGGGCGCGAAGCCGCTCGTTATGCAGCTTCCGATCGGTGCCGAGTCTGACTTCATCGGCGTCGTCGACCTGCTCTCGATGAAGGCGTTCGTCTGGGAGGGCGACTCGAAGGGTGACGTTACTCTCGGGGCAAACTACGAGACCCAGGAGATCCCCGCCGACCTCGTCGAGAAGGCGAAGGAGTACCGCGAGAAGCTCGTCGAGACCGTCGCCGAGACCGACGACGCGCTCCTCGAGAAGTTCTTCGGCGGCGAAGAGATCAGCGTTGACGAGATCAAGGCTGGCATCCGCAAGCTCGTCGTCAACAACGAGATCTACCCCGTCTACTGTGGCTCGGCCTTCAAGAACCGCGGCATCCAGCCGATGCTCGACGCGGTTGTTGACTTCCTCCCGAACCCGCTTGACGTTGGCGCTATTGAGGCGCACGACCCCCGCGACGAGTCGATCGTTATCGAGCGTCTGCCGAAGGCTGACCAGCCGTTCTCGGCTCTCGCGTTCAAGGTTGCAGTGCACCCCTTCTTCGGTCGCCTCACCTACGTGCGCGTCTACTCGGGTAGCCTCGAGTCCGGCGCTCAGGTCATCAATTCGACCAAGGGCCGTAAGGAGCGCATCGGCAAGATCTTCCAGATGCACGCCAACAAGGAGAACCCTGTTGACGAGCTCATGGCAGGCAACATCTACGCGGTTATCGGTCTGAAGGACACCACCACCGGTGACACCCTCTCGGATCCGAACAACCAGGTTGTTCTCGAGTCGATGACCTTCCCCGAGCCCGTCATCGAGGTTGCGATCGAGCCGAAGACCAAGGGCGACCAGGAGAAGCTTGGCACCGCGATCCAGAAGCTCGCTGAAGAGGATCCCACGTTCCGCGTGAGCCTCAACGCCGAGACCGGCCAGACCGTTATCGCGGGCATGGGCGAGCTCCACCTCGACATTCTTGTCGACCGCATGAAGCGCGAGTTCAAGGTCGAGGCGAACGTCGGCAAGCCGCAGGTTGCGTACCGCGAGACCATCCGCAAGACCGTCGCGAAGTACGACTACACCCACAAGAAGCAGACCGGTGGTTCCGGTCAGTTCGCAAAGGTGCAGATCTCGCTCGCGCCGCTCGAGGTCGAGTCGGACAAGATCTACGAGTTCGAGGACAAGGTCACCGGTGGCCGCGTTCCGCGCGAGTACATCCCGTCGGTCGACGCTGGTATCCAGGATGCAATGCAGTACGGCATCCTCGCTGGCTTCCCTGTCGTTGGCGTCAAGGCTCAGCTCCTCGACGGCCAGTACCACGATGTTGACTCCTCTGAGATGGCGTTCAAGATCGCCGGCTCGATGGCCTTCAAGGAGGCCGCACGCCAGGCTCAGCCTGTGCTGCTCGAGCCGATGATGGCCGTTGAGGTTCGTACTCCCGAGGAGTACATGGGCGACGTGATCGGCGACCTCAACTCCCGTCGTGGCCAGATCCAGTCGATGGAAGACGCGAGCGGCGTGAAGGTCGTTCGTGCGCTGGTTCCGCTTTCCGAGATGTTCGGGTACATTGGTGACCTCCGGTCGAAGACCAGCGGTCGTGCCGTGTTCTCGATGACCTTCGACTCCTATGCTGAGGTGCCGAAGGCCGTGGCCGATGAGATCGTTCAGAAGGCTAAGGGCGAGTAACATTGCCCCATCGATCGGGGGCGGGCTCGTCTCGCCCCCGATCACCCCGGCTCAGGTCGCGCAGACAGACCAGAGCTTGTAACATAAGTACACACCCTGTGTTCGTGCCCTCTCGAAACCGTCAAGAGGGAATCGACACAAGACTGTCCTGAGGAGGACCATAGTGGCGAAGGCCAAGTTCGAGCGGACCAAGCCGCACGTAAACATCGGAACGATCGGTCACGTTGACCACGGTAAGACCACCCTTACCGCAGCAATCTCGAAGACGCTCGCCGACAAGTACCCGTCGGACACGAACGTCCAGCGTGACTTCGCAACGATTGACTCCGCTCCCGAGGAGCGCCAGCGCGGCATTACCATCAACATCTCGCACGTTGAGTACGAGACCCCGAAGCGTCACTACGCTCACGTTGATGCACCCGGCCACGCCGACTACATCAAGAACATGATCACCGGTGCTGCTCAGATGGACGGCGCGATCCTCGTGGTTGCTGCTACTGACGGCATGATGGCCCAGACCAAGGAGCACATCCTCCTTGCGAAGCAGGTCGGCGTTCCTTACCTCCTCGTCGCGCTCAACAAGTGCGACCAGGTCGACGACGAGGAAATCCTCGAGCTCGTCGAGATGGAGGTCCGCGAGGAGCTCTCGAAGCAGGGTTACCCGGGAGACGACGTCCCCGTCGTCCGCGTTTCGGGCTACCAGGCACTCCAGGGCGAAGAGAAGTGGGTTAACTCCGTTCTCGAGCTCATGGAAGCTGTCGACAACAGCGTTCCCGACCCCGTACGTGACCGTGACAAGCCGTTCCTCATGCCTGTTGAGGACGTCTTCACGATCACCGGTCGTGGCACCGTTGTTACGGGTCGCGCCGAGCGTGGCACGCTGAAGATCAACTCGGAAATCGAGATCGTTGGTCTGCGCCCGACGCAGAAGACCACCGTCACCGGTATCGAGATGTTCCACAAGCAGCTCGACGAGGCATGGGCAGGCGAGAACTGTGGCCTCCTGCTTCGCGGCACCAAGCGCGAGGACGTTGAGCGCGGTCAGGTTATCGTCGAGCCCGGCTCGATCACCCCGCACACCAACTTCGAGGGCACTGCCTACATCCTCAAGAAGGAAGAGGGCGGCCGCCACAACCCGTTCGAGACGAACTACCGTCCGCAGTTCTACTTCCGTACGACTGACGTGACTGGCGTTATCACGCTGCCCGAGGACAAGCCGATGGTTATGCCCGGCGACACCACCGACATGACGGTCGAGCTCATCCAGCCGATCGCTATGGAAGAGGGCCTCGGCTTCGCTATCCGTGAGGGTGGCCGCACCGTTGGCGCCGGCACCGTGACCAAGGTTATTGCCTAAGTTACTGCCGACAGTCTCTGAACTGTAGAAGAACCCCGGAGGGAAACCTCCGGGGTTCTTTGCGTCTCCCGGGGCGTGCGGGGCAGCGGCGGGGCCAGACCGCGCTATCCTTGACTCTATTCATAACGTTCGGGTTACGCCGAGCCGATAGGGGCACAAGCCCAGACAGACGAGGAGGGCGCGTGCGGAAGCCTGCGAGTGGTCGGTTTGCACACTTCGTTGAGACCTACGGTGGCCTGTACCTGCTGGACGTGATGGCCTGGGCCGTTGGCATCATCATCGCGCTCGTGCTGCGATTCGATTTCGCCTTCACGCGCATCCACTGGGGGTGGACGCTCGCGGTCATCGGGGTGGCCGCAGCGCTTCAGCTGCTCTTCGGCTGGGTGTTCTGGGTCTACCGCAGCCGCTACCAAATCGGCAGCTTCGACGAGGTGCGCGCGGTCGTGTTCAACGTCACCGCGGTGACGGCAGTGACCTGGGTCTTCGCCTTTCTTGTCGGGTACGGCAACGGCATTCCCCGCAGCACGCTCGTGATCGCCGCTCCGATTACGTTCTCCGTGATGGGTGTGGCCCGATACATGATCCGTATCCTCACGGAGCGGAGCCTCAAACCAGCGAAGGCCGAGCGCGTGCTGCTCTACGGCTCCGGTTACCTCGGGGTTCAGACCGCGAAGCGCCTGCTGACGGACGCGAAGTCCGAGTACCTCCCGGTCGGCTTCCTCGACGACGACCCGGCGAAGAGCAATCAGGAGGTGCGCGGCGTCAAGGTGCTCGGCGGGATTCAGGATCTCGGGCGCGTGGTGCGGTCCACAGGAGCGACCTCGCTGCTCGTGTGCATCGGCGACGCAGACGCGGGCATGCTGCGGCGCCTCGACACCGAGGCCGACAAACTCGGTGTCAACGTGATGGTGCTGCCGCCGCTCAACCAGATTCTCGACAACTCCGCCTCCATCTCGAGCGTTCGCGAGCTCTCCATCGAGGACATCATTGGGCGCCACCCCGTGCGTCTGAGCACCGAGTCGATCGCCGAGTACCTCCAGGGCAAGCGCGTGCTTGTCACCGGCGCGGGCGGGTCGATTGGGTCTGAGCTCTGCAGGCAGCTTGTGAACTTCGCGCCGAAAGAGCTCATCATGCTTGACCGCGATGAAACGGCGCTGCAAGAGGTGCAGATTTCCATCGCGGGGCACGGCCTGCTCGACACCAACGACGTCGTGCTCGCCGACATCCGCGACTCTGACTCGCTCCGCGAAATCTTCGTCGAGCGCCAACCCGAGGTGGTGTTCCACGCCGCGGCGCTGAAGCACCTCCCGATGCTTGAGCAGTACCCAGACGAGGCCTGGAAGACGAACGTCGTCGGTACCTTGAACGTGCTCACCGCGGCACGTGCCGTGAACGTCGGCACGTTCGTGAACATCTCGACCGACAAAGCCGCGAACCCGACGAGCGTGCTCGGTCACTCGAAGCGCGTCGCCGAGAAGCTCACTGGGTGGATGGCGGAGCAGACGGGCAACCGGTATCTCTCGGTGCGGTTCGGCAACGTCATCGGCAGCAGGGGATCCATGCTCCCGACCTTCCGTAACCTCATCGAGAAGGGTGGGCCGATCACAGTGACCCACCCGGAGGCCACGCGCTTCTTCATGACGATCCCCGAGGCGTCGCAGCTCGTCATCCAGGCTGGCGGCATCGGCCGTCCGGGAGAGGTGTTGATCCTCGACATGGGGGAGCCGGTGCGCATTCTTGACGTCGCGAAGCGAATGATCGCGCAATCGGGCAAGGACATCGAGATCGTCTACACGGGGCTCCGCCACGGGGAGAAGCTGCACGAGGTGCTGACCGGAGACGGAGAGGGCAACGAAAGGCCCTTCCACCCGAAGATCTCACACGCCCATATCGGGGTCATTAGCCCCGACATTCTTGATCACGATGGCTGGGTCGCGAGGCTTAACCTCACCGACGCGGCTGAGGGGCGTGTGCAGTGATCGCGATTGTTGGCGCGCTCGCGCTCGTGCTCTCGCTCACGCTACCGTTCGCGGTGAAGCCGCTGCTCGTGAAGCTTGGTGTGATGGATGTGCCGAACGAGCGCTCCTCGCACGAGAAGCCCGTGCTTCGCGGGCTCGGCCTCGCGGTGCTGATCGCGATTGTCGTGGCGGAGGCTGTGGCTGTTGTCAACGTCTTTGCGACGTACCCTGTGGGCTTCTCGTGGAAGATGCTGCTCGTCATTCTGGTGGGTACGCTTGCGGCGGGGCTCTTGGGCCTCGGCGAAGACCTCAAGGGCGTGAGCGTGCCCGTGCGGAGCGCGCTGCTGCTCGTCATCGCGGCGTCGACCTCGGTCGCGCTGATCTGGATTGTGCGGGGTTCGTTCGGGACGGCGCCATTCTTCGGGTGGATTGTTTCGCCGGGGATGCCCGTCAGTGTGCCGTGGGTGAGCCTGATACCGGCGTGGGTGCTCGTGCCGCTCGCGGTGTACGGAGTGCTGTTCATTTCGAGTTACATCAACGTCGCAAACTTCATGGACGGGCTCAACGGCATTAGCGGATTGCACGGCGTCATCGCGGGCCTTGCCTTCGCCGCGGCTGGCTACTTCTGGATGGGCGGGGGGTGGCTCACCATTGCAGGCCTCGTGCTCGCCGCAGGGTTCGCCGGTTTCCTGCCCTGGAACCTCACGAAGCCCGGAGCGTTTCTCGGCGATGTCGGCAGCTACCTGCTCGGCGGCGCCGTCGCCGTCACAAGCTTCGCGGCGTTCGTTGCGGGCGTGCCTGTGCTCGCCGCTATTGGCCCGACGATCATTTACTTCGGTGACGTCGGCACGACGCTCGTGAAGCGCGTGCGCGCCGGCTACAAGTGGGATGAGCCGCACAAGGAGCACGCGTATCAGCGGCTTCAGCAGCTCGGCATGTCACACCTCGCGGCCTCGAGCATCAACGCGGCGTTTACGCTCGCCGCGTCGCTCCTCGGGCTGGTGTCGATCTTCGTTGCGCCGATTTGGTGGCTCGTGCTGCTCGTGCTCGGCCTCGCGCTCGTTGTGCTCTACCAACTGACCCCGCGGCTCCTCGCAAAGAAGTTCGCCGCGTAGCCCAGCTGGCTCATAGGATGATCCCTGTGAGTGAGACCAACCGCACCGTTTCAGAGCGCCTCGACGCGCTGCCGTTTACCCGCAAGCACCTTCGCGTGCTCTCGGGCTCGGGGCTCGGGTGGGCGCTCGACGCCATGGACGTCGGGCTCATCTCATTCATCATCGCCGCGCTCACCCAGCACTGGGGGCTCACCAAAGGCGAGGGCGGGCTCATCGCGTCGGTCGGCTTCCTCGGCATGGCCATCGGAGCGAGCCTCGGCGGCCTCCTAGCCGACCGCATTGGCCGCCGGCAGGTATTTGCGCTCACCCTGCTCATCTACGGCCTTGCGACGGGCGCGAGCGCGCTCGTCGGTGGTCTCGCGCTGCTCCTTGTCTTCAGGTTTCTCGTTGGGCTCGGTCTCGGAGCCGAGCTGCCGGTCGCGTCGACGTATGTGTCCGAGTTCGCGCCGGCGCGAATCCGCGGCAGGATCATCGTCATCCTTGAGGCGTTCTGGGCGGTCGGCTGGACCGCGTCTGCGATTATCGGCTACTTCGTCGTCCCGGCATCTGAGAACGGCTGGCGCTGGGCCTTCGTCATTGGGGCGGTGCCGGCGGTCTACGCGCTCGTCGTGCGGCTCGGCCTGCCGGAGTCACCCCGCTGGCTTGCCTCGCGCGGGCGCACGGCCGAAGCCGAAAAGATCGTCGCGGAGTTCGAGGCGTCCGCGGGCATGGGCGAGGGATCCAGGAGCGCGCCGAGCTCACCGATCTCCGAGGTGGCACCCCAGGATGCACCTGAGGCCCAAGCGGCCCCGGTGCGCAACCGACTGGCCGCGATCTGGGCGCCCGAGTACCGCACCCGCACCGCAGCGATCTGGGCGGTCTGGTTCTGTGTGAACTTCGCCTACTACGGCGCGTTCATCTGGATCCCCTCGATCCTGGTCGACGCGGGCTTCGGCCTCGTCCGCTCCTTCGGCTTTACCCTGCTCATTACGCTCGCGCAGCTGCCAGGCTACGCGGTCGCGGCCTGGCTCATCGAAAAGTGGGGCCGCAGGCTCACCCTGTCGGTGTTCCTCATCGGCTCGGCGGCGTCGGCGCTCGCGTTTGGCACGGCTGAGACCGAGGGCGCAATCATCGCCGCGGGTATGGCCCTCTCATTCTTCAATCTCGGGGCCTGGGGCGCGCTCTACGCGGTCACGCCCGAGATCTACCCGACGTCGCTGCGCGGCACGGGGGCCGGCTGGGCCGCGGGCTTCGGGCGCATCGCGTCGATCATCGCCCCGCTCCTCGTCCCTGTCATGCTCTCGGCGGGCGGGGCGGGCCTGACGTTTGCGGTGTTCGCCGTGTTCTTCGTCGTCGCGGCAGCCGCTGCGTGGGCGCTCGTCGAGTACCGGGGGAAGGCTCTCGAGGAGGATTAGCCGAGCTGCGCTCGGACCGCTTCGACGATAGCGGCGATCCGGCGATCCCTCGTCTCATCACGCACCGCCCCCGCCACGGCGGCCGCATGCTCCTTCCGTGCCGTGTATGAGAGTGCGTCAAACGCCTCGCGCGCGCCTGGGTGGCGAGCTAACGCGCTCGCGAGCGCGTCGGGCACCTCCACCGTGCGCTCCGCACTATCGACCGTGATGGTTGCGGTGACCGTGTCGCCGACCTCGACCCCGAGGATCGCGCGGTTCGCCTTGGAAATGCCGATCACGTAGTCGCCTCCCATGCTCGCGAGGCGCAGTCTTGCGCGCCTGCCCGCGATCTCCACCACCACGGGCGCCCGTTTCCCGCCGCCGAGTTCGAGCATCTGCTCCTCGGAGAGCGTGATTGCCGTCGCCGGGCCGAAGGGTTCGAGAGTGGTTACGACGCATACAGCCATGGGGTCAAGTATGACCCAGGGGTTGCATGCGTACGCGCTTTTTCGTCACGCGTAGATCTCGGTGCGCGACCCCGCAGATCTTGCTCGAACTCCTGGGGGCACCGCTCTGAGCCGGTTGACTCGTATTCGAGGCAAGCAAGCAAGGTCAACATACAGACTCGCACAGGTTCTCACCCACATACCCCCTGAGAAAGGTAAGTCACCATGGCTACGCAGACATCCACCAAGAAGAAGATCGCGATCGCTGGCGGTTCGCTCCTCCTGATCGCAGGCATCACCGTCGGTGGCGCGCTCGTTACCCAGAACAGCACGATCTTCGACAACGTGTTCAGCACCGACATCTCGGACACCTCCGCAGACGGCGAGCTCCTCGTCACCGGCGCTCCGATGACCAACACCTTCACCGGTCAGATGGACGGCGAAGCAGTGACCGGGTACTACACCGCGACCA
Organism: Leucobacter sp.; assembly: GCA_052094845.1. GTDB lineage: Bacteria > Actinomycetota > Actinomycetes > Actinomycetales > Microbacteriaceae > Leucobacter. The sequence continues at coordinate 66,014 of JBQDKK010000002.1, read as the reverse complement.
ACACTTCGACGAACGCGACGCTCACCGTGACGCTCGCCTCGCAGGTGCAGCCGGGCGGCGCGAACGGCGCGAAGCTCGCTGGCGCACTTGACACCCGAGTCGCGGTTGACGGCGGCACGCTCGTCGGCACCGGCAAGCTCGCCGACATGCGCCTTGACGGTGGCGACTCGTTCGAGCTCGCGCCGGGCCAGAGCGCCAAGGTACGCGTCGACGTCTTCGTGGACGACGCCGCAGCGTTCAACGCGGCTGACCTCGACGACTCGAAGGTCACGGCAGACTACCTGTTCAACAGCATCGCCAAGAGCAACTAACACTGCGCTGAATCATTACTAGCGGCGCCGAGCAGTCCCAACCCCGGATCTCTACTGCTCGGCGCCGCGCGCATTCTGCGCACACCCCATACTTCTGGCCCCACGCGGGCCGCCTACCTGGAGGACGACATGCGAAGCATCATTCTGACCCTGCGAACGCTCTCGAGTATTGCCCTGGTGGCGCTCGCTGTCCCTTTTCTCTGGGCGACTGTCAGCGGCGACTACTACATGACCGTGACGGGCGTCTCCATGCAGCCCACCTACGAGGTCGGTGACGTGCTCGTCGTGCAGGCCCCCAAGGGCGACGAGCTGCAGGCCCCTGGCAAGCCCGTTGTCGTCTCGTTCTCGGCAGGCGACACGTCTGACCAGTACGTCCACCGCGTCGAGACGGTCACTGACGACGGCGCTATCCTCAAGGGCGACGGCAACGAGGTCAGCGACCCGCTCCCCGTGACGCAGGAGCAGGTGCTGGGCACCCCGCGCTTCGCCCTGCAGGGAACCTGGGCGACCCTCTTCCGAATGTCCGAGCTCTGGGCCGTTCGGCTCATCGTCGGCGCCGTGTTCCTCATCGCGCTCTTCGTACCCAACAAGCGCAAGAACCGTTCGGCGCAGGCCGGCCCCGCCGAGGCCGCGGCGGCACCTGCAGACGAGAGCATCGGCGACGCGACGGCGGCCGAGCATTCGCTCGCGGGGCTCGTCTCCGGAGGGCAGTCACGATGACGGAACGGCGACTCCTTGCGACACTCATCGCGGGGGGCTTCGCCGTTACCGCGGCAGCGGTCGCGGTGGCGGCCCCCAGCCCCGCGCTCGCGACCCAGCTTCCCGGCGGTGAGCGCGCCGACGCCCTCACTGTCACACCGGCGCGGCAACTGTTCAATGTGACGCTGCACCCCGGCGAGGACGCACTCGCCACCGCGCAGGTGCACAACGGCTCCAGCGCAGATCTCGAGCTCACGCTCACGCCCATCGTCGCGGGCGAGCAGGGTACGGGTGACGGGGCTGACGCGCTGCTCATCTCCTCCCTCCGCACCGCGGACTGCACGGCGACCCGGATGGCAGAGGCAGGTGCGGTAACGCTCGCCTCCGCGCTGCCGCTGCCGCAGGGCACGATCACCGCCGGCTCGACGATCGATCTGTGCGTGCGAGTGACCTACCCCGAGGCGTTCGCCGACGAGGGCACAACGGTATCGGTTGTCGACCTCGCGTTCACAGGGATTGAGCGCAGTGCCCCGGTCCGCCCGGTCATCCCAGGCGGACCTGACCTGGCTGGTACGGGCTCGACCGGCGCCCCACAGGTCGCACTACTCATCGGCGCGGCCGGGCTGCTCACCGCGGGCGCCGCCTCACTGCTTCGCCACCCCCGGCGATCATCTACTGCGAAGGAGAGCTGATGCGCGATATCCTGACCGTACTGAACGAACGGGACGGGCGCCCGATGTCCCTCATCCAGCGGGGGCTACCGCCCTGGCAGCAAGAGGGGGAGCCTGTGTACGCTCGAAACACTGAGGTCCAGCGTATAGTCCGATACGTGATCGACGGGAACTCCGTGTCCGTTATCGGCCAGCACTGGTCGGGCCGTACCGAACTCCTGAAGCGGTCTGCCGACGCGCTTCGCGCGATCGGGCTCGCGATTGTGCAGCTCCGCGGCATCGAGAACGCGCGACCGCTCGAAGCGTTCAAGGTCGCACTCCCGAACCTCCCAGCGAACCGGCGCCCCGACGCCGAGCTCGCCATCGAGCTTCCCCGGGCGATCACCGAGCTCTTGAGCGAGGGCCCGGCCGTCGTGCTCGTCGACGACATCGACCTTCTCGACGAAGCGTCGTGGGTACTGCTCGAGCAGATCCACAAAGCGACGAGCGTACCGATCGTCGGGACTTCCGAGTCGCGCAGCGACATCGACCCGGACGAGCGCCTGCTTATTCGGATGGCTCAGCCCGTCGTGAAGCTCACGCTTGGAGAGCTGCGCCTCGACGCGATCCACGACCTACTTGAGGAACGGCTCGGAGACCAAGTCGCGCCCTCGTTGAGCGGCCGTATCCACATGAAGTCCGGTGGGCTCCCCGGCTACGCGATCGCCTTTGCCGATACTGCCAAGCGGCGCGCGAAGATTCGCAAGCAGGGCAACGTCTGGCACGACGGGGCCGACCTGTGGTCGGACGAGCTCGAGGGCGCGTTTGAGTCGCTTCTCTACCGGTACCCGGAAGAGACGCGCGAGGCGCTTGAGATGCTCGTCACGACGGGGCCGCTCTCCGTCGATCAGGCGACGACGCTCGTCGGCCAGGAAGAGATCGAGCGGCTCGAAGGCCGCGGGCTCGTGCGGCTCTTCACCGCGGGGAGCGGGCCTCGCGTGACCGTGAACCCGCCTGGCATCAGCGACTACTTCAGGCACCGGGCGCCGTCAGTGCGGGGCGTGCGACTTCGCCAGCAGATCGAGGAGGTGCTGGGCCCCGAGTTCGGCATGGATATCGCGGAGCAGCCGCAGGTTCCGCGCCAGTTCGCCGATGTCATTCCGAACCCCGAGATTCCGCTCGTCGCTCGAGCGTTCCGCGACCGCTATGAGGCAGACCTCGGCCGTACCTGGGCGAACTGGTCTGAACGGCCCTCGCCCGGCACCGGCATCGCAGCGCTTGAGCTTCGACTCACCGGCGACTCCCCGGAGGGCCAGATCGAGGCAATCCTCGAGCAGACCCCGCTCGACACTGCAGAGCCGATTGAAGCGCTGTACTTCCGGTATCTGCATGCGCGGTGGCTCGTGACCCAGCAGCGGCCGCTCGAAACGGTCGAGGAGACCCTACGGGGCACCTCAGACCTCGGCCACCCCGCGGCGGTCGAGGCGCTCACGATCGGGTTCCGAGCCGAACAGGTCGAGATCACCGACGGGATGCTCACCCGCATTCAAGAGATCTCCGAGCTGTCTGGCGTGGAGGGCGACGTTGGCGGGCTGATCCTCATCGGGATGCACGCGCTCGGTGGGCGCCCAGCGACCGCCCTCGAGCAGTTCGCAAAGCTCCCTGACACCGGCTGGGTGCCGCGCTTCGCCGCTCCGATGCGCGGGCTCGCGCTCGTTACTGCCGGGCGCCCGCAGGAGGCGCTCGAGTGGGCATCGTCGCAGCTCTCGGTCGCCCGCGAACGATTTGACCGCTCAGCGGTCGTCGCGCAGGCGTATGTTGCGGTGATGGCACTGCTCACGATGAGCCGCTACGCCGACGCGACGGCCGCGGGCAGCATCGCCGCGAGCGGCCAGTTCCAGGCGGCGAATATGATGTTCGGCCCCGACCGTGCGCTTATGAATGCGCTCGCGATCGCGGCCCGCCGCAGCGGCCGAATCAGCTCCGTTGGTACCCTCATCGAGCGCGGCGAATCGTACAAGGGCAGGAGCGACGCGGTGCCCATGGGCGCGCTCGGCTTCCCTGCAGCGATGGTCACCGAAATCGATGGCACGGCTGAAGAGACGAGCGCGGCCTACCGTGCGCTCGCCGCCGAGCTGAGCGGTCGCGGCTACGAATTCTCGGCAGCAGGGTCATCGATGCTCGCCATGCTGCTCGACTTCGACATCGAAGCGGCCGTAGCCGAGCGGTCGCGGCTTGAGTACCTCGGGGGCACCGTATTTCTTGCCTACCTCGACGCCCGAATCGCGCACCACAACAGGGATGCGGGTGGGCTCGTTGAGGCCGCGAGGTGGCTGCGACGCGAGCACGCGAACGACTCGGCTCTGAAGTACTTCCTTGCGGCGGCGCGGCTGCACCGCGAGGCGGGCGATGAGGATCGGGCGACTGAGGTGCGCGAGGAGGTCGCGGCGCTCATGGCCTCAGAGGATCCCGCGACCGAGGTCGCGCTCACGCAGGTCGAGTCGAGCCTCGGCTTCACCCAGCGCGAGCGAGAGATCATCGATCTTGTCGCGGAGGGCATGAACAATCCCGCGATCGCGAGCGCGCTCAGCCTGTCGGTACGCACCGTCGAGACGCACCTGCGAAACATTCGCCGCAAGTCTGGCGCGCTTGAGCGCGAAGAGATCGGCGAGTACTCGACGCACAGGTTGTGGCGGGCGGGCCGGGCCCTTGCGGCCCGGCCCGCTTGTCTGCCTATGCCGAGGCGAGCTGCGTTCGCACCGACCGGCGCCCGCGCGTGGCGACGGGGAGCAGGGTCGCGGTGACCGTCAGCGCGCAGCCGATCGCCCCGATCGCCCCCGCGTGCGCGAAATCGACGATCGGGGTCGCGGGTGTGAAGTTCGAGAGGGCGAGCGCTGAGACGGCTGCGGTCGCGGCGAGAACCGCGCAGGCGAGGAGCATCGCAGTGCCCACGTGGATGACGGCCTGCAGCGCGGCTGCGACGATGACCGTGTGCGTCTCGGCGCCGGTGGCGCGGAGGAGCGCCTGCTCGGCGCCCTGGGCCCGGTTGCTCATGAAGAGCACGACGGCCGCCCCGCACACCGCGAGCAGGATGGGCCCGCCGAACATGAGCACCACCTGCGAAGCGGCGAGCGTGATGCCGCTACTGCCCAGCGCCTGCACCGCGGGGTTCGCGGTCGCCGCCACCGTGTAGAGCCCACCGAAGAGGGCTGCCCCGGTGAACAGCGGCGTGATCGCCGCCGTTGAACGACTCAGGTGGTAGCTGGCCTCGTGCCGGGCAAGGTACCAGGCAGCGCCCGCGCGGGCGGGGATGAGCGCCGACCAGCCGCGCAGCACGAGGGGGTAGAGCGCGGGCCCGGCGGCGGCGAGGACGAGTGTCAGTGTCACGGGCAATATCGGCGCGAGCGAGAAGAACTGCGACACGCTTCCAACACCCGCGAGTGCGGTGCCGCACCAGGCGGCAGCCGCGACCGCCACGCCGAGCGCGAGCCACCGCCACCATCGCATTCGCTTTCCCTCGATCTCTGGCTCCCGCAGCGCCGCGAGTGCCGGGGTATTCGCGGCGGCGCGGGCGGCGCGAGCTCCGCCAACCAGCGCAATGACGATCGAGCCGCCGAGGCACACGGCGAGTGTCAGCGGGCCCGTCACGATCGGGATCTCGGTGTACCCGCCCGACCCCTCCTCGAACGCGGAGTGAATCGCCGGCTCGGCGAGGACGCTCGCGAGCCCGTACCCCAGCAGCCCTCCGGCAGCCCCGGAAACAAAGACCTGGGTGAGCACCACGGCCGCGGTCTGGCCGGGGCTCACCCCGGCGAGGCGCCACCGCGCGTAGGTGGGCCGCCCGAGGTCGACTGCGAGCCGCGCAACTGCGGCCGTGACGACGACCCCGGCCGGTGCGGTAAACGTGAGCACCGCACCGGCGGCTCCGGAGAAGCCCTCAAGGTAGTGTTCGCCCGCGACAAGCCCGGTTTCGAGCATGCTGACCCCGACGCCGCAGGCAAGAGCTGTGACTGTCGCGACGATGATGAGCCCGGCCCAGATCGCCCAGCCCGCGCGGAGCTCTGACAGAGCGAGGCGCATCATGCGAGTGCTTCATCCCTGACCGGGAGCTCAGTCGTCGGGGCCGAGCGCTGGGCCTCGAGGAGCTCGGCGGCTGAGCAACCGCGCAGCTGCGCGACAATCGCGCCGTCGCGCAGCACGACCGCGCGGTCCGCCCGTGCGGCGGCCTCGAGGTCATGCGTGACGAGTACGACGCTGCGCTCGCCCGCAGCGTATTCGCGCAGCTGGCCGAGCACTCTCGCCCCTGTGACCGAGTCGAGCGCCCCCGTCGGCTCGTCAGCAAAGACGAGGCGCGGCTGGGCCGCGAGGACTCGCGCGAGCGCGACTCGCTGCTGCTGGCCTCCCGAGAGCGCGCCCGGCAGCTTGCGTGCGTGCTGCAGGAGCCCCACTTGGTCGAGGGCAGCGCTGACGTTCGGCACCCGGCGCCGCGCGAGGCGCGCTGGGAGGGCCACGTTCTCCCGCACACTCAACGACGAGATGAGGTTGTAGTTCTGGAAGACGAACCCGACCGTGTCTCGCCTGAGGCGTGCGAGACGGGCCTCGCTTGCGCGCTCGATGCGCTCGCCGGCGAGCACAACTTCACCGGCATCGACTCGCTCAAGCCCTGCGAGGCAGTAGAGCAGCGTCGACTTTCCCGAGCCCGAAGGGCCGACGATGCTCACCATCTCGCCGGGCTCGACCGCAACACTCACGGTACGCAGCACGGAAACGCGCTCGGTTCGACCTATCGGATAGCTCTTGGAGATGCCTGCGGCCCAGAGCAGTGGGGCGGCTGAAGCGGTGGGAATGTTCATGCGACAAGTCCACCGCCTGCCAACGGATAGCGCAGTGCCCCGGGGGCCAGGGTGAGGGTAGACCTGGCGCTACTTTTCAGCGCAGAATGCCTCGCCACCCCCTCCCGCACCGTAGCCTAGGGGCATGAGAGCTCAGACGGTGTTGCAAGCGTTGATGCTGCCGCCGTGGCGCTTCCTCGGGTCGCTCTGGCCGTGGCGCTCGCTCGGCTTCGTGGTGTCGAGCGCGATCCTCGCTCCCGTGCTGATCGCGATCCTTGTGCCGACGATCCTGCTCCTGCCGCTCTGGGGGATCGCGCTCGCCTGGCTCGACAGGCGTAGGCTTACGCTGCTCGGCCTCCCGCGCCCGGCGAGCGGGCACGTGCGGGTGCCGCCGGGGGAGCGGCAGAACTGGCTCGGCGTGCGCCTCACTGAGCCGGCAACCTGGCGCGAGACGCTCTCCCTGCTGCTCGGCATCGTGTTTGGTGCGGCGTCGTTGGCCATCGTGGGCATGCAGGGCCTCGTGATCGCGGCCGGCGTGACGATGGTGGGCATGGCGAAGCGCGGCGAGCTCAACGCGAACCTGTTCAGTGACATCGTGGTGACTCTTGGGCCTGAGAACTGGTGGCAGCCGATCCCTGTCGTACTGCTCGCGCTTCCGGTATTCGCCTATGTGAACGGGTTGCTCGCGGCCCTGCACGGTGGGTGCGTGCGGTGGCTCATCGCGCCGCGCATCGCGGAGATCGACGAGCGGGTCATCCGGCTCACCCGTTCACGGGCGGCCATCGTGGCGGCCAACGAGGCCGAGCGTCGCAGGCTCGAGCGCGACCTCCACGACGGCGTGCAGCAGGAGCTCGTGGCGATCGCGGCCCGCCTCGGAATCCTTGAGCTCGAGCTCGCTCACGGCGATGACGCGGCGCGCGTCGCTGCACTGGACGCGGCCCAGAGGCAGACCGAGCGCGCGCTCGCGGCGCTCCGCGACACTGTCAGAGGGATCCACCCGGCGGTGCTCTCCGACCATGGGCTCGCAGCGGCCCTCACCGAGCTCGGCGCCCGAAGCGCGATACCGCTGCGCGTCGACGACCGGGGCTTCCCGCGGCTGAGTGCGGAATGCGAGGCTGCCGCATACTTCTTCGTGGCGGAAGCCGTGACGAACGCCGCAAAGCACACGTCGGCGCCGTTCGTGCGGGTCGAGCTCTCCACTCGCAGCGGGCGGGCTGTGGTCGAGGCGAGTGACGCGGGCCACGGCGGCATCGCCATCGAGCGGGGAGGTGGCAGTGGCAGTGGGCTGCGCGGGCTCGCTGAGCGCGCGGACGCGCTGGGCGGCTCCCTCACGGTCCGCAGCCCGGTCGGAGGGCCGACGCGGCTGACCCTGTCGCTGCCGCTCGCCACCGAACTCTCGTTCCCCGGGCCTGAGAACAGGAAGGGGACCGAAGCTCATGCGGATCCTGCTCGCCGATGACGCCGCCCTGCTGCGAGAAGCGCTCCAGGCGCTGCTTGAGCGACTGGGGCACGAGGTCGTCGCCACGGCCGCCGACGCCACGGAACTCGTCGCCGTCTACCGCCATCTCCCGGAGCGGCCCGACCTCGTCGTGACTGACGTGCGGATGCCGCCAACTCGAACGGACGACGGGCTGCGCGCGGCGCTCGAGATTCGTGAGGTGTCGCCAGAGCAGCCCGTGCTTGCCCTGTCACAGTACGTCGCCGACCGATACGCCCGAGACCTGCTCATGCTGCCCGAGGGCGGGGTGGGTTACCTTCTGAAAGAGCGGGTCAACCGCGTCGCCGACTTCGACCAGGCGCTCGCCGCCGTCGCGGCTGGCGGAACCATCATTGACCCCGAGGTGACACGGCATCTGCTTCGGCAGGGCCAGCCTGGGCCGCTCGCAGAGCTCACCGCTCGCGAGCGCGAGGTGCTGGAACTCATGGCTGAGGGCGCGTCGAACGCTGAGATTGCGGCGCAGCTCTACGTGAGCGACGCCGCGGTGCGCAAACACATCGGCAGCATCTTCACGCGGCTGGGGCTGCAGCCGAGCGACGAGAACCGGCGGGTGCGAGCGATCCTCACGTATCTGCAGGCGCGCTAGCGGCGCGCGGGCGGGGCCTGGTGCCTGCGCGCCGTCCTTCTCGCGCCTTTCTCGCCGGTACCTCGCGCCCGCCGAAGCTTTCTCTCAGGATTGACGTAGTTCGGCCAGGGTGAAGTACGTCAATCCTGAGAGAAAGTTGCCCGTTGAAGCGCGGGTTCCCCGACTTACAGCGCGTCGTGGACGAACCGGCCGTCGACGACGGTTGCCGCGATCGGGAGCGTCGCGAGCTCATCGGGCGTCGCTGAGACCGGGTCGCCCGCCCAAACAGTGAGGTCGGCGAGGGCGCCGGGCGTGATGAGCCCGCGGTCTTCGTGCCCGCGAGCTTGGGCCGGCCACAGCGTGTAGGCGAGGAGGGCCTCCTCACCGGTCAGCCGCTGCTCGGGTTCGAACACGGGCGCCCCTGCGACACCGGGGGTGCTGCGGCCGCGCGCCCACGCCATTCCGATGCGGGGGTCGTAGTGCGCGACCGGCCAGTCCGAGCCGAGCGTCACGCGGGTGCCAGTTTCGAGCACGTCGCGCACCCGGTAACCGGTTGCCGCGCGGTCGCCGAGCCGTACCGCCCAGTTGTCGCTGTCGTCGCCCGCGCGCCACTGCATGTGCAGGGGCTGCATCGACGCGGTGATGCCGGAGCCGGTGAGTTTCTCGAGATCCTCATCCGCGAGCACCTCAAGGTGTTCGATCGAGTGCGGGCGCGCTGCCCCGTGGCCGGGGAGCTCTGCGTACGCGTCGAGCACGCGGTTCACCGCGAAGTCTCCGACGGCGTGCGTCGCGATGATCATGCCGGCGTCGTGGTATGCCCGTACGACCTCGCGGTAGCGGTTCCAGTCGGGCCAGAACGCGTGCACGCCGTCGCCGCAGCTGTCGGGTTGATGCAGCCAGGCCGTGCCGGTGTCGATGACGCCGTCGCTGAAGAGCTTGATTCCGTCGGACTCCCAGAGGCTGCCACGGCGACCCTTCGCCGCGATAACGCGCGCGACTGCCGCGTCGTCGTCGGTGACCGCGTGCCAGTGGTGCACCACAAGCCGGTGGTCGAGTTCGCCGCGCTCTTCAAGCTCCTGGATGAGGTCGACAGTGCGCGGTTTGCCGTCCATGATCGCGCCACCCGTGAGGCCAGCCGCGGCGAGCGTGCGGAACATGTCGCGCAGTGCGTCGCGCTCTGCGTCGTGCGAGAGCGCGGGCACGGCGTCGAAGACCAGTTTGTAGGCGCTCGGCTCGTGCAGTTCGCCCGTGAGCGCGCCGGACTCATCGACGACGACCTCAGACATGTCTGCAAATGAAGGCGCCTCGGTCACGCCGGCGGCCGTGAGAGCCGCGGCGTTCGCGAGCCCCGAGTGCAGGTCGTAGAACATAGCCGCGAACGGCCTGCCGCCGACGGCGGCATCGAACAGGTCCCCGCGCACGCCAGTCGCCTCGAAAGGCTCGAACTCAAGGTTCCAGCCGAGAACCCAGGCGTCGGCGGGCAGCGTGGCGGCATACGACTCGACGGCAGCCTGGAGCTCTGCGACCGAACTCAGCCCACCGAGGTCGACGCCGCGGGTCACGTCGGCAGCCCAGTGCGGGTGCGTGTGCGAATCAAAGAGCCCGGGGGTGACCGTCGCACCGGCCGCGTCTCGCACCGGGTAGCCGGCCGCGGTCGCGAGCGCCTCGATCTCAGTGTCATCGCCGACCGACGTGATGCGGCCGCGCTCCACGAGGAGCGCGGTGGCGCCAGCGTGCAGGGGCGTGTTTGTAATGAGCTGTGCGCCGATGAGCGCAAAACCTGTCGGGCTGGGGAGCGTCATGAGCGTCTTCCTCTGAGTAAGGTGCTAGGCGGCGATTCTGGATCGGCCCGCGCGAGGCGACCGCCACATCACAACCGTGCTGACCGCCGGGCTCGAAAGCTCGCACTGGTGCGAGAAACCGAGCGCCTCGTATTGGCTTACGTGCTGCGGGGTACGGGCTTCGAGGGAGGCGATGGAGCCCGCTTCGTCGATCTCGCGGAGCCTGTGCGACACGAGGGCGGCCTCGATATCGGGTGCCGTCGCCGGGCGGGCACCGCGAGCATGGTGCTGAGCAGTGCCAACTCCGACGAGGTGCCAGTACGGTTCGTTCGGGTGCTTGTCGGCGCAGGCGGCGTCGTGTGCGCCGAGTACCCGAAGCCCGCGGCGTCCGACACCGCGCAGCAGCACGCCAGTCTTTGCGGGCAGCTCTGGGAGCCAGCGCGATACGTGCCCTGGCGCGCGCCAGAGTGCGACGCCGACGATGCGGTCGCCCTCGACTGCGACGTCGACCGTGCGGAGCCCGGTGCGACGCATGTTCCAAACGAAGTAGTCGGCTATCTTGCGCTGGCGGTGGAGCGTGCCAAGGGGGAGGAGCTGAGTAACGAGCGGCTCGTCCGTGAACGCCTCTGCGAGGACCTTCGCTGCTTCGCGCACTCTTCTTGACTCAAGGGTACGAATCTCCAACTATCTCTCCTCTGTCGGACCCGCCATTGGGTCGAACCGGCGTTCGCCACCATGCTACTGCTCCGGAGGGCCCCGTGGCTGAGCGCTTGGTGGACGTGCCGGGCACCGGCCTGAGACGCCGCCAGTTCGGGCGCTACCCCGAGGGCGGCATCGGGGGTGCGAGCAGTGGCTGAAGCCCGGTGAACCAGGGGAGTGCCTGCAGCACCACAACGACCACGCCGACGGTCAGCCCGAACACCGCGAGGCCCGCGCCGCGCAGCTCGGGGTGAGCGCGAAAATCAGCTCGGCCAGCAAAGGCCGCGATGATAGCCGCAACAGCGCAGACGATTGAAGCCAGAGGGACGGCGAATGCGATGACACCGATGCCCGCGAGCGTGGCCGTTGCGACCGCGTGCCCCGCGACTCCCTGTTTAGACATGCGCGGCTGTGCATCGCGGTCATCGGTCGCGTCGGTCATGTCCACCTCCCATGCGTACTCCCTGGGTGGCATCGATGCTACGCAGCGCCCCGGAGAGTGTCTAGCGTGGCGGAAAAGCCTCGGGCCGGTCTCGGCCCCAGAAGGAGGCGCAGACCGGCCCGAAGCGCCCCGCGAGCCTGACGTCAGTACGCGCTACGCGTCACGGCGCTTCCGGCTGCGGATGAGCAGGTATGCGCCAGCGCCCAGCACGGCTGTTGCGCCGAGAGCGAGGCCCGCGACAGCGCCACCGGTTGAGGCGAGCCCCTGTCCGTCGCCCGTGCCTGAAGCGGTGCCCGTGCCGGGCTTCGAGCCTGTGCCGGCACCTGTTCCGGTCTCCGTTCCGGGCGTTGTCTCGGGGACCTCGGGACCGGGCTTTTCCTCCGTCGGTGCCGCGGTCACCCTGACTGGCTGGCTCAGCTCGGTGCCATCCGCGCGAATCGCCACGATGGTGTGCTCGCCTGCCGGGGTCGCAGCAGGGACGGTGAGTTTGTGTGAGAACCCACCTGCGGCGTCGGCGGTCACTGTGCCGAGGGCTTGCGGCTCGGAGCGTAGCTCGAACGCGACGAGTTCCTCTGGCGCGAACCCAGAACCCGATACCGTGACGTTCCCCCCTGCCTCGACGGAGGCTGCCGAGATGCTCAGCTCCACGGGCACCGCGGGCGGCTCCTCCTGGCTGACGCGCACCTGGTCGATGACCCAGAAAGCGGAGTTGTTGCCTCCATACTCGAAATGCAGGCTGGCGGTCTTCGGGAGCTCGCCGCCCTCGGTGCGTGGCAGGTCGAATGCGAAGCGCTCAACCTTGTTGACCGGGTTGAGGCGGGTGCCATCGCCAGGGTAGGTCACGAGGGTGTGCGGTGCGATGCCCGAGGCATCGTCGAACACGACGCTCACGATCGCTTTCTGCGGGCCGTCGACGGCGTAGTCTGACACGAATGAGATGTCGAGTTGCTCAGCGCCGTTGAGCGCGTAGGCGGGGCTCTTCAGGGTCGAGTCGAACATGTTGCCGCCTCGGGGGCTCACGTCGGCCCACTCATCGGAGTCGGCGACGGCGAACACGTCGCGAGAGTAGACGTTGTTCTCGCGGAACTGGCCGAGTTCGACATTTGAGAAGAAGTCATCGGTCATGAACGTCCAGCCACTGAACTCGGGGGCGCCGCCCGAGGGCATCTTCGAGTTGTCGATGCTCCACCCCTCGGGAGCCGCTGCGGTCCAACCGAGGAGGTCGGCCGGGCCCTTCTCCTGCACAGCGGGCTGCAGTTGGGGGCGCAGCGCGTCGAAGTCGTCGGGAACGAGCTCGTTCACCACGGAACCATCGAGGTCCCAGGCCGGGTCGTTCGCGATCCCGACGTGCGAGAGCACCGTCGGGGCGATATCGGTGACCTTGACGTCGTGTCGCACGGTGCCGGGGGCAAACGGCGAGCCGTTTGCGGCGACAAACGTCTTGCGCTCGAGCTTCGTTGAGCCGCCGTGGCCGCCTGTCGGGGTGTGGCCGTGGTCGGACGTGACGATGACGAGCCAGGCCTCAGTGTTGTAGGTCGGGCGCTGCTTGATCGCGTTCACCATCTCGCCGATCTGACCGTCGGCCTTTTGGAGCGCCTTGCGGTATGCCTCGGAGCTCGAGCCGGAGCTGTGGCCCGCGCCGTCCACTTCGTCGAGGTGTACGAAGACGTCGTCTGTGGCCTGCGCCGAGAGCGCCGAAACGACCGCCTGTGTGGTGAGCGTGTCGTTGCCAAACTTGCTGCGGCTGTCGACTGCGGCCCCGAAAATCGTCGTCGAGATGGGCCCCCAGGTGCCGACAACCGTGGTGTTTCGGTCGGGGAGGTTCTGCTCGATGCGCGTGAGGTAGTCGGGGAACGCGCCGTAGTTCGGGCTCGTGAAGTTGTTGTCAACGACACCGTGCTTGGGTGCCCAGACGCCGGTGGCGATCGTCGACCAGCCCGGGCCAGACACCGTGGGCGACATTGGGGCGCCGGCGAGGTTGCTTGTCGCGCTGAGGCCACCGGCTCGCAGAGCGCTCACTGTCGGGGTGGTGCTGTCGGCCATGATGTCGAACGATGCGCCGTCGACGCCAATGACAAGCGTTTTGGGCGTCTTTGTCGTCTCCTGGGCGATGCCCTCGGCGAGGGCGGGTGTCGCCGCCATCGCGATGCCCGTCGCCCCGAGAAGGAGCGCGGCAGCAGCTGCGGTGATGTGGGTGTGCTTCAAGTCAGTCTCCTGGAAGTCGGATAGGCGCGCTGGGTAGCGGCCCGGAGACTGAGTTTTCCGGGTGAAAGTTGTCCATACAAGCGGATCGCCAGTTGTATTGACAACCTTCAAGTCTCGGCAAGATCGCGTTCGCCCCCGCGTCGACGGGTCGTAACTTTCGCGCTGAGGGAACGCGGTAATCCCACTTGCGCAGATACCCTAGGGGGGTATATGGTTCTGGGTGTGGAGATACCCGCATGGGGTATCCTGGTGAAGGAGGAACAAGCTATGGCTACAACCGAGTATCAGGTCACCGGAATGACGTGCTCCCACTGCGAGATGTCGATTCGCGAGGAGGTCGAGCAGATCGACGGGGTCACTGGCATTGACGTGAGCGCAGCGAACGGCAAGCTCGATGTGACCACCGACGGCGCCCTCGACGACGCGGCCGTGCTCGCTGCGGTCGAGGAGGCGGGCTACTCCGCGGTGCGCGCCTCATGAAGCCCGCAGCGCGCCTCGCCCTCTACGGCGCCGGCCTCGTCGTGGCCTTCGGCGCCGCGTATGGCCTCGCCAGCGTGATTGTCCCGGCAAGCTTCGTGGCCGACTGGGTCGCAAGCGGTGAGGCACACGAGCCCGAGCAGTCGGCGCACCAGAACTAACCAACGCAGCCCGCAGGCATGCCCAGCGGGTGCAGGTGAGAATGAAGGAATTCGAAATGAGTACATCCGCGCTCCCCAGTACACACTCCGGTGTCGAACTTGAGATCGGCGGCATGACGTGCGCATCGTGTGCGAACCGCATTGAAAAGAAACTCAACAAGCTCGACGGGGTCGTCGCGACCGTGAACTATGCGACCGAGAAGGCGAAAGTCACCGTGCCCGAGGGATACGACCCGGCGCTGCTCATCGCAGAGGTCGAAAAGACCGGCTACACCGCGGTGATGCCGGAGCCAAAGGGGGCGAAGAAAGACACCGCGAGTGGGGACGCGGACGGCGCGGAAGGCTCCGAGCTGACGTCGCTGCGGCATCGCCTGATCGGCTCGATCGTGCTCACAGTTCCGGTGATCGCGATGGCAATGATTCCGGCGCTGCAGTTCACCTACTGGCAGTGGGCGTCACTCGCGCTCGCGGCCCCCGTGATCGTGTGGGCGGCTTGGCCGTTCCACAAGGCGGCGTGGGTGAACCTCAAACACGGCGCCGCGACGATGGATACGCTCATCTCGATGGGCACGTCAGCGGCGTTCCTGTGGTCGCTCTACGCGCTCTTCTTCGGCACCGCCGGCGTCCCCGGCATGACGCACCCGTTCGAGTTCACGCTCGCCCCCTCTGACGGCGCAGCGAACATCTACCTCGAGGTTGGCGCGGGCGTCACCATGTTCATCCTGGCGGGCCGCTACTTCGAGAAGCGCTCCAAGAAGCAGGCTGGCGCAGCCCTGCGCGCCCTGCTCGAGCTTGGCGCGAAGGATGTCGCGGTGTTGCGCGGCGGGGTCGAAACTAAGATCCCTGTCGAAGATCTGCGCGTCGGTGACGAATTCGTTGTGCGCCCCGGCGAGAAGATCGCGACGGACGGCACCGTCGTCTCGGGCACCTCCGCCGTCGACGCCTCCATGCTGACGGGCGAGGCGATCCCTGTCGAAGTTGCTGAGGGCGACACCGTCACCGGTGCCACCACGAACGTCGGTGGGCGGCTTGTTGTGCGCGCCACGCGGATCGGGTCGGATACGCAGCTCGCACAGATGGCGCAGCTCGTGGAAGACGCGCAGACGGGCAAGGCCGAGGTGCAGCGGCTCGCTGACAGGATCTCGGGCGTCTTCGTGCCGATCGTGATCGTCGTTGCCGCCGTCACGCTCGGTGGCTGGCTCGGCGCGGGATTCCCGGTCTCAGCCGCGTTCACTGCGGCCGTCGCCGTGCTCGTCATCGCCTGCCCCTGCGCGCTCGGGCTCGCAACCCCCACCGCGCTGCTCGTCGGCACGGGCCGCGGCGCCCAGATGGGTGTGCTCATCAAGGGGCCAGAGGTGCTCGAGTCCACCCGCAAGGTCGACACTGTCGTGCTTGACAAGACCGGCACCGTCACGACGGGCAAGATGACGCTCGTTGATGTGGTGACCGAACCCGGAGCCGACCGGTCGGAGCTCTTGCGGCTCGCGGGAGCGCTCGAGGATGCCTCCGAGCATCCGATCGCGCAGGCGATCGCGAAGGGAGCGACGCAGGAGGTCGGAACGCTGCCCGCCGTTGAGGGCTTCGCGAACATCGAGGGCAAGGGCGTGCAGGGCGTCGTCGAGGGGCACGCCGTGCTCGTCGGGCGCGACTCGCTCCTCGCCGAATGGTCGCTGCAGCTGAGCGACGAGCTCGCCGCCACGAAGGCGCGTGCCGAGGGCGAGGGCAAGACCGTCGTCGCCGTGGGCTGGGACGGCCAGGCGCGCGGGATCTTGGTCGTCGCCGACACCGTGAAAGACACGAGCGTCGAAGCGATTCGCCAGCTCAAGGCCCTGGGCCTGTCGCCCGTGTTACTCACGGGCGATAACGAGGCCGTCGCTCGCCACATCGCTGCCGAGGTCGGGATCGACGAGGTGATCGCTGAGGTGCTGCCCAAAGACAAGGTTGACGTCGTACAGCGCCTACAGGGAGAGGGCAAGGTCGTCGCGATGATCGGTGACGGCGTGAACGACGCTCCCGCTCTCGCGCAGGCCGACCTCGGCCTCGCGATGGGCACGGGTGCGGATGTCGCGATCGAAGCCTCTGACATCACCCTGGTGCGGGGCGACCTGCGCAGCGCGGTCGACGCGATCCGGCTCTCGCGGAAGACGCTCGGCACCATTAAGACGAACCTCTTCTGGGCGTTCGCCTACAACGTCGCAGCGATTCCCGTCGCGGCGCTCGGCATGCTGAACCCGATGCTCGCCGGTGCGGCGATGGCGCTCTCGAGCGTTTTCGTCGTCGGCAACAGCCTGCGCCTGCGCGGTTTCAAGAGCACCGCCGTCTAACGGCAACACCGAATTGAATTGAACTGAACTACGTTTCGAGAGGACACCTCATGACCGAACAGACAACCCCGACGGCAAGCTGCTGTGGCGGTGGAGCGAAGGCGGCCACGGTGGCGGCTGAGGGCCGCACCGACCTGCTGAGCGGGGGCACCCCTGACGCAGAGATGACCACCTGCCCCGTCATGGTCGGCAGCCCGGTGAACAAGGCGAAGGCCGTCGAAGCGGGTCTCTACCGCGATTTCGAGGGTGAGCGCTACTTCTTCTGCTGCGCCGGCTGTGGCCCCGCGTTTGACGCAGACCCCGCGAAGTACGCGGCGAACATGGCGTAACCCGAAGCCGAAAGTCACGCAAAGGGGTCTGTGGAAACACAGGCCCCTTTGCGTGTTGTGCGACAGAATGGCACCCAATTCCCGGCTGGTAGCCGGTCCGCGACAACGGGAAGGGGACCCGCATGGACACCGCAGAACACACCTCGACCGACTACGACCTCATCGTCATCGGTGCCGGGCCGGTCGGCGAAAACGTCGCCGATTACGCCGTCGGCCCCAATGTGCGCGTCGCGATCGTCGAGGCCGAACTCGTCGGCGGAGAGTGCTCGTACTGGGCCTGCATGCCCTCGAAGGCACTGCTGCGGAGTGGCCACGCCATCCGCGCCGCCAAGCGGCTCCCGGGCGCTCGCGAGGCGGTTACTGGTGAGCTCAACGCCGCCGCCGTGCTCGCGCGGCGCGACGCCTTCACCAACAACTGGGATGACTCTGGCCAGGCCGAATGGGTCGGCGCCGAGGGGATCGACCTCATCCGGGGCTTTGGCGAACTCGTCGGCAGGGGGCGCGTGCGGGTGGGGGAGCGCACCCTGACAGCCCGAGCCGTCGCGCTCGCGACGGGGTCGGTGCCGACGCTGCCGAAGATTCCCGGCCTTGCCGAATCGCGCGCGTGGGGGACGCGGGAGGTGACGTCGGCCGAGGAGGTGCCGCAGAGTCTCATCGTGCTCGGCGGCGGCGTCGCGGGCACCGAGATGGCGTTCGCCTTCGCCGCGCTCGGAACCCGGGTGACGGTGCTCTCGCGCGGGGCGCTGCTCGGGCGTGAGGAGCCGTTTGTCGGAGCCATGCTTGCGGCCGCGCTCGCCGCGGAGGGCGTCGATGTTCGGATCGGTGACGAGCCCGTGCGTGTTGACCGAGGGGGCGACGGTAACGTCTCAGTTGAGCTTGTTGCCGGTGCGACCGTGCGCGCCGCCGAGCTCCTGGTCGCGACCGGCCGCCGCCCCGCGACCACCGGCCTTGGGCTCGAAACGGTCGGCGTCGACCCGCAGCTGACGGTCGACGACACCATGCTCGTCGCGGGCACCGACTGGCTGTACGCCGTCGGCGACGTGAACGGTCGCGCGCTGCTCACCCACCAGGGCAAGTACCAGGCGCGCGCGGCCGGCGAGGCGATCGCCGCGCGGCTTGCCGGTGATGGAGTGCGTGATGGGGCGTGGGAAGCCCACGCTGCGACGGCTGATCACTTCGCCGTGCCCCGGGTGGTGTTCTCGGACCCGGAGGTCGCTGCGGTCGGGCTCACTGAGGCGCAGGCCCGCGAGGCTGGCCTCGAGTACAGAACGGTCGAGTACGACATCGGCCAGGTGGCGGGAGCGAAGCTGCATGCGGACGGGTACGTTGGCAAGGCCAAGCTCGTGGTCGACGAGGCGCGCGGCGTGCTCGTTGGGGCGACGTTTGTAGGCCAAGACGTCGCTGACCTGGTACACGCGGCAACGATCGCGATCGTTGGCGAGGTGCCGATGGAACGCCTGTGGCACGCGGTGCCGGCGTACCCGACGATCAGCGAGGTGTGGCTGCGGCTTCTCGAGGCCTACCGGAGCGAGGCAGGGTAGCTGGTACTGCACGGAGGCGTGCAGCCCTGAGCGAAACACCACCCTACAGGATACCCGGAGGGGGTATCCTGTAGGGAGTGGCGCTTCGCCGCGATCAGGGAGGGGGCAACCATGGAATCAGTGCAGCACACGCAGGAGAGCACGCACGGGTACATCACCGATAAGGAGAAGTACCTGCAGCGTTTGAAGCGCATCGAGGGTCAGGCGCGCGGTATCTCGCGGATGGTCGACGAAGAGAAGTACTGCATCGACATTCTCACCCAGATCAGCGCGCTCACGAGCGCGCTGCAGGCGGTCGGTCTCGGCTTGCTCGACGATCACCTGTCGCACTGCGTCGTCGATGCTGCCCGGAAGGACGGGCCGGAGGCGCAGGAGAAGCTTAAGGAGGCGAGCGACGCGATCGCCCGCCTCGTCAAGTCTTAGGCGGTCGCTGGCCCCTCCGCGATTGCTTCGCGTAGTGCCGAGAGGAGGCCATCAACCTCGTTTCGGGTGTTGTACGGCGCGAGGCCGAAGCGCACGCCGCCGATCTCGCCGAGGCCGAGCGCGCCACAGACCTCGACCGCGTAGAAGTGGCCGGCCTGGGCGATGAACCCGCGCTCGCGCAACCGCGCCTCAAGCGCGAGCGGCGCGATCCCGTCGACGGTGATGAGCAGCGTTGAGGTGCGCTCGCTGGCGCGGGAGAAGCAGGTGACTCTCGGAAGTTCGGCGAGGCCAGCCTCGATGGCGTCGCGCAGTTCGAGTTCGTAGTCGTCCATCTCGCGCATGGCTGACAGGATCCGCTCGCGTCGCGTGCCTTCCGCTCCGCCAAAGCTCGCGATGTAGTCGATCGCGGCAGTCGCGCCAGCGAGCATCTCGTAGGGAAGTGTTCCGAGCTCAAAGCGCTCGGGCACCGTCTCGGGAGACGGGCGCAGCTTGTCGGGGTGGAGCGAGTCAAGCAGCTCGGGCGACGCCGCGAGCATTCCGAAATGCGGGCCGAAGAACTTGTATGGCGAGGCGACGAAGAAGTCTGCCCCCATCGCGGTGACATCGACGCCCGCGTGTGCCGTGTAGTGCACGCCGTCGACGTAGGTGAGCGCGCCACGGGCGTGGGCGATCGCGGAGATCGCGGCCACGTCCGGTCGAGTTCCGACGAGGTTCGATGCGGCCGTCACTGCGACGAGTCTGGTGCGGTCGTCAACGAGCGTTTCGTACTGCGTGGCGGGGAGCTCGCTCGTTTCGGCGTCGAGCCGCGCCCAGCGTACCTCGACGCCCGCCCGCTCGGCTGCGATGAGCCAGGGGGCAACGTTGCAGTCGTGGTCGGCTTGCGACAGCACGATGTTGTCGCCTTCAGCCCAGGTCCGGCCGATGGTGCGCGAGAAGTCGAAGGTGAGCTGAGTGGCGCTGCGGCCCTGCACGATGCCGCGAGGATCGGCACCGAGCAGGTCTGCCGCCGCGGCGCGGAACTCGAGCACGGCGTCGTCAGCGTTGCGCCCGGGGAGCGAGCCTCGGCTGCGGTTTGAGATCGGTGACGTGCCCGCCTTTGCGATGGCCTCCGCGACCACGCGTGGCATCTGTGTGCCGCCCGGCGCGTCAAGGAAGACGAACTCGTGTGCTACCGCGGGGAAGTCTGCGCGGATCGCTGTGCCGAACTTGGACATCGTTGTACCTCCGGTGATCGTTAAAGAAACTAGCTTGAAACCAAGATAGATCAAAGTCGTTTCCCGTCAAAACTATTGATTCAAAACCAAAGGGTGCTAAAGTCCGATGCATCACGTCGCGGGAACGTCGCGGCCCGAACTTCACCAACGAATGCTGGAGGACACATTGTCAACTCAAAGCCGCACGGAGGCGCAGCCCTCGAAGCGCCTCGAATTTCGCGTCGGCGCGCTCGGCGCGTTCATCGCCCCACTCATCTTCGCCATCGGAACCTTCGTCTACTTCGTCGGCTTCGTCGTGCTCGACCTGACCGCGATCGCCGCCGTCGGCTTCCTCGGCCTGTTCGTCGCGTCATGGTTGGCGAAGGGGCAAGAGAAGTTCTGGAACGCCGCGATCGACGGCATCGCGTCGCGCACGTCGGCCACGCTGTTCCTGCTCATGCTGCTTGTCGGCGTGCTCGCCCAGATGTTTAAGGCCACGGGCGTGAGCTCAGGCTTTGTGTGGCTCGCGCAGGAGGCGCACATCTCCGGCGGTGTGTTCGTGATGATCACGTTCCTCATCACCTGCGCGATTGCGCTCGCGACGGGGTCGTCGCTCGGAACCATGCTCGCGATGTTCCCGATCCTCTACACGGCGGGCGCCGCGATCGGCGCCTCGCCGGTGCTGCTTGCCGGCGCGATCCTCTCGGGAGCTATCTTCGGCGACAACATCGCGCCGATCTCCGACACGACCGTGATCTCTGCGACGACGCAGCGCTACCGGCGTCGCGCCGGGCTTGCCGACGTCGGCGGAGTCGTGCGTAGCCGCCTGCGCTACGCACTCCCCGCGGCAGGCATCGCGGCGGTCGCGTTTCTTATCGCCGGTCTCCTCACGTCGAGCGGTTCTGCGCAGTCGAACATTGTCGCCGATGCGAGCCCGACCGGCCTCTGGATGCTGCTCGCCATCGCCGCGCTCATCCTTGTGGCGTTCATTGCCCGCGACCTCTTCCTAGCCGTCGGCGTCGGCCTCGTTGTCGGCACCGTCGTCGCCCTCGTGACGGGCCTCGCAACACCCGGGCAGGTGCTCGGCGCGGCCGACGGCGCCCCGACCGGCTACATCACCGATGGTCTGTCGAGCATGCTGCCGCTTGTCTGCCTGCTCGTCGCGGTGTTCGCGATGATCGGCGTCGTTGAGTCCTCCGGGATGTTTGACAGGATCGTCGAGGCGATCATCAGCTCCCCGCGGTTCCAGAGTGCGCGCGGCGCCGAGACCGCTATCGGCCTTTCCGGCGCGCTCTGCACGGTCGTGCTCGCGGGCCTCAACGGGCCGGGCCTCATGTTCGCTGGCCCGCTCTCAGACAAGATCGGCGCGGCAGTGGGGCTGCACCCGTACCGCCGCTCAAACGTCATGGACTGCGCCGCAATGGGTGTCGGCGTGATCGTGCCGATCGCGAGCACCTTCCTGCTCGTGGCGAGTCTCGGCACGCAGGGCTACGAGGGCATCCCCGAGCTGAGCGTGTTCGCGATCCTCGGTGCGGCTTTCTACCCGTTCGCGCTTACCGCGATGACGGTGTTCTCGGTCGTCACGGGGTGGGGCCGTCGCTACGAGGGCAAGGACGGCGTCGAGCTCGTTGAGCCCGACCCCGAGTGGCACGCCGAGATGACGGGCACGCTTCCCGTCGTTGGCTTAGAGCGGCGCTAGCCGGATCCGGATCCGTGGTGACCGGGAGGGGCACCGGCGCGCGTCGCGCAGCGGGTGCCCCTCGCGCTTTGTACAATGCAGTGAGCGGCGAAGACGCACATCTCGCCGAAATGCGAAGGGGAGTCGGCACGACATGAACGCGAAGAGGTCGACCTTTGGCAGCCTCGCCGACGGGCTGACGAACGACCCGCCCCTCGTCGCGCTCGACGAGACGGACATCAAGCTGTTGTCGATGCTGCACGACAACGCGCGCGCCACGCTCAAGAGCCTGGCAGACGCCGTTGGGCTCACGGCCCCGGCGGTCTCCGAGCGCATGGCCCAGATGAAGCAGGAGGGAGTTATCCGCGGCTACCGCGTTGACATCGATTGGCGCGCGCTCGGCTACACCCTCACCACCTACCTCTCCGTCGTCATTCGTACGGGGGCGAGCCGCGATGACGTCGTGGCTGCGCTGCAGGCGATCCCCGAGGTCGAGGAGACCTCGGTCGTGACGGGCTCCTCCGACCTCATTCTGCTTATCCGTACCAAGGGCTTCGACCACCTGAAGCGCATCATTGCCGAGTACGTCTGGGCGCGGGATGACCTCGAGTTCACCGAGACACGCCTCGCGTTTTTCTCCGAGAGCGCCGCGGGCGTGGAGCAGCACAGGCTCGACCAGATTCTCGCGGAGCTGCGCGCGGGCGACACGGCCTAGGCGCGCGGGCCTTTCGCCCGGCTACCCGCCCTCCGCCGCGGGAAGAGCCTGCACCGTAAACTGCAGGCATGTCTACGCGCGATGTGCCCGAGCAAATTGGGGACCTGCCCCGGATCGGTCGGCCGGCGACCTCGGCGCTCCTGCTGGCAGGGGTATCAACGCTCGCTGAGGTGAGCGAGCTCTCGAGAGCGAAGCTGCTGTCGTTGCACGGGGTGGGGCCGAAGGCAGTGCGAATTCTCGAGGCGGCTCTCGCCGAGCACGGACTGGCGCTCAAGCCGTGACACTGGGTGGCTCGCCGCATTCGGCGGGGGCGACGAACCTGCGAACCGGTTCGCGCGCCTCGAAGCCGAGGCGCTTGTAGATCCCGGCGCCGTCGGGCGACGCGGTGAGGATCGCATGCTGTGCCCCACGCTCGCGACCGACTGCGAGCGCCGCTTCGGTGAGCTGGCTGCCGATACCGCGCCTGCGGTGCGACGCAGCGGTGACGATGTGTTCGACAGCGAGTGCCCTCCCAGCTACGACGGCGGCGCCGCACCCGACGGCGGCGCCATCGACCTCCGCGAGGAAGTGGTGGACTGTGCGGTCAGCGCCGAGCCCCGCCGACGCGAGGGCGCGAAGGGTTGCCGGGTGTGCGACCTCGCCCGTCCAGATCTCCTCCCAGATGGCAAGGTCGAGCTCGGTCTCGACGGGGCGAATGGAGGCCGGCCCAGGTAGCGCCCCGGTGATGGCCCCGGCGCCGCTGCCGAGGGCGAGCGTCATGATGGGCTCCTCCTCGACGAACTCGAAGCCTCGCGCGCGAAGTTGTGACTCGATGTCGAATTCGGGCCGCTCGGGCCACGAGTGCCACAGCGCCGGCATGCTGCCAAACTCAGCGACCGCGTCGCCCAGTGCTGCCGCGGTCGCGTAGAGCACCCCGTTGAGCTCTTCGTGCGGGGCGCCTGTGCGGAACCAGGCGAGCGCGCCGGAGCGGGCCGAGTCGCCCGCGCGTGCGAGGTGAGTATCGACGTACAGTGAGAACGCGTCTGGGGCTTCGATCGGCGACTCCTATCTCTCGGCGGGAGTCTACCGGTGGCGCCGCGACGGGCGGGCGGCCCCGGCCGGCTACCGGAGAAACTCGGCGCGGTTCAGCGCATTGCTGTCGCTTGAGGTCGCCACCTGAAACGTCACGGTGTCGGGCAGGTACCTGTCTTCGCCGAACTCGATGGGGGCGCCGCCGCGCGTGAAACTCACGCGCCTGACCCGGAGGAGCGGGCTCGATCTGCGGATACCGAGGAGCTCGGCATCGGCGCTCGACGCAGGGATCGCGTCGATCGAGTGCTCGGCGTGGGCGGTGTCGACACCGAACTGCGTGCGCAGCGTCTCGACGACGGATGCTTCATCGTCGGGGATGCTCGCGACCTTGTCGGCGATCCACTCGGGGTAACAGGTTCGCTCAAGCATCACGGTACGCCCGTCGAGGGTACGCGTGCGCGTCACCCGGATGACCCGGGAGCCCGGAGCCACGCGGAGGCTGCGCGCCTCGCCCTGGGACGCCTCGCCGAACTCCGCGAGCCGCACGAGGCCTCCCGGCTCCATCCCCTTGCTGCGCGCCCACTGCGCGAACGACCGCAACTCTGCGAACGACTGGTTCTGCCTGCTGGAGCGGACGACCCAACCCGACCCCTGCACGGGCGCGACGAGGCCGCGACCCTCCAGCGCGGCGAGCGCGTTGCGCACCGTGCCGCGTGCGGCGCCATAGTGCTGGCTGAGCTTCGATTCCGACGGCAGAGTCGTTCCCGGGGCGAACTCGCCGTCGACGATGCGCGCGAGGAGGTCGCGCATTATCGCCGTGTGCGAGCGTGTGGAATCGGCCGTCATGCTGCCAGCGTACGCCCGGGAAACGGCGCCGGTGGACAGCCGTTCACAGCTGTCCCGCCCTGCGGCGCCTGAGCGCCCAGTGTTCAGGTGTCGTTCACCGTATCGTTGCGAACTGCATACCTGGTCACGGGGTAATGATCAGGTGATTCAGCAGCCAACCTCACCGCACTCAGGCACCGCGCTCGGCGCCGTGCTGTTCGACCTTGACGGCACGCTCGTTGACAGTGAGCGGAGCTGGCTTGAAGCAATCCGGGCAGCGCTCGTCGCGAGCAGCGGGGAAGCCCCCGATGAACTCGTCGCGGCGTTCGAGGGGGTTGCAGTTGACGAGGCCGGTCGCCGACTGGTCGAGACGCACGGCCACGCTGGCACGCCCGCGGAGGTGGCACGCCTGCTTGAGGAGCGTTCGATCGCCGCCTTCGCCGGCAGTCTGCGCTGGCTCGCCGGCGCCGAGGAGACCCTGCACCGCCTGCGCGTCGCTGGGACGCCGATCGGGCTTGTCACGAGCTCGACGCGAAAGTGGGTTGCGGCGGTTGACAGCCTCGCCGGCCTCGGCAGCTTCGACACTGTCGTCACCGCCGACGACGTGCCGAAGACGAAGCCCGAAGCCGGCCCGTACCTGCGAGCTGCCCGAGCGCTCGGCGTCTCGCCGGCGAACTGCGTCGCGTTCGAGGATTCCGAGGTCGGCATCCGCTCCGCACGATCCGCCGGCTGCACCGTCGTGCGCGTGGGGGAGTCACGGCCAGAACTCGACCTCCTCGCCGACGTAACGATCGCGAGCTTCGTGGGCGTCACTAGCGACTGGATCGCCGCGCTCACGCCGCGCCAGCGGCTCACAGATTCCATCCGACTCACACCTATTCACACTCACTCGCTTTGAAAGGCACACCGTGAAGAAGAACACACTCACCCGCGGGCTCGCGCTCGTCGCAGGCATCACGCTCATGGGTACCCTCGCCGCCTGTTCGACAGGGCCCGCAGGCGACGGCGCGACCGCCACCGAGGGGTTCGCGAAAGACGCTGACACGCTCGTCATGGGCATGGTCCCAGACCAGCAGTCCGTTGAGAATACGTTCCAGCCGCTCGTCGACTACATCGCCGCGAAGACCGGAAAGAATGTTGAGCTCATCCAGTCGACCGACTACGCGGCACTCGTCGAGGCCTCGATCGCGGGCCGCATCGACATTGGTAGTTTCTCGGGCTTCACCTACGTCGCGGCGACGAACGGCGGCGCCGAGCTCGAGCCGCTCGGCGTGACCGTCACGAAAGAGGGCGAAGAGCCAGGCTACGAGTCGCTCACCGTCGTGCCGAAGGGCTCAGACATCGCCTCGATCGCTGACCTGAAGGGCCACAAGGTGTGCTTCGTCGACCCGGGTTCGACCTCGGGCTACCTTTACCCGAGCGCCGAGCTGCTCGCGGCCGGCATCGACCCTGAGAAAGACATCACGCCGGTCATGGCCGGCGGGCACGACGCATCCGCGCAGAAGACCGCGCAGGGCGTCGAGTGCGAGGCCGGGTTCGCCGAGGACGCCGTCGTCGAGACTACGGGCATCGCCGATGGCCTGTTCGCCGAGGGCGACCTTGAGGTCATCAACCGCGTGACCGTGCCCGGCGCGCCAATCGTGATGTCGAAGAAGCTTCCCGCCGACACACAGACGGAGCTGCAGGACATCATGAAGAACCTGACGCTCGCAGACATTGAGGCCGAGGGCATCGAGGTTACTGACGCCTTCAAGGCGTTCTTCTACGAGCTCGTCCCCGTCGAGGACTCGTACTACGACAGCGTCCGCAAGGTCTGTGAGCAGACCGGCGCGGCGCAGTGCCAGCCGTAACATCCCCTCGGGGTTCGGTCGTTATCGGCCGAACCCCGCCCCACCCCGCCGCGTAGCTCCTGGAGTCTGACCCTCATGCATCATCCCGCCGCCATCCAGCTCGATACCCTCACGAAGCGCTACGGCGCGACCGTCGCGCTCGACGACGTCACCCTCGACATCGCTCCGGGGGAGCGGACGGTTCTTCTCGGCCTTTCGGGGTCGGGCAAGTCGACGCTCCTCCGCCACCTGAACGGGCTCGAACGGGCCGACTCGGGGAGCGTTTCAGTGCTCGGCGTTCACGTCGACGCTGCCCGCGGGCGCGCGCTCAGACAGCTGCGCAGCAGGGTCGGCTTCGTCTTCCAACAGTTCGAACTCGTCGGGCCGAGAACGGTGCTCGAGAATGTGCTCACCGGGGCGCTCTCGGAGTTGCGCGGCCCGCGCCTCGGCCTGCTCGCATACCCCAAGGCACTCCGCATCCGAGCCGCAGAGCTGCTCGCCGAGGTCGGACTTGAGGAACGTGCGTTCCAGCGTGCCGATACGCTCTCGGGCGGGCAGCAGCAGCGCGTCGCGATCGCCCGCGCCCTCATGCAAGAGCCGGAGATCTTGCTCGCTGATGAGCCAGTCGCCTCGCTCGACCCCGAATCGTCACAACATATTATGGCGCTCATTCAGGAGCTCGCTGAGCGGCGGCGCCTGACGGTCGTGTGCAGCCTGCACCAGGTCGACCTCGCGCTCGAGTGGGGGAGCCGTATCGTCGGTCTCCAGGCTGGAAGGGTCGTGCTCGACGCCCCAGCGCGCAATCTCGATGAGGCGTCGGTCATGGAGATCTACAAGCGCGGTGGCGCCGGCAAGCGCGCCGACGGCACCGGGGAGACTCAGTGCGCTCCCCAGCCCGAGCTTAGCGGTGCGGCGGCGTGACCGCGATCATCACCTCCGTCCGCCCGGCTGACCGGACGGGCGCGAGGCTCCCCTTCCCGTCGCGGAACGCGCTCACCGCCGGGATCCTGCTCCTTGCCCTCCTCGTGGTCGGACTGTGGTCGCTCTCTGGCGTTGGGCTGTCGTGGCAGCAAATCGCCCGCGGCGTCGATTACGCGGGCAGCTTCCTCGCTCGGGCAGTACCGTTCGTGTGGCCTTCCATCCCCGAGATTCTCTGGCTTTCGGCCCTCACACTCGCCATCGTGTTCTGCGGCACAGCGATGGCAGCGATCATCTCGATCCCGGTCGCGTACCTCGCGGCACGCAATACGACGCCGACCCGCTGGGGTGGCGCGCTCGGGAGATTCCTTGGCGTTGCCACCCGCGCGGCTCCCGACGCAATCATGGCGATGATCTTTGCAATGGTGATTGGCCAGGGCGCGCTCGCGGGCGTCCTCGCGCTCGGGATCCACTCGGTCGGCATGATTAGCAAACTCACCGCCGACGCGATCGAGCAAGTACCTGACGGCCCCCGCCTCGCGCTGCGCGCGGTGGGGGCCACGAGATCGCAGGAGTTCTGGGGCGCTGTCTGGCCGCAGGTACTCCCGGCCTTCATCGCGATCGTGCTGCACCGCGCAGATACTAACCTCCGGGTTTCCGTGATCCTCGGATTTGTCGGCGTCGCGGGGCTCGGCCAGCAACTCAGCATCGCGATGCAGACCCTGAACTATCGCGAGGCGCTGCCGTTCGCAATCATCATCTTCGTGCTCTGCGTCGCCTTCGAGATCGTCTCGGCGCTCATCCGCCGCTTCCTGCTTGGCGCGCCCGTCGCGCGCCGCACGCTCGCTCACCGACTCGTCCGCGCGCTGCCGGGTGGCGGCGCCGAGGCAGGCGCAGGGGAGAACGATGGCCCCGCTGGGCAGTCTGCGGCGACTGGCCGTTCGCTTGGCCGCGCGGTGGGTGCCGGTCGGGTGCCGTGGACAGCGGACCGACTGAAATCATCGGCGCTCGTCTGGGGCACCGCGACCCTTATCGGCGTCTCGATCGCGCTTGCGGCGACCCAGGAAAGTAGCTTCGCGAACTTCTGGAAGAACCTCGGCATCGCCGCGGCGCGGCTCTGGCCGCCGGCGCTGCCGCCTGAGAAGTGGGAAGCGACGGCAGGCGCGCTCACGGAGACCGTGCAGATTGCCTTCGCAGCGACGCTCCTCGCGCTCGCCGGGTCCCTGATCCTCGGGGTGTTCTCTGCGCGAAACGTCGCCCCAAACCCCACGGTGCGCGGTGCCTCACGCTTCGTGCTCGTCGTGATCCGCGGGCTTCCGGAACTGCTGCTCGCGCTCTTCTTCATCATTCTCACCGGCCTCGGCCCCGGCGCCGCCGTGCTCGCGCTCGCCATCGGCGGCGTCGGCCTGCTCGGCAAACTGTTCGCGGACTCGATCGAGGAGGTCGACCGGGGCCCCGAACTCGCCCTCAATGCAGTCGGCGCGACGCGCGCGCAGGTCTTCACCGCGGCGACGTTCCCGCAGGCGACGCCCGCGCTCGTTGGGCACACGCTCTACCTGCTCGACACCAATATCCGCTCAGCGACAGTGCTCGGCATCGTCGGTGGCGGCGGCATCGGGTACATGCTGTCGAGCGCCGCGCGCATCAACCAGCACGAGCTTCTCGCCCTGCTGCTCTGCGTGCTCGTGATCGTGTTCGCGGTTGAGGGTCTCGCCTCCTGGATCAGGCGGCTCATCGCCTAGCCCGTCGCCCATCGAAGGCGCCTCATACCCACTCTCTGCTTTTTTCGCATCACCCTCCCCGGTGGTGGGCCGCCCCTGCCCGCCACACCCCTTGAAAGGAACCCCATGTTCAACTCCGAACGCACACCGAGCGTGCCCGCGTGCCTCACACGTGCGCAGCGTAGGGCGCCGCGCACGGCGCTGCTCGGAAGTGCCATCGCGGCGATGACCGCAATGGCGCTCCTCGCCCCAACGTTCCCCGCCCAGGCGGTGCCGCACGCGGCGCCGGCCGCCGCAACTGCGGGAGCGCCAGCCGAGGCGATGACTCAGGCCCGAATCGACGCCGCGAACGATGCCTACAACGGAGCAGCAGCGACGCTCGAGTTCATCACGATGTCTGACACCGAGCTCGGCGGCACCGCCACAGCCGAGAAGACCTCAGAGCAAGTCGCGTACGAGGGCATCCAGCCCCATTTCAAGAGCATCACCGACTGGGCGACGATGAAGGGGTTCACCCCCAAAGTGGTCGTCGATAACGGTGACGTTGTTGGCGCAAACGACCCCGAGTACTCCGCGCACCTGCGCGGCGACTCCGAGAAGGTCGCCGGCTGGTACCGTGCCGTCGAGCGGGTGATGCGTGAGAGCTTCCCCGACGCCAACGTGTTGCTCACTCAAGGCAACCACGACATTGCCGACCTCATGGGGAAGACGTTTGACGAGGCGCGCGCCGGGCGCGCCGGCGACAACGCCCCGGAGTGGTTCTATCCGCGGGCCGAGAGCGATCACGTCAGCAACTTCCACACGACGGTGGAGGGCATCGACTTCATCGGGCTTGACTACAACGGCAAGCACACGTTCGGGTACACAGGTCAGCGCACCGGCTACCAGGACTACCTGAAGCAGACGCTCGCGGGCATCGCTGCGAAGCCAGACTACGACCCGAAGAAGCCGATCTTCGTGTCGATCCACAGCGGCTACGCTGGCACCTCGCTCGGCGGCCCGTTCCACGGCGACTACGACATGGCCGGCCCTGAGCTGCAGCGCATCCTCGCCGACTACCCGCAGGCCGTGCTCGGCTCAGCCCACACCCACTTCTCGTCGAACCCCGAGACGAGCATCTACCAGAAAGACTTCACGGTCTACGAGAACGCCTCGATGAACTACATCTACCAGGATGTGCCGGGGGACTTCATCGGCGGCGGCTACTTCGACGGCAACCAGGGCGACGCCGCGAAGGGTGTGCCGCAGAAGAGCGCGAACTTTGTGACGGTGCTTGATGACGGCAGCACCGTGATTCGCCGCTTCGACGTCACCCACAAGCGCTGGCTCGGCATGCCGTGGGTCGTCGACACCACAAAGGGCAAGGCCGGGTTCACCTACACGAACGACAAGCGCAGCAAGATTGCACCGTGGTGGGATAGCGCGGCCGTGACCGCGCGCGACGTGACCGAGACGTCGGCGACGATCGGGTTCGAGCAGGCGAAGGACGACGAGCTCGTCAACTACTACGAGGTGCAGATCACCGACCAGGCGGGCAACCCCGTCGCGTTTACGGCGAACCAGGTGCCCGACTTTGGGGCGAAGAAGTCGAAGGCGTTCACCGGCAGTTTCAAGGCCTACTCTCGCTTCTATATGAGCCCGAACACGATGGGCTTCGACATTGGCGGGCTCGACACTGCGAAGACGTACACGGTAAATGTGTTCGCGTTCGACGACTTCCAGAACAAGTCTGAGGCGCTCGCGGGCACGTTCCGCACGGCGGGCACACTTGTGTTCCCCGACTTCCCCGAGGCCGGCGCGGAGGTGCCCGGCGGCGAGTTCTTGAACCTCGCGTTCGAGGGTGACCTGAGCGATGCGGGCACTGCCGCAGGGGCGGCCCCGAAGGCTGCACCGGTCGGGTCAGTGAGCTACGTTCCGGCCGACCGAAACGGCGCCGCGGGGCAGGCGGTGCGTATCGGGGCTGGGGCAGGCAGTTACGTCGACCTCGGTTCAAGGCCCGAGTTCGACCTTGGCACTGACAAAGACCTCACGATGAGTTTCTGGACGAAGGTCACGGGTGTCTCCGGCTACGGTGCCATCATCAGCAATAAGAACTGGAGCAACTACTACCGCGCGGGCCTCAACGTCGCACCGCAGAGCGGCGACACCGGCAAACTCGAGTTCACCCTCGGCGACGACAAGAAGGGTGTCTACGCGACGGGCGAGGTCACGAACTACAAGAACTCGTGGCACCACATGGCGTTCACCGTCGACCGCGGGCGCAACATGGCGAGCACCTACATGGACGGCCAGCTCGTGCAAGAGGCAAGCATCGAGTCGATCGGAAGCCTCACGAGCGGCCTGAACATGCTCGTCGGCGTCGACGCGGGCAAGAGCTACGGCGTCGGCCTCGACATGGACGACCTCAAGATGTGGGACTCAGCGCTGAGCTCTGACGAGATCGCGGCGCTGCACGACGCTGACGACACCGTGGCCGAGACCGATGCGCTCACACGGGCCGTCGAGTACTCAGCCGAGCTGCTCACCGCCAACGAGAGCGCGGCCGCGAACGGCCGCGTGTTTGACGAGGCGCTCACGGAAGCGCTCGCCGCAGCCGTCGAACAGGCCCGCGCGGCGCTCGGGGCGGCGACGCCGACCGAAGCTGACCTGCGGGCGAGCTACGACTCTCTTCGCGCGGCGGTCACCGCGGTTGAGGATCAGCCGGTGCGGTTCACCTATGCCGCCCGCGCGACGAACGGTGCGGTGACGCCGGCCGAGGGCGTTGCGGAGCTCGGTGGCGAGCTGCGGTTCGCGCTCGAGCCCGCCGCCGGGTACACCGCGGTTGACGCGGTTGTCGCCGCCGAGGGGGCCGAGAGTTTCACGGTCGAGGGCAAGGAGCTCGTGCTGCGAAACGTGCAGGGGCGCGTGAGCGTCGATATCGAGTTCGCCAAGGTCGTTGATGGTGGGCCAGGGGATGGCGGTCCAGGCGATGGCGGCCCTGGCGACGGTGGCGATGGCGACGGCGGCCCAGGCTCAGGGCACGGTTCAGGCGGCGATAGCTCAGGCAGCACGGGCGCAGGCGACCGTGCAGGCATCGCCGCGACCGGCAGTAGCTCGGCGACGGTCTGGGCGCTGACCGGCCTTGCCTCGGCGCTTACGGTCGCGGCAGGCGTCGTGCTCGCGCTGCGGGCCCGCCTGCGCCGCCAGTAGGGGCGCACACGAGAGGGGCGGTGGGGTCGTCGATCTCTACCGCCCCTCTCGCGCTGCAATTTGTTGCCGGGCGTTGCGTGAGCCAGCTAGGCTGCCGCGCGCTCGCGTTTTGCGCGCAGCGCCCAGTACCCCGCGAGCAACGCTCCAAGCCCGAGCCAGCCGAGACCGATGAGCTGCGCGTTCACGTTCGCGTTCCAGAGCGCGTACCCGAGTACGGCGGTGCCGATGATCGGGGAGACCCAGTGGAGGAAGACGTTGCGGCCCGCGGCCCTCAGCCCGAAGTGGACGATGACGGCGATGTTGAGCAGGATATACGCGGTGAGTGCGCCGAACGTGACGAGCGTCGTGAGGAGCTCTTGTTCGGTGGTGCCAAGAATGCCGACAACGAGCGAGAGCCCAGCGATGAGCAGCATCGCGTTGCGTGGAACCTGACGGTCACTTACGCGCGCGAAGACCCGAGGCAACTGCCCGTCGCGGGCCATGCTGAAGACCAGGCGGCTCGAGGTTGCCTGCGAGGCGATCGAGTTGGCGAAGATCGCGATGAGGGCTGAGGTGAGGGTGATGAGAATCTTGCACCACGGCCCGATGATCTCGCCGGCGATGTTGTAGAACGCGTTGTTCGTCGCGTCACCCGACGCAAACGTCGTGCCGGTTGGGACGAACAGGGCGGCGAGGTAGACCTGCACGACGAACAAGAACGTCACCGCGATGAGCACGATGATTGTTGCGCGAGAGACTGTCGCGCCCCCGCCCTTCGCCTCCTCGTTCAGGGTTGAGATCGCGTCAAAGCCGATAAAGCTCAGCGCCGCGATCGGGATGGCCCCGAACACGATCGCCCACGAGAACTCCTGTGCCTGGAAGATCGGCGCCAGCGAGAATTCCGCGCGCCCCTCGGCGACGGCAACGAGCGCCCCGACGACGAAGATCGCGAGGACGACAACCTGGATCGCCAGGAAGATCTTGTTCATGCCAGCAGTGAGCGTGATGCCGCGCAGGTTGATTGCCGCGGCGAGCACCACGAACACGATAATCCAGACGAACTCGGGCACGCCCGGTACGACAGTCACCATCGCGGCCGCTGCGAACACCGACAGCAGCGCTGGCAGAAGGAGATAATCGAGCAGGATCGCCCAGCCAGCGATGAACCCGAAGAACCGGTTGATGCCGAGGCGCACGTACGAGTACACCGACCCGGCGACAGGGAAGCGCTTCGCCATCTCCTTGTAGCTGAGCGCGCTGAACAGCATCGCGAACGCGGCGACCAGGTAGACGAGGGCCGGCATGCCGCCCGAGAAGTTGTAGATGATGCCGAAGACGGCGAGCGGTGCCATTGGCACCATGTAGATGAGGCCGTAGACGACGACGTCGAGCAGCGACATCGACCGCTTGAGCTCTTGGGCGTATCCGAGGTCCTCGAGCGAGGTGGCGCCCTCGGGGGCGTCAGCGGGGGAGGCGTGCGTCATTGCAGTGTGCTTTCTGTGAGGGGTGGCTCGTTGTCGCGCAGAAAGGCTCTGAGCTCTGAGAGATAGGGGTCGGGCTGTTCGAGGTGCACCGAGTGAGTACCCCCGGGGAATACGTGCACTGAGCTGTGGCTGTTCAGCGCGGCGAACGCACGGATGGTTTCGGGGCGGGCCTCGTCGGCCGCCCCCGTCAGCCACAGGTTCGGGATGGTGAGTTCGCGCACGACGCCGGAGCGGTCTTCGTCGCGAAGGTTGCCGGTCTGGGTGAACTCGTTCGGGCCCCACATGGCGTTGTAGGCCACTGCGTTTTGCCTGGCGTCTGACTCCTGGATAGGCGCGGGCCACGGCTCGATGTTGCAGAAGTGGCGCCTGTAGAACTCCGCCTCCGCCTCGGCGTAGCCAGCGTGCTCAGGCCCCGCTGCGATGGCTGCCTGGTGTTCGGCTGGGAGCTCGGCGATGAGTGTCGCGGCGTCTGCGACCCACCGCTTCGTGTCGACGAGGGGGCTCGCCAGCGTCAGCGAAGCTGCGCGATGAGGGTGCGCCTCGTAGAACGCGAGCGCGAGCATGCCGCCCCACGAATGGCCGTAGAGGTGGAAACGGTCAAACCCGAGGTGCCGGGTGAGACTATCGAGGTGGTCTACGTGCGCGTCGACTGTCCATGCAGTCTCGTCAGTCGCTGAGTCGGAGCGCCCGCAGCCGATCTGGTCGTAGCGGAGCACAGGGCGGTCCGCTGAGAGAGCGTCGAGCGGCGCGAGATAGTCGCTCGGCGATCCGGGCCCGCCGTGGAGCAGGACGATGGGAAGTGGCGCGGGCCTTGCATCGTTGGTGCCCCCGGGCTGCGCCGGGCTGGTGAGTTGGTACCAGAGGCCACCGTGCGGGGTTGGGGCGAGGCCGTTCTCGACAGTGGTGGAGGCGGTGGGGCCGTGCGGCACAGGAACTCCTTTGATCGTGATAGACACATCATTGCATAAAAGGTCCCATCATGAGACCTTTTGAGTGTGGGTTAATGGAGCTATGGCATTCGAGGCGGATCAGCGTGGTGGGCGGCAGCTCGTCTCTGCTCGCGTGGAGACCGGGCCGGCGCAGACGCTCGCTGACGAGATTGCCGACCGGCTCGTTACGGCGCTTGCTGTGGGGGACTATCTTCCTGGCGCTCGTCTCCCGGCGGAGCGCGAACTCGCGGCAATGCTCGGCGTCGGTCGGGTGACCGTGCGCGCGGCAATTGAGCGTCTCGTGGGGCTCGGGCTCATTCGCAAACAGCAGGGCCGCGGCGGTGGTAACTTCGTCGTCGAACCCACGACTGACGATGCCCGCGCGTCGATCGCGAGGGTGCTTTCGGCGACGTGGGACCGGCTGATTGATCAGCATGAGGCGCAAACATGGATGCACGGCGCGATTGCGGCGGCCGCGGCAGATAAGCGCAGTGAAGCGGACATTGAGGTGCTCCGCGAGCGCCTAGCAGGGTATCGTGACGCCGAGACCGGTCGAGCCGCCCAAAAGGCCGACGAGGCGTTCCACCTCGCGATCACCGAGGCCGCCCACAGTCCGGCGCTCGCCGGGCTGTTGTTCTCGCTAGAGTCCCAGATTCACCTCTCGGCCCCGGCTCACCCGTGGGGGAGTGAGCGTGGCCGGCGCGACATGGAGGCGCGCGCGCTTCGCGACCACGAGCTGCTGTTTGATGCGATCGCGGCGGGTGACTCGCTGCGTGCGCACGAGATTGGGCGAGTACACGCGCGAATTAACCGTGAGCACCTCGAGAATGCACTCCGCGACGCCCGAGCAAGCGGCGCGGTTACCTGACCAGATGGTCTGTTCGCCCGCCGCAAAAATAACTTGCACAGCGATGTGCAAGTATCGGGTACACTGTTTCGGTGCGGCAAAGTTGGAATATCTTTCGGAGAGACGTCGGGCGGCTCGCCCGACAGCGGAAAAGCTGGGTTATCGTCATCGGTATCCTCATCACGCCTGCCCTGTACGCGTGGTTCAACATCAACGCGTTCTGGGACCCGTACGCAAACACCGCGAACGTCAACATCGCCGTCGCGAACCTTGACTCTGGCGCGAAGTCTGAGCTCACAGGCGAGGTGAACATCGGCGACCAGGTCGTCGACCAGCTGAAGGCCAACGACCAGTTGGGCTGGCAGTTCATGAGCGAGGCGAAGGCCAAAGAAGCGGTCAAGCGCGGCGACGTCTACGCGACCATCGTCATCCCAGAAGACTTCAGCAGCGATCTCCTCAGCATGACCTCTGGCGACTTCACGCAGCCCGCGCTCCAGTACTTCGTGAACGAGAAGGCAAGCGCCATCGCGCCGAAGATCACCGACGTCGGCGCGTCAACCCTCGATAAGCAGATCACGAGCGCCTTCAAAGAGCAGGTCGCGAAAGCCGCGACCGAGGCCGTGAAAGACGCGGGCGATTCGGTCGAGCTCAAGCTCTTGAACGCCCGAAACGACACACTCAACGCCTTCGACCGCACAACGAAGACACTCGACGAGGCTGAAAAGAACATCGACAAGATGCGCCAGGGCCTCGATACATCGCGCGACTCGCTCGCCTCGACACGGGCAACACTCGTCGACGTTGGCGCGACGCTCGGAGACGTGCAGGTCGGCGTACGTCAGGCGCAGGCGATCGTTGCTGAGACGCAGCAGCAGGTCGTCGCGTTCGGTGACGCCGCGACCTCGGCCTACCTCACGGGGACCACGGCGCTTGCGGACGCGGCCGGCTCGGCGAACGCGTCGGTCGCCGAGCTGACGCAGCAGCTGAAGCAGGCGAACGTGCGCATCGACGCGTCGATCACCGAGATCACGGCCGTCATCGACGCGAATGACAAGGCCATCGCGCAGCTGCAGGATCTCGTCGACCAGGCTGACCCGACCTCGCCCGTGGTTGGGCAGCTCCAGAGCGCCCTCGACGCGCTCAAAGCGCAGAACGCGGCGCACGGCGAGGTGCTGGGGAAGCTCCAGCAGGCGAACACCGACGCGTCAGGCGCCCTGCAAGCGGTCTCCGATGCGTCGAGCGCGCTGAGCCAAGCGATGAAGGATACGCGCACCGCTGCCGCGGGGATGCGGCAGGTGCTCAGCAGCACGGTGCCGACGCTCAACGCAGCGATGTCGCAGCTGTCAGCGAGCGCGGGCGCCTTCGCGTCGGCCCTCACCGCGCAGCAGGCTGTGCTCGAGCAGGCTGACTCGCTGCTTGGCGGCATCGATACCCAGCTCGGCTCGACGGGCGAAGCGCTCGACAGCTTCAAGGCTGACCTGAACGGCATTCGGGGCGGAGTCACGACGGCGCGCGCCGACGTGCTCGCGCTCGGGGCCGCGGCAGAGTGGGGAACGCTGAACACCCTCACCGGGCTCGAGCCCGCGCAGATCGCCGAGTTCGTCGCGTCTCCCGTCACCGTCGACGAGCAGGTCGTCTTCCCGATCAACGCTTACGGCTCCGCGATGGCGGCGCTGTTCACGAACCTGTCGCTGTGGATCGGTGCGTTCGTGCTCATGGTCATTTTTAAGATCGAGGTCGACACCGAGGGCTTGCGCGAGGTTACCGTGCGCCAGGCCTACTTCGGCAGGTTCTTCCTGCTCGCGACACTCGCCGCGCTCCAAGCGCTCATCGTGTGTATCGGCAACCTCGTGATCGGGATCCAGACCGTGAGCGCCGTGGCCTACGTCGCGACGGGCGTGTTCACAGCCTTGGTCTATGTGAGCATCATCTACGCGCTCTCCGTCGCCTTCGGGCACGTTGGGCGGGGGCTATGTGTGCTGCTCGTCATCATGCAGATCCCTGGCGCCTCGGGGCTCTACCCGATCGAACTCATGCCAGGCTTCTTCCGCGCCATCTACCCGTTCCTGCCGTTCTCGTACGGCATCGACGCGATGCGCGAGACCATCGCCGGGTTCTACGGCGGCCACTACTGGCGCTTCGTCGGAGTGCTTGCGCTCATGGGCCTGCTCGCCATCGTGCTCGGGCTCGTGCTGCGCCGTCGCCTCGCGAACTTCAACCTGCTCTTCAACCGTCAGATCGCGTCGACCGACCTGCTCATCGGCGAAAAGGTGCAGGTCGTCGGCTCGGGCTACCGTCTGAGCGACGTGATCCACGCGCTGCAGAACAGGGGCGAGTACCGCGAAGACCTCGAGCGGAGGGCGAAGCCCTTCACGCAGCACTATCCGGCGATGCTGCGAGCCACCCTCATCGTGGGCGCGGTCGGCATGGTCGTGATCGGGGTGATCGCGTGGGCGCTGCCGGGCGGCAAAGCCCCGCTGCTCGGGGTGTGGGTGCTCTGGTGCCTCCTCATCATGGGCTTCCTTGTGGTCATCGAGTACATCAAGCAGAGCTTCCTGCACGCTCGGGAGGTTGCGACGCTCGACGACGACGAGCTACGCGACGCCGTGCTCACCGACCGCACGGGGCTGCACACCGATCCTGAAATGGCGCTCGCCACCGCGCTGCCGGAGACGGTGCCGCTTGCGGTGACCGGGGCCGCGAGCCCGGGCGGTGGAGCGCCGCCGCAATCCGAAGATATCGATGACGTGATGGCCGAGCTCTTCCGCGACGCATCCGAGCAGGCGAACAATACGAACGACACGACCGAGGGAGGGCCGCGCGCATGAACAACGTACTCAGCCTCATGAAGCGCGACCTCCGGCACGCCACCCGCAATGTGATGGCGTCGATTGTGCTCTTCGGCCTCGTGATTATCCCGTCGCTCTTCACGTGGTTCAACGTGATCGCGAGCTGGGACCCGTTCGCGAACACGAGCAACCTGAAGGTCGCCGTCGCGAGCACTGATGCCGGGTTCCAGAGCGACCTCATGCCCATCCCGATCAACGTCGGTGAGCAGGTGCTCTCGGAGCTGCGCGCGAACGACGGGCTCGATTGGGTCATCACGACGAAGGAAGACGCGATCGACGGCACGAAGTCGGGCGCGTACTACGCTGCGATCGTGCTTCCCCCGTCGTTCAGCTCTGACATGCTCACGTTCTACGCGGACGGCGCGGACCGGACGAGCATCAAGTTCTACACGAACGAGAAGAAGAACGCGCTCGCGCCGAAGATCACCGAGCAGGGCGCCGAGGGAGTGTCATCGCAGATTAGCGAGGCGTTCACGGTGACGCTGAGCGAAGTCGCGCTCAGTCTCGTCTCCTCGGTCTCCGACTACCTCACCGACGACAACACGCAGGCGGCGCTCACCCGCGTCGAGTCGCGGATCGGGAACATCGCCACGCAACTGCGTGGCGGGGCGCGCACCGCCGAAACGCTTAGCGCTCTCGTCGAATCGAGCGTGCCGCTCGTCGACAGCGCCGAGTCGCTTGTCTCGGCCGCCGGTGCCGCGTTTGACGACAGCTCGACGGCACTCGGCAGCGGCTCGGCCGCGGTCGGAGATCTGAAGGGGGCACTGCAAGGCGCGACCCAGTCGCTCGTCGACGCGCTCGGCGCGACGGCGGGCAGCTACGATGCCGTCGCGGCGCGAATCGACGAGCTCTACGCCCAGGCGGGGAAGGTCGGTGGCAGCCAGGCGGCCGCGCTGAACTCCCTCGCTGACTCGGTGCAGGTGCAGATTGACCAGACGACCGCCCTCAAGCAGAAGCTCGTCGACGAGGTGCAGCCGCTCGTACCCGAGTCGGGCCAGGCCGGGTTCGCTCGCGTGCTGACGAGCCTCGACGAGTCGATCGCCCGCCAGGAGGGGGTGCGCGACCGCATGCGCCAGTCGGCGGCAGATATTGCGAACGGATCGGGATCCGCGCAGGAGTCGCACGACGCCATCGCCGCGGCGGTGGCCGAAGCTAAGAAAGCGGTAACTGACGCGAAAGACGCGTACGCCTCGGGCTTGAAGCCCCAGCTCGACGCGCTCGCGGGCACGCTCGACACGATCAGCGGTGACATCGCCGGCATCCGCGACAGCCTTGCCGGGTCTTCGTCGGGGCTCGCTGGCGCCGCCGGCTCCGTCCGCACGGTGCTCACCGAGTCGGGCGAGGCCACGACGAAGCTCGCGACCTCGCTGAACGAGACCGCCGACAAGTTTGGCGAGCTGCAGCGCGCGATCGCGAAGGCCGCCGACACCGGCGACCTCAGCGAGATCTCTGAGATCATCGGCGCTGGCCCAGCCGTGCTCGCGACCTCGCTCGCCGAGCCCTTGCGGGTCGAACGCACCGCGGTGTTCCCGATCGTCGGGTTCGGCGCGGGCATGGCGCCGCTCTACAGCGTGCTCGCCCTCTGGGTCGGCGCGCTGCTCATGACCGTCACAATTCGCGTCGACGTGAACGAGGAGACGCTGCCGGACCGGCCAGAACTCACTCCGACCCAGAAATACCTGGGCCGCTACGGCGTCTTCGCGCTTGTCGGGCTCGCCCAGAGCACCGTCCTCACGCTCGGACTCGTGCTCTTCGTGCAGATCGAACCGGCGCACCCGCTACTGCTCATACTCGCGGGGTGGGTGATCTCGCTCGTCTTCACGATCATCATTTACACGTTCGTTGTCGCGTTCGGCAACGCGGGCAAGGCGCTCGCGGTGCTGCTCCTCGTGATCCAGATCTCCGGATCCGGCGGCGCATACCCGCTTGAGCTGCTCCCGCAGTGGTTCCAGAACATCAGCCCGTTCCTCCCCGCGACCTATGCGATCCAGGCGCTGCGCGCCGCAGTCGCCGGTGTCTACGGCGGCGACTTCTGGATCGCGCTCGGGATGCTGCTGCTCTTCGTCGTCCCTGCGCTGCTGCTCGGGCTCGTGCTGCGGCGGCCCATGATCCCGTTCAACCGGAAGCTCATGGATGCACTCGAATCAACGAAGCTGATGTGACGGCCTGAGCATGTCGATACAGGAAACGCCGCTCGACGGCCGCAGGAGGGACGCGACGAAGAACCGCGAGATGCTTTTGCGCGCCGCCCGCGCGGCAATCGCGGAGAATGCCGCGGCCTCGCTCGACACCATCGCGCAGGCCGCCGGGCTCACCCGGCGGGCGGTGTACGGGCACTTCCCAGACCGCGACGCACTCGTTCGCGAGGTGATCGCTGACGGCGCCCGCGAGTTCGGGGCGATAGCCGAGGGCACTACCGACGCAGACCCGCGGCTTGCGCTCGCGCACCTCGCCACCGAGCTCTGGCGCGCCTCGGTGAGCGTGCGTGCCTCGGTCAATATCGCGGCGACCGAGCTCTACCGCGCTGATACCGCGCACGCGTTCGAGCCGCTGCGCCGCAAGCTCGCCGAGCTCACGCGCGCCGGCATCGGATCGGGGGCGCTCCGTGGTGACATGAGCGCCGAGGTGCTCGCAATGCTCATCGAAGAGGCAGCGAAGGCCACGCTGCGCGACCAGCGCATCACCGAGGGTCACACCGCAGAGACAGCGATCAAGGTCGTGCTGAGCATCGCGGGGTTGTCGTGGCGGGAACAGGATCAGCTGCTTGCGGCACACCCGTCCGTGCTGCAGATCGGGGCCACGTAGCTGACGCTGCGCACTGCGCACTGCGCACTGCGCACTGCGCACTGCGCACTGCGCACTGCGCGCCAAGGCCCGGTTCCCGAAGCTCGTGGAAACCGGGCACTCGCGCGTTAGTCGGACTCTTCCCGCGCGGCGGCGGGGGCGGCTTGGCCCTCTGCGGGCGTGGACGGGTCTTCGTCTGAGCCCGAGTCCTCCTGCTCGTTTGCCTCTTCGTCGGCCGCCTCTGGCTGGCCGTTCTCATCGACGGTCACAGCCTCGTCTACGGCCTCGACCAGTTCGGCATCGACCGACGCGTCGTCGGCTACCGCATCGGCCTCGTCGCCGGCTGACCGTGCGAGCGCGAGGTTGATGAGCTTTGGCGTGTGCTGGAAGCCAGTTGCTGTGGTGCCGAGCCGGCCTTGGTTTTGCAGTCCCCAGCCGTAGAGCTGGCCGTTTGCGCCAAGCGTAAATGCGTGGGCATCACCGGCGGCGATGTCAACGTAACCACCAGCAACGACGGGAAGTTGAATGAGTGACGGAACAGAGGTCTGGCTGGGCGTCTCGTATCCGAGAGTCTGAATGCCCCATGAATACACCTGTCCAGACGAACTCAGTCCGAGCGAGACCCCATCGCCAGCGGCGAGCTTCGTGAAGGTTACGCCCTCAGGCGTCTGGATCTTGCGGGGGGCGAAGACGGACGAGGGCTGCGAACCGTCAATGCCGATTCCGGCCTCGCCGCCCGCGTTCATGCCCCACGCAATGATCTCGCCGGAGTCTGTGAGCGCGAGGGTCTGCTGGTTCGTAGTGGAGCTGTTCGCCGCGACCTGCACGATCCTGGCGTTATCTGGCATCGGGATCTGGGTAAGCGTGGTGGCCTTCTGTACCCCGGTACCAAGACCGAGCTGGCCGTTCGCGTTTGACCCCATGCCCCAGAGTCGCCCGTCCGTGTCGATTGCGAACGTCGTCTGGTTGCCAGCCTCGACCTGGACAAAAGTGATGCCTGCGGGCTGCACGATCGGCGCTGGACGGAACCTGTTCAAGCCCTCAACGTCTTT
The DNA here is from genome assembly GCA_052094845.1 of Leucobacter sp. Taxonomy (GTDB): domain Bacteria; phylum Actinomycetota; class Actinomycetes; order Actinomycetales; family Microbacteriaceae; genus Leucobacter. The sequence continues at coordinate 24,074 of JBQDKK010000002.1, read as the reverse complement.
CCCGAGCGCTCCGGAGTCTCCTGAACCCCATCCCCAGATCCTTCCATTCCCATCAAGCGCCAGCGACGTTCGGGTTCCAGCGGCTACCTGCGAAAATGTGACCTTCTGGGTAGGGACTGCCTCGGTCGGCTTGAGTACCTTATGCCCCTGAGCGGAATCGGTGCCGGTTTGGCTGTCGTAATCTGAACCCCAGCCATACACCCGCTTGTCAGCGCTGAGAGCAATGGTGTGGTCCTTGCCCGCGGCCACCTGAAGGAACGATTGATTGCCAAGCCGCCCGAGGTTCCTAGGCGCCGTGATCTGCTGTGCTGTTGACCCGGTGCCAACCTGTCCGTTGTCGTTGAGACCCCAGCCGTACCCTTCTTGGTTGGTCTGGGAGACCGCGATTGACTGCCCACCGCCCGCGGTAATGCGCCCGAGCCCTGGCGCAGCGACTACGCCTGGAACCTTGGTCTCTGTCCGCGCCTGAGCGCTCGTGAACCGTGCGGGGAGAGTCGCCTCGGCCTGCACCGTATAGCCGTCGTTCCACACCTGATTGGTTGTACTCGCCTCGAAGGTGCCGCTTGCGACTCCATAGACCTCAACCGGGGAGGTGACCCTTTGCGTCTGCGTGACAGTCCAGCCCTCACCGACGCGCTCGCTCATCCAGGAGGAAGCGATGCCGCCTGCCTCGTCTGCCTTGGGAAGAGGGGCGGGTGAGACCCCACGTGGGAGGTACACCGTGGTGGTGACGACGTCGCCCGGCACGAGGTGCAGCCTTTCGCCCGTCTCCTCGGGGTGGCTGGAGAAGTGGATCGATATGGAGTCCGGGCCGCTCCCCTTAACGCCAAGGTGGTACACGCCAGCTAGAACGTTCCAGTGAACGGGAATCGTTGTGCTGTCGGTCGGGTGTGTGCTCGTGTAGCGTTCTGGGAGTCCCACGGATGCTCGGACAGTGAGATCCTCCTCGGGGCGGACGTCGGTGAAGTCGGTGGTGATACCGAAGCTCGCGTGCGGGAGCGTGACCGGCCCGGTGGCCGTCGGGGTTACCGCATGGTGAACGGTCCAAGTGCCGTCGGCCTCCGTAGCCGACCAGGCACGCGTATACCCCTTTGCGGTCTCATCCTCGGGGAGTTCGGTGGGTACGACTCCCGAGGGGAGCACAACGTCGACCGAGATGGTGTCGCCCGCTTCGAGCTCGACGGACGTGGCGCCTTCGGGGAGCATCGCGAAGCTCACCGTGCCCGCCGCGGCGCCGGGGCCGAACGCGGTACCGTTCGTCGGCGCAGTCGTGAGCTTGTACACGCCCCCGTCAGTGCGAAGGGATTTCGCGAAGCGATTACCATGCACGGTCGAGTTGTCAGTCGTAACAGCCCCGACGAGCGTCGACGTTGCGCCGAACGCGACGACAACCAGGGCAGCTCCGACAGCGAAACCGAGACCGAGCCGCTTGGCTGTCTTGTGATGTTTCGCGGTGGTGCGTTCGCTGTGCTTGCCCATGAGAGGCCCCCTTCGTTACCCCTAGTCAACGCGTGGGTGCGGGTCGTCGCAGGGGCGCAGGGAGAATCTACGGGGTCGCGCACCGAGAACTACCTGTCTTGGCTCGCTGCTACGTGTGCGTAGTTTTGGTCTGTAGAAAATCGGGGCTGTTGTCGACGCCAGCGCCCTGAGGCGGTTGCCGGGGTTTGGCGGGGTCGGTCGTTCTGCAACCCCCGTCGCCGAGCTGGGTGAGGGCGACCCCGTACTGGTGCTGACTGCGAGCGAGCAGTGCGGCGAGCTACGGGCGTCCGAGCGGGGCAGCGAACAGGTCACCTCAAACCCGTAGGTCAGCACTCGGAGTCGCTGTTCGTCGGCAACGGCGCCGCGTACACCTACCTGTTCGGTGACAGCCACGTCGTGAAGGTGAACTCTGAGGCGAAGCGGCCAGCGATCATGATTCCGATCGCTGTCATCGCCGCACTGTTCGCGCTCGCCGCAGTTGCGGAGCGCCTGAGCGTCGAACGCGAGAAGCGTGAGCAAGAGCTCCACGAGAAGCGGTGGCAATTTGGGAATGAGCTGCTTGGGATTGTCTTCGGGGGCATACGCCTCTCGCAAACAAAGCGGACCGGGGAGAGTGGCCGCGGCCTCGCTCGGAGTCTTCTCGTGAAGAGCGCTGCGTCGCGCGTACGCTCCGCCTCTCGGCCTGTAAGCTGAGTGTCACTTAGGCCCCAAGGTCAGCGTGGAAACAGGAGTGTGGTGTGACGGAGCGGAACACGGCGAAGCAGCCCATCGCGGACCAGATGTACACCGTGCTGCTGCACCAGTTCATGTCTGGCGAGCGCGGGGCAGGGGAGAGTCTGAATATTGGCGCGCTCTCTCGCGAGCTCGACGTGAGTCAGACTCCACTGCGCGAGGCGCTCGCCCGGCTTGAGCACACAGGGCTGGTCGAGCGTGTTGCGCTGCGCGGCTACCGCGTGGCCCCGATGATGACCCGCACCGACGTGCAGCAGTTGCTTGAAGCCCGACTTGTCTTGGAGCCCCGCCTCGCTCACGACGCTGCGCTGCGGGCGACCCCCGAGTTTCTCGCGAAGCTTCGCGAGAGCCTCACGGAGTTCGAGCGGTCGGCAGAGGCAGCAGACATGGAAGCCGAGGGCTTCAACATGTACTGGCGGTCTGACGACAGGTTCCACAACCTCATCGCTGAGCAGTCTGGCAACCGCTTCCTCGAGCTCGCCTACAGTGCGCTGAGCGGCCAGATCCAGCGTTTTCGGCTCTTCTCGAAGCTGGGGCGCACGGGGGCGCGGCACGCTGCTCCCGAGCACAACGCGATCTTTGAGGCGATTGCGGCGGGCGACGGAGATGCGGCGGCGGAGGCGATGCGAAGGCATGTCTCGGGAGCGACCGAACGACTCTTCGGCGTTTAGCTTGGAAGTACCGCGGATAGACAATTCAGCATCTCTGAAGATAGTATAGCGAATACTATTGCGAAGGAGGTGTGGTGGTGCAGACTGCAGCAAGCGCCGGGGGAGTGCCCGGCCAGTACACAGCGCATCCGCTTGTCGAGGGGTTCCCCGGCAAATCCGCGTCACACGGCGCCTTCGGCTGGAGCAGCCTCTGGCTGCTCGACGACGGCATGAGGCGTGTGCTCATCGACGCGGGCCAGCCCGCCTACATCCCACTCATCCACGCGGGGCTTGATCGCTTAGGGCTCACGGCCGGCGACGTGACCGATGTGCTGCTCACACACATGCACTGGGACCACGTCTCGAACTTCACGATGTTCGAGAACGCGGTCACGTGGGTCGGAGAAGACGAGCTCGACTGGGCTGCCGACCAGCCGGCCGGCACCAAGTTCATCCCTGACCTGCATGTCCAAGAGCTCATGCGGCGTGCGGATGGCGTCGAGCGAATGCGACCGGGCCAAGAGATCATCCCCGGGCTCCACGCGATCGAGAGCGCCGGGCACACTCCGCACCACCTCGCCTTCTTCACCGATCGCACCGAGCGGCCGCTCGTCTTCGCCGGGGATTCAGTGAAGAACGTGCACGAGCTCGCGACCTCCATCGTCGATTCAACGATGGACGAAGAGGCGAGCGTGCGGACGATCGACAGGCTCCGCTCGCTCATGCGCGACACCGCTGGCCTGTTGCTGCCCGGCCACGATGTCGGGCTCGCGCTCGACGGCGGTGAGGTGCACCGGGTGCGTGAGCAGCGTGCGCAGATCGGCTTCTTCGCCGACGCGCTGAGTGACGAGACAGACCGCTCCATTGGCTGAGCCCAAGGAACTCGAAGGGACGAAGATGACTACTGTGCTCTACACAGGCGGGGCGGGCCGAATGGGCAGCGTCATCCGCGAGGGGCTCGCTGGCCGCTACGAGCGCGTCGTGCTGTACGTGCGCTCGGAGCCGACCGGGCCACTGTTTCCCGGCGAGGAAGTTGTCGTCGGTGACCTCGACAACCTCGACGCCCTCACCGCGGCGGCTCAGGGCGTCGACGTGATTGTGCACCTGGGGGCGGTCGCCGACGAGGCCTCGTTCGACCTCATCCGCAGCGCAAACATTGACGGGACCTACCACGTGTACGAGGCGGCCCGCCGCGCGGGTGCTCGTCGGGTCGTGTTTGCGAGCTCGAACCACATCATCGGTTTCCACCCCGCGTCCGAGCGTCTCGACGAGACCGCCGCGGTCCGGCCCGACACGTTCTACGGTGTCTCGAAGGCGTTCGGCGAGGCTCTCGCGAGCCTCTACCACGACAAGTGGGGCGTCGAATCGGTGCTGCTACGCATCGGCACCTTCAGGCCCAAGCCCGAAGACGTGAGGCAGCTCGCGCTCTGGTTGAGCTGGCGCGACGGCATCGAGCTCACGCGCTGCGCGATCGAGAGCGGGCCGGTCGGCTGCCAGGTCGTGTACGGCTGTTCGGCAAACACCGACCGGTGGTGGGACGCAGACGCCGGTTGGGCCGCGATCGGGTTCGCGCCGCAGGACAACGCGGCAGACTACGCGTCCGAGATCGACCTCAGTGCCCCCGCACCCAGATACCACGGCGGGGCGTTTACCGCCCCCGAATACGAAGGAGGGATCTGGTGACAACCGCTGCCGAATCCGTCGATGTGCTCATCACCACCGCGTTCCTTGCAGCGGATGACGAGGTTGACAGCATGCTGCGCGACGCCGGTCTGACAACCAGGCACGCGCCACACCTCGCTGACCTGCCGCTGCCCGAGCGCCAAGCGATGCTTGCGGGCGTGCGCGCGGTGATCGCGGGGACCCAGCCGTTCACCTCCGAAGATCTTGCGTGCGCTGAAGACCTCCAGATCCTTGTTCGCACCGGCGTTGGCTATGACAGCGTCGACGTGAGCGCCGCAACCGAGTGCGGCGTGCCCGTCTGCGTGACGGCGGGAGCGAACCGTCAGGCGGTCGCCGAGCACGTCTTCGCGCTCATGCTGGGCGCGGCGCGGCGCGTGCCCGAGCACATCTCAAACCTTGCGGCAGGGAGCTGGCAGCAGCTCACGGGCAGGGAGCTACGCGGAGCGACCCTCGGCATCCTCGGACTCGGCTCCATCGGAAAGGCTGTTGCCCTCATCGCGCAGGGCTTTGGCATGAGCGTTATCGCGTACGATCCGTTCTTCGACGAGGCGTTCGCGGCTGAGCATGGCGTCACCCGCGCCGAACTCGATGAGGTGCTCGCCCAGGCCGACTTCGTGACGCTGCACCTGTTCCTCGACGAGTCAACGCGCAACCTTATTGACGCCGCGCGGCTCAGCACGATGAAGCGCGACTCGATTCTCATCAATACGGCCCGCGGTGGCATCGTCGATGAGGCGGCCCTTGTTGAGGCCGTGCGGAGCGGGGTCATCGGGGGCGCGGCCCTCGACGTGTTCGCGGAAGAGCCGCTGTCTGCCGACAACCCGCTGCTGCACACGCCTGGCATCCTCGCAACCACCCACGTCGCAGGCGCGACGCGCGAGGCGCGTGGTGAGTCGGGGCGCATGGCCGCCGAGAATGTCATCGCCGTGCTCGCGGGCGGGCAGCCCGCGTTCGTGGTGAACCCCGAATACGGCAGCGCCGCGGCATGAGGATCGAGTCCGGGGGCGGTCCGCTGAAGCTCGCCGCGAACCTCAAATGGATGTACACGGAGCTCCCGTTTGAAGCGCGGTTCGACGCTGCGGCAGCATCGGGGTTCACCGGTGTCGAGTTCGCCTCGCCCTACGAGCTGCCCGCCACGCGCGTGCGCGAGCTGCTCGACGCCGCCGGGCTCACTCAGGCACTCATCAACACCCCCGCAGGCCCGGCCGGGTCACCCACGGTGATGGGCGCGGCCTATGTGCCCGGTGCCAGGCCTGAGTTTCGCGCCGGCGTCGAGCGGGCCCTCGACTACGCGGCGGCGCTTGGCACCCCCATCGTGCATGTCATGGCGGGCCTCAAACCCGCCGACGCAGACCATGACCTCGCGTTCGCGACCTACGTGACGAACATCGGGTGGGCGGCCGAGCGGGCGCGCGTCGCCGGGGTGCAGATTGTGCTCGAAGCCATCAACAAGCGGGAGCAGCCCGCTTACGGCCTCGCCTCGATGGAGGCCGCCGCGGCCGTCGCTGAGGCCGTCGGGCCCGACACCGTCGGGGTGCTGTTTGACGTCTACCACGCGCAGACTGACCGAGGAAATCTCATCGAGCGCTTCGAGCGGCTCGCCCCGCTCGTGAAGCACGTGCAGATCGCCGATAACCCCGGCCGCGGTGAGCCCGGCACTGGGGAGATCGCCTATGAGCGTGTGCTCGCGGCAATCGCCCGCACCGGCTACGACGGCTGGATCGGCTGCGAATACGGCCCGCTCGGCGACACCGATGCGGGCCTCACCTGGATCGAGAGGATCACCCGATGACGAAGCCCAAGATCGCCCTCGTGAGCGCCACGGCACTCGCGATCGAGCCAGCCGCCGCCGCCATTCGAGCGGCGCTGCCGGAGAGCGACCTGTGGAACCTGCTCGACGACCGCCTGCTGCAGGATATGGAGCAGCCGGGCACCATCAGTGAGCCGCTCGCGGCGCGCATGGACGGCCTCATCGAGACCGCGCTCAGCGGAGGCGCTGACGGCGTGCTGCTCACCTGCTCGCAGTACGGGAGCAGGGCAGACGAGCGCGACCTGGCGGTTGACGGCGTCGCCGTGTTTTCCGCGGATGGCCCACTGTTCGATGCGACGGTCGCGCTCGCGCCGTCGACGGTGCTGCTCGTCGCCTCGCTCGACGCAGCCGCGGCCGACAGCTCGGCGCGGTTGCAGCAGGCCTTCGACGCGGCTGGCACCGTCACAGCGATCCTGCCGATTGTCGTCGCCGACGCCGCTCGGCCGCTGTCGGCAGCCGAGCTGACCCGGGTGCTTTCCGACGCAATCGCCCGGGCCACCGCGGAAGCGGGCGGGCCGTTCGACGCGATCGTGCTCGCACAGTACTCGCTCGCGCCGGCCGCTGAGTCACTGCGCTCCCAGTCGCCGTCCCCGGTGCTGGACGGGCCAAGCGCCGCCGCGGCCAGGCTGCGCGAGGTTGTCGCGGGCGGTGCCCGATGATCGGGGTTATCGCAGACGACGTGACCGGCGCGACCGACGTCGCCGCCGCCCTCGGGCGGGCGGGGCTGCGCACGGTACTGGCGCTCAACACCGAAGCGCCCCTTTCCGAACAGGATCTCGCGGCTGTCGACGCGATCGTCGTCGGCCTGAAGACCCGCTCGATTCCGGTGGCCGACGCTGTTCAGGCGAGCCTCGAAGCGCTGCGGGCGCTCAGAGGCGTCGGGGCGAACCGGTTCTACTTTAAGTACTGCTCGACGTTCGACTCGACGCCGGAGGGCAACATCGGCCCTGTTACGGAGGCACTCGCCGTCGAACTCGGGGTCGACACTGTCGTGACAACGCCGGCTGCTCCGATCCACGGCCGCACGGTCGCAGAAGGCCACCTGCTCGTTGACGGGGTGCCGCTTCACGAAACGCACATGGCGCAGCACCCGATCACGCCCATGCTTGACTCCTCGCTCGAACGGCTACTCGCTCCGCAGGTCTCCGGCGGCATTGGCACGCTTCAGCTCGACACGGTGCGCGCGGGAGCGGCGGCGGTAACCGCGGCGATTGCCGCCGCGACTTCGTCGGTTGGCGCGGGGCGCGTGGCTCACGTCATTGCCGATGCTGTCGAGGAGACCGACCTCAGGGTCATCGCCGAGGCTGTTGAAGGCCATGCGCTCGTCGCGGGGTCAGCTGGGCTTGTCGGCGCTATCGCCGAACGTGAGCCCGCCTCTGGCCGCGAGCTTGGCGCGCCCGCGCCGGGCCGCACCGCGATCATCGCGGGGAGCTGCTCCCGGCGCACGCTCGAACAGATCGCCGCGTTCCGCGCCGCGGGCGGGCCCTCGCACCACGTCGTCGCGCAGCCGGGCGACAGCGCGGAGGGTCTTGCCGCCACTGCGCTCGCGTGGTGGGATGCCCAACCCGGCGACGCGTCGGCGCTGATTTACTCGTCGAGCCCCGCGGCCGAACGCGACGCGCGCATCCAGAACGCCGGCGAGCTGTATGAAGACGTCGCGGGCATCGTCGCGCGCGAGCTCTCGGAGCGCGGCGTCACGCGCATGCTCATCGCTGGCGGCGAGACCTCCGGCGCCGTGATCCGCGAGCTCGGCACGGCCGCTGCCGTCGTCGGCGCGGAGGCGGCGGTCGGTGCACCCTGGATCCACGACACCGAACGCGACGCGCACCTCGTGCTGAAGTCGGGCAACTTCGGCGGCCCAGACTTCTTCGTCGACGTCGCGCTTGCCGGGGGTGCCCGGTGAGCGGCGTGCGCTCGGAATTGGAGCGGATCGCGCACTCGATCCACAGGCGCGGCCTCACCCACGGCCGCACGGGCAATCTCGCGGTGCGCGACGGGGAGCGCATCCTCGTCACTCCGACAGGGGTCGGCCTAGACGAGGTCGAGGCGAGCGAGCTCTCCGTGCTCGACGGCTCGGGCCACCACCTCGACGGCCCGAAGCCCACGAAAGAGGCGTTCTTGCACGTCGCCGTCATGCGCGCGCGTCCGCAGACACACGCGATCGTTCACACGCACTCCGTGCACGCGGCGGCCCTCTCGTGCCTCGCCGACCTGAACCCGGCGGAACCGCTGCCGCCGCTCACCGCCTACTACGGTATGCGGGTCGGGCAGCTGCAGGTGCTGCCGTACTTCGCGCCGGGCGACCCGGCCGCAACGCCGGCCGTCGAGCGCGCGGCGGCGAACGGGCACGCGCTGTTGCTGCGTAACCACGGGCCAGTGGTTGCCGGCGCGAGCCTCGGCGAGGCCCTCGACGCCCTCGAAGAGCTCGAACACACCACCCAGATCTATCTCTTGACCGCCGGCATGCGGACCGCCCCGCTCTCGCCTGCGCAGCTCGCGGCGCTCTCGTCGCCTGCGACGACCGAAAGGCCACGCCCATGATCACCCTGTATTCCGGGCTCGTCGTCCGCAAACCGCTCATCGACACGCTCATTCCCGCGTTCGAAGCGGCGACCGGTGAACGCATCGAAGCGACGTTTGAGCCGACGACCGTGCTGCTCGAGAAGATCGCCGGGGGTGACCGCCCAGACCTGCTCCTGGGGGTCTCCTCCTCGCTCGGGGAGCTCGCGAGCGAGGGAGTGCTCGACCCTGCGTCAATTGCCGACATCGCCGTCTCTGCGGTCGGTTTCGCGCGGCTGCCCGACTCCCCAGCGCCATCAGGCGAGGGCGCCGATGAGTTTCTTCGCTACCTGCTCGCAGCGCGCGCAGTCGCCTACACGCTCTCTGGTGCGAGCGGCCTGCACTTCATGCGGGTGCTGAGCGACCGCGGGCTGCTTGAGCGGCTCGACGAGCGAGCCGTGCGGCTTTCCACAGGGCTGACTGCCGAGGCCGTCATCGACGGTCGCGCCGACGTCGCGATCCAGCAGGTGAGCGAGCTGCGCTCAGTCACCGGCGAGCACATCGTGGCCCCGATTCCGCACGAGCTGCAAGCATACGGGCGGTTCGCGATCGGCACGCGCGTCGACGCGCCCGCCGCCGCGGTGGCCTTCGCGAAGACCCTCGTTGAGGAGCCCGCCCAGGCCGCGTTCGCGGGCATGGGCCTCAGCGCCCCGGAATGACCGGCAGCGAGAGCCTGCCGCCCCGCGCGGTGCGGGGCGGTGAACGACAGAGTCTTGGGCGTGTGCCCGAGACCGTGAACACGGGAGTGTGACGATGAGAAAAGTGGTGGTGGACACCGATACCGGTGTTGACGACGCGCTGGCGCTGATGTTGCTTGCGGCCGACCCCGAGGTCGAGATCCTCGCGGTGATCAGTGTGTTCGGCAACTGCACTGGCGAGCGCGCTGCTGACAACGCCCGCTACGTGCTCGATACCTGCGGGCGCGCTGATGTGCCCGTTTACCGCGGCAGCGACGTGCCTGTGAAACAGGAGCTGCGCCTGAACCCCGGCATTCACGGCGAAGATGGCTTCGGCAATACCGGGCTGCGGCCAGAGGTGTCGGTGGGGACGGAGCCGAATGGCGTCGACGTGCTGCTCGAGCTGGTCGCGCAGCACGAGGGAGAGATCGACTACCTCGCGATCGGCCCGCAGACCAACCTCGCACGCGCGCTCGAGGTCGAGCCACAGCTGCTCGAGAAGCTGCGCAGCACGACGATCGTCGGCACGCTGGGGCCGGCCCTCTACCGCGACACTGAGCCGTGGGCTGACCGCCGCTTCAGGGTGTCTCGCGACCCGAACGTCACCTTCGACATTGACGCCGCAGAGGCTGTTGCGGGTGCGGTGGGCGACGTTACCTGGTGTGGGCCATACGTGACCCGTCAGGCGCTCGTGCCCGAGGACTTCTTTCTCGAGATCGCGAGCTCGACCGGGTACGCGCCGGCCGAGCTCATCACGAAGATCAGCGCCGACTACGCCGGGTTCTACTCGCGGTCATACCCGCAGCCCGGCGACGAGCGCGTGATGGGCATCAACGACAGCATGGCGGTCGCGGCGCTGCTGCGCCCCGACCTTGTCACGGCGTCGGTCATGCGGCCCCTGCAGACGTTTGCAGACCCGGAGACAGGCGACCGCTACCTCGCCGGTGTACACCCCGCGCGCGACGAGACCCGGCCTCTCCACCGCGTTGTGGTCGACATGGACTTTGACGGCGTACTCGACATGATCGGGGAGACTCTTCGTCGCCCCCTTCCGTGGCGGTAACGCGCGACGGAACACCAGCGCCCCCGGGCGAGCCAATCGGCTCGCCCGGGGGCGCTGTGCGTGTGGGGCTGTGCCCTAGTCGTCGTACGACCGCGCGCGGATCCAGGGCATCGGCAAGAGTGCGCCGGGGTCGAGTGCTTCGAGCCTGCCCTCACCCACGTCTGTCAGCACACGCAGGTCGCTGCCGAACTTTGGGACGAGTTCGCGGCACACCCCGCACGGGTTGATGACGTGGGGCACGTCGTCGGGCCCGAGGCCGACCGATACGATTCGCGTGATCGCGACGTCGCCGCCGATCTTCGCGTTCGCGACCGCTGCGCTCTCCGCGCACACCTTCACGCGCGGGGTCGCGAGGCTCACCCCGAGGTAGAGGGCGCCCGACTCGCCGCGAGCCGCCGCAGCGACGCGCACGGCGCCCGGGTCGTGGACGCGGGTGAGGAGCGCGCTTGCGGCCTCGATCAGTTCGGCGTCGGCCGCGGTGAGCGCCGCGGGGGCGGGATCCTGATTCGCGTTGTGCGCCTGTGACATGGTGTGCCTTTCGGTGTGCGCCTCGATGACCGTCGCTTAGGCCTTTCCGGCGCCGGCGGCAATGATCGACGCGGTGAGCGCGGCCGCGACGGCGTCGCGGTCGATGTCGAGCAGCACGTCGACGTTCGGCACGCCCTTCCACCTGTCGATCATCTGCACAACCGTCTGGCCGCGCGTGTGCTTGCCGTCGAGTTCGACGTCGACCCGCAACCGCTGCACCTCAAACCAGTCGGGGTTCAGCGCGTAGGCGACGCACGGCACGTCGTTCAAGTGCATCCCCTCGGTCTTCCACTCGGGCATCTCGACGATGTCGTCGTGCTTGTCGGGGTAGCCGATCATCTCGCACAGTGCCCGCCCCATCGGCGAGCCCGATTCCCAGAGCTCGGCGATGCGCTCGGGCGACACCGAGAACTTGCGCGACACGTCGAGACCGACCTGGGTGAGCGGGGCACCCGACTGGATGACAATCTCAGCGGCCTCAGGGTCGTTGTAGATGTTCGCGCTCGCGACCGGGGTGACGTTGCCCCATGTGAGGGCGGCGCCACCCATGTAGATGATGCGCTTCACCGAGCTCGCGAACCGGGGTTCGAGCTTGATCGCGAGCGCCACGTTCGTGAGCGGCGCGAGCGCCATGATGCTGATCTGGCCCGGCTCGGCCATGACCGCGTCAATCATGCGGAGCACTGCGTCAGAAGGCGCGTCGGTGTCGGGCGCTGGGTCGGGGTACTCCCAGTAACCAACGCCGCCCTTGCGGTGAATGTACTCGGCGTAGTGCGGCTCACCAACAAGGGGGCGGGCCGCACCCGACCAGATCGGCAGCTCGGGGCGGCCCGCGATGTGCGCGATCTTGCGGGCGTTCGCGGTCGCGGTCTCCACGCGCACGTTGCCAAAGACAGTCGTGAGGGCCTCAACCTTGAACGCGTCGGTTGAGAGCGCCCAGAACAGGGCTCCGGCGTCGTCGATGCCGGGGTCGGTGTCGATGATGAATCGTTCCATGTGTCGTTCGCTTTCTGTGCGGCCCCGAGGGGCTTGGTTGTTTGCCCCGAAGGAGCGCGCGGTCTGCCTGCTGTCGCGGCGCGTTACTCGCCCACGAAGAGGCCGTTACGGCGCTTCGCGAGGATGTACAGCACCACGCTGATAGCGCAGAGCACGGCAATGTAGGTGGGGAAGACCCACATGAGGCCCTGGTTCTGCAGCCACAGCAGCAGGTAGGAGGCGGTGCCGCCGAACAGCGCGACGCCGATGCCGTAGCCGAGGCCCAGGCCCGTGCCACGGATGTGCTGGGGGAGGAGGGAGTTCGCGACGACGACGAAGATCGTCATGTTGAGCAGCAGCACAACGGCGCCGCCGAACATCACGCCGGCGAGTGTGCCGATGCCGGGCTGCGAGTAGAGGAGCGCGAGGAAGATCGTCGGGATGGCGGCGACGCGGGCGATCACGAACCACCGAGACATCGGGAAGCGGTCGAGCACGCGGCTGAGCACCCACGCACCGAGCGTCAGGAAGATGCCCATGCCCGTGGTGATCGCGAAGACAGCCGTGGGGTCTTCGCCGTACAGTCCGTTCGCGAGGTTTGGCAGGCCCGCAATCCAGGTGTAGTTGTACGCCTGGATCGCACCGACGATGAAGATCGTTGCGAGTACGCTCAGCCAGTACTTGCGCACGTCGCGCCAGACCGAGTTCTTCTTTGTTGGGACGGCGCCGATGGTGTGGATCGCCTCGGTGTTCAGGGTCTCTGGCAGCGTGCGGCGCAGCCAGAGCACGATGAGGCCGAGGGCGCCGCCGATGATGAACGGGATGCGCCAGCCGTATGCGGCGAGGGCTTCGGGGCCGAGCAGCGCGCTGATGCAGAAGATAGAGAGCGGTGCGAGCAGGTTACCGAGGTTGTTGAAGAATGCGAAGAAGCCGGCGACGTAGCCCGGGCGACCGGGGACGAGTTCGAGCGCGTACGCAGTTCCGAGGGGCGCCTCGACGCCTGCCGAGAGGCCCTGGAGCAGGCGCGCGGCAACCACGATGATGGGGGCGGCGATGCCGATCGTCTCGTAGCCGGGCAGCACGCCAATGATGAAGCTGCCGAGAGCGACGGCGCCGATCGCGAAGATCATGATTTTGCGGCGCCCAAACCGGTCAGCCACGAAGCCAAATACGGCGCCGCCGAGCGGGCGGGCGACGAAGCCGACGGCGAAGACGGCGAGCGCGTTCAGCGTCGATGCGACGGGGTTGTCTGCGGGGAAGAACGTCGCGCCCAGGTAGACCGACAGCAGGCCGAAGATCGCCCAGTCATACCACTCAAGGGCGTGCCCCCAGCTCAGCGCGCGGAGGTTGCGGCGCTCGACCTTGCTGGGGTTCTTGGCGAGCTGCGGCGGGGCTGCCACTGCTTCTGGTTGCGTGCTCATAGAGCTCCTTCGCTCGACCCTCCGGTGCCGGAGGAAGTCCATCTGAAACTGCCAAAAACCCGGGCGGGCTGCAGGCTGGCTATCACTATAGTATAGGCGATCGTGTATTAATAGCGGCGTCGCAAGATTGGCTGCTCGCCGCCGCCAAGTGAAGCAGGAGTTGGCCCCGCGAAACCGCACGGGGTGCTGCGGGAGAGGGGCGCCTAGGAGTATTCGCCCCGGGGGAGGAGTGCGAAAGCTAGTGCGAAGAGCACCGCAAAGCCAATCGCAACGCCAAGGAAGCCGGCCCCGCCGAGGTAAAACCGCGGGAGAGCGGTGACCAGGCTTCGCTGAGCAGGTTTCCCGCCGCGATTCCGGCCGTCACGACCGCGGCGACCGCCGCCGCAATCGCCTGCGTGTTGATGTACTCCTGTGGGGATGAGAATCTGTCGACCCCACCGTCGCCCCAGTGGGCGGGATACTGGCCCGGCAGATCCGACCAGGATGACTCGACTGCCCAGGCGCACAGCACGAACAGGAAGGGCAGGGCGACGCCTGCCGTGAAGACCCGAGAAAGCTCGGCGGGGGAGAGGCCCGCGAACCTCCGCGAGCCCTGTTGGTCGGGCGCAGGTTCGCTCTCGATGTTGTCGGTGTCGCCTGCGGGCGTGCTTGAAGGTAGCATCGGGTGCTTTCGTTGCGCGAGGAGGTTTTCCCGCCACGTTACCGCGCGGGCGCCTGCCGCGCCCGCGTGTAAGTCTGGGGGTTGCGTGGCTCACCCGTGCCCCGGGGCTAGCCTGGCCGGTGTTCCAGGTCGGGCACCCGCTACGCGCGAATCGTGAGCGTCTGTGAGAGCGTGCCGACCGGGCCGCTCTCGTCGTGCACCACTGACTCGGTCACGCCGATCGAGTCTGGCCCGAACGACACGGTGGTGTCGAGCCCGAGCCAGTCGCCTGCGGGCGTGCGGAAGAACGAGGCGTTGAGGTCAATGTTCGGGAAGCCAACCTCGAGCGGATTCACCCGTGGAACCAGGCCGTTTGCGAAGTCGAGCATGCCGATGAGACGCGCCTGGTTGCTGACCGCGACGTCTTCGATGAGCTGGGTGTCGGTGCGGATCCAGCTGCGAGCGCGACCCGTGCCGAGGAAATCGCGGCGTGCCTCGACAGTGTTGACGCACTCGCCATTCCACGTCGTGCCGAACGGGTACTCGGGGGTCGCATCGAGCGCTGGCATCTCGGGGAAGGCTGTTCCCACGAGGTCCACTGTGTCAGCGGTCTGCAGCATCCACGCGCGAGCCCTCACCCCCACGCGACCGCCCGCGGTGAGTACGGCCTCAACAAGCTCGATCGTGCGACCGGGGCGGATGACGGACACCTCGACCTCGAACTCGCCGATCGGCAGCACGCCGAGGATGTCGCAGGCTAGCGAAGCCATGCGTAGTCCGCCCCCGCGCCCCGCGTGATCCTGCTCGATGAGGTGGGCGAGCAGCCCGATTGCCGGGGCGATGTGCTGCTCGTTCGGGTTCCAGGCCCCGCCGGTCGACTCGGTCGCAACGAAGGTTGTGGCGGAAAGTTGCCGGAAGTATGCGGGCTTGGAAGCAGTCATCGTGGCTACGACCTTTCGAAGAAGCTGTGATTGGCGCGGACTTATGGTCAGACTCTAGCGCTGCTGCCCGGCACGCGCTGCCCGCTTACGGGGGTGGGGGATGCTCGCCACGAGCGCGCTCGCCACGTGCGCGCTCGACCCGGAGGCGGAGCTCAGTCGTCGACGGTGGCTCAGGAACCGAGGTGAGCCCGGTGGCGAGGTCGCGGGGGATGTAGCTGAATGACCCGCCAGGGAATGCGGGGGAAACGATCTCGGTGTACGCCCTGCCGCCGCGCATGGTCGGCACGTTGTGGGTAACGCTCGTGACCCGCCCCAGCGGAACGCGCGTGCGTGTTCTGCCAACGAGCAGTGCGTCGCCATCGTCGAGCACGAGTGTTGAATACCCGGCAGAGAGGAACCAGAGTGCGGCCGCTGCGACGATGCCGCCGCCGATCGCGTAGAGCGCACGGTCTACGTGCGCGGTCTCCTGCAACAGCTCCCGAGACGCGAGGAATGCTGCGCCAACAAGCAATACGGCCGCGAGAGTACGCGTCACAACCATGAATTTGAGCGAGGAGATGCGTAGAGCCCGGGGCACGTTACTGAGCCTAGCGTGGAGCCACTGTATATCGAATGCGACAGCAGAGGGTGCACATAGACGCGGGACAGTTTGCGCCGTGGGGAACATCAAGATACTGTGCTTATGCCACTATGGAATTCTGATATTTCAACTTCCGTGATTGTGATTTCGTTGGCGGGGTTACCTGTACGCACACCTACGGGAGGGCCTGACACATGGAGAGATTTGTTGAAGAAAAAAACAACAACCAGATCGGCTGCGGCCGGGGCGGCGCTGCTCGTGCTTCTCGGTGCAGCGACCGGCGTGGCGCCAGCCGGCGCCGTCGAGCTCAGCGACATCGATGAGGGCACACGGAACGCGGCTGAGTTGCACGTTATTACAGAGGCGAGCGCGGCGGAGGCGCGAATTACCTCGGGAAACATGGTCACTGGCCCCCTTCAGAACTCGGCGAAGTCTACCTACGTTGGAACTGACGGGGGATGGTGGGTTGACACCGTAGCAACCCCTCAAAACGTCACGTATCCGACGACAGGGAACACGGGGATCGTGCAAATCGGGGGTACGTGTATCTCGAAGAGCACCAGCCCAACCGATAGCTCGGCGCCGATTATTCAGACGGGGGACGGCTCGCGGTGTATGCCATTCACCGCCGAGATTACGAGCGAGGGGTTCTTTACGTTCCGTGCAAACTCACCCGGCGCCCCCGCACACGGACAGTACTTTGGCGACGGAAACTCAGGCGGCGTGCTCGACCTCATCTCGTCAACCCCTCTCGTGCTGTTCGCCATCCCGGAGGACCCGGCCGGGGCGCTCGGGGTCTCTGGCACGCTGCGGGATGTCGACGGCGACGGTGTTATCCGCGCCGGAGACGTGGTTGACTGGGCAGTTGAGGTGAAGAACTCTGGCAACGTTCGGCTACGCAACCTCACGCTCACTGGAGGGGCGACCTGCACGCCCAACTTCGTCGACGCTGGGAAAAGCATCACCTGCGTCGCCCGCACGACACTGACGCAGGCCGACATTGATTCGGGCGCAATTGCCTCGAAGTTCTCTGGCACCGGCACAACGCCAGCGGGGAACCGAGTAGGCCTCGCCGAAGTCTCGGCAACCGTGCAGATTGCCGGGAGTATCACCGGCGAGGCTACGCTGAGCTCGGATCTCGGGAAATCGCCCAAGGCTGGCGACGAGGTCACTTACGCCTTTGCGGTGAAGAACACGGGGTCAGTCACCCTCAGCACCGTCGAGGTGACTCCTTCCGCAGGCAAGCTGGAATCGTGCGCCACGCTGCCTCTGGCACCAGGCGACACCCTTCGCTGCACGATCACGCGCACGCTCGCACAGAGTGACATTGATGCGGGCTCGCTGGCGCTCACCGTGTCGGCAACCGGATCAACGGCCGGGGGCACGACAAGCCCGCTGGCCGAGGCGAGCGTGACCGACACGATCGCGCAGACGGAGAAACTGCAGGCCAGCTACAAGAGTGACGCAACCGGTCAGCCAGCAGTGGGGCAGCAGATCACCTACACGGCCACGCTGAGGAACACGGGCAACGTGACCCTGCGAGATCTTGCAGTGCAGGGCACCCTCGGCACCGCAGCTGCATGCGCAGACACCACCCTCGCGCCGGGAGCCACGACAACCTGCAAGGTGACCTACACCGTGACGCAGGCGGACATTGACGCAGGGCAGATCGACCAGGGCCTGACCGTCACCGGTCGTGGCGTTCAGGCGACCGTCGCCCAGCTCGACGCCGGCAACGTCGTAGACACGATTGCCCACGTGCCGAGCACAACGCTCGGGCTTTCCACGCACGCGACCGCAGATCTCAAGGTCGGCGCCACCGTCGAGGTGAACGCCGTGATCGTGAACACCGGCAACGTGACCCTGAACGGGGTAGAGATTCAGGCGTCGCGCGGAAAAGCTTCCGCCTGCGGTGTCACGACACTCGCCCCCGGTGCGAGCACCGACTGCACGATCACGGTGAATGTTTCACAGAGCGACATCGACGCCGGCGTCATCGAGATTGACGTCACCGGGACGGCACAGACCCCGGCCAACGTGGTCACCCCGATCTCGGCCGGAGCGATCGCTCTGCCGATCAACGCTTACCCGGGTGGTGAGACCGCGCTCGTGATCGCGCCTGATGCAGAGTTCGTCGTTGGCGAAGACATCGAGTTCACCGCAACCATCGAGAACTCGGGCAACGTGACGCTGCAGCTCGCGGAGGTTATCCGTGAGAGCACTGGTGATGAACTCGCCTGTGACACCGCGCGCCTTGCGCCGGGCGAGACCGCAACCTGCACGTTCACGCACACAGTGCTGCAGCGCGATATTGACGCGGGCAACATCACCGAGACGGTGCTCGCTGAAGTCAAGCTGCCGGGCGGCGCTACGCGCTCGCTCGCGCCGGCTCAGGTGTCCGTGGGCATCGCCGCGGAGATCGCGGGCGCACTGGACATCGCTCCCGAAGCAGCTGGCCCGTTTGCAGAGGGTGAGCGAGTAACCTTCACCGCACAGCTCACCAACTCGAGCAACGTGACTGTCGAGAACATCGTCGTCACCGAGCCCGGTGACTCACAGCGCGTGGCGGTGGAGTGTGCCGCAACGACGCTCGCTCCCGGCGAGTCGACCGAGTGCAGCCAGACCGTCACCGTTTCGCGGGCCGACGTTGTAGCTGGCAAGCTCTCCGTCACCTGGACGGCGAACGGCCAAACCCTGCTGGGTGACCCCGTCGAGCTCGCGAGCGGTACGGCATCCGTCGGCACGACCGTGCACGCGATCGCGGCGACCGGTGGCCCGGCACTGGGCGGCCTCTTCGCAGGCGTCGCCGCACTCCTCGCGGCGCTCGGCGGTGGCCTGATCTTCGCAGCCCGCCGCTCGGCAGCGAAGTAAGACCCGTGTGCCGGCGGCTGAGGACCCCATGCCTCGCCGCCGGCACACGCATCGCTTCGGCCTGCTCGCCCACCAAAGACGACAGCTTCGTGAACTCTGCAACAGTGCCGGCAGCTGTGGCGTTACAGATCGCTGCCTGCTTGACTCCGCTTGACGCGAGCCGCGCGCAGGCCGTTGGCGATGACAACGACTTCAGCCACCTCGTGGACAAGCACGACTACGGCTAGGCTGAGCACGCCGGTGACTGCGAGTGGCACCAGGCAGGTGACGATAGCGAGCGATAGAACGATGTTCTGGTTCATGATGGCTCGACCGCGGCGAGCGTGATCGAGAGCTCGCGGAATGATGCGGAGATCGTTGCCTGTGAGGGCTACATCAGCCGACTCGATTGCCGCGTCAGCACCCGTCACACCCATTGCGATCCCGACTGTCGCCGTGGCGAGGGCCGGGGCGTCGTTGATCCCATCGCCGACCATCCCTGTCTGGCGTTGCGCCACCGACGCTGAGATTTCCGCCGCCTTGTCTTCGGGGCGAAGCTCCGCACGAACGTCGGTGATGCCCGCGGCGCTGGCGATCGCTTTCGCGGTGCGGGCGTTGTCGCCGGTCAGCATGATCACTTCAAGGCCCTGATCTTGTAGTGACGCGACCGCAGTCGGGGCTTCGGGACGTAGCTCATCGCGGATCCCGATCACACCGACGGTCTCGCCGTCGCGGGCGACCAAGACGCAGGTCTGCCCTTCGGCTTCCATCGCTGTGACCTGTGAGGCGAGTTCACCCGGCGCGATCCAACGCGGACTCCCGGCGGCGATGCTCTGGCCGGCGACGACCCCCGCGATCCCTTCTCCTGGCTGTTCGGTGACATCTGATGCAGGGGGAGTGCTGGGCGCCGCGGCCGTGATTGCTGCTGCGAGGGGGTGCGTGCTGAATTGCTCGAGGGCGGCGGCCCACTCGATCACCCGTTCGCGATCGACGCCCTCACCCGCCAGCACGGTGACGACCGACGGCTGATTTCGTGTGAGCGTGCCGGTCTTATCGAAGGCGATCCGGCGCAGCGACCCGAGCTGCTCGAACGCCGCGCCGCTCTTGACGATTACGCCAAAGCGACTCGCGGCTCCGATCGCACACACCACGGTAACCGGAACGGCGATCGCCAACGCGCAGGGAGATGCCGCCACGAGCACGACGAGCGCGCGGGTGACCCAGGTGAGCGGATCGCCGGTGATGAGCGAACCGAGCGTGCCGACTAGCGCGGCCAGGATCATGACCCCGGGCACCAGCGGCCTCGCGATCCGATCCGCAAGTCGTGCGCGGCGGCCGCGCTCGCGCTGTGCCTGCTCGACGAGGTTGACGAGCGTCGTTATCGAGTTGTCGGTGCCGTTTGCCGTTGCGACCAACTCGAGCGGGCCAGAAGCGTTTATCGACCCCGCTGCGACCTGGTCGCCGACGCTCACGTCGACAGGCATCGACTCTCCGGTGATCGCGGACGCGTCGACGCTGCTTCTCCCGGAGCTGATAGTCCCATCGGTGGCGACACGCTTACCCGGAAGCACCAGGAAGGTGTCGCCAACTGTGATTGAGGCGGCAGCAACTTCGAGTGTTTCGCCGTCTTGAACAAGCATCGCGGTCTCGGGGACGAGCTTGAGGAGGGAACGGAGGCCGGATCGAGCCCGATCCATCGCCCGGTCTTCGAGCGCCTCCGCGATGGAGTAAAGGAACGCCAGGGCGGCAGCCTCTTCGATGAACCCGAGCGCGATGGCTCCCGCCGCGCTGATCGTCATGAGGAGCGAGATGCCGAGCTTGCCGCGTGTGAAAAGACTGCGCAGTGCGCCGGGGACGAACGTCGACGCGCCGAGCAGCAGGCCGATCCAGAACAAGGCTTGGCTCACTGTGCCCGAGGCGGCGTTCCCGCGGGCAG
This sequence comes from Leucobacter sp., assembly GCA_052094845.1. Classification (GTDB taxonomy): domain Bacteria; phylum Actinomycetota; class Actinomycetes; order Actinomycetales; family Microbacteriaceae; genus Leucobacter. Next base: position 3,550 of record JBQDKK010000002.1, on the reverse strand, counting down.
CTACCTCCGTGATGACGCCAGCGATGAATAGCGTGCCTGACGCTATTGGCGCCAACATTGCGGGGTCACGCCACCAGGGGCGGTCTTCTGGCGCGGATTCGCTCGGCCTTGCTTCCTCGTGATCGCAGCCGCACGCCTGGCTCACGGGCTCGCCGTGCTGGTGTTCGTGCTGCGGTTATTGCAGCAGCCACGCACGGCGCAGTCCGGGGCGACGCACGGTGCGCTCTCGTCGACGGCGAGTGTGACGTCTACGAGAGCTGAGAGGGCAGCGGCGAGGTGTGGGTCGGCAATCTCGTAGCGGGTCTGTCTGCCCTGATGCTCTGCGACGATGATGCCGCAGTCGCGCAGACAAGCGAGGTGGTTCGATACATTCGAGCGCGTGAGCCCGAGTTCGCTCGAGAGAACGGCCGGATAGCTTGGCCCGTCGAGCAGCATCATGAGTATCCGGGAACGGGACGGGTCGGCCATGGCGCGACCGAGCCTGTTCATGACATCGAGACGTGTGGCAATGGTCAGCATGTAATGAACTATACAGCCACCGCTGTATAGTTCGAAGCTCAAGACGGTGAATCTCAGCTCACGACGGGGAACGGCGATTCGACCGGCGGCCACCGGGCGCCGTGCGGTTAGAGCTCCGGGCTCAAATACTCGGTCGCTCCGTTGAACCTCCCGACCGCGATCCTGTCGAGCGTGGCGAGTTGCAGCAGCTTGCGTAGCTCTTGACTGGTGGCTTCGACGCGGGTGGCTGCCGTGTCTTCGGCAAGCGTCACGTGAACACGGAGTTTGTCTGGCCAGCTTTGAACATGAAACTGCTCGATCTCGGGTGTCTCGTTGAGAGTCTTGATGGCGCTCGCTACGACGGTGCGGAGATCTGAGAGGCTCGAAACTCCGCCGTCGAGCCGAACGGTCAGGGCCTCGTTCTCGGAGTTCTTGAGCAGAATGGAGACTTTGTCCGTACCAGTGTTGAGAGAGTCATTCAGGGTGTTCAATCGCTCGCCACTGTTCTGGTCGAGATAGTCGAGGACCTCGTTGACTCCTTCTAGGCTTGCCGTTGTCGCCACGACGGTTGCATGCTCTTCGAATGCCGTGGCTTCTACCGCGGGAAGGTCCTCGAGTTCCCTCAGGAAGAGCTGGCGAGTCTCGGAGGCGCCGGGCGAGCCAAAAGGGGTGTCGGCCAGCCGAGGTGAGAAAGGTACTCCAGCGGCTTCCGCGAGCTCCCCAACTTGAGCGACCTCGTCTCCCGTGAGCGTTGCAGTGTCGTCGATAGCGACGACGAGGCCAGCGTCTGGGGAGTAGCTGATGCCTTCGTGGTCGAGCAGGTAGGCTTCCGCGAGGATCGGGAGTATAGGGGCAAGGTCAAAGCCGGCAGGCACTGCGATATTGATTTCCCTGCCGAAATTCGTGATCAGTGAGGCGTCGTCGTCGACGGACCCCGTGAAATCGAACGGATCATTCACGCCCACCGCTTGACGAAGCTGTGTCGCGAAGGCGAAGAGGTCGGTCACGGTTGTCGTTTCCGCCCAAATTGTGGCTGGGTCGACCATCTCTTCATCCGTCGCATAGTCGGTTCGTGTTTCGTAGCTCCACACGAGCACGTCCGCCTCAAACGATGGCGGCTGCTGATCTACCACGTTGAGGATGCGAGCGAAGCTTGCGAGTTCTTCCCCTTCGCCGCATGTGCCCTTGAGTCCACGTTTCTCAACGGAGACATTGAGGTCTTCTGGGCGGGCCTCGTAGAAGACTTCGTCAAAGATAGCGTTCTCGCGGCAACTCGAGCTCACGATCTCGCGCGCTTGTTCTTCGCTAATTGAGGGGTCAAGGTGCACTTCTCCTGTGTACCGACTGCCGCCTGTTGTCCAGGAGTTGACGTAGTCCCACTCGGCTGAGAGGACCGCGTCTGACTGTGAGATGCGCCTCTGCCACTCCTCGTGGACGAGACTCACACCGCAACCGCTCAGCGTGAGCGTCGCGGCCACCAAGAGTCCGAGTGGGAGCAGGATGCGCCTTCGTTTCCGCATGAATGCAGCCTATCCTCCAGGAAGCCCCCGAGTCGTGGAATAGAGAACGGACCTTCACCTGTGAAGCCTTGGCATCCGCTCCAGTTCGAGTGATAGTGTTTCGTCTGGCGCGTCGGGAAGTCTGGTCGACATTGATGTTCACCACGCACCCCCGGAGGCCTGCAAATGGCAAGACCCGCCCCTCAAACCAGCGCCGAAAGTATCAATGATCTCGGCCTGGCATCAGCGCAGCGAGACTCACCAAGAGTCTCACTGTTCACCTACCTGCAGAAGGACTCGGTGGGCGGATTAGCCCTCATCTTGGCTGCTGCTCTTGCACTTCTTTGGGCGAATTCGCCCTGGGCATCGAGCTACTTCGTTCTTCGAGACACCCGCATCGGTTACGAACCCTGGCATCTGAATCTCACTCTGAACGGGTGGGCAGCTGATGGCCTTCTCGCTGTGTTCTTCTTCATCGTCGGTCTCGAACTCAAACGTGAACTCGTCTCAGGAGAGCTCAAGAGAATTCAGACTGCCATCGTGCCGATCGCAGCCGCAATTGGCGGAGTCGCAGCTCCCGTCATCATCTACCTCTTGATATCGAATGGTCAGCGTGAGCTACAAACAGGTTGGGCCATTCCCACCGCAACTGATATCGCATTCGCAGTCGCCGTACTCGCCCTCGTCGGTTCGCACCTGCCACGGGCTCTGCGGCTATTCCTTCTTACCCTGGCAGTAGTAGACGACCTCTTCGCGATCGGCATCATCGCCATTTTCTACACCGACCGTATCTCAGTCATCCCGCTCGTGGTTTCGTTGGGGATCGTCGGTGTCTACGCTGTCGTAGCGCAACGGTATCGCAGCCAATTCGTGCGCAACAAGTGGGCTGCCTGGGTCGTGCTTCTTCCCATCGGAGCGGTGGCCTGGGCGTTCATGCACGCTTCAGGAATCCACGCAACAATCGCCGGAGTACTACTCGGCTTCGCTATCCCGGTGCTGCATCGTTCCGGCAAGCTGCCCAACGACTCAGAACCCGGGCTTGCGGAGGTGTTGGAACACCGCTTTAAGCCACTCTCAGCACTCATCGCCGTTCCACTATTTGCGTTCTTCTCGGCGGGGGTTGCGATCGGAGGGTTCGCGGGCCTTGAACAAGCACTCACGTCACCAGTTTCGCTTGCGATAGTGTTCGCCTTGTTGATCGGGAAACCATTCGGCATCCTGGCGGCCATCCTATTCGTCACCAAGATCGCACGTGTTCGCCTTGACCCCTCACTTCGCTGGATCGACCTAGCTGGCGTCAGCCTCCTCGCTGCGATCGGATTCACAGTCTCACTTCTGATCGCTGAGTTGTCTTTTGACGCTGACAGCGCCGCCTCCGACTACGCAAAGATCGCTATCCTTGTGGCCTCTATCATTGCCGCTTCCTTCGCGGCTACGTTGCTTGGCATACGAAACCGACGCTACAAGACGCTGAACACATCGGCTGGCCATTAGGCAAGGGGTGAGGCGGATTTCCGCCTCACCCCCGCTGTGTGTTCAGGAGCTTCTACCCG
>JBQDKK010000001.1:611420-799694 GCA_052094845.1 Leucobacter sp. | reverse complement strand
TAGCGCGCTTCCTTCACACGGAAGAGGTCGTCAGTTCGAGTCTGGCATCGCCCACAGAAGAGAAAACCCCCGGTCAAACCGGGGGTTTTCGTTTTTCTGCACAAACCTGGGTTCGCATCTGGCGGTGAAAAAGTCACCCTAAAATCACCCCGAGCAGCTTTTGCCGTGTTGAAGCCACCTGAAACTGATGGAGGCTCCAGGGTTACGGATGGAGAGATGCGCCGTGGCCGAACATAAAATCAAAGAGACGTCGCTATTTATCCGAGGCGAAAGCTGCAGCAGTCTGAATGGTGCGCTCCCTCCGCCAAAGCTCAGCACGAGCCCAAGAACTGGTCGACATGAGGCCAACCGAGCTTCCCTCACCCAAGGGCGTTTCCCTGCAACTCGTGAGAGGCTCTCGGGTTAAACCCACCCCAAAATCCCCTCGCGTCGCTTTGCGCTGGCCTCTCTCAAAGCAGCAACCTTTTTCTTCGAGACCGATCCGGAACCACTCCTCCAAGCAAGAAGAAAAGCAGCGGCAAAGTCTACGTTTTCATCTAAGCCCACCAGAGATTGTTCTAATTCCTTGACGACCTTTTGTGCTTTCCTGGTGGCTTCCTCGTAGCGCACCTGACTCCCGGGGTCGGAAGAAGTCCGCCGTTCTTTCAGGATTCGGTATAGGTCGAGAGTGCTCACTGTTTCACTGATGAGAGGCACAACCGTTGCCATAGACAACAAGACTCTCTGGATCGGCTCCCGACAGTCACTGTCCTTCCAGAAAAACACAACGCTGCGGCCCCATTTAGGTTCGGGAAGAGATTTAACTGCTCTCTCCAGAACATCTTCCAGTTCTTTATATGCAGCCACGTCCGCCTTGGACAATAATTTACTGCCAGCGTCCAGTGCGGTCTTTACCACTAGAGGCGCGAAATCCGACAGCGTATCACCCAGACTATAAACCAAATTAAATGATCTATTTGCATGAAGCCCTGCCTCGTCACGCATCCTTTGCGTGAGCTTCTTTGCCAAAGCAGTCACTAGACCTGCAACAGGACCTGGAGGAATGGTAGTCATATAAGTCACCTTAGTTAAGACCCCCTCACCTTGCTCTTACAGGGCGGCACTGTCCAAGTGCTAACTAGCAAAACCCGTCGCCCCCGACACAGCGATTTGGGCAGATAGATTACGTCGACTCGTTACGGGGTCGACTCGGTGAGATCGGGGCGACGCTCTTGATCGGGGGGGTATTTGCGACAGCAACGAAATGCTTCTGTTGTAACGGTGAATGCGGCTACCGGGCTGAACTGATGCGAGGGCCCGCGGAACCAGGGCCGTGGAGAACAGTCGATGGACTGGAACTCGCGGCCCCCTTCGAATACAAGGAATCGCTCCATGCCGAGGTTCCCGTCGCCAAAGAACTGGTTGAAATTCGATGCACCGAGCCTCCCCCAACCCCGGGCGCCTCATTTGAGGCATCGCTAGCGCCCCAGACCCCGGCCACTTCCCGCACTTCGTGAACCGGAACTGCGCCGGTGCCGCTCCGACTCCGGCCGCTTGCGACGCTTCTTGACTAGTGGGTCGGCTGCCGCCTTGTTGAGCACCTCAAGAGCAGCACGATCGGCAAAGTCGCCAAGGTGATGCAGGTATCGTGCAGTGATCTGGATCGAACCGTGCCCCAGCCATGCCTGAACCGTCGTGAGTGGCACGCCCTGAATGAGCCAGTCACACGCGGCCGTGTGGCGCAGATCATGGAGCGTGCGCCCCATGCCAACCTTCTCCCAGTTCGTCGCACGAATAAAGGATGTGCGATACAGCTGCCCATCCCGCCCTCCCGTAAACAAGAGATCACTTAACTTCTTCCCGGCGGTGAAGCGGCGAATTACCGGCACAAGATAATCAGGCAACGGCACATTGCGGCTCTTGCCAGACGTTGGTGTCTTGACCTTTGATCCTTCCGGCTGGTTCCGCATCACGTGCAGCATGGGCATCGGCACCTCAACGAAGTCCTGCACCTGCATCGCACGCAACTCGCCCCACCGCAGGCCCGTTCTCCCCAGAATGAGCACCAAGTCGGCGTAGTCCCGGTTGAGCTCAACAATGGCCTCTCTGACCCGTTGAAACTCCGGCGCGGGCAGCGGGCGCATGGCCTCGCGCACGCGACGATCCTTTGGTGGCTTCGTCGCGAAGACCGGGTTTTGGCAATGTACCCTTCGCTCGCGCACCAGCTCAAAAACGCCGACAGTGACGTGCGATACCGGCTGACCGTCGTCGCGACGAGGCCACGCTTTCCGAGATCGTCCTGCCACCGCTGGATCGCATTGCGGATTGGTGAACGACGGTCCGGTCAAGACCGTCAACACAGAGATAGGAGTGCTCATCCAAAAGGCCGAGCGCGCAGAACACCAGGCAGATCTCTGGGGACTAGCGGCCTCTGCCTTTGACGAGTTGTACGTGCAGCGGCGTCATGATCGAGAAAGGGCCCGCCGAGGCAGTAGTGCTGCTACCGAGAGTCTCGAGCAGGTGCGCGCCGATGTAGCGGCGGCACTCATCGAGCAAGCGCAGAAAGCGTTGAACGACTGGCAGAAGATTGATGCGGCCCAGGGGCGCCCGAGTGGTGTTGGATGGTTCGGCAGCCGCCGTGCCGCAGCCGAGCACCGCTCTGCGCAAACACTTGCCCAGACCGCGAGACAGCGGCTCGTAGCAACCTGGGGCGAGCCACCACGATGGCACGAAGACACCAGCTTGTGGATTGAACGCGTCACCCGAGCGCGGGTCGACGCCGACCCACGCGTAACCGCAGCCACAGCACGACGCGTCGATGCAGCGCGAGAGCTCCACGCAGCGCTCGAAATGGGCCCCTGGCTGAAACTGCAAACCTACGCCAACATCTTCGGGTCACAGGTAGTGGATCGGCACCTAGACGCATATCTAAATGCGCGCCCGCACGAAATTGCTCGAGACCAGACTCGTACAGCGGCCCGGGCCCGCGCAGAGGCCGAACTACTAAAGGCCCTCACACCTACCGAAGCGGCAGAACGAATCGCTCAAAACCGTATGACAGAGAAAACGCGCCAAGAATCTGCACGCAGACCCGCGACCCCGGCGCAGCTACCTCGACCTGGCACGGGGCGCGAAGGCCCCGCCCTGGGAAGATGAAACCAAAACAGGACCGTAAACTTTCACGAATGCATGTCAAGCAGATAGTTGAAGTGAAACAGTAGCCCTGCTTGCGTGAGTCAAGCCTCCAACTCAGGAGTGGCAGGTGACGGGAACAACGGCAATTTGGTCTGGAACGAGAGCTGACCTTCAGACTCTGCAGAAGCGCAACCCGTTTTGTGACGTCTAGCGAGGCCTCCGTTCGGGACACTGACATCTGCACGGCAGATTTCAGAAGTCTCCGCCTCGCCTCGGGACGAAATCGCGCAGATTGGTCGAGCTTTTGCTGCTGCAGTCGAGGCAAGGAGCCGCGGGGACGGCTATTTGTTCGGCAACAGTGCCTCAACAGGATCGCCTCCGAGCACGAAAGCGATCACTTTGTTGCCCCAACCTTGAATAGCGGGCCGCAGCATTTTCCGCACAGAGAACGCCCATCCATGTCTCTGGAGAGTGCCGCTCGTGCGACCTATCCGCTAGTCAGTAGAACGTTTCCCCTCGCTACGAGACGTAAGTAGCAGAGCAGGCAGCACTCCATACGCGATGCCAAACAAGGTGAGGAGAACCCATGCCCCCATTGGGGCGCCTATAGCGTCAGCCCGATCAAGGACAGACCATGCTGCGCTGATCCACATGGCGGATGCTACCGCTGAGATGGACCCACCGATAGCGACAAAGACTCGACGAACTATGAGGTCTTGCCTGACGAAGACGTAACCGATCAGTGCGACACCAACGCCTAGAAGCGCGCCGGTCATAGTTCCATTCGCCAAACTCATCGCAGGAACTACTGCATCTGACTTTCCGCCCTCCCAGTGGATTGGCATGTCTGCGGGCAGGCGACCGGCAAAAGCCGTCCAAGCCCAAACAAGCGCAAGGACTGGAAATAGAGCGGCCACAAGACTAGAAACCACTCTGGTGAGTGGGGCCCGTCCTTTCCCGTCAGCTGTGTTCATGTAAAGCTTCCTTCCTTCCCGTGAGCTTGTGTCGAGAGTGGCCTTGGAGCCGCCGAAACATCGACCATGGCATCGCGTCATGACTTCGCCGCGTCAACGTCGAAACAAATCCAAACACTGGAATGCTGAACGTCACGAGGCCAAACCTTAGGGCACTCACGCTCAAAGCTCACAAGTCTGTGCGCGTCAAAGCAGCACGCAATTCGTGTGAGCTCACGCCCCACTTGCGACTCGAATTGCACAATTGATTGCCACTGGAACCAGCCTTGTTCCTCGGCACCAAGCTTCGGAGCTCCGTCCACGAAACCGAAAAGAGTCTGTAGCAAACCGAAGCTCTACAGCGAGACAATGCCCTTTTGGGCCGCCCGGATAAGTACTTGCACGCGATCTCGGACATTCCACTTATGCATGACACGGCGCAGATTCGCTTTTATCGTCGCCTCTGACAAGTGCAAGTGCCTTCCTATCTCAGCATTTGACATGCCCTTGGCAAGCAGTTGAATGACGGAGTGCTCCCTAGGCGTGAGAGAGGAAGTATCTTCGTGGAGGTGTTGAGTGAGCCGTTCGATACGTTCTTCTGAAGAAATGACAGATTCTACGAGTTGCCTGGACACTCTTGGGGAGATTACCGACTTCCCCTCATGTACGTCCCTGATCGATGCCAACAAGACTTCGGGAGTTGTGTCCTTAACCAGATACCCAGTAGCTCCGGCGCGAAGCGCGGGAACTACATGCTGCTCAGATGAGAAAGTGGTCACGGCCAATACTTTTACCTCGGGCTGAGCTTCGACGATCTTTGCGGTAGCTTCGATTCCACTCATTCCGGGCATCCTGATGTCCATAAGAACAACCGCTGGGCTTAGCGCAGCACAGAGTGTGACCGCTTCCAAACCAGTGCGTGCTTCACCCACAACAACAAGGTCATCAGCGCTGTCAACGAATAGGCGCAAAGCCTGACGCAAGAGGGCCTCATCGTCTGCAATTAACACGGGGAGAGGAATCACTCCTCAAACACTACGCGCCGACAGGATTGACGCATATAGCCAAAAGTAGCTATTTATCACACCAAAAGCCTGCAGACATTGTCGACTAGTGTTGGAAATCTTGAAGTCTCAACCCGCCCATTTTGATGAAGACTCGAGAATCAATATGTATCTAATGCCCTTCACCCCTTCCTTCAGCTTCTACTTCGGGTGGCTCTGCCGGGTCCTTGGAATTTGCAAGTCCTGAATTGACGAGAACGCGCTAGCGGGCTCAATAATAGAAGATGACGGAAAGCTGGAACACACTCAGCGCTGACAAGTCAACCTGGCAGTTCGTATCGCTACCCAGCCTAGGCCGGATATTCCTGATCAGTGTTGTTCTGGTCGGAGCAACGGCTGAACTCATCATTTCGCTTTCGTCGGGGTTGGCACCCGCTCACTATCTCCCCGCTATTTCGTGCATTACCGTGGTTGCATTGTTCGCGTGGAACCCACCCGCCGCAGCAGTCTGTTTGTTGTGGGGAATCCCTGTCGCAGCAGCACTCGGTGCTCCCGGATACTTTGGGGTAGCGATGGCCTTGGCGAGCGGCCTCGTTCTTTACTGCTGCGCTGCTGCGCTAGCAAGTACGTATTGCATCCTAGTTTCAATTTGGGTGGTGGTCTCCGAGATTGCTTTTAACGAAATCGCGACAGGAGGGGCACTGGCCACGCTAGCCATGGGTGCGGTGTCCGCACTTATCGGATACTCCATGCGGTCGAGTCACAGTTCCACCCTTCAAACGGCAGCGGACAATGCCCGACTTGTGTCAGAAGCTAGCCAAGCGATTCGCGCAGAACGAGAACGTATCGCCGATGAGCTACACAACATTGTTGCCCATGAAATCACAGTGGTGGCTTTGCAAGCACGCGCACTACCGCTCGCTGCTGACGAAAAAGAGCATGCAGAGATGACCCAAGCAATTGTCAGAGCCTCTGAACAAGCGCTCACCGACCTCAGAAGAATGCTGCAGGTCGTCCAAAACGAAGAATCAACGGCCAACACTGTTGAGCTCAGTTTGCCTCCGATTCGCGCTGCCCTCCAAAACAACGCTTCGCAACTGCGCGCATTCGGAATAGAAGTAGAACTAGCCATTCTCTGCGCAACTGAAGCTTCTCAATCAATCAACACAACTCTTGTCCACCTCGCAAGGGAGTGTGTCACCAACATCCTTCGACATGCTCGTCACACGATGGGAGTCGAGATTTCAATCGAGGAGCTCGAAAACTCATTTGTGATGAACTTCGTCAATCAAATACCCGAAGAGCAAACGCCGCCCCGTCAAAGCCCTGGTGGGTATGGACTCCGCCGGATGGCAAAACGTGTAGAAATGCTTGGAGGAGCACTTCATATTGATCAAACGCCTGACGCCTGGCGCGTCTGCGTTACAGTGCCTAGAAAATAGACGCATCTGGAAAGCGAACATGTTTCTCGGAATTACGGGCCCGCCTTAGTGCAGAGCCGTGTGCTCCACAGGTGGGGCGCAGTAAACAGAGCTCCATTCCAGGCGAAGAATCCAGCAAGGCCGAAGAGCTACCTTTAATCCCCTCTGATTAGAGTCCTTTAGAGCGCTCGGCGCCGCACAGCGGCCCGTCCATGCAGGTTTGGGCGACACTGTACCCAGCACCGGGCCTGGAGTTTCCCCGGCGTAGGGGCTCCTCGGCTCATTTAGATAGGTAGCTAATTGTTGCCCGCAGAACAATCCTCCATATCGTCGTTTGGTGACAGCAGGCAATTCTTTGGGTGAGCATTTCGCACCGTTTGTCGCATATAGCTGTTGAATCCTCTCGGCTTTCTTAGGCTTGACCGAAATGAACATCTTGTTCACACCAGCCTCGGCAGGACACTTTTGAGGGAAAGAGGAATAATGAAGAGACCAGTCAGATACCGAACTGTCGGCGCAGGGCTTCTTGCCGGAGCGCTCGGCCTTTCGATAGCAAATCCTGTCTTCGCTGCTAATCCGGAACGAGCTTCAACGAGAACTGTCACGGTTGAAGGCACCGGCTCGGAACAGCCTGCGGAACTTGACAGCCACGAGGTCTTCTCTGCAACCTTTTCCGGGTCGGTGGGCTCGGCGCGGCAATTGCCAATGAGTTTGGTGAGGAACCGTTCAACCCAGACCAGGAGCAGGTCGAGGCCATAGAGGCAGTCGCAAGACAAATTGATGCAGCAGACCCGGAAGTTCTTGCCCGTCTAGCTAATTCGACTGCCGCTGGTGATCTAGTTGCGATTCGGGAATCAATCGTGGAGGTGTCTGAGCATCTACAGCAGATGAGTGAGACGCCACAAGGTCGGTTGACAACTCTTGCAGTGGTCTCACCCACCGCTGTTGTCATTCTCAAGACTTGGTTCTTCGTTTCAGTGGTCGGTAAGCGATCAGGAGTGCCTGACATGACCCCTGGAAGCGAGCTTGCACTGGACCGTCTTGCGCTCGCCTTGACGGGAAATTAGGCAGACCGGTGATTCGCACCAAGCGCAGGAGCACGCTCCTTGCGGAATGGCTCTTCTTGGTAACGCTTCTTGCTCTCATTGGGCTTGTGGCTGTATCTCATGTGAAAGATGTCGCCATCGTTCTACCCGTAAAGCTACGAGCTTTGGTCACAACGGTGGCTCCCCAGGGCTGGGCGTTCTTCACGAAAAGCCCCCGAGGCGACGAACCAGTGATTTGGGTGGAAGACCAAGGGCACTGGAGGGTGTCAGCGCATCAACGAGGAGCCGCTATCAGTAACTTCGGTGGGCTCAGCCGAACCGCTCGTAGCGATGCCGCTCGCGTGGAACTGATGCTTGAAGAGGTGCAGGGAAGCGACAAGGGTGGCTCGCAGTGTGAACCGGAACACAGGATCTCGGCCTGTCTAAAGAACGCCAGCACAACAGAAATAGATCGATCAGATGACTCGATGTGGGATCTTTGCGGGCGAGTTGGCGTAGCCCTGCAGAAACCAGTCCCTTGGACTTGGGCACGTAAAGATACAGAGGCACGGCTTGGCTCAACCGTATATAAGTTCAACATTTCCTGTGCCCAATAGGCGACAAGCGCCTCCCAACCGTTTCCCCAGCGCCCGGCCGCTCCTCCTATTTCGTCAGTGGCCGTTCACACTCGAGTTTGGTGTTGCGCGGACGCTTCTCGCGCTTTCGTCCTTGCTCACGCTGTTGTTCAACGACCCCAGCGACGTATTCGCGCTCACCGAAGAGAGCTACGCCGAGAACGTCTGCCAGGTCGGTTGGTCATTGTTTTGTCTCACTGACGGAGCAACCGCAAAGTGGTTGGCAGTTGTGGTGTTGGTCGCGGTGATCAGTGGCTTTTTGCCACAGCTCACCGCAATTCCCCACTGGTGGGTGACGTTTAGCTTCTACCATTCAGCTATCGTGACTGAAGGAGGAGACCAGCTCGCCGCTATACTCACGCTTCTCATCATTCCCATCGCTCTAGTCGATCCCCGTTTCAACCACTGGCAAGAACCGTTTACCCCCGATCGCGGCTTTGCAGTGCCTAGACAGCTAGTTGGAGGCGTGTTCCTCCTAGCAATCAAACTCCAGTTCGTCGTGGTCTACTTCCAGGCGGGTGTCTCCAAACTCGCAACTGAGGAGTGGGCTAATGGGACGGCCATGTTCTACTGGCTGACCCACCCATTATTTGGAGCTCCGGAGTGGCTACAACCGGCACTCGCGATACTCACGCATAGCCCCTTCTGGGTTACCGCGATGACTTGGCTCATACCGATTTTCGAGGTGCTCCTCGCTAGTGCTGTGCTGCTTCCAGCGCCTTTCCGCCGAGTTGCGCTCTATGTTCTAGTTACTTTTCACTTGGGAATCGCATTGGTCATGGGGATCTGGAGCTTTTCAATCACGATGATTGCGCTGGGGATTTTGGCCCTTGATGTCCCCTTGAGACGGACGGCTGGTGTTTCAGATCCCACGCAACAGACACCCTAAAACTGGCTCACCCACCCTCCGTGTTAAGGCTCATAGTTCTGAATTATCCGAAGATGTGGCGCCAGTTCCACAAGGGCTAGCTGCTCATACCTGAATTAGCTCTTCAACTTCTCGTCAGTCGCTTTGGTGAGCTCGAAAAACATCTCAAAGCCCAAAGAATGCGAATCAACCTGGGCCTTCGGGAGTTAACTGGCGGCCTCTGCGAAACAAATCAATGAGATCGGGAAGACATGTCACGCTAAGGAAGAATCAAATGCTCTATGCACGCATTGTGGAAAGGTCGGGTCGGAATTCGCCCAGATCATCGTTGGCTCCACACGGCAATGGTTGATGGGCTTGACGACCATTTCAAGCTCTAACTCGATGGTGAGCACGGGCTTTGGTGTGAAGGACCCTACGAGGGCCAATGATCCGTTGGCGGGAATGTGTGCCTTGTGGGCTGCCAGGAGCATAGCTTTAGCGTCGCAGCGACATCGTTCTACGAACGCAACACGACTTAAGCTGAGATGTCGAATCGAGAGCTCGAAGATTCATTTGCGGTACTGCTTGGTCCAATCAATATCCCTGAGCTGCTGCCCAAACCGTGGAAAGAATGAGACATCGTCAGCCAAGGAACCGGAGGTGACAATATTGGAGGAGCTACCTAGTTCCACTCGTTTTTCCGTCAAAGTCCCTTTCCCGTTGTGGACGCAGATCTTCTGCGGCCTGGTTGCGGTCGGTCTCCCAGCCGGGCTTATGTGGCACGAAGCCGCAACAACTATGGGAAGTCAACTTCCACACATCGCCTGCGTGATCGTCGCCCTATTGAGTGTGCTTTTCATCGCGATCGGCCTCTCGCACCAAACGATCGAGAGCGTCGAGGACGGCACCCTTCTCGTAAGGTGGGTCCCTTTTATAGATATGAAGATTCCTGCGTCTCAGATAGAGCACACGATGCCAACGCAGATTTCCTTTTGGGGATACGGGCTAAGGCTACGCATACTCGGGGGCGGGATCCTGGCGTTTGTGTTTCGTTCAGGTCCCGGGGTGATCCTCAAGGTGGAGAAAAACCGACGCTACGTCCTAACCCTTGGCTCTGAAGAGAAGTAGATTGGGCTGCTTGCGTTGCTTAGAGAGCGCGGAGTCCAAATTTGGAATGAAATGGGTGAGGTGTCCTAAACGCACTCGTGAGAGTGGAAGCTGACCAGATCACTCACCGCTACGGCAATCAAGCCGTCATCGCGGTTTTGCCAGAAGCTTGCCCCGGAGAATGCCGTGGGCAACCCAACGCGATAGAGCTCGTCCGCCAGTGAGCGCTTTGCCTGTTGCGCTGGTTCCCTAGCAAAAGAATCCGCGATGCAAACTGTTCGCGTGCCACGAGAGGCATCACGGTTTCGCGCCGGAGATGCCCAAAACGGCATAATAAGAATCACACCAAAATCGGCCCCGAGGGCGGATCAAGTGGTCTCAGTGCCACCCTGCGGCCCAATAGATTCAAGGCAACCGGGCGATCGAAGACTTTCCTCTCGCAGCCGCAACAGTTAGCCCTCTAATTCTCCGTTCCCCGATGAGCCTTGATGTGTTTCCCGGAGTTTCGAGCCAGCGCCACACAGCTCTTAAGGACTCAGCGTGTGCGAGCTCTTCGGGCCGCACTCTTCTGCGCGATCGTCATACCCACTTCGTTCTCAGCCACAACGCCAGATTTGAAGCTTGTGCGCGCTCTACGTAGGACCGCCCGCTTTGTAACCACCAGTAGTTAGAGATCAGGGGATTTGGAATTGTGATTTTGAAGGTCTCTGGTTTGTGCTGCCCGCTTGCCCGCAAAAATAGCAACCAACGCCAGGAGCAACCCAACGAGTGTTGAACTGCCAACGACCCAGGATTGTGCGGGAGGGTCCAGGAACAAAGCGCCCATGCCCCCGGCAATAAGCAGGGTTGCGACAGCATATAGATAGGGAACGGTAGCGCGTTGTCCTGCGTACCAAGCTTCAAGGCTCGTTGAAGTGGCACGGATTCTTAGACCGACTGCAGAGTTGGGGGCAATTGCGTCCCGGCTATGCCGAAAAGCAACGATGCCTACGGCGGCAGCCCCAATGAGCATAACGATTGCGATTGCGATTGAACGGGTCATTGTGCCTCCCAAGGTGAGTCCCTCGATGCGCCCTTCACACAGATTTCGTAGTTGACTGGGGCTATCGGGCGGTAGTCCCAGTCGAGGTACCGTATCACTTTGAGGTGCCTCCTGCCCGCTGAGGGAGGCCGCAGGTCGTTGATCTGAGCGTTTTGCTCAGTGAGGACCGTCCAAGGGGGCGCTGGCTCTGGAACTCTTCGAACTGAACAGAGACCAGTGGTAGCAACAGAAAACAAGCTTGACCCCTGACTCTATGCTGCCCAGCACATCGGGGCGTGACTACGAAAGACGTTCATTCTCAGACTTTCGGCTAGAGAGTCGTTCGCTCTCCTGTCGGCCTACCTCAAGTGGAATAGCGTCTCCCTAACGGCACCCAGCCGTTATATCGGACTCGTGCAAAGGAGCCACAAATGACCACATCGGTAGCCGAGCGGAGAAAGCTCACGATTGCTGCATTCATAACAGGCACCGCACTGGTGCTTACGCTAGGGGTTTCCCCAATGGCCAACGCGACTAGCGGCGACTCACGTGCCACACCAGTTGAGAATGTCCATCAAGTTGGAAACACAGATGCCGACGTGTTCTCCGCAGTCTTCTTTGGGCAGGGAAAGCTTGCTGATGAACTTGGTTTTCTTTCTCCGACTGTTCTCCCCGAAGAAGCACAGTCCGATGTCGATCATCTGACACAACTACTAGAGGCTGAGCACGCTACAGAACTATCGGGGATCCGTGCCAAGCTAACCAGCGGGGATGTGCGGCAAGTCACCAAGGCAGCGGAAGAAGGTGTCACCCTTATTGATCAGGTCGTCCGTGACTCTGGCGATTTTGAACACCTGTTCGATGGTTCAGACAAAACCAATCCTCTAGCCGCCATCGTGCTCGGTCCGGCTATCGTGGTTGTTGCCTACGCGGCCGCGGTAGTCCACAACACTGTGGCAGCTTCGGGTCTTCTCTGGTGGGTGGTTGGGGTCACGAAAGCCGGATGGCCCAACGCGGCTCCCTATGGGTCTGGTGCCAACGTCTATGACATTGATACCCAGGACCAGATGCTGGACATCACGAAGACGCTCAGGGGGAAGTAGTTGAGCGAGGCTGAGAGGACTTCGCGCCCGTCCCTGCTCATTGGAACTGCTGCGGTAGTCCTCTCGAGCCTTGTCTTCTGCGTGCTTGTCCTGCTTATTTCGATCCCGTCAAACTCTTTAATCCCGAGTTCGAAGCTACAGAGCGGGCCTTTGGCACATATCCAGTCCCTAGTTCCACAGGGCTGGGCGTTTTTCACCAAGCCTGCAAGCGAACCGCGACTGACTGCACATTCAAAGGTGGATGGCGAATGGGTGCTCTTGAGTAGAGGACCAAACGCTGAGCCTCACAACGCCTTCGGTGCTGACCGGTCTGCTCGGACCGAAGAATACGAGATGAACGCGTTAATAGATCAAGTCCCTGACGAGTCCTGGGTGGAGTGCATGGAGCCTAACCTGGATCGTTGTTCGCCAATCGAACAAGACCCTATGGTTGTCAAGAATCAAGCTAGACATCCGATCTTTTGCGGAGATCTGGCCTTGAAACGCACTCCGCCCGTCCCCTGGCTCTGGCGTGCCGACGTCGCAGAAATGGAATATGAGTTTGTGCGGCTTGACGTTACCTGTGTGGATTCTGCGAGGAGGGACGAATGAGCCTGGTAACTGAACGCCTTGACCGACTCGGTACTAGCGCCCGGCGGCATCCGGTGAACAATAGGGTGCTAGCGATCTCACGGACGTTGATCGCTGTCGGCACCTTGATGACGTTCGTATTTACAAGAACTGACTTTCTTTTCTATAGTCCAACCCCCGAATTTGATGGACGCTCCTGTCTCACTCCCACCCATCAGGCTCTTTCATACTTTTGCTGGGTCGAGCCTCAGCAGCTTCCAATGATGCATCTACTCTCGGTTATCGGTCTGCTACTCGTGATCACAGGGTATTTACCTCAAATCACGTCGATTCTTCACTGGTGGATCACCTTCAGCTTCTTCGCTGGGAGCAACAACTATGAAGGCGGTGATCAGATCGCATCCATCCTCACGTTACTTTTGATCCCCGTATGTTTATGCGACAGGCGTTGGAATCACTGGCAGAGGCCTGTGCTTGCACCCATCGCTAACTTGCGTGACAGCACCGCAACGATCGTGATGTATGTGATCAAGATCCAAGTCTGCGTTATTTATTTGCATTCTGCGCTAGGTAAGGTTGCCGTCGCAGAGTGGCTCAACGGCACAGCTGTTTACTATTGGTTAGATCATCCGATTTTTGGCCTCTCTAGCGTTCTCAATTGGGCTCTACCGTTCATGTCGATTCCTCTAGTAATGGCCATTGCAACCTGGGGCACAGTTGTTGTTGAGTTTCTAACTGCGGTGGCGATAAAAAGTTCAATTCAATTTCGATGGACCATTTCCGCAGTAATGCTTTTGTTGCATGTGGCTTTTGCGATGGTGTTTGGCTTGCCCGCATTCTCCATCATCATGGCCGGCGCGTTGGTCTTGTACGCTGTGCGAAGCACTGACTTCAGTTCTCCTCAGTTCATTGAGTTTGCCCCGCGAAGAGTCCAAACCTTTTTCAGCGTTGAACAGGCTCCCTCATTCAGCACCGGCCTTTCCGACGGTTCTACGCTCTTTCCCAAAAACGTTGCTGCCAAGAATTGATGTGCTACGAGCGGCTTTGGGGCGAACGAACCGAGGGTGTAACGAAACTATGCATGCAAGCGCACAAGCGTTTAGGTTTCCGGCGCATTCTAAGTTCGCCCATCGCGCCTGACAGGGGCGGACAGGTCGAACACGTAGGAATTGGGTACGGAGACGCGAGCCTCGTCCCATCATGCAAGTTGGCCAGGTTTTCTTTCTGCAGCCTTTTCGCAGTGGGCACCTGAAACATGGGGGCGCTCGACGGATCTGCTACTGGCGACTGCGCTACATACAGTCTTGGTGGCTGAACTGGCGATTGTCGTCGTTCTCGGCCTGGTCACCTGGGCGCCCGTGCGGGCGGATTCGCCTGTCTTCAATAAGCTGTGGTGGTGTTCCGGGTGAATCCGCCCGGAACACCACCAGACGCCGTAAGGGAGGTCAAAATGCAAGCGGTTCATGTTCCAAGCCGCCGCTACCGAGTAGCGGCAGTTGTTTCTTTGCTCCCGGCGCTAATCGGAGCAGTCCTGCTCCTCGTGGTGATTTTTCCCCGATGATTGACCTGCCTCATGAGCCTGTCGTCAAATGGGGTGCTAGCGGTGAGCAAGGTTTCACCTGCCGGATTCATCGTTAGCTGTTTCGCGATGCTCCTGGTCGTCATAGCCCTGGATGCGGGTGCTGTAGTTGCTTGCTTAGCTGTTGGGAGCAAGAAGGCTCGTCTTGGCGTTCCGCTCCTAATCGGACTTTCTGGGGTCGTTCTTGGAGGGCTTGCAACGATGCTTCTCGTCAATGCTGGAGTTGTCCAACCGTTCTTTGGGTGGGTGTTGGTGCCTTGTGGAGCTATTTTTGGGATCCTGGTGTTTTTCGCAATGCTCCTGGAAGGCAGAACTACCCCTCGCCATTGAGGTGATCGAGCCAGTTAGTTAAATTTCGCACAGGGGCAACTTGACCCCCGGGGCAGCGGCTGCAAAGAGTGGGGACAGAACCACGTGCCGCACGACGCCACGCCGATCTGCGCGTGATTGAAGCCGTACAGCAGGCAGCCCCGGCTTACTACACGCAGAGCACGCTCACCAACAGTCACTTCCAGCAGCAGGCTCTCTTGCACGGGCTGGTGCTCGGGAGCACGACGCCGAGCGCGCTCTCGCAGGCTGCTGCATGGTTCTGCGAGGACGCCGCACGCGGCAGTGCCAACCTCACCCAGTTCGAATCCCTCCCCACTGCTGAGGTAGTCAAGCTCGTGCGCTAGCGCCCGGTGTGCCGTGAAGCTGAGAAGAGCGCCGCCGAACAGGCTCGCGCCCGTAAACTTGGATCGACCCGCGACCACGAGTTTGGATACAGCGGGCCGCGCCGCGAAGGGTCAAGCCTCGGGTAATAGGAAGCTGATCAATTGGAGCTGAGGGGCGCATCGCTTGACTGTCCTTGTGATCCTGAACAGATTGTTCGTTCTTGCCTCTCAACTCAACGGGGTCGGTTCACCAACTTGAAAGAATCGCTCTACTCCTCATCACTTTGCTCATCACGAGGTCGGGCCCCAAGCTCCGCTGAGAGTTGGGTCGCAGGGGGTCCGCCGGAGGCGGGCGACCATGCATCTTCAGAAGCCTTGAACTCTGTTGGCCATCGGTAACCGCGCCGGAAGGACGGAAAGTGCCGAGGAAGAAATCGCCATCGCGTCGACACCAGCAGCCACAGAAGACAGACAATTAAGCAAATGGCTGCCACAAACAACCACGGTCCCCAGAAGCCGGCTTCAGAGAACCAGCGGAGCAGCCCCAGAGACCAAACTTCACCAGGCGTACGAGGCGGAAGTGCTTTGAAGATCTCTTGCAACGGTGGAATTGCGACAATAAATGCAACGATAGTGGCAGCCAAGGTTATCCACCAGGAACGTTGCGCGGATCGTTCGGCGCTGCGGGTTGCATATGCAGTCCCCGCCATGTCGAGCGCGGTTTCGATCGTTCGCCGCATCTCCGGAGCGCCGAGGTCGGCCAACAAGCTACGAACAATCTCCCGCGATTCCCCAGAGCGAAGGTTCCGCTGTCGCATGTCAGAAAAAACACTAACCGCGTCGCGATAACGCCGCCGAAGATCTCGTTCCTTCAGTGTCAGACGAGAAACAGCTTCCTCCAGGACCCTGACCCGTTCGTACACTAGGACGGCATATTCGATCACGAGGGCAGTATCTAGCTCGGCGATCCCGTCCGGCGGACTGCCTTCCCACTCCATATACGTCGCTGATCCCAGCGTCGTATATAGCGAATGGTCTCTCCCCATCGACAGGTCAGCGGGCAGTTCCACGTGCTCACCGAGGTGACGAGCAATAGATCCTCGCGTTGTAAGACGTATGAGATCTTCGCGGTGGATCCGCCGCCACTCCTCCGGCGATCCACAACAGTCATCAACGTCGATGATCGAAGTCGGGAAGACCATCCAGTGTCGAGCTGAACGTCGGACAACGCTCAGAACCGCCTCCATATGGATGTGCAACATATCAGTCACCGATACCGGAGATCTATGTTCAAAGACACCAAGCTGTTGTCCAGCATCAAGCTCATCTTCTATTCGATCCGCCGCGCCTTCCCATCTCGTGCCGCGAAGCAACGGAACTGACATTCGAGAACGAACAATGCGAGGTTCTGGGCCCCACATCATTGATAGAACCTGACGGGTATCAAGCGGGCCATCTACGCGAATCGCTAGGTCTATCTGCGCGACTGCGGAACGATGCAAGAGCAATCGAGGTTCGAACACGACCTGATGCCGCTCTTCGGAACCCGGAAGAATGAAGTCGTGGTAGCTCTCCCTAAGCATGAGACGCACGAAACCATCGTCATCCCAGTCCTCACCGCCGAATAGCCTGGCATCCTGCATTCGAATCGCCGCTGCCACCACCTGGCGACCGAGGTATTGGCGTTCTGCATCGGCGAGAATCTCCAAGATAGATTCACCGTCTAGAGTGACAGGCTCAAAGTTGTCGTCGCTATCATTTGTCTCGCCCGACACAGATCCTCCAACCTCACCGGTATGCGCGTGGCCAGTTTCGTGAATCTCAGTGACCGGAAAGTCTGCAGCAATGTCATCGCCATCTTCCCCTCCTCGCATCCGAGGGGAGGCATCCGCCTTTTTCGACCACTTGATCCGAACGCCCGGGAGGACACGGGCTACGGTGAACAATGGGTGATACAAGGCGAGCCATACAAAATCTCTGGCAGACTTGGTCTCCAGGAATCTTTCGACGCGAGGGCGAATACGCTCATTTAGCCACTTCGCACGAACAAACTTGGAACCAAGGCGAGGATGCTTGCGCAGATAGGAAAAAGCCGAGCGCCAGGTACCGTCCTTCGCGGCTTGATCGTGACCGTCGGACATGCTTCTGACTCGCTGCAGATTGCGAGCTTGTTTTCGATGTCGATAGGCGACGCGAATCGCAGTCTCGGACGGCCACGCTGCGGAATACGCGAGGTCGGAGTCCAATAGTTTTCGAGCAAAGCTCCGCAGGTCCATGCGGCCAGTCAGCGAGGTCGTCAACAGAAAGTGCACCGACGTCGAACGGAACTTTGCGGCATGCGTTCTCGCTCTTCGAGACTTGGGTGCGAATCGATGGCGAGGCAACCGGCGGTTCATAGTCACAGCCTACTGGCGCTGACCACACTGATCTGATCGCGCTGTGCATACACTTTTTTATAGGGGCCGAAGCGCCGCGGTCGGCCACGAAGTCATCCATTACTCAAGGCAATACCAGAGCGATAGCTGTTGCAATCGGCGTCCCGACTAAGCAAACTTGACGTGGCCGCCAGATGCAGGGCCGGTACGAGCTCGCAGCAGGTGGGAGACAGACTCTCCGCTCACCCCAAAATCACCCCGAGGGGGGATTAAGTGGCCTCTGAGCCACCCTGTGGCCCAATAGATTCAAGGAAACTGGGTGATCGATCGCTTTCACACGGAAGAGGTCGTCAGTTCGAGTCTGGCATCGCCCACCATTAGGAGCCCCCGGTCAGCCGGGGGCTCCTTCGTTTGCGTTGCCAACCGGTACTCCCCGGCAGCACCAAGCAGTTTGTAGAATAAGCGCACCCCAGTCACCGTACTCAAAGGAGCGCAATGATCGCCAGAGCCGACGTCGAGGCCGCGCAGTCGCGCACCGCCGCCTTTGTGCGGCGCACTCCGCTCATCGAGGTCGACCCAGTTGGTAGCGAGCGACTGTGGGTCAAAGCGGAGTACATGCAGCACTGCGGGGTGTTCAAGACGCGAGGCGCGTTCAACCGGCAGCTCGCGGCCAAAGCACGCGGCGAGCTCGACGCGTTCACTGGCATCGTTGCCGCTTCTGGGGGCAACGCGGGCCTCGCGAACGCCTACGCTGCTGCCCGCCTGGGCGTGCCGGCCACGGTCTTCGTCCCCGCGAATGCGCCGCAGGTCAAGGTGGATCGCCTCCGCGCGTACGGTGCGACAGTCGTACTTGCTGGAACCGAGTATGCGGAGGCGTACGACGCCGCTCAGAATCGCGTACGAGCAACCGGCGCACTGTTCTGCCACGCCTACGACCAGCCGGACATCGTTGCGGGGGCCGGCGTCATCGCGCTCGAGATCCTCGAAGACATTCCAGACGTAGACACGATCATCGTGGCCGTCGGCGGTGGCGGGCTGTACGCCGGGATAGCGGCCGCGGCAGCCGACGCGGGCACTCGCATAGTCGCCGTGGAGCCGGTCGCGATCCCGACGCTCCACGCCGCGATCGCCGCGGGCTCACCTGTCGACGTTGAGGTTTCGGGGGTCGCGACCGACTCACTCGGGGCGCGAAGGATCGGCGCGCACGGTTGGGCCGCCGCGCAGGAGCGACCGCCGGTCAGCGTTCTTGTGGACGACGAGGCGATTCTCGCGGCGCGACGAGAGCTGTGGGCGGAATACCGGATACCTGCCGAGACCGGCGCTGCGGCAGCGTACGCCGCGCTCGCCGCGGGCGCGTACGTGCCTGAAACTGGTGAGCGGGTCGCGGTGATTGCCTGCGGCGCGAACACGGACCCGGCGACGCTCGCTGGTTGATCCTCACACTGAAACGGCCCCGTCGCTCCCGAACACGGGAACGGCGGGGCCGTTTGCGCCGCGAGGCGGCTCCGGCACGCTCAGACTGGCGTGCGGAAGTTACTTCTCGTTGCCAAAGGAGTCGTCAAGCTTCTGCTTGATCTCCTCGACCTTGTCGGCATGCTGGCCGCCGGTGAGCTTGTTCGCGAGGTCAGCGAGCCCACCAAGCACCTTGTCGCTCACTTCCTCAGCTTTGTCGCTCTGGAGTGCCTCCTTCACCTTGTCAGCGTTCTCCTCGACAAAGTCCTTTGCCTTGGCTGCGTTCTCGGTGACGAAGTCCTTCGCTTTTGCGGCAGTGTCAGCAGTTTGCTTGCCCAATTCTTCATTCGCCATGAGTGGATCCTTCCCAGTGTGGCACCGAGCGCCTCGGCGCGCTGATTGCATTATGCACTGTTGCTGGCACCCACAACAAGACTCAATGTGTGGCGGCTATGTGAATCGATGTTCACGCGAAGCAGCTGGCGCGACGGGGGGCTAGGCTCCGCAAGGGCCTCTGATAGCGTTGAAGCGCTCGATCGTGTCGCCGCGGGTAGCCGCTCCACGACCACCTCTCAGAAGGGATAGCGCAGTGAATCAGTCAGCAGACCAGCGCGAAGTCGAGAATAGGATCTTGAAGCTCCTCGCCGAGGGTGACCTCAAACAGTTGGGGAGCGTGATCCAGGAGGTCCCAGCCGACGACATCGTACTCATCATCGAGCGTCTCGGCGCGAAGCAGCAAGCGGTGGTCTTCCGGCTCCTCCACAAAGACGAGGCGCTCGACGTGTTTGAAGCGCTCGACCCGCTCGTGCAAAGCGACCTGGTTCGAGGCCTTCGCGACGGCGAAGTAGCGGAGATCTTTGAGGGCCTTGACCCCGATGACAGGGTGAGGCTGCTCGACGAGCTTCCAGCTACGCTCGCCCCAAAGCTCCTGCATGGCCTCTCGGAGCGGGAGCGGCGCCTGACCTCGGTCGTGCTGGGATACCCCCAGGACTCCGTCGGTCGCAGAATGACGCCCGAATACGTCACCACCCGCATGGACTACACGGTCACCGACACGATGGCCCGGCTGCGTGACCGCATCGACGACGCGGAAACGATCTACATGCTCCCGGTACTCGACGACGCGCGCCATATCGCTGGCGTTGTGAGCCTGCGCGATCTCATTGCCGCTGAACCAGACGCAGTGATCGCATCGATCATGAGCGAGGCGCAGAGCGTGGAGGCGACCGAAGACGCCGAGCGCGCCGCCCGAAGGCTCACGGAAGCCGGCTTCGTCGCGATCCCGGTGGTTGATCGCGAGCGGCGCCTCGTGGGGCTTCTCACCTTCGACGATGCGATGCGTATCATCGAACACGAGGAGAGTGAGGACTCGGCCCGACAGGGCGGCGTGGAACCGCTGCGGCGCCCCTACTTCGCGACGCCGATCATGCAGCTCGTGCGCTCGCGAGTCGTCTGGCTCCTCGTGCTCGCCGTAGGCGCAACCCTGACCGTGCAGGTGCTCGACGTATTCGAGGGCACGCTCGCTCAGGTCACCGTGCTCGCACTCTTCGTTCCGCTACTCATCGGCACGGGCGGTAATACCGGCAACCAGGCCGCTACCACCGTCACCAGGGCGCTCGCACTTGGGGACGTGAAAGCGAGAGACATCGCAAGAGTGCTCGGCCGCGAGGCCCGCGTTGGCGCGATGCTCGGGCTGCTGCTCGGAACCCTCGGCTTCCTGATTGCAGGCTTGGTCTACAGCTGGCAGATTGGCGCAGTCATTGGGCTCACCCTCGTGGCGATCTGTACCGTCGCGGCAACAATTGGCGGGATCATGCCGCTCGTTGCCCGCTGGGTAAAGGTCGACCCCGCCGTCTTCTCGAACCCGTTCATCTCGACCTTTGTCGACGCGAGCGGCCTCATCATCTACTTCCTGATCGCCCGCGCCATTCTCGGGCTCTAGTTCAGGCCTCCCCGGCCCGCCAGCTCTCGGAAGAGGCGCCGCGCGACCGCGTGGCTCTGCGCCGGGGTTTCGTCCCCTTCTGAGCCGGCCTGCGCGCTCCACCGCACCCACCCGTGGCGCCAGATGGTCACTCCGAGGTCGGCGACCAGCTCAAGCGTGGCACGCTCTTCGTGGGGCAGCTTCTCGGAGAGCCGATCTCGGAGCAGGTCGGCGATCACGCGATCCTGCGCGACAGCGTAGGCGCGAATCGCGGGGTCAGCTGCGATGAGCGCGGCCACGCGCCGGTGCTCGACGAGATCAGGAATGCCCTCGAGTTCGAGCACGACGTCGCCGAGACGCTCAATGGAGCCGAGCGCGCCGCCAACATCGTCAGCCTCGAGGGGAAGCGTGGTGACTGCATCGAGGTATCTGCTGTGGCCCGCGAGAACGGCCTCCTCTTTACAACCGAAGTGGCGAAAGAACGAACGCCGCGAGATACCCGAGGCGGCTGCAATCTGCGCAACAGTCACAGCGCCGACGCCGAACCGCTCGCCTAGGTCAAGCGCCGCGAGGTGCACGCGCTGACGGAGTTCGCGGTTACGGCGTTCGCGCACACCCTCTTTTTCGGCGCCCTCGGCGGGCTGCGCATCGGCGGTGTCTCCCACGCGTCCTCCTCTGGATTGCGACCACTTTCAAGAGTGGCCGATCTCGCCAAAAGGTATCGCGTTTCGGTCATTCGCGCAAAATTCTGGCACCGTGTGCCACAATTTAGTGTCGGCGACCGCGTGCCGGCCAGAAAGCGAACCCGAATCAGTGAACTCCCCGACCACCGGCAGCACGCAGCTGCCACAAGAACAACCCACAACCCGCACGGTCACGGCGGTGATCTCGATCCTCGCAATTTCCGCCTTCGTCATGATCCTGAACGAAACCGTTCTGAGCGTGGCTCTGCCGCCACTCATGGCCGAATTCGGGGTCGGCGCAACGACCATTCAGTGGCTGACCACGGGCTTCCTACTGACCATGGCAGTCGTCATCCCCACGACTGGCTATCTCCTCAGCAGGTTCTCGATCCGAACGCTGTTCATCGTCGCGCTGCTGCTCTTCCTCACTGGAACGGCGATCGCCGCGGTCGCTCCCGGCTTCGGGGTCATGCTTGCGGCGCGTGTCGTTCAGGCCTGCGGCACCGCCATCGTGATGCCGCTGCTCATGACCAGCACGCTCACCCTCGTGCCGCCGCAGCATCGCGGTACCGTCATGGGGCTCAACTCGATCGTGATCTCGGTCGGCCCGGCAATCGGCCCGACGCTGTCAGGCGTCGTCATCGAAGCACTCGGGTGGCGCTGGGTCTTCGGGTTGATGGTACCCATCGCGCTCGTCGCATTCGGAGTGGGCCTGCTCTTCATGCCGAGACTCGGAGGCGGGAACCGGGCACCGCTTGACGTGCCCTCCGTTGTGCTCGCGCTCTTCGGGTTCGGCGGTATCGTCAGCGCGGTGTCATCCGCGTCAGACCTCGCCACAGGCTCTCTCGTGCCGCCCGTCGCGCTCGCCGTAGGCGTCGTCGCTCTCGTCGCCTTTATCTCGCGCCAGAAGCGACTTCAGAAAGCTGGCCGCGGGCCGCTTCTCGACCTGCGCCCATTCCGAGAGCGCAACTTCTCGCTGTCGGTCACCGTACTCACGGTGGCGTTCGGCGTGATGCTCGGCACAGTCGTCATTCTCCCGATCTATGCCCAGTCGGGTCTGGGGTTGAGCGTCCTCGCAACAGGTCTCATGCTGCTACCCGGGGGTATCACCCAGGGCGTGCTCGCGCCTGTCGTGGGCAGGCTTTACGACATGCTCGGACCCAAGCCGCTCGTCATTCCAGGCACCCTCGTGCTGCTCGGCTCACAGTGGTGGCTCACGACAATCAGTGCGGAGACGACGACAGGTCAGCTCGTGGCAATGCACATGACGTTCTCTGCCGGGATGGCGCTCGTGCAGACCCCAATGATGACCCACGCGATGAGCTCGCTCCCGCTCCCCCTCTACGGCCACGGCAGCGCAATCTTGAACACGCTGCAGCAGCTCGCCGGGGCTGCGGGCACGGCGGCCCTTGTCGGCGCGCTCGCACTCGGCGCCGCACTGTCACAGGCACCTGACGCAGCAGCTCAGATCGCAGGAGCGAAGCTGGCGTTCGCGGTCGGCGGTTCACTCATGATCGTTGCGGTCGCGTGCGCTCCATTCGTCACCCGACACGCAAGGAAGGCTCCCGAGGTGACGACGTAGCGCACCAGAAGCGCCGAAGAAACGCGAGCCGGTGTTCGTGCCCACCAACGGTGGGCTGGCGGGCACGAACACCGGCACGGCTTACTTCATCCCGTGGTACTCGAGCACCCCTCGCACAGCCTCGGTGAAGCGCTCCCGCGGGATCGTCGCACCCTCGCGCCGCATGCCCTCGTGGGTGACCCTGAGAATCCGCTCGGGTGAGACGAAGCTCTCTCGCCCCTGCGAATCCCACTCACCGCTACCGATCGAAATAAAGTCGCGGTGGTACTTCGAACTGACGTAGCAGCCAAACACCGTGGTCGAATCGATGCGCCCGATGATGAGCACGGGGCGGTCTTTGCCGCGGCCGTCGTTCTCAACGTACGGTACCCATGTCCACACGATCTCACCGGGGTCGGGGTCGCCGTCCATGCTCGGGGCATACTCAAGCTTCGCACCGCGCAACTCGCTCGCCTGCACATCGCGGGTCGCACCCGCGCCGAACTGGCCGGGGCTCTCGTCGTACCCGCCCGACGCGCGACCACTTGACCCGATCGAGGGCTTTGTTGTGGGCTTTGTTGTGGGCTTTGTTGTGGGCTTTGCCGAGGGCTTCGGGGCGGGCTTGAGCGTCGCCTGCGGCTTCTTGGGGCGCTGCGAGGAGCCCTGGCTTGGCCGCTGGTTCGCCCCCGAACCCCCGAGCCTGTCCAGCCCGAGGATGCGCCGCAGCGCAACCCCAACCTGATACCAGACGCTCTTGTTCGACACGCTAGTCGACCTCGTGCGAGGTGAGCGCGTTCAGGCGCGACTGGCAGCGCTGGTACTTCTTGCGGTATCCGCCATCGATCATCCCGCCACCGAAGATCTCGGTGAGTGGCAGCCCCGTCGCGCGGATCGGGATCTGGGCGTCGTAGACCCGGTCGATGAACGCAACAAATCTGAGCGCGGCCGACTGGTCGGTGAGCTCGTGCACCCCGCGTAGGCCGATGGTCTGAACCCCTTCAAGAAGCCCGATGTAGCTCGACGGGTGCACAGTTGCGAGGTGCGCGATGAGTTCGTCGAAACCGTCATCGGTCATGCGCACGCCCGATGCGGCGACATCAGCGAGGGCGAACTGGTAAGCCTCGTCGGTCAGGGTCACGGCGGCACCCTCGAGGTCTCGCTGGCGGTAGTCGACGCCGTCGATCCTGATCGTCGTAAAGCGATCGGACATTGCCTGGATCTCGCGCATGAAGTCGGCGGCCGCAAAACGGCCCTCGCCGAGCGCGTTCGGCGGCGTGTTCGAGGTCGCGATGAACTTCGAGCCCGTCTTTGTGAGGTCGCCAATCAGGCGGGTCATGAGCATGGTGTCGCCCGGATCATCGAGCTCAAACTCGTCAATACAGATGAGCTGTGCCCCCTGAAGCACGCTCACGGCGCCGGCGTAGCCGAGGGCGCCGACGAGCGCGGTGTACTCGATGAAGGTGCCAAAGTACTTGCGGCCCTGCTGCGCGTGCCAGCTCGCGGCGAGCAGGTGCGTTTTGCCGACGCCAAAGCCACCGTCGAGGTATACGCCGGGCTTCGCCGCCGCGGCCGGAGCGGGCTCAGCCTTCTTCCGCCCGAACCCGAAGAATCCACCCTTGGCGGCAGCGCTGCCGCCCCGAGGCGAGACGAACGCGCGCAGCAGGTCGCGCGCTTGCGCCTGCGAGGCATAGTTCTCGTCGGGTACGTACGAGTCAAAGCTCGCCGTTTCGAACTGCGGAGGGGGCGTGAGAGTGGCGACAAGTTCCGTCCCCGAGATCCGCGGGTTGCGGTCGACAAGATGGGCAAAACTGTGCGGTTGCGTAGCAGACATCCGCATCAGTCTACTGCCCCCGCCACCCGGGCCTCGGGAGGGCCGCGACAAAGCGCAGCACGGTGCTCTCCCACAGCTCTGGATCAACGTTCCAGAGCCGCACGTGCCCCGCGCCAGGAATGCTCACGAGCTCAACGAGATCGGGCCGCGCCTCGGCCATCACCTGTGACCCGCGCCACGGGACGAAGCGATCGTCGGGGCTCGCGAGGATCAGCGTTGGCACGTCGAGGCTCGCGGCGAGGCGCTCAGGTGCGAGGCCTTCGAAATCGATTCCTCCGGCTTCCCCCGACGGCACGAGACCGCGGGCGAGGAGCGCCATGCCGGCGTCTGCGATCCAACCGGGAAGCTTGACCTGCGCGGCCTTGTCACGGAGTATCTGCGCCCAGTCCGCTCCGGGCGACTCAAGGATCAGTCCGTCAATGACGTCGCGGTGCTCGCCGCGAGCGACAGACACGAGCGAGGCAGTGCCGCCCATAGACCACCCCATGAGGGTGACGCGCTCGGCCCCGCGGGCGCGCGCCTCGGTGATCGCCGCGTCGAGGTCGCGACTCTCGCTGACCCCCATTCCGTAGCGCCCGTGCAGCCCGGCTGGCGCGCCGAGGTCGTTCCGGTAGGTGATGATCATGCTGGTCACGCCGGCACGAGCGAAGGGTTCGATGCCCCGGAAGGTCTCCGCGGGCGAGGCGCCGCGCCCGTGCATGTGGATCGCCCAGCGTTTCTTTCGCGGGCGCTTCGGGTGCACGATCCAGGCAGTCATCGGCCCAAGCTCAGTCTCGTACGTCGTCTCCTCGACCCGATACCCGAGTTCTTCCGGGTTCGTGTACCACCACCCGACCATCCGCCCGCGCGCTCCGGCAACAAGCTCACCGCTGTCGACTGCCCGCACCGCACGGAGCACGTCGGCGCCGTTCCGGCGTATGACCGGGCCGAGC
Organism: Leucobacter sp.; assembly: GCA_052094845.1. Taxonomy (GTDB): domain Bacteria; phylum Actinomycetota; class Actinomycetes; order Actinomycetales; family Microbacteriaceae; genus Leucobacter. The sequence goes on along the minus strand of JBQDKK010000001.1, from coordinate 773,904 downwards.
CTGGCGTGGCCAGTCGGTTGCGCTCCGACGCCGCCTCCGGGAGGGGCTCCCGGAGGGTCAAACAGCAGGGAGTGCTGTCCACGCGCGCGCGACCCCTCGCCCGTCAGCCACACGAGCGGCTCGTCACCCGGAACGACCCGTCGCACGGAGACGGGGCGCTCAAGCCCGCGATCGACGGTGACCGAGAGGCGTGCGAGGTAGGCGGAAACCCCGGCGGAAGCGGCGGCAACCCCGACCGCCGCGCCTACGACCGCAGCCCCGGCAATGGCAACTCCCTGCGACGCCCGCATGCGCGCTCCGTTCATGGTCGACGTATATTTCGAGAGCCCCGGCGTGGCAGCGCGCCCGGGCACACACAGAACTCTAGTCTTCGGGTGTGTCCACACCCTCTACAGCGCTTCCCGCTGTCTTCGTCAGCGCAGCCGAGCAGCTGCGTCGCGCAACGCTGCGCAGCGACCTCGCGGTGCGTGAGATCGCACCCCCCGAGCGGATCGCGCCGCACGCCGCCGCGTTTGCGGCCGGTGTGCGACAGGGGGTGTCGCCCGATCCTGAATCTGTGCTCGACTCCCCCGCGGGCGCCGGGCGTTTCGTGCTCATGCACGATCCCGCATCGGCCGAAGAATGGGGCGGCGAGTTCCGCATCGTCTGCTATGCACAGGCTCCGCTTGAACTCGAGATCGGCGTTGACCCGTTCATCACCGACGTCGCCTGGTCGTGGCTCACCGACGCCCTCGATTCACGCTCGGCTCGGTACACTTATATCTCGGGTACCGCAACCAAGGTGCTCTCAAGTAGCTTTGGGGCGCTTGAGGCCCGCGGGGATGGCGCCCAGATCGAGTTGCGCGCCTCCTGGACACCGCTCGGTGAGAATTTCGCTTCGCACATCGAAGCGTGGTCAGAACTGCTCTGCCTCCTCGCGGGGCTTCCACACGAAGAAGGGGTCGCGTCGCTCACGCAACAACGCGTTCGAGCGCAACGCTCGGCAAAATAGATATGACACCTGCAGCATGGTCAATGGTTACGGACGATGCGGAGTTGCGGCGCGCGAGCGCCCTCATCGCGGGCGGCAGCGGCCCGTTCGGCGTTGATACCGAGCGCGCATCGGGTTTCAAGTACAGCAACCGCGCGTACCTCGTGCAGGTCTTTCGTCGGGGCGCAGGCACGTTCCTCTTCGATCCCGTCGGTATCACCGACTTCTCCCCACTCGCTCAGGCGCTCGGGGGCGACGAGTGGGTGCTGCACGCCGCAGATCAGGATCTCCCGAGCCTCGCCGAGATTGGCCTGGTGCCAGAGCGTCTGTTCGATACCGAGCTCGCCTCACGTCTCCTCGGGCTGGAGCGGGTCGGGCTCGGCGCCGTCACGCACGAGTTGCTCGGCATCGAACTCGCGAAGGCTCACTCCGCCTCAGACTGGTCGACCAGGCCGCTGCCCGAGCCGTGGCTCGAATACGCGGCGCTCGACGTAGCGCTGCTTCCCGACCTGCGTGACGCGGTCGAGGAACGCCTCGAGTCCGCTGGCAAGCGCCAGTTCGCGGAGCAGGAGTTTGAGGCAGTCAGGCTGAAGGAGCCGAAGCCCAAGGCCGCCGACCCGTGGCGCAAACTCTCGGGCGGGAATCGGTTGCGTGCGCCGCGGCAGCTGGCCATGGCACGCGAGCTCTGGACGGCACGCGACGACTTCGCGCGGGCAAAGGACGTCGCACCCGGCAGGCTCCTTCCCGACGCATCGATCATCGCCGCGGTAACGGCGAACCCGCGCTCGGCGGGCGAGCTCGCCTCGCTCAAAACCTTCCGCGGTCGCGCGAGCCGCTCCGAGCTCGACCGCTGGTGGAAAGCGATCCTCCGCGGAAAGACGACGGAGGATCTGCCCGGGCCGAAGAAGCGCGAACCCGGCACGATCCCAAGCCACCGCGGCTGGGCGCAGCGACACCCCGAGGCCGCTGACCGCCTGGTCGAGCTGCGCGCCGTCGTGACGGCCGAGGCCGAGCGTCAGCACATGCCACCCGAGAACCTCATCGCCCCCGCGCTCGTGCGCGAGCTGGCGTGGGCGCCACCCAATGACCCCTCGCCTGAGGGCGTCGCGAACCGGCTCGCCGACTTGGGCGCGCGCCCCTGGCAGCTTGCACTAGTGGCACCAATTCTATCGACGGTTTTTGTAGACTAGCGATAACTTTCTTCGGCACGCGCCGACCCTCTTCAACCGATCTGCGCACGAGACCTGCGCCGCGCAGCGCGACTTCGTAGGATGAGACCATCCGACACACCACATGATGGAGGCGAAGTGGCCACAATGAGAGAAGTCGTGTTCGTAGACGGGGTTCGCACCCCCTTCGGGCGCGCTGGGGAAAAGGGCATGTACGCGGGAACCCGCGCCGATGATCTCGCCGTGAAGGCGCTCCAAGGGCTCATGGAACGAAACCCCAACGTCCCGCTCGATCGCATTGATGATGTGGGCATCGCGGCGACCACCCAGCAGGGTGACCAGGGCCTGACCCTCGGCCGCTCTGTCGCGATCCTTGCGGGGCTCCCCCAGACTGTCCCGGGCTTCGCGCTCGACCGCATGTGCGCTGGCGCGATGACGACGGCGTCGTTCATGGGCGCCGCAATCGGCGCCGGTCAGTACGACCTCGCCGTCGCAGGCGGCGTCGAGCACATGGGCCGACACCCGATCGGTGAGGGCGCAGACCCGAACCCTCGCTTCGTCGCCGAGAAGATGGTGAGCCCCGACGCGCTCAACATGGGTATGACCGCGGAGCGACTGCACGACCGCTTCCCGCAGCTCACGAAGGAGCGCTCAGACCGCTTCGGCATGCTCAGTCAACAGAAGGTACAGGCGGCGTATGATCGCGGGGACATTCAGCCAGACCTCGTGCCCGTCGCGTTCCAGTCCGCTCAGGGCTGGGGCGTGGCAACGGAAGACGAGGGGCGACGCCCCGAGACCACGATGGAGGGCCTCGCGGCGCTGAAGACGCCGTTCCGCCCCCACGGTCGCGTGACGGCCGGCACTGCATCGCCTCTCACGGATGGCGCGACGATGTCACTGCTCGCCGGCGGCGACACCGCGAAGGAGCTCGGCCTTAAGCCGAAGATGCGCCTGGTGTCGTTCGCTTTTGCCGGGGTGGAGCCCGAGGTCATGGGCCTCGGCCCTGTCCCCTCAACCGAGAAAGCACTCAAGAAGGCTGGCCTGTCCATCAACGACATCGGCCTGTTTGAGCTCAACGAGGCCTTTGCCGTGCAGGTTCTCTCGCTGCTCGATCACTTTGAGATCGCCGACGACGACCCGCGCGTCAACATGTGGGGCGGCGCGATCGCCCTCGGCCACCCGCTCGCGGCAACCGGCGTACGCCTCATGATTCAGCTCGCGCGCCAGTTCGAGCAGCGCCCCGACGTCCGCTACGGCGTCACCGCGATGTGCGTTGGCCTCGGACAGGGCGGCACCCAGATTTGGGAGAACCCACACTTCAACGGCAAGAAGGGTAAGTAACGCCATGACCGACTACAGCAAGATCGATTTCTCCCCCATCATCGACGCCTCGGCTGACGAGGTCGTGACCGAGTCGTACGTGCGCGATGTGAAGCTGCCCTCGGGCGGCACGCTCGCACTCATCACCCTCGACAACGGGCGCGACTACACACGCCCGAACACCCTGGGCCCCCGCACGCTGCAGGGCCTCGAGCGCGTGCTCGACGAGCTCACGGCGCGGGCCTCGGCCGGCGAGATCCAGGCCGTTGCCGTCACCGGCAAGCAGTTCATCTTCGCCGCCGGCGCCGACCTATCGAAGGTCTCGACGCTCGCAACTCGTGAGAACGCTCTGCTCATGGGCCAGTACGGCCACCGCGTGCTCGGCAAGTTCAGCACGATCGGCGTGCCCTCGTTCGCGTTCGTCAACGGGCTCGCGCTCGGCGGCGCACTCGAGATCGCATTGAACTGCACCTACCGCACCGTCGACTCCTCGGCCGCGGCGATCGCGTTCCCCGAGGTGTTCCTCGGCATCATCCCCGGCTGGGGAGGTGCGACGCTGCTACCGAACCTCATCGGCATCGAGAACGCGCTCAAGGTGATCGTCTCGAACCCGCTGCAGAACAACCGCATGCTGAAGCCCAAGCAGGCCCTCGAACTCGGCATCTTCGACGAGATGTTCGGCGCCGCGAGCTTCCTCGAGCAGTCGGTCGCATGGGCCGATGGCGTGCTCACCGGCAAGACAAAGGTTGAGCGGCCGAACAAGCCCGGCAAGATCGAGCGCATGACCAAGTGGCCGATCGCGATCAAGGTCGCCCGCGACACCGTCAAGGGCCGCCTGGGCACAGCAGCGAAGTCGCCATACGCGGCGCTCGACCTGCTCGCAGCCGCGAAGGACAACGACGTGGCCGCTGGTTTCGCTCGCGAGGATGAGGCGCTCGCCGAGCTCATCTCGGGCGATCAGTTCGCCGCGTCGATCTACGCCTTCGACCTGGTGCAGAAGCGCGCAAAGCGCCCCGCTGGCGCCCCTGACAAGGAGCTCGCGAAGAAGGTGCAGAAGGTCGGCATCATCGGCGCCGGCCTCATGGCGAGCCAGTTCGCACTGCTCTTCGCACGCAAGCTTCGCGTACCCGTCGTCATCACCGACCTCGACCAGGGGCGTGTGGACAAGGGGGTCGCCTACATTCACGGCGAGATCGATAAGATGCACGGCAAGGGCCGGCTCTCAAGCGACGACGCCAACCAGGTGAAGGCGCTCGTCACTGGCACGACCGACAAGTCACTGTTTGCTGATTGCGACTGGGTCATCGAGGCTGTCTTCGAGGAGCTGTCGGTGAAGCAGCAGGTCTTCGCTGAGATCGAGCCGATCATCGCCGAGGATGCGATCCTCGCGACGAACACATCGTCGCTCTCGGTCGAGCAGATCGGCGCGAACCTCAAGCACCCAGAGCGCCTCGTTGGGTTCCACTTCTTCAACCCGGTCGCGGTTATGCCCCTCATCGAGGTCGTGAAGAGCCCCGCAACCGGTGAGGGCGCACTCTCGACCGCGATGGTCATCGCCAAGAAGCTCGGCAAGAGCGCGATCATCACCGCCGACCGCCCGGGCTTCGTCGTGAACCGCCTGCTCGCGAAGGTCATGGGCGAGGCGGCGCGCGCGCTCGACGAGGGCACACCGCTCCCCGTCGTTGAGCAGTCGCTCGCTCCCATCGGACTGCCGATGGGCCCGTTCGAGCTGATCGACCTGGTCGGTTGGAAGGTCGCCGCGCACGTGCAGGACACGATGGTCGGGGCGTTCCCAGAGCGCTTCTACGCTTCGCCGAACATGCACGCGATCGCTGAGCTTGATGAGCCGCTCGTCAAGAACAAGCTTGGCAAGGTCGAAGACCTCTCAAAGGCTGCGACGAAGGCCCTGAAGTTCGGCAAGACGCCTGTAACCGCCGAAGAGATTCTGCGCCGGGTCGAGGATGAGCTCGCGAACGAGATCAAGATCATGCTCGACGAGGGTGTGGTGCACGCCGCAGAGGACATCGACCTCGGCCTGATTCTGGGTGCCGGCTGGCCGTTCCAGGCGGGTGGCGCGACGCCGTACCTCGATCGCGTCGGCGCGTCGGAGCGCGCGTTCGGCGGTACGTTCCACGACCCCCGTATCGCGGCGGTCTCCTAGACCGCTTCCGACTGCGGAAGGTTCGCCCCGCCTCCCACTCTCACGGGTGGGAGGCGGGGCGAATTGCGTTCGGGGCGTCGTGTTCGCTGCGTTGGGTTTGCGGCGTTGGGATGCGGCGTTGGGTTTGCGGCGTTTGGTTGCGGCTCCCGATCTGTGCCTACGCGCCCAATTGCGCCCAAATATTCTGTTGCGCCTCAAATACTCTCAGCATTAGGGGTGCAACGGAAAATTTGGGGTGTGTGGGTGTGGTGCCGGCGCCGGCGCCGGCGCCGGCGCAGCCTGCGCTACTCGGGCCGAGCCGCAGGCAGCCGAGTGCCGCGCACCTGCTCAACGATCTCCGCAGCGATCTGCGGCGCCGTGAGGCCCGCGTCCTCGAGCAGCTCGTCGCGGCTCGCGTGCTCCAGGAACTCGTAGGGGGTACCGAGCTCGGAGACGGCAGTGTCGACGCCAGCCTCGCGGAGCTCCTGCCGGATCGTGGTGCCAACGCCGCCAACGCGCAGCCCGTCTTCAATGCTCACGACGAGGCGGTGAGTTGCAGCGAGATCAATAACTGAGCGCATCACCGGAATCACCCAGCGCGGGTCAATCACCGTCGAGGTGATGCCTTGCTCTGCCAGGATCGCCGCCGCATCGAGCGCAGTCCGCGTCATGGGCCCGACGGCGACGAAGAGCACGTCGGCCGACACCGCGAGCGGGCCCGCGGCCGGCTCAGTGGTCTGATCGCCCGCGTACAGCACGTCGACGCCGTCTTCGGTGCGCCAAAGCCCCGGAAGCGGAACCCCGACGGACCCCTTCGGGTAGCGGATAACGGTCGGCGCGTCCTCGACGACGACTGCCTCGCCGAGCGTCTCCCGGAGCGTAGCCTCGTCACGGGGCGCCGCGATACGAATGCCGGGCACGATCTGCAGCATCGCGAGATCCCACACACCATTGTGGCTCGCGCCGTCAGGCCCGGTAATACCGGCGCGGTCGAGCACAAACGTGACGCCGGCGCGGTGGAGGCCGACATCCATAAGCACCTGGTCGAAGGCGCGGTTCATGAAGGTTGCGTAGATCGCTACGACGGGATGGAGGCCGCCGTAGGCCAGGCCCGCTGCCGTTGTCACCGCGTGCTGCTCGGCGATGCCGACGTCGTACACGCGCTGCGGGAAGGCCTGGGCAAAGCCGTCGAGCCCGGTTGGCCTGAGCATCGCGCCGGTGATACCGACGAGCTTCGGGTGCTGATGCGCGAGTGCGACAATCTCCTCACGGAACACCGAGGTCCAGCCGCGCTCGGAGGAAGCGCTGAGCGGGGCGCCGTTGTCGGGATTGATCTGGCCGATCGCGTGGAACTGATCGGCCTCATCGTTCACCGCAGGAGCATAGCCGCGGCCCTTCTCGGTGATCACGTGCACGAGGGCTGGGCGGCCGTAGCCCTTCGCCTGCTTGAGCGCGACCTCAACTGCCGCCAGGTCGTGCCCATCAACGGGGCCGACGTACTTGATGTCGAGGTTAGCGTACAGATCCTGATTGCCGGAGGCGCGCGAGACGAAGCCGCGCAGGGCGCCGCGCGCGGCGCGATACACGGTGCGGCCCGCGGCACCAAAGTTGTTGAAGAGCCGCTCGCTCCCCTCCTGCAGGTCGCGGTATCCCCCGGTGACGCGCACGCCGTTCAAGAAGCGGGCCATGCCGCCGATGGTCGGCGCGTAGGATCGGCCGTTATCGTTCACGACGATAATGAGATTGCGGTCATTGTCGTCGGTGATGTTGTTGAGCGCCTCCCAGGTCATGCCACCCGTGAGCGCGCCATCGCCGACGACGGCGACAACGTGGCGATCCTGCTTTCCGGTGCTCGCGAAGGCGCGCGAGATGCCGTCGGCCCAGCTCAGCGAGCTCGAGGCGTGCGAGCTCTCCACGACGTCGTGGACGCTTTCGGATCGCTGCGGGTAGCCCGCGAGGCCACCGCGCTTTCGCAGGTCGGTGAAGTCCTTGCGCCCGGTCAGGATCTTGTGAACGTAGCTCTGGTGACCGGTGTCCCAAACAATGGGGTCGTTCGGCGAATCAAACACGCGGTGCAGCGCGATCGTGAGCTCAACGACGCCCAGGTTCGGCCCCAGGTGACCGCCAGTCTTCGAGACCTCGGCGATCAAGAACTCGCGAATGTCAGCCGCGAGCTCCACGCACTCCTCGGGGGTAAGCGCGTCGAGATCTCGGGGTCCAGTAATTCGCTCAAGCACCCACTCAGTCTACTGAACAAAGCCGCGCGGTCTCCGACCGGCGCGGTGCCGAGGAAAGTTCATCGGCCGCTATGGCTAGTCGTCGCGTTGCGGGCTGCCCTCAGGAAGACTCCGCAGTTGCTGCACCAGTTCGTCGATGAAGTCGTCCACGTCATCGACGAGGTAGCCGACTCGGAACCAGGCCGTCGTCTTAAACCTCGATTTCACCGCTGCGCGGGCAATCTCGCCCCCAGGTACACCAGCTCGCACCTGCTGCGCGAGGTCGTCGAGGAAGGCGTCGACATCGCCAAGGTCGTACCTCCCCGAGTACTTGGAGGTGCGGAACTGCTGGCTGATGATCCTGTGCGCGAGGTCCGCCCTGGCACTCATGTGATGCTCCTTCGTGTCGCTGCCGTCTTCTTTACGCTAGCAACCCTCAGGCAGCGCCCACATTTGGGGTTCGCCCGACAAGCGCGCCAACAACGCAGAGGACCCCGCGCTAACTGGCACGGGGTCCTCAGGTTGCGAACGGGCTCAGTGAGCCAGTCGCCGGTGCTTAGACGAGCGAACGCAGCACGTACTGCAGGATGCCGCCGTTGCGGTAGTAGTCCGCCTCACCCGGGGTGTCGATGCGAACGACAGCGTCGAACTCGACGACCGAGCCGTCTTCCTTCGTTGCCTTGACGCTCACGGTCTTCGGGGTGACGCCCTCGTTGAGCTGTGCGACACCGGTGATGTCGAACGTCTCGGTGCCGTCGAGGCCGAGCGAGTCAGCGCTCTTGCCGACGGGGAACTGCAGCGGCAGCACGCCCATTCCGATGAGGTTCGAGCGGTGGATACGCTCGAAGCTCTCGGTGATGACCGCCTTGACGCCGAGGAGGCTGGTGCCCTTCGCCGCCCAGTCGCGCGACGAGCCCGAGCCGTACTCCTTGCCGCCGAGGACGACGAGCGGGGTGCCGGCTGCCTGGTAGTTCTGCGACGCGTCGTAGATGTACGACTGCGGGCCGCCCTCCTGCGTGAAGTCACGCGTGAAGCCGCCCTCGACGTTGTCGAGAAGCTGGTTGCGGAGACGGATGTTCGCGAACGTACCGCGAATCATGACCTCGTGGTTGCCACGGCGCGAGCCATAGGTGTTGAAGTCGCGAACCGCGATGCCGTTCTCGACGAGGTACTTGCCTGCCGGGGTCTCGGCGCGGAAGCTACCTGCGGGGCTGATGTGGTCGGTCGTGACCGAGTCGCCAAGCTTCGCGAGGACGCGTGCGCCGGTGATGTCGACGACGGGCGCGGGCGTGAGCTCCATGCCGTCGAAGTACGGTGCCTTGCGAACATAGGTCGACTTGTCGTCCCACGCGAAGGTGTTGCCCTCGGGGGTCGGCAGCGCAGTCCAGTGCTCGTCGCCATCGAAGACGGTGGCGTACTTCTCGCGGAACATGTCGGAGTCGATCGACGCGTCGGCGATCTTCTGCACCTCGGTCGGGTCGGGCCAGATGTCGCGCAGGAACACGTCGTTGCCATCGGAGTCAAGTCCGAGCGACTCGTTCTCGAAGTCGAAGTCCATCGTGCCGGCAAGCGAGTACGCAACGACGAGCGGGGGGCTCGCGAGGTAGTTCATCTTGATATCCGGGTTGATGCGACCCTCGAAGTTACGGTTGCCCGAGAGCACCGCGGTCACAGCGAGGTCGTTGTCGTTCACGGCCTGCGAGATCTCGTCGTTCAGGGGGCCGGAGTTACCGATGCAGGTCATGCAACCGTAGCCGACGAGGTAGAAGCCGAGTGCTTCGAGGTCAGAGCGGAGGCCCGACTTCTCGTAGTAGTCGGTGACAACCTTCGAGCCGGGGGCGAGCGTGGTCTTGACCCACGGCTTCGCCTGGAGGCCCTTCGCGACGGCGTTGCGCGCCAGCACGCCAGCGGCGAGCATCACCGACGGGTTCGAGGTGTTCGTGCACGACGTGATCGACGCGAGCGTCACTGCGCCGTGGTCGAGCTCGAACTCGCGGCCCTTGTCGTCCTTCACCTTGGCCGGGTTCGACGCCTCGGTGTAGTTCTTCAGGTCGGTCTCGAACTGGGTCTTCGCAGCGGTGAGCTCGATACGATCCTGCGGGCGCTTCGGGCCGGCGATCGAGGAGACAACGGTGCTGAGGTCGAGCTCGAGGTACTCCGAGAACTCGGGCTCGTTGGCCGGGTCGTGCCACAGGCCCTGTGCCTGCGAGTATGCCTTGACGAGCTCAACCTGCTCGTCCGAGCGGCCGGTGAGGCGCAGGTAGTCGAGGGTGACCTCGTCGACGGGGAACATAGCAGCGGTCGAGCCGAACTCGGGGCTCATGTTGCCGATGGTCGCGCGGTTCGCGAGCGGCACCGAGCCAACGCCCTCGCCGTAGAACTCGACGAACTTACCGACGACACCGTGCTGGCGCAGCTGCTGGGTGATGGTGAGCACGACGTCGGTCGCGGTCACGCCAGCGGGGATCTTGCCCGAGAGCTTGAAACCGACGACGCGCGGGATGAGCATGGAGATCGGCTGGCCGAGCATTGCTGCCTCGGCCTCGATGCCGCCAACGCCCCAGCCGAGCACGCCGAGGCCGTTCTGCATGGTGGTGTGCGAGTCGGTGCCGACGGCGGTGTCGGGGTACGCCTGGGTCACGCCGTCAACGTCGCGCGTGAAGGTCACGCGAGCGAGGTGCTCGATGTTCACCTGGTGCACGATGCCGGTCCCCGGGGGGACGACCTTGAAGTCGTCGAACGCGCCCTGGCCCCAGCGGAGGAACTGGTAGCGCTCGCCGTTGCGCTCGTACTCCATGGCCACGTTCTTCGCGAACGCTTCCTTGTTGCCGTACGAGTCCGAGATGACCGAGTGGTCAATCACGAGCTCGGCGGGAGCGAGCGGGTTGATCTTGTCGGGGTTGCCGCCGAGGTCAGTGACGGCCTCGCGCATGGTCGCGAGGTCGACGATGCAGGGAACGCCAGTGAAGTCCTGCATGATGACGCGGGCCGGGGTGAACTGGATCTCGGTGTCGGGCTCTGCCGACGGATCCCAGCCACCGAGCGCCTCGATGTGCTTCGAGGTGACGTTCGCGCCGTCCTCGGTGCGGAGCAGGTTCTCAAGGAGAACCTTCAAGCTGTACGGAAGTCGCGCGCTGCCGGCGACTTCAGAAATCTTAAAGATTTCGTAGTTCTTGTCTCCGACGGCAAGCGTGTCGCGTGCGCCGAAGCTGTTGATCGATGCCATGAGGTTCCTCCAAAGTCTCTCGATGTCAAGATAAATCCTACACCCTCACGGCGACCTCCGCGGTCACTCCGACGGGGTGTTCTCCCCCGAGATTACGCCCTTTTCGCCGCTCGAATCATCTGATGAAGATCGAAGTCGCTGCACGACGAACCACGTCGCTCCAATGATGACGGCAAACAGCGGCACCCCCATCACGATTCTCGCGACGCCGAGCGCCTCGACGCGCTCCGCGAGGTACATCGGCAACTGCACGGCGAGGCGTGCGACGAAGAGCGCGAGCCACATCACGGTCAGCCAGAGGGCGGTTCGACGAACTTTTGGTGTCCGCCGCCAGCCGCGCATGTCGCCGTCGAGCATTCCGATGAGCAGCCCGATCGCGGGCCACCCCACCAGAATCGAGATGAGCAGCCCAGCAGCCCACACCGTGTTCACGATGAAACCCGAAAGGAAGTAGTCGACGCCGCGCCCAGTGATGAGGGTAATAATCACGGCGACGCCAACGCCAAGCACGCCCGACAGCGCCGATACGATCGTTTCGCGCCGCACGAGGCGGGCGATCACCATGAGCAGCGCGAGGCCCCCGGGAACGAGAGCGGAGAGTCGAGCATCCTTCGTCGCGACAAAGAGCACGACGAACAGGAGGCTCGGAACGATCGCTTCTACGACGCCACGCACGCCACCGATCGCGTCGAGCACGCCGGCCGCGGTGAGGTCCTCACCCGATCCACCGGCGCGAACCGCGCGCGCGATGCCTCCGTTGAGCGCCGGGAGTTTGGCGGCACCGCTCGCCTGCGGCGAGGGATCCCTCTCGGCCCCCTCAGCCTCGCCTGGCTCGCCCGGGGTCGTGGTCACTCGCCTGCCGACCCGGTGGGCTGCGCGCCGGGCTGCACGCCGGCGGGCACCTTCAGCGGGAGAAGATCGCCGGGAGGCATCGGAAGATCGCCGCGCACGACGACGATCTCGCGGAACAGCTCGATGAGTTCTTCGCGCGCGGCCGCATCGACCGCGGCCTTGCCCATCAGGATCCCGCGCAGGATCCAGCGCGGCCCGTCAACGCCGATGAAGCGCGCTGCGCGGGTGCCACCGCCCTGCTCTGCGGGCACCTGGGTTGCGGTGAGGAGCTCGGCGCCGAGCGCGCCGTCTTCCTCAACAACCTCGGCGCCCTGAGCGGCGAGCTGAGTGGTGAGATCGCGCCGGATCTGGTGCCACATGCCGCTCGACTTCGGCGCCGAGAACGCCTGCACCTGGAGCAGCGATTCCGCATACTCGAGGGAGACTGCGACGACGCGCTTTGCGCGCTCGTCGACCTCGAGGCGCATCTGGAGCCCCTCGCGGGGGGCAATCTTGATGCCGCCAAGATCAACGTAGGGGCGCATTGCGGGCACCTCGGAGAAGTCGAACGGGCCGGCCGTTGCGCGGTCTTCCGGCGCCGACTTGCTCGTATCGACCTCGTCGACAGCCTCAGCGGCGTCAGCGGTTTCAGTAAATGCCTCGGTCGGCTCGGCGGCCTCGTTGTTTGCGTCTTCGTTCATTGTTTCAGTCTCCTCGTTCCTGGGCGGGGCTGCGGCGGGCGGTTAGGCCGCGCCGCTCACGCCCGTTGATCCGAATCCGTTTGCACCGCGCACCGAGTCCGCGGGAAGCTCGTCGACCGGCTCGAAGATCGCGCGGGTCACCGGCATGACAATCACCTGCGCGATCCTGTCACCAACCGCGACATCGAAGCTCGCGCGCTGGTCGGTGTTGAGCAGCGTCACCTTGATCTCGCCGCGATAGCCAGCGTCGACGGTGCCGGGTGAGTTCACCACGGTGATTCCGTGCTTCGCGGCAAGGCCGCTGCGCGGCACGACGAAGGCGGCATACCCCTCCGGCAGGGCGATTGATACGCCCGTGCCAATGAGGGCGCGCTCGCCGGGGGCGAGCGTCACGGCCTCTGCGGCGCACAGGTCTGCGCCGGCGTCGTCGGCGTGGGCATACAGCGGAGGTCGCTCCGCAACGATGGGAACGCGTACTACATCAGTCACGCCCACAGGCTATCGGATAGGCCGCAGAACGCGCGCCTCCCCCACGGAAACCCGGCACGGAGGTGGCGCTCAGCAAGCAGGTCAGATTGGCGAGATAATGGGGCTATGACCGCAACTACTCCGGCAGCCACCTACCGCGAACGCCTTCTCCCGGGAGTCGGGTTCTTTGGCGCCTGGCTGCTCCTCATCCCCGCGACGGCCCTCGTGATGACACCCATCAACAAGGGGGCAGCTATCCCCGTGGCCGTCGGTCTGTACGTGCTCGTAGCTCTGATCTTCGTCGCACTCAGCCCGGTCATCGCGGTCGAGAACGGCGAGCTGCGGGCTGGCCGGGCCTCAATCCCGCTGAAGTTTGTGGGTGAGGTCACTCCACTGGGGCAGGATGCGCTCAGGAACGTGATTGGCCCCGGCGCCGACGCGCGCAGCTACATGGTTGTCCGCGGCTGGATCCACCGTGGCGTACAGGTCGAGATCACCGACGAGAGCGACCCGACGCCGTACTGGGTCATTACAAGCCGAAAGCCGCTAGCCCTCAAAGAGGCGCTAGCGGCTAGCAAGCAGAGCGCTTAGGCGTCGCACTCCACGCAGATCGGGCCGAGGTCGATCTCGCGCGACAGCTGTGAGCGGTGACGGACGAGGAAGCAGTTCACGCAGGTGAACTCGTCCGCCTGCTGCGGCAGAACGACGACGTCAAGCTCAACATCGGAAAGGTCTGACCCGCCGAGATCGAAGCTGGGGTTGTCAGCGTCTTCCGAGTCGAGCGACGACGGCCCTTTGGAAGGCCCACGCTCCTTGAGCGCTTCAATCGACTCTGCGGTTTCGTCGTCGTTCTTGCGCGGTGCGTCGTAATCGGTTGCCATGTTTCTCCTGCTTTTTCGTCGCGGCTGGCTTTGGGAGCGGCCATAGTCTGCCCGATAGATCGTTCGAACGCAAACCAATATTGCTGAGAGCGATCGGAGAGTAGCGAACTATCCCCCACTCGCCCGGTTCAATCCGCGTTTCAATCGGGAAGCTGTGGCACTCTTGAGCGAACACCGAAGGGATCTGCAATGGATGAACTGCGCGTAGTACGGCGCGAAGACGGCTCACTCATCCTCGCGAACGAGCTCGGCGAGGAATACCGGTTGGCGATCGACGAGTCGGTCGCGCAGGAGGTGCGGCTTGCCCTGCCTCGCGCCGCGAGCGCGGTTCGGGTGCGCCCCCGCGAGATTCAGGCGCTGCTGCGCGCCGGCAAGAGCCGGGCGGAGGTCGCGGCAGAGACCGGTCTCGAAGAGGCGGATGTCGAACGGTTCGAGGAGCCCGTCCGGGCCGAGAAGCGATACATGCTCGACCTCGCGCACGCCGTCATCGTTCGCACTGACCCCAGCGGCACGAATGGTTCGCCCTCCGCGAACGAAGACGAGCAGCGTTTCGGGCAGGTCATCGCCGAGCGACTCGTCGGCCTTGGAAACGTCAACAGCGAGTGGCGTTCGTGGCGCGACGAAGAGGCGGGCTGGCTTGTTGGCCTCGCGTTCGACTCCCGCGACGGCGATCACGACGCCGTCTGGAGCTTCGACCACAAGAAGCGCGTACTGAGCCCGCTCACCCCTGACGCCACGAACCTGTCGAAGGTCGGCGAGATCGGCGACAGGCTCATCCCGAAGCTTCGCGCCGTCGACGCTGATGAGCCCGAGCGTGCGCCCAAGCCCGAACCCGCGCCGTTTGACCCCGACAGTCTCCTCGCGCCGACTCAGGAGGTCGAACCGCTTCCCGCGGCCGACACTCCTGGAAACGCCGCTGAGTCAGACTCGGCGACCGACGAGCCCGTCAATGCTGACGCCGAGTACGAGCGCCGGCGCGAGATTGATCACCTCGCCGTCAAGACGACCGAGGACGACGGGCACGACCTCAGCCAGACCGCTGATCTGCTCGATGCACTGCGACGCCGCCGCGGCGAGCGGTCGCGCGAAGCCGCCGAATCGCTTACTGAGCAGGATCAGGGGGCCGCGGGCGATGACTCCGCAGACCCCTCGCCGCTTGAGGTGCTCGGCCTCCCGCCACGCGCGCCGAGCACGCGGCGCGGCGCGGCCGCGAATATTTGGGGAACTGCCGGCGTGTCCGGCGTTTCGAACGATGAGGATCCCGCGCCCGCAAACGCTACACGCGAGAGCCGCTCCGGCGATGGCCAGGGCACGAGCGATGGCGACAGCGCTGACACCGCCCAGCTCAGGGCTGTCCCGGCCGCGCCCGTGTCGGATCCAACGCCCGAGACTGGCAACGGCACGGAGCCCTGCGCAGATTCGTCTGAGAGCGACGCAACCGACACAGCGCCGTCTCAGCCTCAGCGAGGCGACCGCGGCCAGACCGGTGGTCGCGAGGGCCGCGGCTCGAAGCGTGGGCGGTCGTCGATTCCGAGCTGGGACGACATCCTCTTTGGCACCCGCAGCGACGACGATCCGGCCTAGCGACTCGGTCCGCCCGCGGAGCTAGGCGCGCGGAGCTAAGCGCGCGCCGAGGCGACGAGCTCGACGGCTTTGCCGAACCCACTCCCTGCGAGCGCACCGCCGAGAAGGAGCGGTATGCCGCGCTCCTCGTCCGTCCACGAGCCGTGCTGGCCGACCATGTCAAGCGATAGCGGGTCGTCTGCTGTTGTGTAGTACGCGCACTGCGCCCGGGCCGCAATAATGACCTGGCCCATGCGCTCGCGAACGCCAGCTGTGACGGTGCTCCCGAGCACACCCGAGTCGAAGACCTCGTCACGCGTGGTGACCCACGCACGCTTCCCCTCGCGCTCTTGAAGCGATGCCGCAAAGGTACCCACATCTGCGCCTTCCGCGAGAAAGAACGTGCGGAAGCGAGGCTCGCCACCGACCGCGACAACGTCGGCAAACTCGGGGGCGTCGAGATCGAACACGATCTGCTGATGCGGTGCCACATCGACCATGCCGTGGTCGGCGGTCACGATCACACCTGTGCCAGCGGGCAGGCCCAGCATGAAGTCCGCGAGCGCCTCGTCGAGCTGTTCGAGTCGCCGCAACCACTCGCCGCTCTCCCAGCCGTGCTTGTGCCCCGCGCGGTCGAGCTCGTCGACGTACACGTATGCGAGGGTCGGTACTCCGGAGTCGATGTCGCGCCTCGCGGCCGCCAGTCGCTCGGCCGTCGTGTCGCCGCCGACGTACTCCGAGCCGGTGAGAATGGCCCGCGTGAGCCCGCTCGAGGCGTGCGCGGGCCGGCCATAGCTGCGCGGGCGAACGCCGAGGCGAGTCGCCTCCGCGAACAGCGGTTCCGAGTGCTGCCAACCCCGCGGATCGGCGATGCCCTCCCAGTCGCGCAGCGGCGAGAGCAGGCCCAAGACGGGGTGCATGATGCGATACCCGACGAGCCCGTGCTCCGCTGGCAGCCTGCCCGTCGTGAGCGTTGTGAGCGCAGCGCCTGTCGTGGACGGGGTCACTGTCGTGATGCGGCGCTGTGCCAAACCCGAGAGCGTCGGCGCGTGGCCCTTGCGGGCTTTAAGGTTCGCACTTCCAAGCCCGTCAACGGCGAGCACGACGAGCGAGTGCAGCGCAGGCAGCAACTGGGCGACCGCCGCGAGCTGCGATTGTGGCGCACTCCCCGCTGAGTCGAGCCCGGCGGCGTTATTGAGGGTCGCCTCGGGTGAGGCGCCATGGCCGAGCGCGAGAGCAGCGAGCCCAGTCGGGAATATCGCGGCAAGCCTCCCGCCGTTGTCGGTGGCAGTCGGTAGCATAATCCCATTATGGCCGACGCAACCGACATGGACCTTCCCGGCGCAGCGCACGAAGCTGCCGGGGAGCGCATTGAAGATATCGACATCTCGCATGAGATGGAGGGCTCGTTTCTTGAGTATGCCTATTCGGTGATCTACTCGCGCGCGCTCCCCGACGCGCGCGACGGTCTGAAGCCTGTTCAGCGCCGCATCCTCTACATGATGACCGACATGGGGCTCCGCCCCGAAAAGGGCCACGTGAAGTCAGCCCGCGTCGTGGGCGAAGTGATGGGCAAGCTGCACCCGCACGGTGACTCTTCGATCTACGATGCCCTCGTTCGCCTCTCGCAAGACTTCGCGATGCGGCTCCCCCTCGTTGACGGCCACGGCAACTTCGGCTCGCTCGACGACGGCCCCGCCGCCTCCAGGTACACGGAGGCCCGCCTCGCCGGCGCCGCGCTCGCCATGACCGAGGCGCTCGACGAAGACGTCGTCGACTTCGTTCCCAACTACGACAACCAGCTCTTGCAGCCCGATGTGCTGCCGTCGGCGGTGCCGAATCTGCTTGTGAACGGCGCGAGCGGCATCGCCGTTGGCATGGCCACGAACCTGGCGCCCCACAACCTCGTCGAGGCAATCGAGGGCGCGAAGCACCTGCTCTACCACCCCGACGCCACCGTGGAAGAGCTCATGGAGTTCATCCCCGGCCCCGACCTCCCGGGCGGCGGCACGATCGTCGGGCTCGACGGCGTGACCGACGCCTACCGGACCGGGCGCGGCGCGTTCCGCACCCGCGCGAAGGTGTCCGTCGAGCAAATCGGCCCGCGCCGCACCGGCCTCGTCGTGACCGAGCTGCCGTACCTTGTCGGGCCAGAACGCGTCATCGAGAAGATCAAACAGGGCGTTGAGACGAAGAAGATCACCGGCATCACCGATGTCGTTGACCTGTCCGACCGCAAGAACGGGTTGAAGCTCGTCATCACCCTGAAGACCGGCTTCTCCCCCGAGGCCGTACTCGAACTCCTCTACAGGTACACCCCGCTCGAAGATTCGTTCAGCATCAACTCCGTAGCGCTCGTCGACGGTCAGCCGCAGACCCTGAGCCTGCGCGAGATGCTTCGAGTCTTCCTCGACCACCGCATGTCGGTCGTCACCAGGCGGAGCGAGTACCGGCTGCGGAAGCGTCGCGAAAGGCTGCACCTCGTTGAGGGTTTGCTCATCGCGATCCTCGACATCGACGAGGTCATCCAGGTCATCCGCACGAGCGACGACTCCGAGGAGGCCCGGACCCGGCTGCAGCAGGTGTTCGACCTGTCAGAGCCGCAAGCCGAGTACATTCTTGAGCTGCGCCTGCGCCGCCTCACGAAGTTCTCGCGGGTCGAGCTCGAGGGTGAGCGCGATCAGCTGAAGGCAGAGATCGAAGCGCTGCTCGAGATTCTCGGTAGCAAGGAACGCCTGCGGGCCGTGGTCGCCGGCGAACTTGACGAGGCCTCAGCGGCGTACGGTACCCCGAGGCGCACGCTCCTTACGGGCGCCGTCGCCCGGCCCTCTCGCGCGGCTGTCACGCCCGACGCGATGCAGGTGGCCGATAGCCCGTGCACGGTCATGCTCTCGGCGACCGGTCGTGCGCTGCGCATCGACCGCGACCCCGAAGCAGAAGACACGGCGCGCGCCACGCCCCGAGCGACGAAGCACGGCGCCGTCGTGGCCCGAGTTGACTCCACGGTGCGGGGTGAGCTCGGCGCGGTCCTGTCAGACGGCACGCTGCACAGGTTCACCCCCGTCGACCTGCCGCTCGTGCCTGCTGCGTCGATCGCGTTCTCGGCGGGCGTGAAGCTCACCGAGTACATCGGTCTCACTGACAAGAAACTCAGGGTCGTCGGGGTCGTTCCGCTCGACTCTGACACGCCAGTCGGGCTGTTTACCGCGCAGGGCGTCGTGAAGCGCGTCGTGCTCACCGACCTTCCAGCGCGGCCAGACTTCGAGGTCATCACACTCAAGGCCGGCGACTCAGTCGTGTCGGCATTCCCCGCGCCCGATGGCACCGAGTTCGCGGCGGTCACGTCCGACGCCCAGCTGCTGCGCTTTGACGCTTCAACGGTTCGCCCGCAGGGCCGCCCGGCGGGCGGAATGGCCGGCATGAAACTCGGGTCGGGCGCCAGCATCATCTTCGCTTCGGCCATCGGAAGTGACCTCGACGCCCGCGTCGCAACGGTCGCCGAAGGGTCTGACGAGAACGCACTCCTCAGCGCTGGCACAGCCTCAGCCAAGGTCTCCGACTGGGCAGAGTTCCCGGCGAAGGGGCGCGCGACCGGCGGTGTTCGTGCCCAGCGCTTCCTGAAGGGTGAGGATCGCCTGGTCGCCGCATGGGTTGGCGTCGGCGAGCCGCGCGCGCTCGCGTCAGACGGGGCCGCGCGTAAGCTCCCTGACGAGCTCGGGAAGCGCGACGGCTCAGGCTCTCCCCTCGAGGGAGCCGTCGCCTACATCGGAGAAGCACCCTAGCCGCACCCTGCGGGCGCCCCAGCCGGACTCGGCTGGGGCGCCCGCAGAACCGCTCGTACGGCCGTGCCGCACCTTCCCACGCAACTCCTCGCTCCGTATGCCAGATAAGGGCGTTTATCCGATACGAAGTACCGATCGCATTGGGAGTGCACGGATTTCCCGGCGCTGCAAGAGTTCGGCCGCTGTGCCCTACAGCCCGATGAGCGCGACGCCGCACACGACAACAACGGCGGCGGTGAGGCGGAGCGCGGGGTTACTCTCTCGGTATCTGAACACCCCGTAGAGCCCGACGAGCACAACGCTGGTCTCACGCATGGGCGCGACAAGCGACAGCGGGGCCATCGTCGCCGCGGTGAGCACGAGCACGTACGAGAGCGGCGAAAGCACCCCAAAGGCGAAGAGGCTGCGCCAGTTTGTCCGAAGCTCGCCCCGCATACGCCTCACCGGGCTGAGGCCGCGCGCGCCCTCAATACCGAGCATCCCGCCAAAGATCACGGCCTCGGCCAGGCTGGTACCGACCATGAATGCGACGGGCGCGATCCCGAATCCGTTCACCATCGAGACGTCCCACAGGGTGTACGTCGCGATCGCCACGCCGGTGAGCAGGCCGAACACAATCGATGGATCAAAGCGTGGCCGCCGCGCGGAACCGGAGAACTCGCGCGCGCCCGGGGCTCCCCGGCGGCCAATCAGTCCGAATGCCGTGACTCCGACCACGACGAGCAGCACGCCCGACAGTGAGAGCAGGCCTGGCCGCTCGCCGAACAGCAGGATCGAGACGAGCACCGTGAGCACCGGCCCACTTCCGCGAGCCGTAGCATAAACGGTGCTCAGATCACCCGCGCGGTACCCGCGCTGAAGCACAAGCATATACAGCACATGCAGCACCCCAGAAACCGCGACCGCGAGCATGAAGGACCAGAATCCGCCCGAGCCGATCCCTCCGGTGAACGGGATCGCCACTGACCAGACGACCGCGCTGACGATCGCGCCCCAGAAGAGGAACGGGATGCCGGACCGGCTGGACTTCGCGGCGAGGATGTTCCACGCGGCGTGCGCGAACGCCGCAGCGAGGACAAGGCCGAGGGCTGTGAGAGTCATCGGGCGCTGACGCTAGGCGTCGATGCGCTCGCGGTCAAGGTCGTCCGCGTTCTCGATGATGAACTCCTTGCGCGGCGCGACGTCGTTGCCCATGAGCAGCTCGAACATCTGGGCCGCGGCGTGCGCATCTTCGAGGCGAACCCGGCGGAGGGTGCGGTGCTCGCGGTCCATCGTTGTCTCGGCCAGCTGATCGGCGTCCATCTCGCCGAGGCCCTTGTAGCGCTGAATCGGCTCTTGGTACTTTTTCCCGCGCTTGCGCAGGTCGGTCAGCAGTGTCTGCAGCTCTTTCTCGCTGTAGGTGTAGATCACGTCGTTTGGCTTCCTGCCCGAGTTCTGCACGATCACGCGATGCAGGGGCGGGACGGCGGCGTACACCCGCCCTGCCTCAAGCATCGGCCGCATGTACCTGAAGAACAGCGTCAGTAGCAGTGTGCGGATGTGCGCGCCGTCGACGTCGGCGTCGCTCATGAGAATCACCTTGCCGTAGCGGGCAGCCTCAATATCGAAGTCGCGGCCAGACCCGGCCCCGATGACCTTGATGATCGCACCACACTCAGCGTTCGAGAGCATCTCTGCAAGCGAGGCTTTCTGGACGTTCAGAATCTTGCCGCGAATGGGCAAGAGCGCCTGGTACTCGCTGTCGCGCGCGGGCTTCGCGGTGCCGAGCGCGCTATCGCCCTCGACGATGAAGAGCTCGGAGTTCGCGACGTCTTTCGAACGGCAGTCGATGAGCTTTGACGGCAGCGAGGAGCTCTCGAGGGTGCTCTTGCGACGCGCGGTGTCGCGCTGAGCTCGCATCGCGATCCGAGATTTCATCTCGGAGACCATCTTCTCGAGCAGCGTGCCCGTCTGCGCCTTGTCGTGCTTCTTCGTGGACTCGTAACGCTCAGTGAGTGCGCTCGTCACCGCACGGGAGACGATCTGACGCACCGCGGCCGTGCCGAGCACCTCTTTCGTCTGGCCCTCGAACTGCGGTTCAGGAACGCGCACAGTCACAACGGCTGTCAGGCCGGTGAGAATGTCGTCCTTATCCGGTTTGTCTGAGCCAGCCTTCAGCTTGCGGGCGTTCGCCTCAATCTGTTTGCGGAAGAACTTGGTGAGGCCCTGCTCGAAGCCGGCCAGGTGCGTGCCGCCCTTGGGCGTCGCAATGATGTTCACGAAGCTCTGGACTTCCGTGTCGTAGCCGGTGCCCCACCGCAGCGCGATGTCCACCTCACACTCGCGCTCAACCTCGCGAGACACAAGGTGGCCGGTCTCCTCGTCCATGACAGGAACGGTCTCGGTGAACTTGCCCGAATCCTGCACCCGCCACGTGTCAGTCACGGGAGCGTCGAGGGCAAGGAAGTTTACGAACTCGGCGATGCCACCCTCGTAGTTGAACGTGTGCGTGGTGGGCGCGCCCGACTCGTCGAGCGACTCGGCCCGGTTGTCTTCGATCTCAATCGTGAGGCCGGTTACCAGGAAGGCCGTTTGGCGAGCGCGCGCCACGAGCGAATCGACCTCAAACCGCGCGGTAGGCAGGAAGATCTGCGGGTCAGCCCAGTAGCGCACGCGCGTGCCGGTGACGCCCTTCTTCACCTTCCCGACGACGCGCAGGTCGGTTGCCCTGTCATACGGCGTGAAGTCGCTGTCGGGGCCATCGCCAGCAAAGACGCCAGGCTCTCCGTGACGGAATGACATCGCCCACGTCTTGCCGTCGCGGTCGACCTCAACGTCGAGGCGCGAAGACAGCGCGTTCACAACGGATGCGCCAACGCCGTGCAGGCCACCCGACGAGGCGTACCCACCGCCGCCAAACTTTCCGCCGGCGTGCAGCTTGGTGAACACCAGTTCAACGCCGCTCAGGCCACTCCGCGGCTCGATGTCCACGGGTACCCCGCGACCGTTGTCGGCGACGGTCACGCTGCCGTCGGCGTGGAGCGTAATTCCGATGTCGGAGCCGTGGCCCGCAAGAGCCTCGTCGACCGAGTTGTCAATGATCTCCCAGAGGCAGTGCATGAGGCCGCGCGAGTCGGTCGTGCCGATGTACATACCCGGGCGCTTGCGAACAGCCTCGAGCCCCTCGAGGACGGTGAGGTGCCTGGCGGAGTAACTGGATTCAGCCACGTGGAAGAACCTGCTTTCTAGGAGACTCCCCTACTGTAGAGCACACCACCGACGCGCGGGGCCAACGGGCGCGGCGAGTGCGGAGAGAGGGGAAGGGTACGTGCGCAAACCGTACGCGGTCAGCGAAACAAGGCCTCCAAACAGCGCACGCGGGGCAAAGTGATGGTTGGATAGAAGTACCTGAAGAACTGGGAGGTGGCCATGAGCACACTCGAACACACCGCTGACGTAGCGGAGGTCACTGCGGCGGATCGTCCGCTCAGCGGCCTTGACCGTTGCGATAGCTGCGGCGCACAAGCGTACGTCCGTGTCACACTGAGCGGCAGCGAGCTGCTCTTCTGCGCACACCACGCCACGAAGCACGAAGCCAAGCTCCGCCCGATGGCAGAAGCATGGCACGACGAAAGCCACAAGCTGAGCGCATAGCGGAAGCTGCGCCAACCAGCTGCACTGATGAGTGAGCCCCCGGGGATTCCCGGGGGCTCATTCGCGTTTGCCAACCCTGCGCATCGGGCCGGAACGCGCGAAGGGGGTGTCACACGGGAGACCGTGTGACACCCCCTTCGGGTTTATCGCGTCGCTCGCTGCTAGTCGAGGTAGTCGCGCAGCTGCTGGCTTCGCGACGGGTGGCGAAGCTTCGCCATCGTCTTCGACTCGATCTGACGGATTCGCTCGCGCGTCACGCCGAAGGTGTCGCCAATCTGGTCAAGCGTCTTCGGCATGCCGTCACCGAGACCAAAGCGCATCTTGATCACGCCAGCCTCACGCTCCGACAGCGAGTCGAGCAGCTGCTCGAGCTGCTGCTGCAGCATCGTGAAGCCGACAGCGTCAGCCGGGACAATTGCCTCGGTGTCCTCAATGAGGTCACCGAACTCGCTGTCGCCGTCCTCGCCGAGCGGGGTATGCAACGAAATCGGCTCGCGACCGTACTTCTGCACCTCGATGACCTTCTCGGTGGTCATATCGAGCTCGCGGCTCAATTCCTCAGGAGTGGGCTCTCGTCCGAGATCCTGCAGCATCTGCCGCTGCACGCGGGCGAGCTTGTTAATGACCTCGACCATGTGCACAGGGATACGAATAGTACGGGCCTGGTCGGCCATAGCGCGGGTAATCGCCTGGCGAATCCACCACGTCGCGTACGTCGAGAACTTGAAGCCCTTCGTGTAGTCGAACTTCTCGACCGCGCGAATCAGGCCGAGGTTGCCCTCCTGAATAAGGTCAAGGAACTGCATGCCGCGGCCCGTGTAGCGCTTTGCAAGCGACACCACGAGGCGGAGGTTCGCGCCGAGCAGGTGGCTCTTCGCGCGCTGGCCATCGCGGGCAACCCACTTGAGCTCACGCTCAAGCTTCTTGGGCAGGCCCTTCTCGGTGCCAAGCTTCTCCTCGGCGAACAGACCGGCCTCGATGCGCATCGCAAGCTCGACCTCCTCTGCCGCGTTGAGCAGGGCGACCTTACCGATCTGCTTCAGGTAGTCCTTGACCGGGTCGGCCGTCGCGCCGGGAATCGCGGTCGTGACAGTTGGCACGTCCTCTTCATCGCCAGCCTTCAGAACAATGGCGCCGGTCGGGAGGGGCTCGCGGTGCTCGGCTGCCGGCTGCTCTTCTTCAGCCTGCTCGTCAACCTCATTCACCTCGGCCTCATCAGGCGTGTCGATGATTTCATCGACAGCCTTCTTCGCGCGGGTCGCTGGCTTCTTCGCAGGAGCCTTCTTTGCCGCGGTCGTCTTCGCTGCCGACGCGGCCTTCTTGGCGGGAGCCTTCTTCGCAGGCGCCTCAGTAGCGCTCTGCTCTTCGCTCTCTGCCGCCTTCGCCGCGCGAGTCTTGGTCGTTGTCGCTGCTGCCACGCAACTTCCTCTCAGATCTCGTCGATGCGCGTCCAAATAACTGCGCACACCATGAAAACCCATGTCAAGCCCGCGGTATTCCCGCGCCGGTTGAATGGGTTCCTACCTCCTATTATTGCACGCCCGGGCCGTCGTTGTTGTCAGGGCCCTGCTGGCGCTCCGCCAGGAACCGCTCGAGCTCGCTCGCGAGCTGATCAGCGGTGGGCATTAAGCCCTCGTCCCCGAGCAACGGGGCGCGCTCACCGTGCGCCTCGACGTACTGGTCGAAGCGCTGCTCTAGGTTCACGAGCATCTCACGCGACTCATCGTTCTCGGCGATTTGGCGATCAACCTGAGCGCGGAAGTCCTGTGCCCGCTCTTTGGCTTCATCGGTCGCAAAGAGCAATCCCGTCGCCGCCATGATGTTGTCAAGGGCGGCCGTGAGCAGCTCGGGATACTCATTGTTCGCGAGGTAGTGGGGCACGAGGTGCGCGAACCCGACCACCTCTTCACCAACTCCGTGCAGGCGATGCTCGAGCACGTGAACGATGCTCGCTGGCAGACGGGTTGTCGGCTTCCACGCCGAGCGCTCCATGAGGTCTTCTCGGGTGCCGCTCACCGTTGCGACGATGGGGCGCGTGTGCGGCACGGGCATCGGGATCGCTTGCACCCAGGTGGTGAGCGACACCTCGAACTCGTGCACCAGAAGCAGCACCGCATCGACGAACGCCTCCCAGCGGAAGTCTGGTTCGAAGCCCGACAGCAGAAGGAACGGTGCCCCGAGCTCGTCGCGAGCAAGGCTCAGCACAAGCTCTTCTGGGCTGTAGTCGGTGAAATGGTCTTCGTTAAAGGTGATGAAGGGCCGCCTCGCCCGGTAGTCGAGCAGCAAGTCGGTGTCGAAGCGAATGATTTCCTCGGGTTTGCACCGCTCCCAGAGGTACTGTTCGAGCTGGGAGACCGCATTGCCCGCGTCCGTTGAACCGGAGAGCGCTACGACGAGCGGGAGCCCCTTCGCGACACTCGCGCGGCGCTCCGCATAAACAGCTGAGAAGAGAGATTCGGTCACAATTCCATTGTACGAAACCCAGGTCAGAACGGGCCGGAATGCGCGAACAGCGAACACGCGGGGATGCGCGCCCAGATATAGCCAGAAGTAGTAGGCTAAACGATGCGCACCGCATACCGCGCGGATCAGGCACAGTTTAAGAGAACCGAGGGAGACCCCACTTGGCCGAGCACCAGTTTGACATCGTAGTTCTTGGTGGCGGAAGCGCCGGATACGCGACCGCAGTGAGAGCAACCCAGCTTGGGATGACCGCCGCGATCATTGAGAAAGACAAGCTCGGCGGCACCTGCCTGCACCGCGGCTGTGTCCCCACGAAGGCGCTCCTCCACTCAGCCGAGGTCGCCGACGTTGCGCGTGAGGGCGCTACCTACGGCATCAACTCGTCGGTCGAGTCGATCGACATCACAGCCGTGAACGCGTTCCGCGAGAAGCTCGTCGCCGGCAAGCACAAGGGCCTCCAGGGCCTCATCAAGGCAAACGGCATCACCGTATTTGAGGGAGAGGGCCGCCTCACCGCTCCCAACACTGTGCAGGTCGGCGCTGACACAGTCGTCGGCAAGAATGTCGTCCTCGCTTCGGGATCCTACTCCCGCTCGCTCCCTGGCCTCGAGATCGGTGGCCGCGTCATCACCAGCGAGCACGCTCTCGAACTCCAGGAGATCCCGAACAAGGTCCTCGTGCTCGGCGGCGGCGTCATCGGCGTCGAGTTCGCGAGCGTCTGGCGTTCGTTCGGCGCAGAGGTCACCATCATTGAGGGCCTCCCCCACCTCGTCCCGAACGAGGAGGAGTCGGTCTCGAAGCAGCTCGAGCGCGCGTTCCGCAAGCGCGGGATCGACTACAAGCTCGGCGTCCGCTTCCAGGGCGTCACCCAGGACGCTTCGAGCGTCACCGTCACGCTTGAGGACGGCACGACGCTCACCGCTGACTACCTGCTCGTCGCAGTGGGCCGCGGCCCGGCGACCGCCGGTCTCGGCTACGAGGAGGCCGGAATCGAGATGGATCGCGGTTTCGTGCTCACGACCGAGCGCCTCGCGACGAATGTTCCCGGCGTGTACGCCGTTGGCGACATCGTTCCGGGTCTGCAGCTCGCGCACCGCGGCTACCAGCAGGGCATCTTCGTTGCGGAGGAGATTGCGGGCCTCAACCCCGTCGTCGTCGCCGACGTCAACATCCCGAAGGTCACCTACTGCGACCCCGAGATTGCTTCGGTCGGCTTGACCGAGGCGAAGGCAGCCGAGAAGTACGGCGCTGAGAACATCAGCTCATACGAGTACAACCTCGCTGGCAACGCGAAGAGCTCAATCCTCGGCACCGCCGGCACCGTGAAGGCCGTGCGCCTGAACGACGGCCCCGTGCTCGGCGTGCACATGATCGGTGCGCGCGTTGGCGAACTCGTCGGCGAGGCACAGCTCATCGTGAACTGGGAGGCCTACCCCGAGGACGTCGCACCGTTCGTCCACGGTCACCCCACCCAGAACGAGACCATCGGCGAAGCCATGCTCAAGCTCGCTGGAAAGCCGCTGCACGCGATCTAAGCGCTGCCACACAAGCTAGTTATAGAAGAAACTTTAGAAGGAGAATCACGATGAGTGAATCGGTAGTCCTCCCCGCGCTCGGCGAGAGCGTCACCGAGGGGACGGTGACCCGCTGGCTGAAGCAGGTGGGCGAGACTGTGGCGGTGGATGAGCCGCTGCTCGAGGTCTCGACCGACAAGGTGGACACCGAGGTGCCTTCGCCCGTCGCTGGCGT
This sequence comes from Leucobacter sp., assembly GCA_052094845.1. Lineage (GTDB taxonomy): Bacteria > Actinomycetota > Actinomycetes > Actinomycetales > Microbacteriaceae > Leucobacter. Next base: position 746,792 of record JBQDKK010000001.1, on the reverse strand, counting down.
GGTTGAAGAGATCCTCGTGCAGGAAGACGAGACCGCCGAGGTCGGCGCAGTGCTCGCGCGCATCGGTGATGGATCCGGTTCGGCCGCCGCACCCGCAACGCCCGCAGCCGAGCCCGCGGCTGCACCGGCTGCCCCTGCGGCGCCGGCTGCTGCCCCGGCCGCACCTGTCGCAGCACCCGTTGCAGAGGCCGCCCCTGCGGCGGCTCCCGCGGCACCCGCCGCAGGAGGCGACACCCAGGACATCGTTCTCCCCTCGCTCGGCGAGTCGATCACCGAGGGCACCGTGACCCGGTGGCTGAAGCAGATCGGCGAAGCCGTCGAGATCGACGAGCCGCTTCTTGAGGTCTCGACCGACAAGGTCGACACCGAGGTTCCCTCCCCCGTTGCCGGTATCCTCCAGGAGATGCTCGTCGGCGAGGATGAGACCGTCGAGGTTGGCGCAGTGCTCGCGCGCGTCGGAAGCGGCGCTGCCGCAGCACCCGCGCCCGCTGCTCCCGCAGCCGAGGCGCCCGCAGCACCCGCACCGGCCGCAGCCCCTGCACCGGCAGCACCTGCGGCACCTGCTCCAGCAGCACCGGCTCCTGCTCCGGCTGCTCCTGCTCCCGCAGCAGCGCCGGCTCCGGCAGCACCTGCAGCGCCCGCACCAGCGGCACCCGCGCCCGCGGCACCCGCTGAGGCCGGCGGCTATGTCACGCCGATCGTACGCAAGCTCGCAAATGAGCGCGGCGTTGATCTCGCGACCGTCACCGGAACCGGTGTCGGCGGACGTATCCGCAAGGAAGACGTGCTCGCAGCTGCCGTCGCGGCACCCGCGGCCGCGGCACCCGCAGCCGCCGCTCCCGCACCCCGCGTGGTCTCCGAGCTTCGCGGCACGACCCAGAAGATGAGCCGCCTGCGCAAGGTCATCGCCGAGCGCGCGGTGGCTTCGATGCAGGCAACTGCTCAGCTCACTACGGTCGTGAAGGTTGATGTCACGCGCGTTGCGCAGCTGCGTCAGGCGAAGAAGGACGAGTTCCTGGCGAAGACCGGGTCGAAGCTGTCGTTCATGCCGTTCTTCGCACTCGCGGCCGCCGAGGCACTGCAGGCTTACCCCGTTATCAACTCGACCGTTGAGGGCGATTCGATCGTTTACCCGGCGACCGAGAACGTGAGCATCGCGGTCGACACCGAGCGCGGGCTGCTGACCCCTGTTCTCCGTGACGCTGGCACGAAGAACATCGCACAGATCGCCGGTGAGATCGCCGATCTCGCTGCGCGCACTCGCGACAACAAGCTCACTCCCGATGAGCTCAGTGGCGGCACGTTCACGCTGACGAACACGGGCTCGCGCGGGGCACTCTTCGACACTCCGCTTGTGTTCCTGCCGCAGTCGGCGATCCTCGGCACAGGCGTCGTTGTCAAGGAGCCCGCTGTGGTGTCGACCCCCGAGGGCGACTCGATCGCGATCCGCTCGACGGTCTACCTTGCCCTGTCCTACGATCACCGCACGATCGACGGCGCGGACGCTGCCCGCTTCCTTACGCAGATGAAGGCTCGCCTCGAAGAGGGCAACTTCTCAGCTGATCTGGGCATCTAACGCACCAGTTCAAACCGAGGGGGCTGTGGCGCTGAGCGCCTCAGCCCCCTCGGCGTTCTCCCGGACTTCTCCTTAAGCAAGTCCTGCCGGCCCTGCCGCACTTGGCCAATAGCATCGACCGCCGCCGTAGGCGGCACGACCGGGGTGATTCGCGCCCCCACCGCCGAACGAAGCGCCTCAAGCCGGGTTTCGCCGGTCTCGCGGCCCTCGCGGGCCTCTCGCAAGCTGTAGCCTGTGTCCACCGAAGCAGCATCCGCCGTAGCAGCATCCGTCCCTGCGGCAACAAGGCCCGCCGCGGCGCCGAACACCTCGTGAGTGAACGCCGCGGAATCGGGGGTAGCCCATCGTTCCGCGAGCAGACGGAGTTCAGAGAGCGGCACTCCGAACGCGAGACACCCGTCGTCATGCCCGCTGCGGGCGTGACGCGCACCCTTCTGCAGCTCACGGGCGGCTCCGAACGCCGAGCGAGGCCCTGCCACCGCGATCCTGATTTCACGGGGGAAGCCGCCGCGCCGCCGGTAGCGCCCACCACCCGCGACCCCGATGACTAGCCGCTCGGCAAGCCCGACTCCGAGGCAGGCAGCCCGCTCGCGCACTGCCACACCCAGCTCACACACACCCAGCAGCAAGTGGGTGAGTTCGCCAGCAGAGAGCCGGGGTGGGGCGCGTCGCCGTTCTCGTCTGTTCATGGCATAAGTGTCGCCCGATTTCGGGTTGCCCGCCTGGCCGTCGGCCCGCTCAGAGCGAATCTGTCAGCAAGTGCCGCCCGGATCTCAATGTGGAACGAGCAGCGGATAAAGCCGCCAGCGCCCGTGGTGTCTCCGGCCGGCCTCAGAACGCGGTACGATGGAAGGTATGGCAGAGGCGAAGCAGAAGTCCCCGGGTCGCATCAAGCAGATGGTGCAGGTGTACAAGAACACCCGCACCCAAGACAAGCTGCTGACCCCGCTCATGCTGCTCTCGTTCGTCGGCCCGATCGTGGTCGCCGTTCTGCTCGCATGGCTGCTCCCCGGCAACTGGTTCAGCTGGATCCTCTGGCCCCTGACCGGCGTTCTCGCCGGCCTGCTCATCGCAATGATCGTGCTCGGACGCCGCGCGGAAGCCGTCGCTTACGCTCAGATCGAGGGACGCCCGGGCGCCGTCGGCGCGATCGTGCAGAGTGCGCTCCGTCGCAGCTGGCGCGGCTCTGAGGTTCCCGTCGCGATGACCCGTCAGCAGGACGCGGTGTACCGCGTGATCGGGCGCGGTGGGGTCGTGCTCATCTCCGAAGGTTCTCGCCAGCGCACCCAGCGCATCGCGCAGGACGAGGAGCGCAAGCTCAAGCGCGCGATCTCGAACGTGCCGATCTCGCACCTCTACGTCGGCCCCGATGAGGGCGCCGTCGCACTGCCGAAACTCTCGAAAGAGCTGCAGAAGCTGAAGCGCGTGCTCAACCGCAACGAGATCGCGGCGGTGTACAACCGACTTTCTTCGCTGCAGGCGAGCCCCGTTGGCATCCCGAAGGGCATTGACCCGAACCGCGTCCGCGCCCAGCGCCCGCGCTAAGCCATGAGCCAAAAGTTCGGAGACCTCGCGCCGAGCGAGTACCCCGGCGAACGCCTTGGCCTTCCCGAGGAGGGCCCGCGTTCCGTCGGGCGCGTCGGGCGTCGACTGCTCGCGATCTGCATCGACTGGGCGATCGCCTCTCTTCCCGCCTACCTGCTCATCGGTGGGCCCCAGGCAATGTGGTGGCACTCGCTGATCTTTATGATCATGCAGATGATTTTCGTTCCGACAATCGGCGGCTCGATTGGCCACCGCCTCGTCGGCCTGCAGGTCGTGCCGCTCGCCGGCGGCTGGGTGGGCGTGTGGCGCCCCATCGTGCGCGCTGTGCTCGTGACGCTCGTTTTCCCCGCGCTCGTGTGGGACAGCGATCAGCGCGGGTTCCACGACAAGATCGCAGGGACGGTGTTGATTCGCGCCTAGCGCGGTCAAGATCAGCGCGGTCAGGATCATGGTGCACACACGCAGTGTCAGAGCCGACACCCAGCAGCCACGCGCCGCAAAACGTAACACGCCTGAAACACTGCTTCCACGCTCCCGAAACGCGAGAAGCATAGGCTTGTTGTACGAAGCGGCAGACTGCCGCACCGAAAAGTGAGGATCCCGATGTTCAAGACTCCCCAGGAAGTCATCGACTATATCCGCGAAACCGACGTCAAGTTCCTTGACATCCGGTTCACCGATCTCCCCGGCGTGCAGCAGCACTTCAACATCCCGGCGAGCACGGTCGACCTCGACTTCTTCGAGGTCGGGCAGATGTTCGACGCCTCCTCGATCCGCGGTTTCGCTACGATCGCAGAGTCGGACATGCAGCTCATCCCCGATGTCACCACCGCGTACATCGACCAGTTCCGCGCCGAGCGCACGCTCATCATGGTGTTCGACATCTACAACCCGCGCACGGGCGAGATTTACTCGAAGGATCCGCGTCAGGTCGCGAAGAAGGCTGAGCGCTTCCTCGCCTCGACGGGTATCGCCGACACCGCGTTCTTCGCGCCGGAGGCCGAGTTCTACATTCTCGACTCGGTGCGCTACGAGACCACTCCGCGACGCACGTTCTTCGAGATCGACTCGGAAGAGGCTCACTGGAACTCGGCCACCGAGTATGAGGGCGGCAACCTCGGCAACACGACGCCGCTCAAGGGCGGCTACTTCCCCGTCTCCCCCGTCGACAAGCAGGCTGACCTGCGCGACGACATCTCACTCCGCCTGATCGAAGCAGGCCTTCACCTCGAGCGCTCGCACCACGAGGTCGGCGCGCCGGGCCAGGCCGAGATCAACTACCGCTTCGACACGATGGTTTCCGCTGCCGACGACGTGCTGAAGTTCAAGTACATCGTGAAGAACACCGCTGAGCTCTGGGGCAAGACCGCAACGTTCATGCCGAAGCCCGTCTTCGGTGACAACGGCTCGGGCATGCACACGCACATGTCGCTCTGGGCGAACGGCGAGCCGCTGTTCTACGACGAGAACGGCTATGCGGGCCTGTCTGACGTGGCGCGCTGGTTCATCGGCGGCATCCTGAAGCACGCCCCGTCGCTGCTCGCCTTCACGAACCCGACGATCAACAGCTACCGCCGCCTCGTGAAGGGCTACGAGGCTCCCGTGAACCTCGCGTACTCGGCGGGCAACCGTTCGGCCGCGATCCGCATTCCGCTCACGGGTTCGAACCCGAAGGCAAAGCGCATCGAGTTCCGCGCACCCGACGCCTCGGGCAACCCCTACCTCGCGTTCGCCGCGCAGCTCATGGCGGGTATCGACGGTATTCGCAACCGCATCGAGCCCGGCGAGCCGATCGACAAGGATCTCTACGAGCTTCCCCCGGAGGAAGCCGCGAACATTCCGCAGGTGCCGGGCTCGCTCGGCGAGGCGCTCGCGGCGCTCGAGGCGGATCACGCCTACCTTCTTGAGGGCGGTGTCTTCACCGAGGAGCTCATCCAGACCTGGATCAACCTCAAGAACGAGACCGAGCTTCTACCGATGGCGATTCGCCCTCACCCGTACGAGTTCGAGTTGTACTACGGCGTGTAGGGGCTACCCGCCGAGCGGACCCGAAACAGCTAGTGGCCTGGCCCAGAGATTTGCTCTCCGGGCCAGGCCACTGGTCGTTGTGCGCGCGGCACGCGCGTACGGGCGGTTTAGGAGTTGATATCGTCCTCGATATCGGCATCCTCAACGGAGAGGATGGCTTCGAGGAAGCTTGCCAGGTAGTTCATGCAGCCAGGCTACGCCGCAGCGTGCCTCCTGGCTAGACCCCACTCCAAAACGTCACCCCCTGGTCACCCACCGGCAACCAGGGGCGAACACCGCGAGCTAGGCCTGCACCTCGGGGAACAGTTCGTCCTCGCGGTAGCCGAAGAACTCCCGTTCGAACACCTGACGCGATCGCCGACTCGCGGCAAGCCACCCCTCGACGAGTTCGCCCGTCCGGTCCCGCGGTAGCCCGAGCACGCCAGCGATCCCGGCGAGGTCGCGCCAGTCTCGTGGGAGCGCGTCAGACGAGCGCCCGTTCCACAGGCGCATCGCCGAGCGGAGGGTGCTTGCGAGCCGCCACGACTCTTCGAGGGTCTCCGCGTCGTCGTGGCCGATGAGCCCGTGCCTCGCCGCCGCCCCGAGCGCATCAAGCGTGGAGACCGTGCGCAGGTCCGCGTACGTAGCCCCGTGCTCCAGCTGCAGCAGTTGGACGAGCCACTCCACATCGCTGATGCCGCCCGGCCCGAGCTTCAGGTGCATCGCCGGATCCTGCCCCTGCGGCAGCCGCTCCCCCTCAACCCGGGCCTTCATTCGGCGCACATCGCGGCGCTGCTCTTCACGAAACTCTGCCGGGTACCGGATGGGGTCGGCCATCTCGAAGAACTCCGCGCTGAGCTCACTATCGCCCGCCGCGTGCCTGGCCCGCAGCAACGCCTGCGCCTCCCACGTTGCCGACCACCGCTCGTAGTAGCTGCGGTACGAGTCGATGCTGCGAACGAGCGGCCCGTTCTTGCCCTCGGGCCGCAGGTCGAAGTCGAGGTCGACGGGGAATCGCGGATCCGAAACGAGTGACCTCAGCTCAGCGACGACGCGAGCCGCCGGCGAGACGGGCCCCGACCCGGTCGTGCCGCCCCGGGTCACGGCCATCAGGTCGATGTCGGAGGCGAATCCGAGCTCGCCGCCCCCGAAGCGCCCCATCCCGATGAGGGAAATGTCCGGGGCCGGTGCGCCCTCGGACGCGTGGGCGCGGATTGCGTGCAGTAGCGCGTCGAGGAGCGCGGTGTGCGCGCCATCGAGCCCGCGGGCGACCTCTCCCTCGTCGAGCACGCCCACGACGCGCCCCATCGCAAGGCGCAGGATCTCGCGGCGATGCACCCGCCGGAGCCGCTCTGCGGCCGCCTCCGTCGAGGGGCGCCGCGACACGAGCGAGCGCATCTCGCCGAGCAGCGATGCCGGATCCGGTGGGGCCAGGAGCGCGTCGCGTTCGAGCCAAGCGACGCCCTCGGGATACCCCTCGAGCAGCCCGGCCGCGTACTTCGAGTTCGCGAGCAGCAGGGTGAGGCGCTCGGCGGCGAGCGAGCCGTCACGGAGCAGCCGCAGGTACCACGACGCGTCACGGTTCGCCTCGCAGATCTTACGGAACGCAAGGAGGCCGAAATCAGGATCGGTGCCCTCCGCGAGCCACTGCAGCAGCACAGGCGTGAGGTTGCGCAGGATCTTCGCGCTGCGCGACGGACCGCTCGTCAGGGCGGCGAGGTGCCGAGAGGCGCCGTCAGGGTCAAGGAAACCGATACTCGACAGCCTGGCTTTCGCCTCTGCGGAGCCAAGCACGAACTCCTCGCCGGGGAGGGCGGCCACCGCGCTGAGCAGGGGCGCGTAGAAGATCTTCAAGTGCAGCTCGCGTACTTCTCGGCGCACCGACTCCCAGAGCGCCGTGAGCTCGCTCGCGTTGCGGGCGAGACCCGAGGCGCGAGCGAGCACGCGCAGCCCCTCCTCGTCTCGCGGCATGAGCGCGGTGCGGCGAAGTTCCCGGAGCTGCAGCCTGTGCTCAAGCACCCTGAGCGTGCGGTAGTGCTCGCTCAGGCGTTCGCCGTCGCGGCGGGCGACGTACCCGTCCTCGACGAGGGCTCGCAGCGCGGGGAGCGTACCGCGCAGCTGCAGGTGCTCGTCGTGCTGCCCGTGCACGAGCTGGAGCAGCTGCACACTGAATTCGATGTCGCGCAGCCCGCCCGGCCCCAGTTTGATCTGGTACGGCAGCTCCTCGGGCGAGATGTGCTCGGTGACCCGCTCGCGCATCCGCTGAACCGAGCCGACGAAGTCGTCGCGGTTCGCCGACGCCCAGACAAGCGGCCGCGTTCGGGCGACAAATTCCTCGCCGAGCTCGAGCTCCCCGGCGCAGGCTCGCGCCTTAATGAGCGCTTGGAACTCCCAGGTCTTCGCCCACCGGTCGTAGTAGCTGAGCATTGAGCCCAACGTCCGCACGAGCGGGCCCTGGCGCCCCTCCGGCCTTAGGTTCGGGTCGACCTGCCAGAGGGGCAGCTCGAGCGAGGGATCCTGAATGGCACGCATCACCTCGCGCGCAAGCGCGGTCGCGGCGCGCTCGTCCCCCTCCGCAATGAACATCACGTCGACGTCAGATACGACGTTGAGCTCTTCCGCCCCGCACTTTCCCATCGCGATGACCGAGAACCGCAGGTCCGAGAGCACCTCGGGTGCGATCCGCGGGAAGTGATCCTCCCTCAACAGTGTCGCTCGCCCCACCGCGAGGGCGGCCTCGAGGGCGGCATCCGCGAGACCGGAGAGGGCTGCCGCGACCGCTTCGAAGGCCGGTCGGGGGTCTGGGGTGCCGTCGTGCGTGCCGGCGCTCACGAGGTCGTAGAGCGCTATGCCGGTGAGCAGCTCGCGGTATTTGACGCGCAGGGCGTTCCATCCGGGCTCGCCTGCGAGCACCCTGCTGTCAGCCTCGGCCGCGCTCACGTTCCCGACCGCTTCCAGGAGCTCACGCTTCGCTTCCTCGCCGCTCGGAAGCCTCCCGTCGCGCGACACCAGCCCGGCGATGAGATCGGGGTGGCGGGTGAGGAAAACGCCGATAACAGGCGAAGCCCCAATGACCAGGCAGAGGCGCCGCCAGGCGAACGCGTCGAGGCCGGCGAGTGTGGCCGCCTCCGACTCCGCGAGCCTCAGCAGCGTCGCGAGTGCCGCGTCCGGGTCAGCTGCGGCCGAGAGGCCGTCAAGCACGGCCGCTTCATCCGTCGAGCCGATGCGCTCGGAAAGCTCGGCAATGCCCGCGCGGGCCTCGGTGAGGCTTTGAAACCCCGCGCGCACGTACGCACCGAGCTCGCCACGCCGGCCCGGCCGCGCCAGCCCACCGTCCGACATTGGCATGGACACTGACACCGACACCGACACGCTTAAATCGTGTCGAGCATCGACTTGAGCTCGAACGGCGTCACCTGGCTGCGGTACTCATCGACCTCTCGCCGGCTGTCACGGATGAGGTAGGCGAACACCTGCTCGCCGAGGGTCTCAGCGACGAGTTCCGAGCGCTCCATCACCGCGAGGGCGTGCTCGAGGCTCTGCGGCAGTGGGTCAAAGCCCATCGCGCGCCGCTCGCCGTCGCTGAGCGCCCACACGTTGTTCTCGGCCTCGGGCGGTAGCTCATACTCTTCGCGAATACCTTTGAGGCCCGCGGCGAGCAGCACGGAGAACCCGAGGTAGGGGTTCACGGCGCTATCCATCCCGCGGTACTCGATGCGTGCTGCGCCACCCTTGCCCGGCTTGTACATCGGCACGCGTACGAGGGCAGACCTGTTGTTGTGCCCCCAGCTGACGAACGACGGGGCCTCGTCGCCACCCCACAGCCGTTTGTAGGAGTTGACGTACTGGTTCGTGACAGCCGTAAGCTCGGGCGCGTGCCGCAGGATACCCGCGACGAAGCGGCGGGCAGTGACTGACATCTGGTAGTTCGCGCTCGGGTCGTAGAAGGCGTTCTCCTCCCCCTCGAACAGCGAGAGGTGGGTGTGCATGCCAGACCCCGGCTGGCCGGCGAGAGGCTTCGGCATGAATGTCGCGTGCACGCCCTGCGCGATCGCGACCTCTTTCACCACCGAGCGGAATGTCATGATGTTGTCGGCCGTCGCGAGCGCGTCGGCGTAGCGCAGGTCGATCTCGTTTTGGCCGGGGCCAGCCTCGTGGTGGCTGAACTCGACGGAGATGCCGAGTTCCTCAAGCATGTTGACGCTCTCGCGCCTGAAGTCGTGCGCCGTGCCGCCCGGGACGTTGTCGAAGTAGCCCGCGCGGTCAACGGGGACCGGCCCTTCAGGCCCGATCTCCTTTGACTTCAGCAGGTAGAACTCAATCTCGGGGTGCGTGTAGAACGAGAAGCCCATATCCGCGGCCTGCGCGAGCGTGCGCTTAAGCACGTTGCGCGGGTCAGACACGGCGGGTTCGCCGTTTGGTGTGCGAATGTCGCAGAACATGCGGCCGGTCGGTTCGGTCTCGCCCCGCCAGGGCAAGATCTGGAACGTCGAAGGATCGGGAACCGCCAGCAGGTCTGACTCGTACGCCCTTGTGAGGCCCTCGATAGCTGAGCCGTCGAACCCGATACCCTCGCTGAACGCACCCTCAACCTCGGCCGGCGCGAGCGCGACAGATTTCAGCGCGCCGGCGACGTCGGTGAACCAGAGGCGCACGAAGCGCACGCCCCGCTCCTCAATCGTACGAAGCACAAAGTCTCTCTGCTTGCTCACGCTGCAGCTCCTCTCGGGGCGCGGGGTTGCACCGGGTCCGGTACGCCTTTCAGCCTACCGCCCCGGCCTCCCTCGCAGCGTGACTTCTCGTAGTCTTCGTCGACTAGTACTCTTCCTCGTCTTCTTCGTTCCACTCGCGGGCCCGTTCGGCGAGGAGCTTCGGGGCGCGCTGCGCCTCCTCGCGCGTTTTGAACGGCCCAACGCGGTAGATGGCGAGCGACTGCGGCCCCTCCTCCACCTCCCCGGTCTTGGAGTTGAACCAGTAGGTCTCCTCGGGATCGTCGATCCCCCAGTCCTTCTTGCTCATGAGCTTCCCTTCGTCGGCTTGCTCCTAGACTAGACCCATGCCTTTCGACGATCACGGCCATCTTGTTCCCGGCGTTTTGCCCGCGCCGCTGTCGGTCCCTCGCGACATCGCGCGACCGCCCTACGTCGGGCTGCAAGAGCCACCCGCGTACACCGGGGACAACACCTACACCGAGGACGAGGTCGCGAAGATTCGCGCGGCCGGGCGCATCGCCTCGCGCGCGCTCGACGCCGTCGGCGCTGCCGTCGTCCCAGGAGTCACGACGGCCGAGCTCGACCGCATTGGGCACGAGGCCGTCGTCGCCGCGGGCGCGTACCCGTCGACCCTCGGCTACCGCGGATACCCGGCCTCGTCGTGCACCTCAGTGAACGAGGTCGTGTGCCACGGCATCCCCGACGACACGGTGCTGCGCGAGGGCGACATCGTGAATGTTGATATCACGGCGTATCTCGACGGCTTCCACGGTGACACCAACCGCACGTTCCGGGTCGGCGAGGTTTCCGAGGATGTCGACCTGCTCGTCGAGCGCACCCATGAGGCGATGATGCGCGGCATCAAGGCCGCGAAGCCCGGGCGCGAGGTCAATGTCATCGGCAGGGTCATTGAAACGTACGCGAAGCGGTTCGGCTACGGCGTTATCCGGGACTTCACCGGCCACGGCGTCGGGTCGTCGTTCCATACGGGACTCATCATCCCCCACTACGACTCGGCGCCCCGCTTCAACGACCTCATCGTGCCCGGCATGGTCTTCACGGTCGAGCCGATGCTTACGCTCGGCACGCATGAGTGGGATATGTGGGCCGACGACTGGACCGTCACCACCAAAGACAAGTCGATTACCGCGCAGTTCGAGCACACCATTGTTGTGCGCGAGGATGGTTTTGAGCTGCTCACCGTCTCGGAGTAGCGCCCGCCACTGAGGCTCCCCTCCACCCCATTTTCTCGAGCACACCCCAAACTTGGGCCGAATTACACGTGCGCCCGCGAATTTGGGGTGCTGGCGAGCCGCGCCAAGCGCCACAGCGCCACAGCGCGGCACCGCGCACGAGAATGGAATGGGCCGGCTGTACGCCGGGTTCTGTCCGGCCGGCCGAAACCAGCCTGGACGGTTATCTATCTCGGGGCGCCGTTGCCGACACCCTCTAGCAGCCCACCCGCAGACTCGGCGGGGCGCGTCATCGTCTGCTGTCTGGCCTTGCTCCGAACGAGGTTTACCTGGCCGCCCGTGTCACCACGGGCGCCGGTGGGCTCTTACCCCACCCTTTCAGCCTTACCGGCCGCGGCGAACCACGGCAGGCGGTCTACTCTCTGTTGCACTTTCTCGCGGGTTGCCCCGGGTGGACGTTATCCACCGTTCTCCCCTGCGGAGCCCGGACGTTCCTCGGCCCGCTGCCGCAAGCGACACGGGACGCAACCGTCCACCGGCCCATTCCGACACCCAGTCTAGCCGGTCGGCGGCAGCCAACCGCGCAAAGAGCACGAGCCGGCGCTTGGAACCGCCGCTACGCCTCGATGACGCGAACGAGAATCGCCCCGGTCTCGGGGCAGAACACGATCGCGTCGTCGGCGGCGGCCTTGATCGTGGAGAGGTCGGCGGGGCTGAGCGCCATGCCGCTCGCCTCGGAGACGCCAGCGCGAAGGCGCGCGGCGCCGATGCCGACCTGAGCGCGGGTCTTCTCGTAGAGCGCGAGCAGGTCGCCCTGCACCTCGGCGGCTTTGCCTGCGCGTTCGACCTCGGCAGCGGCGCGGTCACGCTCGGTCTCGGCCTCCGCCGCGGCAATGCGGGCGTTGATCGCGTCGCGGCGCTCATCGACCCCGGAGAGCACCCGCTCAGCCTCGACAAACACCGACTCAGCCGCCTCGGCGACTTCCATCGCCTCGAGCTGCCGCTCTTCGAGCTCACCCTTGCGGCGCCCGAGCGTGTCGAGCTCGCCCTGCAGCGCCTGCGCTTCCTTGCTCGACGTGCTCGCGGCGAGCATCTCGTTGTCGCGCTTCACCCGCTGCTCGACGACATCAACATCGGCTTCGATGCGCGACAGCTCCAGCCGTCGCCCATCGAGCTCTCGCTGCGCCTCCATGTAGCGATTGCGCACCTCATCGCGTTCGGCTTCAAGCGCCGCGAGCTCGGCGCGCTCCGGCAGCTGCTCGCTGCGCTTGCGCAGCCTCGCGAGGGTGTGGTCGAGCTGCTGGAGGTCGAGCAGCAACAGCTGCTGGCGCGGGGTAGCCTTCATGCCTCCAGCTTACTCTGCGCGCGGGCCGTCGCCCGGGCGCGCCCCGACCGAGAAGTTCCACGGGTCTGTGCGGAGCGTGCTGACGCGAAACTCGACGCCCGGAAGCCGCGTCGCGAGTTCCTCCGCCGCGCCCTCAAGCCACAGGGACTCGCTCGCCCAGTGCGCCACGTCGACGAGCGCTGGGCCTCCCGCAACGGCGGAGAGCTCGAGTGCCTCCTGGGCCGGGTGGTGCCTGAGGTCGGAGGTGAGGTAGACGTCCGCGCTGCGCACCGCAGGGTGGTCGAGCAGGCTGTCACCCGCGCCGCCGAGGAGCGCGACGATGCGCACGAGGCGATCCGGATCCCCCGCCACCCGCACGCCCGACACGGTCGCGGGCAAAGCTCCCGCGACCCGCTCGGCGAACGCTCTCAGCGTCTCTGGCGCGGCGAGCCGGCCGACGCGGCCGATACCGATCTCTGGGTCCGACGCGTGGGGAACGATCGGCGCCGCGCCCACGAGATCCAGTCGGCGCGCGATGACATCGGACACTCCGCCGGCCGGCTGGTCGGCGTTGGTGTGGGCGGCGATGAGCGCACACCCGCCGCGAATGAGCGAAGCGAGCAGCGCGCCCTTCGCGGTGTCCTCCGCCACCGTGTGGATCCCGCGCAGCAGCAGCGGGTGGTGCGTCACGAGCGCGTCGGCTTCCCACGCGAGCGCTTCATCAACCGTCGCCCCGACCGCGTCGACGGCGAGCAGTACGCGCCGAAGTGGCGCGTCGCCACGACCCGTGACAAGCCCGACGCGATCCCATGACTCGGCCGTGTCTAGCGGCCACATCTCGTCGGTGACTCGCCTCAGGTCTGCTAGTGAAACATTCGTCATGCCTCGAGGCTAGCGCCTGAGGAGCTTTCGCGCCGTCACGTTGCCGATGAGCTGCGCGACCTGCACGATCACGACGATGATGAGCACCGAAGCCCAGGTGACCCACGGGTTCGACTGGCGGTAGCCGTACTGGAGCGCGAAGTTGCCGATGCCACCGGCGCCGACGATGCCGGCCATCGCGGTCATGTCGACGATCGCAACGAACGCGAACGTGTACCCGAGCACGAGCGGGCCGAGGCCCTCAGGGATGATCACCGTGAAGATGATTCGCAGCGGGCCGGCACCCATCGCGCGGGCGGCCTCGATCTGGCCGGGCGGCACGGTGAGCAGGTTTTGCTCAACGAGGCGGGAGATGCCGAACGCGGCGGCAATGATGAGGGAGAAGATGAGCGCGGGCCCGCCGATTCCCTTGCCCACCACGAGGCGGGCGAGCGGCTGCAGCGCGAACAGGATCAGCACGAACGGGATCGGGCGGAAGAAGTTCACGAGCAGGTTCAGCACCCAGAACGTCGGTGCGTTCTGCAGGATGCCGCCGCGCCTCGTCGTCGTGAGCAGGACGCCGACGATGAGGCCGAGCAGGCCGCCGATCGTGATTGCGAACGCGACGTAGATGAGCGTCTCGATCGTTGCGTCGCCGATCTTCGGTAGGAGTTCAATGAGCCGGTCCATTAGGCGAGCACCTCCAGCTCGGTCTGCTGCGCGAGGGCTGCGATGGCATGTTCGACCTGAACGCCCTCGCCAATGAGCTCGAGCGTGAGCTTGCCGAAGGTGCGGCCGCCGACGTCGGTGATGCCGCCGTGGACGATATTCACGCCGACGCCGCGATCCGCGAGGGTCTGGAACACGATCGGCTGGTCGGCACCGCCGTCACGGAAGGTGAGGGCGATGAGCTTGCCGCGGTGCTTCTCGCGTAGCGCACGCAGGTGCGCCGGGTCAGGCTCGGTCGGGAGCGCGGTCGAGACAAAGCGCCGCGTCGTGTCGGTTTTCGGGTTCGAGAACACGTCGAACACCTCGCCCTGTTCCACGGCTTTGCCGCCCTCCATGACGGTGACGCGGTGGGCGATCTCACGCACCACGTCCATCTCGTGCGTGATGAGCAGGATCGTAACGCCGAGGTCGCGGTTAATCTTCGTGAGCAGCGCGAGCACTTCGCGCGAGGTCTCGGGGTCGAGCGCGCTCGTGGCCTCGTCCGCGAGGATGAGGCCCGGGCTTGTCGCGAGCGCGCGGGCGATGCCGACGCGCTGCTTCTGCCCGCCCGAGAGCTGCTCGATGTGCGAGCCGGCGTGGTTCGTGAGCCCGACGAAGCTCAGGAGCTCGGCGACTCGCGCCTCGCGCTCCGGGCGTGGAGTACCCGCCACGACGAGCGGGTACTCCACGTTTTTCGCGACTGTGCGCGAGTGGAACAGGTTGAACTGCTGGAAGATCATGCCAATGCGTGACCGGACGCTCCGCAGCTTCGCTTCGGAAAGGGCAGTGATGTCGACGTCATCGACGAGGATCGAGCCGCTCGTCGCACGCTCGAGGCCATTCACCAGACGAAGTAGGGTCGACTTCCCGGCCCCCGAATACCCAATCACGGCGTGGATCTCGCCCGAGGCGATGTCGATGGAGACATCGTCTACCGCGACTACCTCGGTGCCGGATCGGCCGCGGGCTGGATACCGCTTGCCGACCCCCTGCAGTTCAACTTTCGTCATGAAGAACGAGCTTAGCCCTTGGTCGCGCGGTAGTTATCCTCGGCGTCAGCGAGGAGCTTCGCGAGGTCATCCTGCGACAGCTTCACGGAGACAGCGCCCTCACCGACGTAGTCCTTCAGCGCAGCCTGGAAGGTCTCGTTGTTCTGGTAGATGTCGACGAGCTTGAGGTAGGTCTTGTTGTTCTTGTCCTCTGCGCGCGCGGCGAAGATGTTCGTGTACGGCTCAACGGCCGCGTCGTCAGCGCTGTCCGAGCCGAGCGAGTCCTTGAAGTCGAGCCCGCCGAGCGCAACGAAGTCGTTGTTCACGACGCCGCCGTCAACGTCGGGGAGCGACGCCGGGATGATGTCGGCCGCGAGCTCCGTGACCTTCACCCGCGACTTGTCGGCGATGATGTCGTCGGGCGTCGAGGTTGCGCTGCCACCGTCCTTGAGCTCGAGCAGGCCGAGCTTCTGGAGCACGAGCAGGGCACGGGCACGGTTCGACTCGTCGTTCGGGATGGCGATGGTGCCACCCTCAGGGATGTCCTTCACGTCCGTGTACTTGTTCGAGAACAGGTTCAGCGGGTAGACAACGGTCGAGCCAAGCGCGACAAGGTCGTCGTCTGCATCGACGTTGTGTGTCGCGAGGTAGATGATGTGCTGGAACTGGTTGAGGTCGAGGTCGCCAGCCGAGACCGCTGGGTTCGGCTGCGGGTACTCGCTGAAGTCGACGATCTCAACCTCGATCCCCTCCTTCTTCGCCTCGTCAACGAAGGTCTCCCAGTAAGGCTGCCCGCCGGGGACGACGCCGATGCGTACGGGCCCGTCGGCCTCGGCTCCCTCGCCCTTCGGCGAGGAGTCGCTCGCGCAGCCGGTGAGCGCGGTTGCCGCGATTGCGAGGGCCGCGACCGATGCGGCGATGAGACTGCGCTTCTTCACAGACATGTTGTTCCTTTTCGTTGGGTTTGAGGAGCTTGAGCATGGAACGTGGCGAGAATCTTGCGCAGTGGCAAGAATGACTATGCCCCGTCCGTTACTAGACAATCCTGCTCCGTACGGCGCGAATCCCCCAATCGGAGCGTCACATTGCGTCATGCGCGTGGGATACTGAGGTCGAATCACTCAGCGAGTCGGGGCGGAAAACATCGGCACCCGAGCACATCGGAAGGACCCGTCGGTTCACATGAATCAGCCCACATCTGACCACCTCGAGGCCTGGAACACAAAGCAGGCACTGGCGGAGCGAATGATTCCGCTCATCGGTCAGCTCTACCGCGATCACGACATCGTCATGTCTGTCCACGGCCGCAGCCTGATCGGCCGCTCAGCCATCGACATCATCCGCGCTCACAGCTACGCCCGCAAGATCGACGACGTCGAGCTTGACATCGCCGAGACCTCCGCGATCGTCGAGGCGCTCACCGCGATCCAGCCGGGCCCCGTCTCGCTTGACCTCGCACTGCTCGCGAACGGCTTCCGCGCCTCTGAGTCAACCGACCTCGAGGCATACCTCCGCGCAGAGCTCGCCCCGGCACTCGAGGCCAAGCCCGCAACCGGCCGCGACGTCGTGCTCTACGGGTTCGGCCGCATTGGCCGCCTCCTCGCGCGCATCATGATTGAGCACGCCGGCAGCCAGAACGGCCTGAACCTCCGCGCGATCGTCGTCCGCAAGAACGGCGAGAACGACCTCATGAAGCGCGCGAACCTCCTGCGCCGCGACTCGGTTCACGGCCCCTTCAACGGCACGATCAAGGTCCTCGAGGACGAGAACGTCATCCTCGCGAACGGCGTTCGCATCCAGGTCATCTACTCGAGCGACCCCGCTGACGTTGACTACCCGTCGTACGGCATCGAAGACGCCATCCTTGTCGACAACACGGGCCGCTGGCGCGACGCCGAGGGCCTCGGCAAGCACCTCGAAAACTCGGGCATCTCGCGCGTTATCCTGACGGCCCCCGGCAAGGGCGACCTGCTGAACGTCGTGTACGGCGTGAACAACGACAAGATCAGCGACGCCGACGCGATCCTTAGCGCCGCCTCCTGCACGACGAACGCGATCACCCCCGTGCTCAAGGTCGTAAACGACGCCTTTGGTGTCAAGCAGGGCCACGTCGAGACCGTGCACTCGTACACGAACGACCAGAACCTCATCGACAACTTCCATTCGGGCGACCGCCGCGGCCGCTCGGCGGCGCTGAACATGGTGCTCACCGAGACCGGCGCGGCGAAGGCCGTCGCCAAGGCGCTTCCCGAGTTCGAGGGCAAGCTCACGGGCAACGCGATCCGCGTTCCCACACCGAACGTGTCGATGGCTGTGCTTAACCTGCAGCTCGAGCGCGAGACGACCACCGAGGAGCTGAACGCGCTGCTCGAGCAGGTCTCGCTCACCGGCAGCCTCCGCACGCAGATCGACTACGTTGAGTCGCCCGAGATTGTCTCGACCGACTTCGTCGGCTCGAACCGCGCTGGCATCGTCGACGGACTCGCAACCCTCGTGACCGGCTCGAGCGCAGTGCTCTACGTCTGGTACGACAACGAGTACGGATACAGCTGCCAGGTCGTCCGCATCATCGAGCAGCTCGCGGGCGGGCACCCCCTGCAGCTTCCCGCGCTCGCCAAGTAGGTTTCAACCACTACACGGAGGCTTCGGCAAGTAAGCTGAAGACACAGACACCCGAACAGGAAGGAACTCGTTATGTCCGAGAAGTACCTCATCGGAGTTGACGGATCAGATCACAGCCGCGCTGCCCTGAAGTGGGGCCTCGCACGCGCGACCGAGCGTGGCGCCGCCGTTGAACTCATCCACGTCGCTGACGATTCCTTCCTGTCCGAGAGTGTCGCCTTCCTCTCCGAGGCCCAGGCGGCTTCCGAGCAAATGCTGGCTCACGAGATTGAGCGCGCGCGCACCGAGCTCGGCTTCACTGGCGAGATCGCGGGCACGGCCGTCGTTGGCCACCCGATCGCAGAGGTCGAGGCCGCCTCCAAGCAGGCCGACCTCCTCGTGCTCGGCGCCCACACCGGTGGCAAGTTCGCGGGCTCCGTCTTCGGCACCCGCGCCGTGAAGATCGCGGCCGTCGCTCACTGCCCGGTCGCCGTGATTCCCGCTGAGCAGGAAGACGCGGGGCGCGGCGTCGTTGTCGGCGTCGACGGCTCTGAGGCGTCCAAGCGCGCGATCGCGTTTGCTGCCGAGGAGGCGTCGTTCCGCGGCGTGCCACTCATCGCGGTGTACGCGTGGATGCCTCCGCTCACCCCTGGCCTCGAATACCTGTGGAGCGAGGAACTCGTTACCGCCCAGCAGGCCGCGGCCGAGGAATCGATCGCCATCGGTACCGCCGGCCTCGCCGAGCGCTACCCCGATCTCGAGGTTCGCCGCGAGATCGTTCAGGCTCCCCCGGTCACCGCCCTCCTTCAGGTCGCCGAGACCGCAGAGATGGTTGTCGTCGGTAGCCGCGGCCGCGGCGGGATTTCCCGCCTGCTTCTCGGCTCGGTCAGCCACGGCGTGCTCAACGCGCTGCCGTGCACGACCGTCGTCACTCGCGCAGAGTAGGCGTCAGTGGCCGGCGATCTTCGCATTGAGCGCGTCGTCACCTTCGGGGTACTCGGGGCGGGCCGTCCCGGGTACCCACCGGAGGGCGTTCCGCTCGACAACAACGTGTGGATCGTCGGCGACGACGACACCGCGCTCATCGTCGACGCCGCGCACGATGCCGACGCCGTAGTGGCCGCGGTCGGTGATCGGGACCCGCTCGGGATCCTGCTCACGCACGGCCATGAGGATCACGTGAACGCCGCGATCGCGCTCGCCGACGCGCTCGACACACACCTCTATCTGCACCCGGACGACCTGTTCCTCTGGGAAGAAACGCACGGGGCCGACAGGCTCCCCGATTTCGAGCTCGCAGACGGGGCGACGTTTTCCGTCGGCGGCGTCGAGCTCGTCACGCTCCACACGCCGGGGCACACTCCGGGCTCAGTGAGCTTCTATGCTGGCGCGCTCGGCACACTGCTTTCGGGCGACACGCTGTTTCAGGGCGGCCCAGGCGCCACGAGGTGGGAATACTCGAGCTTTCCGCAGCTCATCGAGTCCATCAGCGAGCGACTGCTCACGCTGCCCGCGGTAACCACGGTGCTGCCGGGCCACGGGTCGGCCACGACGATCGGCGCCGAGACCCCTCAGATCGCGGCCTGGGCGGCGCAGTCTCAGTAGCCTTCGCAAGCTCAGTAGACCGGGCAGCCCCAGTAGACCGCGCCCCCTCAGAAGCCCGAGTGATGAGGCCTGAGCAGTGAGGCCCGAGTTAGAGCTTCTCGCCGAGGCCCCTGAACGTGCGGTCTATGTAGGCCATGGGTTCGCCGGTTTCGCCGAAGTGCGCGTCGAGAACACCCGCGACGACGATCACTGACGAGCCAACTTCGAGCTGATGCAGCGAACGGCAGCGCAGTGCGACGCGCACGTCGCGCAGCAGCGGCTCGCCCGTGGCCAGGGTTTCCCACCCCTGCTCCGGGGTGAAGCGTTCCGTGCCCGAGACCGCGAAGGTCTGTGCGATCTCGGCGTGCCGCGAGTCGAGCAGGTGTACGACGAAGGAGTCGGCGTGGAGAACGCCGCCGGCGCTGCCCGTGGCCCGGGTGACCGAGAACGAGAGTGCGGGCGGGTCGACCGCCACCGATGCGACGCTTGAGACGGTGAGGCCCACTGGCCCCTCCGGTGTCTGCGCGGTAATGAGACCCACGCCGGCAGGGTGGTCGCGGAACGCCCGCTTTAGCGCGTCGCCAGCCTCAAACTCGTTCACCGATACTCCTCCGCAATTCTCAGGCGCGCTCGTCGTTGACGCCAGTCGTTTCGGCAGGTCTTGCTGCCGTCCCTCGATGCAACTCAGGTGCCGCCGCGACTATTCCCCTCGGCTCCGCGTACGCCGCGGCCGTACGCACGAACACTGTCAGCCACGCGAAGAGCAGGCTCGCGGCCATGAACTCCGTTCCCGTGAGGTTGTAGTAGCCGAACGGAATCCAAAGCAGCACCGCAATTACGATCCCTCCGATGACGATGAGGGAGAACACGACGAGGTCGCGTGGCACGTCGACGATTCGGCGAAGCGACACGTACACGAACACCGCAAACACGACGAGCATGCCGCTCGCCGAGCCAACGTGCACGACGATATTCTCGGCGTCGGGCACGGAGCCAGCGATCGCCATGCAGATACCGATGCCAGCGAACAGCCAGGAGAGCGTGCGCACGAGTTTCGGGTTGTCTGCACCGCGCGCGACGAGCCCCCTTCGAATGTCGTTGCCAATGAAGTTCGAGAGCGCGACGAGCACGAACCCGGTGATGATGAGCGAGACGTTGAAGCGGTAGCCGCTCGCGCCGGCCTCATTGCCAAGCTGCGAGAAGTGCAGCTGCCACCACGAAGCGTCGGGCGAGCTCACCATGCTCGCCATCGTGCCAGTAAAGAGCTGGAGGGTCGCGAGCAGCGCGATCGACTCCGACCGCACCCGCGAGCCGACAAGCGCGCCAATGTAGGTCATCGCTGCAGTTGCGGCTCCAGCCAGCACGCCTCCACCCAGGGGATCGACGGTGAGGCCCTGAAAACCGAGCTGGAACAGGCTCGCGATTGCCATCACGGCGAGGTAGGCAAGCATGCCGCTCGCAAGGGTGAGCGCGAAGATGTCGAACACCCGCTTGGCCACGGGCAGCTCGCGACGCCAGCTGTGCAGCCCACGCTTCGTCTCGACCGCGTAGGCGAGAAGGTAGGCGAGCCCGGCGCCAGCGCCGGCGCACCAGGCGGCGACATTGCCGAGCGATTCGTCGCCCGCGAGCGGAAGCCTGCGCCCGAGCATCAGAAGGGTGGTGAGAATCCCGGAGGCCACGAACGCCGCGACGGCCAGCTGGGTGGCACGCGACTCGATAGCGGCCGAGCCGCTGCCAACTTCGAGAAGGCGGCGGTGCGTCCAGCCGGCCGGGGCGTGCGCACCCGCGCTCGCGCCGTGTTCTGCCGCGCCGTGTTCTCCCGCACCGTGTTCTGCCCCGCTGCCTTGGGTCTTGCCAGAGGCCTCGGGGTGAGTGGACAAGGGCGCTCCGTTCGATCTGTGCGACACGCGGTCACCTCGATTTCAGATCTCGCGCTGTTCCACACTAGACTGATCGAGTTCGCTTCGGCGAATGGAGGGCCTGTAGCTCAGCTGGTAGAGCGCCACGTTTACACCGTGGATGTCGTCGGTTCGATCCCGGCCGGGCCCACCATCACTTTTCTTTCTCGGAGTGTTCTGCGAGACTCCGTGCCGCACCTTCTGTATGGCATCTGCAGTGTGCCTGGCCTTGTCCGGGCCTCCTCAACAGATCTCCTGCAGATTCCAGATATTTCGTGCGAGGCGCGGGCTCCCGCTGCCAATTCTTCACACCGAAACTTTAGCTCGCGACAAGTGTGTGCAAGGATGGTTCACTGCATCGCAAGCGTCACTGCATCGCAAAAGACGAAGAACAGCACTCTCATTATCAGTTGAGCGGAGAGGGAGCTTCTTGACGGCGACACCTCTGCTGCGACGACAACCCCATCGGAGATGATTCTGTGAGCTCACAAGAGCACACCTCACAAGAGCACACTTCCCCTGAGCACACCAACCCTGAGCGCACTCCCCCGGCCGCACTAGACCCCACCGAGGATGCGCGCCACGAGCCGCCCACGACGACGGGCGCGCTCCTCCTCGAGCCGGGCGACCTCGCACTTCCCGACACCGTGCACCTGCACGAGGCCGTCCAGATCAACGACGACGACAGCGACGAGCGCATCACCGCGAAGCTTCGTACGCACGGGGTGCGGATCGGCAAGGGCATGATCTCGCCCCGCGTGTTCTGGCCCGCGCTGCTCATTGTGCTCGCCCTCGTTGCCTACGCGGTCATCTGGCCAACGAGCGCAGAGTCGACCTTCTCGAGCGTGCAGGGTTGGATCGTCGAGAACCTCGGCTGGTACTACATGCTCATCGTCGCGGCGTTCATCGCGATTGCGGCGACGCTCGGGTTCTCCCGGCTCGGCAGGATTCGGCTCGGGCGCGATGACGACGAGCCCGAGTTCGGGCTCCTCTCATGGTTCTCGATGCTGTTCGCAGCAGGCATGGGCATCGGCCTCGTGTTCTATGGCGTCGGAGAGCCACTCACCTACGCGACGGTCGACCCGAAACCGGGCTGGGAGGGGGGCGAGGCGAAGCTCGCGGGCCTGGCCATGGCGCAGACCTTCGTCCACTGGGGCATTCACCCCTGGGCGATCTACGCGATCATTGGGCTTTCGATCGCGTACGCGATCCACCGCCGCGGTCGGCCCGTCTCGATCCGCTGGGCGCTCGAACCGCTCTTTGGTGAGCGAGTGAAGGGATGGACGGGCGACGTCATCGACGTGCTTGCCATCCTCGGCACCGTCTTCGGCGTCGCGACCTCGCTTGGCCTCGGCGTGCAGCAGATCTCAGCCGGCATGCTCGAGATTGGCATCGTGGACCGAGTCGACAACACCACGCTGGTCGTGCTCATCATCGTGGTGACGCTCATCGCGATGATCTCGGTCATCAGTGGCATTGGCGCCGGCATGAAATGGCTCTCGAACATCAACCTGTCGCTCGCGGGAGTGCTGCTCATCTCCCTGCTGCTGCTCGGCCCGACGCTCTTCCTCTTCCAAAACCTCACGGAGTCGATTGGCTTCTACCTCGCGAACTTCATGCAGATGACCTTCGATGTCGGCGCTTTCCAGCGCGGCGAGGGTACGAGCTGGTTCGCGAACTGGACGATCTTCTACTGGGGTTGGTGGATCTCGTGGTCGCCGTTCGTTGGGATCTTCATCGCGCGGATTTCGCGGGGTCGCACAGTGCGCGAATTCGTCGCGGGCGTGATGCTCGTTCCGACGTTCGTCGGCATCCTCTGGTTCTCAGTGCTCGGGGGCAGCGGCTTGTTCCGCCAGTTCTTCGGGGCTGGCGACCTCGTCACCGATGGCAAGGTTGATGTAGACAGTGTGCTCTTCAAGATCCTTGGCGACCTGCCGCTCGGCACGATCTTCTCCGCGCTCGGCATCGTGCTCGTCGCCATCTTCTTCATCACGTCGTCAGACTCTGGGTCGCTCGTTGTCGACATGCTCGCCTCCGGCGGCCACCCGAACCCGCCGACGTGGTCGCGCGTCCTGTGGTCGGTGATCGAAGGCCTCGTCGCGATCGCGCTGCTCCTCGCGGGCGGGTTGAAGTCGCTGCAGGCGGCGGCCCTCGCTACAGCGCTCCCCTTCAGCGTGATCCTGCTCCTTATGGCGTTTGCGACGGTGAAGGCGCTCCGCATCGATGATCGAGTGCTTGAGCGCGCCGAACGCAACGAACGGATCGACAGGCTCACCGAGCACATGACGGCGCAGCTCGCCGAGAACATCGGCGACCACCCCGCGATCGAAACATTCGTGGACGATCGGATTGACTACCGGATCGGGCGCACCCGGGGTGCGTTCCCTCCAAGGAAGAGCCAACCGAAGTAGCACGCCCGGTAAACTCGCCCGAAACTGACTGAGCGGCCCCCACCTATATCGGTGGGGGCCGCTCAGTCAGTTGCAGCGCTCAGTCAGTTGAAGCGGTGCCTATGCGATCGCGGCGATTGCCTCGCGGTACGCACCAAAGTCGCGAGCTTCGCCCGGGGCAGTCTCGAACGATGCGAGCACCTTGCGCTCCTCGCCGATGACGAGCGTCGCACGAGTTGCGATGCCGCGCTCATCGATGAAGACGCCGTACTCCTTCGCTACGGCACCGTGGGGCCAGAAGTCAGACAGGATCGAGAATTCGTAGCCCTCAACCTCTGCCCACGCCTTGAGCGCGAACACCGAGTCGACCGAAATGCCGACGAGGCGCACCTTGCTGTCTTCGAAGATCTGGAGGTTGTCGCGCAACTCGCAGAGCTCGCCGGTGCAGATGCCGGAGAAGGCGAGCGGGAAGAAGACGAGGGCGACGGGGCCCTCGGCGACGAGCTCGCTGAGCGTCAGCTCTTCCCCGTGCTGGTCGGAGAGCGTGAAATCGGGGGCGACTTCGCCTACCGCAAGAACCATCGTGAACTTCCTTTCGAACCTGTGGATACCGCGTAGCGGATCCTCCACTCCCCAGACTAGTGGCGACGCACACGAAATATTGTTCGAGAATGACACAGACACCCCTTGGATTCCAGGTTTGCTCGTGGATGTTCGCTAGTCTGGAGGGTGCCCGCTAACCTTGCGGGGCGTTTTATGAGTTGCGTGCTCAACGGGGCTGAACCCACATGCCCATGGTTTTGCGCGTGGTGGCGAATGGAGCACTTTCCGTGGCTGTGAATACACAAGATCCCTACTCGCAGGATCACGAAGACATGGATCCCGCCGAGACCGCCGAATGGCGCGAGTCGCTTGATGGCGTCGTCGAGACGCACGGTCCCGGCCGAGGCCGCGAGATCATGACGAGCCTGCTCGAGCGTTCGCGCGAGCTGCACCTGAGCGTGCCGATGGTTCCGACGACCGACTACGTGAACACGATCGCGTCGGAGAACGAGCCGAGCTTCCCGGGCGACCACGACACCGAGCGCCAGTACCGCTCGTGGATTCGCTGGAACGCGGCGATGACCGTGCACCGCGCGCAGCGGCCGGGCATCGGCGTCGGCGGCCACATCTCGACTTACGGCTCGGCAGCTTCGCTGTACGAGGTCGGCTTCAACCACTTCTTCCGCGGCCAGGACCACCCGGGTGGCGGCGACCAGATCTTCGTGCAGGGGCACGCCTCCCCCGGCATCTACGCCCGCGCGTTCCTTGAGGGCCGACTGAGCGCCGACCAGCTCGACGGTTTCCGTCAAGAGAAGTCGCACGCCCCGAATGCCCTCCCGAGCTACCCGCACCCGCGTCTCGCACCCGAGTTCTGGCAGTTCCCGACGGTCTCCATGGGTCTCGGCCCGATCAACGCGATCTACCAGGCACAGGTCAACAAGTACCTGCACAACCGCGGTATCAAGGACACGAGCGACCAGCACGTCTGGGCGTTCCTGGGTGACGGCGAGATGGACGAGGTTGAGAGCCGCGGCCAGCTGCAGGTCGCAGCAAACGAAGGCCTCGACAACCTCACCTTCGTGGTGAACTGCAACCTGCAGCGCCTCGACGGCCCCGTCCGCGGCAACGGCAAGATCATCCAGGAGCTCGAGAGCTACTTCCGCGGCGCCGGCTGGAACGTCATCAAGGTCGTCTGGGGCCGCGAGTGGGACGACCTGCTCGCCCGCGACTCGAGCGGCGCGCTTCTGAACCTCATGAATACGACGCCCGACGGCGACTTCCAGACATATAAGGCCGAGAGCGGCCTCTTCGTTCGCGAGCACTTCTTTGGCCGCGACGAGCGCGCGCTCGACCTTGTGAAGGACTACACGGACGACCAGATCTGGGGCCTGCGCCGCGGCGGCCACGACTACCGCAAGGTCTATGCCGCTTACCAGGCCGCGATGGCGCACAAGGGCCGCCCGACCGTCATCCTCGCGAAGACGATCAAGGGCTACGGCCTCGGGCCGCACTTCGAGGGCCGCAACGCGACCCACCAGATGAAGAAGATGACGCTCGAGGACCTGAAGCTCTTCCGCGACACGATGCACATCCCGATCTCGGACGCGCAGCTCGAGGAGAACCCGTACCTCCCGCCGTACTACCACCCGGGCGAGAGCGACCCGACGATCCAGTACATGCACGAGCGCCGCCGCGAACTCGGCGGCTACCTCCCCGAGCGCCGCACGACGCACGTCGACCTCGCTGTCCCCGAAGACAAGAGCTACGCGATCGCCGCGAAGGGCTCGGGCACTCAGGAGGCAGCGACCACGATGGTCTTCGTGCGGCTGCTGAAGGACCTCATGCGCGACAAGAACATGGGCGGCCGGTTCGTGCCGATCATCCCCGATGAGGCGCGCACCTTCGGAATGGACTCGTACTTCCCGACCTCGAAGATCTACAACCCGCACGGCCAGAACTACACCTCGGTCGACCGCGAGCTGCTGCTTGCGTACAAGGAGAGCCCGCAGGGCGTGCTCATCCACGTCGGCATCAACGAGGCCGGTGCGGCCGCCGCGTTCACGAACGTCGGTACGTCGTACGCGACGCACGGCGAGCCGCTGATCCCGATCTACATCTTCTACTCGATGTTCGGCTTCCAGCGCACGGGCGACGCGATCTGGGCCGCGGGCGACCAGATGGCACGCGGCTTCATGATCGGCGCGACCGCAGGCCGAACCACCCTCACGGGTGAGGGCCTGCAGCACGCCGACGGGCACTCTCTGCTGCTCGCGCAGACGAACCCCGCTGTCGTCTCTTACGACCCGGCGTACGGCTACGAGATCGGCCACATCATGCGCGCCGGCATCGAGCGAATGTACGGCGGCAAGCACGAAGATCCGAACGTCATGTACTACCTCACCGTGTACAACGAGCCGATCATTCACCCCGCCGAGCCCGCCGATGTTGACGTCGACGGCATCGTTCGCGGCATCCACCGCGTGAGCGCGGCGACCGCTGGCACGCACAAGGCACAGATCCTCGCTTCGGGTGTCGCTGTGCCGTGGGCGATCGAGGCTCAGGAGTTGCTCGCGACGGACTGGGACGTCGCCGCAGACGTGTGGAGCGTCACCAGCTGGGGCGAGCTCCAGCGCGACGGCCTAGCAGCAGATCAGCACAACTTCGAGAACTTCGGCGGCGAGCAGCGCACCGCGTACCTCACCGAGAAGCTGGCGGCGGCTGAAGGCCCGAAGGTGGCCGTCAGCGACTGGACCCAAGAGGTCCCCGAGCAGATCCGCCCCTACGTTCCCGGCGACTACTCGGTGCTCGGCGCGAACGGGTTCGGCTTCTCCGACACCCGCGCGGCTGCGCGCCGGTTCTTCAAGATCGACCGCGAGTCGCTCGTCGTAAAGGTACTCCAGCGCCTTGCGCTCGAGGGCAAGATCGACGCGAGCGTTCCCGTGGCTGCCGCCGAGAAGTACAGGCTCTCCGACGTGAACGCCGGCACGACCGGCGGCGCTGGCGGAGACGCCTAATCGGGCGCGGGGATGACTTCAAACAAAGCTCAGGAACTCGCCTGGCTTCGCACGATCTCGGGCGAACTGGCAACGCTGACGGTCACGCGGCTCGAGGACACGCTCCCCTGGTACGGGAGCATGCCCCCGAGCCGCCGATCGGCGGTTGGTTTGGTCGCTCAGACCGGTATCAGCTCTTTCATTCAGTGGTACGAGAACCCGGGCTCGACTCCGTGGATCGCCTCGGACGTCTTTAGCTCAGCCCCGCGCGAACTCCTGCGCTCGATCAGCCTGCAGGAGACCCTGCAGCTCATTCGGGTCGTGGTGACCGTCGTCGAGGAGCGGGTCGCCCCACGCAGCGACTCGCTCCGCGAGGCGATCCTGCACTACTCCCGTGACGTCGCGTTCGCGGCCGCGGACGTGTATGCGCGGCAGGCCGAGGCCCGCGGGCTCTGGGACGCGCGCCTCGAAGCGCTCGTCGTCGATTCGATCCTCACGGGCGAATCTGACGACGAGCTCCCGAGCAGGATCGCGGCACTCGGCTGGCACGGCGATGGTGAGGCGGCGGTGCTCGTCGGCAGCGCTGAGCGCTCCGTCGATGTCGATCAGATGCGCAGGACAGCGCGTCACGCCGGTGCCGACGTGCTCATTGGGCTGCAGGGCACTCGACTCGTGCTCGTGCTGGGCCGCATGGCTCCGCCGCAACCGGCCGAGCCCGGCTCAGCCCCCGAGGAGCCGCAGCGCACGTTCCTCGAGATCGCCGGACGCCTCGCCGACGGGTTTGCCGACGGGCCGCTCGTGCTCGGGCCGACCGTCGACAACCTCATCGAAGCTTCTCGAAGCGCGCGGGCAGCGCTCGCCGGCGTCGCAGTTGCGCGCGCCTGGCGGCACGCACCCCGCCCCGTCCCCGCGGACGACCTGCTCCCCGAGCGCGCGCTCGCGGGCGACGGTCTGGCTCGCCGGACCCTCATTGAGCAGATCTACGAACCGCTCCTCGCGCACTCGGCAGAGCTCATGGAGACGCTGTGGTGCTACCTCGACAACGGCCGCTCGCTTGAGGCGACGGCGCGTGAGCTGTTCGTGCACCCGAACACCGTGCGCTACCGGCTCAAGAAGGTCTCAGAGGTTATCGGCTGGAACGCGACGGGGGCCCGGGAGTCACTCATCCTGCAGTCGGCACTCATCGCCGGATCCATCGCGCAACAGGGCGGGCGTCGCCCGACAAAGCGCGGCTCGTAAGGCTCGTTCGCCGGAGAAACCATCCAAGCCTGGCGCATTTCTACAACGAATCTTCGGATTTATCGTCGACTATATGCAGCCAGTTCGCCTCGCATCTGAGAAACTAATTGACGTGATTGTTATCGCCTGCCCGGGTCAGGGCTCTCAAACCCCCGGTTTCCTCTCCGACTGGATCGAGGACGCGGATTCCCGCGCCTTCCTCGAGGCCGCTTCAGAGGCCTCCGGAGTCGACCTGCTTCGCCACGGTACCGAGAGCGACGCAGACACGATCCGCGCGACCGAGATCGCGCAGCCGCTCATTGTCGCCGCCTCGATCCTGTCTTGGCGTGCGCTCGCAGCGCGCGCTGACCTCTCGCAGGTTGGCGTCGCTGGCCACTCCGTCGGCGAGTTCGCCGCCGCCGCGGCCGCTCAGGTCATGAGCGAGACCGACGCGATGCGCCTCGTCGGCGTTCGTGGGCGCGCGATGGCGGAGGCCGCGGCTGCCGAGCAGACCGGCATGTCGGCCGTCGTTGGTGGCGTTGAGGCCGACGTGCTCGCCGCAATCGAGGCCGCAGGGCTCACTCCGGCCAACCGGAACGGCGGCGGTCAGATCGTGGCCGCTGGCTCCCTTGCCGGGCTCGCAAGCCTGGGCGAGAATGCTCCGCGTGGCGCACGCGTGATCCAGCTCCAGGTCGCCGGCGCATTCCACACGAGCTACATGGCTTCGGCCGTTCCCGTGCTCGCCGAGACGGCAGCTACGACCGAGGTATCAAACCCGACGCACAAGCTGTGGAGCAACGCCGACGGCGGCCTCGTAACCGAGGGCACCTCGTTCCGTGATTCGCTCGTCTCGCAGATCGCGAACCCGGTGCGCTGGGACGCGTGCATGGAATCATTCCAGGCGGCGGGCATCACCGGCCTCATTGAACTCACCCCGGCTGGCGCTCTCACCGGCATCGCGAAGCGCGGCTTGAAGGGTATCCCCGCCGTCGCAGTCAAGACCCCGGCTGATCTTGAGGCTGCGGTGCAGCTTCTCACTGACGCAGCCTGATCGAAAGGATCGAATCGTGGCAACCCTTGTACAGCCCACGGGCCCCGCGCACACCCGCGT
This sequence comes from Leucobacter sp., assembly GCA_052094845.1. Lineage (GTDB taxonomy): Bacteria > Actinomycetota > Actinomycetes > Actinomycetales > Microbacteriaceae > Leucobacter. Next base: position 717,539 of record JBQDKK010000001.1, on the reverse strand, counting down.
GCTCTCGGTCGGCGCTTCCCGCGGCGACCTTGACGTCCCTAACGACGATCTCGTCGGCCCGATCGACTCGTCGGACGAGTGGATCAGGCAGCGCACCGGCATCGTCCAGCGCCGCCGCGCCCGCAAGGGCCTGAACGCCGTCGACCTTGCCGTCGAGGCGGGCCGGGAGGCCATCGAGAAGTCGGGCCTCGAGCTTTCTGACATCGAAGGCGTCATCATCTCGACGATCTCGAACGTCGCGGTGACGCCCTCGATGGCCGCGCTCGCGGCACACCGGCTCGGACTCACCCCGGCCGCCGCCTTCGATATCTCGGCAGCTTGCGCCGGTTACGTCTACGGCGTCGGCCAGGCAGACGCGCTCGTCCGGTCGGGCGTCTGCAAGAACGTGCTCGTCATCGGCGCAGAGAAGCTCTCTGACGTCGTTGACCCGACAGACCGCTCAATCTCGTTCCTCCTCGGCGACGGCGCGGGCGCCGTCGTCGTCGGGCCGAGTGACCACACCGGCATCGGCCCCACCGTGTGGGGCTCCGACGGCGAGAAGTGGGACACGATTAGCATGACGTCGACCTTCGAGGAATACCGCGAGGCTCCCGGTGTCGTCGCCTGGCCCACACTGCGCCAAGACGGTCAGACCGTCTTCCGCTGGGCCGTCTGGGAGATGGCGAAGGTCGCTCGCCAGACCCTCGAAGCCTCGGGCATCGAGCCGGCCGACCTCGCGGCGTTCATCCCCCACCAGGCGAACATGCGCATTATTGACGAGCTCGCGAAGCAGCTGAAGCTGCCCGAGACTGTCGCGATCGCTCGCGACATCGAGATGCAGGGCAACACCTCTGCCGCCTCGATCCCGCTCGCCATGCACGCGCTACTCGCCGAGCGCCCCGAACTCTCGGGTGGGCTCGCGCTCACAATCGGTTTCGGCGCCGGGCTTGTCTACGGTGCGCAAATCATCGAACTTCCGTAGTCTTTCGCTCGGGGGCGCACCGCGCGCCCTGTCGACTTCGCGAGCGAAGTTGCGAGAAACTACTGCACGAGGTTTACTACAAACCCCTATCTAATAAGGAGAATCCAATGGCATTCAGCAACGAAGAGGTCCTCGCAGGTCTCGCCGAGCTCGTCAACGATGAGACCGGTATTGCGGCCGACGTTGTCGCCCTCGACAAGTCGTTCACCGACGACCTCGACATCGATTCGATCTCGATGATGACCATCGTCGTGAACGCAGAAGAGAAGTTCGACGTGAAGATCCCGGACGAAGAGGTCAAGAACCTCAAGACCGTTGGCGACGCAGTCGACTTCATCGTCAAGGCTCAGGCCTAAGCGAAGCTTTCGCGGCGGGGATGCGCGACGACCAGCATCGGTTGTCCCATCCCAGCCGCTCGCTTCAACACACAGACTTTCGGGAGAACTGCCCCACAAGGGCTACTCCCCCAGAGCCACGCGGAGAGCGCAACACATGAGCAAGAAGATCGTCGTCACCGGTATCGGTGCTAGTTCGCCACTTGGCGGCACCGCGAGCGATAGCTGGGAGGCGCTCCTCGCAGGCGAGTCGGGCGTTCGCACTATCGAAGCCGACTGGGTTGAGAAGTACGACCTTCCCGTTTCTTTCGCGGGGCAGGCCCGCGTGCAGCCCACGGAGGTGCTCGACCGCCCGGTCGCGAAGCGCCTCGACCCCTCCAGCCAGTTCGCGCTCGTCGCGGCAAAGGAAGCCTTCGCTGACGCTGGCTCACCAGAGATCCCGTCGGAACGCCTCGGCGTCGACTGGGCCACCGGCATCGGCGGCATCTGGTCGCTGCTTGACGCGTGGGATACGCTCCGTGAGAAGGGCCCGCGCCGCGTGATGCCCCTCACCGTGCCCATGCTCATGCCGAACGCACCCTCGGCCGCGATCTCTATGCACTTCACCGCGCGCGCATTCGCCCGCACCGTCGCGTCCGCGTGCGCGTCGAGCACCGAGTCGATCGCGAACGCCTACGAGCACCTGCAGCTCGGCCTCGCCGACATCGTGATCGCTGGCGGCTCTGAGGCCGCGATCCACCCGGTGACGCTCGCGTCGTTCTCGTCAATGCAGGCACTTTCCCGCCGCAACGATTCGCCCGAGACCGCGTCGCGCCCGTACAACACCGACCGCGACGGCTTCGTCATGGGCGAGGGCGCCGCTGCGCTCGTGCTCGAGACCGAGGAGCACGCGCTCGCGCGCGGCGCGAAGATCTACGCCGAGATCGCTGGCGGCGGCGTGACCGCCGATTCGTACCACATCACGGCGAACGACCCCGAGGGTCACGGTGCGATCCGCGCAATGAAGCTCGCGCTCTCGCAGGCTGGCGCGCACCCCGAGGACGTCACGCACATCAACGCGCACGCAACCTCGACCCCCGTCGGCGACATCAACGAGTACACCGCGCTGCTCGGCGTGTTCGGCGACCGCGCCCGCGAGATCCCGGTCTCGGCGACCAAGGCGGCGACCGGCCACCTGCTCGGAGGCACCGGCGCGCTCGAGGCGCTGTTCTCGGTGCTCGCGGTGCACCACCGCGTCGCTCCCCCGACGATCAACCTTGTCGATCAGGATCCCGAGATCCCGCTCCAGGTGTCGAGCGAGCCGCAGCCGCTCGCCGACGGCCCGCAGCTCGCGATCTCGAACTCGTTCGGCTTCGGCGGCCACAACGCCGTCGTGGCGATCCGTTCGTACGACGCATAGCTCAACTGCACCACACGCGACCGCCCCGGGACTCATGAGTCTCGGGGCGGTCGCGTGTGTGCGGAGAACGCCTACTCGAACAGCGCCTACTCGAACAGCGCCTGCCCGACGTACTCCCCCGCGGCGATGCCGCCTGGCACCGCCCACAGGCCCGAACCAATGTGGCGGATGTACTCGTTGAGGAGGTCGGGCTGCAGTGAGCGCTGCACCTGCACGAACGTGTCGGGTGAGCGCTGGAACGAGATGAAGAAGAGCCCCGCTCCGAGCTGCCCGAGCCCGTTTGAACCGTCGACGTAGTTGTAGCCACGCCGCAGCATCCGGCGCCCCTTGTTCTGAGCCGGGTGCGCGAGCCGCACGTGCGCTGCGACGTCGATGACCGGCTCCCCCGAGGCAGGCAGCACCGCGGCGAAGTCTGGGTCATCAAACTCCCCATGGCCCGTGAGCGGCGCACCCTCTCGCTTCGTGCGGCCGAAGATGCGCTCTTGCTCGCCGAGCGATGAGCGATCCCAGGTTTCGATCGTCATCTGAATCTTCCGCGCGACGAGGTAGCTGCCGCCGCGCAGCCAGGCCGGGGCTTCGTTTCCGACCCAGATGTGCTCGGCGAGACCTGCCGTGTCTTCCGCCATGACGTTCGCGGTGCCGTCTTTGAACCCGAACAGGTTTCGTGGCGTGTCCTGCGCACGCGACGTCGACGCAGTCCGCCCGAAGCCGAGCTGGCTCCAGGCGAGGTGCGCTCGCCCCGCCGCGATGCGCGACAGGTTGCGGATAGCGTGGACGGCGATCTGGGGGTCGTCAGCGCAGGCCTGCACACAGAGGTCGCCGCCGCTCTGGGTGTCGTCGAGCAGGTCAAACGCGAACGATGGGAGCGGTTCGAACCCCCGCGGAAGACGTGAGCGAAGGCCAAAGGGATCGGGGCTCGGTGAGGTGGCAGCCCCGTCTTGTTCGCCCCCGCCTTGTTCGCCCCAGCCTTGCCGCCCGACGAACAAGCTCCTGCCGAAGCCGAACGTGATCGTGAGGTTGCCCGCCCCAAGGCCAGTTGCTTCACCGGTATCGTCCGGCGGAAGCAGTCCGTTCTCGGGTTCCATCCCGTCGCCGACCTCCTCACCGCGAGTGAGTCTCTCGGCGGCGGCAGTCCAGTCCTTGAGCAGCGCGATGAGGTCATTCCGGGTCGCGCCGGCGTTCATGGTGAAGGCGGCGAAGTGCAGCCGATCCTGCGCTGGGGTGACGATGCCCGCCTGGTGCGTCCCCCGGAATGGCACGCCACCCGCGCCCGGGCGTCCCGTCGCGTGCGCGTCGGGGCGCGCAGCGACGGTCGCGACCGCACCCCCGACGCCTCCCGCGGCGAGGCCGATCGCGCCGGCCCCGACGAGGCCGAGGAGCTGCCTGCGGGAGGTACCCGGGGTTTCGCCGCCCACCGCGCTAGCTTTCTACGACGCCCGCGGTGAGGCGCGACATCGGCTCGCTGAGCGCAGTCAGCTTCGCTGCGAGCTCGTTGCGCTTCGTCGTGTCGACGGTGTCGTACGACACGAAGCCCGCGTCGTACGACCCGTAGGTGGCGAGTGTCGCAAGCATGTCTGCGAAGCGGGTATCCAGATCCTTCGCCAGGTCTTCGCCCCCGTTCGCGACGAGCATCTCGCGAACGGTGTCGAACGCGACCTGCGCGCCCTCGACGTTTGCCGTGAAGTCATACAGGTCAGTGTGCGCGAACTCGTTCTCTTCGCCAGGGAGCTTGCCGTCGGGGGCCGCTACCTCGTCGAGCAGGCCCTTCGCGCCCTCCGTGATGTCGGCCAGCGTCAGCGAGAAGTCGGGGCTCTTGACCTTCTCGTTGAGCTCGGAGATGTCGGCGACGAGCTGGTCCCCAATCTCGGCGCGCTCGTCGGGTGTCAGCGCGACGAGGTCGTCCTTCGGGTAGTGGTTCTTCTCAGGCTGCGAGTAGTTTTCGATGGCGCGGTCGAGCCAGAGATCCTGCTCGATCCGGTGGAAACCAGTGAACGGCAGTCCCTCTTCGATCGCGCCGGGCTTGCGGTAGTCAATCTTCGGGTCGAGGTCACCGAACTGTTCGGCGGTCGGCTCGATGCGCTCGTAGTTGATCCTCGCAATCGGGAAGAGGGCGCGCGCCTCGTCATCATTTCCGGCTTTGTACGCCGCAACGAAAGCCTCGACCTGGGGCACGAGCTCCTCGGTCTGGGTCTTCACGTAGGCAACGTACTGTGCGACGACAGCGTCCTCCTCGGGCGTTGTCGCAACCTCGTCGCCCGTGACGGTGAAGGGCGACTGCCCAACTCCGGCGCCAATCATGCCGGGTTTGCAGGCGGTAAAGTACTCGCCCGGCCCAACCTGAACGGTGAGGTCACGGCTCGTTCCGGGAGCGATGTTCTCGACCTCGCCGACGATGGTGAGCTTGTTGCTACCGAGCAGGTAGAACTCGTTCACTTTCGTGCCGTCATTCTGCACGGTAAACGTGATGGTGCCACTCGCGCCCGACGCGTTCGCGACCTCACATCCGTCATCGCTAGCGGTCACCGCGATCGACTGCGCGCTCGGCGCAGCGTTCGGGACACACCCGGCGAGCAGCAGCGTTGCGGCGCCAATGGCGGCAAGCTTCGCCGACCCCTTGAGTTTATGGTGAGTCACTTGCGTTCCTTTCGTGAGGCGCGCTGCCCGCCGTACGAGCGTACGAGGAACAGCGGCAGAGTGATGATGAGGTAGCACGCCCATGCGAGCACCTCGAGCTTGGTCATTTCAGGAGAGAACCCGATGGTGCCCTTGAGCAGCACGGCGAGCACCCCGTCGGGGGCGATGATGTGCGGGACTCTGAGGGCCCAGGCGGCCTCCCCGAACCAGGCCGCGGCCATCGGCCCGGCCCCCGCCGGGACAGCGACGAACGGCCCGGGAAGGAACCCTGCTTCCTGCAGATCGTGGATACCGTAGGCGAGCACCCCCGCCGCGAAGATGATGAGCAGCACCCCGGTCCAGCGAAAGAACACCGTGAGGTTCACTCGGAGGAGCCCCCGGTACAGCGCCCACCCGATCGCGACTGCGATCAGGATCCCAGAAATCGCCGCCAGGAACCCGACGAGCGGCGTTGTTCCGCTCGCCCTGGTCGTCGCCCAGATGAAGAGCGCGGTCTCAATGCCCTCGCGCGCGACCGAGATGAAGCCAATAGCCGCGACGCCCCAACCACTGCCGACGAGCGCGCGGTCAACCTGGCCCCGCAATTCACCGCTGATGCCTCTCGACATCTTGAGCATCCAGAACACCATCCAGGTGACCATCGCCACGGCAAGGATCGAGAGAGAGCCACCGATCGCTTCTTGGGCGGTGAACGACAGCCCGAAGGCGCCATAGGTGAGCAGCGCCCCAAGACCGAGCGAGAGCAGGATCGCCGCGGCGACACCCAGCCAAATCTTGCGGGCCGCATCCGGTCTTCCGAGCTTTCCGACATAGGCGAGCAGCACGCCGACGACGAGCGCGGCTTCAAGTCCCTCGCGAAGTCCGATGAGCAGGGTCGCGATCATGAGGGGCAGCCTTCCGGGGCGGATAGTTCATCTGTTCTAAGTAAGGCTGGCCTTACCGGGGAAGCGTAACACACTTCATCAGATGATTGCAGAAGGGGTGCTTCGCGGCTCGGGCGCTGCCCGCGCAAGGAGCCGTTTTCCACTAAGCTGGAGCAGTATCGCAAGGGGCGTTAGCTCAGTCGGTTAGAGCACCGGACTCATAATCCGTCGGTCGCGGGTTCAAGCCCCGCACGCCCTACTTCCCTGCACGTGTGCTCCTGCCGTCACAGATCGGTCACGTTTGGCCTGTGGACGGCGCAAGCGAGCTAGGGTTGCGGGCAGGGCTGATGACAACGGCGTCGCCAGTCCGCCCGCGTTCGCGCAGGTTCGCCCGCGTTCGCGCTCAGACACACTACTCGCACCCAAATTATCGATTGCACCCCAAATGCCCCCGGAGTTTGAGGCGCACCAGAACATTTGAGGTGTTTTCGGGCCGAGAGAACCCTCATCTGCATCCCCCGCACCAGCAGGGCGCCCATCGGAGGCCCTGCGCCAGCAGGCCCCACGCCATCAGCCCCCTACTCGCACCCAAATCATCGATTGCACCCCAAATTCCCCCGGATTTTGAGGCGCACCAGATTAATTGGGGTGTCTACGAGCTGGCGAGCCCCGCACCAACGAGCCCGGCACTTCCGTGCCAAGCGCGGCGCTCGCCCGACACCGACCCCGACCCCGACGAGCGGGGCACCTCAGCGACGGCCCGAACGCGCCTACTCGTTCTCGTCTGGAGTGACCACGGGCAGCTTCCCCGTGTGCTCAAGCACCGACTGGCCGGATTGCGGGTGGAACCGCGAAATGCCAATCACGCCGATCATCGCCGTCGCACCGGTCACCGCGAACGCGATTGCCACCCAGAGCGGGGCGTCGGCCGCCTCCCCCAGGATGAGGATGCCGATGAGCACCGCCACCATCGGGTCGATGACCGTGAGGCCCGCAACGACGAGGTCGGGCGGGCCCGATGAGTATGCGTTCTGCACGAACAGCATGCCAAGCAGGCCGCCCGCAGCCAGCGCCGCCACGCACGTCCAGGTGAGCCACTCGAAGTCGCCCTGCTGCAGACGCGAGATGACGACCTTTGCGAACGTCGCGACAAAACCGTAAAGCACACCGGCGCCCACGATGTAGATAAGGGCAACGCCGCGGTGACGGTAGAGCACGAACATCACGAGGGCGGCGACAAGCACGACCCCAAACGTGATGAGGATCGCGATGAGCTTTGAATCAGTGACGACCTGGTCAGCGACATTCGTCGCAGCAACGAAGACGAACACCGCGATGCTCACCACCGCGAGCGCGATCGACGCGGTCACGCGTTTGCCAAGCTTCACGCCCGAGATGCGCGAGTTCAGCACCGAGGTAATGATGAGGCCGACGACGCCGATCGGCTGAACGATCGTGATCGGCGAGAGCGACAGCGAGCCGATCTGAAACACGACGGCTAGGCCGAGCAGCAGAGTGCCGACAACCCAGGAGGGCCGCTTCAGCAGCTTGAGCATGTGCTTGAGCGACAGCCCAGCGTGCGCGCTCTGACCGGTCAGGCGCTCGACCTTGTTCAGCCCGCGAGACTGGTACTGGGCACCGAACGCAAGCAAGGCCGCGCCAACGAGCGCAAGCGGAATCCCCCAGAACTGCTTAGGGTCGACAGCCATCGCCTCGGTTGCAGCCGTGACGAGGCTATCGAGCGCCTGGGGCAGCTCTGTCAGTGAGATCACCAGGAAAGCTTATCCGTCGCCGCGCATGAGCTCAACGAGTCGATCAGCCGCGGACTCGACCTCATCGTTCACGATGATCTCGTCAAACTCATCAGCCGACGCAAGCTCAACCTTGGCGGTCTCGAGCCTGCGGGCGCGCTCTTCCTCGCCCTCAGTTCCCCGGCCGACGAGCCTGCGGACAAGCTCGTCCCAGCTGGGCGGGGCGAGGAACACGAGCCGAGCATCGGGCATGCTCTGGCGCACCTGGCGGGCGCCCTGCAGGTCGATCTCCAGGAGCACCGCCTCGCCCCGAGCACTCGCCTCCATGACAGGGCCACGCGGGGTCCCGTAGCGGTACTTGTTATGAACGGTCGCCCACTCGAGCAGTTCGTCAGCGGCGAGCATGCGATCGAAGTCTTCGTCGGTCACGAAGAAGTAGTGCACGCCATCGATCTCGCCGGGGCGCGGCGCACGGGTCGTCGCAGATACCGAGAGCTTCACATCCGGGTGATTGTCGCGCACGAACGTCGCGACCGTACCCTTCCCGACAGCAGTCGGGCCGGCGAGCACGGTGAGCGGCGGTCGCTCGCCCCGTGGGAGAGCGCCCGAGCGCTCACGCACGAACGACTCGAGGCGCTCGCGTTGCAGCGCCCCCAGCCCCCCGAGCCGCTTGCGGTCGGAGATCTGCAGGTCTTCGCGAATCCGCTCGGCCTTCACCTGCCCAATCGATGGGAATGAGAGCAGGTAGTCGGTGATGCGCAGCGTCGCCGCCGCGTGGCCGGGCACCTTCGAATACTCGAGTACCTTGAGTGGCGAGATCTCGCCGCCGCGGAGCTTCCGCTTGAGCTCAGCGCGCGCCTGGCGCGCCGCCACGGCAGCACGATTGGCTGCCACTCGATCTACCTCGGGCATTCCTGCCTGCTGCTTCGTCATGATCTCCCGTAGAGCGCCTCAGTGATACGTTCGGCTCGGTCTCGGACGCGGGCCGCGAGGCCTTCGCCCCCACCACTAAGGATACTGCGCGATTCGTTCGCGAGCACCGCGTGGCCGATGCCACCGAAGATCTCGGCGGCATCCTCAATCCGTGCGCCCTGGTGGCCGAAGCCGGGGGCGAGCACGGGAAGCGCCGGGCTCACCCGCTCGGCCGTGTCGATGCCGAAGTCGGCAAGCTTCAGCGTTGCACCCAGCACCACGCCAACCGAACCTACGCTGTCGGCCCGGTTCTCGGCCGCGTTGAACGCGTTCGCACTCGCGACCATGGACGCGGCGAGCGTCTGGCCGTCACCGCGCACGGCGGTCTGCACCTCACGCGCCTCCGGGTTCGACGTCGCCGCGAGCACGAACAGGCCCTTGCCGTGCGAGCGCACGTAGGGGAATGCGCCTGACAGGGTTTCGAAGCCCATGTAGGGCGCGACGGTCATCGCGTCGGCCTCGAGCGGCGAGCCGGGGGCGAGCCACGCCTCGGCGTACGCCGCGAACGTCGAGCCAATGTCGCCCCGCTTCACGTCGGCGACGATGAGCAGGCCAGCGTCGCGCGCGTCTGCGAAGACTCGCTCGAGCGCGGCGAAACCACCGGACCCGAAGCGCTCGTAGAACGAGATCTGCGGCTTCACACAGGCCGCGACGCCCGCGGCGGCCGCGACAACGTCGCGGCCCATCCGCTCGGCGCCGGCCGCGGAATCGTCGAGACCCCACTCGGCGAGCAGCGGCGCGTGTGGGTCGATGCCCGCGCACAGGTGCCGGCTCGCGGCGAACTCCGCCGCGAGCCTGGCACCGAAGCTCGGCATCACTCCGCAGCCGCGAGTGCGGCCTGGCGGTCTGCCTCGTACTCCTGCAGCGACTTCACGTCGAAGCCCTGCTGGAGCGCCGACAGCGCGCCGACAGCGGCCGAAAGCTCCGAGACCGTCGTGAAGATCGGCTTGTCGGCTGCCACGGCAGCAGCGCGGATCTCGTAGCCGTCAGCACGAGCCGAGCTGCCCGACGGGGTGTTGACGATCATGTCGATCTCACCGCGGTTGATGAGGTCAACGATCGTGTCGCCCTCGGCCTGCAGGGAGTGCTTGCGCGCGGTCTCCGACTCGATACCGTTGCGCGCGAGCACGACCTGCGTGCCCTGCGTCGCGAGGATCCGGTATCCGAGTTCCTGGAGGCGCAGCGCGGGGAGCACGACCGAGCGCTTGTCGCGGTCAGCGACCGAGAGGAACACAGTGCCCGACTTCGGCAGCGAGCTGCCCGCCCCGGCCTGGCTCTTCGCGAACGCGGTCGGGAAGTCGCGGTCCATACCCATGACCTCGCCCGTCGAGCGCATCTCGGGCCCGAGGAGCGAGTCAACAACGAGGCCCTCGTTCGTGCGGAAGCGCTTGAACGGCAGCACAGCTTCCTTCACCGCGATCGGTGCGTCGATCGGCGCGCGCGAGCCGTCGCGCTCGGGCAGGAACCCCTCGCCGATGAGCTGGGCGATGGTCTCCCCCGCCATGATCCGCGAAGCTGCCTTCGCGAGCGGAATGCCGAGCGCCTTCGAAACGAACGGCACCGTGCGCGAAGCGCGCGGGTTCGCCTCGAGCACGTAGAGCACTCCCTGGCCGATCGCGAACTGCACGTTGAGCAGCCCGCGCACGCCGATACCCTCGGCAATGCCGAGCGTCGCCTCGCGCACCTGGGCGATCTGGTCGTGGCCGAGCGTCACGGGCGGCAGGGTGCAGCTCGAGTCGCCCGAGTGGACGCCGGCCTCCTCGATGTGCTCCATGACGCCGCCGACGTAGAGCTGCTCGCCGTCGTAGAGCGCGTCTACGTCGATCTCGATAGCGTCGTCGAGGAAGCGATCGACGAGCAGCGGGTGGCCCGGCCCGACGAGCGCGTGGCCCTCGATCCGCTCGAAGTAGCCGTGCAGCGACTCGGTGTCGTACACGATTTCCATGCCGCGGCCGCCGAGCACGAAGGACGGACGGACGAGAACCGGGTAGCCGATCTCCTCCGCGATCCGGATCGCGCCTTCCTTATCGATCGCCGTGCCATTGCGCGGGGCAGTGAGGCCCGCGCGCTCGAGGATCTGGGCGAACGCGCCGCGCTCCTCGGCGAGGTCAATCGCCTCGGGCGTCGTGCCGAGGATCGGGATCCCGGCGTCCTTGAGCGGCTGCGCGAGACCGAGGGCGGTCTGGCCGCCGAGCTGGACGACGACGCCGAGAAGCTCGCCCGACGCCTGCTCGGCGTAGATGATCTCAAGCACGTCCTCGAGCGTGAGCGGCTCGAAGTACAGGCGGTCAGACGTGTCGTAGTCGGTCGACACGGTCTCGGGGTTGCAGTTGATCATGATCGTCTCGTAGCCCGCCTCGCTCAGCGCGAAGGAGGCGTGAACGCACGAGTAGTCGAACTCGACGCCCTGGCCGATACGGTTCGGGCCCGAGCCGAGGATGACGACCTTCTTGCGGTCCGATGGCGTGACCTCGGTCTCGAGGTCGTACGACGAGTAGTGGTACGGCGTGAGCGCGGGGAACTCGCCGGCGCAGGTGTCGACTGTCTTGAATACCGGGCGCAGGCCGAGGCCGTGGCGCAGGCCGCGAACCTCTGACTCCGAGATGCCGCGGATGGCCGCGATCTGCGCGTCCGAGAAGCCGTGGTCCTTCGCCTCGCGCAGCACGTCGAGCGAGAGCTGCGGCGCAGCCTTCACCATCTCGGCGACCTCGTTGATGAGCACGATCTGGTCGAGGAACCACGGGTCGATCGAGGTCGACTCGAAGACCTGCTCGATCGAAGCGCCGAGGCGAAGCGCCTGCTGCACGTCAACGATACGGCCGTCGGTCGGGCGCTTGATCGACTCGAGCAAGTCGGCGACGCGGGCCTCAGCGGTAGCGTCAGCGGGCAGCGCGTCCCAGTGGAACGACGTGCCGCGCTTCTCCAGCGAGCGGAGCGACTTCTGCAGCGCGGTCGTGAAGTTACGGCCGATCGCCATCGCCTCGCCGACCGACTTCATGGTGGTGGTGAGCGTGTCGTCGGCTGCGGGGAACTTCTCGAATGCGAAGCGCGGGGTCTTCACGACGATGTAGTCGATCGCGGGCTCGAACGAGGCCGGCGTCTTCTGCGTAATGTCGTTCGGAATCTCGTCGAGCGTGTAGCCGATCGCGAGCTTCGCCGCGATCTTGGCGATCGGGAAGCCCGTCGCCTTCGACGCGAGCGCCGACGAGCGAGAGACGCGCGGGTTCATCTCGATGACGACAACGCGGCCGTCGGCGGGGTCGATCGCGAACTGGATGTTGCAGCCGCCCGTGTCGACGCCAACGCGGCGGATGATGTCGATCGAGATGTCGCGCAGGTTCTGGTACTCGCGGTCGGTGAGGGTGAGCGCCGGTGCGACGGTGATCGAGTCACCGGTGTGCACGCCAACGGCGTCGACGTTCTCAATCGAGCAGACGACGACCGCGTTGTCCTTGGTGTCGCGCATGAGCTCGAGCTCATACTCCTTCCACCCGAGGATCGACTCCTCAAGCAGCACCTCGGTGGTGGGGCTGTAGTGCAGGCCGTCGGTGACGATGCGCACAAGCTCTTCCTCGGTATACGCGAAGCCCGAGCCCAGGCCGCCCATGGTGAACGAGGGGCGGACAACGAGCGGGTATCCCAGATCCTGGGCGTACTCCTTCGCCTGCTCGAGCGTGTTCGCGACGTACGACTTCGCGACGCCGGCACCGGCTGCGATCGCGATGTCTTTAAAGAGCTGGCGATCCTCGCCCTTCTGGATCGCGTCGACCTTCGCGCCGATGAGCTCGACGTCGTACTTCTCAAGGATCCCTTGCTCGTGGAGCTCCATGGCCGCGTTGAGGGCGGTCTGGCCCCCGAGGGTCGGGAGAATCGCGTCGGGCTTCTCTTTCTGGATGATCGTCTCGATGACCTCGGCCGTGATCGGCTCGACGTACGTCGCGTCGGCGAAGTCGGGGTCGGTCATGATGGTCGCCGGGTTCGAGTTTACGAGGATGACGCGGACGCCCTCCTCGCGCAGCACGCGGCACGCCTGTGTTCCCGAGTAGTCGAACTCGCAGGCCTGGCCGATGACGATCGGGCCAGAGCCGATGACGAGGACAGAGTTAATGTCTGAACGCTTGGGCATGTCTGGTTACGCTCCCTGGGTGGTGGTGTCGGCGGCTGCGGCGCGGTCTTGGACCAGAGCGCGGAAACGGTCGAACAGGTAGAAGGCGTCGTGCGGGCCGGCGGCCGCCTCGGGGTGGTACTGCACGGAGAACGCGGGGATGTCGAGGCATTCGAGGCCCTCAACGACCTGGTCGTTCAGGCTGTAGTGGCTGACCTGCACGCGGCCGAAGCCGGCGGGCGAGTCGAACTCGCCGTCGATCGGGGCGTCGACCGCGAAGCCGTGGTTCTGCGCGGTGATCTCGACGCGGCCGGTGCGCTTGTCGAGCACCGGCTGGTTAATGCCGCGGTGGCCGAACGGCAGCTTGTAAGTGTCGAGCCCGAGCGCGCGGCCGAGCAACTGGTTACCGAAGCAGATGCCGAAGTACGGCAGGCCGTCGCGCAAGAGCTGCGCGAGCAGCTCGACCTGTGCGTCGCTCGCCGCGGGGTCGCCGGGGCCGTTCGAGTAGAAGACCGAATCGGGCGCGAGCTCGCGGATCTCCTCGAGCGTCGTCTGCGCGGGCAGCACGGTAACGTCGAAGCCGTGCTCCGAGAGGTACTGCACGGTCGCGCGCTTGATGCCGAGGTCGAGCACGGCGATGGAGCCGACGCGCTCAACGCCTTCGGCCGACGGTACTTCGTAGCGCTCGGGGGTCGTGACCTCGGCCGACAGGTTCTTCCCCGCCATACCGGCCTGTTCGCGAACGAGCGCGAGCTGCTCGTCGTCGGAGAGTTCGAGGTCAGCGCCCGAGAACACGCCGGCACGCATCGCGCCCGCCGAGCGGATCTTGCGGGTCACGGCGCGGGTGTCGATGCCCGAGATTCCGACGACACCGTCGTTCTTCAGGTCTTCGTCGAGCGAGCGCTCGGCGCGGAAGTTCGAGACGCGGCGGGCAGGGTCGCGGACGATGAAGCCCTCAACCCAGATCTTGCGCGACTCCATGTCGGTATCGTTCACGCCGGTGTTGCCGATGTGCGGCGCGGTCATGAGCACGATCTGACCCGCGTACGAGGGGTCAGTGAGTGTCTCCTGGTAGCCCGTCATGCCGGTCGAGAAGACAATCTCGCCGAGCGAGCGGCCCGTCGCACCGTATGCGCGGCCTGCGTATCGCGTACCATCCTCGATCACGAGCACTGCTGCTCCTGTGGGGAGTGCGGATGCTGGCGGCACCGTCACTTCATTAGTCGTCGTGGTCACGCGTCCTCCTGGCTCGTGTGGGTGGTCTGGCTCGTTGTACGAGTGTGTGAAGATTTGGGGGCGAAGGCGCTCGGGGCGATCTCGCCCACGGCTGCCGCGAATCGTCGCTGCTCGCCGGCGGTCTGGAAGCGGAAGCTCGACTCGACGGCGCGGCCGTCGGTGCCTTCCCACCCGAGCAGCGCGAGGCCGTCGCGTTCGACGACCTTGCCGATGCGGCCCCCGGCGGAGTCGGTGCCGCGCACGCTTGCGGCAGCGAGGTGCACCGGTCGTTCGCCTGTCACGGCGATCTCGACGCCGTCGCGGCGAACCGTGACGTCGGCCCAGCCCTTGTATCGCAGGCCAGGGATCGCGAGCCGCTCAAGCGGCGCGCCTGCCGGCGTCGTCGACACGTAGCCGACGTGCTCGAAGGTCTGCACGACGTCGCCCGCGAGGCCGCTGTCGGGCAGCGCAAGGCCTGCGTCGCGGCGGTTACGCGCACGCCACGCGAGCGCCATGAAGGTGAGGATCCCGGAGGCGATGACGAGCCACAGGATCAGGAACATGGTGCGGCTCATGCGCTCGCTCCGTTCTGTGCGGGTGAGTACTGTGCGGGTGAGTACTGTGCGGGTGAATTGGGCAGCTGCGCCGTCGACAGCCCAGCGACGACCGCTGCGTCGGCGAGCTCGCCGTCAGCAAGCGTCAGGTACCCCTGCCTGATGGTGTGGGTGACCCGGCCGGGAAGCTCCATGCCGAGGAACGGTGAGTTCGTGCTCAGGCCGTAAAGACGTGCCGTGTCGAATACGCTCGTGCCCTCCGGGTCAACGAGCACGATGTCGGCGGGCTGGTCGACGTCGAGGGTGCTCGGGTGTTCGCCGTCGGCGCCGACGCGCAGGCGACCGATCTCGGCGGGCTTCTGCGAGAGCAGCACCTCGAGCTCTGCCCAACTGGCGTGGCCGGGCTGGATGAGCGAGAGCAGCGCAATCGGGAAGGCTGATTCGAGGCCAACCATGCCGAAGGCCGCCGAGTCCCACTCGCACTCCTTCGCCTCCACGGGGTGCGGTGCGTGGTCGGTCGCAACGATGTCAATGAGACCGTCAGCGACGGCCTGCCTGAGCGCACGGACGTCTTCCTCGCGCCTGAGCGGCGGGTTCACCTTGTAGCGCGCGTCGTAGCTGCGGGCGAGGTCTTCGGTGAGGATCAGGTGGTGCGGGGTGACCTCGGCGGTGACCTGGATGCCGCGGCCCTTGGCCCAGCGAATCACCTCGACCGACCCGGCGGTCGAGAGGTGGCAGATGTGCAGCCGCGCCCCGACATGCTCGGCTAGCAGCACATCGCGCGCAATGATCGACTCTTCCGCGACTGCGGGCCAGCCCTTCAGCCCAAGCTCGCTCGAGAGCGCGCCCTCATTCATCTGCGAGCCCTCCGTGAGGCGGGGATCCTGCGCGTGCTGCGCGATCACGCCGTCAAACGTCTTCACGTACTCAAGTGCGCGGCGCATGAGCAGCGGGTCGTGCACGCACTTTCCGTCGTCAGAGAAGACGCGCACCTGAGCGCGCGACTGCGCCATCGCGCCGATCTCGCTGAGCCTGACGCCCTCGAGGTCTTCGGTGACGGCACCGATGGGGCGCACGGTCGCGTAGCCCGCCGCGTCGCCGAGCGCCTGGACCTGTTCAACGACGCCGGCGGTGTCTTGCACGGGAAGCGTGTTCGCCATCGCGAACACTGTCGTGAACCCACCGGCAGCGGCGGCGCGGGTGCCGGTGAGCACGGTCTCCGACTGCTCGAAACCGGGCTCGCGAAGGTGTGTGTGAAGGTCAACGAACCCGGTGAGTGCGACGAGACCGTCGGCCTCGATCACACGCTCGCCGTCACGCGGCTCGAGGCGGGGGTCGATTGCGCTGGCCCGTCGCTCGACGATGCGGCCGTCTGCGATGCGCAGATCGTGTTGAGCGACACCCTCAATGCCGGTGCCGCGCTCGACGAGGTCGGCAGCCAACCGCGCGCCGCGGATCAGGATCCCTTGAGTCATGAGTTTCTCCTTCAACCTTCGGTTCGTTCGCTTTGGGGCCGCTCGCCAGACAGCAGTAGGAAGAGGCACGCCATGCGCACCGAGACACCGTTCGCCACCTGTTCGAGCACCGTCGACCGCGGCGAGTCTGCCGCGCCTGAGGAGATCTCGAGGCCGCGGTTCATGGGGCCGGGGTGCATCACGATCGCGCGGTCGGTGAGGCGGGCGAGGCGGGCGTCGTCGAGCCCCCAGTTGCGGGCGTACTCGCGCTCGTTCGGGAAGAACGCGGCGTGCATTCGCTCGGTCTGGATGCGCAGCATCATGACGACGTCGGGCCGCTCCGCTGCCAGAGCCTCATCGAGCGAGTGGTAGAGCGTCACGGGCCACTCGCGCACCCCGAACGGCAGCAGCGTCTCGGGTGCGACGAGACTCACCTTGGCGCCAAGCGCGTTGAGCAGCCAGAGGTTTGAGCGGGCTACGCGGGAGTGGGCGATGTCACCGACGATGACCACTGAGACACCGTCGAGGCTCTGCCCCCGGCTCGCATCGCCGTGCAAGCGCCGGCGCATCGTGAACGCGTCGAGGAGCGCCTGCGTCGGGTGCTCGTGCGTCCCGTCGCCCGCGTTGAGCACGCCGGCGTCGATCCAGCCGCTCGAGGCGAGGCGCGAGGCTGCGCCGCTCGCCGGGTGGCGGATGATGACGCCGTCAGCACCGATCGCCTGCAGGGTCTGCGCGGTGTCTTTCAGGGACTCGCCCTTCGAGACTGAACTGCCCTTCGCGCTGAAGTTGATGACGTCGGCCGAGAGCCGCTTTGCGGCCGCTTCGAACGAGATTCGCGTGCGCGTTGAATCCTCAAAGAAGAGGTTCACGACCGACTTTCCCCGCAGCGTCGGGAGCTTCTTCATCTCACGCTGCTGGGTCGCCGCCATGTCTTCGGCGGTATCAAGGATCAGGATCGCATCGTCGCGGCTCAGCGTGCGCGTGTCGAGCATGTGCCTCATGCGGTCTCCCCAGCCTCGCGCGCGCCGCCGCTGATGGTGACCGAATCCTCACCATCGTGTTCCGTGAGCTTCACCGAGATGCGCTCATCGCGCGAGCTCGGGAGGTTCTTGCCGATGTAATCGGCTCGGATGGGAAGCTCGCGGTGCCCCCGGTCGATGAGCGCGGCGAGGCGCACCGCCTTCGGCCGTCCATGGTCACCGAGAGCATCGAGGGCCGCCCGCACGGTGCGGCCGGAGAAGAGCACGTCGTCGACGAGCACGACAGTGACGCCGTCGACGCTCATCGGCATGTCTGTGGGGTGCGGTGCCCTGGTCGGGTGCTGCGCGAGGTCATCGCGGTACATCGTCGTGTCGAGGCTGCCGACGGGTACGTCGACGCCCTCGATGCGTGAGATGTTCTCTGCGATCCGACGCGCGAGCATCGACCCGCGAGTGGGGATGCCGACGAGCACGAGGTCAGCAACTCCCTTGTTTGCCTCGATGATTTCATGCGAGATTCGGGTCAAGGCCCGCGAAATCTCGGCTCCATCGAGAACCGTTCGCGTGGTCATTCACCGCCCCCCTTCTGCGCCTCACTGGACGCCATTAAAGAAAAGCTGTAGCTGGATCAGTCTAGCGCACCGCCGACCGCTCAAATACCTACGCCGCGGCGTGCTCCGCAATCTTGCCAAGCACACCGTTCACGAATCGACCCGAGTCGTCCGTCGAGTACTCCTTCGCGAGCGCGACAGCCTCGTTGATCGCGACGGGGGCCGGGACCTCGGGATTGTGGAGCATCTCCCACGACGCGATCCTGAGGATCGCGCGGTCGACGTTCGGCATTCGCTCGATCGTCCACCCCTGCGCGTAGCTCGCGATAAGCTCGTCGATTTCCTCGCGGTGATCGTTGACGCCGTCGACGATCTCGCGGGCGTACAGCCAGGAGGCCACGCGGTCGGGTTCACCGACCGCGCGCTTCGCCTCTTCGGCGACAACATCCATGACCGAGGTGTTCATCACGTCGGCCTGGAACAGCATGTCAAGCGCGCGCTTGCGCGCCTTCGTCCGAGCAGACACGCCTAGTCGTTGACGCGGCCGAGGTAGTCACCCGTGCGGGTGTCGATCTTCACCTTGGTGCCGGCTTCAAGGAAGAGCGGAACCTGGATCTCTGCGCCGGTCTCAACCGTCGCGGGCTTCGTGCCGCCGGTCGAGCGGTCACCCTGGAGGCCCGGCTCAGTGTAGGTCACCTCGAGCACAACCGACGCGGGGAGTTCGAGGTAGAGCGGCTCGCCCTCGTGGAGGCCGATCTGCACCTGCTGGTTCTCGAGCATGAACTTGTGGGCGTCACCGACGACGACCGCGGGAACGGTGATCTGGTCGTAATCCGACATGTCCATGAAGACGAAGTCAGCGCCGTCCTGGTACAGGTACTGGAAGTCGCGGCGGTCGACGGTCGCGGTCTCGATCTTCGTGCCAGCATTGTAGGTCTTGTCGATGATCTTGCCCGAGACGACGTTCTTCTGCTTAGTGCGAACGAACGCGCCGCCCTTGCCCGGCTTCACGTGCTGGAACTCAAGGACGCTCCAGAGCTGGCCTGCCTCCTTGATAACCGTGCCGTTCTTGATGTCGTTCGAGGTTGCCATGCGGTGTTCTCCAAAGCCTATGTGAAAGTTCGTGCGCCGTGCGCGCCGATCCATCTTACACCCCGCTTCGCCTGGGCGGCTGAGGGCTACCCCTTCTGCGAAGTCCGACGTAGCATGACGAGCATGGCACTGCACTGGAAGCTCATCATCGACGCCGCCGAGCCACACGCGCTCGCTGACTTCTGGGCGGCCGCGCTCGAATACGTCGTTGAGGATCCGGGGCAGCTCGTCGCCGAGCTCTTAAGGAACGGCGACCTCCCCGAATCGGCGACCGTCATTCACGCCGGCACACGCCGATTTGCGGAGCTTGCCGCCGTGCGTCACCCGGAGGAGCCGTTCGACCCATTCTCCGGCGCGGGCCGGGGCCGCAGGCTGCTCTTCCAAGCGGTTCCCGAAGCACAGACTGCGAAGACCACGAAGAACCGCCTCCACATCGACGTGCATGACAGCGAGCGCCCGCTTGAGGGTCTCGCACGCAGGCTTGAGCTTCTCGGAGCGACAAGAGTGGAGCTCGTTGACCATGGACCGGCGGGCACCTGGTGGGTTATGCGCGACCCTGAAGGCAACGAATTCTGCGCCGTCGGCGCCTGATCCTTTTGTACGTTCCCGCCAAGCACCTGCGCCGGGCATTGGCGATCTCCTAGGATCGTCGGCATGCACATGCTCCCCCGCACGCTCTGGCACCGATGGTTCGTCGGTCCTCGCGGCCCCCGCCTTGATTTCGGCGCGGTCTCACGCTCAGATTTCAGGGTTTGGCCGACGGACCTCGACATCCTCCGCCACATGAACAACGGCAAGTACCTGTCGCTCATGGACGTCGGGCGGTTCGACCTCATGCAGCGGAACGGCGTGCTCGATCTCTTCGCAAGGGAAGCCTGGTATCCCGTTGTCGTCGGCCAGACGATCTCGTACCGAAAGTCGCTCAACCCGTGGGTGAAGTTCACGATCGAGTCACGCATCCTCGGCATCGACGAGCAGGCCGTCTACATGGAGCAGCGCTTTGTGCGCCCGGCGCCGCGCGGCACCGGCATCGTTGGCGAGCCGGAGGTGTACGCCAGGGCTATCGTGCGCGCTCGGATCCTTCGCAGGGCCGGTGGCGTCGTGCCGATCGACGAGATCGTCGAGAAATCCGGCGCTGACCCCGCGACCCTGCACGTGCCCGAGGAGTACCTCGACTGGGGCGCGACGACGAAGCTTCCGTCGACACGGGTTGACGCGCCGAGCGTGTGGGAGGAAGCCCCCGGCTCGCGCCGCTAGCCCCGGCTCACGCAACGAGCGCCCATCGTGCCCGTGGGCGCGCTACCGTTGACATCATGGAAGCTCGGATCTGGCCTGGCCTCATGGCCATTCTCTTTGGCAGCCTGTTCCTCTTTGTGATCATTGTGCCGCTCATCGCGGCGAACTATCGCAAGTTCGGCAGGCTCTCCCCCGGTCGCATCGTCGTCTGGGGTGCCTTCACCGTCTACGCTTTTGCGCTGCTCACCTACACGATGCTGCCGCTGCCCGAGCCGGGTAGCTACGAGTGCGTCACGCCGCGGTTCACACCCGGCGCTTCGATCGCGGACATCGCCGAGTTCGACACTTCGTCAGCGCGGGCGCTGCTCACCAATCCGGCGGTTCTGCAGATCGCGTTCAACGTGCTGCTCTTCATGCCGCTCGGGCTCTTCGCCCGGCTCCTGTGGGGCAGGGGTGTCGTCGCGACAACCCTCCTGGGCCTCGGGATTTCGCTCTTCATCGAAACCTCGCAGCTCACCGGGCTGTGGGGAATCTACCCCTGCGCCTACCGCCTGTTCGACGTCGATGACATCATCGTGAACACTTCAGGGGCGCTCATCGGCGCCCTGCTCGCTGCTCTTCTCAGGCTCCGGCCTGTCGAACCCCGCGGGGAACTTGGCCCGCGCCCAATCACCTTTGGTCGTCGCTTCCTCGGGATGCTCGGCGACCTCGTCGCCGTTGGGTTCGTCGGTGCCGCCGCCGAGGTCGGGTGGAATCTCATTCGAGTGAGCGTCCTCGGCCCGGAGCCAGCAGCGGTCGCCGACGCCGCGTCGCCGGCCTTCGGGTGGGCGGTCGCGCTCGGCCTCCAGCTTTTCCTCGTGTTGCTCACCGGGCGCACGGTTGGAGATCTCATCGTGAACGTGCGCTACGAACCTGGCTCGATTCCGTCGTTGCTTGCCCGGCCGCTCCGCTTCCTCGGCGGGATCGGCGGGTACATGCTCCTCTCGGCTCCAGCCGTCGAGGATGCAGGCTTCGCGTGGGTAGCGGGTGCCTACGCCCTCGTCATCTTCATCTGGGCGATCGCGACCCCTGACCGCTCAGGTCTCGCGGGCAGGCTCTCGGGCCAGCGCGTCGTGGATGGGTTCCGCGGCGCACGATAACACGGCTAGCCGATGGGTGGCCGGGCGCCGAGGTGCGGGCCCTGGTTGCCAATCTCGCGGGTGTTCACACGCACGCTCCGTTCGGTCGCGTCGAAGAGCTCTCGCGCCGCGAACTTGCCTCCGCTCAGTGTGCCGTGCACCCAGGTGAAGCTGCTGCTGTCGAGCAGTGGCTCCCCCGCTGCGGCGTGCATGAGCTGAAGCATCAGGATCTCGGGCAGCGTCGGGTGTGGCCCGTGGCTGTGGCTCAACCCCACGAGCGGCGGCTTCGGGGTGCCAGGCACGAGACGCAGAGTCCACACCAGGTCTCCGACGGCGACCCCGGACACACCGCGAGGCACTGTGTCGAGCAGAGCAAACTCTGACGCGACTTCGGGGGCGAGGGTGAGCGGTGCCGCGAGCGACAGCGAGCTCACCGGTAGCCGAGCGGCTGCCCGAAAGAGCTCCGTCCAGCCGGTTGATCCGAGGCCGTACACGGTAGGCACGGCGACGAGCCCCGCGTCGGCCATGAGGGCCCGCGCAAGCGCGGCGTGGTCGACGCCGGCTGACCAGAACTCCTCGGGCTCAGGAACACGCAGGCCGCGCCAGCCCACCACGGTTCCCGCCAACTCGAAACCGCGCGAGAGCCGCGCAGCTTCCTGCCCGTCGAGCCCCGAGAACGCCGCTTTGCCGAGGTCGCCCTCGCGCGCCGCGAGCGCGGCGGCGTCGAGCATGGCGTCGACCCGCGACGTGACCGGCGCGGTGCCGGCGGCGCGCTGGGCGGCGTCAAGCGCGCGATCCGTCTCAGCCGCAAGCTCCGGGAAGAGGAGCCGGGCAAGCCGCGTGCCTCCCGCGTGCTGCTGACCAGCCTGCGGACTCGGCCGCTGCATCCCCTGCGCTTCTTCCATGACGTGTCCTCCCGTGAAGAGCCTATCGGGGCCGATGCACCGCACCCGAGCACCGGGGTCAAGCGCGCCCCGCGCGCTCCTCACGCGCCAGCCCAGCTACCTGGCGAGCCCAGCGCCCGAAACGAGCCGTTCGAGCAGGAGCGGTAGCTGCTCTGGGGCGTCAAGCCTGATGCCGTCGGGAGCGAAACGTGAGGCGATGTCGTCGGTCCGGATCCCGATCCCGAACACAGTCACGCCCTTCGCCCGTAGCGCGGCGAGCTCGCGAGCTGCGGCATCGGCATCGTTGGTTCCGCCGTCGCTCACGAGGATCGCGACCCGCCGCCGCTCGACGCCGCCAGCACCGCCGCCACCGCCAACACCGCCAACGCCGCGACCGATCCCGAATTCCTCCGCCGCCGCCCTCAGCGCGGCGGCGTCGTTGGTGGAGCCCTGGGGAGCGTGGATCGCGGTGTCGAGCTCGATCCGCGCGCGGTCATCGAGCGCCCCCGCGAGGGGTTTCACCGTGTGCGGGGTCGAGTCGAACACGATGAGCGCGGTGCGAAGGCTGAGCTCGAGGTCGATCCCGAGCGCGCGTTCCTCGGCCGCGATGTCTCGTTCGACGCCGGCGAGCGCTTCGAGCATGATGAGCGCTGCCGTCGCGGCCGCTGAGGCCGCGGGCCCCTGCATCGAGGCCGACCGGTCGATGAGCAGCACGTAATCGGTGCTCCCCTCACGCCGCGTGCGTTTGGGGCGGCGGTCGCGGCGGAGGAAAGCCCGCGGCCGCTCGATCCCCGCGGTGACGTCCGCGACGACGCGGACGAGCGAGGCACGATCGAGCATCTCACCCTCGGTCTCAGGCGTTCGCGTAAACCCGCGTTCGAGGTTGACGCGCTCAGCGACGACCTGCCGCCACACCTCCCTCACGTTGTCGATGTTGCGAGCGTTGAGCGCGACGCGCTCCCGGTAGCTCGCGAGTGCGGGGGCACCGCGGCCGCCGCCCGGGGTACTGGGGTCGCTCCCGCGGTCGCGTTCCTCCCCGCGTTCGGGCCTCGCGTCTTCGAGAAGTGCCATGTCGGGCAGTTCAAGCCCTTCGGCCCAGGAGCCAGCTGCCGGCAGCGGCGTCGCGAGCACGGTCCGAACAAAGCCCGCCTGCTCTGCGGCGAACAGGTCGGCACCCTCCGCGCCCTCCTGCTTGTCTCCGGCTCGGGCGCGCTCGGTCTCGCCGTCGCTCGTTGCGTCCCCGCCCTCGGCCGGTTCCGCGCCCGTCGCGTTGTCGTCACCGGCACCCCCGCTTCCCGCGGACGGGTCGAAGGCATCCGCCCCCGATTCGGCGCCCGGATCGGGCTCGTCCCCCTCCGATCCCCGCCCATCCTGCGGGCCACGCCCCATCACGTCGAGTTCGAAGAGTCTGAGGTAGCCGGGCGCGAACAGCCCGTACGCGCGCTCGAATCGCTCGATCGCCGACCGCCCCGGGTCGGGCGAGAGCGCCCGCAGGAGGGCCTCGGCGGTATCACCCGACGGGCCGTCGATGTCTTCGAGCTCGCGCTGCACCTCCGGTGCGAGCGAGTCGAGGAACGGCGCGGATCCGGATCCACCGCCCGCCCACCGGGTCGCCGCGGTCACCAACAAGAGGACGGACCACTGCAGGTGCCGCGGGAGCTCGGCGGGATTCGAAAGCACCGCGGGCCGCTGCCCCTGTGCGCTCTGAGCAAGCACTCGCGAGATCGGCAGGCGAAGCGAAGGCAGCACGGAGAGCATCTCTCCCGCCGCCAGCAACCTGTCGAGGGTCGCGAGGAGCGGTTCAAGCTCAGGCCTGGCACTGGCGAGCGCGAGGCGTCGCCGCCGCCGCGCGGGGGCGACGCGTACCTCCCGGACCGATTCCCAGAGGAGCAGAAGCACGCGCGCGACCGCGTCGTCGGCATCACCGTGAGCACCGTCCCCAGATCCGCCCGTGACCCAGCCAAGACCCACGCGCGCCGCGCCATCACGCACGCTCCACTCGGAGCCGTCGTGCACTGTGACCGGGATGCCCAAGATGGCAGCGGCTGCCGCTACCCCACCGCGGACCGCAGCCTCGTCGTGCTCCCGTTCCATGGTGAGTAGCCTATCTAGCCGTGCCAAGTGATACCGTGCCGAGTGATACTGTGCCGAGTGATACCGTGGCAGCATGCTCTCGTACGACGCTCATCCCGTGCTCGCGGAGGCCGCAGAAGTTAGCCGGGAGCTCTCGCGCACCCGCCGCGTCGCCGGTTCGACAAGGTCTTCAAGCGCGGCGTCTCCGAGCGCGGCGCTCGCCGCAGACGCGCAGCGCGCGCTCGAGGCTCGTCTGGCCGCACTCTACGAGGATCCGGAGAGCCGCGAACTCCTCGACCGAGCACTCACCGAGCGTGCCGCAGTGCTGCGCGCGGCCGCGGAGGCCTGGCGCTCGACGCTTGCTGCGCGGGCCCTGCGCGACGAGGCAGCCCACGTAGCGACCAGTGCCGCACGCGAGAACAGGTCCCTCATCCAGGCCGAGACGCTCCTGGTCGCGACCCTTCACGGCCGCGCTGACAAGCTTGAGGCAGACCGTGAGTCGGGGCTCGCAGCCCGCCTCACGAGCCAAGCCGCCCGAGACGGGGCGCTTGAGGCGCTCTCGGCGATCCGGATCCGCGAGGCCCGCGCGCAACTGCGCCGCGGGCTCCTCCTCACCTCCCAAATGCGCGCGATCATTGCCGAGGCGACGCCCGCGCTCACCCGCGGCGAACCGCTGCTCTTGCTTGGCGAGACCGGCGGCGCGAAGACTGCGCTCGCCGAGTACCTCTCGCGCGAGGAACTCGGCGCCGAGCCCGAGCTCGTGTCTGGATATGGCGACATCACAAGTTCGCAACTCATCGGCAGCCACGAGTTGCGCTCTGATGGGGGCGCGACAGTGAGCGTCTTCGTGCCGGGCCCGCTACTCCGGGCGATGACCGAGGGCAGGCCAGTCATCCTGGACGAGGTGAATGCGATGCCACCGGAGTTCTTGAAACGACTCAACCGCATCCTGCAGCTGCGGCCAGGCCAGGAGTTTGCCGTGCAGGAGAACAATGGCGCGCCCGTGAAGATCGCCGCCGGGTTCGCGATTCTCGCTACCGCAAACGAGCAGACCCCGCACCGATACCGCGGAATCGACAGGATGAGCGCCGAACTCGTAAACCGCTTTGGCGCGAACAGCTACCGGGTGCACTACCCCGACGCGGGGCTGGAATACACAGCTTCCCCCCGCGAGAATGCGCTGCTCGCGGCCGCAGCAATCGCCGACCCGACGGGCGTCGTGCCCCTGGACGTCGACCAGCTCGAGCGCGTGGCCCGCGCAGCCTTCATCAGCCAGCAGGTCTTCGCGGGCTCGCACGGTGAGGGGTTCAATACGTTCGTCTCGACCGAGCGCGAGATCGACGGTCGGCCCGGGCTCGAGGAGTCCGTGCTCGCGCCGCGAACTCTCGTCGCAATCGTGCAGAAGGTCGCGGGCAGTGGTGGGCAGGTGACGCTCGATCACGCGCTCGGTCGCTTCGTCGACGGAGTCATGCACGCGGAGGATCGCCAGGTGCTCACGCTCATCCTCCGGTCGCAGGGCTTCCTCGCTGGGGCAGGAAGCTAGCAGCGCACGGAGCTAGCAGAGCACGGAGCTAGCAGAGCACGGGGCACCCCACAGCCCCACAGCCCCGCAGCCCCACAGCCCCGCAGCCCCACAAGCAGTGCAGTTCGCACATCTATCGATAATGAAAGTGCATATCGCACACTGACGCGCAGCGTGAGCGCACGTAGCCTGGCGGGGACCACTTCCACTCCTAGGCAAGGATGCTCATGGCAAGCAGCACGCACGGCGACGATTTCGCCCTCTCGAGAGTGCCCCAGTCCTCCCGCAAACACTGGTTCGGGATCGCAGTGCAGCGATTCGGCCAGGTGTCGGCGCTCTCCCAGTTCCTCCTCGGCGCGACGCTCGGGTACGCGATGACGTTTGGCGACGCGGTGCTGGCCTTTCTGCTCGGTTCGCTCATCCTTGAGGTCGTCATCGTGTTCGTCGGCCTCATCGGCCAGCGCGAGGGCCTGAACACCTCGCTGCTTGCCAAGTGGACGGGCTTTGGTGAGGTGGGCGCTTCCCTCGTTGGGCTCGCGATCGGCATCAGCCTCATCGGCTGGTTCGGCATCCAGTCCGCGATCTCGGCGCAGTCGCTCGACAACCTCATGCCCGGCATCTTCCCCGTGTGGGTATGGAGCTTGCTCTTCGGGCTCGCGGTCACCGCGATCGTCGCATTCGGGTTCAAGGGCATGCAGCTCCTCGCGAACGTGACGGTGCCGCTGTTTCTCATCCTCGTCGGCTGGTCGGTGATAAGCGAGCTCTCGCGTCACGACATCGGTGAGCTCATGACGGGGCCGCCGCCCGGCCCCGCGATGAGCGTCTGGGCGGGCACCGGCATCGTCGCCGGCGGCCTCATCGTCGGCGCGATCATCTCTGCTGACATGACGCGGTTCAACCGCACGGGCCCCGACGTGGTGAAGCAGACCGTCGTCGGCGTGACGCTTGGCGAGTTCGTCATCGGCCTCTCGGGTGTGCTTCTCGCACATGCGACCGCGAGCGGCGATATCGTCGCGATCATCACGTCTTCTGTCGGCTTCATCGGGCTGCTCATCGTCATCACCGGCACGCTGAAGATCAACGACTGGAACCTGTACTCGTCGACCCTCGGCCTCGTGAACTTCATCTCGACGGCGTTCGGGAAGAACCTGAACCGCGTAACTACGACGATCGTGCTGGGCGTCGTCGGTTCGGTGCTCGCCGCCGCCGGCATCCTCGGCCAGCTCACGGGCTTCCTCATGCTCCTCTCGGTCGCCTTCCCGCCGATCGCGGGCATCATGGTCGCCGAGTACTTCATCGTGAAGATCTGGCGCCCCGAGCTCGAGGCATCGCGCGCCGAGGGCCGCCTTCCCGCGACGGCTCCGCGCCTTGTTCCCGCGACGATCATCATCTGGCTCGTCTCATCGGTCGCTGGCTACTTCATCACCTGGGGCATCCCAGCCGTCTTCTCGCTGCTCATCTCCATGGTGCTCTACGTCATCGCCGGCAAGCTCGGCTGGGTTCGCCCGGTCGATACCGTGCAGACGCGCCAGGCCGAGACACCAGCCAGCCAGGCATAGCCCCAATTTTCCCACTCACAGCGAAAGCGAGAACCATGCATATCGGGATCGACGTCGGAGGCACCAACACCGACGCAGTGCTCATGAACGGCAGCGAGACGCTTGTCGGCATCAAGCACTCCACCACCCCTGACGTGACGGCTGGCATCATCCAGGCCATCCAGGGGCTCCGCGAGAAGAACAGCTTCGAGGGCGCAGACATCTCGGCGGTGATGATCGGCACGACTCACTTCATCAACGCGCTCGTCCAGGCGAAGCGCCTCGCCCCCACCGCGGCGCTCCGCCTCGGCCTACCCGCGACGCAGGCGCTGCCTCCTCTCGTCGACTGGCCGGAGGAGCTGAAGGGCGCCATCGAAGCCAGAAGCTACCTCGCGCACGGCGGCTACGAGTTCGACGGACGCCCCATCAGCCCGCTCAACCCCGAAGAGCTTCGCGCTCACGCCGCAGACATGCGCGAGCACGGAATCCGCTCGGTCGCAATCTCGTCGGTCTTCAGCCCGGTCAACCACGACCTCGAGGTCGAGGCTGCGCGCATCGTCTCGGAGGTGCTCGGTGATGACGTCGCGATCTCCCTCTCGCACGAGATCGGCCGCATCGGGCTCCTGGAACGCGAGAACGCGACGGTCATCAACGCCGCGCTCCGCGAGCTCGCGTCCGAGATCGTCGACGGCCTGACCGCAGCGGTCCGCGCCGAGGGCATCGAGGCACCGATCTTCCTGAGTCAGAACGACGGCACGCTCATGGACGAGGATTACGTTCGCCGGTACCCCGTCGCCACCTTCGCTTCGGGGCCCACCAACTCCATGCGTGGCGCAGCGCTCACCAGCGGGCTCGAGACCTGCGCGGTCATCGACGTCGGAGGCACGACGGCCGACGTCGGGCTGCTCATCAACGGCTTCCCCCGCGAGACCGCAAACGAGGTGAAGGTCGCCGGTGTTCGCACGAACTTCCGGATGCCCGACGTGCTCTCGCTCGGCATCGGCGGCGGAAGCATCGTTGACACCGAAACCGCCGAGGTCGGCCCCGAGTCCGTCGGCTACCAGCTCTCGACCAAGGCGCTCGTGTTCGGCGGCGACGTTCTGACCGCGACCGACATCGCCGTCGCGGCGGGCCGCGCGAGCATCGGCGACGCATCGAAGGTCGCACATCTCGACCCCGCATTCGTGCAGCGCGTGCTCGACAGGATCGCGGAGCGCGTCGCCGAAGCCGTCGACCGGATGCGCACCTCGCCGGATCCTATCCCGGTCGTCGCTGTTGGCGGCGGTTCCGTGCTGCTCCCCGACGTGCTCCCCATCTTCGGTGAGGTTTCCAAGCCCGAGAACTATGCGGTCGCGAACGCGATCGGCGCGTCCATCGCGCAGGTCGGCGGCGAGATCGACAAGGTGTACTCGATCGCCCCGGGCGAGCGCGAAAAGACCATCACTGAGGTGCGCGCCGAGGCCGTCGAGAAGGCTGTCGCGGCCGGCGCCAAGCCCGACACGGTCGCGATCATCGACTTCGACGAGGTGCCCATCCCGTATCTGCCCGGCAATGCCACGCGCATCCGCGTGAAGGCTGTCGGCGACCTGAGCATGGAGGGCTAATCGTGAGCTGGACGATCTCCGTTGACGACATCGACGATCTCGCCCGCGGTTCCGCCGTGCTCGGCACCGGCGGCGGTGGCGATCCCTACATTGGCGGGTTGCTCGCGAAAGAGGCGCTGCGGCGCCACGGCGACGTCACCGTCGTCACCCTTGACGAGCTGCCCGACGACGCGGTCGTCGCCTGCGTCTCGATGCTCGGCGCCCCCACCGTCATGGTTGAGAAGCTCCCAAGCCTCGACGAGGTCATGCGGCCCGTGACCGAGCTCAGCGAGCACTATGGCAGGCCGATCACTCACATCATGTGCATTGAGGTAGGCGGCGTGAACTCGACGATCCCGATCGCCGCGGCCGCGGCAACAGGCCTCCCCGTGCTCGATGCTGACGGCATGGGCCGCGCCTTCCCTGAGCTTCAGATGGTGCTGCCGACGCTCTACGGCGTTACTTCATCGCCGCTCGCGTACTCGGACGAGAAGGGCAACGTCGGTGTGCTCCGCACCGTCGATAACGCCTGGGGCGAGCGCATCATCCGCGTCGCCGCCGTCGAGATGGGCTGCTCCATCATGCTTTCGGGCTTCCACATGTCTGGTGCGACCGCCAAGAAAGCGCTCGTCGCCGACTCGCTCTCGCTGTGTGTGAACGTCGGAAAGGGAATTGTAGACGCCCGCGCAGAGAAGGTCGACGCCGTCGAGCGGGCGACCGAGATCCTCGGAGGCCGCGTGCTGTACGGCGGCAAGGTCACCGACGTGGAACGCGCAACGACGGCAGGCTTCGCCCGCGGCCGCGCAACGATCGAGGAAGACGGCCGCACGCTGACGCTCCTCTTCCAGAACGAGCACCTCATCGCCGAACTTGACGGCGAGGTGCTCGCCACGACACCCGATCTCATCATGGTGCTCGACCATGAGACGGGCGAACCCGTCACGACCGAGGGGCTTCGGTACGGCCAGCGGGTGCGCGTGATCGCCGCCCCTGCCGACGAGCGCTGGCATTCGCCCGCAGCGATCGAGATGGTCGGGCCGCGCTACTTCGGCTACGACCTCGACCCGCACCGCTTCGACGGAACGGTGCGAGCGGGCACCCCGATTGCGGACGCGGCAACCGTCGGTGCACCGTCTGCCGGGGTGACAGCGTGAGCTGGATCCTGACCGCCGACGACCTCCCTGACCTCGCGCGCGGCGCGACGTTGCTCGGGACGGGCGGGGGCGGCGACCCGTACATCGGGCAGATGCTCGTGCAACAGGTGCTCGGCGATGGCGGCATCACGATCCTCGACCCCGACGAGCTCGCTGACGACATGTTCGTGATCCCGACCGCGCAGATGGGCGCCCCGACCGTGATGGTCGAGAAGATTCCGGCTGGCACGGAGCCGCTCGCGGCGCTCCGCACGCTTGAGGCACACCTCGGGCGGACTGCGGAGGCGACGATGCCGATCGAGTGCGGAGGCGTGAACTCGATGATCCCGCTCATCGTCGCCGCCGAGTCGGGCCTGCCCGTCATTGACGCTGACGGCATGGGCCGCGCGTTCCCGGAGCTCTCGATGGAGACGTTCGCCGTTTACGGCGTACAGGGTTCGCCGCTCGCCCTCGCGGGAGAGCGCGGCGAGCACGTGATCATCGACACCGGCAGCGACAACCGGCAGATGGAGTCGTTCGCCCGCGGGATCACGATTCGACTCGGCGGGGTCGGGCACATCGCCGAGTACGCGATGACCGGAGCGGACGTGCGCAGGACCGCGATCCCGCGCACCCTGTCGATGGCGCTCGCTCTCGGCCGGGCGATCAGGATCGCGCGCGAGCAGCACCGCTCCCCCTTTGCCGCGCTGGCTGACGCCCTGTCGACCACGCTCTACTCGCACGTTCGCGAGCTACACGTCGGCAAGGTTGTGGACGTTGAGCGACGCACGACGGAGGGGTTCGCGCGAGGCAAGGCAGTCATCGAGGCGACAGACGGCACGGGTGAGCCCGTGGTGATCGCGTTCCAGAATGAGAACCTCACGGCGTACCGCGGCGAGGAACTGCTCGCTATCGTGCCCGATCTCATCTGCATCGTCGACCACGAGACCGCCGAGCCGATCACGACGGAGGGGCTGCGTTACGGCCAGCGAGTGCGGGTGCTCGGCATCTCAACGCCCGATCTTATGCGAACGCCCGAGGCGCTCGACACGTTCGGCCCGAGCGCGTTCGGGCTCACGGAAACATTCGTGCCCGTCGAAACGCTGGCGGGCCGACCCGTCTGAGGCGTGGGCGTGGTGGCGCGCCACCGGGCCGCCCCAGCGCACCCACGCACATCCTCTACCCTTACAACCATGGCTCTCACTCTCACCGCGGACGACCTGCCGCTACTCGCGGCGGGCGCATCGTTCTGCGGCACGGGAGGCGGCGGGTCGCCAAAGCTCACGGAGCTCATGGTGCGACCCGCCTTCGCGGAGCCCGTTGGCGCCCTCCTCCCGGGAGAGCTGCCGGCCGAGACGCAGTGTTTCGCTCCGGCATTCGCCGGCTCGACGCTGCTGCTCAGCGAGCGGCTTCCTGGGAAGGATGACTTCGGCCCGCTCATCGCGGTGGCAGAGCGCTGGATCGGGGCACGCCTCGAAGCGGCCTGTTCGTTCGAGGCCGGCGGCATGAACGCGCTCACGCCCTTCCTGTTTGCGTCAGACCGGGCAGTAATTGACGCTGATTGCAGCGGACGGGCCGTTCCCACCCTCGACCGCACAAGCCTCTACATCGAGCGCCTGCCCGGGCTGTTCGCGGTCTATGCAACGGGGGCCGGCGGCGTCGCGCTAGTCACCTCCGAGCGCTCGGAAGACGTCGACGGTCTCATGCGGGCAGCGATGATTCAGGCGGGCGGCGCTGGCGCCGTGCTCTTCGCCGGGTTCACCGCCCGCGACCTCCTCACCGCGTCACTCCACGGCCACCTCGGGCGCTCGCGCGAGATCGGGCGGGCGCTTCGCGAAACCGCCGAGGTTCCGGTGTCAACGCTCGCCGCGAGGCTCGGCGCGACGCTCGTCGGCGAGGGCAGGATCGCGACCCTCACCCAGGACGCGGGCGATGCCCACGTTCACGCCGCGGAGGTCACCGGTATGGATGGCTCGGTCATCAGGCTCGTCTCGCGCTCCGAGCACCTCGCTGTGCTTGTCGATGGCGCGACCGTCGCGGCTGCTCCCGAGTACATCGTCGCGATCGACGTACTCTCGCGCGAGCTCATCGAGGTGACCGACTTGCGCTTGCACAGGCACGTCGCGATCCTCACCCTTCCCGCCGATGATTGGTGGCGGAATGCCCCCGAGCGCGCCGCCAAGCTCTTCCCGTCGTCGTACGGGCTGACAGGATTGGATCCCGAATGGTAGGCGCCCCGCGCATCCCGCAAGCCCCGCGCACCCCTGGCACCTCTGGCTCCCCTGGCGCCCCTGGCGCCCCGCCAGCGTCGCTCGATCTCGCGAGCCTCCTCGCACATCCTGACAACGGTGGGCTTGAGTACGTCGCGGGGCCAAAGAGCGAAATTTGGCACAGCGTCACGGTCGACGAGCCCGAATCTGCCGCCGAGGGGCTGCTCATCGTCACCACTGCCCTGCCCGAGACGAGCTGGCAGCAGGACGCCCTCGTTCGCCGAGTGCGCGATCGCGGGTTCGCGGCCCTCGCGTTGCGCGACGCCTGGTCTGCCGGGCCCGGCGCACGGAAGCTCGCCGACCGGCTCGGCCTCACGCTGCTCTCGGTCGCCCGGCCGATCGAGCTCGCGCGAGCAAGCTGGCAACTGCAGCAGGCGCGCGATGCCCTCACCATCGACTACGTGCGAAAGGTCGCGCAGGCATTTGAGTACCCGGCCGCCGACCTTGGCGACCTCCTCGGGCACCTCTGCGCCGCGATCGGGCACGGCATCGCCCTCATCGATTCAGCCCGAACCGTGCAGCAGGCCGGCGGCGTGCTCTCCCCTGAGCTCCACGCGAACCTCGACTTTGCGCCGTGGATCAGCGTCGCCCGGGTTGGTGATGCCGCGGCCGCGTCCGTACGCGTTGATAGCTCGACCCGGCGCGGACTGCGGCTCGCCGTCTTCGATGCGGGGCTCAGCGACGTGCAGCTGCGCGCCCTATCGACCGTTGCCGAGATCATGATGCCCGCCGTCGCTGCGCGCATCCTCATCGATGAGCTCGCGTCCGTCAATGACGCGTCGTCGTCTGCCGACCTGCTGCGCGCATTCATCGAGTTGCGTGGGGCGCGTGACCCCGACGTGCAGCAGCGCATGGCCGAGCTCGGATGGCGCACCTCGGGCTACCACCTGGGCTTTCAGTTCGCCCCGCGCACGCGCGTAGACCCCGTAGGCCTGTTGCGTGCGGTGTCTCACGAGCTCGCCGCCGTCTCGGTCGAGTCGCGCGCCGCGATCAGCGGCCGAGGAGTACTGGGGTGGCTGACATTCACCGACCCGCCAGCGTCGTCCGAGGTTGAGCGCTTCGCTGCCGCGCTGAACGGGGTACACCAGCAGCTTCGGCGCACGCGCGATGTGGCTCTCGGCATCGGCTCGCTGCAGAGCGGGGAAACTGGTCTCGCGCGCACGCTCAACGAGGCGAGTGACGCCGCAAAGATTGCGACGTCACGGTCGAGCACTGGGTACCTCGTGCGGGTGGACAGTCTTGGCCTCGAACAGCTCTTGCTCGCGTGGACAGGAACCGACACGTTCCTCCCCGCGGCCGAGTCACTTCTCGCCCCGCTACTCACCGAAGCGCCCGAGCTCCTCGACACACTCGCGGCCTACCTCGACCACGAGTCAGGCATTCAGGCAACCGCGGTCGCGCTCGGCCTTCACCGGAACACCGTCGCCCAGCGGGTGCAGCGCGCCCAGGAACTCGTCGGAGCCGATCTGAGTTCACCCGAGACCCGGCTCGCACTTCACCTCGCCTGCCGCGCGGTGCTGGCCCCCGGGGTATAGGGGGCTGAACTCCGCTCGGCTCGCTACTTCGAGCGTGTTACTCTGTGTGCCGGAACCTCACGCGGCTCACCGGTTTATCGCGATGCAGCCTGCCGGTCGGGCTCGTCCAAGTCATCACTCCGCCCTCTTCTTGTTTGACTCGCCAGTCGGTGTGATGCTTCAGCATGTGGTGCCCCTTGCACAGGTGGGCAAGGTTCGCGGTCGAGGTGGGGCCGCCGTCTTCCGCGGCGACCGTGTGGTCGATCTCGCATCGGTGCGCGGGGACGCGGCATCCGGGGGCGCGGCAGTGCAGATCGCGTGCGGCCAGGTATCGCCGCATTGCCGGTGTTGGTCGGTATCTGTCGACTGAGAGCAGCTTGCCTCCCTCGTCAGCTGTGACGAGCTCCCAGGCCTGGGCCTCACCCGCGATGCGTTTCGCCAGGCTCGCTGGGATCGGGCCGTAGCCGACCAGTTCCGCAGTGCCGACGGGAGCGGCGGAATTGTTGGGCGCGGTGCAATCGTTGCCAGCGGCGGCACCGTCTTCAGTAAGCAGCCCGCCCGGGATGATTACTTGCACTCGCCCTTCGATACCCGAGCTTGCCTTTCTGGTTCCGTGCGCGTCTCCGGCAACATCCCTACCTCCGACGCCACCCCCACCTCCGGCGGCATCCCCGTCTCCGACGCCATCTACATCTCCGAGCAGCAGGTCGCGGAATACATCGGCGCGTACCGCGTCGATAGAGCGGAACGAACTGCACCCGACCGCATCGGTAGCCGCGCCAGCAGCCGCCGTCTTCGCGACTTTCTTTGCAACCCGGGCGACCCGGTCGTAGATAGCCTGGGCTTCGACCGCAGGAAGGTGGGCGATCAGGTCGGCCATGCCGTCGTCGGCATCAACCAGGCGAATACTGCGCTTCGCGACGGCCCGCTCGTGGTTCTCTTCAAGCGAGGCCTGGGTCTCACTAGCCGCGAGCCTGCGGGCAATCGGGCGGAGCCGGTTCGGGCTTTCTTCGCGGGCGACCTCGAGGACTCGCGTCTCGTAGCGCTCGCGCCGCTCGCGTTCGAGCGCGCTATCGCCGAGGGTCAGGGCCGCTCCCTCTGTCGCGATCACTCGCAGATGGTTCAGGGAAATCTCCCCCGACTCAAGCGAGCGAAGCCCGAGCGGGAACGATTTGTGGGAGTCGTAGGCAAGCTGCAGAAGTCGTTCTGCAGCTTGCTCACTCTCATGGAGCGTACTTGCGAGCTCCATGCGAAGGGACCGAAAGGCAAGGTCACGTGCGGCCTGGGTCAGCTTGGCCTGCCCGACCGCCGTTTCCATCGCGGCGGCAAGGTGGCGAAGCTGCTTCGCTTCGATCTTGCGCCGCTCGGCCTCCATCACCTCGAACTCGGTGATGGCCGTGTCGATCTCGTAGAGTTGTTGTCTCGTGAAGTTCAAATTTGTAGGCATATGTCGAGTAGATCATCTACCACCGACATTCACGGAACAGGGCGCGCAGCGAGCAGCCCTAACGCCTACCCCACTTCGCGGTAGAGCCGGCTCGCGGCTTCAACGACCGCGGGATGCTCCACACTCAGCGCCTGGATCCCGACGACTCGAAGCCCGGCGGGCGGCTTCCCATCATCGCCCCAGAGCAGCACTGAAGTCTCCGCGGGCATCTGCGAAGACCACCAACTCAGGCCTCCAACCTGAGCACCGCGCTTCTCAAAAACCTTTCGGGCGAGCGCTTGCGTTACCCCGAGATCCTGCACAACTACTGCACTCGGTCGCACGTCGAGCGCGAGCAGTTCGCGCGCATTATCGAGGTCGACGAGCGCCGGGCCCGAGTATTCGAGTTCGACGATGGCCCGCGGCTCGCCTGCCGGGGTGAGAAACACCTCTGGGATCCACCGCCGCTTGTTGTAGAAGCTCTCCGCGATCGCCCCAACGGCCGACCGAGAGAAGTACCACGAGTCGTAGAGGTCAGAGTTGTCCCATCGCCCATGAAACTGCGGGCGTGGCACGAACGACCAGTGGCCGGGCTTTCCGGGCCTCGCACCCGAAACCCGGGGATAGCAGCGAAAGAGCCGCAGCGACGCTGCCTCCGGGTCAGCCATCATTCACACCCAAATGCCAACGCCCACGCACCCAGCTACGCGTACGCACCCTCGTCCTCGGCGTCAATTGCGCCGATGACCTCGGCAACCCTCCCGAGCTTGATGCACTCCCGCGGCGTCGAACCGCGCAAGAACTGGTTCGGAGAGTCGAGCCAGATTGGCACCACCTTCGTGTGCATCGTCGATTCGGCGCGCGCGATGATGTACGCAAAGTCCATGATCGATCGAGCCGACTCTGGCGACGGCACTTGGGTGCCCTGCTTCCACCGGGTCACCTGGGAGGGCTTGACGCCAAGCAGCTCAGCGAGCAGCGTGCCGTTCCCGGCAGCGCCGAGCAGCATGCGAAACCCATCGGCGAAGCCGGGCTGGTGGGTCACTGCGATACTCATGCCACCAGTCTACGCGCAATTCCAGAATTGCGCGAGGGAGTTAGCTTGCGATCTCCTGGTACGCAAACTGCAGCATTGAATCGTCGACGCCTGCGAGTACACGGGGCTTCCCGATCTCGTCGAGCACGATAAACCGAAGCATGCCCGCGCGCGCCTTCTTGTCCCGCTGCATCGCAGCGAGCAACCCAGGCCAGCGACCAGCGGGGTACGACAGCGGGAGCCCGAGCAGGGTGAGGATCGAGCGGTGCCGCTCAACGGCCGCATCCGACAGCGCGCCAGACATGCGCCCAAGCTCGGCCGCATAAACCATACCGATCGCGATCGCGACCCCGTGCCGCCACTGGTAGCGCTCGGCATGCTCGATCGCGTGACCGAGGGTATGCCCGTAGTTCAGGATTTCGCGGAGGCCCCCCTCCTTGAAATCCTCCGAAACGACGCGCGCCTTCACACCGACGGCGAGCTCGACAACACGCTGGAACTCGGGGGTCGCGGGGTCGGTCGCGCGGTCCACGTCAGCCTCGATAATGTCAAGAATCTCAGGCTCAGCGATGAACCCGCACTTCGCGACCTCTGCAAAGCCAGCCAGGATCTCGTTCTTGGGAAGCGTGTCGAGCAGCGCGATGTCGCAAATCACTGCGGCCGGCGGGTAGAACGCACCGACGAGGTTCTTGCCCTCCGCGGTGTTGATACCGGTCTTCCCGCCAACGGCGGCGTCGACCATGCCGAGCACGGTTGTCGGGATCTGGATCAGTCGCACACCCCTCAGCCACGTCGCCGCGACGAAGCCTGCGAGGTCGGTCACCGCGCCACCGCCGAGACCGATCACGGCATCAGTGCGGGTGAAATCGGCCTGGCCGAGAATCTGCCAGCAGAAGGCCGCAACCTCGACGCGCTTTGCAGATTCGGCATCGGGCACCTCGGCGAGAATGACCTCGGTGTAGTGCTCCTGAAGCGAGGTACGCAATTCGTCCGCGAGTCGCCCAACAGTCGAGGTGTGCACGATAAGCACCTTCGCGACCCGCGACCCGAGGGCCTCAGGAACGCGGTCGAGGAGGCCTCGCCCGACGGTGATCGTATAGTTCGTCTCCCCCGTGACGGCAATCTCACTGATCTGCGTAGGCGTGCTCAATCCTAATCCTCTCCAAGTGCTTGTGCGCGGGTCTCCCCCGCTGCTGTCATGTCTGCTGTGGTGCCTGTTGGGGCGCTGCCTGCTGACGCGCTGTCTGCTGCCGCGCTGTCTGCTGCCGCGTTCTCGGGCCACTGCCCGGCCGCCGTGCGTTCCCGCCGCGCGTAGGCACGCGCCCAGTCAACAACGCGTCGTGTGAGCTGTTCCTTCCCGGCGCGGTCTGTCCGGAACGTCACATCGGCGACCTCGAGGTACAGCGGCTTCCGTTCGGCCAGGATCCGGCCCCAGGCTGACGGATCGTCGCGGAGTAGCGGGCGGCGCGAAATGTTCGCGGTGCGTAGCACCGCCTCCTGCGTCGTCATGAGCAGGATCGTAGGGTGCGCGCGCAGCAGCTCGCGGGTCGATTCAGCGAGGACAGCGCCGCCACCGAGGGCGAGTATCCTTGTCCCCTGCTGCGCAAGCTCCGCGGCAATGATCTCCGCCTCGATACGGCGGAACTCGGCCTCGCCGTGCGCGGCGAAGAAGTCAGTAATCGCCCCGTGCTTGCGAACGAACACCACGTCGCTGTCGACAAACGGGATGCCGAGCTCCTTGGCGACCCGGCGGCCGAGGCTCGTCTTTCCCGCAGCCATCGGGCCGACAAACACGATGGTGCGCGTTGGCAGGCGGTTTCCGCCACCTCGACGGCGCCTCCGCCGTTTCGCGGCCGGGCGATCCTGCGCTGGCGCGGAACCGATCGGGGCGGAAATAATCGCCGCTGAGCCGGTTGCGGCGGCCCCTCTTGCGTCAGCCTCGGTAGTGGCCGAAGCGTCTGCGGGTCGCGCGCCCTGGCCCCGCCCGCCCCCGCGCTGGGAGCGTCGCCGCCGCGAGCGTGAAGCGCCGGTTCCGCCCGGCGGCGTCGGGACAGGCTGGCCACCGGCAGGCTGACTAGCGGCAGGCTGGCTAAAGCCAGGCCGAGCTGCCGAGGGCTGCGCCAGAGGTGCCGGCTGCACCCGTACGGGCTGTGTCGGAGGCGCGGGCTTTGGCGCGGCGGCGGGAGCTCCCGCCGGCCGCCCAGCCCTGCGCGATCCGCTCACGACTCGCGGGCGGTCGCGAGGTGCGTCGGGATCTCTGCGAGATAGCTGTCGAGGTTGCGCTTCGTCTCGCGGAGGCTGTCGCCCCCGAACTTCTCTACGACTGCCTCGGCGAGCACGAGGGCGACCATCGCCTCAGCAACAACACCGGCAGCGGGAACAGCCGAGACGTCAGAACGCTGGTGGTGCGCCTTCGCCTCCTCCCCGGTCGCGACATCAATCGTAGGGAGCGCGTGAGGCACGGTAGCGATGGGCTTCATGCCCGCACGAACGCGCAGCACCTGCCCGGTCGTCATGCCGCCCTCGATGCCGCCCGCGCGCCCAGTCTCACGGACGATCTCGCCGTCGCGCAGATGAAGCTCGTCGTGGGCGACAGAGCCGCGACGGCGGGTGGTCTCGAAGCCGTCTCCGACCTCGACACCCTTGATCGCTTGGATGCCCATGAGCGCGCCGGCGAGGCGCGAATCGAGTCGCCGATCCCAGTGCACGTACGAGCCGAGCCCCGGGGGCAGACCGTAGGCGAGCACCTCGACGATGCCACCGATCGTGTCACCCGACTTCTTCGTGTCGTCGACCTCTTCGACCATGCGCGCACTCGTCGCGGCGTCGAAGCACCGCAGCGGGTCGGCGTCGAGCGCGGCAACGTCTTCTGGTCGTGGCAGCGCCGCCTCAGCGGGCGCGACGACGTCACCGATCGAGACCGTGTGGCTCACAAGCCTGATGCCGAGCTCCTGCAGGAACGAGCGCGCGACCGCGCCGAGCGCGACTCGCGCGGCCGTCTCGCGAGCGCTAGCGCGCTCGAGCACGGGCCGGGCCTCATCAAAGCCGTACTTCTGCATACCGACGAGGTCTGCGTGCCCCGGGCGCGGGCGCGTGAGCGCTGCCCCACGCCCACGGGACTTCTCGGAAAGCTCAGACTTCTCGGGGCTCATCACCTCGGCCCACTTCGGCCACTCGGTGTTGCCGATGCGAATCGCGATGGGGCCTCCAATGGTGACGCCCTGTACGACACCGCCCGACACGTTGAGTTCGTCTTGCTCGAACTTCATGCGCGAACCGCGCCCATAGCCAAGCTTGCGGCGCGCGAGGTCCTCTCGGATCGCGTCGAGGGAGATCGGCACGCCAGCGGGCATACCCTCGATGACAGCAATGAGTTCAGGGCCGTGGGATTCCCCGGCAGTAAGCCAACGAAGCATAGGGTCTATCTTTCCACACTCGCGGCACGCATGGCCGCGATCACTGTTTGCTCATCAGCGACCGGTTCGTTCGGGTCGCCGTTTCTAAAAATTCTGATCTGCACGAGCGCCTGTTCGATGAGCATGTCGAGCCCGGCGTGCGCATCGGTTCCGGCGCTACGCCAGCGCGTCGCGAGGGGCGACGGCCAGGGATCGTAGGCGACATCGAACAGCGGAACGCCGAGCAGCGCGGGGTCAAGCTCGATGCCACCCGCCACGTGGCCGGGCAGCGTCGAGATCACGAGCGTTGCTGGGAAGCCGGGCGCGTCGCCGAGCGCGAGAGCACTCATGCCGTCGCCGAACCGGGCAGCAAGATCGCCAGCTGCCTCAGGCCGCCGCGCCGCGACGGCGATGCGCTCAGCGCCGAGCGAGCGGACGGCAAGAACTGCCGATACCGCGGTCGCACCGGCGCCGAGCACGACGGTCGACGTCGCATCGAGGCCGGCGTTCTGGATCGCGCGCGCGAGCCCCGCTACGTCCGTGTTGAAGCCGACCCAACCTTCGCGAGGCCCTGAAGCACGCAGGAGCGTGTTCACAACACCGCTCTCGCGCGCGACCGAGTCGACGTCGACGGCGAGCCGCGCGGCCTCCTCTTTCAGAGGCATGGTCAACGACAGCCCGAGCCACTCGGGGCCAAGCCCCGCGAGGAAGGCCTCAAGTTCAGGGGCGTCGACCTCGAAGCGGTCGTAGCTCCACGGGAACCCGAGTACCGCGTATGCCGCGCGATGGATCGCTGGCGACTTGGAGTGCGCGATCGGCTTGCCGAGCACACCGAGCTTGGCGCCCTCCGCCTGCCGGGAACTGGTCATGACTCAGTCACAGTACTTTCCGCCCTCGGCGCGGTGCGCGGTGCACCACTCGCCGAGCTTCTCGACGTTCTGCTGGTGCTGCTCGGCGGTCTCCGCGAACTCGGTCTCGCCGCTCGACAGGTCGACGGGCATGAAGTAGAGCCACGGGCCGCTCGCGGGGTTCG
This sequence comes from Leucobacter sp., assembly GCA_052094845.1. Taxonomy (GTDB): domain Bacteria; phylum Actinomycetota; class Actinomycetes; order Actinomycetales; family Microbacteriaceae; genus Leucobacter. Next base: position 676,912 of record JBQDKK010000001.1, on the reverse strand, counting down.
TGGCGGCCTCGATCGCTGTGTCACCCGGCAGCGAGATTGGGCCAGCTGGCAGCCCGGGGTTCGCGTATGTGTTGTACTTGTTCGACTTGTCCGCGCGCTCCTCGTCGGTCGTCCACACGGTGTGCGTGTTGCCGGTGCCGTACGAGACCGTCGCGTCCGACTGCAGCAGCATGTCGATGTCGATGCGGTTGAGGAAGACGCGGGCGACCTTCGGGAAGTCCTCAAGCCGTGAGCCCGCCTCACGCTGCACCATCGCCGCGAGAGTGAGCACACGCCAGGCATCCTCGTGCGCAACACCGTGCTGGTCGAGCGCCTGCCACATGCGGTCGACCATCGTCTGAATGATTGACTCGGCCGTATCGTCGGGCTCGAAGGTGTAGGTCGCCGGGAACAGGAAGCCCTCGATCGACGGGAATTCGGCGGGCACGCCAAACGCTGCGGGGTTCGCGGCGGCGGCCTTAAAGTCCTCAAACGGAATGTTCACGACGCCCGCGGTAAGTTCGAGCGCGTCGAGTGCGGCCATGCCCTCCGGAATCGTGACGGTGAGCTCCATACGGTTGCCGTCGTCCTGGAGAGCTGCGAGCGCTGCGGCCGCGCTCATCTGCTGCTTCAGGCGGTACGTGCCGACCTGGAAGTTCACTTCCTCCGGCTGCTGAAGCAGCAGGTCGTAGAAGGCCTCCGACGTCTTTACGACGTCAGCATTCGCGAGCGCCTCGGCGACGTCGCCGCCGATCTGGCCCTCGGTGATGGTGAGCAGCACTTCACCGTGCCCCTCGCCCTCGTAATCGTTCGAGGTCCAGCCAAGCGCCTGTGAGATCTTGTCGCCGTACGAGCTCCAAACCCACACGCCGCCGCCGCCAATGAGCAGCAGCATGACGATGAGCACGGACGAAATGACAATCCGGCCGCGCCTGCGCGAGCTACGCTCCTCGTCACTCAGTGCGTGTGCCTCACGGCGCCCACGGCGCGTCTCCTGCTCAGTCACGGGGTCTCCTCGTTGTTCAGGTACTGTTCTGCGGGCGCCACGACCTCGCCCGGCGCCTCGTTTCGATTACGCTCAACGTCAAGCGCGTGCTGCAAGATGACGACGGCTGCCGCCTGGTCGATGACCCCACGGCTCTCCTTGGTTTTTCGCCCGGCCTGCCGGAGCTGTCCCTGTGCAGAGACCGTCGAGAGGCGCTCGTCAACGAGCCGCACCTCGCGTGCGCCCGCCAGCCTGTCCGCTAGCGCCTGCGCGAAGCCGACGGCGTCATCGGTCGACAGGGTACGCTCGCCACGCAGGTTGAGCGGCAGCCCGACGATAACCTCAAGCGCTTCGTACTCGGTCGCGAGCTCAACCAGGCGCGCGATGTCCGCGCCAGGCTCAGCCTCGCGCTTGACGGTCTCGACCGGCGTCGCGAGCATACCGTGCAGGTCAGACCGGGCAACGCCGATGCGAGCCTTGCCAACGTCGATCCCGAGCCGTACCCCAGAGCGCATCCCCGAGCTCACCGCCTACGCCTCGATCGTGCGGCGCATCTCGGCGAGCGCTGCCGGGATCTGCGAGGGGTCAGTGCCGCCGCCCTGCGCGAGGTCGGGCTTGCCGCCGCCACCACCACCGAGCACCTGAGCACCCCGCTTCGCGAGGTCGCCCGCCTTCACACCGAGTTCGCGCGCGGCCGCAGTCGTCGCCGCGATGACGACAGGCTTGCCTTCGGCCACCGTACCCGCGAGCAGCACGACGCCCGGCTCGGAACCGAACTTGTCGCGAAGCTGAATGACGAGGCCACGGAGGTCATCTGGAGACCCGACAGTGCCGAGGTCCGCCGAGACCAGCGCGACCGATCCTGCCCGCTCCGCACCCGCGAACAGTTCGGGGACGCGCTCTGCGAGCTTCGCGGCCTCGAGCGCCGCGATCTTCTTTTCGGCGGCACGCAACTGCGCACTGAGATCCTCAACGCGCGACACGACCTCGCTGCGCGGCACGCGCAGCCCGCCCGCGAGCTGCTGCACGATGAGCCGCTCGGCAGCGAAGCTCTGGAACGCTTCAAGGCCAACGAGCGACTCGACACGACGGTTCGTGGAGCCGACCGAGCTCTCGGACACAAGATTGATCATGCCGACCTCAGCCGCGGTCGCGACGTGCGTTCCCGCGCAAAGCTCTCGTGACCACTCGCCGCCGATGTCGACGACGCGCACGCGCTCGCCGTACTTCTCACCGAACAGCGCCATCGCACCCATCGCCTTAGCGTCGTCGAGCGCCATCTCGCGGGTCACGACCGCGTAGTTCGAGCGGATCGCGAGGTTCGAGATCTCCTCAATCTCGCTCTTCGTGGCCGCGCTCAGCGCCTCGGAGTGCGTGAAGTCGAGACGCATGTAGCCGGCCTTGTTGTAGGAGCCTGCCTGGTGCGCGTTCGGGCCGAGCACGTCGCGAAGCGCCGCGTGCACGATGTGCGTCGCAGAGTGTGCCTGGGTGGCGCCGCGGCGGTAGTCAGCGTCGACGCGGGTCTCGGCGCGCGCGTCCACGCCAATGCTGCCTACGGTGACCTTGACGGTGTGCACGATGAGCCCGGGCACGGGCTTCTGCACGTCGAGCACTTCGGCCTCGAACCCGTCACCAACGATCACGCCATTGTCAGAATCCTGACCGCCCGACTCAGCGAACAGCGCGGTCTCGGCGAGCACGAGCTCGGCGATCTCGCCCTCGCGGGCCTCTTGCGCGGGCGCACCATCAACGACGATGCCGAGCACCTTGCTCTCGTGAACGAGTGAGTCGTAGCCCACGAATGCGGTCTCACCCAGTCCGCGAAGCTCCTTGTAGACGGCGAGGTCAGCGCGCTGCCCCTTCTTCGCCTTCGCGTCAGCCTTTGCGCGGTCTCGCTGCTCCTGCATAAGGGTCGCGAACACCTCGCGATCCACGGATACGCCCGCTTCCTCCGCGATCTCGAGCGTGAGCTCAACCGGGAAGCCGTGGGTGTCGTGCAGGAGGAAGGCGGTGTCGCCGTCCACGCTCGCTCCGCTCTTCGACTCGCTCGCTCCGCTCTTCGACTCGGCGACCGCCGCCTCGATAGCGCTGTCGAGAATCTGGATGCCGCTTGCGAGCGTGCGCAGGAACGTCTTCTCCTCGGCGTACGCGACGCGCGAGATGAAGTCGAAGTTCTCGGCAACCTCGGGGTACGCGGCCTGCATCGCGTCGCGCGAAACGGGGAAGAGCTCAGCGAAGCTCGGACCGTTGACCCCGAGCAGCCGCATCGACAGCGTCACGCGCCGCAGGAGGCGCCGCAGGATGTAGCCGCGGCCCTCGTTCGACGGCGTCACGCCATCTCCGATGAGCATGAGGCCGCTGCGCACGTGGTCGGCGATCACCCGAAGCCGCACGTCGTCCTCAATAGCGGCACCGTAGGTCTTGCCTGCGAGCTCGGCAGCACGATCGAGCACCGGGCGAACCTGGTCGATCTCGTACATGTTGTTGACACCCTGCTTGATGAACGCGACGCGCTCAAGGCCCATGCCCGTGTCGATGTTCTGCTTGGGCAGGTCGCCGACGATCGTGAAGTCGAGCTTCGACTTCACGTCAGCGATCTGGTACTGCATAAAGACGAGGTTCCAGATCTCGACGTACCGGTCGTCGTCGGTGGCCGGCCCGCCGTCGATCCCGTACTCGGGGCCGAGGTCGAAGAAGATCTCGGAGCAGGGGCCAGCGGGGCCGGGCTGCCCGGTCGACCAGTAGTTCGTATCCTTGCCGAGGCGCTGGATGCGCTCGTCGGGCAGCGACGAGTGCTGCTGCCAGAGCGCGAACGCCTCGTCGTCTTCCTCGTACACCGTGACCCACAGGTCGTCGGGCGAGAAGCCGAGGCCGCCGTCGGCCTCCGAGGTCGTCAGCAGCTCCCACGCAAACTTGATTGCGCCTTCCTTGAAGTAGTCGCCGAACGAGAAGTTGCCGCACATCTGGAAGAACGTGCCGTGGCGCGGCGTCTTGCCGACCTCTTCGATGTCGTTGGTGCGGATGCACTTCTGCACACTCGTCGCCCGGTCGTAAGGCGCGGGGACGAGGCCCGAGAGATACGGCACGAAGGGAACCATGCCCGCCACCGTGAACATCAGGCTCGGGTCATCGCTCACGAGCGACGCAGAGGGCACAACCGTGTGGCCTCGCTGCTCGAAGAAGTTCAGCCAGCGGCGTTGAATCTCGGCGGTCTGCATGTTTGGTGCTTCGTTCCTTTGTGGTGCGTAGGTGCGTAAGTGCCGACGCCGGGTCGGCGGCAGCCGAAGCTGCGGGTCATCTGGGAATCGGGAAGATCAGGATCGGGGCACACGCATGGCGTGCCCCGAGCCCTACGGCCCTATGCGTCTTTGCTGTCGAGGCCCTTGAGCGTTCGCTCGAGATCCTCGTCGAACTGCTCGCGCTCAGCGGCTTCGTAGCCACTCGAGAACGCCGTTGACAGCTCAGTGATGCCGCGATTGACGCGCTCGAAGAAGCGGCGCCCTCCCGGGCTCTGGTTCACGAAGTGCGCGGCGACAAAGCCCGTCGCAACTCCGAACACGAACACGAATAGTTTCCGCACCTCTTCCACCCTCCCGTGGTGTCGCGGCGACCCTGTGCGCGCCGCGGAACGATCCTGGTCAAGCTTAACCGGTATCGCATGCTAGAAACGCCTGAGGGCGCTGGATTCCTTCCGGATTCCAGCGCCCTCAGGCGTTCAGGCTTAGCGCCCCGAGTAGTACTCGACGACGAGCTGAACTTCACAGGTCACGGGGACCTCAGCGCGCTTCGGGCGACGAACGAGGCGAGCCTCGAGCTTGTCGAGCGAAACCTCGAGGTAACCGGGAACTGCGGGAAGAACCTCAGCGTGGCCACCAGCGGCAGCAACCTGGAACGGCTCGAGAGCCTCCGAGCGCTCCTTGACGTGGATGAGCTGGCCCGGCTTCACGCGGAACGACGGGCGGTCAACGAGCTTGCCGTCGACGAGGATGTGACGGTGCACGACGAGCTGGCGAGCCTGCGCGGTGGTGCGGGCGAAGCCTGCACGGAGCACGAGGGCGTCGAGACGCATTTCGAGGAGCTCGACGAGGTTCTCACCGGTCAGGCCGTCCTGACGACGTGCCTCGTTGAAGGTGATAACGAGCTGCTTCTCGCGGATGCCGTACTGAGCGCGCAGACGCTGCTTCTCGCGGAGGCGAACTGCGTAGTCGCTGTCGCTCTTACGCTTGGTGCGGCCGTGCTGGCCGGGGCCGTAGGGGCGCTTCTCGAGGTAGCGAGCAGCCTTCGGCGTGAGGGCGATGCCCAGCGAGCGCGACAAGCGCGTCTTGGAACGGGTACGTGACGTAGTCGACACGGGTATCCTTTCGGGTTTCTGACGGGCACGCGCGGGTGCGCGGCCACATGTTCTCTCGGCCACGCTGCGCCCGCATTCAGGGCTTTCGCTCGAAATGCACGCGACGCAGCAAACCGTTTTCGGTGAGGGAACGACCGTTGCAGAAACCCGGCTACAGGGCGCCTGCCATTCACTACCCGCTGCAGCCTGCCGCGGGAGCGATGTTGGCCAGGGATCAGCTTAGCAGATCAGGGCGAGCAACCACGAGTCGGCGGCGGGCCCGCGAGAATTTCACGCCTACTCGCCGCGCGTGATGCGCCGGATCTTCTCCAGCCGTTCCGATACCTCACGCTCGTTTCCGTGGGTCGTGGGGTTGTAGTAGGTCGCGGACGCGATTTCGTCAGGGAGGTACTGCTGCCGCAGCACGCCACGCGGGTCGGAGTGCGGGTAGCGGTAGCCCTTGCCGTGACCGAGTTTCTTCGCGCCCGGGTAGTGCGCGTCGCGCAGAGGCTTCGGCACCGCCCCAAAGCGGCCCGCCTTCACGTCGGAGATCGCGGCGTCGATCGCCGAGATCACCGCGTTCGACTTCGGCGCGGTCGCGATATAGATCGTCGCCTCAGCGAGCGGAATCCGCGCCTCTGGGAGGCCGATAAGCTGCGTCGCCTGCGCGGCCGCGACCGCGATGGTAAGCGCTTGCGGGTCGGCGAGGCCCACGTCCTCGGCCGCGTGCACCATGAGCCGCCTGGCGATGAAGCGCGGGTCCTCCCCTGCCTCGATCATCCGAGCGAGGTAGTGGATCGCGGCGTCGGGGTCAGAGCCCCGCATCGACTTGATGAAAGCACTCACAACGTCATAGTGCTGATCCCCGTCTTTGTCGTACCGCAAAAGAGCGCGGTCGACGGAAATCGATACGACCTCCGCGGTGATCTGCGGGAGGGTGTCCGTGGGTGCCGTGCCCTCACCGCCCTCCGCGAGGGCGAGCGCGGAACCGGCCGCGGCCTCGAGGCCCGTGAGCGCCCGGCGGGCGTCGCCCGAGGAGAGCTGAACGAGCGCGTCGCAGCCTTCCTCGGTGAGTTCAACAGCCCCCGCGAGCCCGCGTGGGTCGCTCGTCGCACGGTGCAGCAGCTCGGCGATATCGGCGTCGCTGAGGGACTCGAGCGTGAGCAGCAGCGAGCGCGAGAGCAGCGGGCTAATCACCGAGAACGACGGGTTCTCGGTGGTGGCCGCGATGAGCGTCACCCACCCGTTCTCGACGCCGGGCAACAGCGCGTCTTGCTGAGCCTTGGTAAAGCGGTGAATCTCATCAAGAAAGAGCACGGTCGCGATGTCGTACAGGTCGCGGTCATTGAGCGCCCGCTCCATCACCGCCCGCACGTCCTTAATACCGGCCGTCACCGCCGACAGCTCAACGAAGCGGCGGCCGCTCGTGTGCGCGATCGCCTGGGCCATCGTCGTCTTGCCGGTGCCAGGCGGGCCCCACAGGATGACAGAGACAGCGGAGCCCTCGCTATCGCTCGCGATGACACGCAGCGGCGAGCCCTGGCCGAGCAAATGCTTCTGCCCGACGACCTCATCGAGCGATCGCGGGCGCATTCGAACGGCGAGCGGCGCGGTCGCAGCGGTCGAGCCTGAAATCTGGGTCACACATTAATGCTACCGAGCACCCCTGACAATCATGCTCCCGGGGGCGCTCTGTGGCATAGTGGAGGGGTCTATCTAGTAACGCGGTCGGTACAGCCGATCCCACACGACAGGTGAGCAACACGGTGAGTGAAGCGACGAACGAGCAGCCCTGGGGCAGGGTCGACGAAGATCGTACGGTCTACGTACGCGAGGGAGAGGGTGAGCGAGCCGTTGGCGCGTTCCCTGACGGCACTCCCGAGGAAGCCCTGGCCTACTTCGAACGGAAGTTCGCTGACCTCGCGGGCGCGGTGACCCTGCTCGAGGCCCGCATCGCTCGCGGCACCGCCGACGCCTCCGTCGCCGGCACCGTAAAGAAGCTCGAGGAGCAGCTTGTTGAGCCCGCAGCCGTTGGTGACATCGCTGCTTTGCGGGACCGCGTTGCAAAGCTGTCTGAGAAGGCCGCCGCGTTCGGCGAACAGCAGCAGCAGGAGCGCGAGGCGGCCCGTGAGGAAGCCGTCGCGAAGCGCGAGGCGATCGTTGCTGAGGCCGAGCAGCTTGCCGCGCAGCCTGAGACTTCGGTCCGTTGGAAGGACACGAGCGCGGCGTTCGAGCGACTCTTCACGGAGTGGCAGACCGCCCAGAAGTCGGGCCCCCACGTGCCGAAGCCGCAGGCCGACGCGATGTGGAAGCGTTTCCGCGCCGCCCGCCAGAGCTTCGACACCGCGCGCCGCGCGCACTTCTCGCAGATGGATGCGAACAACAAGGATGTGAAGGCCCGCAAGGAGCGCCTCATCGCCTCCGCCGAGGCGCTTGCTGACCGCGGCCTCGACGGCATTCCCGCATACCGCAACCTCCTTGAAGACTGGAAGCAGGCCGGGCGCGCGAGCCGCAAGCTCGACGATCAGCTCTGGGCTCGCTTCAAGGCGGCCGGCGACGTCCTCTACCAGGCAAAGGCCGAAGAAGTCGCTCAGACGAACGAGGAGTACCAGGCAAACCTCGTCGCCAAGCAGGCGGTGCTCGACGACGCAAAGCCGATCCTCGAGGTCAGCGAGCACACCGCGGCCCGGAAGCAGCTCACCGCGATCCAGCTCCGCTGGGACGAGATCGGTCGCGTTCCGCGCGAGGCACTGCGCGACATCGAAGGCCAGCTGCGCCGCATCGAGGACCACGTCAAGGGCCTTGAAGACGAGCACTGGCGCAAGACGAACCCCGAGACCAAGGCCCGCAGCGAGGGCCTCCGCGGTCAGCTCGAGGCCTCGATCGCCGAGCTCGAAGCAGAAATCGCAGGTGCGAAGGACGCGAAGGCAAAAGCTAAGGCCGAAGAGGCGCTCGCCACGCAGCAGTCGTGGCTCGCGGCACTCGGAGACTAGTTATCCACAGATGATCGCCTCGCCCTGGTCTTTCCGGGGCGGGGCGATCATTCTTGTTGCATGGCAACCATGCGACCGCATCACGCGCCTCAACAGGCAGCTCAGCAGGCGCCTCAGCAGGCGCCTCAGCGGCCGTTGCTGCGTACACCTCAGGCGCCACCGCGCGTCGATCACTGGCCGCCGACGCTCCGGTCGGCGGCCCTGCTCAGCGGCACGCTCGTGCGAAGCGGGCCAGGCTACCGAGCCGTCTCCTGGCCTGACGGGCCCCGCGCTCGTGTCGCCTCGATCGCTGGGTTGCTCGGCAAGGACTTCATCGCCGCCGAAGACACCGCGGCGTGGGTCTGGGGTGTGCGCCGTTCCCCCGGCAGCGCCCTGCAACTGCTCACCAGGCGCGGCCGGGCACCCGCCGACTTCGAGCTCGGTGATGCGCGCGGGCTCGTCCGCGTGAGCGCTTACAGGCTCGCCCCGGGCGACATCGAGGAGGTCGCAGGTCAGGGGGTCACAAGCCCAGGGCGCACGGTGTACGACCTCCTGCGCTCAAAAGAGCCATTCAGCGTCCACCGACGCGTCGCGTGCCGCCTGCTGAACGCCCGGGATCCGGCGCTGTTAGCAAGCCTCACGGCCCGGGCAGCGGGCGCAAGTCTCTCGGACGGCGCCAGGGTGCGCCGGCGGCTGCGCGAACTCGGGCAGCATGCGCGGGCACCGTGAGCGCGCTAGTTCGTGAGCGCGCTAGTTTGTAAGCGCGTTAGTTGGTGAGTCGGTACACGTCGTAGACGCCATCGATGCGTCGCACTGCGTTCAGCACATGGTCGAGGTGTGTCGCGTTCGCCATCTCAAACAAGAACCTGCTGATCGCGAGGCGTGAACTCGACGTGTTCACCGACGCCGAAAGAATGTTCACGTGGTGCTCCGAGAGCGTTCGCGTGACGTCCGAGAGCAGGCCTGAACGGTCAAGCGCTTCGACCTGAATCTGGACGAGGAAGACGCTCTTCGGCGTCGGCGCCCACTCAACCTCGACAACGCGCTCCTGCTGCGCCTGCAGGTTCTTGAAGTTGTGGCAGTCGGTGCGGTGCACGGACACGCCCTGGCCCTTCGTCACGAAACCACGAATGTCGTCCCCGGGAACGGGGGTGCAGCACTTCGCGAGCTTGGCAAGAACGTCAGAGGCACCCTTCACGACGACGCCGCTCGAGGTCGCCCGCGAGGGCTGCGCTCGCGGCGTGTCGACGAGCGGCACGCTGAGCGCGGCCGGCTCGGTCGATGCCTGGTCATCAAACAGGTGCGCGGCCACCTTCTCAACGACGGACTGCGCCGACACGTTCCCCTCGCCGATGGCGGCGTAGAGCGTCGTGACGTCGGCGTAGTTCAGCTGCAGCGCTACCTGCTGCAGCGCCTCAGAGTTCATGACCTGATGCAGCGGCAAGCTCTGGCGCCTGAGGGCCTTCGTGAGCTCCTGCTTGCCGGTCTCGGCGGCTTCCTCGCGGCGTTCCTTCGTGAACCACTGGCGGATCTTGTTCTGAGCGCGCTTGCTCTTCACGAAGTTCAGCCACGACTTGTTCGGGCCCGAATTCGGATCCTTCGACGTGAACACCTCGACCACGTCGCCGTTTTGCAGGGCGGTCTCGAGCGGAACGAGCCTCCCGTTCACGCGGGCGCCCATGGTGCGGTGCCCGACCTCGGTGTGCACCGCGTACGCAAAGTCGACGGTCGTGCCGCCCGCGGGAAGCCCGATGACCCGCCCCTTCGGGGTGAAGACATACACTTCCTTGGCGCCGATCTCGAAGCGGAGGGCATCGAGGAACTCGCTCGGATCCTCCGTTTCCGCCTGCCAGTCAGAGATGTGCGCAAGCCAGGCCATATCGTTCGACGACGTCTGCTTATCGGCGCCGGGCTGGCGCTGCTTGTACTTCCAGTGCGCCGCGACGCCGTACTCAGCGCGCTGATGCATCTCGACCGTGCGAATCTGGATCTCAACGGCGCGACCGTCGGGCCCGATCACGGTTGTGTGCAGCGACTGGTACAGGTTGAACTTTGGGGTGGCGATGTAGTCCTTGAAACGCCCGGGAATGGGGGTCCAGCGGGCGTGCACGGCCCCCAGCACCGCATAACAGTCACGAATCGAGGTCACGAGCACGCGAATGCCGACGAGGTCGTAGATGTCGTCGAAGTCGCGCCCGCGCACGATCATCTTCTGGTAGATCGAGTAGAGCTCCTTCGGGCGCCCGGTCACCTCACCCTTGATGCGCGAGTCGCGCAGGTCGGTCTCGATCGAGCCGATCACCTTGCCGACGAGCTCATCCCGCTGGGGGTTGCGCTGCTTCACGAGGTTCTCGATCTCGGCGTAGAGCTTTGGCTTGAGCACCGCGAACGAGAGGTCCTCAAGCTCGGTCTTCATCGATTGGATGCCGAGCCTGTGCGCAAGCGGAGCGTAGATCTCAAGTGTCTCCTGCGCCTTGCGCTTCGCGGAATCTCCCGAGACGAAGCCCCAGGTGCGCGCGTTGTGGAGCCGGTCTGCGAGCTTGATGACGAGCACGCGAATGTCCTTCGACATCGCGACAACCATCTTTCGCACCGTTTCGGCCTGGGCCGAGTCGCCGTACTTGACCTTGTCGAGCTTGGTGACGCCGTCGACGAGCATCGCGATCTCTTCACCGAAGTCGCGAGTGAGTTCCTCGAGCGAATAGTCGGTGTCCTCGACCGTGTCGTGCAGCAACGCTGCGGCGATCGCAACGGGTGCGACGCCCAGGTCCGCGAGGATCTTCGACACCGCGATGGGGTGCGTAATGTAGGGCTCGCCGCTCTTGCGCTTCTGGCCGCGATGGGCACGCTCCGCGACATCGTACGCCCGGGAGATGACCGAAAGGTCGGCGCGCGGATAGTTCGCGCGCACGGTGCGCATCACCTCTTCGATCGCGCCGTGCGTGGCGCCGCGTGAGAAAATTCGCGGCACCAACCGGCGCAGCGAAGTCGTACTCGCCTGTGTCGCGTCTGAACTCACCACCGCAGCCTCCTCAACTTCTTGAACGTTACACCAGGGTGTGCGTATTCCTTGAATCGTATGTGCGACACCCCCGATTTTTAGCCCATATCGAACACCCAGGGCGCGCGAAAGGGAGCCCGCCTCATCGAGACGGGCTCCCCCTTCACGTACCGCGCGCTACGGCTGAGCGACGAGGTCGACCTCGTCCTGCTTCGCGCGCTGACGCAGAACACGCTCGTCGCGCTCCTTGATCTCTTTTTCGCCCGAGCGCAGGTGCGCGTAGGCGGGCGACGCGACGAAGATCGTCGAGTAGGCGCCGGCGAGAATACCAATGAACAGCGCGAGCGAAATGTCCCGGAGGGTGCCCGCACCCAGCAGGCCCGCACCAACGAACAGGATCGACGCGACCGGCAGCAGCGCAACAACCGAAGTGTTGATCGAGCGAACGAGGGTCTGGTTCACGGCCAGGTTGACCGCCTCGCCAAACGTGCGCGAGTCGCTGAGCTCGCCGGGGCTCGTGTTCTCACGAATCTTGTCGAACACCACGACGGTGTCGTACAGGGAGTAGCCGAGGATCGTCAAGAAGCCGATCATCGCGGCGGGGGTGACCTCAAAGCCGGCGAGTCCGTAGACTCCGGCCGTAATGATGAGGTCGTGGAACAGTGCCAGCATCGCAGCGAGCGACATCTTCCAGGTACGGAAGTAGATCGCCATCACGAGCGCGGCGAGCAGAATGAAGACGACGAGCGCAATGATCGCCTGCTTCGTAATATCCTGCCCCCACACGGGGCCGATGAACGAGTAGGTGACCTCGTCTGCGTCGACGCCGTAGCCCTGCGCAAGCGCCTCGGTGACGGCCTTGTTCTGGGCGTCATCGAGCGCCTCGGTCTGCACCCGAACGTCATTCTGACCGAGCACGGAGATGCGCGGCGCGCTGCCGGGAAGTGCCTCCGCGACGGCCTTGGCGGCCACGTCTGGGTCACGGTCAGCGCTGTTTGCGACGTGCACCTGGAACTGGCTACCGCCTGTGAACTCGATACCGAGCTGGAACCCGCCGCGCAGGAAGGGGCCCACAACTGCGATGATCAGCAGGACTGCCGAGATCGTGTACCAGAGCTTGCGCCGACCGACGAAGTCGATCGACTTCTCGCCGGTGTGCAGGGCATTGCCAAATTCAGCGAATGAGCGAGCCATGTCAGCTCTCCTTTCCTGCGCCGGCAGACTCTGCTGCCTTGCGCTCGGCAATGGTCTGGCGACGCTCCGCCTCACCACGGCTGCGGGCGACCTTCTTAGCGCTGCCCTTCGTCGGGACGACGGGCTCGCGGAACTTCGCACGCCCCTGGTAGACGGCACCGAGCTGACGCGGGTCGAGGCCCGAGAACTTGTAGCCGCCCGAGTAAACGCGGGTACGCGCAAGCAGGGTCATCATCGGGTGCGTGAACAGCGCGACGACGATCACGTCGACGATCGTGGTCAGGCCGAGCGTGAACGCGAAGCCCTTGACGTTGCCGACGGCCAGCACGAACAGCACCGCCGCGGCCAGCAGGTTCACGCCGTCAGACGCGAGGATCGTGCGCAACGCACGCTTCCATCCGCCCTCGACCGCAGAGGTGATGCCGAAGCCGTCGCGCAGCTGGTCGCGAATACGCTCGAAGTAGACAATAAACGAGTCGGCAGTGAAGCCAATCGCCACGATAATACCGGCGACACCCGCGAGCGAAAGTCGGTAGCCCTGGCGCCACGAGAAGAACGTGAGCAGGAGGTAGGTGAGGATCGCAGCGATGCCGAGCGAGGCAATCGTGAGCGTGCCGAGCAGTCGGTACTGGAACAACGAGTAGATGACCACGAGCCCGAGACCGATGAGACCGGCGAGCAAACCACCGAGCAGCTGGTTCGCGCCGAGGGTCGAGGAGATATCTTCCTGGCTCTGCACAGTGAAGGAGATCGGCAGGGCGCCGAACTTCAGCTGATCCGCGAGGACCTGAGCTGATTCCTTGGTGAAGTTACCTGAGATGGCGGGACGGCCGTCAAGAATCTGCGCGTTCATCGTGGGGGCAGAGATGACCTTGCCGTCAAGCACAAACGCGAACTGGTTGAGCGGCTGCTGCTGCCCGAAGAGGCGGGTCGAGACCTTGCCGAACTTCGTCGCCCCCTCCTTGTTCATCGTGATCGCGACTTCCCAGCGGCCGGTCGTGCCACCGCTCGAGAGCGCCTGCTGCTGCGACACGGCGTCGGTGATGACGTCACCCGTGAGCTCCACGGGGCCGACGATGTACTTCATCAGGCCAGTGTCGTCACACGTGATGAGCGGCTTATCGGCTGGCGCGTTTGCAACCTCAAGCGCGTTGTCCGAGGTGCAGGTAAACGACGCGAACTGCTCGAGCAGCGCCGGCGTGAGCCAGGCCTGGTCGGCCGGGTCCGTGGGCAGTGGGTCGGGGTAAAGCCCGGCCGGAGCCTCAGACTCGGTGCCCTTCTCCGCACCGTCAGCGGCAGTGTCAGCGGTACCGTCAGCGGCACCGTCCGCTGCCGGGTCCGCAGCGGCGTCTCCCTCGGGAGCAGCGGCATTGTCGGCACTCTCGGCTCCGTCGGCACTGTCAGCGCCGTCTGCACCCTCGACGGTCTCGCCCTCGGCAGCGGGGTCAGCCGCACCGGCGGGTGCCTCGAGAAGCACACCGCGGAAGTCGAGGGCGGCCGAGGCCTGGATGCGCTGCATCGTGGCGTCGTCCACCTTGCCCGGGATGGCAACGGAAATGTGGTTGTTGCCCTGTGTGGTGATTTCCGCTTCGGAAACGCCGGACGCGTTTACTCGCTGGCGGAGGATCTCCACTGCCTGGTCGAGCTGCTCACCAGTGACGGCCTTGCCGTCGTTCTGGTTGGCGGCAAGCAGAATCTGCGTGCCGCCCTGCAGGTCGAGCGCAAGCTTCGGCGTCCAGGTTGCGTCACTCCGGTACACCCCGAGGGTGATGAGTCCGGTCAGCCCAACAATGATGGCCAGCAGAAAGATGAGCGAGCGACGTGCGCTCCGCACCGCAGGCGCGACGGATTTTTTCGCCAAGACAGCTGTCTCGCTTTCAGATAACGGCGCGCACAGGCGCGCCGGAGCTTACTTACTCCTTGTCGGAGTTCTTGTCTTCACTCTTCTCGGCTGCGGGCGCACCCTCAACGTCGGTTACGGTCTCTGCAGAGACTTCTTCAGCAACGACTTCATTAGCAACAGCCTCATCCGCAACAGCGCTATCAACAGCAGCGGTTTCCGCGGGGGCGACGCGCTCGCCAAACTCGGGGTCGTCGTCGGGAGCGAGCGTCGCTGCTTCGCTCTCCTCTGCGGGGGCGTCAACCGGGGTGATGACCTGACCGACGGCGTTGCGGTGCACGACGAGGGTGCTGGTGCCGCTCTGCACGGTGACCCGGTTCTCTTCTTCGTCAACCGAGACGATGGTTCCGTAGATACCCGACTGAAGCATGACCTCTGCGCCCGGCTGCATGTTGTTCTGCATCTCAGCCATCTGCGCCTGGCGCTTCTTGCTGTTGCGGAACATGAAGAAAATGAGCACGGCAACGAGGCCAAGCATGATGAGTGTCATCGGATCCATGAGGCGGTGACCCTTTCAAAGTTGGTGAGCGCGCCCTTGAACACGCACGGACCGCACAAGTCTAGCGGTGAATCCTGCGAGCGGCAGCAAACTAGTGCGCGGGCGGTGCCATCCCGAGATGCGACCAGCCGAGAGACGTCGCGATCCTCCCCCGTGGCGACCGCGCGATGAGACCGGCGCGCATGAGGAACGGTTCGACGACCGACTCGATCGTCTCCGCCTCCTCGCCGACCGAAGCGGCGAGCGTCGAGAGCCCGACGGGGCCACCGGCAAAGCGTTCGACGATGATACGCAACACCTCGCGGTCGAGCCGGTCGAGGCCGTGCTCATCAACGTCGTACAGCGAGAGCGCCGCGCGAACCGAGCGCTCATCGGGCTGCGTGCCGTGCACGAGGGTGTAGTCGCGCACCCGCCTGAGCAGGCGGTTCGCGATGCGCGGCGTTCCGCGCGAGCGCCCCGCGATCTCGACCACGCCGGCCTCGTGGAGCGGGAAATCGAGGAGGCCCGCCGCGCGACTCAAGACGCCTTCCAGCTCGGAGGTCGCGTAGTACTCAAGGTGTGCGGTGAACCCGAAGCGGTCGCGCAGCGGGTTCGGGAGCAGGCCGGCCCGGGTCGTCGCTCCGACAAGCGTAAACGGCGCGAGCTCGAGCGGCACTGAGGTCGCGCCGGCCCCCTTGCCGACCATGATGTCGACCTTGAAGTCTTCCATCGCGAGGTAGAGCATCTCTTCGGCGCTGCGCGCCATCCGGTGGATCTCGTCGATGAAGAGCACCTCCCCCGGAGTGAGCGCGGAGAGCACGGCCGCGAGGTCTCCCGCGTGCTGGATCGCGGGGCCCGACGTCTGCTGTAGCGGGACCCCGAGCTCGGTCGCCACGATCATCGACAGCGTCGTCTTGCCGAGCCCGGGTGGGCCCGCGAGCAGAATATGGTCGGGGGTGCGCCCATCGATCTGGGCAGCTCCGAGCAGCAGGCCGAGCTGCTCGCGCACCTTCTCCTGGCCGACGAATTCGGAGAGCGAGCCCGGGCGCAGGGCACCCTCGTAGCTCACTTCGGTCGGCAGCGCTTGCGGCGACAGCTCCCGCGACATCGGGGCGCTCATCGGCGACCCCGCTGCAGCAGAGTAAGTGCGGCCCTGAGCAGCTGCGCGTTCGTCATCTCAGCGCCGGCGTCGCGGGCATCCTGTACCGCCTGACGCGCCTCACCCTCCGTCCACCCGAGCCCTTGCAGGCCTTCGGTGACGCCCTCCACCAGGGCGTCGTCGGGGGCGACCGCCGCGGCAGGCGAACCCGCGTCATCGAGCTCAAGCGAACTCAGCTTGCCTGCGAGCGACACTGTAATGAGCTTCGCCGTTTTCGGCCCAATGCCCGAGACTCTGCGGAACGGCTTGTCGTCCTCAGCTGCGACGGCGCGTGCGATCTCACCGGGGGCAAGCTCCGACAGAACGCCAAGCCCCGAACGCGGACCGACCCCGGTGACACCGATCAAGAACCCGAAGGCTGCAAGCTCGGTCTCGGTCTCAAAGCCGTACAGGGTGAGTGAGTCTTCGCGCACCACGAGCGAGGTATGCAGAAAGAGCTGCTCCCCCGGCGTGCGCTGCGACATCCTACCGCTCGGCACCTCGACACGCATGCCGACGCCGCCGACACCAAGAACAACCCAACCGGCACCCGAGGCAAGCACCTCACCGCGTAACGAAGCAATCACACGCCAAGCCTAAGGTGCAGCGCGCAAAACGCCGCCGCGCCACACCGCAGATTCGAACATATGTGCGAATTGCGGGGTGGCGCGGCAGCGCGAACTATGCGGCAGCGCGAACTGTGCAGCGGCGCGGCAGCTCCTGAGGCTAGGCCGAAACGGCCTCGCGCTGCGACGCAGCATTGCGCACCGAGCGGTTCACGGCGGAAACGATTGCCTTCAGCGTTGCGCGGCTCGTGTCAGGGTCGATCCCGACACCCCACAGGCGCTGCCCGTCGACCTCGAGGTCGACGTACGCCGCGGCGACGGCGTCACCGCCCTCACTCATGGCGTGCTCAACGTAGTCAAACAGGGTCACGGCGTGGCCGGAGTCGTTCAGCGAGTTGATGAACGCGTCGACGGGGCCGTTGCCCTGCGAGGTTTCTTCTCGCTGCTCGTCGCCGTCGCGGTACTCGACGGTGAGGTCGGTCACGCCGTCTCCAGCACTGACGCTCGAGGTGCGGAACAGTTCGTAGCGGCCCCAGCGCTCGACGCCGTCGACACCGGTCGAAGGCAGGTACTCGTCTTGGAAGATCGTCCAGATCGCGTCGCTCGAGACCTCGCCACCTTCGGAGTCGGTCACGCCCTGCACGACGGCGCTGAACTCGATCTGCAGCCTACGGGGCAGGTCGAGCGAGTGGTCGGTCTTCAGCAGGTAGGCAACGCCACCCTTGCCCGACTGCGAGTTCACGCGGATGACTGCCTCGTACGAGCGGCCGAGGTCCTTCGGGTCGACGGGCAGGTACGGTACAGCCCACTCGACCTCGTCGATCGACACGCCCGCCGCGTCGGCGTCGGCCTGCATGCGCTCGAAGCCCTTCTTGATCGCGTCCTGGTGCGAGCCCGAGAACGCGGTGTAGACGAGGTCGCCCGCCCACGGGCTCCGCTCGGGCACGCGCAGCTGGTTGCAGTACTCGGCGGTGCGGCGCACCTCGTCGAGGCGCGAGAAGTCGATCATCGGGTCGATGCCCTGCGTGAACATGTTGATGCCGAGCGCGATGAGGTCGACGTTACCGGTGCGCTCGCCGTTGCCGAAGAGGCACCCCTCGATACGGTCGGCGCCAGCCATGTAGCCGAGCTCGGCCGCGGCGACCGCGGTGCCGCGGTCGTTGTGCGGGTGCAGCGACAGGATGACGTTCTCGCGGTGGTTGAGGTTGCGCCCCATCCACTCGATCGAGTCAGCGTAGACGTTGGGGGTCGCCATCTCTACCGTCGAGGGCAGGTTGATGATGACCTTGCGCTCGGGCGTCGGCTCGAACACCTCGAGCACTGCGTTGCAGACCTCGGCGGCATACTCGAGCTCGGTTCCCGTGTACGACTCAGGAGAGTACTCGTAGTAGATCTCGGTGCCCTCGCAGATGTGCTCCGCGGCGCGGCAGAGCTTCGCGCCCTCAACGGCGATCTGCTTGATGCCTTCGCGATCGGAACGGAAGACGACGTCGCGCTGCAGAATCGACGTCGAGTTGTACAGGTGAACGATCGCCTGCTTGGCACCGATGAGCGACTCGTAGGTGCGGGTGATGAGGTGCTCGCGCGCCTGCGTCAGCACCTGGATCGTAACGTCGTCAGGGATGGCCTTCTCTTCGATGAGCTGCCGCACGAAGTCGAAGTCGGTCTGGCTCGCCGACGGGAACCCAACCTCGATCTCCTTGTACCCCATCTGGACGAGCAGATCGAACATGACGCGCTTGCGCTCGGGGCTCATCGGGTCGATGAGCGCCTGGTTACCGTCGCGCAGGTCTACTGCACACCAGCGGGGGGCCTCGGTGATCTGCTTCGTCGGCCAGGTGCGGTCGGGCAGTTCAACGGGAATGATCTCGCTGTAGGGGCGGTAGCGGTGAATCGGCATACCGGAGGGCTGCTGCGTGTTCTTCATGACGTGTTCCTTCTTCGTAACGTTCGCTCAGCCAAACACAAACACCGCGACGAGGAAGGCCTGAGACTGAATTAGTTCGAAGTCGAGGACTCGTCGCGGCAGCTAAGAAGAAGCGAGCCGAACAGCATGGTGATGAGTTTAGCGTAACCTCGACGATATGCGAAAACTTCTGCGAATCGGCATGCTGTTCATCGCCGCGACGGGGCTCGCGCTCGCCGCTCCACTCGCCGCCAGCCCGGCTTTCGCGGACGTCAACGATTTCACCTACGACGCCTGGCATGTCACGGCCACGGTTGGCGTGGACGACACTGGGCGCGCGATCGCGAAGGTCACGGAGACGGTAACGCCGCGCTTCCCCGAGACAGATCAAAATCGTGGCATTGTCCGCGGGATCCCGATCGACTACGAGCGCGCGTCGACCGATCCGCGCGACTTCTCGGTCACCGATGACAGCGGCGCACCGGTGCCCTTCGAGGTCGAGGACGACGACGGGTTCCGTATTGTGCTCGTGGGTGACGACAACTACGTCCACGGGCAGCAGACCTACGTGCTGAGCTACACGCTCTCCGACGTCGTACTCACCCGCGATGACGGCACCGCTGATGAGTTCTACTGGGACATCATGGATTTCGAACACCAACAGCCGGTCGAGCGGTTCAGCGCCGAGATCTCGTTCTCGGAGGCGCTGGTGCCAGCCCTCAACGGGAACAGCCGCTGCTACGTCGGCGACCCGGGGAGCACCAATGAGTGCGCACTCACCGGCGCGGGGACCCCGGCGGACCCGGTTCGCGTGTCAGGCACGCAGCTTGGGCCGAAGCAGGGCGTCACGGTCGCGGTCGGGCTCGCCGAGGGGTCGGTCGTCCAGCCACCGCAGCGGCTGCCGAACTTCGCTCTCGATGGCCTGCCGCTTGTCATCGGCGCCGCGGGCCTCGCGACCGCGACCGCTGGCGGCATCAGTGTCGCCCGCTTCCGGGGAAAGCGCCGCACCGGCCGGGGCACCGTTGTCGCCCAGTACGACGTGCCGGCAGAGCTGCCACCACTTATCGCCGGTCCGATCGCGGCGGCCGGGGTCTCCTCCGCCACGACGGCCGAGATTATTCATCTCGCTGTTATCGGCGCGACGCGGCTCGAGGACGGCGATAATCAGGGCAAGTCGAAGCGCAAGCAGGAGCAGTTGGTGCGGGTGGTTGACCCCGCGCGGGCGACCGACGATTTGGATCAGCGAATGCTCCGAGCCCTCGTCCCTGACGCCCAACCGGGAGCGGCACGGGCGATACCGAAGTCGAGCACAAAGTTCGCAGAGAAGATGGCGAAGCTCACACAGCGGGGCGCGAAGGAGGCCATCGCGCGCGGCTACCTCGAGAAGGCGCAGGCGCCCGGCGCGAAAGCCCTCGGGTACGCGACGCTCGCGATCTCTGCCGTGCTGTTCGTGCTCGGCGTTGTCGGGCTCGCGACGCGCGGCTCCGCGCTCCCCGCCCTGTTCGTGTTCGGCGGGCTCTTTCTCGCGGCCGTCGGTTTCTTCTCCGTCGCCAAGCACACGGTGCACACCAGGCTCGGCGCCGAGACACGGGAGTACCTCGAGGGCGTGCGCCTGTTCATTCGCGTCGCGGAGGAAGACCGGATCCGGATTCTCCAGTCCGTGACCGGGGCCGAACGGCGCGAGGTCGACGGCGTGCAGGTGATTCACCTCTACGAGCGCCTCCTCCCCTACGCGATCCTGTTCGGGCAGGAGAAGCAGTGGGCGAAAGCCCTCGAAGTGCGCTACTCGGCGGAGCAGGGCTACGTGCCCTACTGGTACCCTGCGCTCGCGATCCACGGGCTCGGCAGCTTCCCGAGTACCCTCGCTCGGTACACCGAGTCGATCTCAAGCTCCGTGAGCTACACCTCGTCGAGCTCGGGCGGCTCCACTGGCGGGGGCTTCGCTGGCGGCGGCGGCGGTGGCGGGTTCAGTGGCGGGCGCTAGTGCGCACGCGGCTGATAGCGCGCGTCGCCCAGCCCGAGGATGAAGTATCCAATCACCGGGAAGAGCCAGAGCAGGAAGACTGAGAACCCCGCGCCCTTTCCGAAGTTGGCGCCGAGGCGGAGGGCCACGAAGATCGCGAAGATGAAGCCGACGATCGGGATCAGGTAGAGCAGCGACATCCACGCCGAGTAGCCCGCGATCTTCACGATGAGGATCACGTTGACGATCGGAATGAATGCCAGGATGCCGGGGTAGCCAGCCTTCGAGAACATCTTCCACGCCGCGACGGCGAAGACGATGTAGAGCGCAATAGCGATGAACGATGTCGTACCTGAGAAGATCGCAGCAAGCGCGTCGTCCATGGGTGTGTTCGATGTGATCATGTTTCCCAGTCTATGAGCCTTCTACGGGCGAGCGCGACGTTCACCCAGTGGCAACCGCCGCGTCGCCTGTTCGTTGCGTGTGGCTGGTGGGATGAGTGCGGTTTCGCTCTCTCTCACCACCGAAGGATCATTCGTGCTGAAACACCAACTTCTCGCGGGCTGCGCGGTCGCAGTCATCTCAGCGTCAGCCGTCACGGCCTCGCCCTTCGCTCCGGCTCAGGCCGCAAACGCGTCGGTCACCTCCCCCACCATCCGCTTCACCGAGATCGAGTCCAATGACGGCGCCCCGGGCGACTGGGTCGAACTGCACAACACCGGCGACGCCCCCGTCGACCTCTCCGACTTCACGTTCAAGGACAACGACGATTCGCACGCGTACGTCCTCCCACAGGGATCGGTTGTCGCCCCGGGCGCATTCCTCGTCCTCGACGAACTGCAGAAGGGCAGCTCGGCCCCCGGCTTCGATTTCGGTCTCGGCAAGGCCGACTCGGCACGCCTGTTCGACAGCGGCGGCGCACTCGTCGACTCCACGTCGTGGACCGCTCACGCCGCAACGACCTGGGGGCTCACCGACGACGGAGCATGGGCCGAGACCCTCGAGCCAACGAAGGGAAGCGCGAATGTGTTCGCGTCGCCGACGACCGCGGCGCTGTTTCTCAGCGAGGTGGACTCACAGCCCGCCGACTGGGTCGAGCTCGTGAACACCGGGACGACCCCGATCGAGCTTGCAGGCTACGAACTGCGCGACAACTCCGACGACCACAGCTGGAAGTTCCCGACGGGTGCCGCGATCGCCCCGGGCGAGTACCTCGTCGTGTCGGAGACGAGCACCGGAGTCATCGGCACCGGGACCGGCGCGTTCACGGACGCGATCGGGATCGGGAGTGCCGACCGGATTCGCCTCTTCACCCCTGATGGGGCGCAGCTCGATGACACGGGGGCGTGGGAGGGCCACGCGGTCATCGACGGCGACGCTGCCTTGGCGACGCTCGCCCGCTGCGAAGACGGTGCGGGCGCGTTCGTGCTCGCGCACCCGACTCCCGGGGCCGCGAACTCCTGCTACACCGACCCAGGAACAGGGCCGGGTACCGACCCGGGAATCGAGGCGCCGACCGAGGCCTGGCCGGGAGCCTCTGCGAGCCGCACCGTCGACACCACCCGCATGTTCCTTGAGGATTCGTCGGGGCTTGACACGGAGCTCACGGCCGACGGCGTCGTGCTGTGGGCGGTCGACAACGGCGAGGGCCGGTTCTGGAAGCTCAACGCAGCGACCGACGGCACCGCAACCTTTGCGCCTGGCTGGGAGCAGGGCAAGCGCGCCCGATTCCAGCGCGACGCCGCGAAGCCGGCGGCAAAGGGCCCCGACACCGAGGGCATCACCGTCGCGGGCGACGGCTTCCTCTACCTCGCTTCCGAGCGCGACAACGGGGCGAAGGGTGTGAACCAGAACACCGTGCTGAAAATCGACCCGAGCGCCGCGGGCCCAGACGTCATCGCGACGCAGGAGTGGGACGTCACCTCGATCCTCCCCGCGGTCAGCGCAAACCTCGGGATCGAGGCCGTCGAATGGGTATCGGACGCGGACCTCGCTGGGAAGCTCTTTGATTCAAACACGGGCGCCCCATACTCACCCGCGACGTACCCAGGGCATGGGGGCGGCCTCTTCTTCGTCGCAGTCGAGGATGGCGGCCAGGTCTTCGCGCTTGCGCTCAATTCCGACGGCAGCGCGACCCGTGTGGCAGAACTGAAGCCCCGCCTCGCGGGTGTCATGGCGCTTGACTGGGACGTGGTGCGCGGCGGCCTCTGGGCCGTGTGTGACGACGGCTGCGACGGCGCATCAGCATTCTTCACGCTCAATGGCACTGATACGCCTGATGTGACCCGCTACAAGCGCCCAGAGGGCCTCCCGAATACGAACAATGAGGGCTTCGCGACCTCCCCGGTTGCGCCGGCGGCAGTCGCCAAGAGCTCCCAGACAGCCGAGCGTCCGGTGTGGTGGTTCACCGACGGGGCGAAGACCGGGGCGCTCCAGACTGGAACCCTGTTCACCAAGACCGCAACCGACGGCGGGACTGAGACACCCGGTACGGGCACCCCGGGCACGGGCGGCGGGGCGGAGACCCCGGGCACCGGCACCGGCACTGGCACCGGCACCGGCCCGGGTACCCACGGAAGTCTCGCTGCCACCGGCGGCGACAGCCTGACCAACTCGGCAGTGCTCGTCGGGGCCCTCACTGCGCTGCTGATCGGCGGCGGTCTGCTCGCTGCAGCGGTCGTGCGGCGGCGCAGCGCCCGCTAGCCGCGGTACCGCGAGCCAGCAGAGGGCGCTCAGGCGGCTAGAAGCCGAGCCGTCCGAGCGCCTTCGGGTCGCGCTGCCACTCCTTCATCACCTTGACGCGAAGCGAGAGGTACACCTTCCTGCCGAGCAGCGCCTCGATCTCGTGCCGGGCGTCCTCGCCAATCTGACGCAGCCGCGAACCGCCCTTGCCAATGACGATGCCCTTCTGGCTGTCGCGCTCAACGTAGAGCGAGGCGTACAGCTCAAGCAGGCCGAGCTCACCTTCGTTTTCGGGCTCGCGCTCTTCACGGTCGTCGACGGTCACCGCGAGCGAGTGCGGCAACTCTTCCCGGGCCTCGCGCAGCGCGGCCTCGCGGATGAGTTCGGCGATCCGATCGTCTTCGGTCTCGTCGGTTGAGGATTCGTCGTCGTAGAGCGGCGGCGACAGCGGCATGAGCTTCAGCAGCTCATCGCTCAGAATGTCGAGCTGTTCGCGGGTCACGGCCGAGATCGGCACAACGGCGTCCCACTCACGCAGCTCCCCCAAGCGCAGCAGCTGGTCGAAGATATCGGACTTCGACGCCTCGTCGACTTTCGTCAGGATGGCGACCTTCTTCGCGCGTGGGAAGTCGTTCAGCCGGTCGTTGATGAAGCGGTCGCCCGGGCCGAGCTTCTCGTTCGCCGGAACGCAAAACCCGATCACGTCGACGTCACCGAGCATCGACTCCACGAGCGCGTTGAGCCGCTCACCGAGCAGCGTTCTCGGCCGGTGGATGCCGGGGGTGTCGACGATGATGAGCTGTCCGTCGGGCCTGTGCGCGATACCGCGGATAGCGCGGCGCGTGGTCTGAGGCTTCGGGCTCGTGATCGCGATCTTCTCGCCTACGAGCGCGTTCGTGAGCGTCGACTTGCCGACGTTTGGGCGGCCGACGAACGAGACGAAGCCCGCACGGAACTCCTCGTTCGCCGTCGCCGGGCGATCGCTCGCTTCGCCCTCGGGTAGCGGGGTGGTGCTATCGGGTTCGTTCATGCCGTTTCCTCAGTCTTGTCTTCCGCGGTCTCCGCGGGTTCGTGAACGGCGCGGGCGCGCGCCGTAATCAATCGTTTGCGCCGGCGCTCGGTCTCGATCGCCTCAAGTTCGATGCCCTCGCCCGTGACGCGGTCACCGACCTCGGGGAGCCTTCCCAGCCACTTGGCGAAGAGCCCGCCGACGGTGTCAACGTCTTCGTCATCAAGCTCAAGCTCGAACAGCTCCCCCAGGTCGTCGATGGGCAGCATCGCGCTCACCAGGAACAGGCCGGGGGCCTCCTCGACGACCTCGGGCTCTTCACGGTCGTGCTCGTCGCTGATATCGCCGAGCACCTCTTCAATCAGGTCTTCGAGAGTCACGAGCCCCGAGATGCCGCCGTACTCGTCAACGACCAGGGCGAGGTGATTCGACTCCTGCTGCATCCGGCGCAACAGCCTATCTGCCCGTTGCACCTCGGGCACGAACATCGCGGGCTTCATGATGCGCGTGACGGGCGACTCCTCCGCCTCGTCGGGCCGTCGCAGCACGAACCCGCTCGCGTCTCGGAGGTACATGACCCCGAGCACCTCGTCGACGTCGTCGCCAACCACCGGAACGCGGGAGTGGCGAGAGTTCAGGAGCAGTTCGAGCCCATCGCGGATCGAGACGTCGGAGTCGACGGTCACCATATCGGTGCGGGGAATCATGACCTCTCGCACGAGGGTGTCGCCAAACTCGACGATCGAGTGGATGTAGTCGCGATCCCCCTCCTCAAGCAGGGAGAGCTCGGTCGCGTGATCCACCATTGAGAGGAGCTGCTGCTCGTCGCGTACGCGACCACGCCCGAGCGCCACGCGCTCCGCGATGCGCCGCACGGCGGCGCTCGCCCGCTCAAACAGCGGAGGCAGGTCGTCGTCGCTCACAGAGCTCACCGTTCTCGCGTGCTAAACGCGAGCACAAGGTCGCGCTGCATCCCGAACATCTCGGCTTCCTCATCGGGAGTTCCGTGGTCGAAACCGAGTAGGTGCAGCATGCCGTGGGTGACGAGCACCGTCAGTTCTTGCTCAAGGGAGTGCCCGGCGTTCTCCGCCTGCACCTGCGCGACCTGCGGGCAAACGACGATATCGCCGAGCAGCCCGGCGGGCGATGGCGCATCCGGGCGGCCCGGGCGCAGCTCGTCCATCGGGAAGCTGAGCACGTCGGTCGCACCGGGCTCGTCCATCCACTGCACGTGGAGCTGCTCGATCGCGGCTTCGTCCACAAACATCAGACTCAGTTCAGTGTCGGGGTGCACGAACATCGACTCGAGCACAAAGCTCACGAGCCGCTGCAGCCGGTCTTCGCCGACGGCGACCCCTGATTCGTTGTTGATCTCGACGCTCATCGGTCGTGCTTCCCTTCGGTGTGATCGTGGCGGCTCGATCGCGCGCCCGTTGCTGTATCGCGCGGTGCTGCATCTGCCGAGCTGTTCTTCCCCGCGGCCTGCCGCTCGTCAAACGCGGCGTACGCGTCAACGATGCGACCAACGAGGCTGTGGCGGACGATGTCGTCGGCCGTGAGCTCGGCGAAGTGAATATCTTCCACACCGCGAAGGATCTTACTCACCACGCGCAGCCCGCTCTGCTTCACCGGCAGATCGACCTGGGTCATGTCGCCCGTCACCACCATTTTCGAGCCGTAGCCAAGCCTGGTGAGAAACATTTTCATCTGCTCGGGAGTGGTGTTCTGTGCCTCGTCGAGCACGACGAACGCCTCGTTGAGCGTGCGGCCGCGCATGTAGGCGAGCGGCGCGACCTCGATCGTGCCGTTTGCGAGCAGCTTGGGCACGAGATCCTGATCCATCATGGACCCGACCGCGTCAAACAGCGGCCTGAGGTAGGGGTCGATCTTGTCTTCGAGGCTGCCCGGCAGGTAGCCCAGGCGCTCGCCCGCCTCGACAGCGGGGCGAGTCAGCACAATCTTCGAAACCTCGCGGCGTTGCAGCGCCTGCACGGCCTTCGCCATCGCGAGATAGGTCTTGCCGGTGCCGGCGGGGCCCAAACCGAACACGATCGTGTTCTTGTCGATCGCGTCGACATACTCGCGCTGGCCCTGCGTCTGCGGGCGAACCGAGTTGCCGCGCACGGTGAGGATCGGTTCGCTCAGCGTGATCGCGGCCCGCGGGCCGTCGCCGTCGCGCACCATGCGCGCGATCGAGCGAACGTCGGTGCTTGAGACGGTACCGCTGCGCCGCGCGAGTTCGAGGATCTCACGGACGAGCTGCTCAGCCGCGCGAACCGCGCTCGTCTCGCCACGGATCGAGAGGACGTCGTTGCGCGCGTTGAACTGCACGCTCGGGTGCTGCGTTTCCAGGTCAGCGAGCAGCTGGTCGCGATGGCCGAGGAACGAGGCGAGCTCGACACCGGTGAGCGTCACCGTGCGCTCGAGCTGCGGCTCGCGTGCCTGAACGGCCGACGTCGCACCCGTGGTTGCGCCGTCTGCCTCGGCCCCGGCACCTGGCGAGTCTGGTTCAGAACCCAAGGAGGGATCGCTCCTCAAGGTTCGCGATGATGTGCGCGTGGACGTGGAATACCGTCTGACCGGCCGAGGCACCGTTGTTGAAGATGAGCCGGTACTCGCCGTTCGCGTGTTCTTCGGCGAGCTGCTTCGCGACCGAGACCATCTCGGCGAGCAGTTCGGGGTCGCCAGCGGCGAGCTCGGTCACGTCGCGGTACTCCGTGGTCTTCGGAATCACGAGGATGTGAACGGGCGCCTGCGGGTTGATGTCGGGGAACGCAATGACGCGCTCAGTCTCTGCGAGGAGCTTCGCGGGGATCTCACCCGAGACGATTTTGCCAAATACTGTCTCTTCAGCCATACGCCCAGTCTACCGCCACACTGGCTCTGCTGCCGGAGTCGTTCGCGTCACCAGCGACCGAGCGAGGCGTTCAGCACAGCAATCGCGGCGGGCCCGGCTGACGACGTCCGAAGCACATCGTTCCCGAGGAGCGCAATCCGCCGCTCCCCCGGCCCCTTCGCCGCCAGCGTCGAAAGCTCGAGGTCGGTGAGGCCGCCCTCGGGGCCGACGACGAGGTACACGTCACGCTCGTCAGCGGGGCGCCAGGCGCTGAGCCGCTCCTCGCCACGCGGGTGCAGCGCGATGACGTGACCGTCAAGCGCCGCGAGCTCCGCAGTCGTCACTGGCGGAAGCACCTCCGGGATCCACCCGCGCATCGACTGCTTGGAGGCCTCGCGGGCGATTCGTGACCACTTCGCGACACCCTTCTCAGCTTTCTCGCCGACCCATCGTGACACGGAGCGCTCGGCTTGCCAGGGAAGGATCGCGTCAACACCGAACTCAGTCGCCTGCTCGACGGCGCGCTCGTCGCGGTCACCCTTCGCGAGGGCCTGCACGAGCACCAACTTGCGGGCGGGGGCGGAAACCTCCTCGACACGTTCGACCGCGACGGTGAAGCTGTCTCGGCCAAGCTCAGTCACCGCGCCGAATGCGCGCAGCCCGCGACCATTGCCAACGATCGTCTGTTCACCCAAGCGCAACCGGCTCACGCGCACGGCGTGCCTGCCCTCGTCACCGGAGACGGTGACAAGCCGACCCGGCTCGGTGCTCGCGAGTGACTCGTCGAAGTAGAGGTTCGCCACGGCTATCCGAAGAAACGGTCGCGCAGTTTGCCGAAGAAGCTCTGCTTGAACTCACCGAAGTGCGGCGGCTCCTCCTTACGGAGCTTCGCGAGCTGCTCGACGAGCGACTTTTCTTTGTGTGACAGCTTCGTGGGCGTCGCGACCTGCATCGCGATCTTGAGGTCGCCGCGGGTGGTCGAGCGAAGCCCCTGGATGCCTCGGCCCCGCACCGACACGAGGTCGCCCGACTGCGTGCCGGCCGGGATCTCGACCTTCACGCTTCCGTCGAGCGACTCAACATCGACCTCGGTGCCGAGGATCGCGTCGGTCATCGACACCTGCATCGTGCTCAGGAGGTCGTTGCCATCGCGGCTGAAAACGTCGTCGTGCTCGACGCGGAACTCGATGAACAGGTCGCCGTTCGGCCCGCCGAAGGGGCCGACCTCGCCGCCGCCCCGCATCTGCATGCGGGTTCCGGTGTCGATGCCCGAGGGGATGTCAACCTGCATGGTGCGCCGCTCGCGAAGCCGCCCCTTGCCGGCGCACTCGACGCACGGGCTCTCGATAATGGTGCCGTAGCCCTGGCAGCTGCCGCAGGGGTGCATCGTCACGACGTTACCGAAGAGCGAGCGCACCTCGCGCTGCACCTGGCCCTGACCGCGGCACACGTCACAGGTGACGGGGTGCGTGCCCGGCTGGCAGCCGTTGCCACCGCAGGTGTTGCACAGCACGGCGGTGTTGACCGTGATGTCGCGCTGCACACCGAAGACGACCTCTGAGAGCTTGACGTCGACGCGAATGAGCGCGTCTTCACCTCGCTCCTCGCGGGCGCGCGGACCGCGCGACCCGCCGCCGAAGCCCCCACCGAAGAACGTCTCAAAGATGTCGCCAAAACCACCGGCACCGCCCTGCTGGCCGCCCATGTCGTAGCGCTGCCGCTGCTCGGGGTCACTCAGCACGTCGTAGGCGTGCGTCACGTTCTTGAACTGCTCGGCCGCCTCCTCGCTCGGGTTCACATCGGGGTGCAGCTGGCGTGCCAGCTTCCGATACGCCTTCTTGATCTCTTCGAGGCTCGCTTCGCGAGAAACGCCGAGCGTCTCGTAGTGATCCGCCACAGTGATACTCCTAGGGGTCGTGGATGGGTGATGTAAGTAGGGCCAGGTGGTCTGAGTCAGGCCAGTGCGCCGGTGGCGCTCAGTGCCCGTCGCTCAGAGGTCTTCGCTCAGCGGTCCTCTCTGAGTAACCGGTTGAGGTATCTGGCAACCGCGCGCACCGCCTGGATATTCCCGGCGTAGTCCATGCGCAGCGGGCCGAGCACGCCGAGCCTCGACGCCCCCGCCTGCTCGTAGTTGGTCGCGATGATCGACGCGTCAGAGAGCCCATAGGCCTCGTTCTCTCGGCCAATCGAGGCAGCGATGTCGCGCTCATCTTGCACGAGTTCACCGAACAGGCGAAGCAGGGTCACCTGCTCTTCGATCGCTTCAAGCACGGTGGGGAGCGAGCCCGCGAACTCGCCCGGCCTGGTGAGGTTCGCCGCGCCGGCGACCGCGATCCGATCGCTGCGGTTTGCCTGAAGCTGCTGCGAGACGGCCCCGAGCACGTGCAGCGCGAGCTCGACGTCACTGGGCTCAGCCCACTCGTGCACGGAGGCAGCGAGTTCGGTGACCGCCCGGTCGGCAGCATCGATGTCTTGACCCACGACGCGGGTCGCGATGCGCTCACGGACGGTGTTCAGCCACACCTCGCTCGCCCGCTCGGCGGGGAGCATCGCCGTCTGCTGCTCGACAACCCCGTTGCCGAGGATGAGCACGCAGAGCACCCGGTTCTCACCGAGCGCGACAAGGTCAACGTGCCGCACAGCGACGCTGCGCAACGACGGGTACTGCACGACGGCAACCTGGTTCGTGAGCTGCGAGAGCAGCCGCACCGTTCGAGCCATCACGTCGTCGAGGTCGCTCGACTCGCCCAGGAAGCGCTCGATCGCCGAGCGCTGGGCGGCCGTCATCGGGCGAAGCTTCGCGAGCGTGTCGACGTACAGGCGGTAGCCCTTGTCGGTCGGCACACGCCCAGAAGACGTGTGGGTCTGCGCGATCAACTCGTCGTCCTCGAGCAGCGCCATGTCGTTGCGAATCGTCGCGGCCGACACACCAAACGAGTGCCGCTCGACGATCGACTTTGAGCCGACGGGCTCATTAAGGGCGACGTAGTCGCTCACGATCGCGTGCAGCACGGCAAGACTGCGCTCAGGGACCATCACGCACCGCCTTTCTGGCACTCGAACAACCTGAGTGCCAGTCTACTACCGCAGAAGTTGTCCGACGACTGTGTCCGCTAGGAGCCGACCGCGAAGCGTCGGCACGATCCTGCGCTCGGATCCGCCTGCGCCAAGCGCGGCGCGGCCGTCGATGAGCCCATCGGCGATGAGGCCTGGGATCGCCTCGCGACTCTGTTCGCTCAGAGCGTCGATCGCGAAACCATCGGCGATGCGCGTCTCGAGCAGCACTCGCTCGCTGTAGCGGGCCTCGCCGGTGAGGAGCTCGCGCGCGTGCGCGGGCGACAGCCCCTGGCTCATACGCTCGGCATAGGCGCGGGGGTGCTTCACGTTCCACCACCGCAGCCCACCGATGTGGGAGTGAGCGCCGGGGCCAGCGCCCCACCAGTCCTCCCCCGTCCAGTACGAGAGGTTATGGCGCGAACGCGTCTCGGGGGTGCGCGACCAGTTACTGATCTCGTACCAGTCGTACCCGGCGGCGGCGAGCCGCGCGTCGAGCATCTCATACATCTCGGCGTGCACATCGTCGTCGGGCTGAGCGACCTCGCCGCGCCTGATCTGGCCCGCGAGCTTGGTTCCTGCCTCCACGATGAGCGCGTACGCCGAGAGGTGGTCGGGGGCATTCTCGAGCGCGGCGTCGAGTGACCGCGACCAATCCGCGATCGATTCCCCAGGGGTGCCGTAGATGAGGTCGAGGCTCACCTGCAGGCCGGCTTCGCGGGCGGCAGCGACGACGACGGGCACGCGCTCGGGGCTGTGCGTGCGGTCGAGCGTGCGCAGCACGTGTGGCACCGCTGACTGCATTCCGAAGCTCACACGCGTGAAGCCAGCGTCGGCGAGCGTCTCCAAGTAGGCCTCGTCAACCGAATCGGGGTTCGCCTCGGTCGTCACCTCCGCGCCGGGGGCAATGCCCCACTCGTCGCGGATGCGGCCGAGCATCATCGCGAGGTCAGAAGCGGGCAGGAGCGTCGGGGTGCCGCCACCGAAGAACACTGTCGACACCTCGCGCTGGGGCAGCCCGGCCGCGCGCATCACGCCCGCACCGAAGCTCAGCTCGGTCGCTGCCTCGGCGGCGTACCCGGCCTGGCTCGCGCCCCCGCCGAGCTCGCTCGCTGTATACGTATTGAAATCGCAGTACCCGCAGCGCACCCTGCAGTAGGGCACGTGCACGTAGACGCCGAAGGCGCGCTCGCTCGCGCCGTCGAGCACGCTCGCGGGGAGCGCCCCATCGGCCGGCGCAGGATCACCGTCGGGGAGCACGCTCGGCATCGCTAGACGCCCTGGGCCGGATCGCCGCCGGCTTCCGAAGCCGGACCCTCGCTTGCGCGATCCTGCTCCGCGGCGTCACTTTCCGCGGTGACATTCTCCGCGGTGACATTCTCCGCGGTGTCACTCTCCCCGGGATCTTTCTCAGAATCCGCGGGCGCGGCGACGCCGTTTCTGATCGCGGCGCCCGGAGCGAGCGCGCCAATGAGCGCCTGCGCCTGCTCGATCACATCCCGCAGCTCGGAGCGCTGCTTCACGCTGGCCATCAGGCCAGAGCTTGTGAGGAAGGTGAAGCCACGCGCAACCGCCCAGACCGTGCCATCAGCGCGGTGCTCGACGGTGACGAGCTGCTCCCCGAAGCCGGCGGCCTCCTCGCGATCGCCCCACGCGAAGCCGAGCCGTTGCGGTTCGTCAACGGTCGAGATCACGAGGATCGGCCGGGGCTGCTTCGCTTTCGCGGACGCGAGCGTCGCTGTCGTTCCTGGGAGCACGTACGCTTCGCCCTCAGGGCTGAACAGCTCCTCGGGCTTCTCCCCGAGTTCCGGGGTGCCCCCGTCGTCGAACTGTACGCCGACGTAGTCTGCCTGCTCGCCGAGCTCGATGTTCTCGACGGTGAACCCAGCGGCGCGGTGCGCACCCCAGGTCATGAGGAGGTTCGCCGCGGTCAGGAAGCGCTCTTGACCGCTGCCCAACTGCAGGGCCTCCTCATAGGGGGTGCTGCCCGCGGGCGGGAACCGCATGAGGTCGGGTGCGCCCGATGCTCCGATCGCCGCGTAGGCAACGGGCATGCGGGTATAGCTTGATCTGCGGGGTGCGTTCACTTCTTCGACGATTCCTTACCCTCGACGTCGCCCGAAAGCGCGGCGATGAAGGCCTCTTGAGGGACCTCTACGCGGCCGACCATCTTCATGCGCTTCTTGCCCTCCTTCTGCTTCTCGAGGAGCTTGCGCTTACGGCTGATGTCGCCGCCGTAGCACTTCGCGAGGACGTCCTTACGGATAGCGCGGATGTTCTCGCGGGCGATCACGCGGGCGCCGATAGCGGCCTGAATCGGCACCTCGAACTGCTGGCGCGGGATCAGCTTGCGCAGGCGCTCGGTCATCATCGTGCCGTAGGCGTAGGCGTTGTCACGGTGGACAATAGCGGAGAACGCGTCGACAGCCTCGCCCTGCAGGAGGATGTCGACCTTGACGAGATCTGCCTCTTGCTCGCCGCTCGGCTCGTAGTCGAGGCTCGCGTAGCCCTGGGTACGGCTCTTCAGGTGGTCGAAGAAATCGAAGACGATCTCGCCCATCGGGATGTTGTAGCGCAGCTCGACGCGCTCACCGAGGTACTCCATGCCGAGCAGGCTGCCGCGGCGCGACTGGCACAGCTCCATGATCGCGCCGACGTAGTCTTTCGGCGCGAGAATGGCGGCGCGAACCATGGGCTCGCGCACGCTCGCGATCTTCCCGTCGGGGTACTCCGAGGGGTTCGTCACTGTCACCTCGGTACCGTCCTCCTTCGTGACCTCGTAGATCACGCTCGGGGCGGTGGTGATGAGGTCAAGATCGAACTCGCGGCGCAGCCGCTCCGTGATGATCTCGAGGTGGAGCAGGCCGAGGAAGCCACAACGGAAACCGAAGCCGAGCGCGACCGAGGTCTCGGGCTCGTACTGCAGCGCGGCGTCAGAGAGCTTGAGCTTGTCGAGCGCCTCGCGCAGCACCGGGTAGTCGGAGCCGTCGAGCGGGTACAGGCCCGAGAACACCATCGGCTTCGGGTCGGTGTACCCGGGAAGCGCTTCGGTTGCGCCTTTGAGCTTGCTCGTGACAGTGTCGCCAACCTTCGACTGGCGCACATCCTTCACGCCCGTGATGAGGTAGCCGACCTCGCCGACCGCCAGCCCCTTTGTGGGGGTCGGGCCGGGCGAGGAGACGCCGATCTCGAGCGCCTCATACTCGGCGCCCGTCGACATCATTTGCACCTTCTCACGCGGGGTGAGCTTGCCGTCAACCATACGGACGTAGGTCACGACGCCGCGGTAGGGGTCATAAACGGAGTCGAAGATCATCGCCCGGGCTGGCGCATCGGTCTGGCCGACGGGCGCGGGGATGCGAGACACAACGACGTCGAGCAGTTCCTCGACGCCCGCGCCGGTCTTGCCCGAGACCTTGAGGATGTCATCGGGGTTGCCGCCGATGAGATCGGTGATCTCACGGGCGACCCGCTCGGGGTCGGCCGCCGGCAGGTCGATCTTGTTGAGCACGGGAATAATCTCGAGGTCATTCTCCATGGCCAGATACAGGTTCGCGAGCGTCTGCGCTTCGATGCCCTGCGCCGCGTCGACGAGCAGGATCGCCCCCTCGCAGGCCGCGAGCGAGCGCGAGACCTCGTATGAGAAGTCGACGTGGCCCGGCGTATCGATCATGTTGAGGGCGTACTCTCCCCCATCGGACTGCCAGTGCATGCGCACGGCCTGCGACTTGATCGTGATGCCGCGCTCGCGCTCGATATCCATGTTGTCGAGGTATTGGGCGCGCATGTCGCGATCGGACACCGTACCGGTGACCTGGAGCATGCGGTCGGCAAGCGTCGACTTGCCGTGGTCGATGTGCGCGATGATGCAGAAGTTGCGGATCATCGAGGGGTCGGTCGACGCCGGCACCGGTGGTTTCAGACTGCGTGGAGACATTGCCAGCCATTATCTCACGCACGGCGAGCTCGCGGCACCACCACATCTGTCACCGCTCGGGCGCTCTCCTGTCGAGCGCTCCGCGCGCACCCGGCCGCCACACGCCCCGATCAGGCCGGGCCCGTAGGATGACAGCGTGTCTGCTTCACAGTTTCTTCGACGCGTCCTCGCGCCGGGACGGCCAGAACGCGCCGTCACGCTCGCGGCATCACTCGGCGCGATCACCCTCATCGACCCCGCGAAGCTCAGCGCGGGTGAGCTCGCCGCATACCGCACAACCCTGGCAGCGATCACCGCCGCTGACCTTGCGACCGACCTCCCACCGCGAACGAGCCCGGCCGCGCGCGCCGCAGTCGCCACGCTCGGCGCTGGTTCGGTACTCGGGCTCTCGCCGCTTGGAGAGGCGTTGGACTCGAGGCTGCAGCGATCCCTCTCGCGACGGGGCGTGCGTCGCCCGAGGGTGGCCCTCGCAATCGCGGGCGCGGCACTTGTCCTCGCAAGCGAGCTGCCGAGCATTCTGGCGAAGCGGCGGGCCAGGCGCACTGGCCTCGGCGTTGACCCCAGCAGTGCTCACAACATCGATCTCACAGGCGACCACACGGCCCTCGGTGACCTCCCCGACGGCGTCCGCGCGCTTATCGCGGGAATGCTTGAGTACAGCGCTGAGCCGAGCGCTGGCGCACTCGCCGCGCAACTCGGAGACACCCGCGAGCTCGTGTGGCAGGGGGTGCCCGGATCCTACGACGTCATCAACCTCGACGTGTCTGACGCGCACGCGGCCCCGCGCGCCGTCCCCCACGAGCAGCGGTTTCCGGTCACCGCTGAGTTCCGTGACCCAGATTCCGGCGCGAACCGCCTCGTGAGGCTGTTCGTCGAGGACGGCTTCCTCGCACGGCTCACGCTCGAAGACGGCACGGCCGGTGACACAGCACACGGCGACACAGCTGGGAGTACAGCTGGGAGCACAGCTGGCCGCACACACCGTGCCAGCGCGGCCGGGCGCTGGCCGCAGCAATGGCCGACGCTCGCCGAGGTGACGTTCTCACTCGAGAGCGAAGCACCGAGCGACAGGCGGGCGGCTATCCTCGCCCGACTGCAGTCCCGGGGCTAATCGAGCGCGCATGACACCTGTCACGTCTTCTGCGTGACACCGCCACCTCGCGGCCGGCCACTGCCACGCGAAAAGCTAGAGGCATGGTTCAACATGACTCACCGCAATCTGCTCTCCGGCCGCCGTCGGGGCCCGCTCCCGTAGCTCCAGCAGCTCCCCCGCCCGCTGCGCCGAACACAGCCACGGCCCTTGAATTGGCCGGCGTCGTTCGCCACTTCGGCGCCGGCGCGAAGCTCGTTCGCGCCGTGCGCGGTGTCGACCTCCGCGTCGAGCGCGGCGAGGTCGTCGCGCTCCTCGGCCCGAACGGGGCCGGGAAAACAACGCTGATCGACATGGTGCTCGGGCTGAGCGACCCCGACGAGGGCACGGTGCGCGTGCTCGGGCGAACACCCCGAGCCGCCGTCGCCGAGGGCGCGCTGTCGGCCGTGCTACAGACCGGCGGCCTACTCGCAGACCTCACCGTGCGAGAGACCGTCGAGGTGATCGCGAGCTTCCACGGCGCTCGGACGCGTGTCCCCGAGGTGCTTGACCGCGCGAGCCTCGCCGAGATTGCGCGGCGCAAAGTCAGCAATTGCTCGGGCGGCGAGCAGCAGCGCGTGAAGTTTGCGCTCGCACTCCTCCCCGACCCCGACGTGCTCATCCTCGACGAACCCACCGCCGGCATGGACGTCACCGCACGCCGCAGGTTTTGGGATGCGATGCGCGCCGACGCGAACGCAGGCCGAACCATCGTGTTTGCGACGCACTATCTTGAGGAGGCCGAGCAGTTCGCAAGACGCACCGTCGTCATGAACCACGGCGAGATCGTCGCAGACGGTGACACGGCGACCCTCCGGGCTTCGCTCGGGGGCCGCACCCTTCGGGCGACGCTCCCGGCTTCCGCCGACGAGTTGCTCGCGCAGCTCCGCACCGACAACGCGATCTCTTCGCTCGAGGTCGATGCGGGCCGCGTCACTCTTCGCGCACCCCATTCAGATGCGGTCGCGGCGAGGCTGCTCGCGGCCGGCGCAACCGAGCTTGAGATCGCAGCCCCGACACTCGAAACCGCGTTCACCGCGCTCACGGAGGACTAACCCAATGCTGTTTTCAACCACGTTCTTCCGCGTCGAGGTCATGCGCCAGTTCCGCAACCCGTACACGCTCGTGTTCACGCTCGGCATGCCGATCGCGATGTACCTACTCTTTGGCGCCGGAGCCGAGTACAAGGATGCGAGCGCCGGCAACGGAAACGTCGCCTTCTACGTCATGGCTTCGATGGCCGCCTTCGGCACCGCAACCGCGATGACGTCGCTCTGCTCGCTCGCCGCCTCAGAGGTCGGTCAGGGCTGGGGCAGGCAGATCGCCCTCACTCCGCTCTCCATCCCGGGCTACGCCGCGGTCAAGCTTGCGGTCGCCCTCACGTTCTCGGCAGTGTCTACGGCGGGCGTGTTTCTGGTTGGCTTCTGCACGGGGGCACAGGCTGACTCGCCGTGGCTCTGGGCTGGCGTCGCCGCCCTGGTGCTCGCCGGTGGCCTCATGTTTGGGCTGTTCGGTCTCGGCACAGGGCTCGCGTTCAACTCCGACACCGCGGCGTCGCTCGCCTCTATCGCGATCACGCTCTTCGGGTTCGTCGGCAACGTGTTTATGCCGCTCTCCGGGGCGATGCTCACAGTCGCGCACTTCACGCCCATGTACGGCTACGCCGCTCTCGTGCGCTGGCCGATCACCGAGGGGGCGCTCATCTCCGGTGGGAGCGATTCGATCTGGCTCGTACTCGCGAACTTCGTGGTCTGGGCGCTGCTGTTCGCCGGGCTCGTTCGGATTGGCGTGCTGCGCTCGCGCCGCCGCCGCTAGGCTGTCACAAATGAGTGATCCGAACCCCACAGAAGCAGCGAACGCCTGGGCGCGCTTCGGCTGGCTCATGGGCGGAATCTGGCTCGTGTTCCTCTACTTCCCCGCCGCGGCGCTCGTGAACTCCGAGGCCGCGGCGTGGGCGGTTGCGCTCGGCTGGGTCGGCGTTGCAGCATTTGCGGCCTCGTACCTCACTGGTTTCATCGTCGGGATGCGCGCGCCCCACGGCAGGGAGAGCCCGGTCACCGTCTGGCTCTTTGTCGCAGCGCTGTCGTGCGCGGCGCTCACGATCCCGGCGATCGGTTGGAGCGCGACGAGCTTCACGCCGTTCCTGATGTCGTACGCGTCGTACCTGCTCAGCCGCCCGGTTCACTGGGTAGCGAACACGCTTGGCCCGGCGCTCATCGTGTTCGAGATCGCGACAGCCGGGGCCCGCGGCGCAGCCGCACCGTGGCCGCTCCTGTGGATCGTCATGATGATCGCAGCGGTCAACACGATCAACTCGTGGCTGATCAAGCGCTCAACGGCCGCCGACGAACTGCGCGTCGAGCTCGCAACGAGCGAAGGGCGCGAGGCCGTCGCCCGCGACGTTCACGATCTCCTCGGCCATTCCCTCACCGTCGTGAAGCTCAAGGCCGAGCTTGCCTCGCGGCTCGTCGAGCGGGATCCCGCAGCCGCACGCGCCGAGCTCGACGAGATCGTAAGACTCACGGGCGAAGCGATCGCCGGCGTGCGAGGCACGGTCACCGGGCTGCGCGCCGACGGGCTCGACGAGCATCTCTCCGACAGCTCAGGCGCGCTCGACACGGCAGGGATCGCGCTCGACGTGCGGGGCAGCGCATCCGCCTTGTCCCCCGCGCAGGCGCTCCCCGCCGCATGGATATTGCGCGAGGCCACGACGAACGTCCTCCGGCACGCAGGCGCGACGCGGGTCGTCGT
Organism: Leucobacter sp.; assembly: GCA_052094845.1. Lineage (GTDB taxonomy): Bacteria > Actinomycetota > Actinomycetes > Actinomycetales > Microbacteriaceae > Leucobacter. Next base: position 639,102 of record JBQDKK010000001.1, on the reverse strand, counting down.
GACCTTCGCGCCGGGCAAGCTCACCGTGAGCGACGACGGGATCGGGATCGAGCCCGGTGCCGTTCCGGGCCAGGGTGTCGCGGGCAACGGGCTCCGCGGGATGAGCGAGCGCGCGGCGGCTGCCGGCGCCGAACTTCGCATTGAGAACGCTCCGGGGCAGGGAACGCAGGTGAGTCTGACATGGTGATGAGCATGAATACCGGTGGAGCATCTGAGGCCCCGGGCGGGGAGCCCGCTGGGGTGACGGGCGAGCGGATCCGGCTGCTGCTCGTCGATGACCAGGCGCTTGTTCGCGGAGCCCTCGGCGCGCTGCTCGGGCTTGAGCCCGACCTCGCGGTCGTCGGCTACGCCGCGGGTGGCGCCGAGGCGATTGCCCTGGCTGCCGAACTGCGCCCCGACGTCTGCCTCATGGACATTCAAATGGCCGGCATGGACGGCATCGCCGCGACGCGCGCCCTGCTCGAGGTGAGCCCTACGTCGCGGGTACTCATCGTGACGACCTTCGCGCGCCCTGGCTACCTTCGTTCCGCGCTCGACGCGGGGGCGAGCGGGTTCGTCGTGAAGGACGCCTCCCCCGAGCATCTTGCGGAGTCGATCAGGCAGGTCCACCGCGGGCAGCGGGTCGTCGACCCGGCCCTCGCTGAGGCCTCACTCTTTGAGGGCACAAACCCCTTGAACGAGCGTGAGCGTCAGGTCTTGCGCCGAGCGGCAGAGGGTCTCACCGCCCCCGCCATCGCGGCAGAAATCTTCCTGTCGGCCGGCACCGTGCGCAATCTGCTCTCCTCGGCCATCGGCAAGGTGGGCGCAGAGAACCGCGCCGCCGCCGCGCGCATTGCCGTCGAAAAGGGCTGGCTGTAGTGCAGCGGGGCGCGCCGCAGAGGCCCAGCGGCCGCCGCGCAGTTGCCCACCCGGCTACTGTCCACCGCACCGTCGCCCACCGCTCCGTCGCCCACCCCGCCGTGGCTTGGGCTCGGCTTGGTCTTGGCGCCGGGATCCTCCTCGCCCTCTGGGTCGCCTACGTCCTCGGGGTTACGCGGGACGGCGCGAACCCGTTCAATTTCTACGGCTACTTCACCAACCTCACCAACCTGCTGGCCGGGCTCACCCTCGTCGCCTGTGGCGCGCTCAGTCGCCTCGGGGCCCCGATCCCGCTGCCGCTCAACCTCGCTCGCGGCGTCATCATCTCCTGCATGCTCGTCGTCGGCTTGATTTATAACACGCTCATTCCTGGCACGGGCAGCGCGCCCTGGTGGGTGTCTCTCGTGCTTCACGCGATCGCCCCCGCACTCTTGCTCCTTGACTGGGCGTGCGTGGGCGACAGGCCGCCGCTCCCTTGGAGCGGCCTGTGGCTTGTGCTGCCCTACCCGCTCGCCTGGCTCGGTGTGGTCCTTCTCCGCGGTGTGACGGACGGGTGGGTTCCCTACGGGTTCCTCCTTCCCAGCCACGGGGCCCCCTACTTGCTGGCTCACGTCGCAGGCCTGCTTGTCACCCTGGCGTTCGCGGCAGGCCTCGTGTGGCTTCTCTCCCGACCCACCGGGCTGGCGCCGCTCACGCGTCGCTCATCGCGCTGAACCCCCAGGAATCGCACCCCGCGGGCGCGCTTCGAAGCCCGGGATCTGCTAAAGTAGGTTCTTGGCTTGCGTGTGGATCAAACCACACCCCCGTTAGGTGCCCTCTCTCACCGCGCGGATCAACCCGATTGACCTCTTACTGAAGGAACCTACCCAACGTGGCAAACATTAAGTCGCAGATCAAGCGCATCAAGACCAACGCGAAGGCTACCGAGCGCAACAAGGCGTACAAGAGCGAGCTCCGCACCGTCATCCGCAAGACCCGCGAGGCCGTCGTCGCAGGCGACAAGGCAGCAGCTGAGTCGGCACTGAAGACCGCTACCCGCAAGCTCGACAAGGCCGTTTCGAAGGGCGTGATTCACAAGAATCAGGCCGCGAACCGCAAGTCGAAGCTCGCTGCACAGGTCGCAAAGATCTAACACGCAGGTCGAAGCACACAGACTTCGAAGCTCGGGTCCCACACTGTGGGGCCCGAGCTTTTTTGCACCCGCTTCACGTGCGACTGGGCTGCCCCTGCGACCGGCACTGTCAGCCGTGGCGACCGCCGTTCGCACTGGGATCGACGAAATCAATGCCCCTTCAAGCCCGGGCCGGGATACCTTTTGCAGATCGCATAGATACCGCGCGGGCGCGAGAACGGCTCGGCAGAGCTGGCAGTGCAGCGCGGGGCAGGGCCAGCAAGCCTCGACGAGCGCCTGGGCGACCCTACGAGTCGCGGCCGCGGAGCGCGACAAAGGTGACGAACCGCTCCATCGCATACTCGGGGTCTCTGCTGCCACCCTTGAGGTTCCACTCAGTTTCGGCGCCGAGATCGATCGCGCGCGCGAGGTCTTCCTCCCGCCACCCCCGAATGTCTTTGAGCGCCCTGTCTACCATCCACGGGGCCATGCCGAACTGCTTGGCTAGCTGCCCCGACGAACCTCGGGCGCCGAACACACGAGCCATGCCACGGAGCTTCATGTTCAAGACCGCGAGAATCGGGATCGGCGAGGTGCCGCCCAGCAGCGCTTGCCTGAGCAACACGAGCGCGTCGGCGCGCTTGCCGGCGACCGCCGCGTCAGCGACTTTGAAGCCGCTTGCCTCAACCCGACCCTCGGTCGCGCGGTTCACGTCGTCCTCCGTAATGTCGGCACCGATGTCGGAGACGAGTTGCGCGCACGCGCCCGCAAGCTCGGTCACGCTGCCAGACGAGTAGGCCGCGGCGAGCATGCGAACCGCCCCGGGCGTTGCGCGAGCCTTCAGCCGCCGAAACTCGCCCTGAGCAAAGGCCAGGCGATCCTGATCTTTCTTCAGCTCGGGGCACAGCACCTCGATCGCGCCCGCGGTCTTCCGCACCGCGTCCAAGAGAGCCTTGCCACGCTGGCCCGTGGTGTGGCGCAGCACAAGGGTCGTGTCTTCGGCTGGTTCGGCGATGTAGCGCTTGGCGTCTTCAATGAACGCGTCGGAGCATTTCTCAACCCCGGTTACGCGGATGAGGCGCGGCTCCGCGAAAAGCGAGGGGCTCGCGATGGTGAAAAGTTCACCCGCACCGTAACTCGCGGCGTCGACGTCGTGCACCTCGAGCTCGGCGTGGGTATCGCGCAGCATCTCGCGGATTCGCTGCGAGGCCCGATCGGCAAAGAACTCCTCTGGGCCGCTCACGAGAACGACCGCCGCGGGGGTCACGTCGGTCCACTCAACCTTTGAAATCTTCGCTGTCGCCACGACCCCAGACTACCGGCTCCCACCGACACTCAGCGGGCGCTCAGCCGCGCCCGCTCACCCACCCCATACATCTGATTAAGGTAAGGTAGACCTAACATCTGATGAATTCACGAGGTACGCAATGACTCTGCTCGACGTTCGCCCCGCCGCCGCGATCGCGAATGACCGTCTCGTCGCCGAGCCATACCTGCTCCGCACCAAGATCCACGTTCCGCTGCAGGCGACACAGTGGCCGTCGCACGTCCATCCCGAGCACGAGCTGCTGTGGACAGACCGCGGCGTTGTCACGATGCACGCGGACGGAAAACAGTGGACAGTGGCGCCAGGGGTGGGGCTCTGGATTCCCGCGGGAGTTCCACACGAGGGTTCCTCCCGCGAGAGCACCGAGGTACGCGCAACGTACTTCGCCCCCGGGTCGTGGTCGAAGCCGTGGGACCGGCCGGTCGCGGTCACGGTCCGCCCGGCCGTGAGAGAGCTCCTCGTGCACCTTTCGCGTTCCACCATGTCAGAGGAAGAGCGCATCAGGGCGCAGCAGGTCTGCATCGACATGCTCGAGCTGGCGGATGCCGTCAGGCTCGACATCCCGATCCCTGAAGACGGTCGGCTCGCGCTGCTCGTCGAGCTGATCCTCAGCGACCCCGCCGATGACCGCTCACTCGAGCAGTGGGCATCGATGCTCAATATGACCTCCCGCACACTCACACGCGCGTTTAGCGCCGAGGTGGCAATGAGCTTTGCACAGTGGCGGCGCCTCGTGCGGATGCGCGCAGCCCTCGGGTTTCTCTCGGAGGGGCTGAGCGTGAAGGTCGTTGCCCGCAAGGTGGGCTACAGCACCACGAGCGCGTTCGTCACCGCGTTCAGAAAGACGGTGGGCTGCACCCCGGGTGAACTGAGCGCGCGGCTCTAGTCGGGTCGGGCCAAACTGTCGGGCGGCGCACGCTGTCCGGAACGGAACACGCCCTGTCTCCAACCGGCAGCGCGGCGTTCATAGGCTCGAAATCATCCGCCAACCGCCAGCCAGGAGCACCCCCGCACGCATGACCTCACGCACGTCACAGGCGCAGCCCGTACGCCAGTCGCACGGGCTCGCACGAACCAACGCCGCGCGCTCCCTCACGCTCCTCGCGTGCGTCGCGGCTCTCGCCCTCGTGGCTCTTCTCAGCATCATCGTCGGCTCACGTGAAATCCCGGTGAGCGTTGTCTGGGACGCGATCGTCTCGCCGGGGTCGGTCGAGGACCACTTCGTGATCCGCGATCTCCGACTCCCCCGCACCGTCGTTGCTATCGTCGTCGCCGCTGCGCTCGGCGTGGCAGGCGCACTCATCCAAGCACTCACCCGCAACCCGCTCGCAGACCCCGGCATCCTCGGGGTCAACGCGGGCGCGTCGTTCGCCGTTGCGATCGGCGTTGGCGCGTTCGGAGTCTCAACGATTACCGGGTACATCTGGTTCGCGTTCGCGGGCGCCCTGCTCGTCACAGTTGCCGTCTACGCGATTGGTTCCGCCGGCCGCGGCGGTGCGGACCCGCTCAGGCTCGTCCTCGCCGGCGTCGCGCTCAGTGCGGCGCTCAGCGGGCTCACGACCGCGCTCACGCTACTCGACCCCCAGGCCTTCGACAAGATGCGTGGCTGGGGCGCCGGCACCGTCGTCGGCCGCGGCTTCGATGTGATCACCCCGGTGCTCCCTTTCCTCACCGTTGGGATCGTCATCGGGATCCTCATGGCGCGCCCGCTCAACGCCATCGCGCTCGGCGAAGATCTCGCCGCTGCGCTCGGCGCGAATGTGCTGCGCACCAGGATCCTGGTCATCATCGCGGTGACCCTGCTCGCGGGCGGAGCGACCGCGCTCGCCGGCCCCATCGGCTTCATCGGCCTCATGGTGCCGCACGTCGCGCGCTGGATCGTCGGGCCAGATCAACGGTGGATCATCGCGTACACCATTGTGCTCGCCCCGATTCTGCTCCTCGTAGCTGACATTGCTGGCCGTCTGATCATGCGCCCCGCGGAGGTGCCGGTCGGTATCGTTACGGCCTTTGTGGGTGCGCCCGTGCTGATTGTGCTGATTCGCAGAAGAAAGCTGAGTGCGCTGTGACCGCTCCCGCCTCGTCCCCCACCTCTCCGGCGCCGCTCGCAACAGTCGATTTTGGCCGCAAGGTTAAGCGAGTCCGTATCGGACGGGCACGGCTTCGCATCGATGTTCGGCACCTGACGGTCTGCGCGCTCGTGCTGTTCGCAGGGCTCGCGATCGGTATTGCCGCGCTTGCCAATGGCGAATACCCACTCACCCTCGGCCAAGTGTGGCATGCGATCGCGTCGGGGGTGAATGACTTTACCCACACCGTCGTCGTCGAGTGGCGAATGCCTCGAGCGCTTGCCGCGATCACGTTTGGCGCGGCGCTCGGCGCGAGCGGCGCGGTCTTCCAGTCGCTCACCCGCAACCCGCTCGCGAGCCCCGACATCCTCGGCTTCAGCGCGGGCGCGTACACCGGCGCCATTGTCGTCATGATCGTGTTCCAAGGGACCTATATCGATGTCGCCATCGGGGCGTTTGTCGGCGGGCTCGCAAGCGCCGCCGTCGTCTACCTGCTTGCGTTCAAGGGCGGGGTGCAGGGGTTCAGGCTCATCATCGCGGGCATCGCAGTATCGGCCATGCTGAGCTCGCTCAACACATGGCTGACGCTCACTGCCGACCTCGATACCGCGCTCGTCGCAGCGGTCTGGGGCGCCGGCTCCCTCAACGGGATGACCTGGAACCAGACGGGAGTTGGGAGCATCCTCGTCGTCCTGCTGCTCATCGGCACGATCGCCTGCTCGCGCCCCCTCAGACAGCTTGAACTCGGCGACGACGCCGCGAAGGCGCTCGGCGTGCGCGTCGAGCCGGCGCGGCTCGGGCTCATGCTCGTCTCAGTCGCCCTCATCGCCGTGGTCACCGCGGCGGCCGGGCCGATCTCATTCGTCGCGCTGGCGGCCCCGCAGATCGCTCGCAGGCTCACCCGGTCGGCAGGCGTCTCGGTCATCGCATCGGCGGCGATGGGGGCCCTGCTGCTCTCGGCGTCAGATTTCATCGCGCTTCACGCTCTCCCCGCGATGCTTCCCGTCGGCACCGTCACCGTTGTGCTCGGCGGCGGCTACCTCATTTGGCTGCTCGTGCACGAGGCGAGGCGCACGCTCTAGGGGCCGCGCTCACCCAGACCGGCCGCCCGCTCATCTCCACGCCCCGCCACACCCCCAGTCACCACCAATACGAAAGTGCACCATGCTTGAGAAAGAGAACACCGAGACCGCGCTTCGGGTAGAAAACGCGACGATTGGATACGACCAGAAGACGATTTCTTCGGAACTGTCGGTCACGATTCCTGACGGTTCGTTCACGGTGATTGTCGGCCCCAACGCGTGCGGCAAGTCGACGCTGTTGCGGGCGCTCTCGCGCCTCATTCGCCCTTCGGCGGGGCAGGTGCTGCTCGACGGCAAGAGCATTTCGTCTTACCGCGCGAAGGAGGTTGCCAAGCGACTCGGTCTCCTCCCCCAAACCTCACTCGCTCCAGACGGCATTACGGTCGCGGACCTCGTGTCGCGCGGACGATACCCGCACCAGGGCCTTATCCGTCAGTGGACTGACGCCGACGAGCAGGCAGTGCTCAGCGCCATGGCGGCGACGGGCGTCACCGAGCTCTCACCGCGCCTTGTCGACGAGCTCTCCGGAGGCCAACGCCAGCGGGTCTGGGTCGCAATGGTCCTCGCCCAGGAGACACCGCTCCTACTGCTCGACGAGCCAACAACCTTCCTCGACATCGCGCACCAGATCGAACTGCTCGAGCTCTTCACTGATTTGAACCTCGCTGGCAACACACTCGTTGCGGTGCTGCACGACCTCAATCAGGCGGCTCGCTACGGCACTCACCTCATCGCGATGAAGGACGGCCGCGTCGTCGCCCAGGGCGCCCCCGAGGAGGTCGTCACCGAGGAGATTGTGTCGGAGGTGTTTGGGCTCGCCTGCCGCGTCGTCCCCGACCCGGTTGCGGGTACGCCAACTGTCGTGCCGCTCGGGCGCGACCGCTCGGCCTCCGCCCGAACGCGTCCCGAACGCGATGCGGCGCGTCCCCCTCGCGAACCGCAGCCTGAATACCGTGGGTTGTAGGCCTCCAGGCTCTGTTTCACCCCGGGTTCTGTTTCACCCCAGGCTCATTTCACCCAGGCCCGACTCTCCGGGCCCACGCTTCCCGCAAGGACACTCATGCCATTCCCATCCTCATCCGCTTCCCGAGCAGCCGGCCGCCCATCGCTGGTGCGTCGTTCGCTCGCCGCGCTCGCTGCCACCGTCACCGTGGGACTTCTCGCTGGCTGCGCGAGCGGGGGCGCCCCTTCCGAGGGCAACGACGCAGGGGCCTCATCGGAGACCATTAGTTTCGAGTACGAAGACTACGCTGCCGAGATTCCCGATGACCCGAAGCGGGTCGTCGTGCTCGACAGTCGGGCCGGCCTTGAGATGGCTCTGCTGGCAGACTACCCACTCGTCGCGACGGCGTACGGAATGGACAGCCCGCTCTCGCCGCTCATCGACGACGACGTTGCGCACCTGAAGAACACCGCGTTCGACCTGAACCGCGAGGAGATTGCCTCGTACAACCCCGATCTCATCGTCGTCGGTCTCGGCTGGTGGAACTTCTACGAGGGCGAAGACTTCAAGCTCGGCGATATTGCCCCGGTGCTCGCAGTGAATGACGGCCTGGACGTCGAGGGCGCTTCAGCTGACAACCCGTTCGAGGCGATGACGGCACAGCTCGCGCTGCTCGGCCGCGAAGACAAGGCCGAAGAGGCCATCGCAGGGTACGAAAAGGCCGTCACGGACGCCCGTGAGCGTATCGGGGCATACACCGACGGCAAGGTGGCGTCGGTCATCCACTCCCCCGTAGACAACTTCACGGTGATCTCGGAAGACTCGGTATACCAGACTGTGTTGCCCGCCCTGGGGCTCACGATCCTCGACAACGAAGAGATCTCGGCTGCTCCGGCGAACCCGAACGGGGCCGGGCACATGCTGAGCTACGAGAACGCCGTGAGCGCGCTCGGTGCCGCTGACATTCTCTTTGTGTACAAGGCAGATGTTGCCGCTGATCTCGACCCGCTGCTCAAGCGAGTCCCCGCAGTCGAGCGGGGCAACTGGATCGACGGCAACCTCGCCCAGCGTTTCGGCTTTGCGCTCACGTACACCAGCTTCGTGAACGACATTGCTGACGCAGTCGAGGGGTTCAAGGACTTCTCCTAGGTTCCCGCGCGCTCGTTCGCGCGGCCGCTCCCTCTCGGGAGCCGGCGCCCCGGTCAGGTTAGGGGGTTCACCTGACCGGGGCGTTCGCGTCTGCGATGTGCTTCGTCGACATTGCCTCCGCGGAGCGCCCCGTCGCCATTGCGACCGCCGACCTCTCCCCCGCGGCCCAGGTTTCGGGGGCCCCGCCCCTGATGCTGACGGCGATCGACCCTCGTTCGTCGGTCCGCAAGACCCTGGTGCCCACCGCTTCCAGGCGCCCAATCAGCTCGGCATTCGGGTGCCCGTAGCGGTTCCCTTCCCCGACAGACACGAGAGCGATGGCAGAGCCGAGCTGCTCATAGAACCCGCCAAGCTGGTTCTTCGAGCCGTGGTGGGCGACTTTTACGATGTCCGCGCGAATGGTCGGGCTTTCCGCCGAAGCCTCGAGATCTTCGAGCTGACGCTGCTCGTCGGCTCCGGTGTCGCCAAGGAGCAGAACCGTATGCCCCTCGACTTCCGCGGAGACGACCAGGCTTGTGGCATTGGCGTCACGGTAGCTCGCGCGCTCCGGCGGGCCGAGAACTCGCCAGCTCAGGCCAGCTGAGCCTCCCTTCATGCCGTGATGGCCCTCGCTTGTTGGCACGCCAAGCCTGCTCAGTCGCTCGCGAAGCTGCGCCTCCCCGGGCTTGTCCACGTCGTCGGCGCTCTCCTTGGGGAGGATCGCCCGATCCACCCTTCCGTCGAGCGACTCCAGGGCGCCGGTGTGGTCCCGATGGTTGTGGGTGAGCACAAGCAAGCTGATGCGATCCACTCCAAACAGGTCGAGGCAGGCGACGAGGCCCTCCTCGTCGTCGCCAGTGTCGATGAGCATTACCTCGCCAGGCGCTCCGGGGTCGCGGAGCATCACCGCGTCGCCCTGACCGACGTCGCAGGCCACGACGATCCAGTCGTCTGGTGTCCCGAGACGCACGGCGCCCGGTACGACAGCGGTCACGCCGAGCATCAGGCCCGCACCTGCTGCCATGAGTGTTCGTGCGACGCCGACGAGACCCCGGGGCGGCCCCGCGGTACGTACCCAGCCCATGCTGCCACGTGGTCCGCCGCGCCACCCGCCGCGCCTTCCCTTCTTTCCCTGTTTTCCCCAGAGCAGCCCGGCGCGGCGGCCGAGAACAATGGCGCCCCCAATGAGCGCGAGCGCGAGACTGAGGGCGAACGCGCCGCCCCACCCCTCGGGCCAGAACAGGCGAGCCCCGGGGAGGCTGACGCCCACGCTCCCCGCGGCCGTAATCCACCGAGCTGGCCACACTGCGAGCTCCACGAGCACGCTGCCAACCCTCCCGCAGAGCGGGAGCACGATAAGCGCGGCGAGCCCGAGGCCCGTCCCGACCGGGGCGGCGGGCGAAGCAATGACGTTCGCGACGATGCCTCCGAGTGAAAGGCCGGGCTGCAAGAGTAGTAGCACCGGCGCGCAGCTCAGCTGGGCGGCTACAGCCACGGCGAGCGGCAGGGCGAGCGCTGACGGCAGCCCCAGCCGCAGTCGCAGCCATTCGGTGAGCTGAGACGCGAGCACGAGGATACCGAGGGTAGCGCTTACCGAGAGAGCAAACCCCGGCTGGATCGCCTGCCAGGGGTCCGCCCATAAGAGCACCAGAGTCGCGGCTCCAAGCGCGGGCAGCGCGTGACCCGGTCTGCCCCCGAAGCGCGACGCGAGCAGCACGGCCGCCATGATGGCCGCGCGCTGCACGCTCGGGTCGGGGCCAACTACGAGTACGAACCCGACGAGACCCAGTACCGATGCCACAGCGCGAGTTCTTCGACCGCCCCCGGCCGCCCGGAACACCACGTTCATCGCGGCGATGACAAGCGCGCAGTTCGAACCGGAGACCGCCGTCAGGTGCGTGAGGTTTGCTTTCAGCATGAGGTCGTCGATCTCATCACTCACGAGCCCGGTGTCGCCAACAGCAAGGCCGGGCACCAGTTCTGCGTCCTGTGTCTCGGCCGCGGCTCCCCTGAGCCCCGAGCGCAATGATGCGATCCCGCGCCCGAGCCCGCGCGCAAGGGAACCCGTGCTCCGGAGTCCGGTTTCGGCGCTGTGACATGCTTCGACCGCACTCACGGACACTTCGTAGGCCGCGTTGCCTTCGGGCGGCCCCCGTTTGAGACCTCCAGACACGCACACATCCAGTCCCGGATACCAGGTCGGGTTCGGAGCTTCTGGTAGCCAGAGGATGACCGGGACCCCTCCAAGACGCACCTGCTGTGTGCCTGCGGGAGCCGTGTCTGCGGGGCTTGTGCCCGCCGGAGCTGCGCTCCAGGCGACCGATTCAATGGAGCCGCGGACCCAACTTCGCGGTTCGTCGTCAAAGCCCCGCGCCCCTGCAGGGAAACCAGACAGCGAAACCTCAAGGCTGAGGCCGCCTCTCAGACCGGCGGTGAGAAGCCCCCTCGGGAGTTCGCGGCGCCGCTCACCAGCGTCAATCCGCACCGCAATCAAGATCAGGCAGGCAAGCACGACGAGCGACACCGCGGCGGCACCGCGAACGCGTGGCGCGGCCCCGTAAGCCGTTGGGGCGGCCCTGGGATGCAGAGTCTTGCCTCGCTTCCGAACATACGGCATGCCCAAGATCGCGCAGCACATCATGCCCGCCACCACGCTGAACACAGCCACGGCCCGTGCAGTGCCGGGCACATGGATGAGCGCAGCGCTCGCGGCCCAGCAGAGGAGGGCCGCGGCAAGCAGGCGCCACTGTCCGTGAGGAGGCGGCGGAGTGCGCTGGGCTGCGCGAGGCCCCAGAACGGTACCCGGCGCCGCGCCACCTATTTTCGCTCGACCGACGGCGCTCACAGAACCACCCGGTCTCTGAACTTCTCAAGTGTTTTCGCTCCAATGCCGCTTACCTCGGTCAGCTGCTCGACTGTTGCGAAGGGGCCGTTGGCCTCCCGCCAGTCGACGATGCGCTGTCCGAGCGCCGGCCCGATGCCCGGCAGCTCGGTCAGTTCGTCGACCGAGGCGCTGTTGACGTTGATCCCGCCCACTGGCGGCCCGCCCGGCCCCGCGCTGGATCTGCCCGCGGCGTTTCCTTGTGCTGATTCGGCCGGTAGCTGCGCTGCCGCCTCGGCATCGAGCACGACCACCTGTTCGCCGTCAGTCACCGCGCGGGCGAGGTTTACGGCCGAAAGCTCGGCACGCGGAGTAGCCCCTCCCGCCGCGGTGATCGCGTCGAGCACGCGGTCACCGGCCCGAAGCTCGACGACGCCCGGGCGCTCAACCTCACCCACGACGTGCACGAAAACCTTCGTCTCCGCGGTACCCCGCGCGGGCTCTTCCTGGCCGACCCCCGCTTCGTTCCGCCCCGTCTGCGCATCTGCCGAGGAGGTTTGAAGCTTCGGCGCGCTTGGGCTGAGTGAGCCGGGGCTGCCCTCGGGGATCACAGGGTCGCCCAGCGCCCGCAGCAGCACCACAGCCGTCACAATCAGAGCGATCACAAATACAACAACCGCGGCCGCTCTAGGCACGCTGAGCTGAGCGCGGATACGCTCCCATACAGTGATGTCGGGCTGCCAGCCCAACGGGTCGTCGTCTCCACGCCGGCCGCGGCCGGGTTTTCGCGCCCAACGGCCGGCACTGGCGCCTGTGGCCCGGCTACTCTCACCTTCTCTGAGCGGGCCTAGCGTGAGTAGCGGGTCCGGCGCCGCATTGGGGACGGGTTCGGGCACGGGCTCGTACACAGAGTAGTGGCTGGCGCGGTGTCCGCGCTCCAGGTGGTGTTTGGTCATGCATCGACCAAACCCCAGCCGTGCTCAGCTCGCCGGGGCGTCGAACGATTTGTGGAAGGGACCGCTCAAACATCGCAGTCGCGCCCCATGTGGAGCGAGCAGCAAGAAAAACCCAAGCAGCCAGGAAGCTAGCGGGTCTGCGGCTCCCACCCGGGATTCGCGGCGCGGATGTTGTCGAACGCAAGCTCGACCACAGCCTGCTCCCAGGCTTGGACTGACGCGACCCAGACGTTGCCGACGAACCCGAACCAAATGTTTTGCTGCCACCCGTCGTCGTCGATGGTGTGCGAGAACAGCGTAACTCCGTTCGACTGCGACTCGACGTAGTTCGAGCCGCGGAGGTCTGCCACGAGCTCAGCCCGGGCATCGGGCGTCAGCGTGGCGACGAACATGTTCACCGTGTGGCCGGAGAGAGGCACACCCCAGTAGCACTCGGTGACGCTCTTCGCGCCCTCAAAGGCTGCAAGCGCCGACGGGCCGAAACCGTTCGTAATGGCGACCCCTTCGGGGCCAGACCAGGGCTCCATCTCCGGGCTAAAGCTCTCTCGAACCTGGGCATCGGTGATGATGCCCCCGCAGGCCGGGATGACGGGATCAGCGGACGTAGCGCTATCGTTCCCTACTTCTTCGCTACCAGACGCGTCGGGCGACGGGGCTGGCGTTTGCGAAGGTGGAACTGTCGTAGGCGCCGAGTCGCCGGCTGGAGCGCACGCGGCTAACGCGACACCTCCGGCAAGCGAAGCGGCGACGAGGGCCACCGCAGCGGATCGCCGCGGACCACGCGCGAACCGGGGGCGCGGGGGCGCGATGCGCGGCAGTGCAAAGCTCGCCAGTGCCAAACCCGGCGACGATTTCCGAACAGGAGGGGCCATACGGCCACTCTAGCAATGCAAAGGGGGTGCCCCCGGACTATTCCGGGGGTGCCCCTCGGCACCGACAGTCACAGCCCTTAGGCTGCTGGCTTTGTCTAGGCTGCAGGCTTCGTTGCGATCGAGACGATCTTAGGTGCACGCGCGATGACCTTCACGATCTCGCGGTCTCCGATCGCGCGCTGCGCGTTCGCCGACGCCCGGGCGGCCGTCTCCGCGTCTTCGTTGCTGATCGACGCCGACACGGTGATCTTGTCGCGCACCTTGCCGTCGACCTGGACGATCATGAGCACTTCGTCGACGACGGTGAGCGACACGTCACCCTTCGGCCACTCCGCAAGCGCGACGGTGGCCTCGTGGCCGAGCATCGCCCACATGTCTTCAGCGGCATACGGGGCGTACATCGAGAGGATCACCGCGATCGCCTCGGCCGACTCGCGGACGGCGGGGTCAGCGACACCGACGCCCGAGTCGATCGCCTTGCGGGTCACGTTAACCTGCTCCATGAGGCGGGCGACGATGACGTTGAACTTGTACGACTCCGCGAGCTGCGGCCCGTCGATGAGCAGCTGGTGCGTGCTCCGTCGCAGCGCTTTATCGCCCGTTGAGAAGTCGGCACCAACCGGCGCTCCCCCGACCTCGACATCGTGAGCGATGCGCCAGGCGCGAGCGAGGAACTTCGCCGAGCCCTGCACCGAAACGTCAGCCCAATCGATGTCGTCCTCCGGCGGGCCCGCAAACGCAAGCGTCACTCGCAGCGCGTCAGCGCCGTGCTCTTCAAGCTCCGAAGCAAACTCGACCAGGTTGCCCTTCGACTTCGACATCTTGGCGCCGTCGAGCAGCACCATGCCCTGGTTGAGCATGTCGAGGAACGGCTCCTCGAAATCGATGTATCCGAGGTCAAACATGACCTTCGTGATGAAGCGCGAGTACAGCAGGTGCAGAATCGCGTGCTCGACACCGCCGACATACTGGTCGACGGGCGCCCACTTCTTCGCCTCGGCTGGATCGAACGCCTGCGTCGGGTCGTTCGCCGACAGGAAGCGGAAGTAGTACCACGAGCTGTCGACAAAGGTGTCCATCGTGTCAGGGTCGCGCGTGAGGGTCTCACCTGTGTTGGGGTCGACGACCGTCGACCACTCCGTCGCCGCGCCGAGCGGCGACGATCCCTTTGGCTTGAGGTCCAGGCCCGCGGCCGCGGGGAGCTCGACGGGCAGGGATGCTTCGGAGACCGGGCGCATCGAGCCGTCCTCCGCGTAGAGGATCGGGATCGGCGTGCCCCAGTAGCGCTGACGGGAGATGAGCCAGTCGCGCAGGCGGTACGTGGTGGTCGCGCGGCCGGTGCCGCGCTCCTCCAGGATCTCGATAGCCTTCGCGATCGCAGAGACCTTGTCGAGGCCGTCGAGCTCGCCAGAGTTCACAACTTTGCCTTCGCCAGAGGTCGCGATGCCGGACTCGCTCGGGTCGGTAAGGATCTCGCCGTCCTCGCCACGAACCTCAACGACGACGCGCACGGGGAGGTCGAACTTCAGTGCGAAGTCGAGGTCGCGCTGGTCGTGCGCGGGGACCGCCATGATCGCGCCGTGACCGTAGTCCGCAAGGACGTAGTCAGATGCCCAGACGGGAATGCGCTCGCCGTTCACCGGGTTCACCGCGAAGTGATCGAGGAAGACGCCGGTCTTCTCGCGGTCAGTGCTCTGGCGCTCGATCTCGGTCTGCTTCTGGGTCGCCTCGAGGTATGCCTGGAACTGCATCCGCACCTCGGCCGACGCTCCGGCGGCGAGCTCCGCCGCGAGATCTGAGTCGGGAGCGACGACCATGAAGGTGGCGCCGTGCAGGGTGTCGGGGCGCGTCGTGAAGACCGGAACCTTCGCCGAGCGGCCCTCGATCTCGAACTCGACCTCGGCGCCCTTCGAACGCCCGATCCAGTTGCGCTGCATGTTCAGCACCTTCGACGGCCAGCGGCCCTCGAGCGCGTCGAGGTCGTCGAGCAGGCGATCCGCGTAGTCGGTGATTCGGAAGTACCACTGCGTCAGCTTCTTCTTCACGACCATGGCGCCTGAGCGCTCGGAAGTGCCGTCGGCGAGCACCTGCTCATTCGCGAGCACGGTCTGGTCTACCGGGTCCCAGTTCACCCAGCTCGCCTTGCGGTACGCGAGGCCCTTCTCGTACATCTTCAGGAAGATCCACTGGTTCCACTTGTAGTACTCGGGGTCGCTCGTATGGAGCACGCGGCTCCAGTCGAACGACGGAGCGTAGGTGCGGAACGATGCCTTCTGCTGCGCGATGTTCGCGTAGGTCCACTCGCGCGGGTCCACGCCGCGCTTGATTGCGGCGTTCTCGGCGGGCAGGCCGAAGGAGTCCCATCCGATCGGATGGAGCACGTCGTACCCCTGGCCGCGCCAGTAGCGCGCCATAATGTCGCCGAAGCAGAACGCCTCGGCATGCCCCATGTGGAGGTCACCGGACGGGTACGGGAACATGTCAAGGACGTACTTTCGAGGCCGGTCAGACTCAAGCCCCTCGGGCACCTCGAACGGCTTCAGGTCTTCCCAGACCGGAAGCCAACGATCCTGAATCGCCTTGAAGTCATACCCCTGCTCAGCATCCTGCTGGCCGGCTCCCTGCTCGCTCACACGCACCTCAACACTCGTCGGTCTTCGTCCGGCCGCGACGGCCGCACACATCCACCCAGTTTATCCCGCCCGGAGTCAAAGGATTGCCAGCATCGCGGCACCCTTCAGATCTCGCTCCTGGAGCTCGGCCACGGGATCCGAATCGATCGTGATCCCACCGCCCGCGCCCACGAGCGCCTGACGCGCGCGACGGGGCCGCTCGATTCCCTGAAGCAGCCCCGCGCCCCTAAGCTCGATGCCGCGAATCGTCATCGCGAGTTCTGCCGCGCCCGAGTCGCCGAGCCAGCCGAAGCAGCCGGAGTACAGGCCCCGCGGGCCCGCCTCCAGCCCAGCAAGGATCTCTACCGCGCTGCGCTTCGGGGCACCCGTCATCGACCCGCCCGGGAAGCAGGCGGCGATCGCGTCGATGGCGTCCATGCCGTCGGCAAAAGCACCCGAAATCGTACTCACGAGCTGATGCACACGAGGGTGCGATTCGACCGCAAGAAAGCGCTCGACGCGCACGCTTCCCGGCTCACACACGCGGGCGAGGTCGTTTCGCATGAGGTCGACGATCATGAGGTTCTCGGCGCGCTCCTTCGGGTCCGAGGCGAGCTCCTCAGCAAGCGCTTCGTCAAGCGCGGCGTCGGCCCCGCGCGGCCTGGTCCCCTTGATTGGGTGGGTTGACACCTTTCCCGCGCTCACGCTCAAGAACCGCTCGGGGCTCGCGCTCACGAGCGCCCGGTCACCGGTGACGATGACACCTCCACGGAGGGCGCCGCCGCGCAATTCCAGGTAGAGGTCGAGCGGGGCGGCAGTCGTTTCCCCCTCGGCGGTGTCGGTGAGACAGAGCACATAGGCGTTGCCGTCTCGGATAGCGCTGCGGCACTGTTCGACCTGGGCGTCATAGTCCTGCCGTCGCCAGCGGGCGGCACTGCGAGCGGCACTACGAGAGGCACTGCGAGCGTCCTTGGGCGCGGGGCCTGCGATCGCTGCGCCCGGGGCCGCTTCCTGCGCGGCTCCCGGCAGCACCAGGTCTCGGAGGCGAGCGGCCGCCGACGGGTCACCGCTGAATCGCGCCTCGCCGGTGCCGTGGTGGATCGCCAGAACGGCCTCAGCCCGCAGCGCGAAAGCGGGAGCAGCGCTGTCGGGCTGCGGCTCAACCCCCAGCAGCGCGACGCCGAACTCGTAGCCGAGGGCCATGACCCAGCCGCTTCCAAACCCGACGGGTTCCGCATCGACATGCGATCCTGCGCTCGAACCGGTGGGCGACCCACCGTGGGTCCGGAGCCCTTCGAGGAAGGCGCGCTCGCCCCCGCGCGAGGCCTCACGCACCTCGCACGCAACGCCGAGGTAGCTGACGCGGGGTTCCTCTGCCGCAGCAGCCTCGCCGTCGAGCCAGAACCACGCTGATCCCGTCGTCGAAAGCGCTGCTGCCGCGCCGGCAGCCGTCAGCTGGCCACCAAGCGCCGCCGCCTCAGAGACTCCCCCGTGTTCCACCCTCACAGCGTAGTGCTACGCTCGCGCCATGGACACATCCGCCGACGCCCCGAGGCTTGTCGCCGCCGACTCGTTCCGGGTGCGGGTCAGCGCCGGGCGTGCTGAGGTTCGCGGGCTCGCTCTCCACCTCGAGCGGTTTCGCTGGGCAGTCGCCGACGCTGCTCGGCATGACGGCGCACGGCCAGATGTCGCAGGCCCATCGCTCGACCTCTTCATCGATGAAGCGCGCGCGAGGATCGCTGCGTACGGCGAAGGCTTCCCTCGGCTCGAGTGCTGGCTCGCCACCGACGGCAGCTTCTCCTTCGGCCTCACGCTGCGTCCACTCCCGAAGCTGTCGGAAACGCTCGCGCTCGCAACCGAAGTTTCCGTCCCCGCGACCGCGGCTCGCCGCAAGGGCCCCAACATCTCGCGGTACGCGGCGTTGAACACTGAGCACGGGTGCGAGGCACTCCTTGTCGACTCCGACGGCCGCGTGCGGGAGGGCGCGACAACGAGCTTCATTCTCTGGCCGACGGGTGACGCGCCCTCCGACTCCGGGTTTGTCGTCGCGCACACCGAGAGGGTCGACTCTGTGACTGAGCGGCTGCTTCGCCAGGAGGTGGCTCGCAAGCTGAGTGACACTGTCGGCACCCGTCACGGCCACCCATGCTGGACGCTGAGCGAAGCGCACATCACCGTCGACGCGCTCCGCAATCACGAGGTATGGGCAGTGAACGCCCTTCACGGCATCAGGCCGGTGTCACACCTCGATGGCACTCGACTTCCAGGCGTCCGCCCCGAGCGTCTGGAACACTTCCGGGCCGCGCTCGACTCCTCCTGGCAGCCGCTCCTCGGCTGAGCCGGCTGGCGGGCTGCGTACTCTGTTTATCCGGACGACCACCTCGGCCGCGGCCGCCGATCCCCTGCCTCCGGCCCGCTGCCCCCTCATTTTCGCCATCACCCCTCATTTTTTGAGGAAGTTTGGGGTGCACAAGAATATTTGGGGGCCAGGGATTCGAGCTCAGCCCAGACAAGCACGCACCTAAGCGCCACAGCGCCACAGCGCCACAGCGCCACAGCGCCACAGCGCCTCAGCGCCTCAGCGCCACCCAACCACAGCTCTACAGCGCTACCCTCGCCGAGATCGGCACGCCCTCGGGAACCGCCGTGTGCGTGATGAGGATCACCGCCCGATCGTCCGGGATCGCCCCAAGCAGGTCACGCAGCAGCCTGTCAGCCACGAGCTGGTCGACGCCCGCGGTTGGCTCGTCGAGGATAACGACGGGGAAGTCCGCAAGGATCACGCGGGCCAGCGAGATGCGCTGCATCTGACCGCCCGAGACGAGCGCGCCACGCTCACCCACCCGCGCATCGAGGCCGCCGCGCTCGCGAACCCAGTCGCCAAGCCCCACCCGCTCCAGGGCATCAAGCAGCTCCTCGTCGGTGGCAGTCTCGCGAGCGAACTTCAGGTTCTGCCGGATGTCAGTGTTGAAGAGGTGCGGCTGTTGCTCGCACAACCCGACGAAGCTGCGCACCGCCTCGCCGGTGAACTCGCGGGCCTCGACACCGCCGAGCGTGTAGCTCCCGCGGTAGTCAAGGAAGCGGGCGAGCCCCAGCGCGAGCGTTGACTTGCCCGTTCCACTGTCGCCCGTGAGCACGAGCAGGTCGCCGGCGTTCAGCTCAAACGAGAGGCCAGAGATCACGGCTTCCCCGCCCGGGTGAGCAACCTCCAGGTCACGCACCGCAACGAGCGGTTCGCCCGGCGCCGCAACCGGCACCCCAGCAGGCACCCCATCAGGGCCGCCGGCGCGGGCTCCATCCGCGGGGTCGACAGGAATCTCGAGCGGGATCGCCCCCTCCGTCAGCTTCGAGACGCGCGCCGCGCTCGCCTCGACCGTGCGGCGCGCAGTGAGCGCGGCGAACACCTGGGCGAACACGTCGAACACCGCGGCGGGGACGACGACGATCGCCGCAAACACAGGCACCGAGAACGTCGTGCCCGCGCCGGGCGCAACGGCGAGGAGGATCGCGGTCGACGCGATCCCTCCGCCCAGCGCGACGATCGCCCCGGTGAGCCCAGCCGCTCGCGTGCGGGTGAGTTGAACGCGGCTCAGGCGATCCTCTGCCGCGGTGATCCGTGCCCGCTGCGCGCCGAGCGCACCGAACGCAGCGAGCACGCTCGCCGAGGCGAAGCGGTCAAGCAGCGCGTCGGTGAGAGCGGAGCGAGCGTCCGCGAGCTCGCGATCGCTCTGGCCGGCAATTCGCTTGGAGAGCGACGCACCGAGCAACATTGCAACGAGCAGCACGCCGGCAAGGATCAGGGCCGCGACGGGCGACGCGATCGCAACAAGGAGCACAGTGAGTACCGTTACCGTGAGGCTTACGATGAGGGGCTGCCGCACGCGGAGCGGGTGATCCTGCAGTTGATCGACGTCGTCAACGAACGTCGCGAGGATCTCGCCGCGGCGCGACGACTCAATCGCCCCGGGCACTCGCGGGACGAGCGCCGTGAACGTGTCGGCGCGGAGCTTCGCGAGCTGAAGCAGCGCGGCGTCGTGGCTCGAGAGGCGCTCGGTGTAGCGGAAGGCGGCGCGCCCGATCGCGAGCGCGCGGACGCCGACGATCGCGAACGTGAGGTGCAGGATCGGGGGCTGCTCGCCCGACCGGGTGATCAGCCACATGCTTAGCGCGAGCAGGCCCACCGCGGCACCGTCGGAGAGGATCCCGAGGAGCTGCCCCGGAAGTGAGCGACGCCAGGAGGGTGTCGCTCGTTTGAGCACGGTCTCAACGCTCACAGGCGCATGCCCCTCTCAGAATCTAGTGCGGGTTCCGCCGCGGGCGGGACGACCTCGACGAGCCTGTCGGCCGCGGCAAGGAGGGCGGGCCGGTGGCTCACGACGAGCACGGCACGGCCAGCGCGGGCCTCCGCTCGCGCCGCCTCTATGACGAGGTTCTCGCTGCCCGTGTCGAGGGCCGAGCTCGGCTCGTCGAGGAGCACGACGTCGGCGTCGACCTCCGAAGCGCGGTACAGCGCACGCGCGATCGACACCCGCTGCGCCTGCCCGCCCGAGAGGCCCGAGCCGAGCGCACCAAGCTCCTTGTCGAGCGCCAGGTCACCGAGCCCAAGCTTGTCGAGCACGCCGCGGGCGAGCGACGCGTCTGGCGCGTCGCTCCCGAGCGCAACGTTGTCGAGCAGCGATCCTTGCACGAGACCGGGCTGCTGCCCGGCCCAGGCGATCGGCCCGCTCGCGACAGCCGCGCCAGCGCTCGCGGGGAGGAAGCCGAGGATGACCGCGAGGATCGAGGACTTACCGGCTCCGGAGGGCCCGGCAAGTGCGACGAACTCGCCGGGGGCGACGTCGAAGTCGGCGGGGCCGGCCACGAGCCTCTCGCTGCGCCGGATCTCGAGTCGCTCAATCGAGAGCCCGGGTGCGGCGCCCGCTGAGGGAGCGCGACCCGCTCCCGTGTGGGAGAGCGGGGCTTCGGCACCGACCGCCGGATCCTCCCCTTCGATGAGCGCGAAAACGTCCTCGGACGCCGCGAGCCCCTCGGTCGAGTCGTGGAAGGCCGCGCCGACCTGCCTGATCGGCACGAAAACCTCGGGCAGCACGAGAAGCACGAAGAGCCCGAGCGCGAGCGGGAACTCCCCGGCGACGAGACGCGTTCCAACGGTCACCGCGACGAGCGCGATCGAGAAGGTGCCCGCGAGGTCGAGCACGAACCCGGAGAGGAATGTCACCCGAAGCACCTTCATGGTGCGCGAGCGGTATTCCTCGGTTTCGGCGGTGATGCGCGCGGCTTGGCGCTTCTCCCGCCGGAAGATCTTGAGCGTGGGCAACCCCTCTACAACGTCGAGGAAGGATGCCGAGAGCCGCTGCAACTGGTCCCACTGCTTGCCCTGCACTGACTGCGTCGCAAGCCCGATGAGCACCATGAACAGTGGAATGACGGGGAACACGAGCAGCACCGTGATGCCGCTGAGGAGGTCGGAAAAGAGCACGGTCGCTACGAGGATCGGTGTGGCGACGACAGCGAGGATGAACTGCGGGACATAGCCCGAGAAGTACCCGTCAAGCGCATCGAGGCCACGTCCGAGCACCGTCGCGAGCTTCGCGTCGGGCATCGCGGAGGTCGCTTCGGGGCTGCGCCTGTCGAGGGCGTCAAGCGCGGCAGCGCGAAGCTGGGCCTTCACTTTGACGGCGCCTCGGGCGGCTACGACGTCCATCCCCCAGGTCGAGAGCGCGCGCACCACGGCCGAAGCCAGCGCGCCGGCCGCGAGCCAGGGCAGGCTGCTCGGGGCGAATACGCCCTCCGCAACCCGCCCGGCTCCGGCGGTGTCCCACAGCCCCTCGAACACGGGGATAGCCACCGAGGCTATCGCCTGCGCCAGGAACCAACTCCAAGCGATGATCGCGACGGTGCGCACTACTCCGAGTAGCGCACCGAGCGCGAACACCGAGCGGGCGGCGCCCGCAACACGCAACAGACGTGGATCGAGGGGCTTCATGTGGGTCGGGGCCGCCTAGACGGTGGCCTCGGCGGGCGTTTCGGCGGGGATCATGTCGTGAGTCAACCGCTTCCGGAAGACCCAGTACGTCCACGCCTGGTACGCGAGCACGAGCGGGAGCGTGAACACCGCAACCCACGTCATGAGCTCGAGCGTCTTCTGCGAGCTCGCTGCGCCGACGACACTCATCGTGTTCTCGCCGCCGAACGTCGAGATCATGAGGTTCGGGAACAGCGCCGAGAAGATCGTGAGGAGCGCAAACGCGATCGTCACGGTGTTTCCGACGAATGCCCAGCCCTCGCGACCTGCGAGGTTCGCGACCCAGCCGCCGATGAGGGCGACTGCCGCGATTGCGGCGCACGTGATGATGAGCCCGATGTTCGGGTTCGACAGGTTCATGACGATCGTCCAGACGAGGAACGCGGCGGCCAGCACGATTGTCACGAGGCCAACGTTCTTCGCCATCTTGCGTGCGTTGTCACGCATCTCACCCACGGTTTTGAGCGCTACGAACACGAGGCCGTGCGTGAAGCAGAGCAGCATCACGACGATGCCGCCGAGCAGCCCGTAGGGGTTCAGCAGGGTGAGCAGCGTGCCCTCATAGAGCCAGCCGCCTCCCTCAACCGCACGGATCGGCAGCCCCTGCACGAGGTTCGCAAACGCGACGCCCCAGAGCAGCGGGGGCAGTACCGAGCCCCAGAAGATGAACTGGTCGAACCAGCGGGTCCACTTGACGCCCTTGCGCTGGTGCCTGAACTCGAACGACACACCGCGGAGGATGAGCGCGATCAGAATCAGAAGAAGCGCGAGGTAGAAGCCCGAAAACATCGTCGCGTACCACTCAGGGAACGCGGCAAACAGCGATGCGCCGGCCACGATGAGCCAGGTTTCGTTCAGGTCCCAGACGGGGCCAATGGTGTTGATCAGCACGCGGCGATCAGTGTTCGTCTTTCCGAGGAAAGGCAGGGACATGCCTACACCGAAGTCGAACCCGTCGAGCACGAAGTACCCGATGAGCATGACGCCGACGATGAGGAACCATACGGTAGTCAATTCCATGATCTCTCTCCTTTCCTAATACACCGTTGCGAGCTGGTTTTGGTCGACTTCGCCGGAACCGTCAGCCCCGTCTCCGCCGCCCACACGAGCGATCTCAGGGGGTCCGGCCTTGACAGTCTTCACGATGAGACCAAACT
The DNA here is from genome assembly GCA_052094845.1 of Leucobacter sp. GTDB lineage: Bacteria > Actinomycetota > Actinomycetes > Actinomycetales > Microbacteriaceae > Leucobacter. The sequence goes on along the minus strand of JBQDKK010000001.1, from coordinate 616,141 downwards.
CAACAACCGCAAGCGCACCGTAGACGATCGTGAAGGCCGCGAGTGAGACAAGCACGGCCCACCCGGGTACGCCCGGGGAGATGCCTTGTTCTGTCGTCATCACCCCAAACACGATCCAGGGCTGGCGGCCCATCTCGGTAAAGACCCAGCCAACGAGCGATGCGAGCATCGGCAGCGGCGCGGTCCAGATGGCAACGGTCCAGGCCCACTTCGGCAGTTCGATATTGCCCTTGCGGGTGAGCCACAGGCCGACGACCGAGACGAGCGCGGCTAGGGCGCCGAGGCCGATCATCCAGCGGAATGCCCAGTAGGTGACCCACACGATCGGCACGAAGGAGCCGTCGGTCGGGCAGGTAAGCAGCGAGTCAGCACCGCCGCAGTACATCTGGGTGTACTCAGCCTGCAGGTCGTTGATCCCTTCGACGGTGCCGTCGAGGGAGTTCGTCGCGAGGAACGAGGCGAGGTACGGGATGCGCACAGAGAAGATCTCGTGAGCGCCATCGGGGGTACCGAGGCTAAACAGCGAGAACGAGGCGTCGCGGCCCGTTGCGGTGTTGTACATCGCTTCGGCGGCAGCCATCTTCATCGGCTGCGTCTCGGTCATCACGAGGCCGAGCGAGTGGCCGCTCAGGCCGACTCCGATGAAGGAAATGATGTTTGTCCAGGCGCCGAAACGGAGCGTGGTGCGCATCTCGTCAACGAACTGATTGCGCTTCAGGTGCCATGCGGCGACCGACACGAGCACGACGCCCGCGAACATTAGCGAAGCGAAGATCGTGTGCGGGAACTGAGTGAGCGCGACGGGGTTCAAGAGGACATCACCGATGCTCTCGAGTTCAGCGCGCCCGCGCTCCTCGTTCAGCACGAACCCCTCCGGGTTCTGCATGAACGCGTTCGCGGCGAGAATGAAGTACGCCGACAGCACGGTGCCAATCCAGGTGAACCAGATCGTTATGAGGTGGATCTTCTTGGGCAGCTTGTCCCAGCCGAAGATCCAGAGGCCGATGAACGTCGCCTCGAAGAAGAAGGCGATGAGGCCCTCCATCGCGAGCGGAGCGCCGAAGATGTCGCCGACGAAGCGGGAGTAGTTCGACCAGTTCATGCCGAACTGGAACTCCTGCACGATGCCGGTCACGACGCCCATTGCGAAGTTGATGAGGAATACCTTGCCGAACAGCTTGGTGAGGCGGAGGTACTTCTCCTTGCCGGTCCGTACCCACGCGGTCTGCAGGATGGCGACGAGCAGCGCCATTCCAATGGTGAGGGGCACGAAAATGAAGTGATACAGGGTGGTCAACCCGAATTGCCAGCGCGCGAGCGCGACGGGGTCAAGGAACTCATTCATTTGTTCTCCTATAACCAGGAGAGGAGCGCTCAATACGCAGGAACGCAATACTCCCGTAGGAATTCCCTACGGGCGGGTGTGCCCGCGGGGCGCTGGTAAACACCAACTGTTGCCATTATATTCAAGCTGAGAGTTACCTGCGAATCAAGTTTGATGTCAAGATTCTTTGCTTCGCGGGCCAGCGCGAGCACGCAGGCGATTCGTCATACACTGGCTAGGTGACTTCGCCAGACGACATGCCTGACAGCCGCCCACGTTTCGCGGCGCGGTTCGAGGATCGTATGCACCGTCGTCGCGCCAAGCAGGCGGTGAAACGCGGCAAGACCCCGTCGGTCATCCCCTACATCGGGTACGGAACCACGGAGTGGGTACGCGTACTCGGCCGCGTACTTTACCTGCGCCCCGACACGAGCGAGCACTCGCGGTTCAGGCCTGACGTGCAGGAGGTGTCACGCGTACGCGGGTGGCGCACGTTCACGAGCGTCTACGTGCCGTACCAGCGCGTCACCGTCCTCGTTGACAACGTCCCCGCGGCAGAGGTCGTCGCTGACCGCGGCGGCGTCATCGACTCGATCGTACGCGTCTCCCTCACCGCCGGGTGGCACACCGTCACACTGCAGGTGAGCGAGGACGAGGCCGCGCACGCGCCCGTGAAGATCGTCGATCCGACCGCGCGCCTCGGCGTGTTGTCTGACGTCGACGACACCGTGCTCATCACGGCTTTGCCGAAGCCGTTCGTTGCAGCATGGAACAGTTTCGTGCTCGACGAGACCGCGAGGCGGTCGACTCCCGGAATGCCGGTGCTCTACGACAGGCTGACGAAGAAGCACACGGGCTCGCCCTTCATCTACCTCTCCACCGGCGCGTGGAATGCCGCGCCAGCTCTCTCACGGTTCCTCGCGCGCAACCTCTATCCGATGGGCCCCCTCCTCCTCACCGACTGGGGCCCGACCCACGACCGCTGGTTCCGCAGCGGCCGCGAGCACAAGCAGCGCGAACTCAAGCGGCTCGCCCGCGAGTTCCCCGGGGTGCGCTGGATCCTGTTCGGTGACGACGGCCAGCACGACGAGGCGCTGTACGCCGAGTTCGCCCGCGACCACCCCGAGAACGTTGCCGCGATCGCGATCAGGCAGCTCTCCGTCGGGCAGGCCGTGCTCGCCGGCGGCCGTTCCAAAGCCAAACGGCACAAGGACGCGAGCGGTGTCGCCTGGGTCTACGGGCCGGACGGCGCGACGCTGAGCGAGGAGCTCACGAAGCTCGGCCTACTATGAGCGAGTCGTCAGCCGCCAGATGGAAGCGCGCCGAGCAGCGGGTGACCGGCAGGTTCACGACGGTCTCACGGCCTCCGGCGCTGCAGCTCGCCAAGGCCGGCGGCGCGGCGGTGCTCAGCTGGTTCGTCTGCCTGCTGTTCTTCCCAGGGTCGCTGCCGATGTTCGGCGCGATTGCCGCGCTCATCGTCGTGCAGGAGAGCGTTGACCAGTCCCTCACGAAGGGCATTGAGCGCGTCGTCGGCGTGCTCTTCGGGGTGTCGGTCGCGCTCGGCGCGGGTGCGCTGTTCGGGACAAGCTCGTGGTTGTTCATCGCCGCGATCCTCGTCTCGATGGGCGTCGGCTGGCTGCTCCGCATGAGCGCGACCTCGACAAATCAGATCGCTATCTCCGCGATGCTCATGATCGCGCTCGGTGGCTCCGAGATTGGCTACGGCGTCGAGCGGCTCGTCGAGACGGCGATTGGCGCCGCTATCGGCGTCGCTGTGAACGCGATCATCGCGGCGCCGGTGCGCACCGGCGCAATGCACGACGAGATCACGTCGCTCACGGTGAACGCCGCACACGCTCTGGATCGGTTGGCTGACGCGCTTGAAACACCGCGCGACGACGCCTGGCTCGAAGACATGCTCGAGTCCGCGCGCGAGCTACACGAGGAGCGCGCGGCCGTGCACGCAGCGCTCAGGCGCGCGCGGGAGAGCCTGCGCTTGAACCCCCGGAGCCGCAGGCACATGCGGCAGCTGCTCGAAGACGACGCCCTGTTCCAGCGGGTGCAGCCGATCGTCACCCAGGTCATTGGAATGTCGCGCGCGCTGTACGACCTCTACGACGCGGAACTCGTGGAGGATCCGTCGGTCATCGGGATGCGCCGCGAGATTCGGCGCGCCGCCCACGACCTCGCGTTGCTCGGCACGGCGGCGGCCAGCTCGGCCGACGCGGCCAACTCGGCCAACTCGGCTGAAACGAGTGCGGCCCCGGAACCGCCGGCGCTCACTGCGCCGTACACGATTCCGAGGCCGCCGCCCAGGCACTGGGTGCTCATCGGGTCGCTCATGGAGGATCTCCGCCGCGTGCGCGGCAGGATTACCGGAGAGCTCGACTAGTTGACGAGCGCCGCCTGCACGTCGATCGTGATCGTCACGTCGTCGCCGAGCAGGAAGCCGCCCTTTTCGAGGGGCGCGTTCCAGGTGAGGCCGAAGTCCTCGCGCTTCACGACCGACTTCGCAGTGAAGCCAGCCTTGTAGTTGCCGTACGGGTCCTCGCCGAAGCCGCCGAACTCGAAGTCGAACGTAACAGGCTTCGTCACGCCGCGCATAGTGAGGTCACCGTCAACCTTGAAGTCACCGTCAACGACGCGCACGCCGTTCGAAGTGAAAGTGAGCTGCGGGAACTGCTCTGCTTCGAAGAAGTCACCGGTGCGGAGGTGGCCGTCACGGTTCTTCTCGTTCGTGTTGACCGAGACGACCTCTGCGGTCGCGGTGACCGTCGAGTCGAGCGGGTTCTCGCCGGTCACGAAGGTCGCGTCGAAGTCTTCGAACTTGCCCTTCACCTTGCTGATCGCGAGGTGGCGGATCGAGAAGCCAACCTCGGAGTGCGTGGCGTCAATCTTCCAGGTGCCTGCGCGGTAGCCGGGGATCTGATCTGCGGTGAGCGTCATCTGAGATTACCTTTCAAAAGCGTGTCCAGCACCAAGCGTTGTCACTGCTGATCATCGCTGCTGGTTGTCACTAAGTTGGCGTCCGACGTCTTGCGGACACAGAGAACAACTTACATGCAGACGCATCTATTCCCGGATTCTTGAAATCTTTTTCGGCGGCGCTGTGCGGGGGCGAGCGGGGCGCCCGGGCGCGGGCTTTGGGGCCCCTGGGCGGCGTGCCAGCGGGGCGCCCAGGGCGCGACCCAGCGCTCCCTGAAACTGGCGTTCCCCAGCCTCCGGCCCTCAAATTATCGATTGAGCCCCAAATGTTCCGGGAATTTGGGGTGCAATCGATGATTTGGGGTGGCCTCGGCGGGGACAGGGGATGAGGCAAGGCACCGCCCCAGGGCAAAGCGCCAGCACCAGCACCAGCACCAGCACCGGCAACGGCCCAGGCCCCGGCCCCGGCCCC
>JBQDKK010000001.1:303274-611410 GCA_052094845.1 Leucobacter sp. | reverse complement strand
CACCCCCCCCCCCCCCGCCCCACCCCCACCCCCACCACCCCCACCAGAAAACTCAACCGCCGACGACCCAGCACCTGCCCCTGCCCCGGCCCCGGCCCAGGCCCAGCACAGGCCCCAGCGAGGCGCTTAGCGGGGGCGGCGCTTTGCGCTCGCGCGGGCCCGCTCAACCGTCGGGTCGACGCCGGCCCCAGGCTCGAACGAACCGTAGCGGCGCAGCGCCGCAGTCTCGATAAGGAAGTCACTGATGGCCGGGTTTTTCGGCAGCAGCGAGCCGTGGAGGTAGCTACCGATGACGTTACCGGTGCGCGCGCCCTCGGTCCCGTCGTCGGGGTTGTTGCCCGCACCCTGCGTCACCGGACCGAGCGGCTCGGAAGCTTCGCCGAGCACGGTGAAGCCGCTGTGGTTCTCGTAGCCGATGATCTCCCCGAAGTCCGCGGATTCGACGACAACGTTGCCGATCATCCGTTCCGCACCGCCGCGGGTCTCGACGTCAAGCACGCCAATCCCTTGAAGCGTCGCGCCCGAGGCCGTGACGAAGCGGTGGCCGAAGAGCTGGTAGAGGCCGCAGATAACAAGCATTGGCGTTCCCGCATCAGCGAGATCACGGAACTGCGTGGCGCGGCCCGCGAGGTCCGCCGCGACCCGCGCCTGGCCGGAATCCTGCCCGCCACCGCCGATGACGATGTCAACGTGCTCTGGGAGCTCATCGCCGACATTCAAGTCGACAACGAGCGGCTCATAGCCGTGAGCGCGGGCTCTGCGGGTGAGGGACAGGATGTTCCCCCGGTCGCCGTAGATGTTCATGTCGCGGGGGTAGAGCGAGACGATCACGAGTTCAGGCTTGTCTGACATTAGATCTCCTCCACGTCGGTGATCTCAGAGAGCCGCTTCCGCAGGCCAAGCATCGCGGTGTAGGTGCAGTAGATGCGGCGCGGCCGCCCCTGGGTCTGCGCCCGGAACGAGCTGAGCGCTGCTCCGAGGTCTTCCTCCACCGAGCCGACGGGAACGTCGTCGTGTTCGAGCCGCAACGCCATGTCCCAGGCCCGCGTGCCGGTGACGGTGTCGACTCCCCCGTCTCGGAGGGTTTCAAAGTCGACGTCCCACAGCCACGACATGTCGCGGCCGTCAGCGTACTGGTCGTTCACGGCGATCATCACGGCGACGCCCTCGGCGTCAAACGACGCGAGTCCGAGGCGGAACCCGGCGGGGTTTTTCACAAGCACGAGCTCGAGCGGCTGGCCATCGAGTTCGAGCTTCTCGCCGCGGCCGAAGGCCGGGCGCACCGTCGAAAGTGCCTCAAGCACCTCGGTTGTGCGAGCGCTCGTGTCGGCGCCCTCCGCGACCGCTCGTTCGAGCACCGCTCGCACGGTGACGAGCGCCGCGGCCGCATTGTACGTGTTGTAGAGGCCCTCAAGCTGCAACGGCGTCGAGTGCGCCTCGCCGTCAATCAGGAAGGTCGCCTCGTTCTTGCCGAGTTCGAGCAGGGTGACGTCAGCTGCCCCTCGGGTGTCGGTGGCTGGTTCGGTGGCTGGGTCGGCGGCTACGTCTCCAGCAGCCTGGCCTGGCACGACGTGGAAGTCATCGTCGCCGGGGAATGTGCTGAGGAGCGCAGGCGCGAGGCCGAACTCGCGCACCTCGGGGCCGGATCCTGCCGCGGCGCGCTCGCGGGTGCGGTCGCCGATCTCTGCGATGAGTCGGTCCTCGCGGTTCACGACGAGCACGTCGGTCGTCGCGTCGGCGATGCGCTGCAGGTAGCGCGCCGTCGTGTCGATCTCGCCGAAGCGGTCGAGCTGATCGCGCAGCACGTTGAGGAGCAGCGTGAAGCGCGGCTTCACACGCTCGATGAAGAACATGGCGTGGGCCTCGTCGAGCTCGAGCACCGCGACGTCGGCCTGGAGTTTCCCGCCCGCCGTGCTCTCGCCGATCATCGCCGCGACAACGCCGCGGGAGAAGTTCGACCCTGTCTTGTTCGTGAAGACCGTGAGCCCCTGCGCCTCGAGCATCTCGACGATCATCTTCGTCGTCGTGGTCTTGCCGTTCGTACCGCTCACGGCGATGACGCCGAGCGGTAGGCGGGCGAGCCCCCGAGCCATGAAGCCGGGGTCGAGCCGTTCGACGACGAGGCCGGGCAGGGCAGAGCCGCCGCCGCGGAGTCGCGCGGCAGCCCGCACCGCTTTGCCGACCGCAGCCGAGAAAAAATCACGCATGGATCAAGATTAGTCGCCCAGCAGGTCTGGCCGAACACGACGCGTGCGTTCGACGCTCTGTTCGTGCCGCCACGCGTCAATCGCGGCGTGGTTTCCGGAGAGCAGCACGTCGGGCACTCGCCGTCCGCGCCATTCGGCGGGCTTCGTGTAGCTCGGGTACTCGAGGAGCCCAGCCTCGTGCGATTCTTCGACCAGGCTGTCGGGGTTTCCGACGACTCCCGGTAGCAGCCTGCCGATGGCCTCGATCATCGCGATCGAGGCGACCTCTCCCCCGTTGAGCACATAGTCACCGATGCTCACGAGCCGCACGCGACCGCGCTCGCCGTACTCCTCGAAGACGCGCTGGTCGATGCCCTCGTAGCGCCCGCAGCCGAAAACGAGGTGCTGCTCGTGCGCGAGTTCGCGCGCCATCGCCTGCGTGAACACCTCACCGGCTGGTGAGGGGAAGATAATGAGCGGCTCGGCCACGGTCTCGGGAGCGGGCTGCGCGCCGACACCCGCGAGAATCCCGTCGAGAGCTGCGCCCCACGGCTCCGGCTTCATCACCATGCCGGCGCCTCCGCCGGTCGGCGTGTCGTCGACTGCGCGGTGCTTGTCGTGAGCCGAGTCGCGCAGGTCGTGCACGTGCAGGTCGATGAGGCCGCGGTCACGAGCCTTCCCCATGAGCGAGAGCTCGAGGGCATCGAAGTACCCGGGGAAGATCGTGACGACGTCGATCCTCACGCGCCAGCCCCCGGGTTCTGCGTGCCGTCCTCGATTGCGCCCTCACCGAACAGGCCGGCCGGCGGGGTCATCGTCACAATCCCGGCATCGAGGTCGACCGAGGGGACGATCGCTTCGACGAACGGAACGAGCACGGTGCCTGTGGGCGTCGCGACGGCGAGCAGATCCTGCGCGGGAAAGTGCTGGATCTCTGCGACGGTGCCGAGCTTCTCGGTGCCGCCGTCGGCCGTGGGCTGCACGACGTCGAGCCCGACGAGCTCGTGGGCGTACCACGCGTTCTCCTCGGAGCCGGCGGCAACCTGCTGCTCATCGATCCATAGAATCGCGCGCACGATGCTTTCGGCGGCGGTGCGGTCGGGCACCTCAGCGAAGAAGCCGACGGGCATGCTGTTGAACCAGCGCAGCTCGCGAAGCTCGATGGTCTTGCCGAACCACTCCGAGTCCTCGGGGACCTGGAGGTGGAACTTCGCGCCGGGAACGAAGCGGAGGTCGGGATTGTCCGTGAACATCTCGAGCTTCACGCCGCCCTTGAGCCCGTGGGGCTTCGTCAGTCGTCCGACACGCAAACTCCCCGCCCCGCTAGCGGGACGGGGAGCCTGCGCACGCTTTGGAGCGTCAGCCATATCAGCCGGCCTCAGGTGCGTCGGTGTCGACGATATCGACCCTCACGCGCTCGCCCGAGGCGAGTGCGGAGATCACGGTTCGGAGTGCCTGGGCGGTGCGGCCGCTGCGGCCTATGACCCGTCCAAGGTCTTCCGGGTGAACGCGGATCTCGAGGGTCTCGCCGCGGCTTCCCGCGCGCTGCTGAATGCGCACCTCATCCGGGTGGTCAACGACCCCGCGGACGAGGTGCTCAAGCGCGTCAGCGAGCACCATCTCAGCCAAGAGGCTTAGGCCTCGGTCGACTCAGCAGCGGCTTCCTCAGCCGGTGCCTCGGTCTCGGCGGGAGCCTCAGCGGCCTCCTCGGCGGGAGCCTCTGCCGGCTTCTCAGCCTTGGGGCGAACGACCGACTTCTTCTTGGCGTCAGCCTCGAAAACTTCCTTCGCCTCGGGTGCGAGCACCTTCGACTCGGTCGAGCCCTCGCCCGTGAACTTGCCCCAGTCGCCGGTCAGCTTGAGGAGCGCTGCGACCTGCTCGGTCGGCTGCGCGCCAACGCTGAGCCAGTACTGCGCGCGGTCCGAGTTCACCTCGATGAACGAGGGGTTCTCGGTCGGGTGGTACTTGCCGATCTCCTCGATGACGCGGCCATCGCGCTTAGTGCGCGAGTCTGCAACGACGATGCGGTAGTACGGTGCGCGGATCTTGCCGAGGCGCTTGAGGCGAATCTTGACTGCCATGTGCTGGCTCCTTCAGGTTGGGTTACGTGTGACGCCGCGCAAAGTCGCCGGCCACAAGGGCACGGGGCGCGGAAGCCTGGTACGCAAAAGCGAACTAGGCAAGTTTGCCACACTGACGGCCGAAATGCAATTTTTGATGGGATCAGGGGTTTTGTGGCGGGCCTGTGGGCGCATCTGATCCCTGCCCGCGGGTTAGGCCCCTGAAACCGAGCGCATCCAGGCCTCGATACCGGCCGCGTCAATGGGCAGCGCTTCGGAGATGACCTCGTGCCCGGTCTCGGTCACGACGAGGTCGTCCTCGAGGCGCACGCCGATGCCACGGAGCTCGGGCGGCACCGTTTCATCCCACGAGTGGAAGTAAAGCCCGGGTTCGACGGTGAGCGCCATTCCGGTCTGCACGGTCCCGCCGAGGTAGGTTTCGTAGCGCGATGAGTCGCAGTCGTGCACGTCGAGGCCGAGGTGATGACCGACGCCGCACACGATGTAGCGGCGGTGGTGCTGGCCGTCGGCCGAGAGCGCCTCATCGACGGAGACCGGGAGCATCCCCCAGTCGTGGAGCCCCTCGGCGAGCACCTCCATGCACGCGGCGTGGAAGTCTGCCCACAGGCGCCCGGGCTGCACGGCCGCGAGGCCGGCCCGGTGCGACTTCTCAACGAGGTCGTGCACCTGGCGCTGCGCGTCAGAGAACGTCCCGCTCGCGGGGAGGGTACGGGTCACGTCGGCGGTGTAGCCGGAGCGCATCTCAACACCCATGTCGAGCAGCAGCAGTTCCGCGGGATCCACCGCGCCGTCGGCGCGGACCCAGTGCAGGATCGGCGCATGCGATCCTGACCCGACGATCGTCGCGTAGCCTGGGGCCTGGCCGACCGTGCGCGCGTGCCGGTCGAATGTGCCCTGCAGCCAGCGCTCCCCGCCAGCCGCGATGGCGTTCGGGATCTCGCGCGTCACCGCGGCGAAGCCGTCGATCGTGGCGAGATTCGCTGCGCGCAGCTGCGCGATCTCCCAGGCGTCCTTGATCTGGCGCAGCTCCGAGAGGACAGTCGCGAGCCGGGCCGAGCGCGCGCGCCCACCGAGCGCCGCCCCCGCGCCGCGGGCGACGACCGCGGCACCCGCGATCAGCGCGTCGTCAGCAATACCAGCCTCAGCGAGCTCGCCGATCGGGCGCACAGCGATGTCGAGGGCTGAGGCGACTTCCTCGACGCCCGCGATTGGGCCGACCCAGAGCTCACCGTGGTTAGCGTCAGCGTGGAAGGCCTTGCTGCCAGGCCGTGCCGGTGGAGTGATGTAGAGCGTCGCGTCGTGACCGCCGGAGACGGGGCGCATGACGAGCACAGCGTCCTCAATCCCGTAGCCCACGGCCCACAGGAAGTCGCTGTCGGCGCGGAACTCGAAGTACGTGTCGTTCGCGCGCAGCTGCGAGCGGCCCGCCGCAACGACGATCGTGCATCCGGGCAGCGCGGCAGACAGCCTCGCGCGGTGGTCGGCTGCGGCGCCCGCTGCCCCCTCCTCCACCGGAAGCTCACGCTCTGCGTCGCCCCACCCCTCGGACATCCACGTACTAAACCCGGTCGCCTCCGTGAGCAGCGGCATGCGCGGGTCGCGGCGGGTGGCGCGAGAGTTCGGCATGCCCGACTCCCAGTCGACGACGTTGACGGTGAGGCCGAGGCCGCTAAGCGTGGGGCCACTCGAGGCCTGAACATCGTGGTGGTGGGTCATGGGTGTTCCTTTCGGGGAGCGTGCGAGCTTGGAGGCGCGTGAGGGGTGAAAAAGCGCGGGAGGGGCCGGGGCCGCGACGCGACACACCGGCCCCGCTTCAGCGCGTTAGTCGCGGCTGCGGGCGGTGCCGCCGAGCCGCTGTTCGAGGGCAGCGAAGAGGCGCTCGGCGACGTTTCCGAGCCGCAGCCCATCGTGCTCGAACTCGTTCGTCACCCAGGCGTGTACGCCGCGCACGCGCGACGCGGTGTCGAGCGATAGCTGCGCGTCAACATACATGTCGTCGTAGTAGACGGCGGCTTCGACGGGTACCTCGTTGCGGGCGAGCTGCTCGTGGTCGTACATCGCGATCGGCTGCTCGTTGGTGGCGAGGTGTTCGACCGCGGCACGGAAGCCCGTGAGCCCCGAGATTTCCTCGAACATCCACGGAAACACGGTCTCGCCGGTGAAGTTGAGCGGCCGCGCCGATTCGGCGAACTCGGGCCGGGTGTCGCGTTCGCGCTGCGCAGCCCAGGCGCTCGGGCCGGGGCCGTAGATCGCCTCCTGCAGCGCGACGAAGAGCGGGTTCGTGAGGAACGCTGTCTCCGCCTCGACCGTGGCGAGGAACACCTCCGACAACCGGGTCTCGGCCTCGTCGACGAACGCTTCGTCGAAGATCCAGTGCACGCGGTCGAAGCCGGGCTTCATCCCGAAGTCGAGCCCGAGCGTCTGCAGCCGCCGCACGGTGAGCCTGTCGCCGCCGGGCAGCCGCACGTCTTCGCGGTCGAGGAGGTCGGCGACGCGCGCGATCCGCTCGACGAGGTGCGGGTACCGCTCGCGGAACTGGCGGTTCTTCTCTGCGATGCGCGGGAAGGTGCGCGAGTACACGACCTCGGGGTCGGGGTCGATGCTCGGGAGCCCGCCCGTGATCGCCGATGCGACGACCGACTCGGGGAAGTGCGAGAGGTACTGCAGGGTCAGGAACCCGCCGTAGCTCTGCCCAAGCGTCCACCACTGGCACCCCGGGAAGTGCGCTTCGCGGAGCGCCTCGAAGTCACGCACGATCGAGTCCTGGCGGTGAAGCGCGAGGAGGCGCGCCCCCGATGCCGCGTCGAGCCCGTCAAAGTCGCCCGCGCCGAGCGGGGTCGAGCGGCCCGTGCCGCGCTGATCTGGCAGGATGACGCGGAACTTGGTCACGGCCTCGCCGATCCAGCCGTCGGCATCGAGCGGGCGGGGCGACTTGCCCCCGGGCCCGCCCTGCAGGAAGACGAGCAGCGGCAGGTCTGCGTCGCGGTTCGCGGCGCTCACGACCTCGCGGGCGAACACGCGGATCGTCTCGCCCTCGGGCTCGTTCCAGTCAAGCGGCACCGTCACCCACAGGTCGCGGGCAACAAGGCGCATTCCAATCGGGTACCAGTCGGTCATTTGCGGGCAGTCCTCACTCTCGAATCCAACAGCGCGTACAGGGTGTCAACGATCAGGTTCGACAGCACGACGAACAGACCGCCGAGCAGCACAATCGCGATCACGACCGGGCGATCCTGCATCGCGACGCTCGTCACCGCGAGCGAGCCGACCCCTGGGAGGCCGAACACCTGCTCGATGACGATCACGCCTGCGAGGAGCATACCGATATCAATGCCGAGCTGTGTGACAAGCGGCGGCATCGCCGAGCGGAACGCGTGCACGTAGGTGACCCGCCGCTCGGTGAGCCCCTTAGCGCGGGCGGTGCGAATGTAGTCCTGCCCGAGCACGTCGAGCATCTGGCCGCGCGTGAGGCGCGCGTAAACGGCGGCGGTCACGAGCGCGAGCGTCACCCACGGAAGCGCGAGGTGCCAGGCCCACTGGCCCGGGTTCTCGGCGAACGGCACGTACCCCGACGGCGGGAACAGCGTGACGCCCATCTTCGTCGGCAGGAAGTACAGCGTGTAGAGCGCAATCATGCCGAGCACGAAGGTCGGGAAGCTGATTCCGATGATGGCGAACCCCTGACCGAGGCGGTCGCGGAGGGTGCCGGGGTTCTTCGCCGACCCGATGCCGATCGGAATGCCGATCGCGAGCCAGACGATGACGGCGCCGAACACAAGCGACATCGTGACGGGGATGCGCCGCGACAGGAGCTCCCAGACCGGCAGGTTCGAGCGGTACGAGAAGCCGAGATCACCCTGCAACAGGTTCCCGAGGAACATGAAGTACTGCTGGATCATCGGCTTGTCGAGCCCGAGGTTCACACGAATCTGCTCCATGAGCGCCTCGGTGGCCTTGTCGCCCGCGATGATGCGGGCGGGGTCTGACGGCGAGACGTAGAACAGCACGAACACAAACACGCTCAGCAGGAACAGCACGAGCGCGCCGAAGCCCACCCGTGAAAGGAAATAGCGAATCATGCTTTCTTCCCCTTCGTGGAAGTCGGGTCGAGGGCGTCGCGGAGCCCGTCGCCGAGGAGATTGAACGCGAGCGTCAGCGCGAGGAGCGCGAGGCCCGGCACGAGCACCATCCACGGCGCGACCATGTACATGGAGCCGTTCGCGGCGTCGGCGAGCATGTTGCCCCAGCTCGGGGTGGGCGGCACGATGCCGAGCCCGAGGAACGAGAGCGTTGCCTCGAACACGACCGCCGCCGGGATACCGAGGGTCGTGTAGACGATGATCGGCACGACGAGGTTCGGGAGAACGTCGCGAAACATCATCGAGAAGCGTGACTCGCCGAGCGAGCGGGCCGCCTCAATGTACTCACGCTCGCGAATCGCGAGCACCTGGCCGCGGATCACGCGGGCGAGACCGGCCCAGCTAAAGAAGACGATCACGACGATCGACAGGCCGAGGCTCGGGCCAAGCACGGCGACGAGCGCGATCGCGACGAGCAGGAACGGGACGCTCATGACGAGGTCGATGACGCGACTGAGCAGCGTGTCGACCCAGCCGCCGAAGAAGCCCGCGGTCGCGCCGACAATGACGCCGATCGCGGAGGCGATGAGCGACGCGACGACACCGACGAGCAGGGAGACGCGCGCTCCGTAGGCGAGGCGCACGAGCACGTCGCGGCCGAGCTGGTCGGTGCCGAGCAAGAACTCGCCGGAAGGCCCGACGGGGATGCCCGCGGCCGACAGCCCGGTCTCTCGGAACTGCTCGGTCGGCCCGTGCCCCGTCCACTGCGCGATGAGCGGCGCGCAGATCGCGAACAGGATGATCGCGAGGATCACGATCGCCGAGGCGACGCTCGCCGGGTCACGCACGAGGCGCGCCATCGTGAGCTGCGCCGAGCTCTTCGCCTGGATGTCGGCGGCCTTCTGGGCCGCGTACCCGGGCGTCGTGATGAGCTTCGTGTCTTTCGAAAATACTCCGGTCACAGTGCGCCTCCTGACGCCGAGATGAGAATCCGCTCGCGCTCGACGCGCGGGATCTCAGGGGCGGCCGCCGATAGCAGCTTCTTCGTGAACGCCTGCTGCGGCCGGCCGTAGACGGTCTCGGCCGTGCCGAGCTCGATGATCTTGCCGTCGTCCATGACCGCGATGCGGTCGCAGACGTGCCGCACGACGGCGAGGTCGTGCGAAATAAACAGGTAGGTGAGACCGAGCTCGCGCTGAAGCTCGTCGAGCAGGTTGAGCACCTGAGCTTGGATCGACACATCGAGCGCGGAGACGGGCTCATCGAGGATCACGAGCTCGGGGTTCAGCGCGATCGCACGGGCGATGCCGATGCGCTGCCGCTGGCCGCCCGAGAACTGCGAGGGGAACCTGTTGTAGTGCTCGGGGTTCAGCCCAACGATCTCCATGAGTTCCTGGACGCGGGCCAGCCTGTCGGCGCCGCTCGCGACCCTGTGGATGCGGAACGGATCGCCGATGATCGACCCGACGCGACGCTTGGGGTTCAGCGACCCGATCGGATCCTGGAACACGACCTGCACCTTGCGGCGCATCTGGCGCCACTCGGCGTCGCTGAGGTTCGCGGTGTCCTGGCCGTCGAAGCGGATCACGCCCGCGGTCGGCGGGTTCAGCCCAGCGATTGTGCGCGCGAGCGTCGTCTTGCCGCAGCCGGACTCCCCCACGAGACCGAGCGTTTCACCACGGCGCACCTGCACGGAGATGTCATCAAGCACGGTTCGCGGCTCGCCGCGGCGCTGCGGGAACGCGACGGAGAGGTGCTCGACCTCCACGATCGCGTCGTCGCTCGAGGCGATGATCTCGGCGGGTGGCATCTCGGGAGCCGGTGGTTCTACGGGTGGCGTCGTGAGCCAGCAGAGCGACTCGGTGCCGTCGTCGTATTTCTGGAGGGGCGGAGCTTCGCCACAGATGTCCATCGCGTTCGGGCAGCGGTCGCGGAACACGCATCCAGCGGGCGGGGCGAGCAGGCTCGGCGGGCGGCCACCGATCGGGATCAGCGGCGTTCCTGGCGCGCGGTTGAAGGATGAGGATCGCAGGAGCCCGGCGGTGTACGGGTGCGCTGGATTGCCGAGCACGTTCTTGCTCGTGCCGACCTCGAGCTTGCGGCCGCCGTACATCACCATCACGCGGTCGGCGACTCGCGAGAGGATCCCGAGGTCATGGCTGATCATGAGCACCGTCGCGCCAAAGTCCTCCCGCATCTCAGCGAGGAGGTCGAGGATCTGGGCCTGGACGGTGGAGTCGAGCGCCGTCGTCGGCTCGTCCGCGATGATGAGCGCGGGGTTCAGGGAGAGGCTCATGGCGATCATCACGCGCTGGCGCATCCCGCCCGAGAACTGGTGCGGATACGCGTCGAAACGCGCCTGAGCGTCCGGGATCCTGACCTTCTCGAGGAGCTCAATCGCGCGCGCCTTTGCGGCCTGCTTCGAAATCTTTTCGTGGGCTCTGATCTGCTCGACGATCTGCCACCCGATCGTGTACTGCGGGTGCAGGCTTGAGAGCGGATCCTGGAAGATCATGCTGATCTCGGCGCCCCGCTTCTTGCGGAGCCCATCGGGCGAGAGCGAGAGCAGATCCTCGCCCTTGAACAGGACCTCGCCCGAGCGCTTCGCCTGCGGAATGAGGCCCATGACCGATTGCACGAGCACTGACTTGCCCGAGCCGGATTCGCCGACGATGCCGAAGAACTCGCCCTCGCCGACGGTGAATGAAACGTCTTGCACGGCATGGACCGCGCCGTCTTCTGTCGGAATGTCGATCACGAGATTCCGCACATCGAGTATTGCCACTCGTACTCCAAAGTTGTGGTGTGCAAAGAACTACGAACTATGGGGTGGGCGACGGCGCGTGTGTCCGCCTCCCACCCCACGGCCGAGCGAGTTACTGCTTGAGCCAGACGTTCGTCCAGTCACCGTTCTGGGCGAGCGCGTAGATCTGGAAGTTCTGCACGCGGTCCGAGTGGTAGTTCGCCTTCTTGCGCGACACGATCGACACGATCGGCGACTCCTCCAT
The DNA here is from genome assembly GCA_052094845.1 of Leucobacter sp. Taxonomy (GTDB): domain Bacteria; phylum Actinomycetota; class Actinomycetes; order Actinomycetales; family Microbacteriaceae; genus Leucobacter. The sequence goes on along the minus strand of JBQDKK010000001.1, from coordinate 600,056 downwards.
GACCGTCTTGTCGACCTCGTGCCAGAGCTTGCCTGCCTCTTCCGGCGTCGCGGCAGCGAGTGCCTGGTCGGCGAGCTCGTTTGCCTTGTCGCTGTTGAAGTCGACGTAGTTGTACGCCTGCGGGGTCCCGTCGAACGAGAACTGCGGCTGGAAGACCGACCGTGCGGCCCCGCCTACCCAGTCTGGCGACCAGCCGACGAGCGCGACGTCCCACTCGCCACCCGAGGCGTTCTCGCGGTTCGTCATGAAGTTCGCGTAGTAGTCCGTGGGCGGCACGGGGAAGAGCTCAACGGTGATGCCGGCGGCCTCGAGGCTCGCCTGTACGGTCTGCGCGATATCGGGTTGGGTGCCGACGTTGCGGTACGGGAATTTCAGGGTGAGGTTTTCAACCCCGGCTTCCTTGAGCAGCGCCTTCGCCTTCTCGGGGTCGGCCTTGCCGCTCTTGTCGCCGTAGAGGCTGAAGTCTTCGTAGCCGTTGATGCCGGGGCCGAAGATGCCGTTCGTCACCGACGCAATGTCTTCGCCACCCATGACCTGCACGACGGCCGGCTTGTCGATTGCGTACTGGATAGCCTGGCGAACCTCGAGCTTCTTCAGCGCGCCGCCGTTGTTGTCCGAGGTGGTGTTGAACCACATGAACTGGTCGATGCCGCCGTTCTCCATCGTCGTGAACTTCTTATCGTTCGCGGCGGTGAGCTGCTGGATGTTTGCGGGGCTCGGGCTGAGGTCAAAGAGCAGGTCGGCCGAGCCGGCCTGGAGCTGCTGCATCGCGGCGTCACCCTCGACGCCCATCGTCATCTCGATTTTGTCGACGTAGGCCTTGCGCAGCGGGTCGCTGTCGGCGCTCCACGCCTCGTTGCGCACGAACTCCCACTTCACGTCGGGCGTGTACGACGCGACGGTGTACGGGCCCGACGAGACGAAGTTCTGCCGGTACTCGGGCGAGTCGGGCAGGTAGTCGAGCACCTCGATGGGCGCGGGGTTCGCGGTCGGCAGGCTGAGCATCGACGTGAAGTCGGAGGCCGGCTCGACGAGCTTGAAGATCACAGTCTGGTCGTCAGGGGTCTCGATGCCCTTGATGTCGTTCGACTCGATGTATTCCTTCATCGCGGCGGGCTCGGCGGCCACGCCCGCGAAGCCGTCGCAGTACTCAGCCATGCCGTCGATGAGGTTGATGAAGTAGCCGCCGAGCGCAGCGCCGATGTGCGGGTTACAGATGCGCTCGATGCCGCGGGCAACGTCACCCGCGACAATCGGGCGGGCGCCGTCGGGCGCGTTCCAGGTCACGCCGTCGCGCAGCTTGATCTCATAGGTCAGCCCGTCTTCCGAGGCCGTGGGCACCTCTTCCGCGAGGTCCCCGGTGAGCGCGATGCGCTCGTCAACGTCGTTCGATGAGACGTAGCTCAAGAGCGATCGCGAGAGCGACCGCACCACGCTGTTCACGGGCACGTAGGCCGTGAGCTGGGGGTCGAGGCGGTCGACGTCGCCGTTCGCGAGCACCTTGAGGGTGCCGCCCGTCTGGGCCTCGCCACCGCCCGCGCCGCCGTCGGCTGAGCCGTCGCTCGTGCATCCGCTGAGCACGAGCATCGCTGCCGCGCCGAGCGCGACGCCTGAGAGTATCTTTTTCCGAGCCATAAGAGTCACCTTTGAATCGCTGAGAGGCTTACCGTGCGCCCGATAGGAGCACCGGATGCGAATCGCACCCTAAGTGCAATTGTACATGTCATGGTGCGCATGTCACACCGACGAGTGATCGTGACCCGAGATTGGCGTAATCACGACACGGCGCCCGGCCTTCGCGCAACAGCGGCGGACCAGTGGCGGACCAGTGGCGGGAATACGCCAACTGAGCATCCCCGGCGCGCGCCTGGTTGACACCGCAGCGATCGCCTTAGGAGACAGCGAGCGCCCTATCGGACACGGAGAGTGACCCGCTAGCGGTCGAGCCACCACCCGAGCACGAACGGGTACGTGAACATGAACACGACTCCCGCCCCGATGAGCACGCCGGTCCACACGCCCGAGCGGCGACGAAGGCGCCTCCCCTGCGGCGCGACCTGCATCCGGGGCCGAGCCGCACGGGGGTCGGAGTACGTCTTCGCCTGGTGCCCGAGCTCCTCGCCAATGAGCTCGGCGAAGTAGAGTAACGCGGCGCTCTCGCGCCTGTCAGAGTGAGCGTGCAGCCGGGTCGACGCGAGCTGCAGGGTGTCGTCGATGACCTCGATGTCCCAGCCGCGTCCGTGGTCGATCAGGCAGGCCATGACGTCGGGCGTCAGCAGCTCGAGCGCGTCGCGCTCGTACCCCTCGGGCACGTACACCGTGAAGTACCTGTCGAAGTCGCCCTCGAGCGAGACCCGCTGCGACCCGGGCAGCAGCGACCGCAGACTTCCGTTGCCTTTGGCGTCGATCACGAGGTGGGGCAGAGCGCGCGGCAGCCGCATCGAGAGGTAGCGGAACCCATGCCTGGGGCCCTTCGGGTCGCTCTTGTCGCCTTGGAACGACGCCTTGCCGAACTGCAGCTTCGGCTCGAGGCCGTTCCGCCCAGACCAAAGCACGAACTCGGTACGAAACAGCGGCTTTGGTGGGGTCGCGTTCATGGGCGGCCTGACCCTTGCGGGGTCGCGCTTGCTCGGGAGCCGCTCGGCGAAGAAGATGCCGAGCGTCGGCGACGCGAAGCCGAATCGCGAGTAGGTGAGCCCCACGCGCCCCGCGAAGTCCGAGAATGCGATCGCGCGCTTCGTATCGAGCGGCATCGAGATGAGGATCCACCCGAACAGCCAGAGCAGGATCGCGACGAAGAAGCACACCACCGTTGACAGCGGGCGCACCCACTCGATCCAGCTCGGCATCTCGATCGCGAGCGGCCACTCGAGATTGAGCGCCGACCACAGGACCGTGACCGGCACCGCAAGGATGACCAGGAGCGCGCCGAGCGCTGCCTGCCGGAAAACCTTCGGATCCTCCCCGCGCACCCGCGCCCAGGTCACGCGGCCCGGCCACAGTGCTTCGAGCTGCGCGAGCCGCCCGGTGGGGGCGACCGCGCCTGGGCGACCGATCACCTAGCGGAGACCGCCACCGAGCATCTGCTGGAGCTTCTCCATCTCCTCAGGGCTCGGTGCGCTCGCCGCGCCGCCCTTGCCGAGGCCGAAACCCGACCCGCCCTGCGGCGCGGGCGCCTCGGTCGGTGCGAGGGCGCGCTTGGCGGGGTTGCCGGAGCGCTTCGCGCCCTTGCCCTTCTGCTGTTGCTTCTTCTTCCCGCCGTGACCGCCCATGCCCGGGATCGGCCCCATGCCGGGGATCTGCGGCATGCCGCCACGCGCGACGGTCTTCATCATCTTCGCGGCCTGCTCGAAGCGCTGCACGAGCGAGTTCACGTCGGTGACCGTCATGCCCGAGCCCTTGGCGATGCGGAGTCTGCGCGAGCCGTTCAGAATCTTCGGGTTCTCGCGCTCCTCCATCGTCATCGACTGGATGATCGCCTCGGTGCGCACGATCTCGCGCTCGTCGAAGTTGTCGAGCTGGTCCTTCATCTTGCCCATGCCCGGGAGCATGCCCATCATCTTCTTGATGGACCCTGCGCCACGGAGCTGCTGCATCTGGCCGAGGAAGTCGTTGAGCGTGAACGCGTCTTTCGCGATCTTCTCGGCGACCTTCTTCGCCTCCTCCTCATCGAACGCGGTCTGCGCCTGCTCGATGAGGGTCAGGATGTCACCGAGGTCGAGGATGCGGCTCGCCATGCGATCTGGGTGGAACGGCTCGAAGTCGTCGAGGCCCTCGCCCGTTGATGCGAACAGGATCGGGCGGCCCGTCACGCCACGGATCGAGAGCGCGGCGCCGCCGCGCTGGTCACCGTCGAGCTTCGTGAGCACGACGCCGGTGAAGTCGACACCCTCCTGGAAAGCCTGCGCGGTCGCGACCGCGTCCTGTCCAATGAGCGAGTCAATGACGAAGAGCACCTCGTCGGGGTCGATCGCCTTACGAATATCGGCGGCCTGCTTCATGAGCTCGGCATCGACGCCGAGTCGGCCCGCGGTATCGACGATCACGAAGTCGTGCTGCTGACGCTTCGCCTCGGCCACGCCGTTCTTCGCGACCTTCACAGGATCACCGACGCCGTTGCCGGGCTCGGGTGCGAAGATCGCGACGCCAGCCTGCTCGGCGACCACACCGAGCTGCGTGACGGCGTTCGGGCGCTGCAGGTCACACGCGACGAGCAGCGGGGTGTGGCCCTGGTTCTTCAGCCACTTCGCGAGCTTGCCCGCGAGCGTCGTCTTACCCGCGCCCTGGAGACCCGCGAGCATGATGACCGTGGGCGGGTTCTTCGCGAACTGCAGCCGACGCTGGTCGCCTCCGAGCACCTCAACGAGCTCCTCGTTGACGATCTGCACGACCTGCTGCGCCGGGTTGAGCGCGCGGTTGACCTCGTCGCCGAGGGCGCGCTCGCGCACCTTGCCCGTGAAATCCTTGACGACGTCGAGCGAGACGTCAGCCTCGAGCAGGGCGCGACGAATCTCGCGGACGGTGCCGTCAACGTCTGCCGCTGAGAGCTTGCCCTTCGAGCGGAGATTCTTGAAGGTGTCGGTAAGCCGCGAGGAGAGGGTGCCGAAAGTAGCCATAGTGCGAACAGTCTACCGCGCTTGGACAGGCCGGGCGCCCTCTCCCCCGCGGGTTTACTCGTATTCGTAGAAGCCGCGCCCCGCGCCCTTCCCGAGATACCCCTTGTCGATGTAGTCGCGCTTGATGATCTCGGCAAACTCGCGCTTGATCGGGTCGTCGCTGTTGACGTTGAGATAGTAGGGCGTCATCATGCCAACGACGTCGAAGATCTGGAACGGGCCCGAGGGCGCGCCCGTCGCGATACGCCAGGTGCTGTCGATGTCTGCCGGGGTCGCGACGCCCTTCACGAACAGCTCGCTCGCGGCCGAGAGGAGTGGCACGAGCAGCGAGTTCAGCACGTAGCCGGGCTGCTCCTTGTGAATGCGGACGGGGACCATGCCGATCTCCTCCGAGAACTCCGCCACGGCCTCAAACGCGGCCGGGTCCGTTCCCTCGTGGCCCATGACCTCGCCAACGTTGAACTTCCAGACCTCATTGGCGAAGTGCAGGGCGAGGAACTTCTCGGGGCGGCCGGTAAAGGGCGCGATGTCGCTCGGCAGCAGGGTTGACGAGTTCGTCGCGAAGATGGTGTGGGCCGGGGCGACCGCGGCGACCGCTTCCCAGGTCTGCTGCTTAATGTCGAGGCGTTCGGGCACGGCCTCGATCACGATGTCGGCGTCCTTCATCGCGTCGGCGAGATCGGCAGTCGCGCGGATGCGGGCTACCGCTGCGTCGAGCTTCTCGTCGGTCGCGTCCGCGATGTCGCGGCGGTAGGCGGCCTTCAGGTACTCCCAGCGCTCGGGCAGCTTGGTGAGAATCTCGTCGTTGATGTCGTACGCGACGACGTCCTTGCCCATGTACGCGGACTGGAAAATGATCTGCGACCCAAGGACACCGGTGCCGAGGACGGTGAGATGTTGCATAGGAATAGCCTTTCTCGAGAGGCGCCCCGCACGTTCGGGGCGCTTTCCGGTCCGGCGGCCGCATGCATTGGCCGGCCGTCAGGCCTTATTCATAAGCGTAACAAAGCTGTCGCCGAGGTGTCCGGGGTTTCGCTCCGAGCACAGCGCGAGCCAGCCCTACAGCGCGAGCCAGCCCTACAGCGCGCTCCTGCCCTACGGAACGAGCTGCGCCGCGAACACGTGCGGGGTGAAGCCGGTGAGGTCACCGATGCCCTCGCCCTGACCGACGAGCTTAATCGGCAGCTTCGTGTGCTCTTGCACGGCGAGCACGAACCCGCCCTTCGCCGAACCGTCGAGCTTTGTGAGCACAAGCCCGGTCACGCCGGCGTGCTCGATGAAGGCCTGCGCCTGCGCGAGCCCGTTCTGGCCCGTCGTCGCGTCGAGCACGAGCAGAACCTCGGACACTGGCGCGAGCTTCTCAATCACGCGCCGGATCTTGCCGAGCTCGTCCATGAGCCCGCCCTTCGTCTGCAACCTGCCGGCGGTGTCGATGATCGCGATGTCAAGTTCTTCGTCGATCGCGCGCTGCACGGTCTGGAACGCGACGGACGCCGGATCCTGCCCCTGCTGCTGCGGCTTCACGATCGCGACGCCCGCGCGCTCGGCCCAGGTCGCGAGCTGCTCGACGGCGGCGGCGCGGAACGTATCCGCCGCGCCAACGATGATCTTCTTGTCGAAGCGCGTCAGGTAGTTCGAGAGCTTCCCGATCGTCGTGGTCTTGCCGACGCCGTTCACGCCGACGACGAGGATCACGGCTGGCCGGTCGGTGAGCTTCAGAGTCGGGTCGAAGGCGGCGAGTCGCTCTTCGAGCACCTCGCGCAAGATCCGCTTGAGCTCCTGTACCTCGCTCACACGGTGGCGCTCGACGGAGCCGCGCACCTCTTCAAGGATGGAGTCCGCAATCTCAGGGCCAAAGTCCGCGGTGATGAGCGCGGTCTCAATATCGTCCCAGGTCTCATCGGTGATGGTCTCAGACCCGCCACCGAACACATTGCGAAACGCGCGCGCAAACGACCATGCCTTTTCTGCCATAACTCAAGACTACCGACAAGAACCCCCGCGGTTGACGGTCGCGCCATGTTGCGTATCGGCAACGATGGAACCGCAACGCCGACAAACTCGCACTGCTCTCGCAGGTCCCTTGTATATTCATCGGTGACAGCAATGATGCTTCGACCAACGCGCAGGTGGCAACGCGCGGACCAATGGAGGTCAAGTGAACCACGGAAGAATTATCAGGGGGGCGCCGCTGCGTGCCCCGGCGATCGCGCTCCTTGCGATCGTGCTCGGCTTTTTTGCGCTCTCGTTCCAAGCCGCACCGGCTCACGCGGCGACGTGCGTGCCTGACGATACGACAGGCTGTATCCAGGGCATCGTCAAACTCAGCACGGGCGAGCCCGCGGAAGGCGTCTCGCTGACAATGGCCGGCAAGGGAACATCAAGAGCGAATGCCCCGGCCGAAACCACTTCGACCGACGCGAACGGCCGCTGGTCGTTCCCCGTCTCGAAGGCCGGCGAGTACACCGTCACCCTTGACGGCGCGACGCTTCCCGACGGCCAATTCCCGAAGGCGACTGACACCCGCGAGGTCAAGGTGGCGCTGTTCGAATCAGCGAGCGCGCTGTTCCCACTTACCGACGACCCGGCCGCGGCAGCCCAGCCGGCGAGCCCGGGCGGGGGCGACTCCGATGGCGGCGCGGGCGCGGGGGCAGACGGCGGCAGCAACACAGGCACTGGGACAGGCACCGGCACTGACGGCGGCTCCGGCACAAGCACCGACACCGCGACCGACACCAAGCCCGGCGCCTCGAACAGCTTCTCCTGGCCGAGGTTCTGGCAGCAGGCGGCCTCGGGGCTCCGCATGGGCCTTCTCCTCGCGCTCGGCGCGGTGGGTTTGTCGCTCGTGTTCGGCACGACCGGTCTCTCAAACTTCGCGCACGCCGAGATGCTGTCGATGGGCGGCATCCTCGCGTTCCTTGCGATGCAGCTCACCGGCAACATCTGGTTGTCTGGCGCGATCGTCGTAATCGTGATGGCGGCCTTCGGCTGGTTCCAAGACGCGGTTCTCTGGAAGCCGTTGCGCAAGAAGCGGCTGAGCCTCACGCAAATGATGATCGTCTCGATCGGGTTCTCGATCGTGCTGCAGAACATCTTCCAGTTCTTCTTCGGCGCGAACATCCTGCGCATCGACCCGTCGACGCCGAAGACCGTGACGCTCCTTGGCGTAACACTCACGGTGCAGTCATACATCGCGATGGGCATCGCCCTCGTGGCCATCATTGCGGTCGCACTCGTCATGAAGTACACCCGCTTCGGCAGGGCGACCCGAGCGGTCGCTGACAATCGGCCACTCGCGGAGGCCTCCGGGATCGACGTGGATCGTGTGATCCGCTCGGTCTGGACAGTCGGCGTCGCGCTTGCAGGCCTCTCCGGCGTGCTGCTCGGCCTCGTGCTCAACGGCATCGCGTGGAACACCGGCTGGCACTACCTGCTCCTGCTGTTCGCCGCGGTGATCCTCGGCGGGATCGGCACGACCTTCGGCGCCATCGTCGGCGCGCTCATCATCGGCCTCGTCATCGAGATGGCGAACATCTGGCTGCCCGGCGACCTCAAGCACGCTGCAGCCCTGCTCATCCTTATCGTCGTGCTGCTGGTGAGGCCTCAGGGCCTCTTCGGGCGCAAAGAACGGATCGGATAACCCATGGACTTTTGGACCGGACTCCTGCAGGCAATGCTGCAGACTGCGCTCTCCCCCGTCACCGCGGCCTTCGTCATCGCGGCCATCGGGCTGAACATCCACTTCGGCTTCACCGGCCTCATGAACATCGGCCAGGCGGGCTTCATGCTCGTCGGCGGGTACGGCTTCGTCATTTCGGTAATGAACGGTGTCGGGCTGTTCCCCGCGATCCTTATCTCGATGGCGGCCTCGGCGCTCTTCGCGCTGCTGCTCGGGATCCCGACCGTGAAATTGCGCGGCGACTATCTCGCGATCGTGACGATCGGCGCGGCGGAGATCCTGCGCATGACGGCGCGGCTCGCGAACATCAGTCACATCACGGGCGGACCGAGCGGGATCCAAAGCACCCGCTTCCGCGAGCAGCTCAACGCGCTCTCGCCGCTGCCGGAGGGGCGTACGACGTTCCTCGGGCTGAACTACTTCAATACCGGGGTCGACGACTGGTGGTCGCGCATCATCGCGTGGGCGCTTGTCGCGCTCTTCCTGCTCATCACCTGGCTGCTCATCCGCAGCCCGTGGGGGCGCGTCTTGAAGGGCATTCGCGAGGACGAAGACGCGGTTCGCAGCCTCGGCAAGAGCCCGTTCTCGTACAAGCTGCAGGCGCTCATCATCGGCGGTGTCATGGGCGGCTTTGGTGGCATCATCATGTCACTTCCCGCGACGATCAACCCCGACGGCATGTCCCGTGCGACGACCTTCAATATCTGGATGATCCTGCTTCTCGGCGGCGCTGCGACGATCCTTGGCCCGCTCCTCGGCGCGATCCTCTTCTTCGTCGTGCGGCTCGTCATCACGAGCGTCGCCTCGGAGTTTGTGCCGGCGAGCGTACTCAACGCGCAGCAGGCTGAAATTCTCGCGTGGATCCTTATCGGCCTCATGCTCATGCTGCTCGTCATATTTAGACCGCAGGGCATCCTCGGCAACAAGAAGGAGTTGGCCTTCAATGACTAGTTACCCCTACGACCGGAATGAGCTCCGCGCGAGCCTTGCCGGGCTCGAACAGCGACCCGGGACCGCGAAGCCCGACCCGATCTTGGTCGCCGACAATGTCGTGCGGCGATTCGGTGGCATGACGGCGGTCGACGTCGACCACGTTGAGGTGCAGCGCGGCGCGATCACGGCCCTCATCGGGCCGAACGGCGCGGGCAAGACGACGTTCTTCAACCTGCTCACTGGCTTCGACAAGCCGACGCCCGCGACCGGGCGCGAGAAGGCGAGCTGGGCGTTCGACGGCAAGTCGTTCAGCCGCACGAGCGCGACGCGCGTTGCCCGCTCGGGCATGATCCGCACGTTCCAGCTGACGAAGGCACTCACCCGCATGACCGTGCTCGAGAACATGCTCATCGGAGCCGCGAACCAGCCGGGCGAAAACCTGTTCGTCGGGCTCGTGAAGCCGCTTTGGGCGAAGCGCGAGCGGGAGAACATCGAGCGCGCGGAGGACCTGCTGCGTCGCTTCAAGCTTGACGCGAAGCGCAATGACATGGCGGGCGGCCTCTCTGGCGGCCAGAAGAAGCTGCTCGAGATGGCGCGGGCGCTCATGTCGAACCCATCGATGATAATGCTCGACGAGCCGATGGCCGGCGTGAACCCCGCGCTCACGCAGAGCCTGCTCGAACACATCGAGCAGTTGCGCGACGACGGCACCACGGTGCTGTTCGTCGAGCACGACATGCACATGGTGAGGCACATCTCAGACTGGGTGATCGTGATGGCTCAGGGCCGGATCATCGCGGAGGGGCTACCCGAAGACGTCATGACGAGCCCTTCGGTGATCGACGCGTACCTCGGAGCGCACCACGACCAGGATCTGGGCGAGGTCATCAACACGCAGATGATGCAGGCGATCGAGGAAGAAATCAAGGAGGAGGCGCGATGACCGACACACTTGCTACGCCAACGGGCGGAGTCGCTGTGCCCACCGGCGACCTCGTGCTCAACGCGACGGACCTTGTCGCCGGGTACCTTCCCGGCATCAACATTCTCAACGGCTGCAACATCTCGGCGCACCGGGGCGAGCTCGTCGGCATCATTGGACCGAACGGCTCCGGGAAGTCGACGCTGCTCAAGTCCCTATTTGGCCTCGTCGATATTCGCGACGGTGCGGTCGTGCTCAATGGGGAGGACGTCACGAAAGCCAAGACGACCGAGCTCGTGCGCAAGGGCGTCGGTTTCGTGCCGCAGACCAACAACGTGTTCCAGACCCTCTCGATCGAAGAGAACCTGCAGATGGGCCTGTTCCTCAACCCCAAGCGGTTCGCGAGTCGTGTCGCCGAGATCTGGGACCTGTTCCCGATGCTCGCGGAGCGGCGCAAGCAGCTCGCAGGGTCGCTGTCGGGTGGCGAGCGACAGTCCGTCGCGATGGCGCGCGCGCTCATGACAGAGCCAAGCGTGCTGCTGCTCGATGAGCCGAGCGCGGGGCTCTCCCCCGTGCGACAGGACGAAACCTTCATCCGCACTCGTCAGATCAACCAGACGGGCGTGACGATCGTGATGGTCGAGCAGAACGCTCGCCGCTGTCTACAGATTTGCGATCGCGCCTACGTACTGGATCAGGGCACGAATGCCCATCAGGGTACGGGCAGGGAACTCGCGAACGATCCGAAGGTGATTGAGCTGTACTTGGGGACGCTCGCGACCGAGGTCGACGCGAAACGAGCCGAGACCGGCGCGGTTCAGGTGCAGCCGGCGGAGGAGGATCAGGCGTAGGGCGGCCAGACGTTGGGGCACAGCTACGCATGAGGCATGGGCGGTGCTGGTCAGGGGCGTCTTCCAGCTCCCCTTCCCTTACGCCTCGGCCCTGAACCGTACTCGGCTCGGCGGCTCTTCCACGTGCTCCGTTCCCGTCGGGCTCACCCAGGTCAGCACCCCGCCGTCGCGCTGGCTCACCCGCCACCCCGTGTGATGCTTGATCGTGTGGTGACCCCGGCAGAGATATGCAAGGTTGTCAGTCGATGTTGGTCCGCCGTGCTCGGCAGCTACCGTGTGGTCAACGTCGCATCGAGCCACTGGTACGCGACAGCCGGGGGCCCGGCAATGCAGGTCTCGCGCTGCAAGGAACCGCTGAATTGCCGGAGTCGGTCGATACCTGTCGACGCTGAGGACGGTGCCGCGACTATCGACCGATATTGCGTCCCACGCACCGGCGGAGCCCGCAACTCGCTGGGCCGTACGCCGAGAGATCGGCCCATACCCCACCAGCTCAGCGACGGGCTCACGGGTCGTCGACTCCGTACCTCCGGACGGTGGCTCAGGGCCGGTTTCGAGGCCGGCACCGAGGCCGACTGCAGAGCCAGACACGATGACCTGAACGTGGGCGCGTATCCCGCGCGCCCGGCGGTCGGTTGAGCCGTCACCGAGCGGGATATCGCCGAAGAAAAGGAGATCGCAGAACGCGTCGGCTTCAGTTTGGCCAAGCGTTCGCTGTCCTGGTTGGGGAGTCTCGGGGCCAGCCGAAGCAGAATCGTTGGTGCGGCTAGCGGGGCCCCTGCGATTATTTCCCTGCTCCACTGCGCGGTCCGACTGCCGAGGGGTCTCCCCGTTTCGTTCCGCCTGCGCTGACTCGGCGGTACTTCCACGGCGCACGGCCTTCGCAATCCGCCGAATTCGATCGCGGATCCCGTACGCCTCGGGCGCAGGGAGGTAGGCGCGCAGCTCTGCCATGCCATCCGGCATTTCCGCGACCCGCACGTGGCGCCGCGCGACAGCAGGCTGATGCATGACTTCGACTTCGACTTGAGCGCCCCGTTCGGCGAGAACATGAGCGACAGGTTTCAACCGGTTCGGCGGGTCGACCTTGGCCCGCGAGAGCACGTCAGCCTCATATCGGGCCCGACGTTCCGCTGCATCACCGTCGCTATCGAACCCGAAGAGACTTCCCTCATCAACAATGATGCGGAGATGCTCAGCGCTAATCTCCCCGGCAGCGAGGCTGCGCAGCGATTCGGGATACAGCGACACCGCCTGATGCGCGACGTCCATGAGCCGCCCTGCCGCGTGTTCGCTCATTCGGTATCGAGCCGCCACTTCGAGCCGCAGCGATCGTTGAGCCAGCGCACTGTTCGGAGGCGCTGGCCCACCAACCGGGCCACAGGCACGCTCGACGATGCGGCCAAGCGCGCGTGTTTGGGCGGCTTCCGCTCGTCGCATCGACAGCATGGCCTGGTCGAGTTGAGCGAAGTCTGCGTGGTCTTTCGCAAGGCGCCTCTCCTGGGACACATCAGGGCCCTGCGATGGAGCGTCGGCGCCACGGGAGGAACCCTTGGCGCCATTACCCGCGCCGAACTCACCCCTCTCAGCGCGGAGGTGAAGTTCGTACGCCGGTGAGAACGCCGAGTGATCAGAGGCGTCGGAAGGTGGGTGCAGATCAGTCATGCTCCGAGTTCAGCACGACGCCGCAGCGGCGATCCGGTTATCCCCAGCAATAACGCGCTTCACGCCTATCACGCCGAGCATCAGCGCCCTGTGAGCCAACCAGTCAAACCGGCCATAACCGACAAGAGCGTGGCCCCGGCTCACATATGAACCGGGGCCACGCCCCTATCTTGCGCAGGGAGAAGCGAGAGCGCGCGAGCGCTTAGCCCTCGATCTCGCCGACAGCGTTCGGCGTGTTCGTATCGTCGTAGCGGTAGATGCCGATGAGCGCCGACGAGGGCTCGTTCTTATCGGTGAGCGGCCCGCCGCCGGCCTGACCCTCGTAGTGAATGTCCTTGCCGTCTTCGAGGAGCGCGAGGCAGTCTTTGAAGGTACTGCAGGTGTCGCCACCATTTGCGCCCGACACAGCTGCGAGGTTGTCACGAATCGCCGACGGGTCCGTGCTGCCCGCCTTCTGCGCGGCGAGAGCCACGAGCATGACGGCGTCGTATGATTCGGGAGCGAAGTTGGTGCTCTTCGTCGCCGAGCTATCGGCCGCAACGAGGTCTTCGAGGAACGTTCCCTCAGACGCGCGGCCCGGCGTGGTGCCCTGGGCATTCTCAAGGAGGCCAGCATCAAACTCGGGGTACGGAACGGTGTTTCCGTCGACGAGGTAGAGCTTCGACAGGTCGAAACCCTGCGCTGCGAGCTCGGGGATGATCTGCTTGGCTTCCTCGTAGCTGACGATCGCGATGGCGTCAGGCTTCTTCGAGAGCGCCGCCGTCACCTCAGAGGTAAACGTGGTCTGCCCCTCGGGGAACTCCTCGCCCGAGCCCTTCGCGCCGTAGACGAGCTCTGCACCGGCACCTTCGAGGGTCTCCTGGAAGTTATCGCGGAGGCCGATTCCGTAGTCGTTGTTCTGCGCGAGCATTGCAACGGTCGTGTTGCCGTCCTGCAGGACCAGGTTGCCGAGCGCGCGACCCTGGATGATGTCGGACGCGATCGTGCGGAAGTAAAGATCGTTGATACCGGACATTCCGATGCCGGTATTCGACGGGGATCCCATCAGGATTCCAGCTTCCGTGAGCCTCGGCATGGCCGCGTTCGAGTTACCGGTGCCCATCGCGCCAAGCACGAACGAGGGGTTCGCCTTAATGATGTCGTCAACGCTCTTGTTGATGATCGTCGGGTCAGAGGCGTCATGCTCGTTGCCTTCGACGACAAGCTCGACGTCCTTGCCGAGCACACCGCCTGCCTCGTTGATCTCCGACAGCGCAAGCTTCACAGCCGCCTGCGGCCCGTAGATGAGGTGGGCGAGCGTGCCCGTCTGCGGAAGCAGTGTGCCGATCTTCAGTGCCCCGGTGTCGCCTGAGGGCTTCGTCGTTTCTTCCGACGATGAGTCATTACTGGTCGAGCAGCCCGAGAGAGCCAGAGCCGCACCGGCCACGAGCGCGATGGCCGCTGCAGTCTTCTTGGAGTAAACCTTCATTGGTTACGCCTTTCCATACGTTTTGGTACGCCCCACCTTTGGAGCGGTACGTTCGTAGCGTATCGCCGAGCGCAAGACTTGTGGGCTGCCCTGCAATGGCTGAGACAAAGTTGTTAGATTCCGTTAACAACGACGGCTTCCCTCGGTGCCGGAAGAGTCCGGGGTCGCCCCTTAACCTTCTTCGGCGAGCCGCTGCCCCACGACCGCGGAAATCCCGTCACGCCGCATTGAGACGCCGTAGAGCGCGTCGGCGATCTCCATGGTGCGCTTCTGATGGGTGATGACGATGAGCTGCGAGGTTGCCCTCAGCCGTTCGAACACCTGCAGCAGACGCCCAAGGTTCGCGTCGTCGAGCGCCGCCTCGACCTCGTCCATGATGTAAAACGGGCTCGGCCGCGCCTGGAAGATGGCGACGAGTAGCGCAACGGCCGCGAGCGAACGCTCCCCACCCGACAGGAGGGAAAGACGCTCCACCTTCTTGCCCGCGGGGCGAACCGCGATGTCGATGCCCGTGGAGAGCAGGTCGTCAGGGTTCGTCAGCGAGATCTCGCCAGCGCCGCCTGGGAAGAGGATCGGGAAGACCTCGGCAAACGCCGCCCGCGTATCCTCGAAAGCCGCCGCGAAGATGCCCTCCATGTGCTCGTCGAGCTCCTCGATGATCTGTCGCAGATCTGCTCGAGTTTTCGTGAGGTCCGCGAGCTGATCGACAAGGAACTTGTGCCGCTGCTCAAGCGCCGCGAACTCCTCCAGCGCGAGCGGGTTAATCCGCCCAAGCTCGGAGAGTCGACGCTCTGCCTTCGCAAGGCGCTTCTCCTGCTCGGCACGCACGTATGAGATCGTGGGCCGCGCAGGGAAGGAAGCAGCGGCAACCGCAGCACCGGCCTCAGCACCAGCACCAGCACCCGAACCAGCACCGGCACCCGGGAGGTCTCCCTCACCAGTTCCCGAGGATCCCGCGGGCTCCTTAGCAAGCCCGATTTCCATGGCGAGCTGCTCCTCAAGCGTGAGCTCGCGTGCGGCGCCAGAGTCGACGTCTGCGCCGGCACCAGCTGCACCAGCCGCACCAGCACCAGCACCAGCCGCACCGCCGCCCCCGGGCACTCCGCCCTGCGGCGAGCCGAGATCCTCACCGGTCGGGATCCCGATCTCGGGCCCATACTCGGCGACCAAGATCTCCTCGACCAGGCCAAGTTCGTTCCCCGCGCGTTCGAGCAGCGATGACAGCTGCAGCTTGCGCTCGTAGCTCTTGAGCTCGGCCCCGTGGACAAGCTCGGTGATGGACTGGAGCTTGCTCCGCCCCTCTGCTTCCTCGGAGCGCAGCAGCGTGAGCTCCTGGCTGTTACGCGCGCGCTCCTGCTCAGCGGCCTGCTGCTCGATGCGGGCCTCGCTGAGGGAGCGGTCGCACGCGTCGAGGATCGCGGGGAGCGTCTCAGCGACGTGCTCAGCGCGGGCGACCTGCCTACTGCGGAGCACCGCCCTGCGCGCGGCCTCTTCCGCGGCGGTACGCTCCGCGGCGAACTGGTGCGCGAGCGCGACGCTGCGCTCCTCGGCGGCGCGGGCCCGCTCCTTCGCGGTCTCGAACGCGAGCCGGGCCTCGATTTCAGACGCGCGCGCAAGATCCACCTCGGCGACGAGCCCATCACGCTGGCTCGCGTCGAGGATAGGGCGGGGCTTCGCCGCCGCTGCTTCGAGCGCTTGCGTCGCGGAGTCGACCTGCTGCGACGCTTCGTCGCCCGATCCGGCGACGCCGGCGAGCGCTGTCGCCGCGCGCTCCGCCTCCGACCTGGTCGCTTCGGCACGGACGACGAGCTGCTGCCTGCGCCGGGCGTGCTCCGCGAGCCGGGCGTCGGCCTCGCGGAGTTGGGCGTACGCCGCCTTGCTCTCCGCCTTCAACCGCGTCGCACGCTCGCGCTGGTCGGCGAGCTCGGTAGCGGCGGCCTCGATCTCGTCCGCGATCTGGGCGAGCCTGCCCCGCGCCTCGGCGAGATCGGCCGTCAGCTCAATACGCGACGGCGCCTGCCCCGAGCCGCCCGCGAGCGTGTGCTCAGTGAGCACGTCGCCATCGGCCGTCACGATCGTGAAGCCGCTCGCTGGCAGCGCCGCCGCGAGCTCCACGGCGCCGCTGACCGCGGCGTCAATACTCTCTGCGACGTAGCTCCGGGCGAGCAGCCCGCGAACTCCCGCGGGGGCCTCGAGCAGGATCTCCGAGACCGCAACAAGGCTCTCCGGGGCTGGCGGGGTGTTCGTCGTATCAAGCTGCTGGTTCGCGGCGCCCGCAATCACCGCGCGTAGCCGGCCGAGGTCGCGGTCGCGGGCGCCCGCGACCGCGTCACCCGCGACGTCAACACTCTCGACGAGCAGCGCGTCGCCGAACACCCCGAGGGCCGCGCCAACCGCGGCCTCAAAGCCTTCTCGCACACGCACGTGATCCGCGACGCGGCCGAGGATCCCGTCGGGCTGTTCCGCTAACAGAGCGCCCGAGGCGTCGCGCTGGTCGAGGGACCGCGCGAGTGCGCTCGCCCTCGCTTCAAGCCCGGCTGATTCCTGCTCGAGCGTGTGCAGCGCGGAGCGCAGTTCGTCGACGAGTCGCTCGGCCTCGGTCTCGCGCTCCTGCGCTTCCCGGTACGCCCCATCGAGGCCGCCCTCGGGAAGCGCGGTGTCGGCGCTCTCAGACTCGAAAGCCGCAAGTTCCGTCTCGGCCTCTGCGGCCCTGGCCTCGGCCTGCGCGAGCGCCTGCGTGCGACGCTCGAGCTCGGCGGCGATCGTCGCCCGCTTCTGCTCCGCGGAGTCGAGGCGCCCCCGCAGCTCGGAGAGTTCGAGGTCGTGTCGGGATACGAGCTCTGCCTGAGCCTGGATCTGCTCGTCAATTCCGTCGAGTGCCTGCTGTGACCGCCTCGTCGCCTGCTCGGCGGCGCGCCACTGATCCTCATTCTCGGGGATGCGCGCCGCGAGCTCGTGTGCTTCCTCCCGCGCCTCGTCGACGCTCGCGCGGCTCGTGAGCGCGACCTGTTCTGGCGCCTCAGACTGCGTCGCGAGGAACGTCAGGCGCTGCTGCGCCTGCGCGAACAGGCCGCGAAGCTTCGACTGCGCGCTCTCTAGCGCGAACGTGACGCGCCGCGCCGCATCAAGCTCGTCGCCCTGCTGCTCTTGCTCGAGGCGCGCGATCCTGAGCTGCTTCTGCTCGATCTGCTCCTGCAGCACGATCCGCTCGGAGTGGCGCTCCGACTCGTCCTTCGCAAGGCTCGCGAGTTCCGCCCGCAGGCGGGTGACGTCGTCGGCGAGCAGGCGCGCCTTCGCGTCTCGCACCTCGGCGGCGATCGTTTGCGCCTGTCGCGCCACCTCCGCCTGGCGCCCGAGGGGCTTGAGCTGGCGCCGGATCTCCCCCGCGAGGTCGTTCAGCCGGGTGAGGTTCGTTTCCATCGCGTCGAGCTTGCGGAGCGTACGCTCTTTTCGGCGGCGGTGCTTGAGGATGCCCGCGGCCTCCTCGATGAACCCGCGGCGGTCCTCGGGCGTCGCGCGCAACACGGTGTCAAGCTGCCCCTGACCGACGATGACGTGCATCTCGCGGCCGAGCCCCGAGTCGCTCAAAAGCTCCTGCACGTCGAGCAGCCTGCACGACTCGCCGTTGATGGCGTACTCGCTCGAGCCATTGCGGAAGAGGATCCTGCTGATCGTCACTTCCGTGTACTCGATGGGAAGTGCGCCGTCGCTGTTGTCGATCGTGAGGCGCACCTCAGCCCTACCGAGCGGCCCACGCGTTGAAGTGCCCGCGAAGATGACGTCTTCCATCTTGCCGCCGCGGAGCGTCTTCGCCCCCTGCTCGCCCATCACCCAGGCGAGCGCGTCAACAACGTTTGATTTCCCCGAACCGTTCGGGCCCACGATCGCGGTAACACCGGGCTCGAACTGAAAGGTCGTCGGCTGCGCAAAAGACTTAAATCCGCGAAGGGTCAGGCTCTTCAGGTGCACGCCGTATCCTTCCCGTCTCAGGTGCGTCGCTTGCTCGGTGCGTCAGCTGACGCAGCTATTAGCGCAGCAACTTACGCAGTAATTTACGCAGAGTATGCCCAAACACTACCGGGTGGGCGCGGATATACCCCCTACCCCGCGCCGAAAACTGGGCCGTGCGCGCTGGGCTTGACCGCCACGCGTCCGTTCGACGGCGCTGCGTTAGCGGCCGTTCACGCCCCGGGGCTAGTGCTGACTCTTCCCACGAACTACCCTGACATTAGGGAGCTGTCAGCGATCTATGTTGCGACAGTGAAAAATCGAGGGGGATTCTTTGCGCTTAAAAGCTCGGCTGGGGTCGATTGTTGCCGCCGCCATCGTTGCCACTTCCGTCGGGGCAGCGCCGGCCATGGCGGAGTCTGAAGTGGCCGGCACACAGCCACCGCCAGCCTCGCGAATGCTCGACAGCCCCTGCGCGGGAGTGAGCTTTCCGCTCGCTCTTGAGCCGTCGTCAGAGTCATACCTTGTCACCAAGGACGACGACTCTGAGGAAGAGGGCAGCCTCCGTTGGGCTTTCACCCAGGCAAACGAGCACCCCGGCATCGACGAGGTCGTTGTCGCGGCAGACCTCGTTGTGCGGAGCTCTGGGGACATCGAAGTTCATGAAGCGGTCATCTTGCGCGGCGAGAATGCCACCTCCGAGATCATCAATGTCGCCGATGAGGCGGCGCTCCTGGTTGACTACGACGCGGACGATGAGTATCCATTCTTCGCTTCAAGCATCATCCTCTCTGGCTCCCCTGAGACACAGGACCCGCGGGGCCTCTACCTCACGAGCGACGTGTGCGCCGCTGGCTTCCACAACGTGACCGTGCGTGGCTTTGCTGACTACGCCATCATGCTCGGAGAGACGTGGCCGTTCCCCCTGTTTGAAATCAAGGACAGCTTCGTCACGGGGAACCGCACGACTGACGACGGCTACGGCGCTGGAGCGATCGAACTCGAAAACGAGGGCATTGCGGGCGACATCCGCATCATCAACACTGAGTTCCGCGACAACGACATCACCGCGTTCAACATCACCGCTTCCTTGGAGAGCGACTCTGACCATCGGTCGACAATGCTCGTCGAGGGCTCACGCTTCATCAATAACCGAGACACGCTTGACGAGGAACGTGCAGGTGCCCTCCAGGTGAACGGGATCAGCGCCGACTCGTTCGAAGACGAGGAGGGCATGCCGCCCATCCCTGGCCCGTTCCTCACCATTCGAGACACTCTCTTCCAGGGAAACGTTGGCGGGCTCGTGGGAGCCGTAGGGATCGATGACATCTCCTTCTCCAACGACAGCCAGATCGAGGCCACTATGGTGGCGATCGAACGCTCCACCTTCGAAGACAACACGTCGCTCGCCCAGCCGGGCGGCTACCACGGCGGCGCCAGCGACGTCCAGATCCAGAGCTCGTACCTTGACGAGTTTCCTGGGGTCACGGCGCTACATGTGAGCGACTCGACGTTCCAGTCAGCTGCGGATTCGAATGTGCCCAACATCCACTTTGACGAGGTTGACGGGCGTCATGTGTTCGATCACATCACCCTCGTGGGAAACGGCATCGCCTATCGAGACTCGGTCGAGGAAAACGCATCGTTCGAGTTCACCAATTCTGTGCTGAGCACCGGCACCCGTGACCCGCTGGAGTTTGACGATGCTCCGATGCGGGCAGGGGTTGCTGCTAAGGCCGCTGGTGACGACAACGTCCCTGCTTTCTCCGAGAGCCACATGGCTTACACCACCGCTCCATCGCTTGTTCCCGCCGGTGATGGGCGCCTCGTCTGCACGACAGCAGACTTCGCGCTCGGGGCGCTCGATGCCTCGCTGGGGCTCACCCCGGTCATGGTGCCGGGAGCGGGCTCGAAACTCATCGACGCGGCGGGCCCCGGGGGCTCCCCCACAGACCAGCGTGGGCTTGCGCGGCCGCAAGGCGCTGGGCCAGACATCGGGGCTGTCGAGGTAGAAACCCAGCCTTCAACCATCGAGATCGGTGACGACCAGACCGGCAACGCAGGCGACACCATCACATTCGACGTAACCCGAGCAAACGCGACCGAGAACCCCTGGACCGGCGAAGCCACCGTCAAGGTCACCACCCACGACGGCACCGCAACCGCGGGAACCGACTACACCAGCATCGAGGAAACCCTCACCTGGGCAGACGGCGACACCACCCCGAAAACCGTCACCGTTCACACCAGCCCCGGCCACGTCGGAGAAGGAAACGTCACCTTCACCGCCACCCTCTCCGACCCCGGAACGAACACGACCCTCGGAGACCGCGTCACCGCCAACGGCACCATCATTCGTGACGAAGACGGTGGAACGGTTACCTCACCGAAGCCCGACCCCAAGCCCAAGCCCGAACCCGGCAAGCCCGACACGAAGGACCCGCTTGCCGATTCAGGCAGCGGCGCCTTCGCCGGCATAGCTGCGATCGGGGCCTTCCTCGCAGCGGCAGGCGGAGCATTCCTCTGGCTGCGCCGCCGCCGCGACACGGCAGCGTAAGGAACGACGGAGACGCCGGGGCCGCCCCTCCCACTGTGTGGAGGGGCGGCCCCGGCGTTTTCATCTAGTCACGGTTGGGGCCGCCGCGAGACTCACCATCAGAGCCGCCATCAGGGCCACCATCAGGGCTGCCCTCCGCGATCCCTTCGGCGTCGCCCACGGCCGGAGCGTTCGCCCCCTCAGCAGACGCCAGCCCAAGAACCTCGGTCAGGGCCGCCGTGTCGTCAGAGACCGCGTCAGCGCCCACGACAGCCACAACGCCAGCCATTCCCGCAGCTTTCGCCGCACGCTTCGCGGCGCGCTTCTCGAGCTTCCGCTCCCGGCGACGCTCGACGAGTGTGTAGAGCACGGGTACGAGGATGAGCGTCAGCAGCGTCGACGACACGAGGCCACCGATCACGACGATCGCGAGCGGGCGAGAGATGAATACGCCACCGCCGGTGAGCCCAAGTGCCATGGGAACGAGCGCGAAGATCGTCGCCGCAGCCGTCATCAGGATCGGCCGCAGGCGCAGCCTCGTGCCGTGTTCGACGGCCTCGTCGAGTGAGGCTCCGCTCTCACGAAGCCTGTTGATGAGGTCCATGAGCACGATCGCGTTCGTGACGACGATGCCGATGAGCATCAGCAGGCCGATGAGCGCGGGCAGGCCGAGCGGCACACCCGTGATGAGCAGGCCGAGGATCGCGCCCGTCGCCGCAAACGGAATCGAGATGAGCAGCACGAGCGGTCCGCGGAAGCTGCGGAACGTCGCCACCATCACGAGCAGTACGAGCATGATCGCGGCGAGCATCGCCACGCCGAGCTGACCGAATGCCTCGTCCTGCTGCGCGCTCACGCCCCCGAGTTCGAAGCTCACGCCCGCGGGCAGGTCGGTCGTGGCTATCGCCCGGTCCACAGCCTTGTTCGCGGCGTCGAGCTGCCCTGTCTTCGGTGTCACCGAGAGCACGACCTGGCGTTCGCCGTCGGCGCGGGTGATCACGGGGGCCGTCATCTCTTCCTCGATCGCAGCGATCTCGGAGAGCTTCATCGGGGCGCCTTTCGCCTCCGTCGCCGCCTTCGTTTCGGCTTCGGCGGCCTGCTGGTCGACGAGTGCCTGGGCTGCGTCTGACTGGCTCTGACGCAGCGCGGCGATCTGCTCGTCGATGCCCGCGATCCCGCTCTGAGCGCCGTCGATTGCCGCCTGCAGGCCGGCCAGCTGCTCCGCGCGTTCCTGCGCAGCCTGCTGCTTGCCCGCGTCCTTCGGGTCGACGGGCGGGTAGGGCGTGACCGGCGCGGCAGCGAGCGCCGCGAGCTGGGAGTTCAGTTCTCCAAGCTGCTGGACGAGCTCGGCGCGCTGGTTGCCCGCCTCCCAGATCTGGTTCGTCAGCTCTGAGTTGGCTTTCAGCCGCGCCTCCTCGGCCTCGGCCTCGGCCTTCTCCTGGAGGGCGTCACTCGCGGCCTTCTGCACGATCGCAGTCTGCTGTGGCGTCACCGGGAGCAGCAGATCACCGAGCGTCGCCGCCGTGTACTCCGTGCCCGGGGTGCGCAGCACGATTTCGCGCTCCGCGCCCTCAAGCATGAGTCGGCCGATCGTTTCGCCCTGCATCGCATCGCTGATGGTCTTCGCGACGGCGGCGCGGTCGAACCCGAGGCGCGTGGCCTTGGCCTCGTCGAGCTTCACCCGCATGATGGGCTGCTCGCCCTTGATGTCGGAGTAGACGCTCTGCACACCCTTGGCCTCCGTGAGCTCCTTCTCAAGCAGCTCGCTCGCCTCGCGGAGCGCGACGGGGTCGTTGCCACGGATCTGGAGCGCGATGCCGCCGCCCCCGCCCGCGTCACCCACGAACGCATCCTGCGTCTGAAGCCGCAGCTCACCGGCGTCGGTGAGCTTATCGAGGGCGCCCTGGACGTCTCCGCTCACGCGCTCGACATCCGCGCCGTCTGCAAGCTGCAGGTCGTACGAAATGGTCGGCTGCCCCTCGCCGCCGACGGGGATCGACGTCATGACGTCGCGCACGCCATCAACCTTCGCGAGCGCCTTCTCGACGGGCTCGGCCTCCGCAACAAGATCGGTCGCGCCTTCCTTCGCAGTCTGAGTGAGCTGCAGGCTCTCTTGCCCCGACGACCCGATGAAGTCGGTCTTCAGGAACGCGGTCATGCCGAGCGTCAGCGCAAGGATCAGGCCCGAGCTCACGAGCGTGATCACCGGGTGACGACGGGTCGCCGAGAGAGCGGGCATGAAGGCCCGCTGCAACCGGTCCGGCGCCGAGTGGATCTCATCGAGTTCGGAGGGCACGCGATCAGGATCAGCGTCGGCTTCGCCCGCCTCGCCGTCCATGCCGGCACCCGCTTCGCCACGGCGCGGCTTCGGGGGCTTCTGCATGAACCAGTACGCAAGCACGGGAACGATGGTGAGCGCGACAACGAGCGAGGCGATGAGCGCGATCGAGACGGTCACGGCGAACGGCCGGAAGAGCTGCCCCGCCATGCCCGAGACGAACGCGATCGGGAGGAACACGGCGACTGTCGTAAGAGTCGACGCGGTGATCGCCCCGGCGACCTGGCGGACGGAGGCCACAACGCCTTCGATGGTCAGCGGGCCGGTGCCGCGCCGTCGGCTGATGTTCTCGATGACCACGATGGAGTCGTCGACGACGCGGCCGATCGCGATCGTGAGCGCCCCGAGTGTCAGGATGTTCAGCGTGTTGTCGCTCATTTGCAGGCCGATCAGCGTGATCAGCAGCGAGAGCGGAATCGAGACAGCGGCAATGATTGTCGACCGCCAGGAGGCCAGGAACGCGAGGATCACGAGCACCGCGAAGACAAGGCCGAGGCCGCCCTCAACAGCGAGGTCGTGGATCGACTGCTCGATGAACGGGGCCTGGTCAAAGATCGTGACGAACTCGGCCTTGAGCCCGGGGGCCTGACGGTCGAGCTCTGCGGTAACGGCGTGCGAGATCTGCACGACGTTCGCGCCGCGCGACGGCATGATTTGGAGTGTGAGGGCAGGCTTGCCGTTGACGCGAGCGATCGTATCGGCGGGAATCGTCTCGGTCCGCACATCCGCGAAGTCCGAGACGCGCACGACGCCGTCCTCGGTCGCGATCGGGAGCGCGGCGATGTCGTCGAGCGACCCGATTCCGGTGCCCACCGTGACGGGGATGGATCCTGCTTCGCCGTCGATCTGCCCGGCGGGCAGACTCGCGCCGTTCGCCTGCAGCACGGCCTGGACCGAGGCGGGCTCGACCTTCAGCTTTGCAACGTCGGCTGGCCGGAGATCCACGACGACCCGCTGGGCTTCACGGCCCGACAGCGTCGCCTTCTGCACGCCCGGAAGCGCCTGGAGTGCGGGCACCACGCTTTGCTCCAGCGCTTCGCCGAATGCCGCCTCGTCGCCGCTCGTTCCGGCGCTCAGCATCATGGCGGGCATATCGTCCGCGCCGCCGGAAAAGACCTCGGCCTGCGCGCCGGTCGGGAAGCTCGGCTTCAGCGCGTCGAGGGTTGCGCGAATGGTGCGCACCGTCTCCTCGGCGTCCTCATCGAACGGCCACTCGACCATGATGTTCGCGTAGCCGCTCGAGGTGTCAGAGTTGACGCTCGTGACGCCTGGGATCGACTTGATCGCCTGCTCGGCTGGCTCGGTGACCGCTTTTACCAGCTCCTCGGGCGCGAGGCCGTCAGCCTGGACCGATACGTAGGCCATCGGCACCTTCATCGACGGCATGAGCTCTTGCTTGAGCGCCCCCATCGAGATGATGCCGAGCGCCGCGACCGCGAGGGTCACAAGGCCAACTATCAAGCGGTTCTTCAAGCTGAGACGGGTGAGCGGGGTCATAACGCCTTTCGGGCAGGGTCGATCTCACGTACCGATCCAGTTTGGCGTTCCCGTTCACTCCCCCGCGTCGTACCCAGGTATGACACCCGTCCACCCAGGGGATGATCTTTCAGGCACCGCGTGCCGCTTTCGCCCGCTATACGACGGGGATGATGCTGCCGTCAGTGTCGCGCCTGCCAAAACCGCAGGCACGATCCACCGCGATGTGCACGAACCAGGCAAGCCCCGCGAGCCCGAGTGCCCAGACGCCGCCGTCCATCCCCCCGGTGAGCAGGAAGGCCGCGAAACCAACGACAAGGACCCCGACGGCGATGAGGGCGTTGTGCATCGTGTTGTAGAACGCGACGCGCTCGGGCTTCAGGCGCCCCGGGCTCGCGAACGCCCCGATCAGCGCGATGTCGGGCAGGATCGCGAAGATCACGGCGACGGTGACCGCCGGCCACCCGAACCACACGCACCACAGCACAGTGATGATCAGCCAGAGGAGCGCACTCATGCCCCAAACCACACGCGAATAACCCATGAGGCAATGCTATTGGGTGCGCACGTGACCCGGGCACAGCTGAACCGGGCCCGGGCCGGTTACGCCCACTAACCCTTTGCGACGCTCACGACGACTGGTGTCGGGTTCGCGAACAGGTCGTAAACGGGGCAGTTAATGTCGACCGCGTCGCGGAGCTGCTCGTAGCGCTCCTGCGTCTCGGGCCCGGTGAGCTCGACGTGGAGGCGAATCCCGCTGAAGCCGGGCCGCACGGTCTCGTCTTTCCCGAGCAAGCGGGCGGCGTCGAGGTCGCCCTCGGCGCGCACGCGAATGTCGTCAACCTGGATCCCGAGCGCCTGCGCGTACAGTCTGTACACGACGACCTGGCATCCGACGAGCGCGCCGAGCGCGTACTCAACTGGGCTCGCGGCGACGTCGTCGCCCGCGAGTGCTGCCGGCTCGTCGATGACGAATTCGTGCTTGCCTGCCCGGACGCGGGTGGCAACCCCACCCTCGCCGACGCCCTCGACGCGGTACGTGAGCTTTGAAGAGTCGCGGTTCTGGTCGATGCGCTTGCTCCACGCTGCGCCCGCTTCATCGAGTCGCTGCGCGCGGTCTTCGGCGGTGATGCTGGGGACGGTGATGTTGGGGACGGCGCTACGAGGGATCGTCGTGGGCTGGGGGCGGTCTGTGGCGAGTGCGAGAGAAGTCATGTCGGCTACGGTACAGAGCCGGAAAGTGGCCCGCATCCGCCGCCGAAACACGGTGAAACGCGGCGTCACACGGCGTCATGTTCGCACGGCGAGGGCGCCCCTGACACTCGGCTCCGGGCACCATCGTGGCGCGCCGCTGCCCTGTTAAGATTCGGAAACATGAACACTATGATTTCGGGATCGGGATCCGATGTTCTCTTCCTGCATGGCGGCGGCGTCGCGGGCTGGATGTGGCGGCCCGTGCTCAATGTGCTCGACGGCGGCGTGCGGGCGATCGTCCCTGATCTGCCCGGCCACGGCTCGAGCGGCTCCGTCGACTACGTCTCCCACGACGAGACACTCGACCGGCTCGCCGACCTAATTCGTGACCGCGCACCTCGTGGAGTGACAGTCGTCGGCTTCTCGCTCGGCGGGCAGCTCGCCCTTCGGCTTGCGTCCGAGCATCCGGAGCTCGTTCGAGCCGCACTCATCGTGAGCGCCGAGACGACGCCCGCTCCCGCACAGGCCGCGACGCTCGCGCTACTCAGGGCTTCCGCGCCGCTCGCGAAGCGCGAGTGGTTCGCGAAGCTGCAGGCCCGCCAGCTCGGCGTGCCCTCAGGGCTCCTCGAGCGGTACATCGCAGACAGCACGAGGGTGTCGGAGGCGACGCTCCTCGCGAGCGTCAAGGAAAACATCTCGTTCACACTCCCCAACGGCTGGGCGGCGTTCCCCGGGCCCGCGACCGTCGTCGTTGGCGAAAAGGAGCGGGGGCTCATGCGCGCGTCAGCCGAGCTCACACACGCGGCACTCCCCCACAGCACTCTCGTCGTCGCGGAACGCGCGGGCCACGACGCGCCCTTCACGCGGGCTGAACTCGTCGCGGCCGAGCTGCGCTCGCTGCTATCGACTGGGGACTCTGAGCGGCCCCAACGCGAGGTATCCGAGTGACGCCCGCGCCAGGGCGGCGAGCGACGTCACACCCCAAGACGCACGTCTTCTTCGATTTCTTCGGCACGCTCGTGGACTACGACCCATCCGTCCACCCAGCCTCCCGCAACGCGCCCCACGAGTTCGCGGTGCGCGCCGGCGCCCCGATCGATGCGCCCGCCGCGAGTCGGCTGTGGGAGCGGGCATGGCTGGAACTCGACGGGCAGGCGGCGAGTACGGGGCGAGAGTGCTCGATGCGGGAGATCGCTGAACGCTACGGCGAGCTCGCAGGCATCGCAGCACCCGACGCCGAGCTCGAACGCCTCGTCGACGACTATCTTGAGGTCTGGACCTCAGGGATCACTCTCGCCTCAGGCGCCGAAGCATGTCTCACGGCGCTCGCCCCTGAGCACACGCTCGCGGTCGTGAGTAACGCGCACGATCCACGCCTCGTGCCGCGCATGCTTCGACGGTTCGGGATTGAGCATTTCTTCACAGAGGTCATCACCTCAGTGGACCTGGGCTGGCGCAAACCACACCCCGAGATCTACAGGGCCGCCCTCGAACGCGCTGCGGGCTCGGCCGACGCCACGGTCTTCGTCGGCGACACCTGGGACGCGGACGTGGCCGGGCCGCGCGCCTTCGGCATGGACGCCATCTACGTTGGCGTCCCCTCGAGCGACCGCACCGCAGTCGGCCTTGCCGAGATTGCCTCGTTGTTGGGCGTCGGATAGATTCGCAAGATGGTAGCCGCGCTCTCGTACACGATCAGGCAGTTCACCGAGGCAGACACGGAGCAGGCGGTCGCGCTCTGGGAGACGTGCGGGCTGACTCGCCCCTGGAACGACCCGCGTGCAGACATCGCCCGCAGCCTTTCAGCGCAGCCCGAGCTGTTTCTCGCCGCCGTCGCAGAGCTGGCCGAACCCGGCGCTGAGCCCCAACTGCTCGGGACAGTGATGGCGGGGCACGACGGCCACCGCGGCTGGATGTACTACCTCGCGACCGCGCCCGAGTCACGCGGGGCCGGGGTCGGTCGCGCCCTCGTCGCCGAGGTTGAGCGGAGTCTTGAGTCGCTTGGCTGCCCCAAAGCACAGCTCATGGTGCGCACGGACAACACCCAGGCCACCGGCTTCTACGAAGCCCTCGGGTACGAAGTGAACGAGGTGCTCGTGCTCGGCAAGCGGCTCATCGAGGACTCCCCTGCCGCTTAGTCCCGGTGGTTTGGGGGCGTTACTGCTTGGTGCGCTCACTCCGCCTGTGATCGACGTTACTTATGCCGAGACCGCCCCGGAGCGGCATTTCTAGGGCCGATCGCATTGGCATGAGCTGAGGGTGAGGGAGTGAGGGAGTGAGGCCTCGGGAAGCTCCCCCGACTATCCGTCGATGAGCGTGAAGGCCGGCGCCTGGGCTCGCTGGGTTCGGGCCGCCTGCGCGTTGAGCCCGTCGCACCAGCTCGGGTAGAGACGGAACCCGCGCTTGCCGGCGCCGCCCGGGCCCCGCGTGATACCGAGCTCCACCAGCGTCTCTGCGGTGAACCGAAACAGACCTGACCGGGCGGCAGCTCCCGATTCGGCAACAAAGACGAGCAGCCCAGCTGTCCCTTCGTCGGCTGCAAACGGCTGGGTCTTGCCGTCAGCGCCCCGCTCCCAGACTGCGACGAACGCGCCTGGCTTCGTGGGGGTGATGCGGGCGGTGCGAATCCGCCAGCGCTCCTCGACCTCCCCCACTCTCAGCAGCACGGTTCCAGACTCGTACTCGCCGCCCTGTTCCTCCGGCGTCGGACCACCGAGCACCTCGCCGAGGTCGGTCAGGCGGGGCAACAGTCGGTGAAAGGTCGGAAATGGCACCCGAAAAGCCTACCCCGGTGCCGCCGGCGGACTCGGCCCGCAAAAAGCACAAGAACTCTTGCGCAATAGTTCTTGTGCGATATTCTCATTCTATGGCCGATCAAGCAAACCTCCACCGCGCTGCCCACATGCGCGTGCTCGCCCACCCGACGCGCCTGAAGCTGCTCGCCCTGCTGCGGGAGCACGGCCCCCAGACGGCAGCCCTCCTTGCACGGTACGTCGAGGAGGCGCCTGGCTCCCTGAGCTACCATCTGCGAAAGCTGGCAAGCGCCGACCTTATCGAAGAGGCGGCCGACGCGGGCACCGACGCACGCGAGCGGTGGTGGCGCGCAACGCACGCAGAGACGGTTTGGGACACCGCGGAGTTCGCGAGTGACCCCGAGCGCCTCGCGGCCCAGCAAGACATGTACCGGGCCCTCGGGCAGGCCTACGCGCAGCGCCTGGCCGCCTACATCGACGGGGCCGGCGAACTCGACCGAAGCTGGCTTGAGGCGGGCTTCCTGACCGATCGGAGCCTACGGCTCACTCCCGGCCAGCTCGGGCAGCTGGGTTCGGAACTTGAAGCGCTCCAGGAGCGCTGGCTGTCGGTGAGCCGCGAAAACATCGCCCGCCCCGAGGGGAACCCCGACGCGGCAGACGTCTTCTTCCTCGCGCAGGGCTACCGGCAGCCGTGAACGACAACCCCCAGGACCCGAGCAACGCGAGTCCGGGCCGCCCAGCAGCGACGCTCTCCCTCCGCGCCCTGCTCGTCAGCCACGCGCTCTCGCGAACGGGAAACGTGGTCACGGTCTTTGCGATCCCGTTCGCGGTCCTCGCCACGGGCGGCTCCGCACTGCAGGTGGGTCTCGCCGCGGCTGCCACAACGGCGCCCGTCGTCATCGGTGGCACGTTCGGCGGCGCGGTCATCGACCGCATCGGCCACGTTCGCGCGTCGGTCGTCGCAGACCTCATCAGCGGGGCGACGCTCGCTCTGATCCCCCTGCTTGCGAGCGCCGGCGCACTCCCCTACGGCGCGCTGCTCGCGCTCATCTTCCTTGGCGGGGTGTTCGACGCCCCGGGCGAGACCGCGCGACGGGTGCTGCTCCCGCCGCTCTCGCAGCAGGCGGGGCTTCCCATCGAGCGGTCGATCGGCTTTCTCGACGGTACCAGCCGGTTGTCGGCGCTGCTCGGCGCACCCCTCGCGGGCGCCCTGGTCGCAACAATTGGGCCACACCCCGCCCTGTTCGTCACCGCGGCGGCCTTCGCACTCTCGGCCGCGATCACGGCCGGCCTCGTGCGGCTGCCCGCGAGCGCGGTTGAACGTGAGCCATCCCTCGGCTACTGGCGCGACCTCGCGGAGGGGTTGCGGTTCACGGTGCGGGATCCCCTTCTCGTGCGCATCGTCGCCCTCGTGCTCCTCACTAACGCGCTCGACGCGGCGCGCTCAGGGACGCTGATGCCGCTCTACGCGGCAGAACGGCTTGGCGGCCCGACCGCGCTCGGCGTGGTCGTCGGGGTGTTCGGCGCCGCCGCCCTCCTCGGCACGGTTGCCTTCGGATATGTCGCACACCGACTCCCGCGCAGGATCCCCTTCGCGCTGTGCTTCGCAGTTGCGGGCGCATTCTCTTTCGCGCCAGCGCTGGGGGCCGGGGTACCGGGCATGGTCGCGGCCGCCGCCATCGGCGGACTCGCCGCGGGGGCGATCAACCCCATTCTCGGCGCGGCGCAGTTCGAGCGCATCCCTTTCCATCTCAGGGGCCGCGTGCTCGGGCTTGTGACGGCTGGAGCGTGGGCCGGGATGCCGATCGGCGGCCTCCTCGGCGGCGTCGGGGCCGAACTCATCGGGGTGCGCTGGACGTTTTTCGCGATCGGTGTGGTCTACGTCGCAGCAACGCTCACTCCTCTCACCGGCGGCCAGTGGAAACTCATGGAGCGAGGGCAGAGCTAATCAGACGTCAGAGCTAGCTCTCAGTAGCACGAGCCACCGAATCATCCGAATCAATCCGCTCGACCGGCTGCCGCAGGAGCGTGCGCATCCGCTCGGGAGCGGTCTTGCGCGGGTCACTGAAGTACACCTCGTGATGGGTGCCGCGCATCGCGAGCCCCGCGGACGGGATGAACTGCTCGTGCAGCTCTTCGAGTATCGGGGCCTCGTCGTCAAACGATCCGACATGCAGGGTTTGTGCACAGAGCCCCTCGGCAAGCGACGCAAAGCGGACACTTCCGAGCATCTCGGGGGCATTCTTCTCGCCGAGACCGCGCACGACGGTATCGAACATGGCGTTATCAATCCACTCCGGAACCATGATCATCATCGCCCAGCGCCACACCGACTTGTCTCGCGACACCGTAAAGGAGTCCATGTCGTCAGCCCACCAGAGCCCCTCAAGCGGCGGCACAACGTAGTCACGGCCCAGCTCTCGCTTGCTCGCAAACTTCATCTTGTACGCGACCGGATAGAGCGCCTCAAGCGCGCGAGCGTACTCGCCGCCCCCGTTGGGGTCGCCCTGGCCATCAACCATGAGATACGTCATCTCAGGCACCTCCAGGAGGCGGAACTCGCCGCGCTTCGCCCGATAGCTCTCGAGCGTCTTCTTGAAGTCGATTTTGTCTGACACGCGGGCTCCTTCATCAGGGGTGGCGCCAGCTTACACGCGGCGCAGCACGGGCCGGAGCAGGGCCGGCGGTACACTGCTACCGATGAGCACCCAGCCCGCAGCCCCCCGTCACACCGCGCGGCATACCACACCGCCCACCGCGCGGCATACCGAACTGCCCGCCGAGCTCGCTCGTCCGATTGCAACAACCCTCGCGGAGTTCGAGGCTTCCCGACCGCGCGGCGCCGAGGAGGACGTGCACATGGTCGCAGCGGTCGTTGACTGCGTGGTCACAGCGCTGTCAGCTCCCGGCGCGCTCGTGGTTGACCCGTTCGCCGGGTTCGGTACGACGCTCGCCCGCGCGGCCGCGCTTGGGCGACGCGCGTTCGGCGTCGAGCTCCTTCCCGAGCGCGTCGAGCTTGTGCGGCGGCGCGTTCCCTCTGCACAGGTCATCGAGGGTGACGCGCGCGAACTGCTCCATCTCGCGCGGACCGCTGCGCCGGCGGTCGACGCCGGGTCCGTTGATCTCATCCTCACCTCGCCGCCATACATGACCGCGAACAATCATCCGGCTGATCCGCTCACCGCCTACGAGCACGACACTGGTGATTACACGCGATACCTCGCCGAGCTCGGCCTCGTCGCAGCTCAGTGTGCCCGCCTGGTGAGGCGCGGGGGCTTCGTGGTGTGGAACGTCGCCGACATCCGGCACCGCGGCCAGACGACGCACCTCATTGCTGACTGCGGCGCGGTGCTCGACAGGCACTTCACCCGCGTCGGAGTCACGGAGATCGCGTGGGACACGTTCCCGCACGATCTCGTCGCCGATGCCCTCCTCGTGTTTCAGCGCCAGTAGCAGACGATTACGCATATCGCTTTCGCACTGATCACCGCGTCAGCCGCCTAATCGGCCAGGGTGCAGTGAGCCCCTTCGACGATGAGCCGGATCGTCGGGTTCGGCTCGCCTATTGGCCCGGCAACGGAGCACACCTCAGCAGCCTCGATCTCAACTTCGCCGAAAGGCACATCCTCAAGCGCCATCGTCGTGCCCCCGCTGAGCTGGAGTGCCTCAAACACCTCACCGTCGACGCTGACCTGCACCTGAAGCTGTTCACCCGCGAGGTCATCGGGAAGCTGTCGCAGCTCGATTGTGGCCGTGCCGGTCTGGGCGGAGGCGCAGCCGGCGAGCGTGAAACTTGCCGCGGCTGTCGCGAGGGCGAGCGCCGCCGTGGTGAGGAGTCGTCCGTGCATACGGCTAGTATGGCAGCCACCTTGACGACGGCGCGAGAAGGGTGCAGGCTACCCCCATGCACCAGCGCATCCGCTTTGACCACGTTGGCATTACCGTCGAGCATCTCGAACCGGCGATCTCGTTCTTCGAATCTTTGGGCTTCGAGGTCGAAGGCCGCACGTTCGTCGAGGGCGAGTTCATCGATGCCGTCACCGGAATCCCCGGTTCCCGTTCCGAGATCGTCATGCTGTCGCTCCCGGGTTCCCCGAGCGGGGGCGGCGCGACGGCGATCGAGGTGTCGAGTTTCGTGCGACCGGCCCACACAACTGGTACCCATGCGCCAATGGCGAACGAGGTCGGGTTCCGCAGTCTCGCATTTGAGGTTGAAGGCCTGGACGCGAAGCTCGCCGCGCTGGCCGCAGACGGCTACGGCCTCGTCGGCGGCGTGGGCGAGTACGAGGGCGCCTGGCGGATGGCGTATGTACGGGGGCCGGAGGGCGTCATCGTCGCACTCGCCGAGCGCGTGAAAGACCTCAGCGGCCCGGGAGGCTAGCTCCTCTCGAAACCCGGCGCCCCGATCCCAAGCACATAGGCAGCCTGTGCCACATGCTCAAGCGCGTCTGCCGACATACTCACGAGGCGTACGCCGAGCGTGACCGGCGGATCCCACCGTTCGTCCACGATGCGAGACAGGTCGGCCTCGGAAAGGGTCTCGATGAATGCCACCTGCGCATCGACGACCGCGGCAAGGTGTTCGAGCAGCAGGCCGGGGTCGTCAACGACAATCGCACGCGCCTGCTCAGGGGTGTGACCATACCCGAGGTCATCGGGAACGGTGTCGAGCCCGAAGCGAGCGTCATACCCGGCGGCGGACCAGACGGGCTCAAGCCCAGTGAGTGCCGCGAGCTGTACGTCAATCTCGCGCGCGGCGTGCCACAGCAGCCACGCAATCGAGTTGTCATGGTGCGGGTGCGCGTTGAGTACCGCGGGGGTGAGTTGTTCGCGAAGCATCTCAGCGGCGGCCTCCGGCCGGCGAGCGAGGTCTGTGAGGATTGCGGTTGCGGTCATGCGTCAACGATACGCCGCGGCACTGGCACTCAGCCCTGCAGCGCAACGATGAGCGAGAGCACCGCGAGCGCAAGCACGACGGGCGTCATCACGAACCGCTCACGCTTCGAGTGTGAGATACCGTTCATGACAGTGCCGAGCACGCTGTACCCGAAGATCACCCACGTTCCGATTGTTGCCGCGGGCTCCGGCACCAGGCCAATAATGTCTGCCTTGCTGAGGATGACGAGCGCGAACGCGGCGTAGAGCAGCAGGGAGGCGGCTGAGCCGACCCTGAGCCTCACGGGGAGCGTGCCCGGATGCTGCCCACCCCAGCAGTACGCGCCAACGGGGGCGCCGGCCGCCGCCGCAATCTGGAAGACCCCGAGTGCCGCGATAACGACCGTGAATATAATGGCGGCCACTGATTCAGCTCCCGTCTACCTCGTCGTTGCTGCTGGGCGTCACAGCACTGATGGGGGCCACAGCACTGATGGGGTCACAGCACTGATGCGCACGGCGGTGCCGCTCACCTTGACTCCGCCGTCACCGCTGGCGTCCACCTCGAGCAGACAGGGTTGCCCCATGTCTTCGCCCTGCAGCACACGAAACTCCCCGGTGTCCGGCAGCAACCCATTCGCGCGGAGGAACCCGCCGAGCGCGGCGGCCGCGGCCCCGGTCGCCGGGTCTTCGACGACCCCGCCGATGGGAAACGCGTTGCGCGAGTGAATGAGATCTGCGCGCTCGCGGCTGAGCAGGCTTACGGTCCCCCACCCCTCTCGCAGCATGAGCGCGGCCAGCGCGGCGAAATCGTAGTCGAGCGCCGCCAGGCGCTCGCGCGTCCTCGCCCAGAGGATCGGGTGCCAGAGCCCGCCAAACGCGAGGCCGGTCGGCAGATCGGGATCCAAATCTTCGATATCCCAGCCGAGCGTCGCGATGAGCTCCGTGAGCGGCCCCGCCGCGAGCTCGGCAGTCTTCGGCGTGACCGTGGTGAGGGTCGCTCGGAAGCCGACTTCGGCCCGCGCCACGCTCACGCGGACCTCCCCGACGTTGGTGTGGAGCAGCCGCTCCCCCGCCCCAAGCGCGGCATCGGCGAGCGCGACGGCTGCGGCGACCGTCGCGTGGCCGCAGAAGTCGACCTCCGCCTGCGGGCTGAAGTACCGGACCCGGTACTCGCGGTCGGCGCGCGGCTCGAGGAACGCGGTCTCGGAGTAGCCAAGCTCGGCGGCCAACCCGAGCATGTCGGCGTCAGTCAGCGCCGAGGCGTCGAGCACGACACCTGCCGGGTTGCCGCCGCCCGTTGGGGTCGGGAAGGCACTATACCTGAGCGTTGGTGTGGCACCGAAGCGGAGCGTTGGGATGGCACCGTGGAGCGTTGTCATGTGCGAAGCATAGCCGACCCATTGCCAGCTGCGGCACCCTGTTTCCGATGCTGGTGCAACACAAATGGGGCCCGGCCAAAGCCGAACCCCATTTGCTGGAAATTTGCGTTTCTCGCTTACGGGCGTGCGCCCGGGAGACGAGTTAGAACTGGTTCATCGTGTTGTCTTTACCACCCGCCTTCAGCGCTGCGTCACCTGCAAAGTATTCCTTGTGGTTGTCACCGATGTCGCTGCCGGCCATGTTCTGGTGCTTCACCGTCGCGATGCCCTGGCGGATCTCCTCGCGCTGCACGTCGCGAACGTAGGTGAGCATGCCCTCGTCGCCGAAGTAGCCCTTCGCGAGGTTGTCGGTCGACAGCGCCGCGGTGTGGTAGGTCGGGAGGGTGATGAGGTGGTGGAAGATGCCTGCGCGTGCCGAGCCGTCCTTCTGGAAGGTGCGGATCTTCTCGTCTGCGAGCGTGGCGAGCTCGGTGCCGTCGTACTCCACAGCCATGAGCTTGTCACGGTCGTATGCCGAAACGTCCTTGCCCTCTTCTGCGAGCTGGTCGAACGCCTGCTGGCGGAAGTTCAGCGTCCAGTTGAACGACGGGCTGTTGTTGTAGACGAGCTTCGCGTTCGGGATGACCTCGCGGATGCGGTCGACCATGCCGGCGATCTGCTCAACGTGCGGCTTCTCGGTTTCGATCCAGAGCAGGTCGGCGCCGTTCTGCAGCGAGGTGATGCAGTCGAGCACGCAGCGGTCCTCACCGGTGCCGGCGCGGAACTGGTACAGGTTCGATGCGAGGCGCTTCGGGCGGAGCAGCTTGCCGTCGCGCTTGATGACAACGTCACCGTTGCCGAGCTGGTCTTCCGAGATCTCTTCGACGTCGAGGAACGCGTTGTACTGGTCACCGAGGTCGCCCGGGGTGTTGGTCACAGCGAGCTTCTGCGTGAGGCCAGCGCCGAGCGAGTCGGTGCGGGCGACGATCACGCCGTTGTCAATGCCAAGCTCGAGGAACGCGTAACGAACAGCGTTGATCTTCGCGAGGAAGTCCTCGTGCGGCACGGTGACCTTGCCGTCCTGGTGGCCGCACTGCTTCTCATCGGAGACCTGGTTCTCGATTTGGATGGCGCAGGCGCCAGCCTCGATCATCTTCTTCGCGAGCAGGTAGGTTGCCTCGGGGTTGCCGAAGCCAGCGTCGATGTCAGCGATGATCGGCACGACGTGAGTCTCGAAGTTGTCGATCTGCGACTGCACGAACTCGACGGCGGTCTCGTCGCCGGCGACACGTGCGTCATCGAGCTGCGAGAAGAGCAGGTCGAGCTCGCGGGCATCAGCCTGGCGCAGGAAGGTGTAGAGCTCTTCGATGAGGGCAGGCACCGAGGTCTTCTCGTGCATGGACTGGTCGGGCAGCGGGCCGAACTCCGAGCGGAGGGCAGCGACCATCCAGCCCGAGAGGTACAGGTAGCGCTTGTTGGTGGTCTTCAGGTGCTTCTTGATCGAGATGAGCTTCTGCTGACCGATGAAGCCGTGCCAGACACCGAGCGACTGGGTGTAGACAGACGAGTCTGCGTCGTACTCGCCCATGTCCTTGCGCATGATGTCGGCGGTGTACTGCGCAATCTCAAGGCCGGTCTTGAAGCGGTTCTGAGCACGCATCCGGGCGACGTACTCGGGGTTGATCTGCGCCCAGCCGGTTCCGTTCTCAGCCTTGAGTGCCTCTACTGCCTCGAGATCGTCTTTGAATGCAGTCATCGTGACTCCTTTGTAGTGATTGCCAGATCTGTGGTGATTGCCTGATCACTTTTCGGTGATCGTTGCGGGCTACTTCTCACTCTGCACCCCCGCAACCGGCCGGGATGCACATTTCGGGGGTGAAATATGCGCGTATTTCTACTCGCTAGAAGAACCTCGCGCGCCTGCGCCTGCTCCGGGCGGCGTCTCGCTTCGTGCCCGCTGGTGCCGGCGACCCTTGCGCGGGGATGGGGCAACGAAACGGCCCGGTCGAGTGGCGAGCTTTCGCTCCCCGTCCCGACCGGGCCGACCGCGCGCGTTTCACGCGCCCTCTCGATAGACCTAGCGTTGAGGCTTCAGCCTCCGCGCCCGAATTACGGCGACCGTTCCAAGCCCGAGGAGCAGCGCGGCCGCCAGCGCAGTAGGCAGGAGCGACGCGCCACCGGTGCTCTCTATTGTCGGCGGTTTCGGCGGGCGCACGGGCGGAGCGACGATTGCGCTCCAACCGGCGACGAGCGTCACGTCGGCGGTGACGGGCATTGCGAAATCGTACGCGGCGCCCAGGCGCGTCCATCCGGTAAACGTGAATCCTTCGCGCACCGGGTCGGCTGGCCGTGCCACTGTTCCGCCGTTCGCAACCTTGACCTGCGTGACGCTCGCACCGTTCGCCGGGTCGAACGTCACGGTGTGGGTGACGACCGCTTCGGCCTCCCAGCCTGCGACAAGCGTAATGTCGGAGACAACCGCACTCGCGAAGTCATATGGCGCTCCGGAGAGCGTCCAGCCTGCGAAGGAGTAGCCATCACGGATGGGGTCAGCGGGCTTCGCTGCTGAGCCGCCGTGCGGGACCGTCGCCGTGAAGGCCGCCTCGCCGTTTTGCGGATCGAAGGTGACTGTGTGGTCACCGACGGGCGCTAGCTCCCAGCCCGCAATGAGTGTGATGTCAGCCGACACTGCAGTGGCAAAGTCGTAGGCTGCCCCGTTGAGCGTCCACCCGGTGAACACGTAGCCTTCGCGCGTCGGGTCTGCACCTGGCCGGGCAGCGGTTTCACCCGCAATGACCTGCTGACTAAACGTATCGCCGCCATTGTCGGGGTCAAACGTCACGGTGTAGGTGACGACCGGAATCTCAGCCCAGGTCGCGACGAGCGTGATGTCATCGGTCACCGGTGTCGTGAAAGCGTAGGGGGAACCGTTCAAGGTCCACCCCTCAAACGTAAACCCGTCGCGAATTGGGTCAGCCGGTTCGCCGACCGGGTCGCCATCTGCGACCTTAATCGTCGTGGTCGCGCTGCCATTCGCGGGGTCGAATGTGACGGTGTGCAGCGGCACTTCGACTTCCTCCCAGCCAGCTACGAGCAGCAGGTCACCCTTGACGGGTGCCGTGAAGTCGTACGCGGCGTCGTCGAGCATCCATCCGGTGAAGGTAAAGCCGTCCTTTACAGGATCAGCGCTGGGCTTCTCAACTGCGGCCCCGTCCGCCACCGTGACCGCAGACGTTGCCTCGCCGTTGTCGGGGTCGAACGTGACGGTGTGGTTCGGTACTTGAACTTCTTCCCAGGTCGCCACGAGGGTCAGATCAGATTCCACCTCGGTCGCGAAGTCGTACGGAGCTCCGTCAAGTGTCCAGCCCGTAAAGGTAAAGCCTTCTTTCACAGGCGGTGTTGGCTCAGTGGCGGTGCCGCCGTGCGCAACTGTCTCCGTTGATGTGGCTTCTCCGTTGTCGGGGTCAAAGGTCACAACGTAGTCGTTCGGCTGGAACTGCGCGTACACAGTTTGAGCAGCGGCCGCGACCGGCGCCGTGACGGCCTGCCCTCCGGTTGCGCTGTCGAACCAGCCAACGAACGTGTGACCGGCTGGCGGCGTCGGGGCAGTGATTGGCGCTGGCACACTCGCGCCCGGGGCCGCCACTTCGAACCAACCGTTCGTCGCTGCGGCGTCGCCGACAAAGGTGCCCTGTGCACCGGGCAGCTGGGGTGTCAGGCCGCTCCAGGAGCCACCATTCGTGGCCGCGTCGAACCTCACGTAGTCCATCGTGAAGCTGCCCGCATCCTGCGGGCCCGCAGCCCGGTACGCGACGCCACGCTGATCCGCCGCGAGCCCGGTGTCAACGGTCACGATGCGAGACGCGGTGGGAGTCGAGCCGGTGAGCGGTGGCACGATTGCGAGCGTCGGAACGGGCTTGCTCTCGCTACCAGCACGGCTGTCACCCGCGACGACCGCTGTACCGTTTGCTCCCACCGATGGGTTTACTGACCCAAAGATTCCCGTAGCGTGCGCATCTTCTTGGCCTGTTGGAACATTGCAGCTCACCCCACCCGTGCAGGTGAACGACGAGCCCAACGTTCCGGCGACTGAGTTCGACCGAGTGAACACGTTGTTGGAGAGCTCGCCGATGGGGCGCTGGAAGCCACCGGAGTTGAACGTCATGTGGAAGCCATAATCAACGCCACCACGACCGGAAGCCTTCGTGTTTCCGAAGAACGTACTGTTCGAGATGTT
This sequence comes from Leucobacter sp., assembly GCA_052094845.1. Classification (GTDB taxonomy): domain Bacteria; phylum Actinomycetota; class Actinomycetes; order Actinomycetales; family Microbacteriaceae; genus Leucobacter. The sequence goes on along the minus strand of JBQDKK010000001.1, from coordinate 561,204 downwards.
GACGTCTACGCGAAGTGATGCCTGGATCGCGCCGCCCGTGTCACTCGTCTCACCACCCGAAACGTTGTCCACGAAGGTCGAGTTCTTAACAGTCAGGTTGGTAGTGAACGGCCGGCTCGAGCTCGAGTTCTGCCCCTCGACAAAGATAGCCGCCCCGTCGTCCTCTGCGGTATTCCCAACGAACGTACTGTTCGTCACGACGAGCGACCCAGTCGCAGTGGTGTTCGGGTTAAACACTGAGACCGCCCCACCGTCAGCGCTGGCTGGGCTCGTGGACGAATACGTACTGTTGCCTTCGAAGAGGTCATTGTCAAGCGTCAACTGAACGTGTGAGTTGTGTACTGCAATCGCACCGCCGCGCGGTTGTGATCCGCCATCCACGAAGGAATTATCTCGGAACAGGGAGTTCTGAATCGTCACGGCACCGCGCGACCCCGCACCAATCAGCATGGCGCCGCCGGAGTAGCCACCACCGCTCAGCCCGTTGTTCTCGAGTACGGAGATGTTGTTCATCGTCGTTGTTGCGTCTGCATTGCCGCGGCCATAGCCGAGCGCGGACGCGTAGCCAGCCGAGTTGCCCTGTAACGTCACATCCTCCACCAGGAGATGCCCCGACCCTGACCCGCCGATACCGAAGGCGCGTTGCCCAAGCCCTGAAATCGTTACCGCCGAGACCTCAGCCTGTGCGGTTCCTTCCAGGGAGACCTCCAGCCCGCCATTGGTCGCGCCGGAACGCGGCTCGAGCGAGAGGTTGCTGAGCACTGCAGATCCGGATCCCCCGACGGTCATGGAAAGGTGCCGGCCTGTGGGCGGGGCCTGCAGCGTCTTGCCGGCGCCGTCAACGACGATCGCCACGTCGGCGCTGTTTGACAGGGTGACTGTCGTCGAAAGCTCATCCGGGAAAGCTGTCCCCAGCGTCACGGTCGTATCCGTGGTTGCGTCATTGAAGGCCGCCCGAAGGTCGTCCACCGTATCAACCGTTACGGTTTCAGCTGCGTGCGCTGGCGTGCTCAACAGTACCGTTCCAAAGAGCATCGCGGAGACAGTGAGCAGGGCTCCGACGGCACGTGAGCGCGACTTGGCAGCGCCATGAACTGTTGGGCTTGATGTAATGAGCTCCATGCCAGCAACACTAAGAGTTATCTGTCGAATGTCAATGAGTATCCCGGAAAACTCTCAATCGCATGGGAAACACATAGCTCAAGCGAATAGTTTGCCAAACTTCGACCGCAGCGCGAATATCATACGTACACGAACAAACATCTCCCCGCGGCACAGAGAGAGGCTTGAGGACTGCCCCACCGCCACATCGGGCTACTGGAGCGTCGACGCAAGTTCGCGCGGCAGGAGCACGGTTTCGGGCACATTCGCCGCGTTCCCAGGAGCGGCGATCGCTGTAAGCAGCACCCTGAAGTCGGGGGCGATCTGATCCGTTGCCTCGAACTCGAGTTCTCGCCCGCTCACGACCACGCCGTCGGAGCGAACAGCGAGGTACCAATAATCACCGGCAATCCCGAGCAAGATCGGCACGTGCTCGCGCCAAAAGGCAGCTATCTCATGCCTCTCCGGTTCACTCACGGCGGCCTCGATACTGATGCGCCGAAACTCATCCCACGCGAAGGGTTCGCCACTCACGTTGTAGTCCTCCCGGCTGAGGAACCAGACGGTCTGGTCAGCACTTGAAAGCTCCCCAAAACTAGCTCCCCACGCCGCGAGCAGGGTACTCGAACCCGCAAATCCCGAGAGCGGTCCGCCCGCATCCCCTCGGTCGCGTCCAAGCGTGCCGCTGCCGCGCCAACGCCAGCCGGCACTAGTAAGCCGCGCAATCGCCGCGTCGACAAGCGCCCCATCGGTCGACATTGCGCCCCTTCCCAACAGCTCCGAAGCCTGCACCAGGGCCATAATCTTGACAGACGCAGGTCGCGCGCGCCGCGCCCCGACGCCGCTACGCTAGTCGGAGAGCCGGGCCCTGCCCTGCCCGACCCTGCCCTGCCCTGCCCGACCAATCGACAGAAAGCGACACAAGGTTTGCAACTCGGACTTCACTTCCGGCTCACTGACGAGCAGATCGAGCCAGTGCTCGCGGCCGCTGGCGACGACGCTCTCCTCGCTGTGCTCGCGAACTACGAAGAGGATCCCACCGTATTCGCGCTCGCTTACGAGACTGACAAGGCATGGGACCCGATCGCCTGCGCGCTCTCGCCCGCGGGCGAGGAAGGCCTTTGGCCGGCGCGCGGCGTGATCGGTGGCTCGCGTTCACTCCAGCAGGACGACGATGAATCCTGGGTCACCTACCTCACCCCAGCGGAGGCCGCCGAAGTCGCAACCTACCTGGAGCACCTGACCGACGCAGATTTCTCACGCGGATACGCGGAAATGCCTGAGGAACTCCGCAACCCCGAGTTCGGGCCTGATGAGGAGTCGTACGCGCTTGGGGCGCTGTCTGGGCTCAGGGATTTCTTCCTTGCGGCACGCGACGAGCGTGCCCACGTCGTGTTTAACGTTCTGCACTAGGCCCCTAAGTTCTCACCGTCGACGGTTCGACGGGCCTTCAACCACAGCCCCAGAAAATACCCAAGAACCGCGACCGTAAGCGCGGTGACGAACGAGAAGGCGTCGGGCCACAGCCTTTCAAACGCGGCGTACGCAACCCAGAACACGCCCGCGGCAGCCGGGGCGAGCCAGGTGAACAGGAACCCTGTCTTGGCTGCGACGGCGAGCGAAATGAAGTGACCAAGCAGAAACGTCGCGACCGCCGTGACTGTTGCGTAGCCAGCTGCGCCAAGTGACCAACCGGCGACACCATCAGCGTTCCAGTGCATCACAACGCCCTGGGCCGGCACCGCGAGCCAGGCGAGCCCGGCTGCCACCAGTGCGATCAGTAGCTCCACCACGATGGTCCCCGCTGGTCCAGACGGTTCGGTCCCCTCGCGTTCACTCATATCTACCACCCTAGCGACCCCGTACTCGTCGCCGCGCACCCCGCCCAAGACTGCGCGTGCCGGCCCCGACCCCCGTTAGACTGCAGCCATGAAGCTCCGTGGCCCCGCGCTCCTGTTTGCTGCCTGGGCAGTTCACGATGTCGAAGAGGCTCTGGCGTTTCCCGCGACATGTGACCATCTTGCAGCCCGATCGGGCGTTCAAGCGCTCCGGCTGGACGCACGCCAGTCGTGGTTCGCGGTAGGGCTGATGGGAATCGCGGTAGCAACGGCCTGTTGGCAGGGGAACCGAACTGGCGGCCGCTCCAGGCTGTATCGGGCGACAGTGGCAGGACTTGAAGCGCACGTCTACACCCATGTCGCTGGCTCACTTGCGCTCCGACGGTACACGGCCGGCGCAGCCACTGCAGTCCCAGTCATGCTGCCAGGCGCGCGGGTGGCACGCGATGAGCTTCGGCGCTTGGGTCAACCGCTCGACTCCCAAGACCTCGTTCGGGGCGCATCTCTACTCGGCCCTGCGGCGGTGCTCAGTCAGCTACTGGCCAGGTTGGTGCCGCGGCGCGTGGAGGGCCGCTCGCGCACCAACCAGCGCACCCTCGCATACTGATACTCGTCAGCGCGCAACCTCAGCACCGCAGCTCGGGCAGTTCAGCGCATTCGCGGGGTTCATGCCGCTCTGACGGACCTTCGTCGGCAGCACGGCCCCGCAGGACTCGCATCGCCATATGCACGCGATGACAACTCTTCGCACCAGCCCGAGCAATATCGCTGCCACACCCAAGCAGAGCAGCGTCCCCCAGAACGGCAGGTCACCCCAAACGAGGAACACCGCTAGGACCGCTCCCATCATCAGGGAAGTGAGCGCGAAGAGCGCCGCCTGGACCCTCCGGTACCGTTGTGGCGGGAGCTGCGACGCAACGGCGCCGGGGTGTCGCGCAGCCCAAGCCCAGACACGCCAGACGCAGATTGCGAGCACGACGAGCCCGCCCACGACTATCCAAGCCTCAGTCGGCACGATGAAGCTCACTCGGCACCCGGCACCCGGGTGATCTCTGGTTCGACGTCTCCACGGTTACGCGAGCTTTCGCCGCTGACACCGCGGACAAAAGTGGGAGGACCGCCCACCGAACGGAACACGCTTGATCGGCCCGCCGCAGCGCGGGCAGGCCTCTCCCCCGCGTCCATAGGCGTTCAGGGAGTGCGCGAAATAACCCGCCTGCCCGTTCACGTTGACGTACTGCTCGTCGAAGCTCGTGCCACCCTCGGAGAGCGCCTGATCGAAGACCTCACGAAGGTGGTGCAGCAGCGCGGCGGCTCCCCGCTGCGAGATCGCCGACCCCGGTGTGTCGGGGTGCACACGAGCGCGCCACAGCGTCTCGTCGGCGTAGATGTTGCCGACACCGCTGACGATGCGCTGATCGAGCAGCAGCTTCTTCGCCCCGACGCCTCGCGACCGGATCGCCGCAACGAACCCGGCATCGTCGAAGTGCTCATCGAGTGGATCGCGCGCGATGTGCGCGGCCTGCGCCGGGATCGACCCGACCGGCGCCGTGGGCGTCAGCGCGTCGAGCGCGAGCGAGCCGAAGAGGCGCTGATCCGAAAAGTCGAGCCTGAGCTCGCCGTGCTCGGGGTGTTCGATCCAGGTCCGGATCCGCACGTGCCGGTCATCCGCCGCGTCGGTCGCGCGGAGCAGCATCTGCCCGCTCATTCCGAGGTGCGCGAGAAGAGCCGTGTCGGGGTCTCCGGGCCGACCGTGCCTCGCGGTGTCGGGAGCGAGCGGGATCCAAAGGAACTTGCCCCGCCGCAGCGGCGCCGTGAGCGTGCGCCCGGTAAGGCGGCGCTCGAAATCATTGGCCCGCCCGCGCCCCGTCTCTGCGGAGAGGGTGCGGCCGTGACCGCCGAGGCCCGGCTCTTCGCCAACGGGCGTGTGTCGTTTGAGCGCGCGCGGATCCATCACCTCAACGGCGAGCACGCGCGCGCCGGTGACGGCCGGGGCGAGGCCCGCGCGCACGACCTCCACCTCGGGCAGCTCGGGCATTTACGCGCGTCCGGCGGCTGGAGCTCCAGGCTGCGCCACCAAGGCCGGACCAGCCTTGCTGCTGTGCCGCGCCTTCCGCCCCGAACGGGCCGCCCGGGCGGCGCGCAGCTGGGCTGCCGCGTCTCGGGCGGCGGCGAGCTCCGCCACCTTCTTGCTCGTACCCTCGCCGCGACCGACGACGTCGCCGAGCCGCACGGTTGACGTGAACACGCGCGCGTGGTCTGGGCCGGTTCCCTCGGTGTCGTAGGCGGGGCTTGGAAGACCGCGAGTGGCGGCCTCCTTCTGGAGTGCCGTCTTCGGGTCGAGCACCTCGGTGAACCGGTCTGGGTCGTCGAGCAGCGGGTCAATGAGCTGCAGCACGAACCGCGCGGCGGTGTCGGGGTCGGTTGAGAGGAAGACCGCACCGATGACGGCTTCGACAGTGTCGGCAAGGATCGAATCCTTGTCGCGGCCGCCGGTCTGCTCCTCCCCCTTGCCGAGCCGCAGCTCGGCTCCGAGGTCGAGGCCGCGGGCGACCTCGGCGAGCGCGAGCGTCGACACGAGCGCTGCACGGCGCTTCGCGAGCTCGCCCTCGGTGAGGTCTGGGTGCTCACGGTAGAGCTTCACCGTGACCGCCTGGCCGAGAATTGAGTCGCCGAGAAACTCGAGGCGCTCGTTGTGCGGGGCAGCCCCGTGCTCGTAGGCCCACGAACGGTGGGTCAGCGCGAGCTCGAGCAGCTCCTGGTCAACCGCAACGTCGAACGCGTGAAGAAAGCCGCCTGGCACTCCCTGAGGGGTGCCCGACGGCTCTCCGTGTTCGTGTCGCGGGAGTGAGTGATCATTCCCCGTCACGAGTAAGTCTTACGCGTCAGCTACGCGGCGACCCTTGTACTCGAGGAACAGAGCGTTGCCCTGCGAGTCCTCGACCACGCGGGCGCGGTGCGGGAGGCTGTATACGGTCTTGCCGTTCTCGACAGTCTTGACGAGTGCGGGTACCGAAGCCTTCCACGCCGAACGGCGGTGACGGGTGTTCGAACGCGACATCTTGCGCTTGGGAACAGCCATGATGCTCTCTTTCCTAGTTACTCTCAGATTCGGGCACACCCGAACCTAATGATTCTACAGCCTTGAAGTCAGCCAGTGCCGCCCAACGCGGATCAATATCCACATTAGTCGCCATCGCAGCCTCGGCATCGCGCAACTCGCCGGACTCGGGATCGAGCCCAGGGCAGTCCGGGCGACACACAGGCTGGAACGGCAGTGCAAGCACTACCGCGTCTCGGAGCGGGGGTTCAAGATCCACGTGATCACCGTGAACCCCATACTCGTCGGCCTCCGTAGGAGTATACGCGAAAAGTTCCTGAAATTCGACTTCAAATGGCGCGGTGAAGTCGCGAAGGCAACGACCGCACTCCGCGTGCATCGTCGAACGCGCCGTCGCCGACACCAGGATGCCCTCGTGAACCGATTCGAGGCGCACATCGAGCGACAGCTTCTCGCCCTCGGGGATCGAGGCGAGCGCCTCACCAAAGCGGTCGGGAACGACAATGTCGATCTCGCGCTCGCGCATCTCCCCCGGGCGGTTCATGATGTCGCGAACGCTCTCCTCGTAGAGCCGCGCCATTATGCGGGCCTCGTCGAGGCGAGGAAGCGGGCGACGGCGGCGGGAACGTACGGGCTCACGTCGCCGCCGAGCGACGACACCTGCCGCACCAGAGTGCTCGACACGTGCGCGTGCGACGGCTCGGGCAGCATGAATACCGTCTCGACGCCCGCGAGGCTCCGATTCATCAGCACCATGGGCGTCTCGTACGCGACATCAAGCTGCGAGCGGATGCCCTTCACGAGAACGGACGCGCCAACCTCGGTGCAGTAGTCGACGAGAAGGCCGACCGACCAGGAGGCAACGATGATGTTGTCTGGCGTCTCCGGGTCTTCATCGAGCGACTGCTGGATCAGTGCCATGCGCTCCGAGATCGGCAGCATCGCCGACTTCCCTGGATTGTGGACGACTAGTACGTGGACCTCGTCGAAGACGGCCGCTGCGCGGCGGATGACGTCGAGGTGGCCCAGGGTGATCGGGTCGAACGACCCGGGAACCACTGCGATTTTGCTCATGCCTCTACAGTACGCGGTTGTGGCGTGAGTTGCCCTACAGTCCGTGCTGCTTTGCAAAGATTACGGCGTGCACGCGGTCGCGCAGCTGCAGTTTTGAGAGAACCCTGCCAACGTGCGTCTTCACGGTCGACTCGGAAAGGAACAGTTCGGCGCCGATCTCGGTATTGTTCTTGCCGTCAGCAATGAGTTTCAGCACGTCGAGCTCGCGTTCCGTGAGTTCGCTGAGTTCGGCGGCCACGGGCGCGTCGCTTCCGAGCCCGGGCGCCGCGAACAGCGAAGCCGGTGCGGCCCCGCCCGTCTCACGCATTCGCTCGATCATGCGGGCCGTCACCGCGGGCGCCATCGCGGCGTCCCCGCTCGCAACGCGCCGGATCGCGTCGACGAGCTCCGTCGGTCGCGCGTCCTTGAGCAGGAACCCGCTCGCGCCAGCCTGGATCGCGCCGATCGCGTACTCGTCGAGGTCGAATGTCGTGAGCACGAGCACTCGGGTCGCCGGGAACTCGGCGACGATTCGCTTCGTCGCGTCGATGCCGTTCACGCCCGGCATACGCACGTCCATGAGCACGACGTCGCAGCCGCTCCCCTCGCCCGAGAGCCTCGCGAGCTCGGCGAGCGCTTCGCCGCCGTCACCGGCCTCGGCGACAACCTCCATGTCCGTCTCCGACAGCAGCACGAGGCGAAAGCCGGTGCGGATCAGCTCCTGGTCATCGACGAGCATGATCCTGGTGCGGGTGGAATCGCTCACTGTCGCGCCTCTCCGGTCGGTAGTTCGTTGGATATCAGTCTATGCCGCGGCTCAGGCGAGCTATTTGCCGCGCCCAACTACTGGGCGCGCATCGAGCCCGCGGGGAAGAACGCTCTGAGCTGCCACCCCGGGCCGCTCGGCGCGGGGCCGGAGTCGATGGAGCCACCGAACACGCGTACGCGCTCCGCCAGCCCAGCGAGCCCGCGCCCCGAACCGAGGCCCGTCGTCGGGCCGACCGTGTTCGCCGGGCGGCCGTGGTCACGGACGACGACCTCGATGCCGGCCGGGGTGCCGCTGAGCAGTACTTCCGCGCGCGCCCCAACACCCGCGTACCGCAGCACGTTCGTGAGGCCCTCCTGTACGATGCGGAAAATGGCGAGGCCCTGCAGCCGGTCTTGCAGACTGCCCAGGTTGTCTTCGAACTCGACGTACAGGCCCGCGTCTTCGAACCCGCGCACAAGCCCCGGGATATCGTCGACGCTTGGCTGCGGCGCCATGTCTGCGGCCTCGCTCATCTGCAGCGCGCCGAGCAGCCGGCGCATCTCGGTGAGCGCGGTGCGCCCGGTCTCGGCGCTGCGCTGCATCGCGTTCGCGGCTTCCTTCGGGGCTGTCTCGATGGCGCGGGCGCCGCCCTCCGACAGCGCAATCATCACCGAGACGGAGTGTGCGACGATGTCGTGGATCTCGCGCGCAATGCGCGAGCGCTCCTCCGCGACGGCGAGCTGCGCGAGCTGGTCGCGCTCACGGGCGAGCTGGTGCGCGCGGTCGATGATCGCTTCGAGGTAACGGCGCCTGTTGCCGAGGTTGATACCGATGAGCAGCACCGCGAGTGCCCAGATCGCGTCGAGCACGATGATGCCGATGAGCCCCCGGCCCTGCGGGTCCTCCCCGAACACGGTCGAGGCTGACGGGATTGACGCCCCGAGAATGCTCCCGCCCACGGCAACGGCATAGGCGATCCAGCCCGTGCGAACATCTCGGTAGACGGGCACTGCGTAGAGCAGAAACCAGCTCGCGACCGCGTTCGCGACGATGAGGGGCCCGCCGTCACCGAGCAGCGCGACCGTGACGATGATGAGGCCAAGCAGCGGCGCCCGGCGTCGGAAAATGAGGGCGACGGTGCCGGCGGCGAGACGCAGTGACACGAGGATCGTGTAGGCGGCCGCCACCACGACGTTCCCGTCAGAACGGTCGTAGAAGACGCTGAAGATGTCAAGTAGCGCAAGCGGGATCGCGCCGATGAGATAGCAGACGAGGATCCCGAGGTCGATCGCGCGCGGGTGCGCGGCAACCCAGCGCCGGATCGCACCCGGGGGGTTCGGCAGGAACGCCTCGGAGGTGGCGCGTGCGGCCTCACTCATTGGTCTCTCCCCCATCACACTCTTACCCTACTGGCGCTGCCGGGAAGCTCGCTTGGTGTGGTTCGGCCCGCGTGCGGGCCAAACCACACCAAGCCACAGCGAACCGAGGCTACTTCGCGTCGCGAGACTTCAGCACGGCGAGCCCGAGCGCCGCCGGCACCGCGGCCCACAGCACGATCGCAATCATCGCGAACCAGTAGCTCGGGTCGGTGCTCGCCGCGACATCGCCCATGCTCAGCGTGCTGCCGAGGGCCATCGGAAGGAACTTTGCGACGGTGGGAACCCACTCCCAGCCGGTCATCGACAGGAACTGGAACCCGATCGGCAAGACAAAGATGAGGCCAGCGACGACCGAGATACCGCCGGCCGTCGAGCGGAGGATCGCGGCGAAGCCAAAGCCGAGCAGAGCGACGCACACGAGGTACACGATCGCGCCGAGCGCGCCCGTGAGCACCGGCACCGAGAGAATCTCGGAGGCTGCGTCGGGGAGGAACAGCACGCCAATGGCGAGGCCGACGACGACGAGCACGAGCGCTGTGACCGCGGCGATCGCGGCGAGCACGAGCGCCTTGCCGAAGTACATGGGCGTGCGCTTCGGCACCGCCGCGAGGCTCGACAGAATCATCCCGCTCGAGTACTCGCTCGACATCACGAAGACCCCAAGCACGCCGAAGATCAGCGCGAGGAAGGGCGAGGCGAACGTCGAGACCGTGAGGAGGTAGCTCTGCAGCGCGTCTGCGGAAAGCGCGAAGACCTCAACGCCCTCGTATGAGAAGGAGCTCTTCATCGCCCAAGCACTGAGGAGGCTGAGGCCCGCGCTCGCGAGCAGGGTGATGAGGAGAGTGATGCGAATCGAGCGCAGCGAGCTCAGCTTGATGCGCTCAGATTTGAGCACACCGCCGAAGCTCAGCCGGGGCGCGCGGCCCGAACCTGCGAACGTCTGGCGCGTTGCGGGGGGCGTGTACGTGGGAGAAGTCATGGTGAGAGTTTCCAGTTCGTCGAAAAGTCAGTGGGGTCGAGCGTCGCGGCGGCTAGCCAGCCGCGTACTCGAGTTCGTCGCGGGTGAGCTGGAGGTATGCGTCCTCAAGGCTGCCTGTCACGGGCGTGAGCTCGTGGAGCACGATGCCATTCACGGCCGCGACCTCGCCAATCTCGGCTGCTGTGAGTCCCGCAGCGGAGAAGCCCTGGCCGTCGCCCCGGTCAAGCGGCTGCAGGTCGATGTCTGGGCGGCCAGTCATCACGAGCGAGGCAAGCTCGGCCGCCTGCGGGCTGCGCACGGTCACCCTCGCCGTGCCGTTGCCGACGAAGTCCGAAATGGGCGCGTCCGCAACGACGCGGCCGCGACCGAGCACGATCACGTGGTCGGCTGTCTGAGCCATCTCGCTCATGAGGTGGCTCGACAGCAGCACGGTGCGGCCTTCGCCCGCAAGGTGGCGCAGCAGGTTGCGCACCCACAGCACGCCATCGGGGTCGAGGCCGTTGACGGGCTCGTCAAGGATGAGCACCTTGGGGTCGCCAAGCAGCGCCGCCGCGATGCCGAGGCGCTGGCCCATGCCGAGAGAGAACCCGCCGACGCGCTTGTTCGCGACCGATTCGAGGCCGGTGAGCTCGATGACCTCGTTGACACGGGCATCCGAGATGCCGTGGGTAGCAGCGAGCGCGCGGAGGTGGCTGCGTGCGCTCCGGCCGGGGTGTACGCCCTTGGCGTCGAGCAGCACACCGATCTCGGCGAGCGGGGCACGCAGCCCCGAGTAGCGTTCTCCGTTCACGGTGACCGTGCCGGCGCTCGGCTTGTCGAGGCCGACCATGAGCCGCATGCTCGTCGACTTTCCGGCGCCGTTCGGTCCGAGGAAGCCGGTGACCTGCCCCGGCTTGATCGTGAAGCTGACGTTGTCGACAGCCTTCTTCGCACCGTAGTGCTTGGTGAGTCCGCGAGCCTCGATCATGGTGTCTCCTTTTGGTAGGGAGGTTGAGCGTATGGCTTCAGCCTAGAAAACACAGCGCTCCTACGTATCCCACTTGAGTATCGGGCCAGTAGTACCTGGGTACCGTTTGCGCGTGCGGCTCCCACTCCTCAGGGCGCGGCTCGGGGTGCTGAAGAGCCGAGCAGCGCGATACTGGCCCTACGACTTCGCGAGATTCTCGAGGTGCTCCTCTTCACGCGAGATCATCGCGGCAAGGCCAGGGTGGGTGATGAGCTCAGGATCCACATCGAGGAGCGACCCGGCGAGCTCGCGCGCGTGGGCGATGAGCTCGCCGTCGTGGGTGACCCTCAGAAGCTTGAGCGTCGAACGACCGCCAGATTGGGCCGTGCCAAGAATGTCACCCTCGCGCCGCAACTCGAGATCGATCTCGGCGAGCGCGAAGCCGTCGATCGTGGTGGCGACAGCCTCGATGCGCTCGCGCGCGGTCGTACCCTGTTCTGCGGTGCTCATCAGCAGGCACAGCCCCGCGTGGGCGCCGCGCCCAACGCGCCCGCGGAGCTGGTGCAGCTGCGAGACACCGAAGCGGTCAGCGTCTCGCACGATCATAATTGAGGCGTTCGGCACGTTCACGCCGACCTCGATCACGGTCGTCGCGACGAGCACGTGGATGTCGCCGGCGGCGAACTCGCTCATCACCCGATCCTTCTCGGGGCCCGGCATATCGCCACTCAGCGCCTCGATCCGCATTCCGGCGAACCGCGCCATCGCGCGGATCTCGGCCACGGTGTCGCTCACGTTCGCGAGAGGCCGCTTGGCCGGCGTTGCGGGTGTGCCAGCGGAGGGTGCCGTCGTCGCCTCCGCCTCGTCAGCGCCCAGCTCACCCTCCTCAAGGTTCGGGGTCTTTCCCCCCGAAATAGCAGGGCAGACGACGTAGACTTGCCGCCCGGACTCGATGTCCTCGGCGGCGCGTTCCCACACCCGCGCCGCGCGGCGCGGCATCTCAATCTCGGGCACGACGAACGTCTCTATCCCTTGCCGCCCGGGCGGGAGCTCGCGAATCGTCAGCGTCTCTAGGTCGCCAAACGCGGTCAGCGCCACGGTCCGCGGGATGGGTGTCGCGGTCATCGCGAGCACGTGCGGCTGAGCCCCCTTCTGCCTGAGCGCCTCGCGCTGTTCGACGCCGAACCGGTGCTGCTCATCAATGACGGTGAGCCCAAGGTCGTAGAACGTTACGCCCTCGCTCATGAGGGCGTGAGTGCCGACGGCGATGCGCGCGGTGCCCGAGGCGAGCGACAGAAGCGCCCTGCGGCGTTCCGCGGCAGGCATGCGGCCCGTGACCAACACGGGGTTGAGCCTCGCGGCGAGGTCGGGGCCGAGCGCCTCAACGACGGAGCGGAAGTGCTGCGACGCGAGCACCTCGGTCGGGGCAAGCAGCGCGCTCTGGCCGCCCGACTCCGCGACCTGCAGCATCGCGCGCAGCGCGACAAGCGTCTTACCTGAGCCAACCTCACCCTGGAGCAGCCTGTGCATCGGGTGCGGAAGCGCGAGCTCCTGCCCGATGACACGGCCGACCTCGGTCTGGTCACCCGTCAGCGTGAACGGGAGCGCCGCGTCGAAGCTCTCGAGGAGAGCGCCCGGCTCCCGTGGCGTGCTGGGCTCTGCTGCGTGCTGCCGCCGGCGATAGAGCAGGGCCAGCTGCAGGTCGAACGCCTCCCGGAATTTCAGGCTGCGCTGCGCCGAGCGCCAGTCCGAGTCGTTGCGGGGGCGGTGGGCGGCCTCAAACGCAGCGCCGAGCGCGAGCAGCCCCTCGGAGCGGAGCATCTGGGTGGGAAGCGGGTCGGGCACCTCGGTGAGCGCGTCGAGCACCATCGCAACAGAGCGCGCGACTGTCCAGCTCGGCATCTGAGTGGTCGCCGGGTAGATCGGCACGGGGGTCTCAGCCCAAGCTTTTGCAGCAGCCTCCTCAAGCTGCGCACCGCCCGGCACCTCGGCGTCGGCGTCGAAGAACTCGTAGTCGGGGTGCTGCAGCTGATAGGCGCCGCGGTACTCAGAGACTTTGCCTGCGAAGATGCCCTGGCGCCCGGCCCTGAGCTCGTTCGCGCGGAAGGCCTGGTTGAAGAAGGTGAGTGTCAACGTGCCGACGCCATCGGTGATGCGGGCCTCGACGATTTGCCCCGGGCGCCGCTGCATGCGCCGCACCTGCACGTCAAGCACCTGCGCGACCACCGTGACCTGCTCACCGACGGGCAGGCCAACCAGCGGAGTCAGCTCGCCCCGGCGGGAGTACCGGCGCGGCAGGTGCTCAAGCAGGTCTTGCGCGGTCACGACACCGAACGCCTTCTCGAGGGCCTTCGCGCTCCGCCCACCGATGATCCCGCTGAGCGGTGATTCGAGAGTCACGGTCGCCATGCATCAAGGCTAGCGGCAGCGGCCGACAATGCGCGCGATTTTCCACAGGGGTAGTCCGCACATAGGTAGTCTGCACCGGGGTAGTCTGGGCGTGTGACAGAAACACTCGATCGCCGCATCCCGCTCGCAACCGTGCCGAACCTGCGCACCCTCGGCGGGCTTCCGGTCGCCGGCGGCAGCGTAGCTCAGGGACTCCTGTTCCGGTCGGCAACGCTCGGCGCTGTCTCCCCAGCAGACGGCGACGCGCTCGTGGGGCTCGGGATCCGGCGTGTCGTCGATTTCCGCACCGCGGGCGAGCGGCGTTCCGCCCCCGACCGGCTTCCCGCGGGCGTCGATGGCATCGACCTTGACGTGCTCGGCGACCACGCACGCGACCTCTCCGCGAGCCTCTCCCACCTCGGTATGCCGGGCGACGAGGGGCGCGGCGAAATCACGGAGGAGCAGCTCGTCGCCATTCGCGCGAAGATGAGCGAGATGCTCGGTGATGGGCGCGGCGTGAAGATCCTGCAGGATTCGAACCGGCTCATCGTCTCAAGCGAATCCGCGATCGGGGCGTTCCGCGGCTTCTACGAGGCGCTCACGGAACCGGGCGACTACGCCCCGACGCTCTTCCACTGCACGACAGGGAAGGATCGCACAGGCTGGGCCGCAGCGTCCTTCCTGCTGCTGCTCGGCGCCGACGAAGAGACGGCCATGGCCGACTACTTGCAGACCAACGTCGACATCCTCCCGATGATCGAGCCAATGCTCGAGCGTGCGGAGCGCAACGGCGTCGACTCCGCACTCATCAAGCCCGTGCTCACCGTGCACGAGAGCATGCTCCAGGCGGCGTTCGACGAGGTGCGCGAGCGCTTCGGGTCGATCGAGGGTTACTTCGTCCGTGGTCTCGGCCTCACCGAAGAGCGGCTCGCCGCGCTCGCCGACCGCTTCGTCGCGAAGGCCTGACCGTGACACGCATCATCGCGGGCCGAGCCGGCTCGCTGCGCTTGGAGGTGCCGAAGGCTGGCACCCGCCCAACAAGCGACAGGGTACGCGAGGCGATCTTTTCGGCCCTTGAGTCGTGGGGCGTCGTCGCGTCTGCGCGCGTCTTAGACCTCTACGCTGGCTCAGGGGCACTCGGACTCGAGGCCGCGAGCCGGGGCGCCTCATCGGTGACGCTCGTCGAGAAGCATCCGCAGGCCGCGCAGGTCGCCGGGCGCAACGCGAAGACCGTGCTGCAGGCGTGGCGGCAGGGTGGGGCAGGTACGGCTAGCACCGCACCCACCATCGAGGTGGAGCGGCAGTCGGTGCAGGCCTTTCTTGATCGCGAGCTCGCGCGCGGTGCGGGCCCGAGCTGGGACGTCGCGCTCATCGACCCGCCCTACGATCTTGATGAGGAGTCGCTCACGGCGAACCTCACCGCTCTCGTGCCGCTCCTCGCGCCCGAGGCCGTCGTGCTCGTTGAGCGGAGCAGCCGCTCCCCCGAGCCGACGCTGCCCGCGGGGCTCGCGCCGATCCGCAACCGTGCGTACGGCGAGACCGTGCTCTGGTGGTCTGAGCCGGTCTAGTTCCGAGGGCCGCGGGGCCTCGGGGCCTCGGGGCCTTAGCCCAAGCCGCTGGCCGTCAGCCCATCGGTATCGGATCTGCACTGGGTATGCCCGCCACGCAAGCGCTGCCCCATCCCCTGTGCTGATCCCATACGGACGGCACGGCAATCTCCCAAAAACCCGAGACGCAAACGGGGCCCGAGTCAACGACCCGGGCCCCGCAGCGTCTACCGCGTGTTAGCGCGGGATGAGGGTGTACTTCGTCGAGAGGAACTCGTGGATCCCCTCGAAGCCGCCCTCACGGCCGATGCCCGACTGCTTGAGCCCACCGAAGGGGGCAGCAGCGTTCGACACGAGCCCGGTGTTCAGGCCCATCATGCCGGTCTCGAGCTTCTCGATCATGCGGTGTCCGCGAGCGACGTTCTCGGTGAAGACGTAGCTCACAAGGCCGTACTCAGTGTTGTTCGCGAGCTCGACAGCCTCGTCCTCAGTCGAGAAGCGGATGATGCCGAGGACGGGTCCGAAGATCTCCTCGCGCATGATCGCCGACTGCGGGCTGAGCTTGTCGATGACGGTCGGCTGGAAGAAGTTGCCGGGTCCGTCGATCGCCTCGCCACCGGTGACGATGGTCGCGCCGGTCTCGACAGCGTCTGCAACGAGGCGGGCAGTGTTCGCCACTGCCTTCTCCTCGACGAGCGCGCCGATGTCGTTGCCCTCGTCAGCGCCGCGACCGATCGTCATCGCAGCAACCTTCTCGCCCACGCGACGAGCGAACTCGTCTGCGACCGACTCGTGCACGATGATGCGGTTGGCAGCGGTGCACGCCTGGCCGATGTTGCGGAACTTCGCGAGCAGCACGCCCTCAACAGCCTTATCGAGGTCTGCGTCCTCGAAGACGACGAACGGAGCGTTGCCGCCCAGCTCCATCGAGGTGCGGAGCACGTTCTGCGCAGCGGCCTGGAGCAGCGTCACGCCAACCGGAGTCGAGCCGGTGAACGAGAGCTTGCGGAGGCGCGTGTCAGAGAGCAGGGCGCTCGACTGAGCGCTCGACTTCGACGTCTGCACGACGTTCACGACGCCTGCGGGCAGGCCAGCGTCCTCGAGCAGCTGCGCGAAGAACATCGTCGTGAGCGGGGTGAGCGCTGCGGGCTTGATGACAACGGTGCAGCCAGCAGCGAGCGCCGGAGCGATCTTGCGGGTTGCCATCGCGAGCGGGAAGTTCCACGGCGTGATGAAGTAGCACGGCCCGACCGGGATGTGCGAGACGACCATGTTGCCGGTCCCCTCGGGGTTCGGGCGGTAGTCGCCGCGCACGCGCACGGCCTCTTCCGAGAACCAGCGGAGGAACTCGCCGCCGTAGTTCACCTCGCCACGAGCCTCGGCGATGGGCTTGCCCATCTCCATCGACATGAGCAGCGCGAACTCTTCCTTGCGCTCCATGAGCAGGTCGAACGCGCGGCGCAGGATGTTCGAGCGCTCGCGCGTCGAGGTCGCTGCCCACTCGTCCTGCACTGCGACTGCCGAGTCAAGGGCGCGCACTGCGTCCTCAACCGTTGCGTCGGCGATCGTCTTGATGACGGCGCCGGTCGCGGGGTCTACGACGTCGAACGTCGCACCGGAGGTCGAGTCCTCCCACTTTCCACCGATTGCGAGCCCAGAGGGTACGCGGTCGAGGAGTTCCTGTTCGTTGGGCTTCAAAGCCATGAGCGGGTTTCCTTTCAGACTAGATGCGCTCAGAAAGCGCGGTGCCCCGAGAGCACGGTGCCTCGGGAGCGGGTGGGGTGGGTGTTAGTTCGCTGCCAACGCTTCGGCGACGATCTGGAGCGCCTCGCGGAGCAGCTCGTCGGAGATCGAGAGCGGCGGGAGGAAGCGCACGACGTTGCCGTAGGTGCCGCAGGTGAGGAGGATGACGCCCTCGTTCGCTGCGTGCTTCGCGATCGCGCTGGTGAGCGCGGCTGCGGGGTTCTTCGAGCCCGACTCGACGAACTCGACGGCCATCATGGCGCCGCGGCCACGGATGTCGCCGATGCGGTCGTCGTTCTTCTGGAGGTCAGAGAAGAACTCGGTGATGATCGCGCCGATCTCGTTTGCGCGAGCAGCGAGGTTTTCCTTCTCGTAGGTGTCGATCGTCGCGAGCGCAGCGGCGCACGAGATCGGGCTGCCGGTGTAGGTGCCGCCGAGGCCGCCTGCGTGAGCCGAATCCATGATCTCGGCGCGGCCGGTCACTGCCGACAGCGGGAGGCCGCCAGCAATGCCCTTCGCGGTCGTGATGAGGTCGGGGACGACGCCCTCGTGGTCGGCAGCGAAGCGGTCGCCGGTGCGGGCGAATCCGGTCTGCACCTCGTCGAGGATGAAGACGACCTTGTTCGCGGTCGCCCACTCCTGCAGCGCGGGGAGGAAGCCCTCGGCCGGAGCGATGAAGCCGCCCTCGCCCTGGATGGGCTCGATGATCATGGCTGCGAGGTTGTCAGCGCCAACCTGCTTCTCGATCTGCGTGATGGCAACCTGAGCTGCCTCTGCGCCGGTCAGGCCGTCGCGGTACGGGTACGAAGCCGGTACGCGGTAGACCTCGGGGGCGAAGGGGCCGAAGCCGTCCTTGTACGGCATGTTCTTCGCGGTCATCCCCATGGTGAGGTTGGTGCGGCCGTGGTAGGCGTGGTCGAAGACGACGACTGCGTTCTTCTTGGTGAAGTGGCGGGCGATCTTGATCGCGTTCTCAACTGCCTCGGCGCCCGAGTTGAAGAGTGCGGAGCGCTTCTCGTGGTCGCCGGGGGTGACCTCGTTGAGCTTCTCGGCAACGGCGATGTACCCCTCGTAGGGGGTGACGGTGAAGCAGGTGTGGGTGAACTGCTGGACCTGCGCGGTCACGGCCTCGACGACTGCGGGTGCCGAGTTGCCAACGCCGGTCACGGCGATGCCGGAGCCGAGGTCGATGAGCGAGTTGCCGTCGACGTCAACCATGACGCCGCCGCCTGCTGCAACGATCGAGACGGGAAGAGCAACGCCAACGCCAGCTGCGACAGCTGCGTTCTTGCGTGCGAGCATCTCCTGCGACTTCGGGCCGGGGATGCTGGTGACGAGCTTGCGCTCCTGCGGGAGTGAGGGGCCGCCGGTGAGAGTCATGGATGTCTCCTTTACGTTGAGTGGGTTGGGCGCGTGAGCGGTTTCCCACCACAGCGCCGGACACCTCCAAGGATAGAGCCGGCGCCCCTCAGCGAAGAGTGCCATAATGGCGTTTGATGATGCAATATTTCGCCGAACCGGCAATCCATTCGTGGATTGATCTCGAAACGCTACTGCGCGACTACGAGCTCGGTCTCGTGGTGGTCGCGGGCGGCGACAGCGAGACGGGTTCGCGCACGGTGCAGTGGGTGCACTCGACGGACCTCACGGATCCTACGCCCTTCCTCACTCCCCGCACCGTGCTGCTCACGACGGGCGCCCAGTTCAAGGGAACGCTCGGCATTCGCACGGCCGAGGCCTACGTTTCGCGCCTCGTCGCCGCGGGAACGACGGCGCTCGGCGTCGGTGTCGGGATCCGCTGGGACCGCATCCCGCCGACGCTGGTTGAGGCGTGCGAGAAGCTCGCCCTCCCCCTCATCCGCGTCCCTTACGACACCCCGTTCATCGCGATCACGCGAGCGGCGGCGCGGCTCATCGACGCCGCCGTCCACGCCCAGAACCTGGATCGGATCGCGCAGGAACGCGCGGGAGCCAGCTCCCGCGCGGGATCCCAATCAGGATCCGCGCGCCGCGCCGGGGTCGACCGCGCCGAGGCGGCGCTCGCGACCGCGGTCATCCGCCTGCTCATCGCCGGGCGGCGAGACCTCGCGGAGGAGGTCGCAGGCCCCCTGTTCCCGCGGCTGCCGCGAGGGCAGGTCTCGGTCATCGCGCTCCCCGGTTCGCCCCGGGCGCTCGACCATGCCGCGGGTATCGTCGACGCGGCCCACCTCGACGCGCTCGATCTCGACGCGGTCGGCGACGGCAGCGCCGCGGGTATCGTCGACGGGCGCCTGCTGCTCATCTGCGAGCCCGGCCAGATTCCTGCGGCGAAGCGGATCGCGCGCGGAATTCCCGGGGGGCTCTCAGAGCGCGGCTCGCTGGACGACCTCGTTGAGCTCGTCGCGCAAGCTGACCGGGCGCTTGAGCACTCGCTCGCGCAGGATCGGGCGGGCGCGGGAGAGGCAGCGGCAGGCGCGTCACGTCCGAGTGCCGCGAACCGCATCGTTGAGTACCGGCCGGCGATGCACGCCGGGCTGCTGCAGCTCATCGGCGAAAGTCAAGACGCCCGCCGACGCGCCTCGGGGTTCCTCTCCCCCGTTCGCGCGCACGACCGCAAGCACTCCGACGAGATCGAGCGGAGCCTTGAGGCGTGGCTGCGTCACAACGGCCAGCTCTCCCCCGCGGCCGAGGAGCTCGGGATCCACCGCCACACGTTGCGCGCGCGGATCCGCACCGCGGCGAGCCTGCTGCAGCGGGATATCGATTCGCCGGATACGCGGTCGGAGCTGTGGACGGCGATGCGGATCGCCGCGCCGCCCGCCCGGGCTCAGCACTAGCGCGGTGGCTCAGCACTAACGCGGGGAGTCGGCGGTTGCGCGGCGCTGCCATGTGGCACCCCTACTCAGCGCTGAACGATGCCTCGACCTGGACGCTCACCGAGATCTGACCCACTGTCACCTCGGGCGCAGCCGCGGCTGACCTCGCAAAGCGGGCCTCCCCGACCGGCGACGGGCCGCCCCCCGCGCGCCCGTCGCGCAGTGACAGGAGTGTCAGGCTGGGCGCGGTGATCGCGGCCGCAAAGTCTTCAGCGGCGGAGCGGGCGTCGTTCACGGCGGCGCTTCGCAGGTTGCGGGTCCATTCCTCGCGGAGGCCCGAGCTGAGCTCCCACTGCACGCGGACGTCGGCGCCACTTCCGGTCAGCTCTGCCGCGACCTCGCCGACCCGGTCGAGCGCGCTCAAGACGATGCGCACGTTGGCGTGCGCCTGGTGCTCAACGACGTTGTTGCCGTTTTCGTCGCGCCAGGAGTTCGAGTAGGTCGAAACGGGGTCTGCGACGTACTCAAGAGCTGCGCCCTCGGCGACGAGTTGCTTTGCACGTTCGACGAGCCCTGTGTGCGCGGCGTTCGCCGCCTGGAGGGCGACCTCGCGCTCGGCATCGCGGCTCGAAACGGAGGCGTAGATGTCGGCCTGGTCGGCGGGCACTCGGGCCTCGGCCGAACCCATCACAGTAATGTTCGTCATCGGTGTCTCCTCACCTTCACGGTGGAAACCCACCGTCGAAACGCAGCGTACCCCAGGCTAGCTGCCCAGCGTCGTGAGCTTACTGTATGGATCCCACCCGCCCGGCGCATAGGGTTCACCGTCCACGCTCAGGGAACCGGCAGCGGGCGCGGCGGTCCCGGCAGTGGCGACTGCGCTCCCAAGCTTCGTGACACTCCCAATCACGTGGAACCCCGACGGGAGCTCGGCACCCGCGGGGAAGGTGGCCAGCAGCCCATGATCCTCCCCGCCCTCGAGCATCGCGCGGACCGGTACGGCAACTCCCTGTTGCGAGCCGAACGCCCCGCGCAGCAGTTCGCTCGCGAGGTGAACCGCGACGCCCGACGCGCGCGCGAGCCTGGCCGCGTCAAGCGCGAGTCCGTCGGACACGTCCATCATCGCCGTCGCCCCTGCCACACTCGCGACGACGCCGAGCCCGATCGGCGGGGCGGGAGCAAACTGCGCGGCGAGTTCCGCGGCATGGCGCTCCCGGAGCTCCGGAAGTCCCTCCGAGTGCGCAACTCCATCCGCGTCCGCGCTGCGTTGGAAGAGCAGGGCGAGCCCGAGGCCGGCGAGCCCCAGGGGCCCTGCGTATGCCACTGTGTCGCCGGGCATAGCGCCGGCGCGCGTCACAGGAGCGCGGCCCTCCATGTCGCCAAGCGCGGTGACTGCCGCCGTGAGCACGGGGGCCTGCCCGAGGTCACCACCGACGACGCCGCAACCCGGCGCGAGGGCGCGGCACGCCGCGTCGATCCCGCGCGAGATCTCTTCGAGAAGCGACACTGGCGTCGCCTTCGGGCACGCGAGCGCGACCGTGAGCGCTGTCGGCCGAGCCCCCATCGCCGCAACGTCGGAAAGGTTCGTGGCGGCGAGTTTCCACCCGAGGTCGAACCCACGATGCCACGCGAGCCGAAAGTCGGGCCCCTCGATCATGGTGTCAGTTGTGACGACGACGTCGCCGACGGACGAAAGCACCGCGCAGTCGTCGCCGGGGCCGATCGAGGCCGCCCGAGCTGGGCCGAGCTGGGCGAGGATGCGCGCGAGCACGCCCGACTCGCGAAGCTCCCCGACCGTGGCGCCCGCGTGCCCATCGCCAGAATCACGAACTGTCTGCATAGCTCAACGGTACCGCGTTGCAGGGGGCGGGCCGCGGCGCTCAGCCCGCTCTCCGGCTCTGCCGCGCGGCACCGGATAGGCTTGAAGGGTGAAAGCTCGTGCCGCCCGCAGTGTCCGTACCGCCGCTCTCGTCGTCTCAGCCGGGGCTATCGCCGCGGCGCTGACCGGGTGCTCGCAAGACGTTCCAATGGAGCCAGCGGACGACGCGAACAACCCGGCGTGCGCCGACGTCATTGTGCGGCTCCCGTCTACCGTTGACGGGCTTGACCGCCGGTACACGAACGCCCAGTCAACGGGCGCCTGGGGCGACCCCGCGAGCGTGCTGCTCTACTGCGGTATCCAACCGAGCGGGCCGACAACAGACAGCTGCGTCTCGGTCAACGGCGTCGACTGGATCATTGACGACTCGCGCGCACCGATGTTCCGTTTCGAAGCGTACGGCCGTAGCCCGGGGCTCGAGGTGATCGTGAACTTCGACGACGGTGTCTCAGGCACCAACGTCATCACCGAGCTCAGTGCGTCTGTGAAGAAGCTCCCGCAGGAGCGCAAGTGCACGGCAATCACCGACACGATCGACGACTCGCAGTTCGGGGACGAACCTCAGACCGACGTGGCGCCCGACGAGTCGACGGCCGAATCACCCGAAGGCACTCCCACAGAAACACCCTCGGGCGAGTAGCGGCGCGACCGCGCCACTACTCACCTCGGGTACTAGTACGCGGGGCGCTTCTCGAGCGCGAGCTCGATGAGCTCGGTGATGAGCTCGGAGTAGCTCATACCCGAGGCCTCCCACAGCATCGGGTACATCGACGCGGGGGTGAATCCCGGCAGGGTGTTGAGCTCGTTGAGTACTGGCCCGTCTTCGGTGAGGAAGAAGTCAATGCGCGAAAGCGTGCGCGCCTGCGTGCCCTCGAACGCGCGGACAGCGGCGTCGCGGATCGCCTCGAACTCGGCTTCGGTAACCTTCGCTGGCAGCACGAGCTGCACGCCCGATGCGCCGAGGTACTTCGCCTCGAAGTCATAGAAGTCACGGCCGGTGACGACGATCTCGCCGATCACGCTGCTGGTGCGGGTTGGCTGGCCTTCGCGGCCCTCAAGAACTGCGATCTCGACCTCACGGCCGGTGATCCCGGATTCGATGAGCACCGTGCGATCCTCAGCGAACGCGACCTCGAGCGCGGCGGGAATCTCGCTCGCCTCGGTGACACGGCTCACGCCAACCGACGATCCCGCGCGCGCTGGCTTCACGAACAGTGGGTAGCTGAGGCCCTCGTCGAGGGTCTCGACGAGCGACGGGTTGCGATCGAGCTCGCCGCGGGTCACCGTGCGCCAGGGCGCGACCGGGATCCCCATGCTCTGCAGCACGACCTTGACGAGGTGCTTGTCCATGCACAGCGAAGATCCGAGCACCCCGGAGCCGACGTACGGCATGTCGATGAGGTCGAGCATGCCCTGAATCGTGCCGTCCTCGCCATACGGGCCGTGGAGCATCGGCATCACCGCATCGACGTGGCCGAGCGTGCTCAGCGTGCCGTCGCTCGCCAAGAGCGTGAGCGAGCGGGTGTCGACCGAGGCGGGCCAGATCACGCGGGTGCCGTTGTCGCGCACCTCGGGAAGAGCCGGGGCGTCGAGGCGGTAGTCAGCGAGGTCTTCCTCCTGCATACGAACCATCGCTCCGCGCTTCGTGATGCCGACGAGCACCACATCGAACTGCTCGCGGTCGATCGCGCGCAGCACCCCAGCCGCGGTGACACAGCTGATGCCGTGCTCACTCGAACGCCCACCGAAGACGAGGGCTACGGTGCGCTTTGCTGCTGGCTCCGCTGGTGCTGCCTGGGATACGCTCACGACGTACGCTCCTTCCGGCGCCCAAACAGGCGCTTCCAACCCGGCTTCGACTCGCGCTTGAGCACGAGTTCGCGACGCGGGATTCCGTCTTCAGTTGCGAGGTGCGGGCCGAGGTTCTTCGGTTCCATCTCGCCGTCAAGTACCATCGCGACTTGCTGCACGATGGGCATGACGATGCCACGGGATTTCGCGAGTTCGAGCACGGGCGCGACCGAGGTGATGCCCTCGGCGACCTGCTGCATCTGCTCGCGGGTCTCTTCCTGCGAGTAGCCCTGCCCGATGAGCCTGCCGGCGGTGTTGTTGCGCGAAAGCGGCGACTGGCAGGTCGCGATGAGGTCTCCCAGGCCAGCGAGGCCCGAGAGCGTGATCGGGTCGCCACCCTGCGAGACCGCGAACTCCGTCATTTCCGCGAGGCCGCGGGTGATGATGGAGGCCTTCGTGTTCTCGCCGTAGCCGACACCGTCGACGATGCCGATCGCGAGCGCGATGAGGTTCTTGAGCACTCCGCCGAGTTCGGTGCCCGTCACGTCGTGGTTTACATAGGTGCGGAAGTACGGGGCCGAGCAGGCCTGAGCGACCTCCTGCGCAACCGCGATCGAGGCGCACGACGCGACGGCTCCCGTCGGCTGCTCCTTCGCAATCTCGAGCGCGATGTTTGGGCCCGAGACGACAGCGATCCTGTCGGGTTCGAGATCGAGTGTGTCGTGAATAACCTCGCTCATGCGCATCGTTGTGGTGCGTTCAACGCCCTTCACGAGGCTCACGAGCACGCTCGTTGGTTCGAGGAATGGCTCGATGTCCTGCAGGTTCTGGCGCAACGACTGGCTCGGAACCGCGAGGAACACGAGCCGGGCGCCGCGGAGCGCCTCGGCGAGATTCGAGGTCGCCTTCAGCGTTTTGGGCAGGTTAATGCCGGGGAGGTACTGCGTGTTGCGCCGCGCAACCTTGATCTCGTCGGCGACTTCGGAGCGCCGCGCCCAGATCGTCACGTCCGATCCGGCATCGCAGAGCACCTTCGCGAACGTGGTCCCCCAGCTCCCGGCCCCGATGACCGCGACCTTGGTGCCGTGCCCCGCTTGCGCCGACCGACCAGCTCGCGCTGCTGCCGCGTTCAAAAACGCCCCGTCTCGTTCTGCTGGTGTTTCGCGGGATCCCACCGCTCCTCGGGCGCGGTCTCGCCGCGCAGCCCCTCGAGGAGCGCCGTGATCTCGTTCATGAGTTTCTTCGTCGCCTCGTTGATGAGTTTCTGGTCGACGTGGCGACCCTCGAACTCGCTCATGTCCATCGGCTCGCCGATCGCGACCTCGATCGTCTTGCGCGGGAACGGGCGAATTGTCTTGCCGTAGCGCGGCATAAGATCTTGGGTGCCCCAGTGCGCGGCGGGGATGAGCGGCACGCCGCTCTCGAGGGCGAGGCGAACTGCGCCGCTCTTGCCGCGCATCGGCCAGAGATCAGGATCGCGCGTGAGTGTCCCCTCGGGGTACACGATCACGCCGCCCTGGCTCTTGATCAGCGTGTTCGCCGAGCTCATGGGGTTGTCGATCCCTGTCGTGCGGCTCGCTCCGGCCCGCTCGACAGGGATCTGCCCGCTCTTGCGAAGCATCCAACCGAAGACGGGCACCTTGAAGAGGCTCTCCTTCGCCATGAAGCGCGGCACGCGGCCAAGGTGCCAGACAGCGGCGCCCATCGCGATGGGGTCGATCTCGCTGAAGTGGTTCGGCGCGAGGATAAACGGGCCGCTCTTCGGAATCTTCGAATCCGGGGTAAAGCGATAGCGAACCATGAGCGACCACACAGGAAGGATCAATCCCGCGAGCAGCCAGAACATGGAAGGCTTGCGCTTCTCCGCCCCAGGAAGGCTTCGTAGCTTCACCGTTTTCGTCATGGTTCAATTATCCCCGAATCCCGCGCACGCAACTGCATAAGCGCCAGTGCGGCGCGGGACTCCTGTGGAACTCGCCTTACGCCTCGAACACGAAGTCGGCGCCGAGGAGGCGGAGCTTCTCGATAAAGTTCTCGTAGCCGCGCGCGATGATGCCGATGTTCGACACCTTCGAGTCGCCCTCCGCAATCATCGCGGCGATGAGGTGGCTGAACCCGCCGCGCAGGTCAGGGACCACGACGTCGGCCGCCGTGAGTGGCGTCGGCCCGGTAATGACCGCGGCCTGCTCGAACTCGCGGCGCTTCACACGGCGCGACTCGTCGTGAAGCCCGTTCTGGTGGACGACGATGTTCGCGCCCATCGTGTTCAGCGCGTCGGTAAACCCGAAGCGGTTCTCGTACACGGTCTCGTGGATGGTCGACGTCCCGTTCGCCTGGGTGAGCGCGACGATGAGCGGCTGCTGCCAGTCCGTCATGAAGCCGGGGTGCACGTCGGTCTCGATCGTGACGGGCTTCAGCTCGCCACCCGGGTGCCAGAAACGGATGCCGTCATCGTGGACGTCGAAATCGCCACCGACCTTGCGGAAGGCGTTCAGGAAGGTCATCATCTCTTCCTGGCGCACGCCGCCAACGAAGATGTCGCCCTTCGTCGCGAGCGCGGCAGCGGCCCAGCTCGCGGCCTCGTTGCGGTCGAAGATGGCCTTGTGGTCGTACCCACGCAGCTCTTCGACGCCCTCGATGAAGATCACCCGGTTGGGCTCCATCGAGATGATCGCGCCCATCTTCTGCAGGATGCAGATGAGGTCGATGATCTCGGGTTCAATCGCGGCATTACGCAGCTCGGTCTGGCCCTCAGCGAGAACGGCCGTGAGCAGCACCTGCTCGGTCGCGCCGACCGAGGGGTACGGGAGCTCAATGTTCGCGCCCTTCAGGCCGTTCGGTGCGGTGAGGCTGATGCCGCTCGGCAGCTTCTCGACGACCGCGCCGAACTCGCGGAGCGCGTCGAGGTGGAAGTCGATCGGGCGATCGCCGATCCGGCACCCGCCGAGATCGGGGATGAACGCCTCGCCGAGGCGGTGCAGGAGCGGCCCGCAGAACAGGATCGGGATCCGTGAGGAGCCCGCGTGCGCGTCGATGTCAGCCTTGTGCGCGACCTCGACGTTCGAGGGGTCGAAATGCCACTCGTCCGCGTCTTCACCCTTGGTGATGAGTACGCCGTGGAGTGCGAGCAGGCCCGCAACGACGCGCACGTCGGAAATGTTCGGCACGTTACGCAGCACGCTGGGGGTCTTGCCGAGCAGGGTCGCGACCATCGCCTTGGTGGCGAGGTTCTTCGCGCCGCGCACCTCGATGCGCCCCTTGAGCGGCTTGCCGCCCTTGATGATGATCTCATCGGAGGTGAGGCCGACCTTTGCGCCCTGGTTTGCGGCGTCGTGCTGGAGGGCCTGGGATGCGGTCTCCTCCTCGTTCGGCTTCGTCAGACCCGCCGGGATCTCCGGCGCGTCCGTCTGCTCAGCGTTGCTCACGTGGGTGCCTCCTAGGCGGTCGTGGAGGGCAGGGTCGTGGGCATCCAGCCCGGGCGACGTGCCTCAAACTCAGTAATAGCGGACTCGTTGCGGAGCGTCAGGGAGATGTCGTCAAGACCCTCCATGAGCCGCCACCGAGTGTAGTCGTCAATGTCGAATGAAACCGTAAGGTCGCCTGCGGTGACCGTGCGGGCCTCGAGGTTGACCGAAACGGTGGTCTTCGGGTCTGCCTCGATGACGGCCCAGAGCCGCTCGACGTCTGCCTCGGAAACCTGGGCCGCGAGGAGCCCCTGCTTGCCCGAGTTACCGCGGAAGATGTCGGCGAAGCGAGCCGAAATCACGACTTTGAAGCCGTAGTCGCGCAGCGCCCACACGGCGTGCTCACGGGAGGAGCCCGTGCCGAAGTCGGGGCCGGCGATCAAGATCTCGGCGCCCGCGTACTGCGGCTGGTTGAGCACGAACTCGGAGTCTTGGCGCCAGTGGTAGAAGAGCGCGTCGTCAAACCCGGTCTTCGTGACCCGCTTGAGGAACACCGCGGGGATGATCTGGTCAGTGTCGACGTTCGAGCGTCGCAGCGGAACGGCGGTCGCGTTCAACGTGGTGAACTTCTCCATGATTACGCCCCTACCTTCTCGTCGGCTGCTACTTCGAAATCGTCACTCTGCAGATCCCACGGGCTCGAGAGCGTGCCGCGGATGGCGGTCGCGGCCGCAACCAGCGGGGAGACGAGGTGGGTGCGACCGCCCTTGCCCTGACGGCCCTCGAAGTTGCGGTTGGAGGTTGACGCGCAGCGCTCCCCCGGTTCCAGCTGATCCGGGTTCATGCCGAGGCACATGGAGCAGCCCGCGAAGCGCCACTCGCCACCGAACTCCTCGACGATCTTGTCGATGCCCTCGGCCTCGGCCTCGAGCCGAACGCGAGCGGAGCCGGGAACAACCATGAGGCGCACGCCGTCGGCCTTCTGCTTGCCCTTAATGATGCTTGCGAACTCGCGGAGGTCGTCGAGGCGCGCGTTCGTGCAGGATCCCATGAACACAGCGTCCACCTTGATCTCCTTCATGGGAGTTCCGGCTTCGAGGTCCATGTACTCGAGCGCGCGCTCGGCTGCGGCACGCTCGTTCGCGTCTACGATGTCTGCCGGGTTCGGCACGGTCTCGCTCAGGTGAACGCCCTGGCCCGGGTTCGTGCCCCAAGTCACGAAAGGCTCGAGCGCGCTCGCGTCGATCGTGACTTCGGCGTCAAACACGGCGCCCTCGTCGGTCGGCAGCGTCTTCCAGTACTCGACGGCCGCATCCCAGTCGGCGCCCTTCGGGGCGGCCTCGCGCCCCTTCACGTATTCGAAGGTCTTCTCGTCGGGCGCGATCATGCCGGCGCGCGCGCCCGCCTCGATCGACATGTTGCAGATCGTCATGCGCCCGTCCATGGACAGGTTGCGGATAGCGGAGCCGCGGTACTCGAGCACGTAGCCCTGGCCGCCGCCGGTGCCGATCTTCGCGATGACCGCAAGGATGATGTCTTTCGCGGTCACGCCGGGGCGTAGCTCGCCATCGACGTTGATTGCCATGGTCTTGAACGGCTTGAGCGAAAGCGTCTGCGTCGCCATGACGTGCTCGACCTCGCTCGTGCCGATGCCGAACGCGAGCGCGCCAAACGCGCCGTGCGTCGAGGTGTGGCTATCGCCGCAGACAACGGTGATGCCCGGCATGGTGAGGCCAAGCTGGGGGCCCACCACGTGGACGATGCCCTGCTCCTTGTCGCCGAGCGGGTGCGAGCGCACGCCGAACTCCTCGACGTTCTTGCGGAGGGTGTCGATCTGCACGCGGCTTGTCGGATCTTCAATCTGCCGCGTGATGTTCAGCGTCGGCGTGTTGTGATCTTCCGTCGCGATCATCAGATCGACGCGCCTGAGCGGGCGATCTGCCACGCGCAGGCCGTCAAACGCCTGGGGGCTGGTGACCTCGTGGATGAGGTGGAGGTCGATGTAAATGAGGTCAGGATCACCCGGTTCACCCTTGACGACGACGTGGTCGTCCCAGAGCTTCTCGGCCAGCGTACGAGGCTTCATCTCAGTCATTGCTTCTCTTCATTCTCTTGCTTTGCGACGCGCAAATCACCGTTGCGAGCGCGAATAGAACGGCCATGCAAGAACCCCGCGACGGGAGGCCGTTGGCTAGATCCCGTCGCGGCCACGAAGAAGCTGGTGCCGCTGACGCATGATGAAGAGTCTAACACTCAGCCCATGCAGTCCATTCCCGGGGGCGACGCGAGAAACGAAGCAGGGCCCCGCGGCGCCTTCGCTGAGACGCCTCGGAGCCCTGCAGATGCTGGCTGCCCGTGGGCTAGCCAAGGACTACCCGCGAGCTACCCGTGGGCTACTTGTCGCCCTCATCGTCCAGGTGCGGCTCTGCCGCGCCGAAGTGGAGCGTCTCACCGGTCGCCCTCGCTACCTGCTTGGCCTTCCAGACACTCGCGACCGTCGAAATCACCATCGCCGCGAGGATGAAGAGCAGCGAGGTACCGGTGCTGATCTCGGGGACAGGGACGGGGTTGCCGCCGTTAATGAAGGGCAGCTCGTTCTCGTGGAGCGCGTGGAGAATGAGCTTCACACCGATGAAGGCAAGGATCGCGGCGATGCCGTACTTGAGGTATGGCAGCTTCTCCAGCAGCCCGCCGAGCAGGAAGTAGAGCTGGCGGAGCCCCATGAGAGCGAACACGTTTGCCGTGAACACGATAAACGGGCTCTGGGTGATGCCGAAGATCGCCGGGATCGAGTCGAGCGCGAAGAGCAGGTCGGTCGCGCCGAGCGAGATGAGCACCAGTAGGAACGGCGTGAACATCCGTTTGCCGTCGACGGTCGTGCGGAGCTTGCCGCCGTCGTACTCGTCACTGAACGGCATGACCTTCTTCACCTGACGGATGAGCCAGCCGTCGCCCTGCTCGTCGTGCCCACCGGGCTTGACCTGCTGCCAAGCCGTCCAGATGAGCCACGCGCCGAAGAGGAAGAACACCGCGATGAACCGCTCGATGATCGCGGCGCCAACGAGGATGAAGATGCCGCGGAAGACCAGAGCGAGCACGATGCCGATCATGAGCGCGCGCTGCTGGTAGGCGCTCGGAACCTTGAATGCCCCGAGAATCAGAACGAACACGAACAGGTTGTCGATCGAGAGGCTGTACTCAGTGAGCCAGCCGGCCACGAACTCGGTCGCGTGCTGCGCGTCGCCCAGGAGGTAGATCGCTCCGGCGAACAAGAGCGCGAGCAGCACGTAGAAGCCGACCCAGAGGCTGGCTTCGCGCATCGATGGCACGTGGGGCCGCTTGATGATGAGCAGCAGGTCGACGATCAGGATCACGGTGAGCAGCACCATCGATCCGATTTCGAACCAGAGAGGTAGAGCGAGGGTCACGGTAGAGACATTCTCCTTCGGGCTGGCGCAGGGTGCGCGAAACTCCGAAAGTCTCTTCCCGGCTCCGACGAACTCGTCGGCTCCGCACCCGCACCGGCCGCGCGGTCTTCGCGTGGCGTATTGACGATACGGGCGAGGTGGAATACTCCCCTTCGCAGTGCATAAGTATAACTTGCTGTGCCCGGCCTTCGTCCACCGCTCGCGGCCAGAGGTGCGATCATCCCGTTTCCCCAGGCACGGTGACACGCGCTGGGATAACATATGACTCTATTTTTCTCGCTTCCAGCTTTTGCTCTGAGCCCTGATGGAGAACAACCGTGAACGAACGATCGACGCCGGCGATCCAGCGCAGCACCGACCGTGGACCTGGCGCAGCCTCCCGCACCCTCGCCGCGTTCATCTTTGCGAGCCGCTGGCTGCAGGCGCCGCTCTACCTTGGACTCATCATCGCGCAGGGCGTGTACGTGGTGCTGTTCTTTGTCGAGCTGTGGCACCTGTTTGAAAACGTCATTGTCTCGGGGAAGATCACCGAGACCGACGTGATGCTGTCGGTACTTGCGCTCATCGACATCGTCATGATCGCGAACCTCCTCATCATGGTCATCATCGGCGGCTACGAGACCTTCGTCTCGAAGATCCGCGTCGAGGGGCACCACGATGAGCCCGAGTGGCTGTCTCACGTCAACACGAACCTGCTCAAGGTCAAGCTCGCGGTTTCGATCATCTCGATCTCCTCGATCCACCTCCTCAAGACCTTCATTGAGGTCGGCCGCATGGAAGACGGTCTTGTCGTCGGCCCGAATGGGAAGGTCATCTACTCCAACGACGGTGTGTTCTGGGAGGTCGTGATCCACCTCGCGTTCATCGTCTCCGCGCTCGCGCTCGCTTGGATCGACAAGATGGCGCAGCACCACCCGGCGGTGCAGCGCGACGAAGTCACCGCCGGCGCCATCGAGGCGCAGCTCTCGGGCCCGGGCTTCGCTGCCCCGGGCCAAACAGGCACGCCTGGCACTGCGGGCACGCCCGGCTCAACGCCCGACTCGGTTGACGGCTTCGTGACGGTGAGGCTTCCCGCAGGTTCTGCCCTCCCCGAGGGCGCTGAGGTCATTCACCCCGAGCGCCCGTAGCTCGAGAGCAGCCGAGAGCGCCCGAGAGCGCCCGAGGCCCGCAGCATCCGGGCACCGGTGACCGCTTGCCTAAGACCTCATTCATCTGCGCGACGAAACCTGACCCGACTCGGTGGCCTGTCGAGATGTCTCCGACCGGTAGGGCTCACCCAGGTCACGACCCCGTCCGTGTCCTGCGACACTTGCCAGTCTGTGTGGTGCTTGATCATGTGGTGCCCGCGGCAGAGGTGAGCGAGGTTGACGGTCGTGGTTGCCCCGCCGCGGGCCGCATCGACCGTATGGTCAAGGTCGCACCTCTTCGCGGGGACCCTGCATCCCGGTGCCCGACAGTGGAGGTCTCGGGCTGCAAGGAACCGAGCCATCTCAGCGGAGGGCCGGTATCGATCGACGGAGATCACTCCTCCGGCCTCGTCGACGGTCACCCGATCCCACGCAGCGGCCCCCTGGGCCAGGCGAGCTGCCGTAACCGAGTCGATGGGCCCGTAGCCAACAAGCTCGGCCGCCCCGTGCTCGGGAATCACGACCTGAATGTGAGCGCGTACTCGGTTGGTGGGCGCCGACGCGGCTTCCTCCGCCCCCGCTTCCATCCCCGCCCCCGCCCCCGTCCCCGTCCCCGTTCCCGTTCCCATCCCCGTCCCCGTCCCCGAGCCGAGTAAGAGGTCACGAAAGGCATCCGCGCCCGCCTCGCCTCGCGTTCGGGAGTCGCGGGCGACCTGGGTGACGCGGGTAACCTGGGCGACCTGAGCGACCTGGGTTACGCCAGTGCCGGGCCCCGCCGCGTCATCCCCCGAGAGCGCAAGCGCCTGCTTCGCGAGCTGCTGCACCAGGTCCCGTATCGCGTAAGCGTCCTCCGCCGGGAGGTGCGCCACGAGGTCGGCCATCCCGTCGTCAACTGGGATGACTCGGATGCAGCGGCGCTTGAGCGCCTCGGCATGCCGCTCGGCCATGCTCTGCTCTGACTGCGCGGCTGCCAGGCGGCGGGCGATTGGGCGCAGCCGGTTCGGAGTTTCTTCCCGCGCGAACTCGAGCACCTCCCGCTCGTACTGTGCCATCTTCCGCGCCCGCTCAGCGCCGCTATCCGCACTCTGGCGCACCGTGAGCGGCGCACCCTCGTCAACGATCACTCGGAGATGGCTCAGCGAAATCTCGCCGGTCTGAAGTGCCACGTGCACCGCCGAAAGATGTTCGATGGCAATGTAGGCCGCCGAGAGGAGCCGCTCCGCCGTGTGTTCGCTCTCTTGCAGCGCAGTGGCGAGTTCTAACCGCAGGGAGCGATAGGCGAGCTCCCTCGCCTCGCCGCCATCGTCATCGTCGCCGAGCGCGCACTGCATCGCACGCGCGAGGGCAGCGAGCTGTTCTGCCTCGAGCTGGCGTTTCTGCTTTTCGCAGCGCTCGATAGCGCTGATGGAGACGTCGATCTCCGCAATCTGCTGTCGTGTAAACCGTCCACTTGAAGTCATGTGTACATTAATTCACACACCACCGACATTCTTACTTTCGGAGGCGTTCAGTCGAACGGTGGCCCGTCCGCGCCGCCAAAACCAGAGGTGCCCCAAGGCCTTCCACAACGCGATAGTCTTGTGCGGTGCCGTTTGCGGCACACTCGCGCGAGTGGCGGAATTGGCAGACGCGCTGGATTTAGGTTCCAGTGTCTTCGGACGTGAGGGTTCAAGTCCCTTCTCGCGCACCAGAGATTGGCCCCCACCGGCCCCGAGCAGCTGCTCGGGGCCGGCGGGGGCCAACGTGTTCCTAGCGCCCCGTCACCACGTCGGCTATCGTCGCGATCGGTGACGTCGACCGGCGCCCGCGATCCTCAGCGGCGTCAGCGACCCCGTATGCCGCATAGAGGCCCTTCGTCGCGATCCAACGCAACGGCTCCGGTTCCCACTTGCGCACGCGGTGGCCCACCCATGGCAGTTCGGTGAGTTCGGTCGCGTTACCGAGAATGAGGTCTGCGAGGGTCCGTCCCGCCAGGTTTGTGGTCGTCACGCCGGTCCCGACATATCCGCCGCCCCAGGCGAGCCCCGTCGCCCGGTCGAGGCCGACCGTCGCGGCCCAGTCTCTAGGCACACCGAGCACCCCTGACCAGAGATGCTCGATTTCCGCGTCGGCCGTAGCAGGAAAGAACCTGTGCATGATCGCGGCCAGGGTCTCCGCCGTCGCCGGGGGCGTCTCGCCGTCAAGGTCGACGCCTGATCCCCACTTGTAGGGGACGCCACGGCCGCCGATCGCGATGCGGTCGTCCGCCGTCCGCTGCGCGTACATGTAAACGTGCGCAAAGTCTCCGAGCACTTCACCCCGCCCCCACCCGAGCTCGTCCCATACTGACGCGTCGAGTGGCTCGGTCGCAACGAGCGACGAGTTCATCGGCAGCCACAGGCGCTTCAGCCCCTTGAGCCCGGCGGTGAAGCCCTCGGTTGCCCGCAGCACGAAGTCGGCGGTGACGACGCCGTGAGTGGTGCGCACGTTGCCCGGGGTGATCTCGACCGCACGGGTGTTCTCGTAGATCTCGACGCCGAGCCGCTCGACGGCCTCAGCGAGCCCTCGCACGAGCTTCGCGGGTTGGATCCTTGCCGCGTGCGGGTGCCACACTGCAGCGCGGGTGTTCGCGACGTTGATCTTCGCTGTCGCCTCCGGCGCCTCGAGCAGCTCAAGGTCGGTCGACCGCCAGCTCTGCTCGGAGGCCGCGAACGCGCGGATCCTGCCCTCCTGCGCCGGCGTATAGGCGACGTTGAACTCGCCGCCCTTCTGGATGTCTGCGTCGATCCCCTCTTCCGCTGCGACACGAATCACCTCGTCGACGGTGGCGTTCATCGCGAGCTGGAAGCGTTCCGCCGCGTCGCGCCCGTGCGTGGCGACGTACTGCTCACGCCCGCCGGTAATCGAGTTCGTCAGCCACCCGCCGTTCCGCCCCGACGCGCCGTAACCAACGTGACGCTGCTCAATGATGACGACGCGCAGCTCGGGCCGCTGGCGCTTGAGGTAGTAGGCGGTCCACAGCCCGGTGAACCCCGCGCCGACAATCGCGACATCTGCGGCGAGCGCACCCGGCAGTTCGGGTCGGGGCGCCGGCACACCGATCTGCTGCCACCAGTGAGATACCTTGCCGTTAATCATCATGCAGTCCGCTCAATTCGATCGCGCGCACGCCACTGTGCGCCACGCAACAGCGTAGCCTGGGGGCATGCCTACCCGCTACGAAGCCGCAATCCAACTCGATATTCCATTGGAGATGGCGAAGCGCCACGGGATCCCGTCACAGATCAGCAAGGCTGAACTTGAGAAGATCATTGCTGACCCACCCGCCTGGCTGCTGCAGTCAAGAGCGAACCGCACCGGAAAGAAGCCTGTGTGGGCAACCCTTGTGTGCGCGATCTGCGGCGCCGAAGAGATTACCCGCCCCAAGAAGTGGTGGCCCGAGTTCACCGTGCTCGCGTGCGACAGGCATGACGCGGGCGACCTGCCCCAGTCGGCGCCGGGCCTTGAGCGCTCGTTTGTCTACGGGGTGGGGACTGGGTTCTTCGGCGCGGTTGACGCCTGAGGCTGGGCTACGCCGCCGGATCGACCGGCTCTGCCCCGGCCTCTCGCACAGGCGAGGGCGCTGCCAGAGCAGCTCACGGCAGAGCTGCCACGAGCAGAATCGAGCGCCCAAGGCGCCCCTTTGCGGCGAGGCTTGCGGCATGAGCGATTCTCCATCCCCGAAACCGACCCTCTTCACCGAACCGTATCGCCGCGAACTCTATGAGCGCCGCGTGCTCGTGCTCGACGGCGAACTCACCGATGACAACGGCGTGCTCCTCGCGACCCAGCTGGTCGCCCTCTCCGCGGCGGATCCCGTCGCGGATATCTCGCTGTGGATCCACTCGCCCGGCGGCTCCGTGCCCGCGATGCTCGCGATCCGGGACCTGATCCGGATCATTCCCAACGACGTCGCGACGCTCGCGGTCGGGATCGCCTGCAGCGCCGGCCAGTTCCTCTTGACGGCGGGCACCCGCGGCAAGCGCCGGGCCCTCCTGCACGCGCGGATCCTGATGCACCAGGGATCGGCCGGGATCGGCGGAACCACCGTCGATGTCGAGCTGCAGGCCGCGCACCTGCGGTACACGAGAGACACGGTGCTCGGGATCACGAGTGTCGACACCGGCCAGCCGCTCGAACGCGTGTTTGAGGATTCGCTGCACGATCACTGGTTTACCGCGGCGGAGGGCGTCGAGTACGGCTTCGTCGACGGGATCATTGCTTCGTTTGATGAGCTCCTACCCCGATTCTCCGCTCCGGCGGGGTTCGGCACGGGCGGGGCGGAGGTGGCGCGATGAGCGAGAGCTACACGATTCCGAGCGTGGTGTCGCAGAGCCCCCGGGGAGAGCGCATCATGGATGTCTACTCGCACCTGCTCAGCGAACGCATCGTTTACCTCGGCACGCCAATCGACGCGGGGGTTGCCAACGCGATTATTGCGCAGCTGCTGTATCTCGATGCCGCGGGAAGCACGACCGACATTAGCTTCTACATCAACTGCTCGGGCGGTGACCCGAGCGCGATGCTTGCGATCTACGACACTGTCAGGTTCGTGCGTTCGCAGGTCGCCACGACCTGTGTCGGTCAGGCCGTCGGCGTCGGGGCCGTGCTGCTCGCCGCTGGTGCCCCCGGGAAGCGGATGGCCTTGCCGCACACACGGGTAGTGCTGCACCAGCCGAGCAACGAGGGCAGGCGCGGTACGATTCCGGATCTCATCTTGCAGGCGGATGAGGCCGTTCGGCTCCGGTCAGACCTTGAGGCGGTGCTCTCGGCGCACACGGGGCAACCCGTCGAGAACCTGCGGCGCGACACCGATCACGACCGCGTCTTCACCGCCGCCGAGGCCCGCGACTATGGCCTGCTCGATCACGTCATCGTCGAGAAATGAAGGGACCTGGCAGACTTAGCGCATGGCGACAACCTTCACCGTGACAACGCGTGCCCGCACCACGCGGGAGGAGCTTTTCGACGCGTCGCTCGACGTCGACGAGCACGTGGCGTCCATGTCGGGCAGCGACGAGCGCGCAGTCGGAGGTCTCACTTCGGGAATGCTGACCTTGGGCAACACCGTCACCTGGCGCGCTCGACACTTCGGCGTCTGGTTCACCATGACGGTGGCGATCACGGAGCTCTCACGCCCAGACTCCTTCGTCGACGAACAGCAGCGCGGGCCGTTTAAGTTGTTTCGACACGAGCACCGGTTCGAGAGCGAGGGTGAACTCACGCTGATGCGCGACACCATCACCGTCGCGTCGCCAGTTTTCGGACGCATTGCCGAGCGTCTCGTGCTCGTACCCTACCTGCGGCGGCTCATTCGCCAGAGGAATTCACACCTGGTGCGCTCGCTTCGCGGTTAGTCCGCCAGCCAGGCGTCCGGCCCAGGCTCCGACTGCACCCCACGGAAGCCGCCGAAACACCGGCTAGGCCGCGAGCGC
Source organism: Leucobacter sp. (assembly GCA_052094845.1). Lineage (GTDB taxonomy): Bacteria > Actinomycetota > Actinomycetes > Actinomycetales > Microbacteriaceae > Leucobacter. Next base: position 524,544 of record JBQDKK010000001.1, on the reverse strand, counting down.
GACCGAAGGGCTCACAACGGCAAGTGACGTAACGGTCGCCAGGGTCGCGGATGGCTCAGTCGTCAGACCGCCGGTTACTGCTCGCGTGAGGTCGACGAGCGCTACCCCGAGCGCGCCCGCTATGGCCGCGATCATCTCGCTCGAAGGATCCTTCGCGCCACGCTCAATCTCGGAGAGGTACTGCGGCGAGATCCCGGCCCGCCGGGCAATTCCCCCGAGCGTCTCACCCCGCTCTTGCCGAAGGCGCCGAAGCTCACCGCCCAGCAGGTGCCGCCACAGCGGTTCGGGCTCTCGCGCCCCGCGCCCTCGCTCCGGTGCGGAGGCGGGGTCAGTGGGCGAGCCAGAGGGCGTGTCATCAGCGCAGGGGTGTTCGAGGGAGGGAATGCGTTGCTCGGCCATACCTGATCGTAACCTTGGGCGCGCCGCGATTGAGCGAAAGTCTGCTCACAGCAGAACTCTGTGAAGGTGCGACTACTTCTCTGCTGAACCGCTTGGCGACAAGTGGGGGTCGGGAGTGAACTCGCAGCGAACAGTGCACGCACGAACCATTCACCACAACACATTCACGACACAAATAATCGTTACCTATGTTCAAATCATGAATTCGCTGATAAGTTGCGAAACTGGTGGCCATTCTTCAGGCGCAGCGCGAAGCACGCATTTCCACGCTCGAAGCGACTCGGCCACTGCGGGGGTCTGAGGGGGCTTCCGTGGCAGTTTCAACGGTCAAAAAGTTGCGCGCATCGCTCGCGACCGCGCTTGTCGCGGCGCTGAGCCTGAGCTTGGGAGTGATTGGAATCTCCCCGGCGTCGGCCGCCGGTCCCCCGGTCACCCTCACGCTCACCGCGGTTGACCCGGGCACCAACGCTGCGCTCACGCAGGTCGAGAGCGGCAAGGACTTCATCTACCTGGCCAGTATCGGCTGCCCCGACCCCGACGGGTGCGGGCCCGCAACGTATGAGGTCACGTTGCCTGACCTCGTACAGTTTGTCGAAGGCGGCTTCAATCCGCCCACCGGGACCGAGTACACTTTTACACCCGCCTCGACCGAGCCAGGCGCGCCCGGTGGCACGCTGACCATCAAGTGGGATCCCCTCGGCGGCACCGCCGTCGCCTATATCCCTGTCAGGGTGAGCGAGACGGTCGACACAAGCAACAACGGACGCGACCTGGTAGCCACGAGCGCGCTCACAGCGGGCTCGGCTGAGCCGCTTGAGCGCAACTCGACCGTAAACCTTCGAGTGTACGAACGCCCCGACCTGACGGGCGAGAGCCTGGTCTGGACAGAGACGTCGCTCAATGACGGCACACACGGTACGGCCTCAACGAAGCTCACGGGCACGGCAAGCGCGAACAGCTCAAGCTCGCTCACGTTTCGCGTGCCGGGGAGCGAGTCCGTTCCGGCAGCCTCCCTTCCCGTCGCCGAGGCATTCGACCTTGGCCTGGTCTCGTTGAGCGCAAACCCCGCCGGCGCTGTCGTGACGTTCTTCCTTGCTGACGGAAGCTCGGGGCCACTGCAGACACTCGCCCCGGGCTCGACGGAGGCAACCGCCCCCGTTGACGCGGTCGGCTACCAAGTCGTCGTCAACGGGCTGCCTTCCCTCGAGTCTTCGGAAGCTGCGGCTCGCACGATCACGGTGCAGGCGGACTACGCGCTACGCGACACCAAGCGTTCGGGCGGCTCGATCATTGACCCTTCGTTCAACCAGCGCGAGGTACGCGCGACGGCGGACGTCACCAACACCGTCGCTGACCCCGCCCCAGCTACCTCCCCCACCGTGTCAAAGCCGGTCCGGGCAAACATCCAGGTGCGAGCGTCGATGCCCGAGATCCAGAACGCGATCACCTGGCTCACAGCGTCAGGCGACGCAACGAGCGTCTACGAGTCTGGCGAGGCCTCCACCGCCACTGTCAAAGTATGGAACGCGGGCGAATCCGTGCTCCGCGACCTGACGATCACGGTACCGGCGCTCAACGCGACGTACTTCAATTACCAACGACTCACCGCCGTTCCGACTGTGAAGTTCCCATCCGGCGCGGCCACGGCAACGATTCAGTACCACTACAAAGCCCCGCTCGGCGCGGGCAGCGTGCACGCGTTTGCTGCCGGCGACGATGTCCCGGGGCCTGACGCCGACGGCGACGAGTTCTCGCTCGACCAGCTCACCGGCATCACGGTCTCCTTCGCTGCTCCAGAAGGCGGAGGCATTGACGGGAAGTGCGACAACGCAGATCACTGCGCCGCCCAGCTGCTGCTCGATTCCGAGCTTCGCGACACCCACCTCATCAACGGGAAGCCGATTGCGCCGCCGGCTCAAGAGCCGACAACGACCCCCGTCACACTGCTCGCCACAGCCTCAGCGACGGCCGCAAACGGCAGCAGCCTCTCTCAAGAGACTCAGGCCGCAACGGTTCAGCTGGTGAAGCCGCAGTTCAAGGCGGCCCTCTCAAAGCGCATCGGCGATGGCACCGACGACACGGTCTATCCCCTCACGGGCATCGCGAAAGCAGGCGACTACTACGACCCCGCGCTTCCACCTGAGCAGGAGCGACCGTTCCGCGACCATCCGATGACGTTTATCGCTAAAACGAGCGCGATTGAGGAAGCCACTGAGACACCGGGCGCGCGCGAGCTCACAATCTCTGACCCGCAGACCGCTCCAACCGTGGCAAACCTCAAGTCGAACCCATTCAACGCGGTCGGCTTCAGCGCGATCGCCACGGGCGACGCCGTCTGCACCTCGCCCGACGGCGACCCGATCGCGAGCCAGACGACACAGCAGGTCTGGGTTGTCGACTCTGTAACGGCCCCGACGACCGTCACCAAGGTGGCCCTCGACGGCAGTATTGATCCATCGCTCATTGTCGGCATCGAGATCTCCATCACCCCGGCGGATGGGGAGACCCGTTTCCCCCTCGACGTCAGCTGCTCGAGTGCGGGCGGAACAACACTGAAGTTCCGCCACCAGACCCTCAGCGATGGCACCATCGTCTCGCCTGAGAACCTGCAGCAAGAAGCAACGCCGGGGCTCTTCACCATGCTGAACACCGCCGGCCTCGTCACTGGAAAGAACACCAGCACGGCAACCGGCGGCGACGCCATGTTCCTCATCGACCTGCTCCGCGCTTCGGTCTACAAGCACTTCGCGAAGGACGCCAAGGGGTATGGCGTGCAGGGCGAAGAATCGCCGACGGCGTTCCTCGTCGCAGGCGTTCCCGGTACCGAGCACTCCGTCGCCACCCGAGTCACCGACGGAATCCTCGGCGCGGGCGGCGCGGTCACGGGTGAGGCATTCGACATCTTCAAGCTGACCGGAGTCCGCGATGCGCACGTCGGCCCCGACCAGAAGATGACGGTGTCATTGTTTGGGAAGAACGGCCAGCCCGTCGGGCCGACCGGTACCGTCGCCGCCGGAAGCGAGCTCGCCGCAGCGGGCGGGTCGCCCGCGCGTCAGCTCACTGAAGAGGAGATCGAAGACTCCCAGAGCGCCGGCTATCTCGAGTACCAGCGCACCGATCGCGAGATCGACTGGAGCGCCGAGCTCACGCCCGAGATCATGGCGAATGTCGCGAGCGTGCAGTTCGAGGCGACCCGACCTGATGAGACAAAAGCACTGCAGCGCTTCGGCGGGTTCTCACTGACGCTCGACGCGACGCTGCGCACCACGAAGGCGTCGGATCAGGCCGCCCTCATCACGGGCGAGCCGAGCGGCACCGTGTACTACAACACCGCGAGAATCGAGTCGCTCGAGCCTGGCTCACCCGCAACATGGTCAAAACCCATCGACAGCTCGCTTAAGTACCGGGTATTCGCAGCGACCGATCTGTTTGCGAACGCAACCGCGCAGTGGTCTGACGCGAACACCACCAGTGACCGCTACCTGGTTGCAAAGCACCAGACGCCTTCGCGAGTCCAACTCACGGCAGAGAATCGCACTGCCGTTGGCGTCGTCGGCGACCCGGCACCGGCCCCCGAAGATCAGTGGAAGTTCCCTGGCGCGGTTGCGGTCGGCCTCGAATCCCTGGCTACTGGAGTTGGGGGCGCTGCCGACGCTGGGCGTAACCCGTTCGCCATTACCAACTTCGCCGGTGTCCAAAACATGACCTGGCCAATGAGCAACGGTGGCGAGAAAGCCACAGACCGCGTCGCAGGCAAGATTACGTATACCTTCTCCGAGGGCGACCCCGAGATCGTCGACGCTCCGGTCGGTGCCGCGCTGACTTCACTCAACCCCGACCCGGCGAAGTGGGAGCTTGTCGTCGGGGTGTCTATCACGTGGTCGGAGCCTGGCAAGTACGTCGGAATCACGCGCCCGAACCAGACGAACACGGGCACGTTCACGTTCCGCACAGACCTGCGAGACGATGTTCGTGAGGGCTACTCCTACTCCTTCGTCGCCGGCGACCCGCTGACCCTCGGCTCGAACGAGAGCATTGATGGCCCGCAGCAAACGTCGGAGCCCGTGGTCGACCAGTACGCAACCCTCGACGCGAACTATGCCGGAGACCTCGAAGGATTCGACCCAGCAACCGGTGCGACCGAGAGCAATCGAGTACAGATCGACGTCGCAAGCCAAAGTGTTGGCGCGAACGCCCAGGTCTCAAGCGGGGCGCTGTACCGCGACACTGGCACCAACCCACTCCAGCAGAAGACTGATTGGACCCTCACGGGAACCAATACGAGCAACATCCCGGTCTCAGGGCTGTGGCTCGCAACTGACAAGGCTTTGCTCGACGCTTCGACCTGGCCGCAGCAGACCCCTGAGTCATACGAGGTCGGCGCGGGGTCAGCATTTGACGTCTTCAACGTCACCTCCGCAAGGCTCATCTTCCCGAAGGGGGCAGCGCGAGCGCAGGTGTTCCTCCTCGGCGAAGACCGCACCTGGTCCGACGCGATTGTCGTTCCCTCGAACAGCACCGCGGTAACGCTTCCGACTACGGGCTCCGGGCCGAAGACGTGGGCTGAGGTAACGGGCCTCCGGGTTCAGTTCGAGGCTGCCGAGGGTACCCCGCCGAACCGCGTTCGCATCGACAAGGGCAGCGCCGGATCGCTCGTACTCTCCACGCACCTCCGCGATACCCGCCGCACCGACCCCTCACAGATCGCGCCGAGCACCGAGGTGCCCGCGCCGTCATCGCCCGGCGCGCAGCAAAGCTGGCTTCCCGAGATGACCGCCCAGGCAACTGTATTCGTTGGCAAGGCGGGAACGACGTTCACCCCGACGGCAACTTCGGAGACGAAGCGAACCGTGCTGCCCGGGGCTCCCCAACCGTTCACCGGAAAGTACACGCTCAACTACGACCCTGAGAAGCCATTCCCGCCAACTTCCACGGTGGGGAACCCTGGCGCCTGGGTGAACTTCTACCTCGTGCTACGAAACAGCACGAACGCCACGAGCAACCTATACACACCGACGGTGATCGACACTCTCCCCGCCGGGCTTCGCTACAGCGCGGTGAACGCGGCGAGCGAATGGTCGGTGCTGAAGTCGCCGAGCCGCTTCGGTGCGCCGACGTTTAGCCTCGACACAGGCGAGTCTGGCACATCGCTGCGCTGGCAGTGGGCCGCCGATGACTACCTCAAGCCAGGCGAGTATGTCGTAGTCCGTGTGCCGCTCCAGGTCACTGACGGGCTCGCAGCGGGCGCGAGCGTGAGGAACACCGCGAGAACCGTCGGCTCTGGCATCGACGGTCTGATCGCAAAGACGCTATGCGATTCGGAGACAAGTAGCGACCGGGCGTGCACCGCAGAAGCCTACGTGACCTCGCTTCGCCAAGACTCCGTTCGAGCCGAGTCATACATCGACGCAACTGTCGGCGGGGCCTCGACTCTCACCGGCGACGAGTGCGATTCGAGCACCGCCGCAGACTGGGCCGACGGGAAATGGGTCAAGCACCCCTGCATCGTCGACACGACGGCCGACGGCACGCTCAAATACCGCCTGAAACTCATCAACTCGGGCAACATCGATATTGGCGAGCTTCGCTTCGTCGACGAACTGCCGAAGGTCGGCGACAAGGGCGCTGTGCTCGACTCTCCGCGCAATTCGGAGTGGACGCCGCAGCTTGTTCCGGGCTCCGTCAAGTTGTTGACCGGAGATGCAGCAACGGCTCTTGGCGCGCACTCAACAGGAACGCTGTCGGCTCCAGGAGTGAGGTACTCGCCGACCGCGAAGCCCTGTGCGCTCAATCCCGACGCGTTTTCGGGCCCCGACACGCTCCTGTGCACCGACTCAGGTGCTCAGTGGTCTGCGACCCCGAGCGCTGAGAGCCAGGTGTTCGGCGCTGACATCGCGTTCCCTGCGGACGCAAAACTCGCTGGCGGCGGTTTCGTCATCGTTGAGTTCGAGATGAAGGTCCCTTCGACCGACAACGCCGTGAAGGTCGCCTGGAACACTGCGGCGGTGACGGGACGCGCCACGCAGGTAGCCGGCTGGCTTCCGGCCTCTGAGTCGCCGCGTTCGGGTGCCCGCGCACAGGACACGTCGCTCAAGCTGACGCTTGACCTTGAGGACGCAGACGTCACGGACTGGCATCTGCTCGCTGACGAGTTCACGGTCACGCTTGCCTGCGTCTCCCCTGGCCAGACCGACCCGACCATCACGACAGTGAGTTTCCCACGATTCCCAGACGGCACGCTCAGCCAGGAGAAGACCGTCACCGGTCTCCCCCGCGGTGGCTCCTGCCAGGTCGTTGATGAGCACTATGTGCCCTCGACGCCGACGGACGCTGGGCAGTACGGCACCGCTTCCGACGGTGTCAGCGGCTACTCCTTCACCACCGACCCTGAAGCGGCACTCGTGCTCGACGGCGACGCGGCGAAGAACTCGCTCGCGGTCACCAACGTGTTCGCGGTAGCGCAGCTCAACCTCGGGGTCACCGTCGAAGGTTCGGCCAGCGGCAAGATCCCGGCCGATGCAGAGTTCGAAGTAGGGCTGACGTGCGCGTTTGGCGGTGTGGTGAAAGAATTCACACCGTTCAAGCTCAAGGCGGGCGAGACCATTCCCGTGCCAAATCTGCCCGTCGGCGCGACGTGCAAGGCGACCGAGACCGATCACCTCGGCGCGACGCGCGTTTCCGCCACCGTCGGCGGGGTTGACGCTCCGCTCGATTCGAGCCGCGGCCTGACACTCACCTCGCTGAACCCTGGCGAGCACACCGCCATCTTCGTGAACGCATTTGAGGAGGGCGGCGCGCTCAACATCCTCAAGCGGGTCGAACTCCCGAAGGCCGGTCTCGAGGTGGGCGATGTTGAGTTTGCGGTGAGCTGTGAGCTCGGTGGCGTGACACTTGACCTGGGTGACAGCGCCACGCTGCGGCACACCTTCCCACCGGGTGAGACCGAGGCGCTCCTCCCTGTGCCCGGCGTTCCCGTAGGCGCGTCGTGTACCGTCAGTGAGACCGTCACGGGCGGGGCTGATGTCCCGGCCCCCGACCGTACGGTAACGATCCTGGCAGATGACGAGGTCACCGTGGAGATGGTGAATTGGTATGAGCCAGCGGAACTCGTGCTGAGCAAGACGCTGACCGGCCCGGGCGCGAGCGAGCGTCGAGTCCCAGATACCTTTGGCATCGACGCAACCTGCACGCGTGAACTCGAGGTTGGCGGCGAACTGCGCACCGTCACTGATTTCTCTGGCTCCACACGAGTAACTCCGGGGGCGCCGGTCTCGCTCACTGGCTTGCCAAACGGCTCGCAGTGCTCCGTCACGGAGCCGGATCGCGGAGGCGCCGAGCACACCGAGTTCCGAGCGCTCACCGCAGCTGCGCCCGACGAAGACCCGTCTGAGGACGCGGCACTCGTCACGCTCGTTGGGCCGAGCGAGAGCGGGGAGGTGACGCCGACGGCGGTCGAGGTGACCAACAGGTTCGCCGCGACAGAGGACCTGGGCGGCACCGGCGGGGCGGGCCTGCTCGCAGCGGGCAGCGCCGGCCTACTGCTCGTGGCCCTCGGGGCGTTTGCCCTCACGCGACGTCGGGCATCCCACACGAAGTAACGTTCGAGCACGGCGTAGGGCCGGTGTGGTGGGCTCGGGTTCGGGCCCACCACCCCGGTTCTCCTGCGCAGACGCTCGCGAGCAACCCGACGTGTTCCCGACTCGCCCACCGACATTCCGGGTTTTCCCGCGGAACTTCGCACTACGCTACGAAGCATGGCGCACTCTGATCACACCTTCGAACACGACGGCTTCACCATGGTGTTCTCGAGCTATCCCGGGCCGCTCTCCCGCACCTTCGTCCTGATTCACGGCATTGGCATGGGCCGCATCGTGTTCGACGAGGTTGCGGAAGTGCTGGCGACACAGGGCACCGTCTTGGTTCCTGACCTCCCGGGGTTCGGTGACTCCCCCGAGCCCGGCACCATGGCCACCATTCAAGACAACGCCGAACTCATCAAGCGGTTCATCGACAGCCAGGCCACGGGCGAGGTGACGCTTGTGGGGCACTCAATGGGCACCCAAATCGTCGCGGAAGTCGCCAAGCAGTTCCCAGACACCATCGACACGCTCGTGCTCATCGCCCCCACGATCAATCGGCACGAGCGAAGCGCGACGAAGCAGGCCGCGCGCATGGTTCAGGATCTCTATGGAGAATCCCCCAAGGTGCTTGTTGAGGGCGTCGTCGAGTATACGAAGACGAGCCCACTGTGGTTCGCGAACAAGCTTCGCCTGATGCTCGACCACCGCATCGAGGATGTCTGCCCACTGATCGCCACGCCAACGCTCGTCATGCGCGGTGAGACAGATCGCGTGTGCCCCAGGGACTGGGTAACGGAGGTCGCGGACGCACTCCCAAACTCAGAGTACGAGGAGATTCCGGGTCGCGGCCACGAAGCCGTGATCAAGAGCCCCGAACCCGTCGCCTCGATGGTGCTCGATTTTGTAGCCCGCAAGGCTCCACGAAACTAGCGAACTAGTTAGGCACCTTATAGTATGGTGGCTAATGAATGCGCTCATGGATCACAAACACGCCCTGCTCCTCGAACACGCCGGGCTTCGCGGCCAGGCCTCCGGCGCCACGAGCCTGGTGATGGCGCTCCTGCACACCGCGGCCCGTATCGACCGCACCTGCGCGGCCCAGCTGGCGACGTTTGACCTCACCGAGGGCCGGCTGAGCGTCATGCTCGTGGTCGCAAGCAACGAGGGGGCTACCCCGGCCCTCATTGCGGATCGACTCGGCATCACCCGGGCCGCGGTGACTGGGCTGCTCGATGGCCTCGAACGCCAGGGCTTCGTCATACGCCAGAGCAGCGCGACCGACCGCCGCTCGTCGACGATCTCACTCACAGAATCAGGATCCGCGACGCTCGAGCGCGTGTCACCCATCTACGGCGAGTGGCTCACTGCGCTGACCGCAGGCATCGACGAGAGCGCGGCGCGCGCCACGCTCTCAACCCTCGATGCCCTGCAGCGCAACGTCGAGTCCTTCAAACCAGGGGCAGCCCAGTGAGCGGACGGACCCCGGGCGCGTCGAGGATCGCCGACGTCACAAGCGACCATCTCACGGCACTGAACGCGGGCACCGCGGAGGCACGCACGCTGACCGAGGCGCTCGCGATTGACCACGCCGCGCTCCTCACGGTCGCTGTCCCGAGCGCGAACACCCAGCTCATAGCCGAGGCCTCTGAAGCGCAGAGCCTCGGGATCCTGAAGCGCATGGCCGCTATCGGCGCGGCCCTGCACCAGCACCTACCACCCGTCGCACTCGCCACGCTCGCCGAGCACCCGTCCGATACGGTGCGCGGTTGGTGGTGCTTCGCCACCGCGGCCGCTGCCTCGCTCGGTGCTTCGGAGCTGCTGGAGGCATGCAAACCGCGGGCCGATGACTCCCTGTTCACCGTGCGTGAATGGGTCTGGATGGCGCTCCGCCCCCGCCTCACCTCCGACCTCGCACAGGCCGTCACACTGCTTGAGCCGTGGACGCGAAGCGAATCAGAAAACGTGCGCCGGTTCGCGAGCGAGGCGCTCCGCCCGCGTGGCGTGTGGGCCGCCCACATCGCGGAGTTCAAGACCCACCCGGAACTCGGAGAACCACTCCTCGAGCCGCTCCGATCAGACCCAGCGAAGTACGTGCAGGATTCGGTCGCGAACTGGATTAACGACGCGTCAAAGTCGGCCCCCGAATGGGCCCGGGCGACCTGCGAGCGCTGGCTCCGTGAAAGCCCCACCCCGGCGACAGCACGGATCGTAAAGCGCGCGCTGCGCACGATCGGGCAGTGACCAAGTAGCCGCCGCCCTCGCAAAGACACTTGCCGAACTCTCGCCGCGAGTAGACTGGGCTCACATAGCTACTGGAGCGGAGGTGTAAGGGATGCTGATCTCGCTGTGGATGATGGCGCAGTTCGTGTTGCTCACCCTCGTGGTCGCCTTCGGCGCAGCACAGCCGCAGTCTCCCGCGCAGCTCCTCTTGCTCGGCGCGGCGAGCCTCCTCGCGCTCGCTCCGATGCTCACTGCAGTCGCCGGGCGGCGAAGGGCACCGCTCACCACGCCTGTCGCCCCGCCAGCAGCGCTGCCCCGTCAGGTCGCGCTGCGGACCTTCGCGCTGCCCGCGGACCCGGGCACCCCCGGCTCCGCTTTCGCTCGCGCCCCGTCGTTCGTCGGCTAACGCCTCGACCCGACGACGAACCCTCTCTCCGCGCGCCGACACAGCCGGCGGGTGCCCAACCGCTGGCGCCCGGCTGTGTGCACGCACAATTCGTCGCCGTCTCGAGGTGATCCACCGATCACACTGACGAAACGAGACACCTTTGAATATCTACGAGTTCCTGCCCATCAAACTGCTGATCCGCGGCGCCTACTGGCTTGTCACCACGCTGAGCGACCTCATCGAGCCACTCGCCGGGGCGCAGAGCGCCGCGGTCGCCATCATCCTCCTCACCTTCGGGGTCCGCCTCCTCCTCATTCCCGTTGGCCGCTCACAGGTAAAGGCGACGCTCGCGCGCCAGCGCATCGCACCGAAGCTCGCAGAGCTGCAGCGCAAGTACAAGAACCCAGAGGTACTGCAGCGCAAGACGATGGAGCTCTATGCGAGCGAGAAGGCATCGCCGTTTGCCGGGTGCCTGCCCGTGCTCGCGCAGATGCCCGTACTCATGGCCGTCTACGGCCTGTTCATCCTCCCCGAGGTCGACGGCCACCCCAATGAGCTCCTCACGAAGTCGTTTTTCGGGATCCCGCTCGACGCCGGCCTCGCCAGCCAGGTTGGCGACGGCACCGTCACAGTCACTCACGTTATCGTCAGCCTCATCATCATGGCCCTTATCGGCGCGGTCACGCAGACCTCCCGAAAGCTACTCACGCCGCCGGCGCCCGAGCCCGCCGCGGCACCCAAGCCCGCGAATCTCCCAGCGGGGATGCCCGACCTCAGCGGCATGACGAAGATGATGAGCTTTGTGCCGTTTATTACGGTGTTCATCGCCGCGATCGTGCCACTTGCTGCCGCACTCTACCTCGCGACGACAACGACCTGGACGCTCGTTGAACGCCTCGTGCTCGGCAAGATCTACGGCACGCTGCCCGCGCGCGAGCGCCTAGAGGGCTGACGCGGGCACCCGCATCGAGCGCCCCCAGGCGGCTCGGGTCGGCTTGAGGTTTGGCACACCGAGCACCGTCGGGCCCGCGCCGTGCACAGCGCGGAACGCCCGCGAGAAAGCGGGCAGGTGGGCGTAGCCGAGCTCGCGCGAGATCTCGGACGGCGTCTCGCCATCGCCGAGCTGGTTGCGGGCGCGGGTCATCCGGAGGAGGCGCAGCCAGGCCGCGGCGCTCTCCCCGGTTCGCTCGTGGATCACGCGCGCGAATTCGCGCTCGCCCACCCCGAGCCGCGCGGCCGCGGCCGCGAGCCGCAGGTCGGGCTCGCGCGCGAAGAGGTTCGCGGCGGCGCCGAGGAGAGTGTCGTCGTGGGTCACCGCGGCGCGCACCGACCCCGCGATCGCAGCGGCGAAGCCGCGATCAGGATCCACACCGACGACGCCCACCCGCGTGTAGCTTGCGAGCACCGCTTCGAGCAGCCCGCCCTCCCACAGCGATCCAATCGCGGCGGGCTTCACCGGCGCGCCAATCGCGCCAGTGCGCGCGGAACGGAACCCGAGCGGCACAAGCAGGGAACCCGCCGGCGTGCGAAACTCATTCGGAGTCCCCGCGGGGATGATGACCGCTTCCCCCTCGGCGAGTGAGAGCTCTCGTCCGCCGACGATGAGCTGAGCGCCGCCGCGCGCCGCCCAAACGGCGACATGCGCACCGTTCACGCGGGCCCAGGTGCGCCGCTCTGCCGCCGCGTCCTGGCGCGCGCCGGGGCGGGAGCGCGCCTCTCCCCCAGCCCCGGGGCTGGTTCGGCCGAGCCCTGGCGCAGAGACGCGCATACACGCGTCGGCGGAGCGCTGCCGCCACTGCCCCGGCGTCGCCCCAGTCGCTTCAGAAAACGCACGGCTGAAGGCGGGAACTCCGCCGTACCCAACGCGGTGAGCGACCCACTCGATGTCGCGCCCCTCCGCGAGCATGTCAGCAGCGGCTCGCACCCGCTGCCGTCTGGCCCACGCGGCGATGCTCCATCCGGTCTCTGACTGGAATCGACGCTGCACGGTACGAACGCTCCAACCCGGGACCGCCGCGCCCGCGGCCTCTGCGAGCCCTGTCTCCGGGCTGCGCGTCAACAGCTCGGCGAGGGCACGGAGCTCCAGTGACACGGGGGCAGGCGGCGGCGCGAGCGGTTCTGGGCTGTCGCCCGTGAGTTCGAACTGTGCTGGACCGCCTGCCCCGTCGAGGTGCCCGAGCACGTCGACGAAGGCGTGCAAGAGGCTCGTGTGCGCGTGCTCGGGGACACTCAGTCGAGTGGCGACCGTTCGACCCCCGCCTGAGACCGGAAGTGGCAGCACGACCGCGCCTGGCGAGGGCCGCACAGCCACGTGGTCGCCTGCGGGCACCCACACCCCCGTGTGCGCTCGAAGCCGAAGCGTCTCGTCACCAATACTGACCTCCGCCCTCCCGCGCAGCACGGCGTAAAGCATCGATTCGGTAAGTCGAACAGGTGGCAGCTGAACGGCTGGTAACACGGTGTCATTTCCAATCAACAGATGAAAGTAAGGCTTGGCTAACTTTGAGGATAGCGCGCACCGCTGTGCCGCCACACAACATCAGGAACACTCGGAGGTTTCCCGCATGGCTAGACGCCTGCCCACCCTCGCTGCCCTCGCCGCAGCCGCCTTGCTGCTCGCAGGTTGCAGCCCCGCCGCCTCGGATTCCGCGCCGAGCGATTCGGGCCCCGCGGAATCCACCGGTGACTGGCCCCGCACGATCGAACATGCCGCGGGCACCACGACTATCGACGAGCAGCCCCTCCGCATCGTATCGGTCGCGCCGTCGATCACGGGCGGCCTGCTCTCGATTGAGGCACCCATCGTGGCCACCGGGGCCGCCCCCGTCACCCCGCTGTCTGACGAGAATGGCTTCTTCACGCAGTGGGCAGACGTCGCTATCGACCGCGGCGTCGAGGTCGCGTACAAGGACCTTGAGCTCGACATCGACGCCGTTGACCAGTTCGAGCCCGACCTCATCATCGGCTCGGCGAACGGCGGCGACAGCACCGCCGACGCATACGAGCAGCTCTCCGAGATCGCCCCCACGGTTCTTCTCGACTACGGTGACGCCACTTGGCAAGAGCTCACTGAGCAAATCGCGGAGATCACGGGGCTCGAGACGAAGGCCACGAAGGTGCTCGCCGAGTACGACGAGTGGGTTGCCGGTCAGGCGAAGAAGATCAAGCTCCCGCCGCAGCCGACAACGGCGCTCGTCTACATGGGCCCCGAGGGCTCATGGCCCTTTGACCCCGTGAGCCCGCAGGCGATGCTGCTCAGCTCGCTCGGGTTCGACTACCAGCCGCCGCGCGAGGAGTTCCTCACCGAGGGGCAGGGCGGCCGCGTCGGCATCCTCACAAGTGAGAACGCCCCTGATGGCCTCGCCGACGCAGAAACCATCATGATCGTCGCCATGCTCGGCGGCGACCCCGTCGCCGAGTTCGCGAAGGATCCGCTGCTGAAGAACCTCCCCGCGCTCACGAGCGACAACGTCTACACGATGGGCGCGCAGGCGTTCCGCCTCGACTACTACAGCGCGAAGCTGACCGTCGAGCTCATCGTCGATACCTTCTCGGGCTAGCGCGTGCCCAAGACCGTTGCTGAGCGGAGCGCCGTGGGTACCCCGCGGCGCTCCGCGGCGAGCCGCACCGCGATCCTGCTCGTCTCGAGCGCAATAGTCCTCGCGACGACGGCGGTTATCGGGATCGGCCTCGGATCGAACCCGATCCCACCCGAGCGGGTGATCGAGGCACTCGTCGCGTACGACCCCGGCAACAACGATCACCTCGTGGTCGTGCTCTCGAGGCTGCCGCGAATCGCGCTCGGCGTGGTCGTCGGTGCGGCGCTCGGGCTTGCCGGAACGCTCATGCAATCGGTCACCCGAAACCCACTCGCCGACCCGGGCATCCTCGGGGTGAACGCCGGGGCATCGTTCGCGGTCGTCATCGCTATCGCCTTTCTCGGCATCACCGACGTGCGTGGCTACATCTGGTTCTCGTTCGTCGGGGCCGCAGCGGCCGCGGCACTCGTGTACCTCCTCGGCAGCTCCCGCGGCAACGCCGGCACCCCCGTTCGCATCGCCCTCGCCGGCACCGCCGTGAGTATCGTCATCGGCGCCCTCACCCAGATGGTGCTGCTGAGCAACGATGCGGCGTTCAACAGCTTCAGATTCTGGGCGATCGGGTCACTACAGGGCCGCGACTTCGGCGTTGCGTTGACCGTGCTGCCCTTCGTCGCGATCGGCATCGCACTGAGCCTCGCCCTCATCTCGCCGCTGAACGCGATCACCCTCGGCGACGACGTCGCGACGGCGCTCGGCACGAGCACCCTCGGAGCCCGGGTCGGCGCTGCCGTGGCCGTTGTGCTGCTCGCGGGTGCCGCGACCGCTGCCGCTGGGCCGATCGGCTTCATCGGCCTCGGCGCCGCACACATAGCCCGATTCTTCACCGGAAATGAGCACCGCCGACTGCTCCCCGCAGCGCTCCTCCTCGGCGCGACACTTCTCGTCGTCGCCGACACGCTCGGCCGGGTTGTCGTCGCACCCGCTGAGCTGCAGACCGGCGTCGCGGCGGCGCTCTTCGGCGGCCCGCTGTTTGTCGCACTCGTTCGCTCACGAAAGGTGGCAGCCCTGTGACCGCGATCTCTGGCCGAGTACTCCGCGTCGGCGACCTCTCCTTCCGAGTCCGCCCACGCCTCATGACCGTCACCCTCATCGCGGTCGCGGCGCTTGTCGCGGCGATCATCGCTTCGCTCATGGTCGGCACCATGCGCCTCGGCCTGGGAGACCTCATGTCGGTGTTCACCGGCGAGGCGAAGCCCTCCCTCACGCGCTCGGTGTTTGGCAGGCGACTTCCCCGTGCGCTCACCGCGGCTGCGGTTGGCGCGCTGCTCGGCATGAGCGGTGCCGCATTCCAGTCGCTCTCACGCAACCCGCTCGGCTCCCCCGACATCATCGGTTTCACCTCGGGCGCCGCGACGGGGGCGGTCTTCCAAATCGTCGTGCTCGGCGGCGGCATGCTCGCAACGGCTGCCGCCGCGATCCTCGGTGGCATTCTCACCGCGCTCGCCGTCTACTTCCTCGCCCGCAGAGACGGCGTCACCGGCGGGCTCAGGCTCGTACTCGTCGGCATCGGTGTTGGCGCGGTCGTGAGCGCGTTCTCCTCGCTCCTCATCGCGCGAGCGGACATCAACGACGCGATGGTCGCCCAGCTCTGGGGCGCGGGGTCGCTGCTCGGGCGGGGGTGGGTCCACGCCGCCGTCGCGATCGTGGCGCTCGCGATTGTCACGCCGCTGCTCCTCACACTCGGGCGAAGCCTCGCTCTCATGGAAATGGGCGATGACTCGGCCCACAGCGTTGGCGTGCGCGTCGAGCGCATCCGCTTCGTGGCGCTCGTCGTTGGGGTCATCGCCGCCGCAGCGGCCGTCGCGGTCGCCGGCCCGATCGCCTTTATCGCGTTCGCCGCCGCACACATCGCGCGTCACCTCGCACCCGTCCCGGGTGTACTCGTCGGGCTCTCGGCGGTCATCGGCGCGGTGCTACTCACGGGGGCCGACCTGCTCGCGCAGAACCTCGACGTCGGCATGCGCACCCCTGTCGGTCTCGTCACGAGCCTGCTCGGTGGTATCTACCTGCTGTGGCTCCTCGCCCGGCGTATCTGAACGGAACATCCCTATGCCACACTCTCCAGCGTTACCGCCCGCTTCACCGTCCACCTCATTGCCTGCATCAAAGGGCCTCGCCACCACAGACCTCGAGCTCGGCTACGGGCCCCGCACCATCGTGCAGGGGCTGTCCCTTGACGTGCCACCCGAGGGCTTCACCGTCATCATTGGCCCAAACGGCTGCGGCAAGTCGACCCTGCTGCGAGCGCTCTCGCGCATGCTCAAACCCCGAAGCGGCGCGGTCACCCTCGACGGCGCCGACCTCGCAGGCCAGCGCACGAAACAGGTCGCGAGGCGCATCAGCACCCTCGCGCAGGCGCCAGCGACGCCGACAGCGATCACCGTTGCTGACCTCGTCGCGCGCGGCCGGAACCCCTACCAGAGCATTCTGCGGCAGTGGAGCGCAGCCGACGACGACGCCGTCACCCGGGCGCTCGCCGAGGTCGAGATGACCGAGCATGCTGAGCGCCTCGTGGAGGAGCTCAGCGGTGGCCAGCGGCAGCGCGCCTGGCTCGCGATGGCACTCGCGCAGGAGACCCCGATCCTGCTCCTCGATGAGCCGACGACGTATCTTGACATCTCGCACCAGGTCGACGTGCTCGACCTGTGCTCGCGGCTGCACGCCGGAGGCCGCACTCTCGTTGCGGTGCTGCACGACCTGAACCTCGCCGCGCGCTATGCCACCCACATCGTGGCGATGCGCGGGGGCGAGATCGTCGCGCAGGGGCCGCCCGGCGAGCTCATCACCCCGGCCCTCCTGAGGCAGGTCTTCGACCTCGAGGCGCTCGTCATCGAAGACCCCGAGACCGGCAGGCCGCTCATCGTGCCGCGCGATACGCGGCCGCACGCTTCACAACCAACACCACGCCGCGAACCGCTCGCGGCAGAACAGGAGTCAGCATGACCGACACGCAGAACCAGCGGGCCACGACGCGCACGTCGCAGCTCATCACTTCCGAGGCGACGCAGTCGGAGGATCACAACCGCGGCCTTCAGCTCGGCACCGCGACCATCGAGTCGTTCGCCGACATCACCCCGGAACTCGCGCGCGTCATCGTGAGCATCCCAGACCTTGCGGAAGAGCCGAACTGGGTGCGCCCGAACGTCGCGATCAGGCTTTACCTTGACGAGCGGTTCGAGAGCGCGACCCGCGTCTACACGGTCCGCTCGGCCGACGTCGCTGCCGGCACCGTCGAGGTCGATGTAGTGCGTCACGGGGCAACGAGCCCGATGATGCTGTGGCTCGACACCCTCAAGGTCGGCGACACCGTGAAGTTCGGCGGCCCGCGACCGCACTTCGATATCCCAGAGACGGGCGGCCGCGACGCCGTCATCTTCGCCGACGCGACCTCGATCCCCGCGCTCTACGCGATCCTCGCGCAGGCGGATGCTGGCCTCACCGGCCGCGGATGGATCGCGACCAACGATGAGGGCGCGTTCGCCGAGCTGCCTGTGCTCCCGGGCCTCACGCTCACGCGGATCGCGCCGGGCACAGGCTTCGTTGACCAGCTTGCGACGCTGCCGAACCCGAGCGATGTCGTCGTCTGGGGCGCCGGTGAGCGCGACGAGATGCGCGCCGTCAGGTCATTCTTCCGCAACGATAACGGGCTCGCAAAAGACGACGTCGCGGTCTTCGGCTACTGGAAGCGCGGCACGACGAACACCCAGATCGACGTGCAGCGGGTCAAGGCGTACGAGATCGCACTCGCCGAGGGCCGTTCCGTGCACGACCTCGACGACCTCGCGCTCGCGATCTAGCGCGGGCGGTCAGCCAGACGACGGGATTCCACCTCAGCGAGGCTGAGCTAGGCGGGCCAACCGGCAGCACGAGCTGCGACAGGGTGGCCCGCTTAGCTACCGGCATCATCCTTTTGGATGACACCGAGTTCAGTCTCGCCCCCGATGCCCGAAACTGCGCGCGCTGGTGAAGTTGAGGGTATGGATGACAGCTCACAACGCAGACGGTTCTCAGACGTCCTTACCTCACGTCGCGGGGCGTGGATCTCGCTCAGCGTGGTCCTACTCGTTCTCGTGGCGCTCTTTGGCGTGTTCGGGAGCGCGAAAGCGCCCGCCCGCAACGCCCAGGCCCCTGACGACTCCGAGTCGACCCGCGTGAGCGAACTCCTCGCCGAGTTCCCGAACGCCGACCAGCAGTCCGTGCTTGTCGTGGCCGAGCGCGGAGACGGCGGAACGCTCACCGAGGCTAATACCGAGGCGCTTTCCGGGCTACTGCCCGTCTTGCAGGGTCAGGCCGCCGCTGACCCGACAGGGCCGATGGTCAGCGACGACGGCAAGGCCGCGCTGCTCGTCATGCCTATCACCGTCGGTGAGAGCAACACCGATACCGCCGAGGTGATCGGTGACATCCGCGCCGACCTCGCCGACAACACGATCCCAGGGATCACGCTGCAGGTCACGGGCGGCCCGGCCTTCGGGGCCGACATCGCCGCCGCGTTCGAGGGCGCCGACTTCACGCTCCTGCTCGTCACGATCCTTATCGTCGCGGTGCTGCTCATCGTGACCTATCGCTCCCCTGTGCTGTGGCTGATACCGCTCATCGTCGTCGCGCTCGCCGACGGGCTTGCGGGCCGGGTCACCGCCGCCGCGGGCGCCGCGTGGAACCTGCAGTTTGACGCGGGCATCATCAGCGTGCTTGTGTTCGGCGCCGGCACGAACTACGCGCTGCTGCTCATCTCGCGATACCGCGAGGAGCTGCTGCGGGTCGAAGACCACAGGGTCGCGCTGAGCACCGCGTGGCGGAAAACGCTGCCCGCGATCCTCGCCTCGAACGTGACGGTCGTCGCCGCGCTCGCGACGCTCGTGCTCGCCGTGATTCCCGGCAACCACGGCCTCGGCGTCTCGTCGGCGCTCGGCCTTGTGATCGCGCTCGGCGCCGTCCTGTTCCTCCTAACGCCTCTCCTCGCGATCTTCGGCAGGAAGGTGTTCTGGCCGTTCGTCCCGAAGCCCGCCTCAGGCGGAGCGGAGAGTCGTGCGCCCGAGGGCGGCGTGTGGCGCGGGATCGCGACGAAGGTTTCTCGTCGGCCCGTCGCAAGCTTGCTCGCTGGCCTCGCGCTCCTCGCTGTGATGGCGGCCGGCCTCTTCGGCACCACGGTCGGGCTCGACCAGGTCGAGAAGTTCCGTGGCGGCTCCGAGTCTGCGAGTGGCCTCGAGACGCTCGCCGCGCACTTCCCCGCTGGCGAGGCCCAACCGATCCTTATCGTGACAGACACCGCGACCGCGCGGGAGACCGTTGAGGCGGTGAGCGACGTCGACGGCGTGGTGCGCGCGCACCCGATCGGCGAGAGCACCGACGGCGCGCTCACGAAGATCATGGTGACGAGCGAGTACCAGCCAAGCAGCGAGGAGAGCCTCGCGCAGATCACCGACCTCAGGGATGCTGTCTCGGGTATCCCCGACACGCTCGTCGGTGGGGCCGTCGCGATAGACGTCGACGCCAGGGCTGGTGCACAGCAAGACCTCCTGCTCGTCGCGCCGCTCGTGCTCGCGATCAGCTTCCTCGTCCTTGCGCTCCTACTGCGCTCGCTCGTCGCGCCGGTGCTGCTGCTCATCGTGAACCTCGCGAGCGCGCTCGCAGCGATCGGCGCGGGCGCGTGGCTGAGCCGCGTGGTGTTCGGCCAGCAGGCACTCGACCTGCAGGTGCCGCTACTTGCCTTCCTGTTCCTCGTCGCACTCGGCATCGACTACACGATCTTCCTCGTACACCGCGCCCGCTCAGAGGCGACGCTGCACGGCACCCGCGACGGGATGGTCGAAGCCGTCGCGCACACCGGCAGCGTCATCACGAGCGCCGGCATCGTGCTCGCCGCTGTCTTCGCGGCGCTCGGTGTGCTGCCCCTCGTGACGCTCGGGCAACTCGGACTCATTGTCGGCGTCGGTGTGCTCGTCGACACCCTGGTCGTGCGCACCGTCATCGTCCCCGCGCTGTTTACCCTGGCGGGTGACCGGATCTGGTTGCCCGGAAAGCCAGCCGCACAGGAGACAATGAAGGCATGAGTCTCGTAGACGCACCGCTGCCCCGTGGGCACGCGCCGAGCGGTCGGCCTTCCGAGCCGACCGTGCGGGCGATGGAGGTTGGCCAGCACCTCATCGCCCTCGCGCTCACGATCATCGGCGCGATCCGCGCGATCGGTGATGGGGTTCCGGCCCCGGCAGCGGTCGTCGCCGGGATCGCGATCCTTGCATGGCACACCGCCGGCACGTTCCTGCCGCGCAGGACGACGTCTCAGACCGCGGTCGTCTGGTGGCTCGTCGGCTTCGCCGCGGTGTGGATCGCCGCCGTCACCGTCTCCCCAGAGTTCGTCTGGCTCGCGTTCCTCCTGTGGCTGCTCGCCGGGCACCTGCTCCCGCTGCGCTGGGGCCTGGTGTTCTCAGTGTTCGTCTTCGCGGTTGTCGCGGTCGCCCCGATCTTGCACCACGGGTCGACGAGCTACGCGAACCTCTTCGGCCCACTCATCGGCGGCGTCTTCGCGTTCGGCATCTCGCGCGGCTACCTCCAGCTGCTGCACGAGGCCGCCGAGCGCGAGCGGCTCGTCACGTCGCTGAGGCTCGCGCAGGCTGAAATGTCGGAGCTGCAAGACGAGCTCGCCGTCGCCCAGCGCGAGGCAGGGGCCATCGCCGAGCGCACGCGGATCTCGCGGGATATTCACGACACGATCGCGCAGGCGCTCTCATCGATCCGGCTCCTCGCGCACGCGGCGAGCAGTCGCACCGATGACCCAGCGGCGGGCCTCGCTCTCGGCCAGGTCGAGAGCCTCGCCGGAGACAGCCTCGCCGACGTCCGCAGGATCGTCGCTGAGCTGCTCCCGGCGGAGCTTGAAGACGGCGCACTCGCGGCCGCCCTCGAGCGCATGCTCGACCGAGCCCGGGAAGAGTCGGCCATCGCGGCCGAGCTGCACGTCGACGACACGCTGCCGCTGCTGCCAACCGAGGTGGAGGTTGGGCTGCTGCGGAGCGCGCAGTCAGCCCTCGCCAACGTGCGGCTGCACTCGGGGGCACAGCGGGTCGTCGTGAGCCTCATCGATGCGGGCGACGCGGTGCGCATGGACATCATCGACGACGGACAGGGTTTCGACGTCGCCGAATGGGAGCGGAGCCCCGCGAGCAAGGCCTCGAGCTACGGGCTGCTCTTCATGCGAAACCGGCTCCGCGAGCTCGGCGGCGGGCTCGACATTGAGAGCAGCCCTGGCGACGGCACCGCGCTCTCGGCGTTTTTGCCGATCCGCGCGGCAGCGGCCAGCAACCCCCATGCAACCGAACTGACTCACGCTGAACCGACTGACACCAAGGAGACCCCATGACGATCACGGTGCTTCTCGTTGATGACCACCCCGTCGTTCGCAGCGGACTGCGCGCGGTGCTCGACAGCGGCGTCACGGAGAGTGGCGGCGGCGTGACCGTCGTCGGCGAGGCGGCGACCGGCGAGGCCGCGATCGCGCTCACTGAGCAGCTGCGCCCCGAAGTCGTGCTCTGCGACCTGCGCCTCGGCGACGGGATCGACGGAATTCAGACGACCGCGGCGCTCCGCGCGCTCGACCCGGCGCCCGCCGTGCTCATCCTCACCACGTTCGACCGCGACGCTGAGATCCTTGGCGCGATCGAGGCTGGCGCCGCGGGCTACCTCTTGAAAGACGTCGCTCCAGAGGTCATCGTCGAGGGGATTGAGCGCGCCGCCGCCGGCGACATGTTCCTCACCCCCGACATCGCGTCGCGCGTGCTCAAGGGTATGCGCGACCCGCTTCCGAAGCTCACTGACCGCGAGGTGGAGGTGCTCCGGTTGCTCGCGACCGGAGCCGCGAACAAGGAGATCGCGCGAGCATTGTTCGTCACCGAGGCGACCGTGAAGAGCCACGTCGCGCACATCTTCACGAAGCTCGATGTCGACAGCCGCTCGAAGGCGATCCATCTTGCGCAGGAAACCGGGCTGATCTAGCCCGGTAACGCCCTCCGCCTGCCGCCCTGCACCCGCCCAGCATGTCTGGGAGGCGCTATCAGGCGTGCCCTCACACCCAGTCCAACTCCGCTATTCACCAACCGTTCGAAAGGACACCACCATGAAAAAACTCCTCAACTCCGCGTTCATTTACATGCTCGTCGGGGTCGGCTCGGGGCTCTTCTACCGCGAGTTCACCAAGCTCAATGACTTCCCCGAGGGGCAGTTCACGCAGCTCGGGCTCGCCCACACTCACTTGCTCACGCTCGGGTTCATCGTGCTGCTCATCGTGCTCGCGCTCGAGAAGGTGTTTACGCTGAGCGCGACGCCAAAGCTGTTTAACTGGTTCTTCTGGCTGTACAACGCGGGCGTCGTGCTCACCTCGGCAATGCTCATCTGGCACGGGAGCCTCACCGTTCTCGGCGAAGAATCCTCGAAGATGATCTCGGGCATTGCCGGGCTCGGCCATATGTTCATCACGGCCGGCATGATCGTCTTCTTCATCGCGCTGCGGAAGGCAGTCGTTCGGGCACAGGGCGGCGCCGCGGCAGCACGCATCACGCAGCCGTAGCCGCGATCTGCTCATTCCCGGGGCCCCGCACGTCGACCCCGGTCGAGGCGGGGCCCTATCGCACCCGTGACAGGGGGCGCTACGCTTGGCACATCTTGACGAAACGGAGGCCACCGTGACTTCACCCCATACTGACTCGCCGGGGAGGCAGCCGCTGGTTGAGCTCGGTTGGCTGGTTCTCGGGGCAGCCGCAGCATTCCTTGTGACGGCCTGCACCGGCATTCTCGCGGCGCATCGCGCTTCACTCCCCCTCGGCATTCATCTAGATCTGATCGCAACCACGATGACCACCATCGGCGAGCCAGTTCGTCCGATCGGCCCCACACTGTGCATTGTAGGGCTCGGCTTGCTTGCGCTTGTCGGTCTCTATAGCGCCGCGTTCGTCGCTCGGGAGCGGCTTGGGGGGCCTCTGCTCCTCGGGTTCGGAGCGGCTGGGGTGGCACTTGCACTCTGGGGGCTGTTCACCGGCCCCGACCTGAGCCTGCTCTTTGTCTTGAGCTCACCGAATCAGTGGATCGGGGGCTTCGGCCTCACCACTTGGATGCATCTCGCGAGCCTCGAACCGATGCTTTATGTGCTCGCGACGGCCTCGCTCGCGCTGCCTTTCGTTGCGCGCCGACGGGCGCGGGCATGAGTGCCGACGGACGGGTGGTCATCGCCGGCTCCTCCGGCCTTGTTGGCTCCACCCTTATCGACTCGCTTCGCGCCGACGGTATCCGTGTCACCCGTCTCGTGCGGCGCGAACCCGCAACGTCGGCCGAGGTGCGCTGGTATCCCGGCGAGCTACCATTAGACCCCTCGGTGCTTGCGGGAGCGCGAGCCGTCGTGAACCTCAACGGGGCGAGCATCGGCAGGCTCCCCTGGGGGCGCCACTACCGAAAGGAACTGCGCAGCTCACGGCTGATGCCAACTCGAACCATTGCTGCCGCCGTGCACGAGCTGGGCGATGCGGCACCCCACTTCGTCTCTGCCTCGGCGGTGGGGTTCTACGGCGACCGCCCGGGCGAGGTGCTCACCGAACGGGCGGGCCGGGGCGACACGTTTCTTGCCAGCCTCAGCGCGAACTGGGAGGCGGCTGCGCTCACCGCTGGCGACGCTGCACGCGTTACGCTCCTCCGCACCGCACCGATCATTCACCGGCGGGGCGTGCTGAAACCGCTCGTGTTGCTCACCCGTTTCGGGCTCAGCGGGCCGCTCGGTGGCGGCACCCAAGTGTGGCCGTGGATCTCGCTCGCAGACGAGGTGCGGGCGATCCGGCACACCATCGATCGCGGTCTTGCCGGGCCGGTGAACCTCACGGGGCCGACACCGGCGACCGCGAACGAGATTGGCAGGGCGATCTCGGCCGAGCTGCGCCGCCCGTTTCTGCTGCCAGCCCCGGCGTGGGCGCTGCGGCTCGGGCTCGGAAGCGACGCGGCAGACTCACTGCTGCTCAGCGACGCCGACGTTAGGCCCGAAGCCCTGCTCGCCTCGGGGTTCGAGTTCACGCACCTGACGGTGGCTGACGCCGTGCGAGCCGCGCTCGCACGTTAACCCCAGCCCTTTGTCTTCGTTTTGACGTAGTTGAGCTACCTCCAACTGCGTCAAAACGCCGAGAAAGCTGGCTAGGGTCGACGGTCTCGCGAGGCACCCCGAATCGTTTCGTATGCGGCGAGCGCCCGCAGCCGGGTCTCGCGCAGGTCAACGAGTTCGGGGTGCATGATGCTGTCGGGTGCCCACTTCGTCACGTACTCGCCCGCGGGGTCGAACTTTTGCTGCTGTGTGGCGGGGTTGAAGACGCGGAAGTAGGGGGCGGCGTCGACCCCGCAGCCGGCAACCCACTGCCAGTTGAACGGGTTGCTGGCGGCGTCTGCGTCGACGAGGGTGTCCCAGAACCAGGCTTCGCCGACCCGCCAGTCGGTGAGTAGGTTCTTGGTGAGAAACGAGGCGGTGACCATGCGCACCCGGTTGTGCATGAAGCCGGTCTGCCACAGCTCGCGCATCCCCGCGTCGACGAGCCCGAACCCGGTTTCGCCGCGCTGCCAGGGCCCAACGACCTCCGGGTCGTAGTCGCGCCACGGGAACGCGTCATACTGTGCGTTGAGACCGCGCTCGTGCAGGCTGCCGTTGTGAAACGTCGTGTGCCAGGCGAACTCGCGCCATCCGAGTTCTGAGAGGAAGCCGCCCGCGCTGACCCCGGCGGTGATGGTGGTGTGCCACACCGTGCGCGGGCTGATCTCGCCCCACCTGAGGTGCGGCGAGAGTTCCGATCCGACGTCGAGTGCCGGCATGTCGCGGCCCGACTCGTACCCGGTGGCTCGCTCGGTGAGGAAGCGGTCGAGCTTAGCGGTCGCCGCCCGCTCCCCCGGTTCCCAGCGCGCCGCGATCCCGCTGGCCCAGTCAGGCGAGGTCGGTTGGAGCTGCCAGGCCGCAAGCTCATCGCTCGCGGGCTGGCGGTCGCTCGCTCGAAGCACTGACGGAGCCGGGAGGGGCTTTTGCGGTGACGGCGCTGCGAGGCAGGCTCGCCAGAACGGCGAGTACACCCTGTAGGCCCCGCCAGCGCCCGTCGTGATCTTCCACGGCTCGAAGAGCAGCCCGCCGTGGAACGAGTGTGCCGCGATCCCTCGCGCGCGAAGCGCTACCTTGAGCCTTGCGTCGACCGCCCGCTCGTCGCCGTAGCGTCGGTTCCAGAACACGCGATCCGCACCGGCTTCTTGAGCAACGAGGGGCAGGATCTCGTCGGCCGCGCCTCGCCGAAGCACGAGCGGGGTCCCGCGTTCGCGGAGCGCCTCGCCGAGCCTGGTGAGCGACTCGTGCAGCCACCAGCGGGCGGCGGCCCCGATCGGCCTCGTCTCGGCGCTCACCTCGTCGAGGACGTAGAGCGCGACGACGCCGCCAGGGTCTGCCGCCCCCTCGATCAGCGCCGCATGATCGGCGAGGCGAAGGTCGTCGCGAAACCAGATGAGAGCCGTCACCGCACCAGACTAGCGCCGGCGCGCCCGCTGTACGGAACATACGTCGAGACCCGCCTTGCAGGGTGGGTCGCGGTGCCTCCCCTCACAAAAACTGAGCGCTCGGCCGGGTTCTCGTGTTGAGTGGATGCACGCGTATCGGAGAGAGACAGAGGAGTCATCGTGAGCGGGATCGTTCTCAGGGGGAAAGACGCGGCTGCGCACGCCGCTGGGTTTAACAGTTGGCCGACGCTCAAGACGCAGGGCGTTCACGTCGTGGAGCTCACCGACGATTTCACGCGCACGGTGCTGCGAATGGACGTCACTGACGAGAACGCAAACTACATGGGCACAGCGTTCGGCGGCTCGCTGTTCTCGATGCTCGACCCGTTCCTCGTCGTCATGACGATCAACCAGCTTGGGCCCGACTACGTGGTGTGGGACAAGGCCGCGGAGATCGAGTTCGTTGCCCCCGGCGTTGGCTCCGTGCACGCGACCATCGAGATGCCGGAGGAGACCGTCGCTGAGATGCGCGAGGCCGCCGCTAGCGGCAAGAAGGTGCTGCGCTGGTTCGAGGTGCCGATTACCGCGGAAGACGGTTCGGTCGTCGCAAACGTGCGCCGCCAGCTCTACGTGCGGGAGCGCCGCAAGGACGCCTAGCGGGCACCGCACCCCGGGGCGCTCTCAGGTTTCATTTGTCGCGGGCGCCCTCCCGCTGATAAGGTACGTGCGGGCAGCTTGTACCGCCCACACCGTGTATCGATCGAAGTGAGGTGATTTCCGTGTCCAGTGACAGTTGCAGTCCTCGGCCGGATCTCGTGTTCGCCCGCTTCGCGCTCCCTGCTGCGTAGCGGCCCACTCGCTGTCCGGCTCCCTCACGGGCGCCGCACTCGCTGAGCGCCCGCTTTCTTAGTTGCGCGCTCACCTCTGCGGCGCGCACCCCTCGGCGAAGGAGCGACGCCATGACGACCACCCACCAGACCCCGCAGGCCCCGCAGCCCAAGACGCAAGACGAGCTCGTTGATAGCATCACCCAGCTGTACCAGGCACGCGATCTCAGTGCGATCACCGAAGAGCTGACACCACTGCACGCTGCCGACATCATCCCGGTGTTCGAGCGCCTCAATGACAGGCAGCGCGCCGTCATGTACCGGCTGCTGCCGAAGGACCGCGCGGCCGAGGTCTTCGAGATGCTCGACCCTGCTTTGCAGAGCGACCTGCTGCACGGGCTGCAGGACGCGGAGGTCGCGCAGCTGTTCGTCGACCTCGACCACGACGACAGGCTGTGGCTCATCGACGAGGTTCCCGCCGCGCTCGCAACGCGGCTGCTGCGCGGGCTCCCCGAGCAGGAGCGCGTGCTCACCGCCGCGCTGCTCGGCTACCCCCAGGGCAGCGTGGGCCGCCGCATGTCGCTTGAGTACGTCTCGACGCGCGCCTCCTTTACTGTGCGGGAGACGCTCGAGCGCGTGCGCGACAGGCTCGATGATGCCGAGACCGTGTACACGATCCCTGTGCTCGATGATTCGCGCCACGTTGTCGGTGTGGTGAGCCTCCGTGAGCTGCTTGCTGCTGACGACGACGCGCTCATCTCCGAGATCATGAGCCCCGCGCACTCAGCGGGAGCCGTCGAGGAGGCCGAGCTTGCCGCTCGGCGGTGCGCCGACCGCGCCCTGCTCGCGATGCCGATCGTCGACAGGGAGAACCGCCTCGTCGGGATGCTCACGATTGACGATGCCATCC
Organism: Leucobacter sp.; assembly: GCA_052094845.1. Taxonomy (GTDB): domain Bacteria; phylum Actinomycetota; class Actinomycetes; order Actinomycetales; family Microbacteriaceae; genus Leucobacter. The sequence continues at coordinate 497,125 of JBQDKK010000001.1, read as the reverse complement.
GCATTCTCGAGCACGAGGAGAGCGAGGACGCGGCGCGTCAGGGCGGCACCGAGCCGCTTCGCCGCCCCTACCTATCGACCCCGGTCGGCGCGCTCGTGCGCTCGCGCGTGATCTGGCTGCTGGTTCTCGCAGTCGGGGCGACGCTCACCGTGCAGGTGCTCTCGGTGTTCGAGGCGACGATCGAGCAGGTGACGGTGCTTGCGCTGTTCGTGCCGCTGCTCATCGGCACTGGCGGCAACACCGGCAATCAGGCCGCAACGACAGTGACCCGAGCCCTCGCACTCGGTGACGTCGGCTCGCGCGATTTCTGGAAGGTACTCACCCGCGAGCTGCGCACTGGCGCGATGCTTGGCCTGCTCCTTGGGACGCTCGGCTTCGCGATTGCCGCGATCGCGTTCTCGCCTCAGATCGGGCTCGTCATCGGGCTCACTCTTCTCGCGGTGTGCACGCTTGCGGCGGCTGTCGGCGGCTGCATGCCGCTGCTCGCTCGAGCGGTGAAGGTCGACCCGGCGGTCTTCTCGAACCCGTTCATCTCGACGTTCGTTGACGCGCTCGGCCTCATCATCTACTTCCTCATTGCACGCACCGTGCTCGGGCTGTAGCCGGGGCGCGCGGGGCACCGCCTCGTTCGCCACACGCTGTCGCGCAGCCTCCTGCGCACCGAGCTCTGGCACGGCAACTGCGAAGGCTCGCTGCTGCGGCTCGTGAGCCCCGACCCGGAATAGAACTTCCGTGCCCGGCAGCGCACGACCCGCAACAGCTGGCGGGGGCGGGTAGCCGCGGGCCCCTACCAGCCCTCGGTGAGCACCCTGTCGAGCTGTGCGACCATGAAGTCGGCGCTCTCCGCGCTCAGCGTCAGCGGCGGCTTCACTTTCAGCACGTTCGAGCGTTCGGAGGTCGTGAGTACGACGACGCCGAGCTCACGCAGGCGCTCGCAGATTGCGGCTGCCTCCGCCGTCGCCGGCTCCATCGTCTCGCGGTCACGCACAAGCTCCACGCCGAGGTACAGGCCCTCACCGTGGACCGGGCCGACGATGTCGTGCCTGTCCGCGAGCTCGCGGAACCCGGCGGCGAGGCGCTCACCAACGGTCGCGGCGTTCTCCTGCAGCCGCTCGTCGCGCATCGCGTCGAGCACGGCGATGCCCACGCGGCACGACAGCGGGTTACCACCGGCGGATGAGAAGAACTGGCCCTGGCTCGCGAGCGCGTCGGCAATCTTCTTCGAGGTGATGACGCCGCCGATCGGGAAGCCGTTGCCCATCGGCTTCGCGATCGTCACGATGTCTGGCGTGACACCCGACTGTTCGAAGCCCCAGAACGACGAGCCCATGCGCCCGAAGCCGACCTGCACCTCGTCAGCGATGCAGAGCCCGCCGGCCGCGCGCACGCGGGCGTAGGCGTCACGCAGGTAGCCTTCCGGCAGGAGCACGCCGCCAGCGTTGCCGAGCACCGACTCGCAGATGAAGGCGGCGACGTCGCGCCCCTTCGCTGCGAGCGAGTCGAGGTCATCCCCGAGATCCGCGGCGTACCTGGCCCCGACGGTCGCGTCGTCGGCCTCGCCTCGGTAGGTGCCGCGGAATCGGTTCGGGACGTCTGCGACGTGTACCCAGTCTGGCCGGTTCTCAAGCGCGTACGGGTTGTCGTAGGCGCTCGTCGTGACGGCGTCGCTCGCCATAGTCCAGCCATGGTAGGCCTCGCGGAGCGCAACGACAGTCTTACGACCGGTCGCGGCCTGCGCGAGGCGGAGCGCGAGGTCAACGGCCTCAGAGCCGCTGTTCACGAGCAGCACGGTGTCGAGCTCAGAGCCCTGCGGGAGCAGGGCGAGAAGCCGCTCGCTGTACTCGGCGAGCTCACGGTAGAGGAAGCGCGAGTTCGTGTTCAGGATCCTGATCTGGCGGCTCATCGCGTCAGCGACGCCCGGGTGCCCGTGCCCAAGACCCGTGACGTTGTTCACCATGTCGACGTAGGTGCGGCCCGTCGTGTCGACGAGGTGGTGCCGCCAGCCGCGCTCGATCTGCATCGGGCTCTCGTAGTAGCGCTCCTGCGCGCTCGCGAAGATCTGGGCGCGGCGTGCGAGCTCGTCGCCCGCTTCATCGCGCTGTGAGAGTGACGGGAGGCCGAGGAGCGGCGCGGGATCCTGCGTGAGGCGCCGCCACCCGGCGACGCGCTCGGGTGCGACGAACTGGGAGCGGCCCGGTTCGGGAGCGGCCAGGGTGAGGATCGCGGGGGCGAGCCCAGACACGGCGTCCGCGCGGCACATGAGGATCGACAGCGGCCGCGGATCATCCGACTCTGCCAACTGGCCGAGCTCGTCACCCGCGAGCACGGCTGCCCCCTGGGCGACCGTCGGGGCCACGCCGTCGATAGAGACGAACCAGCCGTTGCCGGAGTCAAGCAGCAGCCCACGCGCGGTCGCAGCAACGACCGTGCCCGCGAGCGGAGCGGCGACCGGAGTCGCGGAGCCCGGGGCTATCCACGCTTCGGTGCCGATCGGCCAGGTCTCGGCGCCGTCGACGGCGTTGATCGCGGCGCGCGTCAGGCGGTACACGCCGTACGGGAAGACGGCCGCGGCCGCCCCGGTGACAAACGCGTCGTCGACGAGGTCGCCCTCTGCCTCAGTGTCGAGCCACTTGCCCGCGTCGAGCGCGTCGGCTTCGACGCCGGGGTCGAGCACGCTGACCTCGCCCGAGAGCTCGGGAAGGAGCGAGCGGAGCGGGCTTGCTGCGGGGGCGCCGGCCGCGGGGGCGTCGGCCGCGGGGGCCGGTACTGCGGGCGACGCCTGGAGATCGAGTCCGCCCGACGCCGAGGGCGCGCCGACATAGCCGAGGCGCGCGAGCACCTGCTCGGTCATCTCCGTGAGCGAGTAGCGCGTCGCGGCGTCAAAGATCGCCTGCTCCCCCGCGATGCGCTCACGGGCGTAGTCGTTGTCGCCGTCGATCTCGAGCTGGCGCCAGCCGCTCGCGACGAGCAGCGCAGCCCGGAGCACAACGAGCGGCCAGACCGCACGCGCCTCTGGGGCCGAAATCGGCGCGGCCTCGTGGAACGTGCTAACGGCGTCGAGGCTGCGCACGGGGCGCTCTGCGTCGTGGTGAAGCAGCGACGAGAGCGTCACTGAGAGCTCCGCGATGCGCCAGCCGTACGACAGGTCGCCCAGGTCGAGCACCGTCTTCGGGTGCACGCGGGTGTCGTCGCCGCGCTCACCAACGACGTTGTCGTCGGTGAGGTCGCCGTGGATCGCCTGGACGGGGAGCACGCCTGTGACGGGCGCGAGGGCGTGGTGCGCCTCGGCAGCGGCCTCGAGCACCCGGCGGCGCAACCCGTCGTCGGTGATGGCGGCGGCGAGCCGTTCGGTCTGCTCGTGAGCGACGCGCATATCCCACATGTGGTCGCGCTCAAGCCCCTCGTGACTGAGCCCGGCGAGCGCATTCACCGAGGCGGCCGCAAGCGCGCCGAATTCACGGATGACGCCCGGGGCGAGGTAACCACAATCCACGAGCGCCTCGCCCGAGACGAACTCGCTGCGGCGCACCGCGTACTCGCCCCACCGCTGCACGTGCTCGCCGTTGGTGCCTGGAAGCACTGCGGGCACCGACACCCCGGCCTCGCGGTACGCGTCGAGCGCGAGGTGCTGGGCTTCGCGCGCTGAGTCTTCGAAGATCGGGTGGTCGATACGCAGCACCGTGCGCGAGCCGTCGGCCGCTTCCAGCACGAAGTTCCGGTCTTGGTTACTGCCGAGCTCGGTCGCGACAACATCGACGCCGTACAGGTCGCTCGCGATCGCGGTCGCGTCGACCTCGGTGACGTTGGGCCTCACGAGGCCGCCGCTTTCTTGTGACACGGGAAACCACCTTCGAAATTGCGCGCGGGGCGCTTCAACGATTCTGTGCTGAGTGTATCGCTCGGCCGCTACTCCGAGAACAGGTCAGCAATTGCGGGTGCGAGCTGCGTGAACGCCCGTGTGCGGTGCGAGACGAGGTTCTTCTCCTCGGGCCGCATCTCCGCAGCCGAGCGGCGCTCACCCTCGGGCAGAAAGATCGGGTCGTAACCGAAGCCGTTCTCGCCGACGGGCTCGGTGAGGAGCGCGCCCTGCCAGACGCCGAGCTCGCACACCTCTAGCCCCTCGGGGGTCACGAGTGCCGCAGCGCAGACGAAGCCGGCAGCGCGGTGCTCCTCTGCAATGTCAGAGAGCTGCTCGAGCAGCAACTTCACGTTCGCCCTGTCGTCGCGGGCGTGCCCGCCCCAGCGGGCCGAGAAAATGCCGGGGCTGCCTCCAAGCACCTCGACGGCAATGCCCGAGTCATCTGCGAGTGCGGGCAGGCCCGTGTGTGCCGCCGCCGCGCGCGCCTTGAGCAGAGCGTTCGCTTCAAAGCTCAGGCCATCCTCCACGGGCTCGGGGCCGTCGTAGCCGACGAGTTCGATGCCGGGGATGAGCGGCTCAAGCACCGCCCGAAGCTCGACGAGCTTGTTGGCGTTGTGCGAGGCGAGAACGACTGTGCGTGTCATGTGTGACTCCATCGGTAAATCTGGCGGGCCGCGTCAGTCCAGCGGCCCAAAGCGAGACGGTTACTCTGCGAGCGCCGCGGTCTGAAGCGCTGCGAGCTCGGAGGTGCTGACGAGGGCGAGGTCGAGCAGCGAGTTCAGCTCAGTCCGGTTGAACGGCGCCCCCTCGGCAGTTCCCTGCACCTCGACGAAGTCACCGGCGCCGGTTACGACGACGTTCATGTCGGTCTCAGCGCTCGAATCCTCGACGTAGTTGAGGTCGCTGACGGGAAGGCCCTTCACGATACCGACCGAGACCGCGGAGACGGTGTCGATGAGCGGCTTCGCGTTTCGCGCGATGTGCCCGTTCGAACGAGCCCACTCGACAGCGTCAGCGAGCGCGACATAGGCTCCGGTGATCGAGGCCGTGCGGGTACCGCCATCGGCCTGGAGCACGTCGCAGTCAATCACGACGGTGTTCTCGCCGAGCGCCTTCGTGTCGATGATCGCGCGGAGGCTGCGCCCGATCAGTCGCGAAATCTCGTGGGTGCGTCCGCCGATCTTGCCGCGAACCGACTCGCGCTGCATGCGCTCGTTCGTTGAGCGCGGCAGCATCGAGTACTCGGCGGTGACCCAGCCGGTGCCCTTGCCCATGAGCCAGCGGGGAACGCCCGGGGTGAACGAAGCCGTGCAGAGCACCTTCGTGTTGCCGAAAGAGATGAGGGCCGACCCCTCGGCCTGCGCGCTCCAGCCGCGCTCGATGGTCACCTCGCGCATCGCTCCAGGCGCGCGTCCGTCTACTCGAGTGATCTCGGTCATGTTTCCTCCGAAGGTGGGGTGTGGATCAAATAGGCTGCGGCGTGCTTGCGTGCGCCACGGTCGGGGCTGGGTCGGTGAGTCGCTGTGGATCCTGCTCCGCTTGATTCACCGGGAGACCCGTGTGCGCGGCAGGCTCTGTGAGCGCTGCTCAGGGCGCCTCCGGCGCGTCGCGCGACTTCCCGCGCACCACCGTGTCGAGGGTGTCGCCGCCGATGCCAAGCATGCGCTTCGCGAGCCGTACGAACTCGCTCGTGTCGCCGCCGGTGGTCTCGTACCGAATGCTCGGGGGGCCGGCCGCGGGGTCGCGAAGGAGGCCACGCTCCGTGAGCTTCTCAAAGACGAGGTTGGCGGTCTCGATGTCACTCGAGACAAGCGCGACATCGGGGCCAACGACCTGGCGGATCGCTCCGCGCAAGAACGGGTAGTGCGTGCAACCGAGCACCAGCGTGTCGATCTGCTTATCGATGAGCGGGCGCAAGTAGCCCTCCGCGACGCGCAGCGTCTCGTCGCCGCTCGTCTGGCCCGCTTCGACGAGCTCCACGAAACGCGGGCAGGCCTGCGAGCTGAGCGTCACCTCTGGGTGTTGGGCAAAGTGGGCGTTGTACGCACCCGATTCGATCGTCGCCGTCGTCCCGATCAGGCCGATCTTGCCGTTGCGGGTGATCGACAGCGCGCTCCGCGCGGTCGGGCCGATTACCTCGACTACGGGTACGTCATAGCGCTCATAGGCGTCGCGAAGCACCGCTGCCGAGGCGGTGTTGCAGGCGATGACGAGCATCTTCACACCGGATTCAACGAGGCCGTCAAGAATCTCTAAGGCCAGCCGGCGCACCTCTTCGATGGGGCGCGGCCCATAGGGAGTGTGCGCGGTGTCGGCTGCGTACAGGATCGACTCGTTCGGCAGCTGGTCGCGGATCGCTCGCGCAACGGTAAGTCCCCCCACGCCTGAGTCGAATACTCCGATGGGAGCCTCAGCGGAAATCGTGCGGGTACTCACGGATTCAAGCTTAGCGGCTGGGCCTAGTCGCTCCTATTCTTGCGACTGGGAATCGCTTTGTGCCCCAGCCAGGTCGCTCTACTTCACCCAGGTCTTGCGGTGGAACTCGGTGAGCCCGTGCTCGGTGATGCCCGCGTAGTGCGCGGCCGCCCCGTACCCCTTGTTCGACGCCCACGCGTAGTGCGGGAAACGCTCATGCGCCTCCCGCATGACCGCGTCACGAGCGACCTTTGCCCGTACCGACGCCGCCGACACGCTCGCGCACGCGCGATCCGCCCCCACCCGGGTGACGACGTTGAGCGGCGAGCGCAGCACAGGGCTCAGCCAGTCGTGCGACCCGTCGAGCAGTATCAGCGCGCGATCGACCGCAACACCGGCCTGGTGCAGGTCGAGCAGGGCCCTGCGGGCGGACTCCCCCAGCATGGCGGTGATGCCGCGCTCGTCGATCTCGGCGGCGGAGGCGAACCCAACGGCGCCCACCCCCCACGCTTCGACGGCCGGTGCGATCGACTCGCGTTTCTTCTCGCTCAGCAGCTTCGAATCGCGGAGGCCCTCCGGGAAGCTCTCGACTCCCGCGACGAGCGCGTGGGCCCCGACCGCGACGGGGCCTGCGATGGCACCGCGGCCCACCTCGTCGAGCCCGATCACGAGTTCGACGCCGCGTGCAAACTCGGCGAGCTCAAACTCGAGGGTCGGATCTTTGCTTACGGCGGGCTTCGCGGTGGCGCTAGTTGGCACGGGCTTCGTCGACGCCCGTAAAGGTCGCGTCGGGGCGCGACAACCAGCCGAAGTGCTCGAGCGGCCAGTTCAGCAGGAATGCCCGGCCGACAATCTCGGACTCGGCGACAAACCCCTTGCCGGGCTGATCTTGGTTGTAGCGCGAATCCTTGCTGGCGTAGCGGTTGTCACCGAGCACCCAAACGGAGCCCTCGGGAACCGTTACGTCGAAGTCGATGTCGGAGGCGCGCGTCTTGCCCTCCGGGATCACGATGTAAGGCTCATTGAGCGGCACTCCGTTCACCTCGATGCGGCCGTTCGCGTCACAGCAGGTCACGCGGTCACCGCCCACGCCGATCACGCGTTTAACGACGTAGTCGTGCGTCGTGTCAGCCGCGAGGCCCACGGCCTGCAGCGCCTTCTCAAACGGGCTCGGCGTCGTCGCCATCGCCTTCGGGTAGAGCCACCCGCCCGGGTCGCGGAACACGACGACGTCGCCGCGCTTCACGTCGACAACGTTCGGTACGAGCTGGTTCACGAGGATGCGGTCGTTCACCTGCAGCGTCTGCTCCATCGAGCTCGACGGAATGTAGAAGCTTCGCACGAGGAAGCTCTTCAGCAGGAAGGAGATGAGGAAGGCAACGACCAAAATGATGATCAGGTCCCTGAGGAAGCCCAGCAGACCTCCCCGGCGCCGCTCCGCAGTCTCGCTCATATCTGACTCACATTCTTTGTCGCAGACCGCGTGCGGAACGCGCACGGCAAAACTAACAGTACCGACAGTTCAGGCCCCCAGCCTGTGAAGCGGCGGAGGGCCTGAACAGAAAAAGCTGAACGCTTACGCGTCGCGCTTCTCCTTGATCTTCGCCTTCTTGCCGGTGAGGCCACGGAGGTAGTAGAGCTTCGCACGGCGAACGTCACCGCGCGAGACAACCTCGATCTGCTCAATCGTCGGCGAGTGTACGGGGAACTTACGCTCCACGCCCACCTGGAAGCTGATCTTGCGAACCGTGAAGGTCTCGCGAACGCCCTCGCCGTGACGCGAGATAACAACGCCCTGGAACACCTGAACACGCGAGCGGTTGCCCTCGATGATGTTCACGTGAACCTTGACGGTGTCGCCTGCGCGGAAATCGGGGATGTCGCTCTTGAGCGACGGGGCATCGACGTGGTCGAGCTTCTGCATGATGATCTCTCTCTGCGCCCGCCGCAAGTCGGTACGCGGAATAAATGTTCAAAGAATTTGCGTGCATTCACGGTGTGTGCGGACCCCTCGCGGCAGATTCGCACCGTGGCACAAGGATCTATTATGCCACATCAGAGGGGATGACTGCAGCGCTTGCTAGGTCTAGGGTCGGGCCACCGGCTGAGCCGTGCGCGGTGGAGAGCGCAATGCCGGGCGCTATGCCGCTATTTGCCCTGGCGACGGACCCGGTGGCGCGCCGTCAAGAACGCCCCGTTCGTGCCGTGCTCGATGAGTTCGAGGTCGAGGCGGCGCGGCAGCAGCGGCCGCCCGCCCCCGAGCGTCACGGGCGCAATCGAGAGGTGCACCTCGTCGAGGAGGCCCGCGTCAGCAAACTGGCCGGCCAGGTCACCGCCACCCACGACCCAGAGGTCCTTGCCCCCGGCGGCTTCACGCATCGCCTCGTACACGTCCGTGACCTGTCCGTGCGCGAAGCGCACGTCGGCAGCGGCAGCGCCCTCCGCGACCGGGGGCACCGCAAGCTCACGCGTCGTGAGCACCCAGGCCGGCATGTCGTAGCCCCATCCACCGTTCGCCAGCACCCACTCGTAGGTGGTGGAGCCCATCGCAATCGCGCCGATGTTCGCGATGAACGACTCGTAGTCGTTCCCGCCGCCGGGCGCCTGCTCTTGCGAAAGCAGCCAGTCGAGTGAGTCGTGCTTGTCGGCGATGAACCCGTCAATTGACGAGGCAACGTAGTAGATAAGGCGAGACATGATGCGTCCTTTCGAGAGTGCTTAATGATGGTGGGAATACCCCGCGATCTTGGCGCTACGCTTCCCCGCGGCGGGCTCGGAGCCAGAGGATCGGATCGCCAGCGTCACCCTCGAGCCCGTGTTCTGCCAACATGCGGCGCACGAGCTCGCGCCGGTGCGCCCCGTAGTGCAGCACATGTGCGACGACGCCGCTGAGCTGGAAACTCTCGGGTGGCACGCACAGTGCGTCGATCACGCGATCCTGCCACGCCCCGCTGCGCGCTATCTCACGCACCTTGGCGATCCACGCCGCAGAGGCGACGCCGTTTCGCTCCGCAAGTTCGGCCATCACGCGCGGGGCGCCGAGCGCAACCGGCGTTGGAGCGGTGCGGCCGTCGAGCACGGCAAGCCAGGTCTCTTTGGCGAAGACGAGACCGGCGAGCACCGCGGCGATGCTCGACTCTTCGCCCGCCCAGTCGAGCACGCACTGACCGGGTCGCTGCGCACGCGTCACGGCCTCCACCGGCAACGTCGCGGCGAACGCCAGCAGCTCGGCCGAATCGTCTGCATCGTGCAGCAACTGCTGTTCAAGGATCGGGCTCGTAGAGGGGTTACGCTCTTCGATCCAAATCGACATTGGCGGGTGGAAGTGGATTCCGTTCGCGCTCGGCAGCCAGTGGCCCGCCGCGTGCTCGCTCGGCGGGTGCCCGAACGCCCGCGCATACGCCCTGCTGAACCCCTCGGCAGAGTCGTAGCCGGCCGCGATCGCCGCGCCGAGCACGCTCGCTCCGTCGCGGAGTTGCCAGGCCGCCCGCTCGAGGAGCACGCGTCGGCGAAGGGCCGCGGGCGACTCCCCCGCCGCCGCAGAGACCTGACGCGCGAAGTGGAACCGCGAGGCGTGCGCCGCGCCCGCCATGTCGTCGAGGGTGCGGTTTGGCTCGTCGAGCACGGCGTCGAGGAGCGCGCGGAGGCGGTCGGGCTCGGAGGTGGTCATGGCTCTAGTCTGACCCCTCGAACGCCGCCGCGCATGACCGATCTTGCGCAGTCGCGCTGCCTCCCTCCCCGGATGCTGGAACGAATGTCTGCGGCACCTGAAAGGATCGAGGCATGGCAAATCTCGATAGCTCCACCCGCACCCAGGCCCTCGCGGTGCTTCGGCAACTCACGGGCGCCGCTGAGGCCGAGTTTCATCCAGGCCAGTTCGAGGCCATCAGCGCCCTTGTCGACGAAGGCAGGCGCGCGCTCGTCGTGCAACGCACCGGGTGGGGGAAGTCGGCGGTGTACTTCGTCGCGACCGCGCTGCTGCGCGCCCGCGGCGCTGGGCCGACGCTGCTTGTCTCGCCGCTACTCGCACTTATGCGCGACCAGGTCGCTGCGGCCGAGCGCGCGGGTGTACGCGCCGCAGCGATCAACTCGGCAACGGCCGAGGAGTGGGAAGAGATCGAGGGCCGTCTCGCGCGCGACGAAGTTGACGTGCTGCTCGTGTCGCCCGAACGACTCAATAATCCGCGCTTCCGCGACACCCAATTGCCGTCAATCCTCGCGCGCATGGGCCTCATGGTGATCGACGAAGCGCACTGCATCTCAGACTGGGGCCACGACTTCCGCCCAGACTACCGCCGCATCGCGGCACTCCTTGCGGGCCTCGAACGCCACGTGCCCGTGCTTGCGACAACCGCGACCGCCAACGCCCGCGTCGTCGACGACGTCGCCGAGCAGTTGGGGGACGACGTTCTCACGCTGCGCGGCACGCTCGCGCGCGACTCGCTGAGGCTCGGGTGCCTGCGACTGCCCTCTGCCGATGCGCGGCTCGCCTGGCTCGTGCAGCACCTCGGCGGCTTCTCCGGCAGCGGGATCGTTTACGCCCTGACGGTCTCGGCCGCGGAAGACACCGCGCTCCTCCTCCGCGACGCTGGTTTCGACGTCGCCGCGTACACCGGCCGCACCGATCCCGAGGAGCGCGCGCGGCTCGAGACGGCGCTCAAGAACAACGAGGTGAAAGCACTCATCGCGACGAGTGCCCTCGGCATGGGGTTCGACAAGCCAGACCTGGGCTTCGTGCTCCACCTCGGGGCCCCTTCCTCCCCCGTCGCCTACTACCAGCAGGTCGGTCGCGCGGGCCGCGGCACCGCGCACGCCGACGTGCTCCTCCTCCCCGGCGCAGAAGACGCCGCAATCTGGCGCTACTTCGCTACGGCGTCAATGCCTGATCCTGAGCGCGCGCACGCGGTCATTGAGGCGCTCGGCGCGCCCGACTCGCCCCCGCTCTCGACGCCGGCGCTCGAGGCGCGGGTTGACCTGCGACGCACGCAGCTCGACCTGCTACTCAAGGTGCTGGACGTTGACGGCGCGGTGAACCGAGTGTCGGGTGGGTGGACGGCGACCGGCGCCCCATGGGAGTACGACGCCGAGCGCTACGGGCGCATAGCCGCGGCGCGCGACGCCGAGCAAGCGGCGATGCTGCGCTACGAGCGCGGCGAGGCCTGCCGCATGGCCGAGCTGCAGCGCGAGCTCGACGACCCGACGGCGGCAGACTGCGGGCGCTGCGACGTGTGTGCGGGCCCCTGGTACCCGACGGAGATAACCGGTGAGGCCGCTGCGCGGGCGACGAGCAGGTTGCAGCAGGCCGGCGTGCCGATCGAACCGCGCGGCCAGTGGCCGACCGGCGCGGACAGGCGCGGGGTCAACGTACGCGGGCGCATCGCGCAAGAAGAGCGCGCCGAGGCTGGGCGCGTTGTCGCGCGCCTCACTGACCTGGGGTGGGGCGGCACGCTCCGCGAGATCTTCGCGACCGGGGCGCCAGACCAGGCGATCCCGGAGTCGCTGCTTGGCGCGGTGTTGACAACGCTGCGCGACTGGCCCTGGGAAGCGCGCCCCGTCGGGGTCGTCGCGATGCCCTCACTCAGCCGCCCGACACTCATCAGCAGCACCGCCGCGGCGATCGCCGAGCGCGGCAAGCTGCCGTTCCTCGGCACGCTCGACTTCGCAGACGGCCGGCCCGCGACGGGGCCCGGCGGCAACAGCGCGTTCAGGCTGGCTTCGGTGTGGGGGCGGTGGGCGGTTGGGCCCGAGCTTGCCGCGCTCGTGGCGCGAGCTCCTGGCCCGCTGCTGCTCGTTGACGACCTCGTCGACAGCCGCTGGTCGTTCACGGTCGCGGCGCGAGAGCTCCGGCTGGCGGGGGCGCAGCAAGTGCTGCCGTTCGCGCTCGCGTCGGTCGGCTAGCGGCACACGGTTTCCGTGACTTCGCACACCTCAGCGCGTTAGGCTGCAGACATGGAGAACAGGGCTACGCAGGACACGAAGCGAGACTCGGCGCTGGGGTCCGTTGACCCCAGCCTGCACGAGCTTGGCATCGACGCCCCGCCCGCCACCCTCGCCGGGCCTATTGAAGGGCGCACAAAGCTCGCAGCTTGGGGGCTCGGCATCGCCGGTTCGCTCGCATTCGTAACTCTCGTGGTCGGGGCAATCGCCGTGGTGGACTTCGCGCTCCCCTATCTGCACTACGCCTACCTCGCGTTTGTCGGGGCGGGCGGGCAAGACTTTTAGGCCGCTTGCCGCCCCGCTCGGCCGTTCTTCGCGGCCACCTGCCGCGCGCGTCACCTCACGCCCAAAACACGCCAATTTCTCCAAAGCACACCACTTTTGGGCGAAATTGCGGGTGCTCGCGTGAATTTGGGGTGTTCTCGGCGTCCAAGCCGCGCACCGCGGCCTACTAGGCCCGAAACCCGGAGCCCGAGGTCCGCCGCCCGACGCCCCAAGCCCCAAGCAGGGGCCTGCGTCAGGTCTGGCAGCCCGGGCACCAGTACAGCTTGCGGTTACCCATCTCTTCAAGCTTGATATTGGCGCCGCAGCGCTTGCACGGCGTACCCTCAAGCTTGTACACCCAGTGGCGCTCATCGCGGTCGACAAGTGCCTTCTGGTAGGCGTCGCCGACGAGGCCGTCGATCGTAATCATCTGGCCGACGGTGATGCCGATCTCAAGCAGGTGCGCCCAGTCGTCCCACAGCTCTTCGAGCACGGTCCGGTCGAGAGTGTTCGCCGGGGTGTGTGGGTCGAGCTCCGCACGAAACAGCATCTCGGCACGATAGACGTTACCAATGCCAGCGACCACTGCCTGGTCCATGAGCACAAGACCGATCGCGGTCTTCTTCTTACCCGCACGTTCGACAAAGCGCTCGCGCTCCTCGGGGCCGTCGGCGTTCGCCGGGTCGGGCCCCAACCGCTGGATCACCCGGTCGACCTCTGCGGGCGTGAGCACCTCGCAGGCCGTCGGCCCGCGCAGGTCAGCGCACACCGTTTCGTTCAGCAGCCGCACCCGCACCGCGCCGACCGGCTCGGGCGGGAATGACTCGAGCAGGTCGCCCTCTTTGTCAGCCTCGGCCATGCGCACACGCGTGCGCCGGGGAGCCCCGATCGACGTGATCGAGTCCTCTCCAAGGCTGTCAACCGGCGTATCTCCCCCAGCTGGCAGGCCATCGCGGAGCGCGTCGCTGCCCTTCGTGCCACTGCCAATGTGCTCGCCGGTCTGGCCGAGCTTCGAATGGCCGGGCGTCTGGCCGTGGATTTGGATCGACGGGTCGACCTTCACCTCACCAGAGAAGTCCCAGGCACCGTAGATGCCGAGGTGGATCCGAAGCCACAGGTCGCCCTCGAACTCGAGAAACATCTGCTTCCCGACCGCGCGCGCGTCGAGCATCTTGCGCCCGTCGAGCTCGGCCGCGCCCTCGACGAAGCGCCCCTGTGGGCTCGACACCTCAGGCGCCGAGCCCACAAAGTTCGCCGCGAACTGCCTCGCGATTCGGTGTACGGAATGACCCTCAGGCATCGTTACAGGCTGTCGACCTGCTTGCCAGCGATCGCGCCGGTCTGCTCGTACTCGCCGAGCTGACCGATGCGGCGCACGTGGCGCTCGTCGCCGGGGAAGGGAGTGTCGATGAACAGGTCGATGAACTTGATCGCATCAGCAACCTCGTGCTGGCGCGCGCCGATCGAGATCACGTTCGCGTTGTTGTGCTCGCGCGCGAGCGACGCCGTCGATTCGTTCCACACGAGCGCGGCGCGGATGCCCTGCACCTTGTTCGCAGCCATCTGTTCGCCGTTGCCCGAGCCACCGAAGACGACTCCCAGAGCCTCAACGCCGTCACGCTCATCGCGGGCGACGCCGAGAGCCGCGTTGATGCAGAACGATGGGTAGTCGTCGAGCGCGTCATACTCGGCGGGCCCGTGGTCGATCACCTCGAATCCGCGGTCTCGCAGGTGCTGCTGCAGCTGCTGGCTGAACTCAAGGCCGGCATGGTCGGTGGCGACGTGAATACGCATGAGGTTAAGCCTAGCCAAACTGAGGGCCGACGGTGCGCCCACGCTTGAGCTCGTAGAACCCGGGCACGCTCGCGGCTGCCGCAATGCCGTCCCAGAGCTTCAGCGCCATGTCGCCTGTGGGCGCGGGCGACACAACGGGGCCAAAGAATGCGACGCCGTTGATCGAGATGATCGGCACGCCAACGTCGGGGCCCGCGATGTCGAGGGCGTGGGTCGTGTTCGCGCGCAGCTGCTCGTCGCTCGCTTCAGAGTCGGCAGCGGCCGCGAGGCCCGCGTCGAGACCGACGGCAGCAAGCGACTCGGCGAGGATCTCCTCAACGTCCATGCGCCCGCCCGGGTGAACGCGAGTACCGATTTCGGTGTAGAGCTTGCCGACGACCGCATCGCCCTCCGCACCCTCACCCGCTGCGACACGCGCGGCCTCGACGACACGGCCGAAACGGTGCCCCGCCGCGTGGTGCTCAGCGTGGGAGTCATCGGAGTTACCCTCATTAATGATCTTCAAGCTGATCGGGTTCCACACAATGCTGAAGCCGCGAGCCTCAGACACTTCCTGCGCCCAGCGGCTGGTCATCCAGCACCAGGGGCAGATCGGATCGAAATAGAACTCAACTCTCGGCGTATTTCCCATGTGCTGATTCTAGGCTGTTTGCTGCAAGAGCAAATCGGCGTCGGCCGGCAGAGCTAAAGGGGGCCGCTTGGGCATCTGGGAATGGGTGACAAACGCGATCGAGGCGTTCGCTCTCGCGACCGTGGAGTCGCCGTGGGTGCTGCTCGTGGTTCTCGCGCTCTGCATCATCGACGCGATCTTCCCGCCCGTCCCCTCCGAGTCGGTGATCATCGCGGTCGCCACCGTTGTCGTCGCGGATCACTCGCACACCCTCTGGCTGCTCGGTGTCATCGCAGCCGTCGGCGCCTTCACCGGCGACCAGATGGTCTACTGGATCGGCCGCAAGTTGGGCGCCCGCAACCCGAAGTGGCTGAGCGGCAAGCGCGCGCAGCGGACGCTCGCCTGGGCGCGGCGCGCCATCAGGCGCAGCGGGCCGATCCTCATCATGACGGGGAGGTTCATTCCCGTCGGGCGCACCGCGGTGAACCTCGCGGCCGGCACGACGAGATACCCCGCGTGGAAGTTCTCGATCGCCGCCGCGTTCGCCGCGGTCTTCTGGGCGACGTACTCGATCGCGATCGGTGCGATCTTCGGCAACATCTTCGGCAGCCACCCGCTGCTTGCGCTGCTGCTCGGGCTCGTCACCGCGTTCGTGATCGGCCTGCTCGTGGAGTTCATCTCGACGAGGATCGGGCGCAGGATCCAGACCCGCCGCATGGCAGCCTTCCGCGCCGCGTGGGCCGAGGACAAGGCGGCGGCGAACGCAGAGGGCTAGCTGCGGCGAGCGCAGAGAATCACCGGCTGTAAGCGCGTCGCCAACGCCTCCCACTCAAATGTTCGGTTCTCACTCAAATGCGGCGCGCAATTGAATGAGAACCGATTATTTGAGGGACAGTGGGCGCGCGGAGGACGCTGGGCACTGGGCGGGCGCGGAAGAGGAGTGGGCGCGCGGAGGGCCTTGGGTGCTGAGCGCGCGGAAGTGCGCGGGCCGGCTACGCGCTAGCGGGCACAGGGAAGAGCGCCTCGATCTGTGCGATCTGCTCAGGCGTGGGCCTAAACGTCTCCCACGCCGCTGCGTTCTGCCGCACCTGCTCCGGGGTCGTCGCGCCTGCGATGACGCTCGAAATAGGCTCGTGCGTGAGCAGCCAACCGAAGGTCGCCTCGAGCATCGAAACGCCCCAGCCGTCGCAGAGCGCACGGTACGCGTCGAGCGCATCCCAGTTCGCGCCCTCGGCGACGTGGGCGCGCTGGCGCATAATGCGGGAGTCGGCCGGGAAGTGGTCGCGGGTGAACTTGCCGGTGAGCAGTCCGTTCGCGAGCGGGAAGAATGGGAGGAGCCCGAGCCCAAGCTTGCGGGCCGCAGGCGTCACCGAGACGTCGGTCTCGCGGTTCACGAGGCTGAGCTCGTTCTGGGCGGTGACGAATGCCGTCACCCCGATCTCCGCCGCGACGCGCGCCGCCTCCTCCATCTGCTCGGCCGAGAAGTTCGAGTGTCCAATCGCGAGGACCTTGCCTTCGCGTACGAGCTCGTCGAGGGCCGACAGCGTCTCAGCGATGGGGGTCTCGGTGTCTGGCATGTGCAGCTGGTAGAGGTCGATGCGGTCGGTCTTGAGGCGGGTGAGTGAGCCCTCGATCGACGCTCGGATGAACTCTCGCGAGCCGCGCGCCCCCGCGTACGGCGCGCCCGACTCCGGGTATCCGAACTTCGTTGCGAGCACGATCTCGTCGCGACGCCCGACGAGAGCGCGCCCCATCATCTCTTCGCTCTTGCCGAACGAGTAGCCGTAGAGGTCGGCCGTGTCGAACAGCGTGATTCCGGCGTCGATCGCGGCGTGAATGACGGCGTCAGTGCCATCCTGCCCCTCGGTTTTCGAGCCGGGCCGCCCGAAGTTGTTGCAGCCGAGGCCGGTTGCAGAGACGACGATGGACGAGCTTCCGAGTGCACGAGTCATAGACCAACCATATTTCGTCAGCCGTCTCATTGGCTACGGGATTAGGCTTGAGCCATTCACTGATAGTTCTTACTTTGCACAAGGAGTACCGTGCCAGGAACAAACCTCACCCGCGTCGAAGCTCAGGAGCGGGCAAGCATCGTCACGAGCCACAGCTATGAGGTCGCGCTCGATCTCACGACGGGCCCCGAGACCTTCGCGGCTGACACGACCGTTCGTTTCGACGCGACCGCCGGCGCCGCGACCTTCATCGACGTCATCGCTGACTCGGTTGAGTCGGTCGAGCTCAACGGCGCAGAGCTGAACCCGGCGGAACTGTTCGCCGACTCACGCATCCAGCTGCCGAACCTCGCGGCTGAGAACACGCTGCGCATCCGCTCAACGATGCGCTACATGAACACGGGCGAGGGCCTGCACCGCTTCGAAGATCCCGCAGACGGTGAGGTCTACCTGTACTCGCAGTTCGAGGTACCCGACTCGCGCCGCATGTTCCCCGTGTTCGAGCAGCCCGATTTGAAGGCGACGTTCCAGTTCACGATCACCGCGCCGGCGCGCTGGAAGGTCGTCTCGAACCAGCCCACTCCCGAGCCGACCCCGGCGGGCACGAAGGCCGGCGCGCAGGGCGCCGACTGGGCTGAGCAGGACATCGCGACCTGGACGTTCGGCAAGACCCCGGTCATGTCGAGCTACATCACGGCGCTCATCGCCGGTCCGTACCGCGAGGTGCGCGGCGAGCTTACGAGCACCGACGGCCGCGTCATCCCCCTCGGCGTGTTCTGCCGCGAGTCGCTCGCGCCGTACCTCGACGCCGAGTACATCTTCGACAAGACCCGCGAGGGCTTCAAGTTCTTCGAGACCGAGTTCGACTACCCGTACCCGTTCGACAAGTACGACCAGCTCTTCGTGCCTGAGTACAACATGGGCGCGATGGAGAACATCGGCGCCGTGACCTTTACCGAGGCGTACGTGTTCCGCAGCCAGGTCACCGACGCGATGCGCGAGCGCCGCGTCGTGACGATCCTCCACGAGCTCGCCCACATGTGGTTCGGCGACCTTGTCACGATGCGCTGGTGGAACGACCTGTGGCTCAACGAGTCGTTCGCTGAGTACATGTCGGTGCTCGCGACCGCTGAGGCGACCGAGTGGACCGGAAGCTGGACGACGTTCGTCGGCAGCGAGAAGTCGTGGGCGTACCGTCAGGATCAGCTCCCCTCGACCCACCCAATCGTGGCGCCCATCCGCGACCTCGAAGACGTGCTCGTGAACTTCGACGGCATCACCTACGCGAAGGGCGCCTCGGTGCTCAAGCAGCTCGTTGCCTGGGTCGGCCGCGAACCGTTCATGCAGGGCGTACACGACTACTTCGTGAAGCACAACCACTCAAACACCGAGCTGCCCGACCTCATGGTCGAGCTCGAGGCGCGCAGCGGCCGCGACCTCAGCGACTGGACGAAGAAGTGGCTCGAGACCGCGGGCGTGAACACGCTCCGCCCCGAGTTCACAGTTGACGCCGACGGCAACTTCAAGACGTTCGCGATCACGCAGACCGCGGCGGCCGACTACCCGACGATTCGCCCGCATCGCATCGCGGTTGGCCTGTACGAGGAGCAGGAGGGCAAGCTCGTTCGAGTGAAGCGGCTCGAGCTCGACGTCGACGGCGCTTCGACCGACGTTACCGAACTCGTTGGCACCCAGCAGCCCGCGCTCGTGCTGCTCAACGACGAGGATCTCTCGTACGCGAAGATTCGCTTCGACGAGCGCTCGCTCGAGACCGCAAGCACCAAGCTCGGCCAGATCGAGGATTCGCTCGCCCGCTCGCTCGTCTGGGGCTCGCTCTGGGACGCGACCCGCGACGGGGAGTTCCCCGCGAGCCGCTTCGTCGACATCGTGCTCGCCCACGTCGCAGGCGAGACGAACTCGACCGTTCTGCGCACCGTGATTCAGCAGCTCGTACTCTCGTCGTCGAGCTACGTCGCGCCCGAGAAGCGTGAGGCGACGCTCGAGAAGGTCGCCGACGCGCTCTGGCAACTCGCCCTCGCGGCTGAGGCGGGCTCGGACAACCAGTTCCAGTTCGTGAAGGCGTTTGCGAGCCTCGCCGGCACCGACGCGCAGCTCGATCAGGTGCTCGCGCTGCTTGAGGAGCGAACCCCGCTCACCGGGCTCGACATCGACACCGACCTCGGCTGGGAGCTGCTCATCTCGCTCGCTGCCGGCGGCCGCGCGACCGGCGCCGAGATCGACGCCGCACTCGCCGACGACCGCACCGCGACCGGCAATCAGTCGGCAGCGCACGCGCGCGCCGCGCTCCCGACCGCCGACGACAAGGCCGCGGCGTGGGCCTCGGTCTGGGCGGAGGCTGGCAAGCCGAACGCGATCGTCCGCGCGACGGGCCTCGGCTTCCTGCGCGCGCAGGATCGCGAGCTGCTCACGCCCTACATCGAGCGTTTCTTCGCCGAGCTGCTTCCCGTGTGGGAGTCGCGCAGCTACGCGATCGCAGAGGAGCTCATCGACGGGTTCTACCCCTCGCCGCTCGCGAACGAGGAGCTGCGCCGGGCGACCGCCGCCTGGCTCGAGGCGAACGCGGAAGCGCCCGCAGCGCTTCGCCGCCTTATCGTCGAGCACCTGGCAGGCGTCGAGCGGGCACTCGTTGCCCAGGCGGCTGACTCGAGGGCCTAATGCGTCTCACCCAGACAGGCACGGAGGAGGTCACGGAGGCGGTAGGAAACGCCTTCGTCGACTTCCTCCACGCCTGGGCGACACCGCTCTGGATCGTAGCGATCATCGTCGGCGCGGTGATCGTGAACTGGATCCTCCTGCGCGTTCTCAACCGCACAGTCACGCAGATCGTGCGCGGCGTGAAGCGTTCGCAGAACGTCGACACCACGTCAGAGATGCGCGCGGCGCCGTACATTCACGCGCGCGCCGTGCAGCGCACCCGTACGCTCGGTTCAGTCGGGCGGGCAGTCGTCACGTGGACCGTTGCGGTCATCGCGCTGATCCTGATCCTCGGCCGCCTACAGGTCGATCTCGGCGCGGTACTCACCTCGGCGGGTATCGTCGCGGCGGGGCTCGCGTTCGGGGCTCAGAACATCGTGAAGGACGTATTGAACGGCATCTTCATGGTGTTTGAGGATCAGCTCGGCGTCGGCGACGTCGTCACCGTCGAGCAGATCACGGGCACTGTCGAGGAGGTCGGGATCCGCGTCACGAAGGTGCGCGCCCTTGACGGGACACTCTGGTTTATTCGCAACGGCGAGATTCTCACGCTCGGAAATTCCTCGCAGGGGTGGGGTCGCGCGCTCGTGGATATCACCGTTGACGCGAAGCAGGATCTCGAGCACGTCTCAGAGGTCGCCGTCTCTGCGGCGCGCAACCTGCTCTCTTCAGATCAGTTCGCCCGCAAGGTCACCGGCGAGCCCGAGGTGCTCGGCCTCGAGAGCGTCTTCGGCGACCGCGCGACGCTTCGACTCGCCATTCGCACGCGGCCAGAGGCACAATGGGAGGTGCAGCGGGGCATTCGAGCAGAGCTTCGCCGCACGTTCGCGAAGGAAGGCATCCGCCTCTCCGACGAGCTCCCCCGCCTTCCCAAGGGAGAAGTATGACCGACGCACCGACGCCGCCCGCAGCCGCCGGCGGCGCACAGCAGCCCCCTGCCCCGCGCCTCACTCTCCGTCAGGGCGAGACCGGCCACGCCGTCACCGACACCGTCTGGTCGCAGGTCGGCGGCACCGAGACGTTCGAGCGGATCGCGCGCGCTTTCTACCGCGGTATCCGTGAGGACGAGGTGCTCGCGCCGATGTATCCGCAGGACGACTGGGAGGGCGCGACCTGGCGCATCCAGGCGTTCCTCGAGCAGTACTGGGGCGGCCCGTCTGCGTATCAGGAGGAGCGCGGCCACCCGCGGCTGCGGATGCGACACGCACCGTTCCCCGTCACCCCCGACGCGAAGGAGCGGTGGCTCAAGCACATGCACGCCGCGCTCGACGAGGTCGAGTTGCCGCCGATGCACGACGCCGCGTTCCGCGACTACATTGAGCGCGCGGCGCTCGCGATGGTCAACCGCTTCGAGTAAGAGCATCGAGCCCTGCAGTTCTTTCACACCATGGTGAAGCTCGATCTCGACGGTGCAACCGCGAACTTCTGACTGGGTGTCATCTGTGAAGCGCTTCAGAGGGCTCCCCAAGCGAACTTCGAGATCGTATCGTGGATGACACGAAGCCGGAACGGAGAATCCCATGAACTGCGATACCGCCACCGTGCCAGCCGACCTACTATGACTGCTCCCGTCACTGAGAAGCCCTCTTCCAGCCGCTCGGCATTCGACCAGACAGGGCCTTCGTCGGGCGCTGTGCAGGCGCACGGATTGGCTGGTGCCCTCTGGGTCGCGGCTCCGCTGTGGTACGTGCTGTGCGAGGCGGTTGCGGCAGCGGGGTTCCCTGGATACAACTACGCCACGTTCTACATCAGTGACCTTGGCGTGCCCGAGCCCGGCCAATTCGACGGCCGCTTCCTCGATTCCCAAGCCTCGGCTGTCATGAATGCGGGCTTTATTGGAGCTGGCTTGCTTTTCTTCCTCGGCACCGTCGCCGTTGCCTGGCAGCTCCGTCGTGGCGCCGCGAAAATACTCTGGCTGACCGCTGCGTTACTTCACGCTGTCGGAATAGTTTTCGTTGGGCTCGTGCCAGGCTCCTCGACAAGCTTGGGCAACGGACTGATGGTTGTACACATAGTGGGCGCAATTGCGGCAATCGCAGGAGGCAACCTTGCTGCGATCTTGGCGGGAAGCTCATTGCAGCCGCTCGGTCTACCGCGGTGGATTCTCCGTTCGGGCCCGATACTCGGTGCGCTTGGCTTCGTCAGCGCGCTACTGCTCATTGGCCACCTTCTCGTACCAGACGGAGTCTCAGAGCGCGGCGCTGTGTACTCGTTCTTTGCCTGGCAACTCATAGCCGGGCTCGGGTTGCTCCGCTCACGCTGATCCGTTTCGTCGGCTACGACGTTGATGCCTACCGCCGACGCGGATCTGTGGTCGAATCGACATCACTCTGAGGGGAGGCGCGTGAGAGCCGAGGTCGGGTTTGACGCGGCAAGATCGGCCATGGTCACAGTGTCCGCGTCTTCATGCCACACTGTTGAGACTAGCGTCAGCCCATCACCCACAAGCATGGTGTCGTCGTGCAGCTGTACCTCGACCGTCAGGCCTTCTGCGGTATCTCCGGTCCAGTCGACCCACTCAACATAGGGCAGTAACCCGTCTGGGCTAAGGATGTGCGTGCCCTCATTCGCATGGCGTAACTCGACGACTGCTACCTTGCTCGATCCGGCCATCGGTACCTCCTCACTCGAAACCAGCCACGTTCATCTGCAGTGAGCATACCCGCGACTACGCGCCCGCGGCGATCTCCCGCAGAGCGGCAACGTGATCGGCGAAAGCTTTCGTGCCTGCCTTGCTCACTGCGACCCAGGTGCGCGGCCGATTCGCGACGTAGCCCTTCGTCACCCGAAGGTAGCCTTCTCCCTCGAGGTGCGCGATCGCCTTGCTGAGCTGCGAATCGCCGACGTCGAGCAGTTCGCGAAGCGTCACGAAGTCAGCTTCGGTCGCCGAACCGAGCGCGGCCATGAGCGAGAACCGCACCGGGGTTTGAAAGGCCGGGTTCAGGCGATGCAGCGGGTGTAGCGGGGCCGTCATTGGCGCCTGGTTGTCGGGACGAAGGCGGCGACTGTCATCACGAGAACCACACTAGCCGCGGCGCCTATGGCCCACGGCCAGCCCCAGCTTGCCCCACTCACGACGGAGGCGCTGGAGCCGAACGCGACCGCAACCGCGACTACAAAGCACGCCCACTGTGCCGGGCCCCATTCGAACCCGACGTTCGGCAGGCCGAAGCCCGTGCGCCACGCGAACATCATCGGCAGGAAGGCGACCATCACGATAACCCCGGTCACCGCGGCGGCAAACGGCAGCGCGCTCGCGATGAGTTGAGCCGCGAGCACCGACCCGACAAGCACGCTCGTGGTTCGTGCCGCTCCGCTGAGCAGGGCGGGCTCCCACTCCTCGTTCTTGCGGGTACTCCGGGAGACGAACTGCCGAAGCGGCCGCATGCCCATCAGCAGAAACACGCAGATCGGCATCACCATGTTCAACCACCGGGGATAGCCTGCGCCGACGTAGTTCACGATCCCGAGTGTGAGGAAGCCTGCAAAGAAAAGCACCCAAAGCCCAATCATCGTCGCGGATTCTCGCACACGCACGCCATAGCGCTCACGTGCGCCCTGAGAAAGCGCGCTCGCACAGATCACCGGCACGAGCAGCAGCATGCTCGCTGGGTAGGTCCCCTCGGCCCCCACCGCTCCACGCCCGCCGTAGGCGAACAGGAACAGCGCAACGTACGCCGACATCATCAGCGCGAGCAGGATCATGAGGGCGGAGTAGCCGCGACTGGGCGCGAGCCCCTCCTCTGGGCGCTGGAGCCGCTCAAGCTCGGCGAGCTGCGCCGCCGCCGAACTCGGGTCGCGGCTGAGGCTATCGGGGGCGGCGCCTTGCTCGCTTGAACTTTCCATATAGAAAGTATGTGCCGACTCGATAGCGCATGTCAACCGTGGGGCGCGGCAGCGGCGCTTTCGCGCTGGCCCCTGCCCGCAGTGTACGATTTCTTAAGTCGCCTCCTTAGCTCAGTGGATAGAGCAACAGCCTTCTAATCTGTCGGTCGCTGGTTCGAGTCCAGCAGGGGGCACCATAGGCACACACGGCCGAGCAAGCTACGCTGAAAGCATGCGAACCCCGGAGAAGAACTGGCGCAGACATCGGGGCGTCATCTCGGGGCCCGGCATCGGCCTGCTTGCGGGTCTCGCTCTCACCCTGATCACGGGAGATGCGTTTCCGATCGGAGTCGTGAATGGCACTGCGATAGCCGCTGGGCTGGCTGGCGGGGCCGTGTACGACTCCGTGCGGAGGCGTCGCGCCGAGAAGTAGCGCAGCCAACGCAGCCCCGCAGACACCTCAATCAGCGCAGGCACCCCAGTCAGCTCGAGCGGACTCAGCCCGGCTCCAGGTCGGCCCCCAAGTACCACCCGCTTGGCACCCTGGTGCGACGCCAACGGCGACCCTCGCTGCGAGAGTAGACAGTATGAAGCACACCACATCGTCCCCACTCCGTATCTCTGCCGCTCTTGGCGCCGCCGCACTACTCGGCGTCTCCCTCACAGGCTGCAGCGCCATCGCGAAGCTGCAGCAGTCCACCGCTGACGCGTGGGCGGTCACCTACGAGGTAACGGTTGAGGGTGCCGACACGGCGACCCTCACCGACGTCTCGTACCTCGACCAAGAGATGCGCACCGCGGAGCGCACATCGATCGACGCCGGCACCGTGACCGCCTCGGCTACGAGCGACGGCAACGCGAGCTGGAAGGTGGATTCGATCGTGGTTGTCGGGGACGAGGCGAAGGTCAGCGCCACCGCGGCGGAGGGCGAGCGTGCGACGTGCAGGATCCTGCTCGACGGCGAGCGCGAGATCGCGACAGCGACCAGCGAACCCGGCTCAGCCGTGACCTGCGAGGCGACCGCTCCCCCCTTCGACAAGTAGTCCGTCTCTCGCGGGAGCCGCGGGGCGAGAACGGCGCCGAAATTTCCGCCTCGCGGGGGAAGACCGCCCGCACCTCGCGACGTACCGTTGAACCCATGAGCGAGAACAAGAACCCACTCATGAACGCCTCAATGACATGGACAGTCGCCGGGATCCTGCTCGGCGCGGCGATTGGCGCCGGCATCGGCGCACTCGCGGGTAACGTCGCGATCGGCGCCAGCCTCGGTTTCGCGGTCGGCGCCGTCGTCGGCTTTATCGCCGGCATGCCGCGCCGCAAACGCTAGCGCACGCCCAAGCCAACGCTCACACGCCCAAGCCCCCGCTACGCCGGAAACACCCGGCGCATCTGTATGTAGGTGTCGGCGGCGCGCTGGTGGGCATCAATCTGCGGCACAAGCCTGGTGAAGTGCTCGGTCGCGCAGTGTGCGTCGAGCGCCGTACGGTCTGGCCATTCCTCGACAAAGATGAAGTGGCCCGGGTCCTCCTGATCCAGGCTACGCGACCCTGAGCCGCCAGAGCGAGGTGACCTCGCGCGAGCGGGCCGCGTGCAGCACGTCGTCAGCGTCCGTCGCGCGGCCGTGGGTGGGTGCGGTGTCAAGCCGATCCGCCACGACCAGGCCCGCTCGCGCGATCGCTTCAAGCAGCATCTCGCGCGTGCGCAGCCCGAGGAGCTCCGCGAGGTCCGAGATGATGAGCCAACCCTCGCCGCCCTCCGACAGGTGGCCGGGTAGCCCCGCGAGAAAGCTCAGCAGCATCTGGCTGCCCGGGTCATAGATCGCGGCGTCGAGCGACGTCGCTGCACTGCCCGGCAGCCACGGTGGGTTGCACACGATGAGCGACGCCCGGCCTTCGGGAAACATGTCGCAGACGCGCGCCTCGGCGACGCCCGAGACGCCCAGGCGCTCGAAGTTCTCAGTCGCGCACAACACGGCCCGTTCGTGGAGGTCGGTGCCGACGACGCGCCGCACGCCCCGTTTCGCGAGCACCGCCGCGAGCACGCCGGTTCCGGTGCCGATGTCGAAGGCCATGTCGAGCGCGGGCAGCGGCGCGGCGGCGACGAGGTCGACGTACTCGTGGCGCGTCGGCATGAACGTGCCGTAGTGCGGGTGAATCTTCGCCCCGAGGCTCGGCACATTGACCCCGTTCACGTACCACTGGTGCGCGCTCAGCACGCCGACGAGTTCTTGGAGGCTCACGACCGCGCGATCCTGCCCGCCCGCGGGGGCCTCACCGTAGGCGAACGGAATCGCCGCGTCAACCTTGGGGGCGCGCGCAAGTGGGATGCTCGCCGCGCTCGCATCGGCAAGATCAAGGGGAATAAGGATCAGCGAAAGGATTCGGGAGCGCTGGGCGCGCGCCTGCCTGATCCGGTAGAACTCGTCGGCGGTGGTCGCTGGCTCGGAGCTCCGCTTGCCGGGCTTGCGGGTTTGCTTTGCTAGGCGCCGCCCGATCGCGCTCAGTATCTGCTTGGCGCCGTGGAAGTCGCCCTGCCAGAGCATCGCGGTGCCCTGCGAGGCGAGCCCGACCGCGCGATCCGCTGTGAGCCGGTCGTCCACGGCCACAACGCGCTTCGGAGCTTGCCGCCCACCCGCGCTCAGCCACGCCGCGGACACCTCCGTGCCACTCTCGTCCCAGGTGACTGTTTCGGGGACGGAATGCTGCTGCACGATGGGCGCCGCCTCTCGGTCGGTTCTGTGGGCGCGCGAGCGGTGGGCCAGGCAGGCGCCGCACGACGAAAGACATCACCCAGTCTAGCCGCGGGCGCCCGCTCACCCGAGGCCACTACGATGGGGCGCATGCGCGACATGACGAGGGTTCCACGCGGCCCACTCCCCGCGACCATCGGCGGCGCAGTCGACCTCAGCGAGCTGCCGAGCCGGAGCGTGCTCTTCGTCTATCCGCGCACGAGCCCGCCCGAGGGTGCGCCCACGGGGTGGGACCTGATTCCAGGGGCCCGCGTATCAGGCGGAGGCGGCCGCGCGCTTACACCTGCCCTACCCGCTGATCTCTGACGCCGGGTGTTCGCTCGCCGCCCCGCTCGGGCTCGATACGTTCACGTTCGAGGGCGTGACGCTCTACCGCAGAACCACGCTGGTGATCGAGGCCGGCGCCGGCGTGCACCGCTTCATGGACATCGCCGATCCGGGCGGGCACCCGGCAAAGGTGCTCAAGTGGTTGGCGCGGGCCAGTTCATGGGCCATCGCACCCGGCGCGTGACAGTGCTACATTCAGAGCATGGCAGAGCATCTTGGATCACAGGGCGCGGCAGGCCACGCTGTCGCGCGTCGGATGGTGCGCTCGGACTGGGAGTGGGTCCAGCGCTGGTTTGAGGATGAGACCCTCGACAAGGAGCTCGGCCCGCTCGACAACGAGTGGCTTGAGCACGTGCTCAGTGAAACCGATGGCGTCGAACTCGTCATCGAGGCCGCGCACCCCGCCACTGGCCAGCGCGCACCAATTGCGCTCGTCGGTGTCGTCTGGGGCGTGCCCGAAACTGACGCGGCGGTAGACGGCGCAGACGCCCCAGACGCCCCCGCCGGGGCGACCGAGACCGGCCACGCGATCACCGACCTCGCGATCGACCCCGAGCGGCGCGGCTTCGGCCTTGGCCGCATCGCGATCGACGCCACAATGGCCTGGGGCGATCACCCGGCGACTGACTCATGGATCGCGTTCGTCGACCAGGAGAACGAGGGAGCAAGGCTGTTCTTCGAAGCGATTGGCTGGGAGTACGAGGGGCTCGACGGCGAGGGCGACGACGCGATGCATCGCTTCGCGACCCCCGCGGTGTAGGGGCCAACTGCCAGCGCACAGGCTAAGCCTCAAGCCTATCCCCCGGGTCTGAGAGCGGATTGATCCGGCCTTCATAGGGTGGAGGTGTCCAGAGGTCACCGGCCCGCCGGGCCGGTGATCACCCGGCACACCGCTCAGGAGGCATGGAATGAAGGCTGCACGCTACTACGGTAAGAACGACGTCCGCGTTGAAGAGATCGAGGAGCCGACGACCCGGCCCGGCACGGTGAAGATCGCGCCCGCGTTCAACGGGATCTGCGGCAGCGACCTCCACCTCTATCACGACGGGCCAATGCCGCCCGCCCCGACTGACACGACCGCGCACCCGATCTCGGGAGAGACGCTCCCAGTCGTGTTCGGCCACGAGTTCTCGGGCGTCGTCGAAGAGGTCGGCGAAGGGGTCACCGGCATCGCCGTGGGCGATCACGTGGCTGTCGAGCCACTCATGGTTTGTGGGGTGTGCCACGCGTGCAAGGCGAACAAGTACAACCTCTGCGAGAAGATGGGGTTCATCGGCATCTCGGGCCTCGGCGGCGGGCTCTCCGAGCACATTGTCGTGGAGGAGCGCTGGGTCCACAAGGTCGGCGAAATGCCGCTCGACCAGGCGGCTCTGCTTGAGCCGCTCGCGGTTTCACTGCACGCCGTCCGCCACGCGGGTGCCGACGCTGCGGCTGGGAAGACGGCAGTCGTGGGCGGGGCTGGCCCCATCGGTCTGCTCGCCGCCGCGGTGCTCCGCGCCTACGGGCTCAAGACGATCGTCAGCGAGGTTTCGCCCGAGCGCCGCGCGAAGGCGCAGGAGACGGGCGTCGCCGACGTCGTAGTGGACCCCTCGACCGAAGATCTCACCGCTGTCGTACGCGAAGAGACCGGCGGCGCGATGGCGGACTTCGCGTTTGATGCGGCAGGCGTCGGCGTCGTGCTCGACCAGCTCTTCGACTCGCTCGGCGCGGGCGGGCGGCTCGAGGTCATCGCGCTCCACACGCGCCCCTACGAGCTCGATGTGACCGGCAAGCTCACGATGCAGGATCGTGTGCTCGGCTCGGCGATCGGGTACGCGAACGACCACGCCGAGGCGATCCGCCTCGTGAACGAGGGGCTCGTAAACCTCGCGCCCTTCATCACGAGCAAGATCACCGTCGACAACATCGTGAAGGACGGCTACGAGAAGCTGCTGCACGATCGCAGCGAGGTGAAGATCCTCGTCTCGATGAGCTAGCGTTCGAGTCGTCGCCGAGCGACTACTGCAGCTCGGCGACGACCGCGTTCGCGCGTTCCGTCTGCCCGGTCGCTTTCAGCAGCGTGATGAGTTCACCCGCGACGAGCAGCCGCTCCTTGCGCTTCTTCGCGGCCGTGAACCCCTCGAACGCCGACTCGAGCCCCCAGATCGCGGACTCAGTGTCGCCCCGATCGGCGTGGATCTTGCCTGCGAGCCAGAACGAGTGTGAGGCGTCGGCGAGCAGGCCGAGCCGCGCAAACTCCTCGCCGGCGCGAAGCGCTTCGGCAGCGGCGCGTTCGCTGTCGAGGCCGTCCCCGAACGAGCGGCCTCGGGTCGCGGCGAGCGACCTGGCGAGCGTGTCTCGCAGTGTCGCTCGTTCAACGCCCCACTCGTGCCCGCGCTTCTCCGCGAGCTCCTCGGTCAGCCCTTCGGAGTCAAAGTCGGGGTGCGCAGCGAGCGTCGCTGCCGTCGCTCGGATCTGCGCCTCGGCGTCGTTCATGCGGTCAGCGACTGGTGCCCACGCGGCGAGTACCGCGGCGAGCGTTCCGGCTTCGGAGCCCCCGGAGCGCAGCAGCGGGAGCGCTCGACCGAACAGCGCGTGCGCGCGCTCCTCGTTCCTGTCGAGCGTCGCGCACTGCGCCGCCTCCGCGGCCGCGAGGCCCGCGCGTTCGAGCCAGCCAGCAGCCTCAAGCGGCTGGATCGCCTCGGCGTAATCGCGGGTCGCGGCGGCGTAGTCCTTACGGGCAGACGCTTCCTCAGCGCGAGCGAGCAGGGCGTCCGGCGTGACAGCCGCCTGCGCGTCTCCGCCGCTTCCCGCCACGGGATCCTGGTCGCGCGAAGTGCCAGAATCCGTGAGTTTGCCCCAGAGCTTCGCGAGGCCTGAGCGCTGCGGCGCCTCCGCGGGCGCCGCAGTAGCAGCAGCGTTCACGT
The DNA here is from genome assembly GCA_052094845.1 of Leucobacter sp. Lineage (GTDB taxonomy): Bacteria > Actinomycetota > Actinomycetes > Actinomycetales > Microbacteriaceae > Leucobacter. Next base: position 467,772 of record JBQDKK010000001.1, on the reverse strand, counting down.
TCGGTTCGTCGGCAGTCGGCGCCTCTCCGGATGCAGCAACGTACGTCGGGCCGAAGTCGAGCGGGTGGGCCGCCCGCTCGGAGGCGAGGGCGCGGTCAACGAGGTCGGTGTAGTAGCTCGTGCCCGAGCGCGCGTCGAACGCCGACGCATACTCGCGCGCTTTGCCCGTCGCCCAGGCATGAAGGTCAGCAACCTTTACGTCACGCCCGGCCTCGCCGACGCCCGGAAGCGCGATGCCGGTGTGCTGCTCGCCGCTGTCAAGGTTCGCGGAGAGCCCGGCGAGGAGGCCGAGGAGGAAGCGCAGGTGCTGCAGCGGCGACGGCGGGTCCGTGAGCATCTCGCGATAGTCGCCGCGCAGTTCGCGGAGCGCACGCTCAAAGTGGCCGCCGCGCGCGAGAAGCTCGAAGCTCTGCCCGCGCGACGACGCGAGGTCGCGGTTCGCGCGGGTGTCGCTCGCGGTCGCGCGGTGGTGGAAGCTCAGCGACTCTGCGGCGTGCCCCAGGTTGAGGGCGGCGAGCGCGGTCGCGTGGAATGTCTTCGTCGGCTCGATATTGCATTTGCCGTCCTGCGTCTTGCCGAGCTCGTACGCCTCGGCGAAGCGGCCCTGCTCCATAAAGAAGTCGGTCTGTCTGCCGATCACGCAGGCGTGGCAGTCGTCAAAGTCATCGCGGGGGCTCGAGATCCAGGCGAGGCGCCGCTCTTCAGCGTCTGGGGCGCCCGACTGCCACGACCACCCGAAGCGTGCGGCGAGCACGGCCGAGACGCCGCTCCCCTGCAGTTCGAAACGCCGCTGCATGTCGTCAAGGAAGGCCTCGGCCTGGGCCGCGGTGATCTGCGGGAAGTCGGGCAGGTCGCTCGCGACCCACTTGAACTCCCAGAACAGGTTGTGCTCGTCGCTTCCGTCGAAGAGCTCGGGGTTCGCGTCCCAGTGCCGCAGTGCGCGGGCGAAGACGACGAACGACTTCGCGCCCTCCCCGCCGAACGTGTACGCCTCGACCAGGTCGAGCAGCGCCTCGGCGAGGTGCTCCTTCGGCCCGTCGGCCTCGATCTTGCGTGCAGCGGCCTCGGCTGCCGCGGTACGGGCGGTGCCGTAGGGCATGTGGCGGATGTTGTGCAGTTCTTGCGCGGCGTTCATGGCGCTCCTCAGGAGTCGGAGTCGTGTTCAGGTTCGTTTTCGGGCTTGGGTTCCGGGGCGTGCAGCGCCGCGTCGAGGAGCACCCCGAGCGAGTCTGACAGCGCCGCGGACTCGGCTGAGCGCAGCCCCTCGCCTGCGAGCATCACCGCGGAGAGATAGAGCGAGCGCAGGCCCGCACCGAACACCTCACCGCCCGGCGACGCGAGCAGGCGCCGCGCGACGGGCGAACGGTCGTTGAGCACGAGGGTGCGCGTGCGCCCCTGCCCCTCTCCTGCAAACGAGTCGAGCAGGCCGTCCCACAGGTCGGGAGACTCGCCGCGCTCGCGATCCAAATCTCGCTTGTGCTCGCCCTCGGGGTCGCGCAGCAGCATTGCGGGCACGGTTTCGGGCTCGAAGGCGCGCAGGATCGCGTCGCAGTCTTCATCGGCGAGCACCCCGCGAGCGACACTGAGCGCACCGGCGACCGCCATCTCGCGCTCGACGCCGGGCATGCCGAGCACCTGCACGAGGTCTGACGACGTCAGCTCACGCACGTTCCAGCCGGGCCGTGCCGCGAGCTTCGCGAGCAGGTCTGAATCGTAGACGTACCCGGCGTTCACCACGACGAGCCCCTGCGCCCGGGCCACGGCAGCGACCCGCTGGAACGCCTCTGTTGTAGAGGTGTATACGAGCTCGCCCTGCTTCGCGACGGCGGAGAGCGTCATCGGGCCATCGCTCGTTTCAAACGGCAGCACCTCAGAGACGAGGCTCAGCATGTCGCTGTCGGTGAGCGCGATTGCGCGGAGCGCCAGGTGGTGGGTCCGCAGCACCTGCTGGGTGAGCTGGCTCGGGGTGCGGAGCGTATCGAGCGCCCACCGCTTCACCTGCTCGCCCAGGGCGTCACGCACGCCGAGCAGAATCTCGTCGTCGTGCAGTTGCTCCCGCGACGCCGTCGGCGAGAGCGTGTCGCTGTCAATAACCGCGCGGATGAAGAACGCCCACTCGGGCAGCACGCGATCGGTGCGGGCGCTGAGCAGCATCCGCTTCATGTAGACGCGGTGCTGGCCCGAGCCCGGGGTCACCGCCTGCGGCAGGATGAAGGCGACGCCCGTCACCCCCGCGACCGGGAGTTCGAGGTCGATGTGGCCGAGCGGGGTGAAGCCGAACGTGCGCTCGCAGTACTCCGTGAGCGCGCGCGACCGCGCGGAGCCGCTCGGGTACTCGATGCGCCACGGCAGCTCGGGCTCCGTGACGCGGCGCCAGACTGTCTGCTCGGCACCGCCCGCCTCGCCGCCCTCGATCGGCACCCGCACGGCGACATCGAACGGCAGCAGCGAGCCGTATTCGCGGGCGAGCCCGAGCACCGTCTCGTTCGCGAGCCAGTGGGCGGTGTCACGGCGCGCGGTGAGGCGCACCGTCGTACCGACCTCGACCTCCGGGCCGGCGTCAGGTAGCTCGGTCACGTCGAACGTGCCGTCGGCGCGGCCCTGCCAGCGAATCGGAACCGTGCCGGGCTTCGCCGAGCGCGACGTGAACTCGATCTGCTCTGCGACCATGAACGCAGCAAGCATGCCGATGCCGAACTGGCCGATGAACTCCGCCCTCCCGGTTCCGAGCGTCGCGTCGCGCTTCGAGGAACGGCCGATCGTTGCGAGCAGCTCGGTCGCCTCATCCGCGGTGAGGCCCACCCCGGTGTCAGTCACCTCAAGCGTGCCGTTCCCCGAGGCGTCGGTGCCAGTCGACAGGCGAATGCGGACCGGCGCCTCGGGATCCAGCGCTGCGCGCGCCGTGACCGCGTCAACCGCGTTCTGGATGAGCTCGCGGAGGTACACCTGCGGCCCGGAATACAGGTGCCTGGACAGCAGGTCGACCATTCCGGAAAGGTCAACTTGAAAACGTTCGGACACAGGATTCCTAGCGATCGGTGAAGCGGTAAAGCGGTGGCGCGGTGAAGCAGTGAGATCCGGCGGGGGCCGACCTGCCGAGGATTAGTCCTGCGGCTTCGCCTTCTCCCATGCCTCGGGGAAGATCTCGTTCATGCGCTCAAAGGCCGACATGCTCGTGTTCACGACGCAGAGCAGGTGCTGCGAGAGCTGCTCGTCAGTGAGACCGTGTTCGTAGTCAACGTTCAGCTCGGTGTTGACGCGCACGTTGCCGGCGTCGTCGCGCGCGATGTAGACCTTCGGCCACAGCTTCTCGCGGTTCCAGTCGTTCGCTGCTTCGAGCGCCTTCGTGTAGTCGGATTCGGGCAGCTCGCCGCGCCAGAAGCCGCGCACGCAGAGCAGTTCGTCGTTGTCGCCGTTCACGAAGAAGTAGAACGAGCCGTACTCCCAGCCGCCGCCGATGTCGCCATCGGAGTCGACGTTGTACGACCAGCCGGCCTGCTCAAGTGAGTGCTTGATGCGATCTTTCGAGAGCGGCTTCAGCGCGCCCCCTGCTGCTGGGACAGGTGCGTCCTTGGTGAAAAAGCCCATGCTTCGCGTTCCTTTCGGGTCGGTCGTTCCAGTCTAGGGAGTACGAGCGACGAACTCGGGGAGGAATCTCGCATCAGCCGAATTATCTTCAGCTTGGCAGCTACTGAAACACGGTGAGTCCGTACAGGACGAACACGAACAGGTGAGCGGCACCGTGCAATGCCGTTACCCGCCTGCCGAAGAACGTCGTCATCGTGAGCAGCAGAGACACCGCGAGCAACACGAGGTTGGTCGGGCTCTCCCCGAGGGTCACGGTCTGCCCGGTGACGAGCCCGATGATGAGCACCGCCGGGATCGTCAGCCCGACCGTCGAGACGAGCGCGCCGTGGCAGAGGTTGCTCACCCGCTGGATCTCGCCCGCGAGCGCCGCCCTGATCGCCGTGATCGTCTCGGGGAGGAAGACAATCATTGCGATGAGAATGCCGGAGAGCGCGACCGGAGCCCCGAGCCTGTCGAGGCCCTCATCGAGCAACGTCGCCATGTCGTGCGAGAGCAGCACGATGGGCACCACCATCACGACGAGCAGGATCGCGCGCGCGATGAGTTCGGGGCGGTGCTGGGCGAGCTCACCGCGTCGCTCCTGCTGCGCCGGGCCAGCGGGCCCTCCCGCGGCTGCGGCCCGCGCCTCGCCCGCGGCCTGCGCTTTCCCCGCGGCCTGCGCCAGGTCGATCTCTTGGAAGTCGCTCTTCTGGGCGCCCATCTGGCGGACGAGGAAGAACGCGTACAGCGCGACAGTGAGTAGGGCGATCGGGATCGCCTGGGCCGCGGTGTACGCCCCCTCCGCGCCGATGATTGCGGGCAACGCAAAGGCGACCGTCACGAGCACGACGAGCAGCGACAGGTACGCGGAGACTCCGGTCTTGTTGGGCCGCAAATTGCTGTGGCTGAGCCCGCCGACGAGCAAGGCGACGCCGACGACGAGGTTCAAAATGATCATGGAGACCGCCATGACCGAATCCCTAGCGATCGTCGCGTGCTCCCCCGGGCCGAGCATCACGGCCGAGATAAGGATCACCTCGATGAGCACGATCGACAGCGTCAGCACGAGGGTGCCGTAGGGGTCGCCGAGCTTCTCCGCGAGGTGCTCGGCCTCCGTGACAACGCCCGAGGCCGCGACGAGGATCACGGCGACGATGAGTCCGAGGATCGTGAAGAGCACCGGCGTCGGGAGGTCACCGTCGAGGGCGTTGCCGCCGAGTACGAGGGCGAGCACGCTCCCCCAGCCGAGCGCGAGCTTCACGAGCGCCGTGGGCGTGAGCACAGTCTTGAAAACTGAGGGTGTAGCTGTGGTGGTTGACATCGCGAGGCCTTCCCCGGTTCTGCGGGGTCGTCCCCATACAACACAGAGCCACCGGGTCGTCCCGGCGGCGTCGTATTTCAAGTGTACTCGCCACCCGAGATTTTGGCACGGCCCGCGCTGCCTCGCGCAGCGGACCCACGGGATCCGCTGCGGATAGACTCGTTCAATGCCCAAAATGCCCGCGAACACACCTCCAAAAGTGAAGCTTCCCTTCGAGGTGTGGGCGCTCGTCGCCGGCGGCTTCACCGTCGCCCTCGGCTACGGCGTGGTCGCGCCGGCGATCCCGCAGTTCGCGCTCGAGTTCGGCGTGAGCACGTTCGCGGCGTCGGCGATCGTGAGCGCCTTCGCGCTCATGCGCCTTGTCGGCGCTCCCCTCGGTGGTTGGTTCGTGAGCCGATTCGGTGAGCGAGCGACGTACACGACCGGGATCCTGATCGTCGCCGCTTCTACGGGCGCCGCGGCGTTTGCGATGAACTACCCGCAGTTCCTGATCCTGCGCGGCCTCGGCGGCCTCGGGTCGGCGATGTTTACGATCGCGGCGACCGCGTTGCTCGTCGAGGCGAGCCCGCCGCAAGGCCGGGCCCGCGTCGCGAGCGTCAACGCCGCGAGCTTCCTCCTCGGCGGGTTGCTCGGCCCCGTGCTCGGCGGCGTCGTCGCGGGCTTCGGCCTCCGAGCACCGTTCGTCTTCTACTTCTTCACGCTCGTCGCGGCGGCGATCGTCGTCACGATCGCGCTCCGCAGCAAGCACGCGCTCCCGCGCGCGGAAGCTGGCTCTGGGTCGGCCGGCGAGGAGCTGCAGCTGCGCGATGCGCTCAAGCTCCCGACGTACCGCTCACTACTCTTTTCGGCGTTTACGTTCGGCTGGACGTCGTTCGGCGTGCGAGTGTCACTGATCCCGATCTTCATCGCCGTCGTGTTCGCCGGCGATGCGACGACGGCGGCGTGGGTGCTCGCGGCATACGCTGCGGGCAACGCGATCTTCATCTTCCCCGCCGGCCGGTGGAGCGACTCAATCGGCCGCACTCCGCTCCTGTCGACGGGGCTCGCCGTGCTCGCCGCGGCGTTCCTCGCGTTCCCGTTCGCGGGATCGCTCTGGGTCGCGATGGCGATCATGGTCGTCGCCGGCGCCGGCTCGGCCCTCGCGAACCCGGGCCACCAGGCGGTGCTCGCAGACATACTCGGCCCCCGCCGCGGCGGCATGGTCGTCTCGACCTACTCGATGTCGAGCGACCTCGGCGGGGTGCTCGGGCCGCTCATCGCCGGCGCGATCGTGGACTTCGCCGGCTTCGGCTGGGCGTTCGGGCTCACCGCCGCGCTACTCGCCGCCGCCGCGCTCGGTTGGCTCGCGACGGCGAAGCACACCGCCGCGCTGACGAAGGGCTAGGCCGGGGCTCGGTTGCCCTTTTCCCCGGCCCTAATAGCCCTATTCGCCTTACTCGCCTCACTCGCCTTCGAGGTCGTCGAGACCTGGCATCCAGGTGAGGCCGGGGACGCCCCAGCCACGCTTGCGCTGGATCTTCTGCGCTGCCCGGTTCTCGGGGTGCACGAGGCGATCGACGTAGAGCAGCCCGTTCAGGTGGTCGAACTCGTGCTGCATGATGCGGGCGAACCAGCCGCTCGCCTCAACTTCGAAGGGCTTGCCGTCGATGTCCTGTGCGCGAAGCAGCGCGCGCGAGGAGCGGCGCAGCGCGAACCGCTCGCCGGGAAACGAGAGACACCCCTCGACCTCGTCTTCTTCAGGGAGGCCGGGCTCAAGCGGGGCAATCCACAGCTCGGGGTTGATCGCGACGCCCTCGGCGGGCGCCTCGTCTTGATCCTCGTACATCCAGACAAAAATCCGCTGCCCAACGCCAACCTGCGGCGCAGCGAGACCAACGCCAGGTGCCGCGACCGTCGTCTCGAACATGTTGTCGACGAGAGTGCGCAGCTCGGCGTCGAACTCGGTAACGGGTGCCGCCGGGCGGTGAAGAACGGGCTCGCCGCAGATGGTGATTGGGAGAATAGCCATGAGCTCAAGCCTACCGGCGCGGATAGACTGGGCAGACCGCATCCGCCGTTATTAGGAGTCAACTTGTCGAACGCCCCCGCAGAACAGATCGTCTGGATCGACTGCGAAATGACCGGGCTCGATACCGACAACGACGGGTTGTGCGAGATCGCCGTCATCGTGACCGACTTCGACCTCACGCCGCTGGACCCCGGCTTCGACATCGTCATCAACCCCGGCGAGGCCGCGCTTGCGCACATGAACGACTTCGTGCGCAACATGCACGAGACGTCAGGGCTGCTTCCCCGCATCGAATCTGGCGTCACGCCCGCCGAGGCCGAGAAGCAGGTCATCGAGTACATCAACCGGTTCATCCCCGAGGGCCGTCGCCCGCTCGTTGCAGGCAACACGATAGGCATGGATCGCCGGTTCGTCGCGAAGTACATGCCGACGCTCGAAGAGCGCCTGCACTATCGCTCAATTGACGTGTCGACGATCAAGGAGCTGTCGCGCCGCTGGTACACGAGCGCTTACTACGCGGCCCCCGAGAAGCGCGGCGGACACCGGGCGCTCGCCGACATCGCCGAGTCGATCCAGGAGCTCGCGTACTTCCGCGGCGCCGTGCTCGTCCCCGGCAGCGGGCCCGACTCGAAGTCGGCGAAGAAGCTCGCCGGAGCAGTCTCTAAACAGTACGCCGCGCTCGTGGATGGCACCCCGGAAAAGTCGGCGGCCGCCGAGTAGCTCGCTCTGCCCGCTGGTTTCACGAGTTCGGCGGGCTGCCTGCTACGCGGGTTGCGTGCTAGGCAGGCTCTGGGTCGTCGGTGCGGCCCGCGGCGATCAGGATAAGTTGGCGCAGCACGCCCAGATCGATGTCCTCGAGTTTGCGCACGTACACGCACCCCGCACCCTCGGTGCACTTCCCAAGTTCGGGGAGGAGCGCCGCACCCTCGGGCAGATCTTTGATGCCGTAGAGCGACAGCTGCGCTTTCCGCGGCGAGAATCCGGTCTTCGGCCAGTCGCCGCGGGTGCGCGGATTCGACGGTGAGATGTATCGATAGCTGCCGTACCCGATCATGCTCGGGCCCCAGAGAACGGGACGCTCGCCCGTCACCTCGGCGAAGATCTCGGCAAGCTGCAGGCCATCCTCACGGCGCTTCGCTGGCGCGACGGCGTCGAGAAATGCGGCGACATCAGCGTCGGTCGGCTTCGTTTTGATCTCAGACACGCCATAAGTATCGCACCCGTTTTGGCAACGCACTATCCCCTGGGCTATGCTGGTCAGGTTGCCAAGTGAGCCTACTCACTCGGACGCATGGTGGCTATAGCTCAGTTGGTAGAGCACCGGCTTGTGGTGCCGGTGGTCGCGGGTTCAAGTCCCGTTAGCCACCCCACGCAGTACTGAGGCCCGCAGCCCGAGGAATTTTCCCCGGCTGCGGGCCTCAGTCGTTTCCGCTCTCGGCCTGCCCAGTCTCGCCCCCACCCGCGCAGCTCCGCGCCCCACCCACCCATGTTCACGGGTGCACCCCAAATTCCCCAAGAGTTTGAGGTGCAATGAAGAATTTGAGTGGGAACGGGAGGCGAGAGCGCCGCTAGCTGTAAGTGCCCCGGCGCCAACCCGGCGACCTGGCACCCCGGCGACCTGGCACCCCGGCGACCTGGCACCCTGGCACCCCGGCGCCGATCTGCCCGGGGTAGGCTCAGCCCATGACCACTCTCGAGCGTTTCGATCCCGCAGGCATTCGGCGCGTGCTCTGCGTCGTCGCCCACCCCGATGACATGGAGTACGGCGGCTCCGCAGCGGTAGCCGAGTGGACCGCCCAGGGCATCGAGGTTTCATACCTGCTGCTCACTGCCGGGGAGGCGGGCATGCGCCACCTCCCGCCCGAGCAAACAGGCCCACTCCGCGCGGCGGAGCAGCGCGAAGCCTGCGACATCGTCGGCGTGAAGAACCTCACGATTCTCGACCTCCCCGACGGGCTCGTCGAGCACTCGGCTGAGACCCGCCGCCGCATTGCGCTCGCGATCCGCCAGACCCAGCCCGACGCCGTCATCACGATGACCTGGGACCTTGACGCGGGCTGGGGGCTCAACCACGTTGACCACCGTTCGACCGGGCTCGCCGTTGTCGACGCCATCCGCGACGCCGACAACCCCTGGCTCTTCCGCGAGCAGCTCACCGACGGCATCACCGAGTGGAAGACGACCTGGCTGCTCGCGACCGCGCACCGCCCCACCCACGCAATCGAGGTCTCGGAGCGCGGGCTCGAGCTCGGGATCGCGTCACTCGCGGCCCACCGCGAGTACCTCGCTGCCCTCACGGACCACCCGGCGCCTACAGACCTCGTCACGGGCGTCTTGACGGGCGGCGGCGAGCAGGCGGGGCTGCGCTACGCACTCCCCGTGCACGCCTACCGGATGGGATAGGAAATTCAGGCGCAGTTTGCCAAGAGCCGCTAGGCTGAACGCATGCTCGATGTGTCACGCGATGAGTTTGAGGCGCTGGTCTCAGACGGGCTAGACACGCTCGCCGAGGAGATGCTCGACAAGCTCGATAACGTCATATTCCTTGTCGAAGACAGGCCCGAGGACGGCAGCGACACGCTCGGTTTGTACGAGGGCTTCTCGCTCGCTGAGCGCGAGGCGTACGGGTTCGGAGAAGAGCCGGATCGCATTACGCTGTTCCGTCTCAACCTCCTCGAGCACTGCGACGATCACGAGCATCTTGTGGAGGAGATCCGTGTGACACTCGTGCACGAGGTCGCCCACTTCCTCGGCCTCACCGAAGAGCGCATTCACGAGTTGGGGTGGGGATAGTGACTGACCGCGCGCCAGGAGTTGAACGGAGTCCGTTCGACGAGGGCGCCGTCGCGGTCGCACCAGCAAAGCCGTGGCGCACGATCGTGTGGGACGACCCGGTCAACCTCATGTCGTACGTGAGCTACGTCTTCCGAGCCTATTTCGGTTTCTCGACGGAGCGCGCCGAAGAGCTCATGATGCGCGTGCACAGCCTCGGCCGCGCGGTCGTCGCCGAGGGCTCTCGCGAAGCCATGGAGTTGCACGTCGAGGCGATGCACGGCTACGGCCTGTGGGCGACCGTTGAAGAGGATGACGGCGCATGAGGCTCCAACCCGGTGACGGCGGCGTCGCGATCCTCTTCGAGCCCGAGGAGGCGGGCGTGCTCTCCCAGCTTGTCCATCAGCTCGTGCTGCTGCTCGAGAGCCACAGCTCCGCTCCGCTCGACGCCGACCCGCTGTTCGCGAGCCTCGAGATCGGTGGCTCTGACGAACGGCCGGCCGACCCGGCGCTCGCCAGGCTCTTTCCCGACGCGTTCGCCGACACCGGCGAGGCTGCCGGGTTCCGTCGCGTGACGGAGCAGGGCCTGATCAACCGGAAGCTGCAGGATGCGCAGCAGGTCATGGGAGATTTGAGCGTCGGAACGGAGCATTCGGGCGACGAAGCCGCGCCGATCCCGGTGAACATCACGCCCGCCTCCTTCCTCGCCTGGGCCCGCACCATCACGGCGTTGCGGCTCGCGATGGCGGCACGTATCGGGCTCGAACGCGAGGAAGACTACGACAGGCTCATCGACGACGAGTCGACGCGCGGCACCGTGCTCGTCTACGACTGGCTCGCTTCACTCCTCGAGGCCGTGCTGATGCTCGCGTCGGTCACCGAAGAGGATTAGCCCGGGTCTTGCAGCGAGCGGTGATCCACCACCTCGCCCCGGCCGCCGAGCAGCCTCGCGGAGGTGAGGCCCGCCGCCCCAAATCGCCCGCGCACCTCGTCAACTGCCGAGTCGAGCGCCCGCCACTGCTCGTCGTCATCCCACAGCGCCTGGCTCTCGCTGCCCGCCGAGATGAGCTGCTCGGCGCGCACGCCGATGAGGCGCACGGGCCGGTTCACTCGGCCGCCCGGGGAGAGGCCCGCGAAGAGTTCACGCGCGGTGCGGTACACACGCTGGGTCGCGTTCGTTGGTTCTTGCAGGGTGCGCGAGCGCGTCACCGTTTCAAACGTGTCCCACCGCACCTTGATCGCGATCGTGCGGGCTTCAAGGCTCGCGTCGCGCAGCCGCTCCGAGGTTTTGGTCGCGAGGCGCAGCAGCTCGCGCTCGAGCTCTTCAACGTCTGCGACATCGACCGCGAAGGTCTCCTCGTGCCCGATGCTCTTCTCCACCCGCGTCGTCTCGACGTCGCGAGCGTCGCGACCGTTTGCGAGCTCGTGGAGGCGCTCGGCGCTCGCGTTCCCGACAATCTGCCGAAGCGATGCCAGCGGCTCGCGCGCCAGGTCGCCGACAGAGTGGATCGCGCGCGTCTTCAGTGCGCGCTCCGTCGCCGCGCCAACACCCCACATGGCTTTGATCGGCAGCGGGTGCAGAAACTCGAGGGTGCGCGCGGGCGGGATCTCAAGGATGCCCTCGGGCTTCGCGCGCTGCGAAGCGAGCTTCGCGACGAACTTTGAACCGGCGAGTCCGACGGACAGCGGAAGGCCCGTCTCAGCGAACACCCGCTCCTTGATCTGCCTCGCAATTTCGATCGGCTCGCCGAAGAGCCCCACGGAGCCAGCGACGTCGAGGAACGCCTCGTCGATGCTCAGCGGTTCGACGAGCGGCGTGAACTCACGAAAGATCGACATCACCCGCTTCGAGGCAACCCGGTACTTCTCGAAAACCGGCGTTACGAAGACGATCTGCGGGCACAGCTGCCGGGCACGAGCGACAGGCATCGCCGAGCGCACGCCAAACCTGCGCGCCTCGTAGCTCGCACTCGAGACGACCGAGCGACTGGTGTCGTGGGCAGCGGCGACCGGCAGCCCGCGGAGCTCAGGCCTGTCGAGTAGCTCGACCGAGACGAAGAACGCATCCATGTCGACGTGCAGAATCGACGCTGTCTGCCTGGCCTCGTGTCTCACCCCTCAATCACACCACACACGGCTGACATTCCGGTGCTGGGGCGCAGAGACACCCCAGGCGCTACTACTCCCCTGCCGTAAGTACGAGCCTTGCGAGCGCCTCGTCGACAACCACATCGGTCATGAGCCCAGCAGCGAGCGCGCCGCGCAGGCTGTCACGCTTCGTCGAGCCCGACACGACGCAGATCCGCTGCGGCGCGCGACGCACAATGTCGAACGACGGCCCGCTCGAGCGGTCATTGATCGGGATCCCGGCAGTCGAACCGTCAAGCCTGTAGAACCGGCTCGCGCAATCGCCAACAACGCCCTCGTGGGCGAGCTGGTTGAGGTCGTCGGCGCCCAGGTACCCGCCGGAGTAGATATGGGAGCGCGGGTCGCCGATGCGCGACCCCAGGCCAAACACGAACAGGTTCGCCGCCGCCTGCATGTCGAGCACGCGCGACACCGAGCGTTCGCGCCACAGCGCCTCGCGCGTGAGCGGGTCGTCGAAGATCGCGGGCACGGGCAGCTGGAAGACCTCGGCCGAGAGGCGCTCGGCGAACCCGCCCAACAGCTCTGCCGTGTACTGCACGCCGGTGGAGTAGACGTTTGCTGCGCCATTCATCTGCACGACCTGCACCCCGGGCTTCGCCGTACTAGGGAGGTACTTCGCGACCTCACTCATGGTCGAGCCCCAGGCGAGGCCGACTATTGAGCGGGGCTTCACCCGGTTGGAGATGATGTGCGCGGCCGCCTGGGCGGTTCGCTCGAGCTGTTCAGCCTCAGAGAGCCGCCCGGCGACGGGTACGACGTGGGCGTTGACTCCGAACGTGTCGGCGAAGCGCTGCTCGACGCGAGAGCGGGCCTCCTGCGGCGAGTGAATGCGAATCTCAACGAGACCGGCCTCTTTCGCGTAGGTCAGCAACCGTGACACCGACGAACGGGAGACCCCGAGCTCGCGTGCGATCGCCTCCATCGTGAAGTCCTGCCGGTAGTAAAGGTGCGCGGCGGCGAGCGCTTCGCGCATTTTCACACTTTTTCTCTCTCCGGCCATCCTCCGCCCCTCCGTTCCGGCACCAGTCTTGCACATATGTGCAGGAGCTTTGCAATTCAGTGCACCGGGCGAGCAAGCTGAGAGTACACGCACAGAGAGGCACCAGTCATGAACGCCAGCCCCGAGCCGATCCGACCGAACGTCGCCCGCCTACGCGAGCGTCCGAGCGCCGACGTGCTCATCATCGGCGCTGGCATCAACGGCATCGCGACGTTCCGTGACCTGGCCCTGCAGGGCGTGGATGTCGCGCTCGTCGAGCGGGGAGACTACGTCTCCGGCGCGTCCTCGGCGTCAAGCCACATGATCCACGGCGGTATCCGATACCTCGAGAACGGCGAGTTCCGCCTCGTGCAGGAGTCCGTCACCGAGCGCAATCGGCTACTCAAGACCGCCCCTCACTACGTGCGGCCGCTCGAAACCACGATCCCGATCTTCTCGACGTTCTCCGGGATCCTCTCCGCGCCCTTCCGCCTGCTCGTCACCCACGGCCGCGGCAAGCCCCGCGAGCGGGGCGCGGCGCTCATCAAGATGGGCCTCATGATGTACGACACGTTCTCGCGCGATGGCGGCCAGGTGCCCCGACACCGGTTCCACGGCAAGAAGAAGTCGCTCGCGGAGCTCCCAGCGATGAACCCTGATATCAAGTACACCGCGACCTACTACGACGCTTCGATGCACGACCCCGAGCGGCTCGCGCTCGACGTGATGCGCGACGGTGAGATCGCGGGCGGCGATCGGGCGCGCTCCGCGAACTATGTGAGCGCGGCGGGCATGCACCAGGGCGGCGTCACGCTGCGCGACGAAACCACGGGCGAGGAGTTCGCGTTCACCGCGAAGGTGGTGCTCAACACGAGCGGCCCCTGGACCGACATTACGAACGCGGCGCTCGGAGAGCCGACGAAGTTCATGGGCGGCACGAAGGGCTCGCACGTCGTCCTCGACCACCCCGAGTTGCTCGCCGCCACCGGCGGGCGCGAGATCTTCTTCGAGCACTCCGACGGGCGCATCGTGCTCATCTACCCGCTCAAGGGCCGCGTGCTTGTCGGCACGACTGACATCGACGCAGACCCGTCACAGCCGGTCGTCTGCACGGAGGACGAGGTCGACTACTTCTTCGACCTCATCGGGCAGGTGTTCCCACAGCTGAGCGTTGACCGCTCGCACATCGTGTACTCGTTCTCCGGGATTCGCCCGCTCCCCCGCCACGATGACACAGCGCCGGGCTTCGTCTCGCGTGACTACCGCATCGTGCAGTCAGACGCGCTCGGCACGCCCGTGCTCAGCCTCGTCGGCGGCAAATGGACGACGTTCAGGGCGCTCGCCGAGCACCTCGCGAACGACACCCTCGCGCTGCTCGGCCGCGAGCGCACAGTCAGCACGGCTGGACTCGCCATCGGCGGCGGAACGGGCTTCCCCGCAGACAAGCACGCTCGGGTGCGGTGGATCACCGAGCAGGCCGACGGCCGCGACGCGAGCCGGGTCGAGGCGCTCCTCGAGCGGTACGGCACGCGCGCCACTGAGATCATCGAGGCAACGCCAGAGCAGGATCCTGATCTCGCCGACCTCACCGGCTACACCGCGGCGGAGCTCGCCCACCTCGCAGAGGCCGAGCAGGTCGTACACCTCGACGATCTGCTACTGCGCCGCACCTCCATCGCGTTCGTCGGCGGGCTCACCGAAGCGCGCGTGAGCGCCGCGGCCGATGCTGTCGCGCCCGCCCTCGGCTGGGACGACGCCAAGAAGACTTCGGAAGTGGAGCGGTTCGTCGCGCTCATGCGCGACGCTCACCGCGTCGATATCGCAAAGGGGGGAACCTTTATCGCCGGCTAACCACAGGCCGGTTTCCGTGAGCCGCCGACCCTCGTCGGTTCGCGTTCTTACTCACCGAAGGCGCGTCACTCGCGCCGCTGCTCCGCCGAGGCATCTGGAACGTGCCGGCGGTTCTTCGAAAGGTCAATGAAGACACATGAATGAGATCAACCTCGGACTGTATTTCCTCTCCGAATTCGTTGGCACGGGTCTGCTCGTGCTGCTCGGCTGCGGCGTCGTCGCAAACGTTGCCCTCGCAAAGACGAAGGGCAACGCCGGCGGTTTTCTGATGGTCAACTGGGGCTGGGGCCTCGCGGTGTTCATGGGCGTGCTCGTCTCTGCATACTCGGGCGCGATCCTGAACCCCGCAGTTGGCATCGGCCTCATGCTCGCTGGCACGATCACCGCCGAGATGTTCTTCGTCGCGTTCGCCGCCGAGATGCTCGGCGCAATCGTCGGCGCGATCTTCTGCTGGATGAGCTACAAGCAGCATTTCGATGACGAGCCCGAAGCTGCGAACAAGCTCGGCGTGTTCTCTACGGGCCCAGCGATGCGCTCCTACGGCTGGAACTTCATCACCGAAGTCATCGCGACCTTCGTACTCGTCTTCGTCATCTTCGCGTTCGCCGACTACGGTGACATCGAGGTTGGCGTGCCCGGCGGCCTCGGCCCGCTCGCCGCGCTGCCCGTCGCCCTCGTCGTCGTCGGCATCGGCGCGTCGCTCGGTGGCCCCACCGGCTACGCGATCAACCCCGCACGTGACCTCGGCCCGCGCATCGCGCACGCGATCCTCCCCATCAAGGGCAAGGGCTCGAGCGACTGGGGATACGCTTGGGTTCCCGTCGTTGGCCCGCTCGTCGGTGGCGCACTCGCAGCCGCTGCCGCGCCCGCTCTTCTCGGCCTCGCGGCCTAAGCTCACACGCGAAAGGATTACAGCATGTCTAACTACGTAGTTGCAATCGACCAGGGAACGACGTCGACGCGCGCCATCATCTTCGACAAGGCGGGATCGATCATCTCCGTCGGCCAGAAGGAGCACGAGCAGATCATGCCGCAGGCCGGCTGGGTCGAACACGACGCTGCCGAGATCTGGCAGAACACGCAGGAGGTCATCGGCATAGCGCTCGGCCGCGCCGACCTCACCCGCCACGACATCGCGTCAATCGGCATCACGAACCAGCGCGAAACCACCGTCGTGTGGAACAAGCACACGGGCCAACCGGTCTACAACGCCATCGTCTGGCAAGACACGCGTACGCAGGCGATTGTCGACCGGCTCGCGGCCGACGGCGGCACCGACCGGTTCAAGGAGGTCGTCGGCCTACCGCTCGCGACGTACTTCTCGGGCACGAAGATCGCCTGGATCCTCGAAAACGTCGAGGGCGCTCGCGCCGCCGCTGACGCCGGCGACCTGCTCTTCGGCACGACCGACAGCTGGGTGCTCTGGAACCTCACCGGCGGCCCCGAGGGCGGCGTGCACGCGACCGACGTCACGAACGCCTCGCGCACCCTGTTCATGGACCTCGCGACGCTCGAGTGGCGCGACGACATCCTCGACGCGTTCGGCGTGCCGAAGTCGATGATGCCGGCCATCAGGTCGTCCTCCGAGGTCTACGGCGTTGCCGAGGACTCCTCGCTGCTGCGCGAGACGCCGATCTCGGGCATCCTCGGCGACCAGCAGGCGGCGACGTTCGGCCAGGCAGCGTTCGAGGCCGGCGAGTCGAAGAACACGTACGGCACCGGCTGCTTCCTCATCTTCAACACGGGCGAAGAGATCGTCCATTCGAAGAACGGCCTGCTCACGACCGTCGGCTACAAGCTCGGTGACGGCCCGACGCACTACGCGCTCGAAGGGTCGATCGCGGTCACCGGCTCACTCATTCAGTGGCTGCGCGACCAGCTCGGCATCATCGAATCGGCGCCTGATGTCGAAGAGCTTTCGGCGAGCGTGCCCGACAACGGTGGCGTCTACATCGTCCCAGCGTTCTCGGGGCTCTACGCCCCATACTGGCGCCCGGATGCCCGCGGCGCGATCGTCGGCCTCACCCGCTATGCGAACAAGGGGCACATCGCCCGCGCCGCGCTCGAGGCCGTCGCGTTCCAGACGCGCGACGTGCTCGACGCGGTGAACGCCGACGCCGGGGTGGACCTCACCGAGCTCAAGGTCGATGGCGGCATGGTCGCGAACAACGCGCTCATGCAGTTCCAGGCCGATGTGCTCGGCGTGCCCGTCGTGCGACCGGTCGTCGCAGAGACGACGGCGCTCGGCGCGGCCTACGCTGCGGGCCTCGCTGTCGGCTTCTGGAGCGGCCTCGGCGAGCTGTCGGCGAACTGGCAGGAGGATCGCCGCTGGGAGCCCGCCATGGAGCAGGCGGAGCAGGATCGCCAGCTGCGTCTGTGGCGCAAGGCCGTCACCAAGTCGATGGACTGGGTCGACGAAGACGTGCGGTAGCGCCGTCCGGTAGCGCCCTGTCGGGCCCGCTGCGCGCCAAGGAACGTGTGTTCCGGCGCCAGGCGGGCCCGATTGCCTTTTGTATCGCGGTCATCGACAGCCGGGGCTAGCTTCCTCCCGGAGTATCAGCTGCCAGGTCTGCTGCCAGTTCAACGCCCGGTGCAATCGGACGGAGGCCCACCGCCCGTGCAGCGTACGCAAGCTTCCTGTCGTAGACAAGCATGCCGGCGGCTTCGGCGCCGAGCCGCAATGCTGCGGCGAGGTGCAGTGCATCGAGCGAGCGCAGGGCAGGTGCATGCAGCCGCGCAGCAGATTCGTAGGTCTGCAGGTCCAGCGCGATGAGCTGGCAAGATTGCAGGACGTCCGTTGCGTCTGGTGCACGCCAGGGCGCACGCCGCGCAACCACGCGTCGCAACTCGACGTGAGACAGCCACGAGGTTGCCGGCTCAGCGCCTGTCTCCTGTAACCAGGCGACCAGCGCCTCAGACTCGGGTTCGTCAACGACGAGCTTCGCAAGGGCTGATGCGTTCTGCTTCAGCGCGCGGATGCCCACCTCAGAGCCATCGTCGCTGCCGTGGGAACCAGCGCGCTCATCTACCGTCGCCATGTTCGACAAGGTAGCCCATGACCCTGACTAGCCAAGAAGAGCTCAGACGCGGGCGAGGGCCCGACACTCAAGCGCGCCACGACAAGGGGCGGGGTGAGGATCGCACATGATCCTCACCCCGCCCCTTCTCGTTCGGCGGTTACGCCTGCGCGCGCTCGAGCACGAGCTCGCGGACGCGGGCGGCGTCCGCCTGGCCCTTCATCGCCTTCATGACCGAGCCGATGATGGCGCCGGCGGCCTGTACCTTGCCGCCGCGGATCTTCTCGAGCACGTCGGGCTGCTCGGCGAGGGCGGCGTCGACCGCCTCAATGAGGGCGCCGTCGTCAGACACGATCGCGAGCCCGCGGGCGTCGACGATCTCTTGCGCGGTGCCCTCGCCGTCGATGATGCCGGCGAGCACCTGGCGAGCGAGCTTGTCGTTCAGCGTACCCGCGTCGACGAGCGCGACAACGGACGCGATCTGCTCGGGCGTGATGAGGTCGGCAGGCACGGCCGAGCGCTCGTTCGCAATGCGCGCGATCTCACCTGTCCACCACTTGCGGGCGGTCTGAGCGGGAACGCCAGCGGCGACGGTCGCCTCGATGTCGTTCACGAGGCCGCCGTTGACGACGTCACGGAACTCGAGCGGCGAGAAGCCCCACTCGGCGCGCAGCCGGCGGCGGCGCAGCGTTGGGTGCTCGGGCTGCAGGGCCCGCAGCTCCTCGACAAGCTCGCGCGACGGCGTGAGCGGCGCGAGGTCGGGCTCCGGGAAGTACCGGTAGTCGTCGGCGTCGCTCTTCGGGCGGCCCGGCGAGGTCTCCCCCGTGTCCTCGTGCCAGTGACGGGTCTCCTGCGTGATTGCGGTGCCCTCAGAGAGCAGCTGCGCCTGGCGCTGAATCTCGAACCTGACGGCGCGCTCAATCGAGCGCAGCGAGTTCACGTTCTTCGTCTCGGTGCGGGTGCCGAGCACGCTCATGCCGGCGCCCTCGTTGCCGCGGGGACGCAGCGACACGTTCGCGTCGCAGCGGATGTTGCCGCGCTCCATGCGTGCATCCGAGATGCCGAGTGACACAACGATGTCGCGGATCGTGGAGACGTAGGCCGCCGCGATCTCCGGGGTATCAGCCTCGCCGCCGAAGATCGGGTGGGTCACGATTTCCACGAGCGGCACGCCAGCACGGTTGTAGTCGACGAGGGAGTACTCGGCGCCCTGGATACGACCGGTCGAGCCACCGACGTGGTTGAGCTTGCCGGCGTCCTCCTCCATGTGCGCGCGCTCGATCGGCACGTGGATCACGCGGCCCGACTCGAGCTCAATCTCGACGGAGCCATCGTGCGCGATCGGGTCGTCGTACTGCGAGATCTGGTAGTTCTTGCCCATGTCGGGGTAGAAGTAGTTCTTGCGCGCGAACCCGGAAACCTCGGCGATGTCGCAACCGAGCGCGAGCCCGAGGCGGATCGAGTACTTTACCGCCTCCTCATTCACGACGGGCAACGAGCCCGGCAGACCGAGGCATACCGGCGCGAGGTTCGTGTTCGGCTCCGAGCCGAAGATGTTCGGCGCGGACGAGAACATCTTCGTCTTGGTGTTGAGCTCGACGTGCACCTCGAGACCGATGACCGGTTCGAAGAGTTCGAGCGCCTTGTCGAAGTCCATGAGCTTCGTCTTCGCCATTACGCTGCCGCCTTTCCGGTCTGGGCCGCCACAAGGGAGGGTGCCTGCGCCCAGAAGGGCTTGCCGTCGCGCGCGGTGATGAGCGACTCGATCGCCGAGGCCGCACGGTACAGGCGGGCGTCCTCAAACGCGGGCGCCATGAGCTGCAGGCCGACGGGCAGCCCGTCCTCGCTCGCGGTGCCAATCGGCAGGCTGAGGCCCGGGATGCCGGCGAGGTTCGCTGGGATCGTCGTGGCGTCGTTCAGGTAGTCCTGCATCGGATCCTCATTCACGTGGCCGATGTTCCACGCCGTGGTCGGCGCGGTCGGCGACGCGATGACGTCGACCTTGTCAAACGCGGCCGCGAAGTCGCGCTGGATCAGGGTGCGAACCTTCTGCGCGCTGCCGTAGTAGGCGTCGTAGTAGCCCGCGGAGAGTGCGTAGGTGCCGAGGATGATGCGGCGCTTCACCTCGGGGCCGAAACCGGCGCCGCGGGTCGCGCTCATGACACCCTCAATCGTGCCGCCGCCTTCCGGCTCGACGCGGAGGCCGAAGCGCACCGAATCGTACTTCGCGAGATTCGAGGAGGCCTCAGAGGGCAGGATCAGGTAGTACGCTGCGACCGCGTACTCGAAGTGAGGTGCGTCGATCTCGACGACCTCGGCGCCCTGCGCGGTGAGCAGCGCGACGGTCTCGTCGAAGCGCGCCTTCACGCCGGCCTGCATGCCGGGGAGGGCGAGCTGCTTCACGACGCCAACGCGGAGGCCCTTGAGCGACGCCGGGTCGACGCCGTCACGGGCAGCTGCGGCCATCGAGGGCCAAGCGTGGTTCAGCGAGGTCGAATCGTGCCGGTCATGGCCAACAACCACGTCGTGCAGCAGCGCCGTGTCGAGCACGGTGCGAGCGCAGGGGCCGACCTGGTCGAGCGACGATGCAAGCGCGATCGCGCCGTAGCGGCTCACGCCGCCGTAGGTGGGCTTCGCGCCAACCGTGCCGGTGAGGGCAGCCGGCTGACGGATCGAGCCGCCGGTGTCGCTGCCGAGCGCGAGCGGCGCTTCGAACGCGCTCACGGCCGCGGCCGAGCCGCCGCCCGAACCGCCAGGAACGCGGTCGAGCGCCCACGGGTTGAACGTTGGGCCGTAGGCCGAGTTCTCGGTGGCTGAGCCCATTGCGAACTCGTCCATGTTCGTCTTACCGATGTTGATGAGGCCGGCAGCGCGCGCCTTCGCGACGACCGTCGCGTCGAATGGCGAGCGGTAGCCCTCAAGGATCTTCGAGCCGGAGGTCGACGGCATGTCGGTCGTGACGAGCACGTCCTTGATCGCGAGGGGTACGCCCGCGAGCTCGCCGAGCTCTTCGCCGGCGGCGCGGCGCTCGTCGACTGCACGGGCAGCCGCAAGCGACGCCTCGCTGTCGGTCGCGAGGAACGCGTGGATGGCGCCGTCGACGGCGGCGATCCTGTCGAGGTGGGCCTGCGTTGCTTCGACGGCCGAGACCTCGCCTGCGGTGAGCTTCGCCGAGAGTTCAGCGGCGGTCAGCGTTGTGAGTTCGCTCATTACTGCTCCTCCCCCAGAATCGACGACACACGGAACATGCCGTCTGCGGTTGCCGGCGCGTTCAAGAGCGCCTCCTCGCGGGTGAGTACATCCGCGACCTCGTCAACGCGAGTCACGTTGCTCAGGGGGATCGGATGGCTCGTCGCGGGTACGTCGTCAGTCGCGACCTCGCTCACCTTGGCGATGTTCGCGAGGATCGAGTCGAGCTCGAAGGTGAGCCCCTCGACCTCGGCGTCGGTCAGCGCGATGCGGGCGAGGCCGGCGAGGTGTTTCACGGTGTCAGCCGTGATCTCGGTGCCGGGCGCGGCCGTATCGGCCGCAGAAGTTTCAGGCATGCTGCTCCATCATAGATTGGGAGTTGATCTCAACCTGTCCAGTCTAGCGAGCGGTGGCCTTTCCGGCAGCCACCCCGCGTTCCGGCCCTAGGGTACTCGGCCCCGCGGTCCGCGAACGCGGGAGCTTAGGCTCGGGGAGCTATGCGGCCGCGAATTCCGTGTTGACGAGTCCACTCACGGCCATGGTCGCCTGCGGGTCAAAGCGCAGCTCTGGGCCCGGCGCCAGATCAAAACGGTCGAGCCTGACCCACACGACGTTCGGGCTACTCGTCGATTCGAAGAAGAAACGGCTCGCCGTCATGTCGGCGACGGTTCGCCATCGCGTCGTGGAAACGTTTGGACGCACCGGGTCGGCGGTACCGAAGGGCGCGGAAGCGTTGCGAATCACGCTAAAGACGTACGCCGAGGCCTCTCGCTCGTCATCGGTTTTCGGCAGCCGCGCAGAGTAGAACGCGGCCCTGGCGAACCTATCTGGCGAGTCCGTACCGCCGGGCAGCGGTTCGTCGCCACCGAGACCGGCGTAGCGGCGCTCAAGCTCGAGCTGCTCCGCGTAGACGGGAGAGTTTGCCATGACGGTGTAGGCGCTGCCGTGGTGCACCGTGAGCTCGCCGTCAATGAACTCGATGATGGCGGAGTCGCCGCCGCGATCGGCGAGCGCGATGTGCCCGGTTCCTGGCTTCCCGCCGATATCGAGCGGGATGATCTGGACGTTCTTCTCCGTGAGCCACGCGACGGCGTCTGCCACGTTCGCAAACCTGTCAAGCAAGCACTGAATTGCCTGCGCGAGCGCGAGCCCCGGCCGCGTTTCGTCGCGCGCGCCGTAGTCAGACTCAGCGAGGTAGAGCCCGCTCACCTGGAACCCTGCTTCGTTAAGCCCATCCACAGCGATCTCGCCGTACATCAGGCAGACGATGCTGCCGAACTCCGACGTCCACTCGAATGAGCCCGGGTCGCCCGGCGCGCTCTGCCTCGTCGCGCCGCGGGGGCGTACCGCGAGTACTGTCCTTGTGTCTTCAAACCAGTCCATGCTGCGGCCCACAAGAACGCTGCCTGAGCCTGGCTCACCTGCCGAAGACCACAAGAATCGAGTGCACATAGTCAAACAATAGCGGCTTCACTCACTCGGGTGCCATCGATATTCCAGAGGCCTGAGCACCCACGCCTGTGGCTCCCGACGAGGTGCGCGTCGACAACCCCGATCGCCGTCATTAGGGCATAGGCGGTTGTGGGCCCAACGAACCGGAACCCTCGTTTCTTGAGTGCCTTCGCGAGGGCCTCCGATTCGACGGATGTTGCGGGGACCTCAGCATCAGTTTCGGGCGAGGGAGAACGTTCAGGCTGAAAGCTCCAGATGAGTTCGCTGAGTGAACCGCCTGCCGCGTTCATGGCGAGCACCGCTTTCGCGTTCGAGATCGTCGCTTCGATCTTGGCGCGGTTACGAATAATGCCTTCGTCACTGAGCAGCCGGTCAACGTCTTCCTGGGTGTAGGTGGCAACCACGGCCGGGTCAAAGCCGTCGAACGCAGCTCTGAAGTTCTCACGCTTCCGGAGAATGATGACCCACGAAAGCCCCGACTGGAACGCCTCGAGCGTGAGCCGTTCAAACACCCCGCGCTCGTCGCGAACGGGCATGCCCCACTCAGTGTCGTAGTAGTCGGTAAGTAGCGGTGACTGCAGCGCCCATGCTGCGCGGATCGGGGTCACGTGCGTGTTCGTCATCTGAAAACCCTCTCTGCTCGGACCGGGGTGCTCCCGGCTGCCCCAAGCGTAGCCCGGACCTCCGACGGGGAGGACGAGGGGCTCATTTCTGTGGATAACTCGCTATTTTCCAGCCGTTTCAGCCCGCTCTTGTGCGTGAGCTTAAGGGCTTGGCTGCGACCCCACTCGTGCCACTGTGGAGCACCCTCAAGGAACCTCTGGCTCGGCCTTGGGTGGGGGTGGTTTGTCGGGGTAGAGCCCCGTTGGTGCGGCCCGACGAGTACCGCCCGACGAATGCCGCCAAGACTCGACGTTCGGTATGCAATCAACCTACGCAATGCCGAATTCGCGCCGGACTGACAGATCTATGGTTGATCACATACGGTGCGGCTGATGGCAAGGTGCCGGTGCGGCTGATGGCAGGGTGCCGGTGACGCCAGGGCGGGGTGCCGGTGCGGCCTGGGGCTAGCTCTGGCCGGGGAGACCCGCCGGCCCCTCCGTCACCAGGATCGCGAAGCCCGCCGCGTCCAGCACCGGAATACCGAGTTCCTCGGCCTTCGCGAGCTTTGAGCCCGCGCCGGGGCCAGCTGCGACGAAGTCGGTCTTCTTCGAAACGCTCGAGGCGGCCTTCCCGCCTGCCTGAATGATCGCTTCTTTCGCCCCGTCACGGGTGAAGCCGTCGAGCGAGCCGGTCGCGACAATCGTCAGGCCCGTGAGCACGCCCTCGGCGCTCTCGGCTGCGCCCGGCCCGGCGTGCCCCGGTGTCGACCACTGCACGCCCGCGGTGGCCCACCTGTCGACGATTTCGACGTGCCAGTCGACCTCGAACCAGGCAAGGAGAGACTCAGCGATAATTCCGCCGACACCGTCGACCTGCGCGAGCTCCTCCGCCGAGGCTGCCCGAATGG
Organism: Leucobacter sp.; assembly: GCA_052094845.1. Lineage (GTDB taxonomy): Bacteria > Actinomycetota > Actinomycetes > Actinomycetales > Microbacteriaceae > Leucobacter. The sequence goes on along the minus strand of JBQDKK010000001.1, from coordinate 443,958 downwards.
CTTCGAGCGACCCGAACCACTCCGCGAGCGCGCGGGCGGCGACCGGGCCAACGTGACGAATGTTCAGCGACACAAGGAGGCGCCACAGGGGCTTCGTCTTCGCGCGATCGAGTTCGGCGAGGAATGTCTCTGCGTCTTTCGACGGGAGGATGCGCTCGAAGTCCTTACGAACGCCGGCGGCCCGACGCTCGGCCGGGGTCTTGTCTTCCCAGCCGGGCGGGTAGGTACGCTCGATCTTTTGGAATGGCCGGCGGCGGCGCGGCTCCCCCGTCTCGTCCTCGAGCACGGGCTCCCCCGTCTCGGCGTCACGCACGATGACGACGATGGGCACGAGCTCTTCAAGGGTCAGGTCGAAGAGCCCGGCTTCTGTCTCAAGCGGTGGCTCAGCAGGTATCTCGGGCTGCGTCAGCGCGGCGGCGGTGATCTCGCCAAGCACCTCGACGTCGAGCGCGCCACGCGAGCCGATGTGCTCGACCCTGCCGCGCACCTGGGCTGGGCAGGCCCGAGCGTTCGGGCAGCGCAGGTCGATATCGCCCTCTTTCATGGCCCGCAGCGTGGTGCCGCACTCTGGGCATTCGGTCGGCATCTGCCACTCGACCTCGCTGCCGTCGCGCCGCTCAAGCACGGCGCCGAGGATCTCAGGGATCACGTCGCCGGCCTTTCGCAGCACAACGGTGTCACCGATGAGCACGCCCTTCGCGCGCACGACCTCCTGGTTGTGGAGCGTTGCCTGACTGACGGTTGACCCGGCCACCTTTACCGGCGCCATCACCGCGTACGGCGTCGCGCGGCCCGTGCGGCCCACGCCAACGCGAATATCGAGGAGCTTCGTGTGGACCTCCTCGGGCGGGTACTTATAGGCGATCGCCCACCTGGGCGCACGGCTCGTCTCGCCGAGCTCAGCGTGGAGCGCAAACTCGTCGATCTTTACGACGATGCCGTCGATGTCATGGTCAATATCGTGGCGGTGCGCGCCGCGATCCTCGATGAACTCAGCGACCTCGTCGACCGTCTCGAATACCCGCGAGTGCGGCGAGACGGGCAGCCCCCAACCGGCGAGCAGCGCATAGGCGTCTGACTGGCTTTCGAACGAGGGGTGTGCCCAGGCGCCGATGCCGTGCACATACAGCGACAAGCGGCCCAGCCGCTCACGCATGAGATCGAGTTCGGCGGGCGTCTTCTTGTCGGCACGCTGCCGTAGGCTACCCGCGGCTGTGTTTCTCGCGTTCGCGAACTCGGGGTAGCGAATCGTGATCTTCTCTTCTGCGACGCCGCGAGCCAGCTGTTCATGGGCGAACGCCGCCTGCAGCTGGTGCTGCCGCTCGTTGAGCCACTCGAAGTCTTCGCGACGCAGGAACACCTCGCCGCGAGCCTCAAAGAATTCCGGGATGCCTTCGCCTGACAGCGTGCGAGGGATAGCCGCGATGAAGTCGACGTTCTCCGTGATGTTCTCGCCCACCCGGCCGTCACCGCGGGTGGTCGCGGTCTCCAAGACACCGTTGCGGTAGGCGAGGCTGATCGCGAGACCGTCGATCTTCAGCTCCGAGAGCCAGCGCACCTCACGACCGGCGGCAGCGCGCGCCTTACCCGCCCACTCACGGAACTCCTCAATCGAGAAGACATTGTCGAGACTGAGCAGCCGCTCGGCGTGCTCGTGCTCGGGGAACCCGGCAGACATGAGCGCGGCGCCCACCTCCTGCGTCGGACTGTCGTGCCCGGCGAGTTCGGGGAAGGCACGTTCGATCGCTTCGAGCCTGCGGAACAGCACATCGTACTCGGCGTCTGAGACGAGGCTCACGCCCTCCGAATGGTAGGCCGTGCGGTACCGCTCAATGTCGGCGGTCAGGGCCTCGCTCTCAGCGCGGGCCGCTTCGAAGTCGCTCGGAATCTCAGCTGAATCAGTCACGAGAACAGTTTACGATTCACCGCCGACATTCTTCACCAGGAGCGCCCCCGGCGAGGATCCGGCTAGACCGCGGCATTCTCCCGCGCGGAAACCGCGCGATCGACCGTGAACTGCCCGAGCACACGCGTTCCGAGGTACAGCACGGCGGTCTGGCCCGGCGCGACACCTGAAAGGGGCTCGGTCTGCTCGAGGTTGATATCAACGACGACCTCATGGGTCGCGTCGGCGCGGTGCTGCTCGGTCCGCTCGTCTTCCGAGATCGGCACGACTCGGGCCCGGGCAGGCACGGGGTCAGCGTGCGCGCGGATCTGCACGTCGCAGTCAAACGTCTCGGTGAGGTCGAGCCCCGGCTCCCCTGCCCAGGTGAAGCGGCCACCCGCGATGCGCGAGATGTCGAGCATCTCCTTCGGCCCGACGACAACCTGGTTCGACACCGGGCGGATCGACAGCACGTAGCGCGGGTTACCGTCGGGGGCGGGCATGCCGAGCTGCAGGCCGCGGCGCTGACCGATCGTGTAACCGTGGGCGCCGTCGTGCGTGCCGACGACGGCACCGGACTCGTCGAGGATGTCGCCTGGCTCACGCTTCAGGTGCTCGGAGAGCCACCCGCGCGTGTCGCCGTCGGGGATGAAGCAAATGTCGTGGCTGTCGGGCTTCTGCGCGATCTGAATGCCACGGTCGGCGGCTTCCTCGCGAATCAGGGCCTTCGAGGGGGTATCACCGAGCGGGAAGTAGCACTTCTCAAGCTGCGGGCCGGTGAGCACTCCGAGCACGTACGACTGATCTTTCGCCCAAGCGCTCGCCCGGTGCAGCTCGGGGCCGTCTGCGCCGTCAATGAGCGTCGCGTAGTGGCCCGTCGCGACGGCGTCGAAGCCGAGCGCAATGGCCTTGTCGAGCAGGGCAGCGAATTTGATCTTCTCGTTGCATCGCATGCAGGGGTTCGGTGTGCGCCCCGCCGCGTACTCAGCGACGAAGTCATCAACGACGTCGGCCTTGAACCGCTCGCTAAAGTCCCAGACGTAGAACGGAATGTCGAGCAGGTTTGCGACGCGTCGCGCGTCCATCGCGTCCTCGATCGTGCAGCACCCGCGGGATCCCGTGCGGAGGGTTCCCGGCATTCTGCTCAGCGCGAGGTGGACGCCGACGACCTCATGCCCCGCCTCGACGGCGCGCGCAGCGGCGACGGCGGAGTCAACTCCACCACTCATAGCTGCCAAAATCTTCACCAGAGCAGCTTAATCGTTTCCACGCCCCCGCGCAGGTTTGCGGGGAAATCTTGAGGAAGTGTCTAGCTCAGGCCCGCTGCCCGGGCGCGGTCGAGCGCGTTCGGGAGCGCAGTGAGCAGCGTGTCGATCTCTTCCGGCGTGCTCGCGCTCCCGAGGGTAAACCTCAGCGCCCCGGCCGCTTCGTCCTCAGGCAGCCCGATGGCGAGGAGCACGTGCGAGGTCTCTGCGACCCCGGCCCGGCACGCCGAGCCGACGGAAACCGACACTCCGGCCGCGTCGAGCAAGAACACGAGCGAGTCGCCCTGGCAACCGGGGAACGTGAAGTGCGCGTTGCCGGGAAGCCTCCGCGCTGGGTCGGTGGCCCCGCGGTAGACCGCGGAGGGGTCAATGCTCACGATCCCGACAGCGAGACGGTCACGAAGCGCGGCGAGCGCCGCCGTGTGATCAGGATCGGGCGCGCTTCCGCCTGCGAGCAAGACCTCATCGAGCGCCGCCGCGAACCCGACGGCCCCAGCGACATCCTGCGTACCCGAGCGCCCGCGCTGCTGCGAGCCGCCGTGGAACAGGGGCTCAAGCGGCGCTCGGCGGCCAACGACGAGCGCACCGACGCCGACGGGGCCGCCGATCTTGTGGGCGGAGACGCTGAGATAGTCAGCGCCAACAGCGCGAAAATCGATCTCGACCTGGCCGAGCGCGGCGACGGCGTCGACGTGAGCGGGCACACCGGCCGCGCGCGCGACCGCGCACAGGTCCGCTACGTCTTGAACGGTGCCGATCTCGTTGTTCGCCCAGAGGAACGACACGAGTGCGACTCGGTCGGGCCCCGCTTCGTCGAGCGCTTCAGAGAGCGTCTCAGGCGAAAGGCTGCCCTCTTCGTCGAGCGGCAGCCACACGAGCTGCGCTCCCTGCGTGTCGCGCAGCCACTCGACTGCCTCGATCGTGGCGTGGTGCTCGCCGTCGGCGACGAGCAGCACCGGTCGCGCAGCGTCACGCTGCCGCGCCCAGAAGGCGCCCTTCAGCGCGAGGTTGATCGACTCGGTTCCGCCGCCCGTGAGCACGAGCTCGGCTGTGTCGCACCCGACGCCCGCGGCGATTCGCTCTCGCGCGCCCTCGAGTACTTCAAGGGCGCGCTGGCCGTGGCCGTGGGTCGAGGCCGGGTTGCCGACCTCGGCGAGCGCGCGCGTGTATGCCGAGAGCACCGCGGCGCTCATGGGCGAGGTCGCGGCGTGGTCGAGGTAGGCCTGGCCGGTCACCAAGGTTCCTAGTAGAGCAGGCTCGCGAGCTTGCCGCGGGCCGCGATCACACGCGGATCGGCGACGCCAACGACCTCGAACAGCTCGAGCAGCCGGTTCCGGATCACCGTGCGCGTGTCATAGTCGGCCCCCGCAAAGAGGTCAAGCAGCCGGAGGAACGAGTCCTCGATGTGCCCGCCCGAGAGATCGAGGTCGGCGACGCGCATCTGCGCCTCGAGGTCAGCGGGGTTCGCTGCGGCCTCGGCCCGGATGTCTTCGAGCGTGTGCCCCTGGAGCCGAAGCAAGAGCTTCGACTGCGCGAGCGCAGCCTTCGCGTCGGCGTCGGCCGGTGACTTCTGCAGCACGGCTTCCCACTCGCGCACGGCGGTCTCGAAGTCGCCGCGCTCGGCTGCCTCGAACGCCGCGATGTGCGCCTCGGGAATCTGCGGCTCGACGGGGCCGGGTGCCTCGGAGCCGTCGCCAGCCGGCGCGTTGACACGACCGGCGACACCGTTCTCCTCCGCGAGCTGGATCAGCCGCACGAAGAACTCGCGGACCTCCTGCTCGGGGACGGGGCCCTGGAAGAGCGGGACGGGGCGTTCGCCAATCATCGCAACGACAGTCGGGATCGACTGCGCCTGGAACGCCTGCGCAAGGCCGGGGTTCGCGTCGACGTCAACGCGAGCGAGCAACACGCGCCCGTCGAGCTCGCGGGTTACCTTCTCGAGGAGTGGGCTCAGAGCCTTGCTCGGCTCGCTCCACTCTGCCCACAGGTCGAACACGATCGGAACGACCGCGGAGAGCGGTGCGATCTGGCCGAACGCCGCGTCGGTGACGTCGAGCACGAGTGACGGGACGTCGACGGTCTGCGGCGCGCCGGGAGCCGGGGCGCCCGCGGGAGCCTGCCCGGCAGACCCGGCCGGTGCGGCCGCTCCGCGCTGCGCGAGGTGGCTAAGGTCTACTCCCCCGCTGGGGATCCGCTGCGGCATTTCGGTGGCCATGTCTACTTCCCTGCTCCAACGAGCTCGCTCGTGACGCCGAGGAGCTGAATCTTCGATCCGTCTTCCTTGTTCGGCACAAAGAAGAGCAGCTGGTGTGCGACGTTGCGCACGATCTTGTCCTGCTGGCCGGTGAGCCCTGAGAGCGCGCTCACCGCGCCCTCCGCCTGAGGCTTGTAGCGCCCGCCGTCAGAGTCGACGACCTGGGATTCGACGACGGTCGTCGCGATGAGCGCTCCGCCTGCGCCGGTCGAGAAGCTCACGATCGGCTCCTCACCCTGCGCAACGCTTACGGAGTACTTCTGCGTCTTCTCTTCTGCGTCAGACTTCGCCTTCGCATCGGCAGCCCAGGCCTTGCCGTAATGGTCGAGCAGCGGGTCGTCGGTGAGGTCGAACGGAGCCGCCTCGGGCACCTCCGCACCACCCTGCAGGATCGCGGCGTACGACGCGCCAACATCAGCGGGCTTCAGCACGAGGCTCTCGATATCGTCAGAGAGCAGCGCCGTGCCCTCCTCGGCGGGGGCCGCCTTCGGCATGTCGAGCCCGCCGCGCAGCGAAATAACGCGCGACACGCGGAAGTCAACCTGGGGTGCGCGCTGGGTAAGGATCAGCGCGAGCGACGGCGCGTCCGTGGCGTTGCCGTCAGCGTCCGTTCCCGCCTCTGAGGCAACGGTCACGAACATCGTCCGCGGCCAGACCTCCGTGCTCTGCACAAGGCGGTAGCCGAGCATCTCGTTCGTAATCTTCGCCGGCACGGAGCCGTACTCGGGCACTTCGCTGCGGATCTTGTAATTCGCGGTCCGCTGAGCGAGTGCGTCGCCCTTGAATCGTGACGTGAGCTCGTCGACGCTCAGGCTTTCGTCACCCTTCGCGGCTGCTGCCGCGACGCGATCGATGATCGTCTGCGTCTGCGCTTCGGTCACGGGCACCGGGGCGAGCCCGGTCTGCTCCGGCGTGCTTCCCTCGGTCGTCACCTCGGGCTCGGGCGAGAAGTCTGGCCAGTAGTTCGCCGAGCAGCCTGAGACCGCGAGCGCGGCTGTGAGCCCGAGGCCAGCCAGCGCCACCCGGGCAGACGTCGTCCGTCGTCGATTACTTCGCATCGTTCTTCCCCGTTTCCCCGGTGCGTTCCCCTTGCTCCCCAGCTTCAGAGTCGGTCTCTGCCTCTGCTTCAACGACTGCGTCTGCGTCTGCGTCTGCGTCTGCGTCTGCGTCTGGAGCCTCGTCAGAGTCCACGTCCTCGGCCACGATCTCGGCGTCCGCGTACTCGTCGCCCTCGGCGTCGGAATCGGCTCCGGCGTCGGTGGCGCCGCTGTCATCCTGATCCTCTTCGAGTACCTCGGCGGTGACGATCTCCTCGTCGGAGGCCTCCGTCTCCGCACCCGTCGTGGTTGCGTCGTCTGCCGTGCTCGCGTTTTCGGCCGCGCTCGCGGTTTCAGTCGACTCTGCCTCGCTCAAGGCACCCGCCGCGGCGCCTGCACTCAGGCCAGGCGTGTTGTCGTTGCTGCCACGGCGCGGCGCAGATTCGACCTCGTTCCCGCCCGAGCGCTTGCCCGAGGGGGTGAAAACGTTGCGCACGCCGAGCAGCGGGCCTGACCGGCCGCGGCGCGGGCCGAGCGCGCGCTTGTCGCGGTCGAACGCGATGAGGTAGAGCACGGCGCCGAGCACGGCGAAGAGTCCGCCGGCGGCGAGCAGCGGGCCCGCCCACGGCGTCGCGCGATCCTGCACCCACACGAGTGCGGTGCCCTTCGGAATCGGGTCGGTACCGTTGCCTGCGATAATGATCGACTGATCGGCCGCGGGCTCAACCGCTATGCGCGAAACGCCCTCTGCGCCGGAGCGTTCGGTGAGCCAGAGATCGCTGCCGCGCGGGTCGATCGGCACGGCGTTGCCATCGTCGTCGAGAGCGAGCACGTCGGTCGTCGGGGCCTTGCCCTCGACCCTGTCACTCACGACTGTCTTCGTGGAGGGATCGACAGTGAGCTCAGCGTGGTCGAAGGGCTCTAGCCAGGCCTGTGCGTCGCGGGTCGTCGCGAGCGCAGAGAACGCGGAGCTTCCGCGCATCACGACGTTTGCCTGCCCGTCAACCTTCGTGAGCTCTGAGACGTCGAGCACCGCGTATGGCGCTTCAGACTCGGCCGCGATCGGGTAGACGATCTCAGAAGGGCCAGCCAGGAACGTACGCTGGCCTATTCCGAGCAGCAACAACACCCCCGAAATGGCCAGCGCCACGATGGCTAGGACGTATCTCACCGAGTTCCTCCAGAGGTATGTTCGGCTGCCACGCAGGCGCGAGGCATGTATCAACCGTATAACGGTACCCGAGCTTCTGGGGTGAGCGCTGGGTTGGGGCACAAATAATCAGCTGTTGGCGAGTGCGACTATTATGGAGACAACTGCCTACAGCCGGGCAGTGCAGTCACTTATGGGCACAGGCCCGCTCATCTCATCGGAGGCTCCGTGACCGATTCAGCTCAGCAGTTCACTCCAGCGTTTCGCGGCTACAAGCGCGAGGAGGTGGACGAGCGAGTTCGCGCTCTCAGCGGCCACATTGGCACGCTGCAGTCCCACCTCGAGTCACTGCAGGCTGCGCACCAACAGTCAGTGCGTTCTGAGCAGGAGCAGCGGCAGCTCATCGCCGACCTCCAGGCCCAAGTCGCCGAGCTTGGCGCGTCGGGCTACTCCGGGCTCGGGCTGCGCGTGGAGAAGAGCCTCCAGTACGCCGAGCAGCACGCGCAAGGCCTGATGGCGCAAGCTGACCTTGACGCTGACAAGCTCCGCAAGTCGAGCGAGGCTGAGAGCGCGCGGGTGCTCACGCAGGCGCAGGCGCGCGCTGATGAGCTGCTGAGCTCGGCAAACGAGCAAGCGGAAATCATGATCCAGAGCGCGCGCACCGACGCCGCGCGGCAGGGCCATGACTTGAACGCCGAGCGCGAACGCCTGCTCACCGAAGCTCGCAACGCAGCGGAGCAGACGATGACGACCGCGCAGCTGCAGGTCGATGCGCTCGTCGAGAGCTCTGACCGCGAGGCGCGCTCGCGTGTCGCGCAGGCCGAGGCCGAGGCTACGCGGCTGCTGACTGAAGCTCGCGAGGCAGCAGCGGCGCTGCGCGCCGAGACCGAGGTCGCCGCAACGAGTTTCAGCCGCCAGAAGGACGACTACGAACGCGAGGCGGCCGCAGAGCGCGCGCGACTCGCGCACGAGACCGAGCGCAACCGTACCGAGTTCGAGGCCAAGCGTCAGGCTGACGAGGCGGCCCTCGAGACGCACTACACCGAGCTGGAGCGCAAGCTCACGAGCGAGGTTGACGCCCAGCGCAGGGCGCTCTCGACCGAGATTGAGACGCTGCGGGAGCGCATCGCTCAAGAGCGCGCCTCACACGATGAGTCGATCCGCGAAGAGCGGGAACAGCATGAGCGTTCGATCAGCGGCGAGCGTGCCCAGCACAACGCCCGCATCGCGCAGGAGCTTGAGGAGCTAGCCCAGCGCGTCGCCCGCGACCTCGCGGCCCAGCACTCAGAGGTTGAGACCCTCGCCTCGCAGGCCGAGCGCGAGCGCGAGCGCGAGGCGGCCCAGTTCGCCACGGAGAAGGCGCGCGAACGGGAGACCTTCGATACGCAGCTGGCTGACGAGCGCGCCGCCCACGACGCTGGCATCGCAGAAGAACGCGAAGCACACGAGCAGCGCATCGCGCGCGAACGCATTGCCCACGACACCCAGCTCGCACGCGAGCTTGAGCAGCACACCACCGAGCTGAGCGCCGAGCGCGCGGCGCACGACGAGCGCATCGCCACGGAGAGCGCTTCGCACGAGGAGCGCATCTCGACGGAGAGCGCCGCCCACGAGGAGCGCATCTCGGCCGAGAGCGCCGACCACGCCGACCGTATGAGCACCGAAAGACTCGCACACGACACCCGGATCGCGGAGGAGCAGGAAGCGCACGCGGCGCAGCTCGCGAGCGAACGCGAGACCCACGACACCACCCTCGCGGCCGAGCGCGAGGCGCATGACACCACCCTCGCGACCGAACGCGAGACTCACGACACCACCCTCGCGACTGAGCGCGACAGCCACGAGGCGCAACTTGCGGGTGAGCGCGACACGCAGCGCGCTCAGCTCGATCGTGAGTTCGCTGAGCACACAGAGCAGATTGAGTCCGAGCGGGCCACCCACGACGAGCGCATTCGCGCTGAGCGCGCCGCACACGAAGAGCGGATCCAGAACGAACTCGGCTCCCACCAGGATCGACTCATCGCCGAGTGGGAGCAGCACCGCGCCCGCGTCGACGCCGAGTCGGTCGAGCAGCAGGAACTGCTGTCGGCGGCCCGCCAGGCACACGAGCGGGAGCTCGATGCGCTGCGTGCGGCGCAGGAGCGTGCGCTCTCCGACGAACGCAGCGCGCACGACGCGACGCTGTCTGACGAGGTGACTGTGCAGCAGGAGCGCCTCGCAGCCCAGCTCGCCGCGCACGACCAGCGTGTGGCCGATGAGACCGCGGCGTTCGAGACTCGCCTGCAGATCAACCGTGACGACGCTGCGGAGAAGCTCGCGATCGAACGCGAGTCGCTCGGCATGCAGATCGATCGCGAGCGGGAAGCGCTTGCTGCCGAGCTGCGCACCGCACGCGAGGAGCAGGATCGGAGCCTTGCGACGGCAGCCGAGCAGCACGCTGCCGACCTCGTTACTGAGCGCGAGGCCGCCGAGGCCGCAATCGCGCGTGAGATCGCGGCGCAGCGCGCCGCCGTTGCCGAGGAGACAGCGCTGCTGCGCGCCGACACGATCGCAGAGCTCGCGGAGCTGCGCGCCGCCGAGACGTCCGACCTTGCTCGGCTCCGCGCCGAAACCGACGACGAGATCCGCGAGAAGCGCGAGAAGCTTGAAGCCGAGACGCTTGCAACGGCAACCCACGTCGCGACGCAGCGCGAGACGCTTGAGGCGGAGCTCGCGACCCGCCAGCGCGAAGCTACCGACACGACCCGGTCACAGCTTGATTCGGCGCGAAGTGAGCTCGCTTCGCTTCACACGCAACTCACCGAGGCTCGCGAGGAGCATCAGCGACTGCTGAGCGAGGCGCAGCAGGCAGCGGCGCAGGTGCGGGCTGACGCTGAGCGCAAGGCTGGCGAGATCGTCGTCGAGGCCGAGCAGCGCGCGCAGACGACCTGGGTTGACGCGGAGAACCGCGCAACGAAGGTGCTCGCCGCCGCTGAGGATCGCATGACCCAGCTCAAGGTCGAGCGCGGCGCCGTAGCCCGCTACTTCGAGAGCCTCGGAGAGGTGCTCGGTAACGCGCAGAAGATGAACACCGTAGCCGAGAACTTCGTTGAGCGGCCGCTCCCCTCACGGCAGCAGGCCGAGCCTGAGGTGTCGGGCGCGCCCGGTACTGCTGGCGCGCCCGAGGCGCCCTCCAGCGGTTCGAACGAGTCGCCTAACCAGGGCGCCTAGCTCAAGCGTTGTCGCCCCGGCAGCGGCCGGGGCGACAACAAATCGCTGGCAAGATAGAGGGTATGACTCTTATCGCGGCAGCAGACGGTTCGGCACTCGGTAACCCTGGCCCGGCCGGGTGGGCGTGGATCATTGATGGTGACCGCTGGCGCGCAGGCGGCTGGCCTCGGGCAACGAACAACCAGGGCGAACTCATGGCCGTCCTCGACCTGCTGCACGCCACGGCAGAGGTCACCGAGCCACTGCTCGTGCAGTGCGACAGCCAGTATGTCATCAACTCGGTCACGCAGTGGATGCCGGGCTGGAAGCGCCGCGGCTGGCGCAAGGCCGACGGCAAGCCCGTGCTGAACCGAGAGCTACTTGAGGCGCTCGACAAGGCGCTCGTCGGGCGCGACGTGAAGTTCGAGTGGGTGAAGGGCCACGCGGGCCACCCCCTGAATGAGGCGGCCGACGATCGCGCCCGGGCGGCAGCCGAGGCGTACTCTCGTGGGGCCGAGCCCAATCGGGGCCCGGGCTTTGTGGGCGCCGGCCCGACCCCCGAGGTCGCGGTCGAGGGCGCGCGCACGGCCGAGGCCCCGCCCACACTCTTCTAGGGTGCGCGTTTCGGCCTGGCTTTGCCGGTGATGGCTGGGCGATCCAGGTCCGGGCCCTGATCCTGGCCCTGGCCCCGCGCTACCTGCCCCAACCACCCAAATTATCGATTGCACCCCAAATACCACGCGAATTTGACGCGCAACGGAATATTTGGGGTGTAACCGGGCGCGTTGTGAGCGCGCTAACGGCCTCGCCAACAGTGGGCGTGCACGTGACGACGGTCGCGAACGGCGGCCTCGTCGCCAAACAGGTGATCGGCCGGCCACGCCACGATGTGCGCCTGACCCACGGGCACCTCGGTGCCACACTCTGGGCAGCGGTAGGCCTTTTCAGCTCGGTGCGCAGGGATATCGCGGACGAACCATTCCCGGCCGCCCACGAACTCTTTGCGGGCACCACCGTACGCAAGACGCGTCACGTCACGCTGCGGTGACTGTGCGGCCCGCTGATACTTATTCGGGCCGCGACTGCGGGCCACGGCCTACCACCAGTGGTTTGCTGTCCAGAACTGGTAGGCGCCTGCCCAGCTGCCGTAGCGGTCGGTCGCGTAGCCGTTTGCCCAGCGCAGGTTATCGACTGGATTGTATCCGCTGCCGGGAACCTTGCTGCAGGGCAGCGCCTGAATGAGACCGCACGCGCCCGACGACGGGTTGGTCGCGTTCGGGTTCCAGCCGCTCTCCTTCTGCGCAATGAAGTCGACGTAGCTCCAGTCGCTCTCTGCGATGCCAGCCGCGGCCATCCACTCCGCCGGCGAGCCGCCTCCCTCGAATCGGGGCAGCGCGGCGGGAGCCTCGACGGCATCCTGCGACGTCGATGACTCGGTCTTCGTCGGCTCAGGCTTGGGCTCTGGCTTCGGGTCCGGGAGCTTCTCGATCGGCACCTCAGGCAGCACAAAATCGTCCGCGGGATTCGCGTTCGGCACGAACTCCTGGAAGAGCCGCTCGTTCAGCGAGGCTGGGACGAGGTCGGCGTTGGCGCTGGCATCCGTCAGAGTCAGCGGCGCAACCGCTGCACCGCCTAGGAGCACAGCTACTGCCGCGACCGCTAGCGGCGCTCGCAGGCGCATCCAGGGGCGGGTGGGGCGTGTTGTCTGAGTACTCACAATGTAACGATCTTATATCAGGGCCGCTGGGAAGCCAAGGGCGAACAATTGGGCCGGATTACCGGGTTGAAAGTATGATGTCGACAAGCGCGTCGAGCAGAGCGTCAACCTGTGCCTCGTCGTAACCGCGCCACTCGGGGTGAAAGACAACCTCGCGAACCTCCCCCGGCGTCACCGAGATCTCACGGTTGGCGAACATGGCGCCGATGCGGTCGAGGAAGGCGTCGACCTGCGAGCGCCGGTAGCCGAGGGCGAAAACACCGCGCCGCTTGAAACGCTTGCCCCGCGGGCGCCCGATCCTCCCCCGCACCTCGGAGAGCAGGCTGCGTGCTTCACGCCACCACTCGTCCTCCCCGTGCTCACGGACAATCGAACGCCGCTCACGCTCGAAGAACACGTCCTCGAGCCTGTCGAGCGCGGCGTCGACGTGACGGGGCGAGTAGCCCTTGCGCTGCATCTTGAACGCGAGGTTGCGCACGTCCTCGGCGGTGAGCGCGGGCGCGCCGCCCTCTTCGTACGCCGAGCGAGCGCGGTCAAGGAACTCGTCAACCTGCTGAGGCTTGTAGCCGCGCTCACGCCCGGTGGTGAGCGGAAACGGGCTCTCGTGTTCTGTTGCGTGGCTCACGCGAGTACCCCCAGTGTGAGTGCGAGGCCATAGGCCACGACGGTAGATGGCAAAAGCGAATCGAGTCGGTCGAGCAGGCCGCCGTGACCCGGGATCCAATTGCTCATATCCTTGACGTTCAGATCGCGCTTAATGAGCGACTCCGTGAGGTCGCCTCCGGTCGCTGTCAGCAGGACGAGCGCGCCAAAGATCAGGCCGATCCACCACGGCTGATCGAGCGCGGCGACGGTGATACCGACGCCCGCGATCATCGCGGCGACGGCGGCCCCGGCGAAACCCTCCCACGTCTTGTTTGGGCTGATGCGCGGCGTCATCTTGTGCTTGCCGAGCGTCACACCGGCCGCATACGCGCCGATGTCGACCGACACCGCAATGAGCACGAGCGCGAAGACCCACCAGCGGCCGTTCGGCGAATCCAAAAGCAGGATCGCGAAGCTTGCGAGGAAGGGCACGTACACGAGCGTGAAGAGCCCCGAAAAAATGTCGCGAATGAGGGTCTTGGGTTCAACGGGAGTGCGCGCTGCGAGACCCTCAATGATGCGCCAGATGGTGAGGAGGGCTGAGGCAGCGAACAGGCTCAGCAGGAGGCCCTCAGCGCCGTAGTAGTACGCGGCCGCGACCATCCCAAGACCGCTCACCACGACCCCGATGCGGGGCACGCGGCGGCCGGCCACGCGGAACGCGGTCGCGAGCTCTACGACGGCGACGCCGACAATCGCGGCGACGAACCACACGAACAGCGCCTCGATGAACAGCAGGCTGCCGAGAAATACGGCAGCGAGCCCAAGACCAACGCCGATCGCGAGGAAGAGATTCCGCCCGGCCTTCTTCTCGATCTTGGCGTTCGTCGCCTCGAGCTGGGCGCGAGTCGAATCGAGATGTGCTCGAATCTCCTCGCGCCGCCCTCCCCCTGTCATGCGGATCAGACTTCCAGGAGCTCTGCTTCTTTACGCTTGAAGGCATCGTCCACCTGGTCGGTGAACTGCTTGGTCAGCACCTCAAGCTCCTTCTCGGCGCGAGCGACATCGTCCTCGCCGACCTCGCTCTTCAGCGCGTCGAGATCGTCTTTCGCACTGCGACGAACGTTGCGGACCGCGACGCGCGCGTCCTCGGCGCGAGTCTTCACGATCTTGACGAACTCCTTGCGGCGCTCCTCCGTCAGCTCGGGAAGCGTGACGCGCACGACGTTGCCGTCGTTTGTCGGGTTCGCACCGAGATTGTGCATATCGCGGATTGCCTGCTCAATCGCCTTCATCGCGCCCTTGTCATAGGGGGTGATGATGAGGCTACGCGCATCCTGGTTCGCAACCGAGGCGAGCTGCGGGAGCGGCGTCGGCGTTCCGTAGTAGTCAACCATGAGGTTCTGAAGGAGCGCAGGGTTCGCACGGCCGGTGCGCACCGTCGCGAACGACTCCTTCGCGGATTCAACCGCCTTGGTCATTCGATCCTTCGCGTCTGCAAAGACTTCTTCGATCACGTTGCGTCTCCTCCACAACTCCCTGCCGGCCAGGTCGGCCAGCGGTCGGCTTACTGCAATAGTTCGAGTTTAGCGGTGAACGAGCGTGCCAAGCTTCTCGCCACGGAGGGCGGCCGTCACATTGCCCGCCGGTTCCATGCCAAATACGCGCATCGGCATACCGTTATCCATGCACAGGCTGAACGCTGTCGAGTCGACAACCTTGAGCCCCTTCACGAGCGCCTCGTTGTACGTAATGTCGGTAATGAGGGTCGCGTTCGGGTCGACGGCGGGGTCTGCGGTGTAGACGCCGTCTACACCGTTCTTCGCGACGAGCACCTCGTCGGCCTCGATCTCGAGTGCGCGCTGCGCCGAGACCGTGTCGGTCGAGAAGTAGGGCAGGCCTGCACCCGCGCCGAAGATCACGACGCGCCCCTTCTCCATGTGGCGGATCGCGCGGAGCGGGATGTAGGTCTCAGCGACCTGCGTCATCGTAATCGCTGACTGCACGCGGGTCTCGACGCCCGCCTGCTCGAGGAAATCCTGGAGCGCGAGCGCGTTCATTACGGTGCCGAGCATGCCCATGTAGTCGGCGCGGGCGCGGTCCATGCCGCGCTGCGAGAGCTCTGCCCCGCGGAAGAAATTGCCGCCGCCGACGACGATGGCGACCTCGGTCTGATCCATCGATGCGGCGATCTCGCGAGCGATCTGGCTCACGACGTCGGGGTTCACGCCGAGGGTGCCCCCGCCAAACGCCTCGCCCGACAGCTTGAGCAGTACCCTGCGCTTACGATTGCTCTGATCGGACATGCGTCTCCTTCATTAAATCTTTCGCCGGTATCCCGGCACTCACCCGGGTCTCAGACCCGAACTGTGCGGCGCCAGCCTGCTCAACACAACAGCCTACCGCCCACGCAGCACAAAACCCGGGCCAGAGCGGCCCGGGTTTTGTGCTGAGCGTGTTAGGCGCCGACCTTGCAGCGGCTGAAGCCGGTCACCTTGATGCCGGCTGCCTCAGCAACCTTCGACACGTCGCGCTTGTCAGCGTCGAGTGCGTGCACCTGCTCGTTGAGAACGACCTGCTTGAAGAACGCGTTCAGGCGACCCTCAATGATCTTCGGGAGCGCAGCCTCGGGCTTGCCCTCGTTCTTCGAGATCTCGGTGACGATGTCGCGCTCCTTGTCGACGTCGGCCTCGGGGACCTCGTCGCGGTTCACGTACACCGGCTCAGCGAACGAGATGTGCTGAGCGATGCTGAGCGCAGCCTTCTCGTCGTCGCCCTCGAACCCGACAACAACGCCGATCTGCGGGGGCAGATCCTTCGAGGTGCGGTGCAGGTAGACAGCGGTGCCGGGAGCCTCGACGCGGTCAACGCGGCGGAGCTCGATGCGCTCGCCGATGATCGCGGCCTCATCGGTGATGAGCTCGCCAACGGTCTTGTCGCCTGCGGGGGCAGCGAGGCCCTCCTCAGCGTTCTTTGCGCCTGCGGCAACGAGCGCGTCGAGAACCTGCTCCGAGAGGGCGAGGAACTTCTCGTTCTTCGCAACGAAGTCGGTCTCGCACACGAGCTCGATGATCGTTGCAGCGCCCTCGCTCTGCTTTGCGGCGACGAGGCCTTCGCTCGCCTCGCGGTCGCCGCGCTTCGCGACGCCCTTGAGGCCCTTGAGACGAAGGATCTCGATTGCCTTCTCGATGTCGCCCTCGGCTTCAACGAGTGCGTTCTTGCTGTCGACCATGCCGGCGCCGAGGCGCTCGCGCAGCTCCTTCACAGCGGCCATGCTTACTGCAGCCATGTGTGACTCCTTGGGTTGTGGACCCGGGTCGAGCGTGATGCCCGACCCGGATCAATGACTATGAGAGAAAAATTACTCGGCGGCGGGAGCCTCAGCTGCGTCAGCAGCGGGGGCCTCAGTCGCTTCAGCTGCCTCGGCTGCGGGAGCCTCGGTCGCCTCAGCTGCGGGCGCCTCAGCCTTGTCGGCGTTGAGGAGCTCAACTTCCCACTCAGCGAGCGGCTCAGCAGCTGCCTCGCCCTCAGCAGGCTTCTGGTGGCGCTCCATGAGGCCCTCAGCAGCTGCGTCAGCGATCACGCGGGTGAGCAGCGCAACCGAGCGGATTGCGTCGTCGTTACCCGGGATCGGGTAGGTGACCTCGTCAGGGTCGCAGTTCGTGTCGAGGATGCCGATAACCGGGATACCCAGCTTCTTCGCCTCGTCGATTGCGAGGTGCTCCTTCTTGGTGTCAACAACCCAGAGAGCCGAAGGCGTCTTGGTCATGTTGCGGATACCACCGAGGGTCTTCTGCAGCTTGTCGAGCTCGCGCTTCTTGAGGAGGAGCTCCTTCTTGGTGAAGCCAGTGGTGCCACCCTCGAAGTCGAGCTGCTCGAGCTCCTTCATGCGCTCCAGACGGCCGGTGACGGTCTGGAAGTTGGTGAGGAGGCCACCGAGCCAGCGCTGGTTCACGTAGGGCTGGTTCACGCGAGTCGACTGCTCAGCAATCGCCTCCTGAGCCTGCTTCTTGGTGCCAACGAAGAGGATGGTGCCGCCGCGAGCGACGGTGTTCTTCACGAACTCGTAAGCCGAGTCAATGTAGGTGAGCGACTGCTGCAGGTCGATGATGTAGATGCCCGAGCGCTCGGTGAAGATGAAGCGCTTCATCTTCGGGTTCCAGCGGCGGGTCTGGTGACCAAAGTGAACGCCGCTGTCGAGCAGCTGGCGCATGGTTACAACGGCCATTGCCGTCTCCTGTTCTCGCGCGAAACGCGCGACTGTTTGGTTTGTTCGGCCGCGGCTGCGACCTAGTCCTAGTGCCCCCGGGTTTCACCACCCCTTACGGGGACCAATGGCAAAACCTCGGTGAGTGGGCACGCGAAGTCACCTCTTGCGAGGCGCAATAGAAGAGTCTAGCACTGCGTCAGCTCCCGTGCGACACGACTCCGGGGTGTTTCTGCTCGGCCCACATTCCACAGAATCTGTTGCTCTTGGCGCGATTTTCCACAGCGGCCAGCCCAACGCTCTCGCGCTCTCCCCCACTTCCGCAGACTGGATCCCTCAGCGAACGGAGCACAAACCATGAACGACGCACTGCACACACCCGATACGAATGCCCCGGCATCCCCGGCATCCCCGGCATCCCCGGCCTCCCCGGCCTCCCCGGGTGGCGGGTCACACAATCAGCGGCTCGGTTCGCTCGGAGAGCGAATCGCCGAGCGACAGTTGGTTGCGACGGGACTCAGCACCCTCGAACGCAACTGGCGTTGTCGCTACGGCGAGCTTGATCTCATCATGAAAGACGGCGACACGTTTGTGGCGGTCGAGGTCAAGACGCGAAGCGGTACCGGCTACGGCTCACCGCTCGAGGCCATCACCCCGCGCAAGGCGGCCCGGCTTCGCCGGCTGCTCCTCGAATGGAGCACCGTTACCGGCAACCGAGCCCGCCCGCTTCGGGTCGACGCGGTCGGGGTGACCTTCGGTTCACCGGGAGGCGCACCGCGAATCACTCACCTGCGAGCAGTGGCGTGAGCGGCGTATGCCAGGCCGCGGCCGTCGCTCTCACCGGGCTCGAGGGCACAACTGTGATGGTCGAGGCAGCGGTCACTCGGCAGCTTCCAGGCATGGCGATTATTGGGCTACCGGACGCCGCGCTGGCGGAGGCGAAGCAGCGCGTGCGAACCGCGTCAGCCCAGGCGGGCTTTCCGCTCACCGAACGATTTGTCGTCATCAATCTCGCGCCCGCGTCGCTGCCGAAACAGGGGTCGGGGTTCGACCTGGCGATCGCGCTCGCGGCACTCGCTGCCTCGCGCAAGCTGCCTGCCGACAGGCTGACAGACACGGCGCACATCGGCGAACTGGGGCTCGACGGCGGGCTGCGCCGCCCCGTCGGGCTCCTCAGCTCGGTCGTGGCGGCACGCACGCTGGGGTTCACACGGGTCATGGTGCCAGCCGAGAGCGGAGAGGAAGCGAGGCTCGTTCCCGGCGTCGAAGTGGTCGAAGCGGGTTCACTTAGCGGCGCCGTAGCCTGGCACCGGCGGGAGCCAGGAGACTGGAGCGACCACGCCGGCCGCGCTCTCGACCGGACGGTCCCGCCGCAAGCTGACGGCGACCATGCCCCCGACATGGCGGAGGTCATCGGGCAGCCAGAGGCGGTCGAGGCGATGGTCATCGCCGCCGCCGGTAGGCACCATGTCTCCCTCATCGGTCCGCCTGGCTCCGGCAAGACACTTCTCGCGACCAGGCTCCCCACGATCCTGCCCGATCTGTCCTCGCCAGAGTCCCTCGTGGCGAGCAGCATCGCCTCCCTCAGCGGGTCACCGCTCAGCTCACTCGTGGTGCGCCCGCCGTTCGAGAGCCCGCACCACACGGCATCGTCGGCCGCAATCGTGGGCAGCGGCGACTCGCGTGGCATCCGGCCCGGTGCGATCTCACGAGCAACATACGGTGTGCTGTTTCTCGACGAGGCGCCCGAGTTCGGGCGCGTCGTACTCGATGACCTACGGGAGCCACTTGAGGCCGGCACCGTGACAATCTCTCGCGCGCGACTCCACGCGACACTTCCCGCGCGGCTACAGCTCGTGCTCGCCGCTAACCCCTGCCCGTGCGGCATGTCAGGCTCGCCCGAGACCGCCCTTGCGTGCACGTGTACGCCGCACACCAGGGTTCGATACCTTGGCAGGCTCTCGGGGCCGCTCACTGACCGAATCGACCTGCGCTTGAGAGTGCACCGAGTGAGCACGGTGCTCGCAGCCCAGCGCGCGGATCACGCGTCGGCGACAAGCGCGACGCTTCGCGCGCGGGTCAGTGAAGCTCGGGGCCGCGCAGCCGCGCGGCTCGCCGGGACGCCCTGGCAACTCAACGGCGAAGTCCCCGGCGAGTGGCTGCGCGGCGATGAGATGCGCCTCCCCGGGCTCACGACCCGAGCCATCGACCGGGCACTGTCGATCGGGGCGCTCACCGTGCGCGGGTACGACAGGATCTTGCGTGTGGCGTGGTCAATCGCCGACCTTGCCGGTATGCCACAGCCCGGGCGAGATGAGCTCGCGCAGGCGCTCACGCTGCGAGGAGCCACGCCATGACCGCAAGACTCGATAGCGAGACACTTCCCCTCGTGACCGCGCTCGGCGGCGAGCGCGACCTCTCGGAGCGCGACACTACGGAGGTGTTTGCGCGAGTGGTCTGGTCAAGGCTCGCTGAGCCTGGGGACGCGACGGCGGGCACGCTTGTCACGGCAGTTGGGGCGGCTCACGCGCTCGATCTCCTTGGCACGGCACGCCCTGCCCGCGCAGCCGCGGAGTCGGTCGCGGCGGTCTCCGCCGCCGAGCTCACTGACACCGAGTCCGACGGCGACCCCGTGCTGTCGCAGCGTCAGCTTGCGGCCGGTGTCAAGCGCTGGTTGCCACGGCTGGACCGTTCCGCAACGATGCAGGACCTGGCGACAGCCGCGTCTCTCGGGATGCGGTTCGTCACGCCCGGGAGCCCGGACTGGCCTCGGCAACTCGACGACCTCGGCGTACACGCGCCCCACGGGCTGTGGGTGCGTGGGCAGGTCGCCTTGTTGAGCGAGGCGGCGCTGGCCGTCGTCGGGGCGCGCGCCTGCACCGGGTATGGCAGCCATGTCACGACGGACCTCACCGCCGCCGCGGCGAGCGCCGGGTTCACCATCGTTTCTGGGGCCGCATACGGCGTCGACGCTGTCGCGCACCGAACGGCCCTGGCGATGGACGTTTCGACGGTGGCGGTGCTCGCGGGTGGTGCCGATCGACCCTACCCAGCGTCTCACGACCAGTTGATTTCACGCATCGCCGACCGAGGCGCCGTGTGCTCGGAGCTCGTGCCGGGGGCTGCCCCGACCCGATGGCGTTTCTTGCAACGCAATCGGCTGATCGCCGCGCTCTCCCGGGCGGTTTTGGTGACTGAGGCGGGCGTTCGGTCGGGCACGTTGAACACCGCGGGCCACGCGGCAGAGCTGGGCCGCGCGCTGGGCGCGGTTCCCGGCCCCATCACGTCCGCGGCTTCGGCCGGCTGCCATAGGCTCGTCCGCGAGTACAACGCGTCGCTCGTCACCAGCGGGCCGGAGGTACTCGAGCTCTTGGGCGCTGCGTCTGACGGCGGCTTCGGGGTCGCGGATAGTGCGGCTGTGGCAGGCGGCGGTGCCGTAAAGGGCGCCGCCGACGAAAATCGGCCGCCGCCACTGCACCTTCGGGTGCTCGATGCCCTACCTCTCAGGGGCGCGCGTTCGGCCGGCGACGTTGCCGTGCGGGCTGGGATCACGCGCCAGGAGGCGCTGCGCACGCTTGCCGAGCTGGAGTTGCTCGGGTACGTGGCGCAACCGGCGGAGCCGGGAGGTGGCGAACCGGTGTGGCGGTTACTTCGGCGTGGGTAGCCGCTCGCCAGCGAGACTGGCAGGGCGGGCACCCGGTCGTGACGCGAATCGGCGACAATAGGGGTATGAGGATCACGGATGCCGCCGCAGCGTTCCTCGACGCTGCCCGTCTCGAGTTCGGGTATTCCGAGCACACGATTCGCTCGTACCGGCGAGACCTCTTGGGGTTCTCAGAATTCGCGGCCGAACAGGGTGTCACCGAGGTTGAGGGCATCGAGCTCGAGCTCCTACGCTCGTGGCTGTGGGAGCGGCAGCAACAGGGGCTCGCCGCGTCAACGATCGCCCGCAACGTCGCGACGATGAAGTCGTTTGGTTCGTGGCTTGAGGCTCGGAGTGTGCTCCCGGGCAACCCGGCATCGCGTTTGCGCACGCCGCGCGTGCCCAAACCACTCCCTCGCGTGCTCAGTCAGGAACAGATGGCGCGCGTCCTTGAGCGCGCCGCAGCCCAAGCAGCGGATGGCGCCCCCGAACACCTCAGGGACCACGCCGTGCTTGAGCTGCTCTATTCTTCCGCGCTGCGCGTGTCAGAGCTCACGTCGCTCCCTGTCTCGGGGTTCAATCGCCGCGACCGTACTGTGCGCGTGACGGGCAAGGGAGACAAAGAACGCGTCGTTCCGCTTGGCGCGCCAGCTGCCAGGGCGCTTGAACGCTACCTCTCGGACGGTCGCGAGGCGCTGCTCGCTCGGCGGGAGGACCCGGCCGCGGGCCAAGGTGCTTCCGGCCCCGCTTCGGCCCCCAATACGCGCGTGCGCCAAGTAGCCGCGCAGCCGAGCGAGCTCTTCATCGGCAACAGGAACGGCGCCCCACTCAACACGAGCTCGGTCTACCGTCTGGTCTCCCGCGAGCTTGAGCAGGAGCCCGGCGGAGGCCCGAGCGGGCCGCACACCCTGCGGCACACTGCCGCAACGCACCTGCTCGATGGCGGCGCCGATTTGCGCGTGGTGCAGGAGATGCTCGGCCACTCAAGCCTGTCAAGCACGCAGGTTTACACCCATGTCTCGATGGAGCGGCTCGCTGCGACCTACCGGCAGGCACACCCACGCGCGTAGCGTGCCTCACCAGGGCAGCAGCACCGGCTTTCCGTAGAAGTAGCGCAGCGGGTTCACGTACGCGCCGTCAACCCGCACGCCCAGGTGCACGCACTCAGCGAAGCAGTGCCCACCTTCCGACATCTCTCCGATGAGTTGCCCGCGACCCAGGCTGTCGCCCTCAGCGAGGCTGTCATCGTTTTGCACGACGGGCTCAAGAGACACGACTGTGCGCGAGTCAACCTGAATCGAGATCACGTGCCTGTCGGCGACCCTGCCAACGAAGCTCACGACGCCGCCCGTGGGCGCATAAACGGAGTCGCCCGGTAGCGCGGGGAGGTCGATGCCCCGGTGCCCCGCCGTGTACGGAGTGGGCGGCGGCCGGTACGGCCCTGACACGTCGAGTGGCCGCTCAAGCGGCGGTTTCCACGGAGCCTCTGGGGCTTGCGTCGAGACCGCTTGCCCAAGGGAAACGTTCGCTGTCGGGGTTGCGACCGGAGGGAGAGCTGCGGCACACGCAGTCAACACCACCATCACAGTCAGCACCACGAGCGCCACGCACGATGGGTGCAACCCGCCAAGCCAGCGCAATCCGCCAAGCCTGCGCCGAGTTCGGATATCCATGCGTCAAGTGTCCCCGCGGTGCTGGGTGCACGCGCGACCGAAGCTAACGACGTGGAGAACTCGCCGTCGCGGGCGCAGGCCAGAGCGCCTGTGAGCGGCGCTCTCCTGCTACTTGCTCAGTAGGTCAAGGTCGCGTTCGATGTCGCGCGCGGTCTGCAGCAGTAGCGGAAGGTGGTGGTCGATGAGAGTCTCGGTCGGCCCGGCGCTTGTGCTCGTCGAGACGTTCACTGCGGCGGCAACGCGCCCGTCACGCCCGCGAACGGGGGCGGCGATCGACCGCAGCCCAACCTCAAGCTCCCCGTCGACAAGCGCCCAGCCCTGGTCTCGCACGCGGTCAAGCTCTGCGTTCAGTTCGGCTGGCGACGTCAGCGTGCGCTCCGTGAGACGCGCGAGGTCAGCGCCTGCGAGAAGCCGGTCACGTTCGGAAGAAGGCAAGTCGCTGACCAGCACGCGACCCATGCTTGTCGCGTGCGCGGGGAACCGGGTACCGATCGTGATGCCGACAGTCATGATGCGCCGTGTTGGCACGCGCGCAACGTAGACGATGTCTGCGTCAGAAAGCACTGCGGCCGAAACCGACTCCTCGAGCGCGTGCGACAGTTTCTCAAGGTGCGGCTGCATCATTTCGGGCAGCGAGAGCGCAGACAGGTAGCTGAAGCCGAGTTCGAGCACGCGTGGAGTGAGCGCAAACAACCGACCGTCTGTGCGGACGTAGCCAAGGGTCTGCAGTGTTCTGAGGAAACGCCGAGACGCAGCCGCGGGGATTCCGACTCGCTTCGACACCTCGGTGAGGGTCAGCTCGGGGTTCTCAGCATCGAACGCGCGAATGACAGCTAGGCCACGCGCAAAGGACTGGACGTAGTCGCTGCCCTCTGCCGAGTCTTCGTTACTCATACCCCCATTCTGCCGGTCTGCCGCGAAGATGTCAGCGTTCGAGCACAACAGCGAGTCCTTGACCAACCCCGATGCAGATCGCTACAACTGCAACCCCGCTGCCACGACGCGCAAGTTCGTGTGCCGCACGCGCGACGATACGGCCACCTGACGCGCCAAGTGGGTGTCCGATTGCGAGCGCACCGCCGTGTACGTTGAGGCGCGCCGGATCGAGGTCAGGCCAGCCCGCGAGACACGCGAGCGCCTGTGAAGCAAACGCCTCATTGAGCTCAACGAAGTCGACATCTGCCCACGACCTGCCCGCGCGGGCGAGCGCCCGGTTCGCCGCTTCGATGGGGGCGGTCGGGAAGTCCTGTGGGTCGACGCCGTGCACCGCCCTCGCGGAAATCCGTGCAAGCGGTTCAGCCGCGAGCGCGCCCTCGCGCCCGAGCAGCACGGCAGAGGCACCGTCGTTGATCGACGACGAATTCCCAGCGGTGACGCTGCCGTCGGATGCGAACAGCGGGCGGAGCGCCGCAAGCTTCTCGGCTGAAGTGTCGTCGCGGATCCCCTCATCACGAATGAGCTCGTGACCGGGCACCTGGACTATCTCGCGTTCGAACGCGCCGCTGGCCCATCCCGCCGCGGCAAGGGCGTGCGACCGGGCGGCGAACGCATCTTGCGCTTCCCGGCTAATCCCCCACTCCCGCGCTGTCCGTTCTGCGGCTTCACCGTTCGAGATCGTCCACTCGTGCGGGAATTTCGGGTTCACCATCCGCCAACCGATGCTCGTGTTCCAAGCCGTCTGGTTGCCAACGGCGGGCCAAGCCTTCGCTGACTTCTCAATCACAAATGGTGCCCGACTCATCGATTCGACTCCGCCGGTGAGCACGAGTTCAGCGTCGCCGCATTCGATTGCGCGCGACCCTTGAATCACGGCTTCAAGCGAGGATGCGCAGAGCCTGTTCACGGTGACGCCGGCGACAGACGTTGGGAACCCCGCGAGCAGCGCGCCGAAGCGCGCGACATTGCGGTTGTCCTCCCCCGCCTGATTCGCGTCGCCGAAGACGACGTCAGCGATACGGGCGGGGTCGACACCTGCTCTGTCAACGGACGCACGCATCACGACCGCAGCGAGGTCATCGGGCCGGATCCCCGAGAGGCCGCCACCTGCGCGACCAAACGGGGTGCGTACGGCGTCAAAAATGTGGGTCGTTTCCATCTGCTGCATTCCTGTCCTTGGTGGGAGTGTGAGCCGCACACGGCCTGCACCCGCT
The DNA here is from genome assembly GCA_052094845.1 of Leucobacter sp. Lineage (GTDB taxonomy): Bacteria > Actinomycetota > Actinomycetes > Actinomycetales > Microbacteriaceae > Leucobacter. The sequence goes on along the minus strand of JBQDKK010000001.1, from coordinate 419,203 downwards.
TGTCGTTGAAGTCTGGCTAAACCGTCACGAGGTCCAGCCCAGTGAGTTCTGCGAGCCCCGCGACGGTGTTGTCACCGAACAGCTCACTCACCGCGAATCCTGCCTCGGTGACGTCGAACACGGCATGGTCGGTGTAGACCCGGGTCACGCAACCAACCCCGGTCAGTGGGTAGTCGCACTGCTGCACCAGTTTTGGCGTGCCCTGCTTCGTCAGCAGGTCAGTCATGACGTAGACAGACTTCGCGCCAATCGCGAGGTCCATCGCGCCGCCTATTGCGGGGATCGCGTCGGGCGCGCCCGTCGACCAGTTCGCGAGGTCACCGTTCTCGGCAACCTGGAACGCGCCAAGCACGCACACGTCGAGGTGGCCGCCGCGCATCATTGCGAAGGAGTCTGCGTGATGGAAGTACGAGGCGCCCGGGACCGCCGTAACGGGCTGCTTCCCCGCGTTGATAAGGTCTGGATCGATACGCGCCGGCTCCGGCTCTCCACCCATCCCGAGCATCCCGTTCTCAGTGTGCAGGATGATCTCGCGATCCTTCGGGAGGTAGTTCGCAACGAGCGTTGGTGCGCCGATCCCGAGGTTGACGTATGCGCCGTCGGGGATGTCGAGAGCAATTCTTGCGGCGAGCTCTTGCCGGCTAATTCGCGAATGCATTTGCGGGCTCCTTCGTGTCTTGTCCGGGTGCGGGAAGCGGGGCCCCGTCAATGTCAACGCCGCCAGCGAACTCGCCGCCGCGCAGCCACTCTCGTTCGCCGAGCGCGACGACCCTGTCGACGAAGATTCCCGGCGTCACAATCGCCTCCGGGTCGAGCGCGCCCAGAGGCACAATCTCATCAACTTGAGCAATCGTCACGGTCGCAGCAGCAGCCATGATCGGGCCGAAGTTTCGTGCGGTCTCACGGTAGACGACGTTGCCCCAGCGGTCAGCTGACAGGCCGCTGATGAGTGCGAAATCAGCACGGATCGGGTATTCAAGCATGTAGGTTCGGCCTCCGATCTCACGGGTTTCCCGCCCCTCTGCGAGCTCGGTGCCGACCGCTGTTGGCGAGTAGAACGCTCCCACCCCTGCGCCGGCCGCGCGGATGCGCTCAGCGAGATTGCCCTGAGGCACGAGTTCGAGCTCAAGCTCACCTGACCGGTAGAGCCTGTCAAAGACCCACGAGTCGTGCTGCCGCGGGAACGAGCAGACGATCTTCCGCACCCGCCCCGTTGCAAGAAGCGCGGCGAGCCCGACGTCACCGTTCCCGGCGTTGTTGTTCACAACGGTGAGGTCTTTCGCCCCCTGTTCGATGAGGGCGTCGATGAGTTCTACGGGCTGCCCAGCACGGCCGAAGCCGCCGATCATCACCGTTGCACCGTCAAAGATGCCCGCGACCGCGTCGGCAATCGTAGCTACTGTCTTGTTAATCATCGCGCACCCCGCACCACTCGAATGTCGTCAACCCGGCTCTCTTCGTCAGGGCGGCGGTCGTCAGTCGGTTCGAAGCCGACTTTCCTGTAGAACTCAAACGCTCGCGCGTTCCCGTCGACGACCCAGGCAAACGCGGGCTCATCACCGAGCAACCGGTCGATGAAAGCTGCCGCGAGCCCAGTACCGCGAGCTTCCGGTGTGAGGTTGAGCGTGTGCAGTTCGAGGCCGAGGGGCCCCGCGCCGTCGTGCCGGTGTGCCGATCCGAACCCAAGAAACACGCCGGAGGCGGAATGCGCGACCAGGATTTGGTATCCGGGTGTCCGCTCAAGCGCGTCTTCCCACTCCGGGAGCCGCCGTTCGGGTGTGAGGGCGCGGAGGAAACCGGCGTCCATGAGCCCCGCGTACGCTTCTTGCCAGACGGCGACGTGAAACTCGGCAATGCCTGGCAAGTCTTCGTGTGTCGCCGGGCGAATCGTAAACGGCCGCACGGCTCCCGTGAGGGGCCCGTAACAAGTGAGGGTGCCGAGTTCACGCTCGCCGTCAAACGGCCAGGCAGCAGTGTCGGTGTGCTGAAACCTCAATGAGGTGAAATCGGTTTGCGCCGGCCCCGGAGCATCAACAGGAATGATGCGTCCAACGACCGGCTCGAATGCCGCACGGAAGTGGTTCTTCACTTTCCAGGCGAGCACGTCGTACGCCGTCGGATCGACGCCAAGGTAGCGGTACAGCGCCGGGTCGTTCGCGGTGATCGGGCGGCCCGTGACAACGACGTCGACTGTGGCCGAGACTGGGTGCCCGTCGACGGCGCGCAGCCGTAGCCACGCGGCGCCGCCGGTATCGACAGAGAGCCCCGCGTTGAACGGCCCATCGTTAACGTAGACGCCATCGGTCGCCGCAAGCACCTTTGCCTTGACGGTGAGCGGCGCACCGAACTCCGTGGAAGCCTTCCCCGCGAGTTGCGTTTCGAGCACGGCCCCGACACCGGCCGAACGGGCCGCGCGAACCACGTCGTCGTCACAGATCGCCGACATCAGCACGGTACCGAGGCGTGCCGCGAACACCTCACGGAGTAGCACTGTAGTGTCTGCGCTGCCGCCCGACTGGGGGTTATCGGCGACATCGGCGAGCACGACCGGAGTCTCCCCCACAGCGATTGCCTCACGCGCGGCCGCGAGCGCCTCAGGGATGGCCGCGACGTCGACCTGGTAGCGCTCGCGCTGCGCCCAGAAGTACTCGGCCACCTCTTGGGCGACACGCTCGGCCTCGGATGGGTCAGCCGCAACGACGCTCACTGCGGCGCCCGAGCAGCGGGTGTCAGCGTAGGGAAACCCGGCGTGCGGGCTGACCGCGCGCACGCCGCCGGTCTCGCGCGCCCGTGCGAACCCCACGACGTCGGCCATGGGCCCTTCGGCTGTTCGCATGTTGATGCTCCGCAACAGCATCGGAAGCCGCACGGTGCGCACCGTGAGCGGCTCCCCCGCGAGCGCGTCAAGCAGGGCGTTCGCGGCCCGCACGCCCTGATCGTACATGTCGATGTGTGGGTAGGTGTGGTAGCCGAAGACGAGCGCCCCACACTCCGCCGGCGTGCGGCTGACGTTCGCGTGAAGGTCAAAGGTGACCGCGATCTGTGCGTCAGCGCCGATGATCGCGCGGGCGAGTTCGATGATCGCGCCCTCTGGATCTTGCTCTGTCTCAGACACCATGGAGCCGTGCAGCGCGAGCAGCAGGCCATCGAGCGGGCTGTCGGCGACCGCGCGCCGAAGTGCGAGTTCAAACTCTCGCAGCAGCGTCGCGTATGCCGCAGTCGTGACGGTGCCAGCGGGCATCGCTGCTGCTGCAGTGAGCGGCACCGGAGTCGCCCCGCGGGCGCCGAGCACGTCGAGGAATCCGCCGAGTTCTGTCTGCGTCCCAGAGTAGACGTCGATGAGACGTTTGCCCTCGTGATGGTCCTCGGCTTCGAACGCTGCGAGGTCAGTCGCGATCGGGCTAAACGAGTGTGACTCGTGATAGAAGAAGGCGACCCCAATGCGCGGGGCACTCGCGGGCTGCTGCCCACTGCCTGATGCTGTCATCTGTTCCATGATCTGCGTCACTCTGCCGTATCAGCGAAGCGCTGTTACGACTGAGGTGCCTCCTGTCGCTGGGTGAAAAGGGCCGCGATCTCGTCGTGGCCTTGCTGGATGGCTGGCTCGAAGGTGAATTCGCTCTCGGCACGCAGCCGGCGCAGGTCGCCGAGCTCCGTTTCCCGCGTCTCGAACGGGTGATTCCTGAGGGTTGCGAGAATCTCACCCGCAACGATCTCTCCCTGTTTCAGTGAGACTTTCGCGCTTTCGACGCCGACAGTGTTTCCCGCAAGGAAGAGGCCAGGCAGCGCGGTCGCGCCCGTCGCCGAATGCACAGGCACTTTCGCTCCGACGGAGTCGCTCGTGACGAATTCGAGCCCGAGAGAGGCGCTCAGGTCGCTGAGCGGCACGAGTCCGTTCGAAAGGCAGACCGAGTCCGTGCTGATGATGCGTCGGCTCCCGGGCACGGCATCGCCGTTTGCGCGCACCGTCTCGACCTCCGCACCCGTGACGTGGTCGTCTCCGACGATGCGGACAAGACGGGTGGTGAGGCGCAGCGGAATTCCCCATAACGGGAGCGAGCGCGGGAGCACCCTCGATGCGATAGCGGCGAGGCCGGGGATCGCCATGAGCGCGCCGCCGAGGCGCATGTAGAAGTACGGCGCAAGTTTACTCAGCCCGCCGAGCCGCTTCAGGGTGCTCTGCGGGTCGCTATCGGGGACCTGCGCGGGTGGGAGCACGATTGAATCGACGTCAACCCCGCCAAGCTTCATTGCGCGCGCAATCGTGAGGGAGAGCGGGTCGACTCCGACGACGACGCTTCGCGCGCCGGGCCGCACCCTGTGCGTGTTAGTCAGGATCTGCGCCCCGCCGATCGTGAACACGCCGGGCAGCGTCCATCCCTCGACTGGCATCGGCTTCTCGACCGCACCGGTCGCGATCAGCACCGCCCGGGTGCGGAGCTCGGCGGCGTCGCCGCCGCGTGACGAGGTCGCGCGAACCACCCATCCGGGTTCAATGGCCCAGACAACGGTGTCAGTAAGGACCCTCACGCCTGCGCGCTCAGCGCGAGCGAGCAGCTCGTTCGCGAGGGCCCAGCCGATCCACCACTCGCCGTCATTCTCCTGGTGAAGCTGGCCGCGCAGCTTGCCCCCGGTCTGGTGGTTCTCTTCGATAAGTAGGACAGTCAGACCATCTTCGGCAGCACGCGCTGCCGCGGAGAGCCCCGCGGGGCCACCACCGACAACAACGAGGTCGACGCTGTCAAGGTTTTCGATGGCTCCCCCGTTCACGAGTCGCACCCCCGCGTCGAACGGTAGGTGTCACCGTCACTGATCGGTGCCTGGCACCCGCGCACCCGCTCCGCCGTCTCTTCGTCAGGTCCGAGCCAGAGACGGCATTCGTAGCAGTGCCCGATCCCGCAATAGAGCCCGCGAGGCTCACCCGCGACGGGTGACGTACGCAGCTCGCGCACCCCCGCTGCGAGCAATGCCGCTGCGACCGGTTCACCTGTGCGCCCCACGTATGACTCGCCGTTGAAGGTAAATTTCGCGTCATCCGCCGCGGGCGGCTCTGGGAGTACGGGGTGGTTCTCAATCCGTTCGGTCATGCTGCACCCTCTTCCTGGGCCGCCGACTCCGCCAGGTCTCCGAGCGCGGTCGGGCGCACTGGCAAGCGGACCGTCATCGAGCTGCCTCCGATTTCGGGCGCGATGCCTGCCTGGCCGAGAAGCTCCTCGATCGCGGTGCGGCAGACGCGGCCCTGGCAGAACCCCATGCCCGCTCGGGTATGAAACTTCACTTCCTGAGCGGTGCAGACGCCCGCTTCCACAGCATCAGCGATGTCTTGCGCGGTGACGTCTTCGCACCGGCACACAGTGTGGTTCATGCTGCTCTCCTTCAATTCTTCGCAAAGCGCCCAGGCGCGTAGTCAGTGAGGGCGTCCAGTAGGGCCGCCGGGGTTTCGGTGCCGCGTACCTCGTGTTTGAGGAGCTCGGTAAACATGCGACCCGCGGCAGCTGACAGGCCGAAACCGTGGCCGTTGTAGCCGGCGCTCACCCAGAGGCCAGACACTCCCGGGACCTTGCCGAGGAGCGGGTAGTGGTCGGGAGTGAGCTCAACAGTCCCAGCGAAAGCACGGATGATCGGAACGCGGCAAAGTCCAGGGAACATCTCTGTCATATACGTGCCATAGACGTCGAGCGCCTGCCTGGTTGTGGTCGTGTGGTATCCGTTCTCTTCCCACGGCCCGCCGCCCCCGATGAGGATGTTGTCGGCGTGGGTCTGCCTGGCATACACCCGGTTTCCAGAGACGAATGGGAAATCACCCTTCACGGGTAGTCGCTCCGTCGCGGTGAGTTGTGAGCGGCGCGGCCGCACGGGCAGTTCAGCCCCGACCTGCCGCCCAAGCTCCGTCGTCCACGGGCCCGCGGCGATGAGCACGACATCCGCCTCGTATGAGGCGTCCGCGGTCGACACACCAGCGACCCTTCCCTCGCGCTCGATGAGCCGCTCGACGTGCGCGAACGTCTCGACCTTGCCGCCTCGGCTGACGACAGCCTTGCGCAGCGACGTGGTCGCGGTGAACGGGTATCCCTGGCCATCGTGCGGGGAGAACAGCGCTCCCGCGATGCCGGGGTTGACGAGTGGCAGCTCTGCGACGGCTTCGCTCCCCTCACGCAGCTCGATCGGAACGCCCGCGCGCTCATAGATGTCGCGCGCTCGCTGCAACAGAGACAGCTCGGTGCCGTTCATCGCGACGATCGTGTGGCCCTTTCGCCGGAACTTCACGTCGAGTCCGCGCTCACCGAGTTCCTCCCAAAGGTCCATCGAGACCCTGGCGAGGGCGACCTCGCCGATATCGCGGCCGTTCGCGTAGATGCCGCCGGCGTTACGGCCCGAGGCGGCGCCCCCGAGGGCGCGTGATTCGAGCACTGTGACATCGGCTCCGGCCTCGCTCGCGTAGTACGCGGACATGAGGCCGACGATCCCCCCGCCAACAATCAGGACGCGGAGCCCGTCGAGCCCCTCGAGCGGGGCACCGCGAAGGGCTTCGCTCACGGCTTTGTAATCGCGTAGCGCGCGGTCACCCTGCTCGAGGTCGGTGCTCAGGGGGTCGAGGGTGAGCAGCGTCATGCGGTTTTCTTCGGTCATCACTGCTCCATGTTCTGCGGGTCGATGTAGACGGATACGAGCTCGGTCATGAATTCAAAGCCGTGCTCAGAGACCTCGCGGTGCCCGTTGCCCGACATCCCGGTGCCACCGAAGGGAACGCCGAGCTCGGCCGAGCTCGTGCCGCGGTTCACATAGATGAGGCCGCTGTCGATGTCATCGAGCGCGGTAAAGGTCGCACCAAGGCTGCGCGTGAACACCGACGTCGAGAGACCGTAGTCGGTGTCGTTCGCAACCGCGAAGGCTTCTGTGGCGTCAGCGACCCTGATCGCCGCGATCACCGGGCCGAAGACCTCCCTTCGCGCGATCGCGTGCTCGCGAGTTACGCCGTCAAGCAGCGTCGGCAGGTAGAAGAAGCCTTCTGCGGGCAGACCGTCAGGCCTTGCGCCGCCGACAACGACGCTCGCCCCGTCCGAGACAGCGTCCCTCACGGCGCTCTCCACGCCCGCGAGTTGCGCGGCAGTGGCAACGGGGCCCATGTCGACGCCCCCATCGGCGCCGTCGCCCACGGTGAGCGCGCGGATTCCGTCGGCAACGCGCGCAATCAGCTCGTCAGCGACCTCAGCGACGACCACGATCCTGCTCGTCGCGGTGCAGCGCTGGCCGCTCGTGAGAAACCCGCTGCGCACGATTTCTCGCGCGGCGAGGTCGAGGTCAGCGTCCGCAAGCACCACGGCCGCGTTCTTCCCACCGAGTTCGAGTGAGCACGGGGTGAGCGTCGAAGCAACACGCTGCGAAATCTGCGTGCCAACCTCAGTGGACCCAGTGAACGAAACGGCGTCAACGCGCTCGTCCCCGACCGCCTCCGACGCGAGCGCCCCTGTGCAGGCACCGAGCAGCGCGAAGGCGTCCCCGATGCCGGCCCGCTCGAAGGCCTCGGTCACGAGTACCGCTGTGCCATTCACCTGTTGTGCGGGCTTCCAAAGCACGACGTTACCGACGGCGAGCGCCGCGAAGATCTTGTAGCCGGCGAGCGCGATCGGGAAGTTCCAGGGGGTGATACACGCGACAACACCGATCGGCTTTCTCCGCGTATGGATGAAGCGCGTGCCGTCGGCCGACGGGATCACTTGCCCGAGCGCACGGCCAGCCTCGTGCGCGAACCATCTACAGGTGCTCGCGAACACTCCGACCTCACCGCGGGACTCAGCGAGTGTTTTCCCCATCTCGAGAGTCATCTGCCGCGCGATCCGCTCGCCGTCGCGCTCGATCTCAGCTGCGACCTGCTCCAGCACCCGCTGGCGCTCCTTGAGCGGGAGCCGCTGCCACGGGGCCACCGCGTCACGGAGGGTGTCGAGCGCGAGCCCAAGATCCTCCCTGCCCGCTTGCTTGTACGCCGCGAGCTGCATGCCCGTCGCAGGATTCACGGTCTCGGTCGTGCCTTCACCGGTTCCCGGATGCCAGGCGCCGCCCCTGAACTGGGTGTTCACGGTGACCCCGCTCATGCGACGTGCCTGAGGAAAGATTGCAGCTTGCTGCTCTTCGGGTGATCGAAGAGCTCGGAGGGGACGCCCTCTTCCTCGACGACGCCGTCGGCCATGAATACCACACGGTCGGCGACGTCTCGGGCAAACGACATCTCGTGCGTGACGATGAGCATCGTCATCCCCGCGCTCGCGAGGTCCTTCATGACTTTCAACACCTCGCCACGCAGCTCGGGGTCGAGCGCGCTCGTGGGCTCATCGAACAGCATCGCCTGCGGGTTCATCGCGAGCGCCCGCGCGATCGCGACGCGCTGCTGCTGCCCGCCTGAGAGCTTGTGCGGGTAGACGCCCGCTTTCTCGGCAAGCCCGACGCGTTCCAGGAGCACGAGGGCCTGCTCCGTCGCGGCCAACTTTTTGACGCCGAGCACCTGCATAGGCGCTTCAATGATGTTTTCAAGCACCGTCTTGTGGGGAAACAGGTTGAACTGTTGGAACACCATGCCGACGGTGCGGCGCACCCTGAGGATGTTCTCGGTCTTCCCGTCAACGGGCTGGCCGAGCACCGAGATGACACCGGATGTGGGCTCCTCGAGGTGATTGGTGCACCGCAGGAGCGTGCTTTTGCCCGAGCCAGATGCCCCGATGAGCGCGACGACCTCGCCCCGCCGTACCTGCAGGCTCACGCCCTTGAGCACTTCGAGGTCGCCAAAGCACTTGTGAATATCTTGCATGTCAATCATGCAGTCGGTTGTTGCTGTCGTGGTCATCGGTCTGACACCGCCATTCGCTTCTCGAGCCGGGTGAGGAACATTGACATCACGGTGGTGAGGACCAGGTAGATCGCAGCCACAGTGAGGTAGAACTCCATGAACGCGAAGTTCGAGGCGGCAAAGCGCTGCGCCACCATCATGAGCTCGCTGACGGTGACGAGCGAGGCGAGTGACGAGTCCTTGATCATCGACACGGCCTGGTTGCCGAGCGCGGGCACACTAATGCGGAATGCCTGCGGGAGCACGATGCGCCAGAGCACCTTCGGTCGGGTCATACCGAGCGACGATGCCGCCTCAAGCTGTCCCTTCGGTACGGCTTGTAGACCGCCGCGCAGGATCTCAGCGATGTACGCGCCCGCGTTGATGCCGAGGCCGAGGATCGAGGAGAGGAACGCCCCGAGCTCGATACCCAACTGGGGCAGGCCGAAGTAGATCAGGAAGAGCTGTACAAGCACCGGTGTGCCCCGGAACACCCAGACGTACAGGTCGACAAGCCAGACAAGCGGTTTGATACCGCTGAGTTTCATCACCGCAGCCACGAGGCCGAGGATCAAGCCAAGCGCGAGCGACAGGATCGAGATAAGGATCGTGATCCATGCTGCCTGCGCGAGGAACCCCAGGTACGGGGCGACAAGCGTGAAGTCCATTCTTCGTTTGCTCTCTGTTCGTGACTAGCGTGATGGCGTTAGCGGATGTCCGCGCCGAACCACTTGGTACTGATCTCCTCGTACGTGCCGTCCTCCTGCATGTCTGCAAGCGCGGCATTCACTGCGGTGAGCAGCTTCTCTTGCTTCTTGTCAACGGCGATGCCCGCCGCCGGGTTACTGATTCGCTCTCCGACGGTGACGATGCTGTAGCCGCGCGCGGAGATGATCGCGAGCCCGACAGGGCCATCGGTGATGACGCCGTCGATCCGGCCGTTCGACAGGTCTTCCATCGCGAGCTGGTCAGACTTGTAGGTCGTGACCTGCGCGCCGCGTTCGAGCGCCATATCCTCAAACGTCGTGCCGAGAGTGACACCGATGTTCAGCCCGGCGAGGTCGTCGGTGCTCACGATCGTGTTGCCTTCTGGCGCGAAGATCTGCGTACCCGTGTGGTAGTACGGGTCGCTGAAGTCAACCTTCTGAGACCGCTCGTCGGTAATCGTGAGGCTCGAGATCACGATCTCGTATTTGCCAGCGTTCAGGCCCCCAATGATGCTGTCCCATGGCGTCGGCACAAACTCGGTCTTCGCGTCAAGCCGCTCAGCGATCGCGTTGCTGATGTCGACGTCGAACCCGACGAGTTCGTTCTTCGAATCGAACGAGTTAAACGGAGGGTAGGCTCCCTCGATGCCGACCCTCAGTGTGCCGCTGGACTCGACGCGCTCAAGTGCGTCTTTACTGCCACCGGCACTACAGCCAGCGAGCAGCGCTGCCGCGGAGATCATGCCGATGAGTCCGAGGACCTTGGTTTTCTTGTTCAGGAACATACTTCATTTCTCCTTTGATGCGTCGGTAAGTTCAGGTGGTGCGTGGTGAAAATGGCGCGCCGCATGACGCGCACGGGACTGACCCCGCGCTCGAACGGCGCCTGGTGTGAGTGTGAGTCGGGTATTAGTCGGTGTGGGCGCGCAGTGCTCCGTCAAGGCGGGAGAGCAACTCTGCGATCTCCGCGGGTGTGGCGGTGAGCGGTGGGGCAACGAGCAGGTGCGGGACGATGGTCGTGTTCCCTTGGCTATCCGCACGCGTCGAGGCACCGGGGTAGAGCACGAGCCCCTGGGCCATCGCCGCTCGATTGAGGGCGTTCGCGCCACCTCGGGCGGTAAGCACGGGCGAGAGTTCGAGCGCGAGCAACAGCCCGGCACCTCGGACCTCAGTGACGGCGCTCGGGTAGCGCGCCGCGAGGGTTTCAAGCCCTGCGCGCAGCTCTGCTCCCCGCAGGGCAACGTTCTCGAGCACGTCGCGTTCCGCGTAGAACTGCAGCGCTGCAGCCGCCGCAGCGACCGCCACCGGGTGTCCGCTGTAGGTGTAGCCGTGATGGAACACGCCGCCCGAGTCGCGGACTGCCTGCACGATAGGCTCCGAGACGATCACACCAGACAGTGGTGCGTAACCACCAGTGACGCCCTTACCGAAGGTGATGAGATCGGGCACGATGCCCGAACGCTCGACGGCGAAATTCGTGCCGCAGCGCCCGAAGCCAGTCATTACCTCGTCGGCGATCAGCACGATGCCGTGCGTGCGGCAGATCTCCGCGATCTTCTGCAGCGCCTCGTGTTCGGGCTCGAACGCACCGAGCTGACTTCCGACGAGCGGCTCAAGGATGAGCGCTGAGATGTTCTCCGCGCCCTCGCTGCGCACGAGCTTCTCAAGCGCAGCGACGGGGGCCATCGCGTCGGCACTGTCGCGCCAGCTCGGCAGCCTGAGTGTGCGCGGCAGCATCGGGGCGTAGTGCTGCCTGCGTGATGCATCTCCCCCGACCGCGAGGGCCCCGAGTGTGTTGCCGTGGTAGTTATCCCACATGCCGATAACGAGGTGGCGACTGCTCTCGCCGCGACTCAGGTGGTACTGCCGCGCGAGCTTGAACGCCGATTCGTTGGCTTCGGAGCCTCCGCTTGCGAAGAAGACGCGGGTGAACCCCTCGGGTGCGAGACTCTGGATACGTGACGCGGCGTCGTGAAGGGCAGCGGTCTCGAAACGAAGCGTGTGCGCAAACCCAACCCGCAGCGCCTGCTCGCGCATAGCGTCGGCAATCTCGGTAACCCCGTGGCCGAGATTCGCGGCGACCGCTCCCGAGCTCCCGTCGAGGTACTCAGTGCCGTCGTCAGCGTAGAGGTAGCTTCCCTGCGCGCTGACGATCAGCGGGTAGTCGGTTCCGAAGTCACGGTGAAAAACCGCACTGCCGCTCATCCGCGGGCCGCCCGGCGTGGCGAGGTCGACACGCCGCACCCGTCGCTGCAGATCATCATCAACAACACTCCCTTGTGTTCGTTCTGTGAAATCTTTTTCCCTCTGCGAACATTTTGCAGCGCAAGTTGGCGCTTGTCAACCTGAACCCCACGCCCAAACATGGGCGAGCGTTTTAGAGAACACAAAACCCCGGCGCCCCCAGAAGGGGGCACCGGGGCCATAATCCTCAAAACTACCGATAACCAGCCGACGCTCAGCCAGCGATCAGCGGCCGCACGAAGCGCCCGACCTACTCGTCGATCGAGAGCTCCTGTGGCAGCTTGAACTCGCGAGCAGAAAGCTCCTCGACGTTCACGTCTTTGAACGTGAGCACGCGCACGGACTTCACGAAGCGGTCGGAACGGTACACATCCCACACCCACACGTCGCCCATGGTGAGCTCGAAGTAGAAATCGTTGCCCGCATCGTTCCGCTTCAGGTCAACCTCGTTCGCGAGGTAGAAGCGGCGCTCGGTCTCGACTACGTATCGGAACTGACTCGCGATATCGCGATATTCGCGAAACAGCGCCAGCTCTGCATCGCGTTCGTATTCCTCAAGATCGTCTTCATTCATCCCCTCCATCCTATGCCGCTTCGGCGACACGCGAGCACCGCGCACTCCAGCTTGACTCATTCGAACATATGTTCGAATATGGTCGCATGAGTTCCGCGGCTTCGATCCCCGACCTGCGGCAGCGCATCAGCGAGATGCAGCCGCTGCGGATCGACGAGCGCGCGCTCCCCACGGCGCCCGGCCTGCGGGCGTTACTCCCCGGCGGCGCCCTCCGCGCGGGCGCCGCCTACTCGGTGCAGGGCTCGTGGCAACTCGCGCTTTCCTTCCTCGCGGAGGCGTCGCAGGGTGGCGCCTGGTGCGGCGTGCTCGGTTGCCCCGCGTTCGGCGCCGAGGCTGCCGTCTCACTCGGCATCGCACTCGACCGCTGCGTGCTCGTTCCAGAGCCGGGCAGGCACGCCCTCACGCTCGCTGGCACGCTCAGCGAGACGCTCTCCGTCGTCGTCGCCCGCTTCGACGCCCGCGTCTCCCCCGCCGACATCGAACGGCTCTCCGCCAGGCTCCGCGAGCACGGTTCGGCCCTCGTGGTCATCGGCGAGTGGGCGCGAAGCGAGTCGCGCCTGAGCGTCGTGTCATCGCGGTGGACGGGGCTTGGGGCGGGGTACGGGGCGCTCGCCACGCGCGAGCTCACCGTGCAGTCGGAAGATCGTCGGGGCACACGACGGCACGCTGTCAGGTTCGAGCGCGGCTGCCTCGGGGCGGGGCGCGAACAGCCGCCCGCAGCCCGCGTGCTCAGGGCGGTGTGACGTGCCTCCCGAACGCGTCGTTGTACTCCACCTCGTCGACTGGCCGGGAGCGCACGACGACGGCGAAGAGGGCGACCCCCCGAGTTTCGCGCCGGTGTTCGCGAAGCTCACCGACCTCGTCCCCTCACTCGAGGAGCTTCGCCCCGGCCTCGTCGCGATGCGGGCGCGCGGCCCCGCGCGCTACTACGGCGGCGAGCGCGAAGTCGCAGCTGCACTCCTCGGGTTCGCGCGGGCCGAGAGCCTTGGCTCGGCGAGGGTCGGCATCGCCGATGGCAGGTTCGCGGCGGAACAGGCCGCGAGCGCGGGCCCTGAGCCGAGCGACGGCGTGCTGATCGTCGAGCCAGGCGGGTCTGCCGCGTTTCTCAGCGAGCTCCCCGTCTCGTGCGCGACCGACGAGAAGCTCGGGCAGCTGCTCCCGGGCTTGGGCATCTACACGCTGGGGGCGTTCGCTGCGCTCCCGGAGAGCGCGGTGCGAGCGAGGTTCGGCCCCGGGGGCGTGCTCGCGCACAGGCATGCTCGGGGTGAGGACGGTGAGCGTGGCGAGCCGATCCGGGCGCAGCAAGCAGCACGCGATTTCGCGGTCGGCCTCGATTTCGAGCCGCCGATCTCGGGCACCGAGCAGCTCGCGTTCGCGTGCAGCTCGCTCGTCGAGCGGTTCATCGGCGCGCTCACCGAGGAGCGGCTCGTGTGCACCTCGCTGCGCGTGACACTCACCGACGACATCGGCATCAGGCACGAACGCGACTGGGCGCACCCGCGGTTTTTCTCACCGCAGGACGCGTTGGCGCGGCTGCGTTGGCAGTCGGAGAGCCTCGTCGCGGGGTGGGCCGGCGCGGCGAGCGACGAGCGCGCCGGAGCAGGGATCCAGGCGGTACGCATCGCCCCCGTGCGCACCGACAGGATCGCCTCGCACGAGCCAGGGCTCTGGACGAGCGGGCCCGACGAGCGCGTGCACCACCATCTCAGCCGCGCGCAGGGGCTGCTCGGCCCGGGCGGGGTCGGCACGGTGTCGCTCGACGGCGGCAGGCTGCTGCACGAGCGCCAGCAGTTCACGCACTGGGGGTCGGCGCCAAGACGGCGGCGCGCTCCGGGGCCGTGGCCGGGGGCGCTCGCCGCGCCGCAGCCGACGCTCGTATTCTCCCCGCCGCTGCGCGCTCGGCTCACCGACGGGGAGGGCGAGGTCGTCGCCATCGACGAAGAGGATCTCCTCGCCGCGACCCCGCACGCGCTCCGCGTCGAGGGGCTGCCCTCCCCGGGTACCGTGCGGGGGTGGTCGAAGCCCTGGCCGATCAGGGAGCACTGGTGGGAGGGCCGGCCCGAGCGCTTCCGCATGCAGGTCGAGCTCGATATAGGCGAGAGCTGGCTGCTGCTCGCCCGCCTCCGAGAAGGCGAGGTCACGGGGACCCAAACGACGTGGTTCGCGGAGGGCAAGTATGACTAACCCGGCGCCCGCGGCGCGGCCCGGCTCAGAGCACGCGGCGTACGCGGAGCTGCACGCGCACTCCCACTACAGCTTCCTCGATGGCGCGTCCTCCCCCGAGCATCTCGTCGCCGAGGCGCAGCGCCTCGGCCTCGCCGGCCTCGCGCTGACCGATCACGACGGGTTTTACGGCGCGCCCCGGTTCGCGGAGGCCGCGCTGAGCACCCCTGGCTTCCTCACCGTGTACGGGGCCGAACTGACGCTCGGTCTCGAGGCGCCGCAGTTGGGCGCGGCCGACCCTGCCGGAACGCACCTGCTCGCGCTCGCCAGGGGCGCGACCGGCTACCACCGGCTCGCGTCGGCTATCACCGAGGGGCAGCTCGCCGGCGGTGAGAAGGGGCGACCCATCTACGACGTGGAGGAGCTGGCGGCCGCGGCCGGTGGCGACTGGGTGATCCTCACCGGGTGCCGGAAGGGCCACGTGCGGCGGGCGCTTGAGCGCGCTGGGATGACGGGTGCGCGCGCCGAGCTCGACAGGCTCGCTGCGCTCTTCGGCCGCGACAGCGTCTACGTTGAGCTCACCCACCACGGGCATCCGGGCGACGACGAGCGGAATGCGGCGCTCGCTCAGCTCGCCGCCGAGTCTGGGCTGCCGACGCTCGCGACCGGCGCCGTGCACGCGGCGACAAGGCGCGCGACCCTCACCGCCGAGGCGATGGCGGCGGTGCGGGCCCGGCGCAGCCTCGCCGAACTCGACCCGCACCTGCCCGCCTCGGGCGTGGCGCACCTGCGCAGCGGCGACGCGATGCTCAGGCACTTCGCGCAGTACCCCGACGCGGTCGCGCGGACGGTGCCGCTCGCCCGCGAGCTCGCGTTCCCACTCAGGGAGGCGACCCCGCGACTCCCGAAGCTTCCGCTACCGGAGGGGCACACGCAGATGAGCTGGCTTCGGGAGCTCGTGTGGCGGGGCTCCGCCGAGCGGTACGGCGCGGGGCGAGACACCCTCGACGCCCCGCGCCGGGAGCGGATCGAGCGCGAACTCGACGTGATCGAGCAGCTCGACTTCCCCGGCTACTTCCTCATCGTGCACGACATTGTGCGGGAGGCGCGGTCGCGCGGGATCCTGTGCCAGGGCCGCGGCTCAGCCGCGAACTCCGCCGTCTGCTACCTGCTGAAAGTCACCTCCGTCGACTCGATCTTCTACGGGCTGCCGTTCGAGCGGTTCCTCTCGAGCCTGCGCGAGGAAGAGCCCGACATTGACGTTGACTTCGATTCCGAGCGGCGCGAGGAGATGATTCAGTACGTCTACGACACCTACGGGCGGCGCAACGCGGCGCAGGTCGCGAACGTCATCACCTACCGACCGAAGGCGGCGATCCGCGACGCGGCGAAGGCGCTCGGGTACAGCGTTGCCGAGCAGCGCGCGTGGACGCGCAGCATCAGCCACCACGACGCGTTTCCCACCGAACAGTCGGGCGCCACGGAGCGTGAGCCGACGCACGACACGGGTTCGCCGTACGCCGAGATCCCGGAGCCCGTTCTGCGGCTCGCGAACGAGTTCAAGGGGGCACCCAGACACCTCGGCATCCACTCGGGCGGCATGGTGCTCACCGAGCGCCCCGTCGGCGAAGTCTGCCCGATCGAGCACGCGCGCATGGAGAAACGCACCGTGCTGCAGTGGGACAAGGACGACTGTGCGGCGATGCGGCTCGTGAAGTTCGACCTGCTCGGCCTCGGCATGCTGAGCGCGATCGATAAGACGCTGCGCATGGTTGCCCAGGCGACGGGTGAGGAGTGGACGTTCGACTCGATCCCGAAAGAGGAGTCGGGGGTCTACGACATGCTCTGCCGGGGCGACGCGATCGGCGTGTTTCAGGTCGAGAGCCGCGCTCAGCTCAACACGCTGCCCCGGCTGCGCCCGAGGAGTTTCTACGACCTCGTCATCGAGATCGCACTCATCCGCCCGGGCCCCATTCAGGGCGGCGCGGTGCACCCGTACCTGCGCAGGCGGGCCGGGAAGGAGGCGATCACGTTCTCGCACCCGAGCCTCGAGCCCGTGCTCGCGCGCACCCTCGGGATCCCGCTCTTTCAAGAGCAGCTCATGCAGATCGCGACGACGGTCGGCGGGTGCACGGGTGAAGACGCAGACCTGCTCAGGCGCTCGATGGGGTCGAAACGCGGCAAGGAGCGGATGGACTCGCTCAGGGAGAAGATCTTTGCGGGAATGCGCGCGAACGGGATCGAGGGCGAAGAGGCGCAGCTCGTCTACACCCAGCTCGAATCGTTCGCCGACTTCGGGTTCGCGGAGAGCCACTCCATCAGCTTCGCGCTCATCGTCTACGTCAGCTCTTGGCTGAAGCTGCACTACCCCGCCGTCTTCCTCGCGGGGCTGCTGCAGTCGCAGCCTATGGGGTTCTACTCGCCGCGCAGCCTCGCGGAAGACGCGAAGCGGCACGGCGTCGAGGTGCGGCCCCCCGACGTGCAGTTCTCGGCCGTGCACGCGGGCGTCGAGCCGCGCTCACCCACCGCGAGTCCCCCCGCGCCGACGGGGCTCCCCGAGTGTGCGGAGCACGACCGCCCGCCGGTCGGCCCGTTCGATGAGTCGGCGCCTGATCGAAGCGGGCAGCACCGCAGAGACGGGCGCTTCGCGGTCAGGCTCGGCCTCGCAGAGGTGCGCGGTATCGGTACGCGGGTCGCCGAGCGCATCGTCGCGGCGCGCGCCCCCGGGCCCTTCGCCGACCTCGCGGACCTCGCTCGCCGAGCAGATCTGGATCGCGAACAGCTTGAGGCGCTCGCATCTTCTGGTGCGTGTGCGGGGCTCGGACTCTCCCGGAGAGACGCGCTGTGGGGCGCGGGGCCAGCGTCCGAGAACAGGGATCGCTACCTGCCCGGAATCGCGGTGCACGTGCAGCCACCGCTGCTGCCCGTCTTGACCGACGCCGAGCAGACGTCACTCGACCTGTGGACGACGGGGGTCGCGACGGGAACGCACCCGCTCGCGCTGCTGCGCGACTCGCTCGACGCTCGCGGTGTCGCGCGGTCGGACCTCGCGCGGGGCGCGCAGAACGGCTCGACGGTCGAAGTCGCTGGCCTCGTTACCCACCGGCAGCGACCGGGCACGGCCGCCGGCGTAACCTTCCTCACGCTCGAAGACGAGAGCGGCACCGTCAACGTCGTCGTGTGGGCGAAAACCTGGCAGGCCCACAGGCTCGTCGCGCAGTCGGCGCCGGCGATGATCGTCCGCGGCGTCGCAGACCGCTCACCCGAGGGGGTGTTCAACGTCATCGCACACGGGTTCGAACCACTTCCGGCGCCGCAAGCTGTCGCGTCACGCGACTTCCGGTAGCGCTCGTGACTGACGTAGCGCTCGCGGCGGGCCCTGCCTCAGCCGCGAGCGCTACCGGAGCGTCGCCCGCTAGCCGTTCCGTCTGCGGATACGGATGTGGCGCTGCTGCATCATGCCCTGCAGCCCCTCGGGCCCGAGTTCACGCCCGAAGCCCGACATCTTCCAGCCGCCGAAGGGCGCTTGGAGCTCGGAAACGTCGTTAACGTTCACGCCGACGCCACCGGCGTGCAGCCCCTCGGCCACGCCCCAGGCGCGGTCAAGGTCATCACCGAAGACGTAGGCTGCGAGGCCGTAGTCTCCACGGTTCGCCAGTTCAACGACGTCGTCCGATGCGCCAAAGCGGTGCACCGCGACAAGCGGTCCGAAGCTTTCCTCGCGCATCACGAGCGCGTCGATCGGCACGCGATCGAGCACCGTCGGCTCGAAGAACATCGCACTGTCGAGCCCCTCACCGACCTCGGCATTCTTGCCACCGGCGCCGAGCACGGCCCCCGCGGCGAGCGCATCATCGATGTGGCGGCGCGACTTCTCGATCACCTGCGGGGTCGTGACAGGCCCTCCGGTGACGCCAGCGTCGACGCCGTGCCCGAGCGTGATTGCCCGCGCTTCAACTGCGACGGCCTCCGCGAACTCGTCGGCGATCTTCTCGTCAACGAAGATACGGTTCACCGCGATGCAGATCTGCCCGGCGTTCGAGAACGACCGGCGGGCGGCGGCCGCGGCCGCCTCGGGGATGTCGGCGTCGTCGAGCACGATGAACGGCGAGTGGCCGCCAAGCTCGAGGGTGACCCGCTTCATCGTGGCGGCGGCCGAGCGCATGATGGCCTGGCCGGTCGCCGTCGAGGCGGTCGCGGTGATCGCCGCGACATCGGGGTGCTCCGACAGCCGTGATCCCGCTTCGAGCGCGCCGGGCAGGTCCGAGAGCACGCCTTCGGGGAGCCCTGCGTCGAGGAAGCACCGCACGAACTCCGCGATCGCGAGCGGCGCTTCGACGGGCGGCTTCACGACCACCGAGTTGCCTGCGGCGAGCGCCGGGCCGATCTTCCACGCGTAGAGGTCGACCGGGTAGTTCCAGGGAACGATCGCGGCGACGACGCCGAGCGGCTCCCAGGTGACGAGCGAGCGAATGTCCTTCCGCGCGGTCGGGCGCATCGTCCCCCACACTCGTCGCCCCTGCTCCGCGTAGTAGCGGATCACCTGGGCACCGAAGGAGATCTCTTTGACGCTGTCGGGCACCGGTTTGCCCTGCTCGCGGGTGAGCAGTTCTGCGATCGCCGGGGTGCGTTCGTCGACGAGCGCGGCGGCGCGGATAAGGATCTCGGCGCGTTCGTCGGCAGTGAGCAGGTTCCAACGGGTGAACCCCTCCTGTGCGGCGACGACAGCCCGGTCGACGTCGGCGGCGTTCGCGACGGCGCTCGTTCCGACAAGCTCGCCCGTGGCGGGGTCGCGCACCTCAATGCGGTCGCCACCCAGAGATGGCGTCCACTCCCCGCCGATGCAGAGATCGCGGTCGAGACTCGCCACGGTCACTTCACCTCCGGCGCGGAGAACTCGCGCGAGCGGAGTCGGCGCCACAGCTCGGCGTAGTTGCGGTCGTTCTGCTGGTGAGCGAGCTTCGTGCGGTTCGAGTTCGTGTTCACCATGATCATCGGGGTCTCCCCGCGCGCGACAAGCGCTGCCGACGTGGACGCGTTGATCGCGTGGCCGACGGCGACTGCGATCGAGGTCGACGTTGGCCCGACTGGGAACTCGAGACCGTCGATGTACTGCGAGGCGTCCTCGAGCGGGATGCCCGTGTCGATGACGACATCAGCGATCTCGAAGAGCCGGTGTCCGCTTGAGTGCCGGCTCTCGACCTGCGAGGAGTGCGGCACGGAGGTAACCGCAATGACCTTCAGCCCGCGCTCCTTGAACTCGACGGCCATGTCGAGGATCACGGCGTTGATGCCCGAGTGCGAGAACAGGATGAGCGAGTCGCCCTCCTTGATCTGGTGCGAGCGGAGGATCGCGTTGCCGTACCCCTCGCGCGTGTGCAGGAACCGGTACTGGGCGGTGCCCTGGTCGCCGAGCACGTGATGCATCAGCGCGATCGAGCTCTCAACAATCGGACGGAAGCCTGTGACGCCGCCGGTGCGGGGGAACATTTCGAGGGCCGCGAAGCCACCGTGGCCGGTGCCGAAGGTGAACACGAGGCCGTCGTTCTGGATGGTGTCGGCGCAGATCTCTGCGGCCTGCTTGATCGCCTCGTCCTGCGTGTCACGAACGCCTGCCAGCTTGGCGATGACGTCGTCGAAGTATCCGCGTGCAATACTCATGTGTTTTCCTCTTTCGTGTGTGGTTGGTGAGCAGGCGGTCACTCAGCGACGAGCGCTTCGAGGCCTGCCTGCAGTAGGTCGAGCTCGGCCTGGCGCCGGTCCTCGCCGTCGAGCTTTGCGAAGTTGTCGCCTGCGACGCTCGCGAGGCAGAGCGAAGCGGCCGCGATGCCGCGGGCTCGCGCGACGACGAACACCGCGCTCGTCTCCATGTCGGTGCCGACGATGTGCTGTGCGCGACGGCGCTCGACGAGCTCCGCCTGGCCTGTGGGGTTGTCGCGACGCATGAGCTCGGTGTAGAAACCGTCGGCAGATTCGTAGATGCCGGTGACGACGCTGCGCCCGGTCGCGCGGGCCGCCTGCTCTGCCTTCGCGGTGAGGTCGAAGTCGGGTACCGCGGGGTACTCAAGCGGGAGGTACCCCGCGGAGGTGCCCTCGCCGCGGATGGCGCCGTGTGCGACGACGAGCGACCCGAGCTGGGTGTCGCTGGCGGTCATCACGGTGCCGAGCCGCAGCACGCGCTTCACGCCGATGTAGGAGAGCTCTTCAACGACGACCGCGGCGATCGGCGCGCCCATGCCGAACGCGCTGATCGTGATCCGTCGCCCCTTGTACGTGCCCGTCGCGGTCGTGAGCCCGCGATCCTCGTTCAGCAGGACGGCGTCTTCGAGTAGTTCAGTCGCGAGGAGTACGCGGCCGCGATCCCCGACGATGATGGCGTCCTCGCCGACCTGATCGGGTGTGCAGTGGATGTACCAGGCTTCTCGTGTTGCAGTCATTGCTTCTCTCATTCGTGTTGTGGTCTGTGTGCGAGCGCGATGTCGCGCGCTCAGCGCCCCAGTTCGGTGGCGCGAGCTCTGAGCATGGCCGCGGTCGCTGCTGCGGCCTCGGCGATGTGCTCGAGCATGGGGTGCGGGTCATCGTCGAACGCCCGGTCACCGGCGCGGGCGGGCTCGGCGGCGATGCGGGCGGCGAGCGTCCCGGAGAACGTGTCCCCCGCGCCGGTCGTATCGACGCCGGCCACCGGCTCTGCGGGCACGGACCCGATGAGCTCGATCGTCGCGTTCGCGGTCACTCGGCGCAGCTCGGCGCCGCGCGACCCCCGGGTCACGATGATGTCGGTGCCGGGCCTCGCCGCGGCCGCGATTCCCGCGAGGTAGCCGCTCTCGCCCTCGCTCAGCGTGATGACGTCAGCGCGTGCGGCGAGCGCGGTTGCGAGATCGCCGCTGAGCGAGTCGGGATCCTGCTTGAGGATCCAGCAGAGCGTCGCGTCGGGGCGGATCGCGTCGAGGAGATCCCTCGTCGCGCGCTCCGGGCCGATCGTGACGACGACCGCGTCGGCTTCGGCCGCGAGTCGCCGCTGGTTGCTCGTCAGCGCGCCGTCGTGGCAGTCTCCCGGGTCGAACAGGCAGATCGTGCCGTCACCCTCGGGGTACAGCAGGAACGATGTCGGGCTGCGCGTCCCGCGCGCGGCGACGCCACCGCTTCCGGCGCCACCACGTTCGACGGCGTTGATCCACGCGCTCCCCTCAGGGTCTTGCCCGACCCACGACAGCGCTTCGACGCGCACGCTCGACTCGACGGCGGCCGCGCGGGTGACGTGCGCGACGCCGCCGTAGCGCGGCCATTCGTCAGCGCGGCCAAGCACCGTCGTTGTCGCATCCGTCCCGCGAAACGGCGCGAGCTGCATGGCGAAGTCGACGCTGGCGTAGCCGGTCACGAGCAGGAGCGGGGCGGCGGCCGTCACAGCAGACCCTTCGCCTCGGCGAGGGAGCCGACCCGACCGAAGTAGCGGTCGATATCCTCGAGGCTTGCCTCCGCGAGATGGGGGCGGTTCGAGTTCGTTGCCTCGCGCGGCACGAACACGTCGAAACCGCCCGCGAACGCGTCCTGCACCGTCGCACGAATGCACACGTTCGTCTTCACGCCCGCGACGATGACGCGTTCGATTCCCTGCTCGCGCAGTACGAGGTCGAGGTCCGTCGCGTAGAACCCGGAGTAGCGCCGCTTCGGCACGACGATCTCGTTCGCGCGCTCCATGGGCTCGAACCCCGGGAAGTACGCGGCGTCGTGCTCCCCGTCCTGGTGGTGCCGTGGCAGCTTCGCGAACTCGAAGTCGGCGAGCCCACGGTAGTGGCGTTCGACCGAGTGGACGAGCAGCGCGTCGCGCTCGCGGGCGGTGTCGCGCAACTCAGCGAGCGCGGGAAGCGTTTTCTCAACGTCGGGGTAGTAGTTCGGTTGCCCCGCCTCGTAGAACGAGTTGATGACGTCGACGAGCAGCAGTGCTGTCTTCGGGTGATGTGTGTTCACTGGAGTTCCTGTCAGTGGGTCAGACGGCGACGCGGCTGCTGCGCCGAAGCGTCGTGAAGCCGGTCCAAGCGAGCACCGCGACGACGGCGATGTACGGCAGGGTCTGAATAAGGTCGGTCGGGAATTCGCTGTTCGTCTGCAGCCGCACCTGGAGGGCGTCGAAGAACGAGAACAGCAGGCACGCGAGCGCCGTCGGGAGCGGACGCGAACGGCCGAAATAGAACGCCGCGAGCGCGACGAATCCGCGCCCAGCAATCATGTTTTCGTTGAACAGGCCACTCACTCCGAGCGCGAGCGCCACTCCTCCGAGGCCCGCGAGGAGGCCCGCAATCGAGCCGGCGAGGTCGCGGATGCCGAGCGTTCGGACGCCGAGCGAGGCCGTCGCGAATTCGTTCGCCCCCGTCGCGCGCGTCCGGATCCCCCACCGCGTGTTCGCAAACACCCAGGCGAGCACCGGTACGAGCACGACAGCGAGCCAGAACAGCACGTCTTTGCCGCTCAGGATCGCGCCGAGCACCGGCACGTCGGCGACCCCGGGGATGGTGATGCGCGGGATCCGAGGCTGCTCGGGGAACCGCAGGGTCCCCGAGACGCCGTACACGCTCCGCAAGACGAACCCGACGATGCCGAGCACAACAATATTGAAGCCAAGCCCGACGATGATCTCGTTCGCGGCGAGCCGAGTGATGACCAGGCTCATGACCAGTCCGGCAACGGCGCCAGCCGCGCCGCCGACGAGCACGCCGATGACCCAGCTGCCGGTCGCGGCGCTCGACAGGATGCCAGCGAACGCGCCAACAAGCATCTGGCCTTCAAGCCCAATGTTCACGACGCCGGCGCGCCGGTGAACCGCGCCACCGAGCGCGGCAAGCACGATCGGAACTGCGAGCAGCAGCGTCGAGTTGATGATGCTGTCGATCATGCCGACACCTCCGTCTGGTTGCGCTTCGCCTTTCGGCCGCGCAGCAGCCGCGGAATCGCGAACTGCGCAACGGCGAGCATCATGATGGTGCCTTGCAGGATGCTGATGAGCTGGATCGGAATGTTCACGAAGAGCTGGACTGTCGCCCCGGCCGCGGCCAGCGCGCCGAAGGCGACGGCGCCGATGACCACGCCAACGGGGTTGAACCGGGCAAGCAGCGCGATCGCGATGCCGGTGAAGCCGAAGCTAGCCGAGAAGCCGACCGAGAACCGGTGCACGACACCAAGCGCGTGCACCGCGCCACCGAGACCACCGACCGCGCCGGAAATGAGCATCGCGCTCATCAGCACCGTGCGCACCCGCAACCCCTGCGCCAGCGAGAACCGCGCGGTCTTCCCGACCGCGTCGAACTCGAAGCCGAGCTGACTGCGTTTGACCCAGAAGCCGTAGAAGACGACGAGCGCGATTGCGAGCACGAACCCAGCGTTGAGCTGTCCCGGAGGGGCGAGCAGCGGGAGCTCCGCCGACCCTGCAACGTACTCGGTCGCCGAGTTCGCCTGCCCCGGCGCCAGGAAGTATGACTGCACAAGCCAGGCCGTGACTCCGGTGACAATGAAGTTGAACATGAGCGTCGAGACGACCTCGTCGACGCCGAGCCAGGTGCGAAGGATCGCGGGGACCAGCGCGACGGCGATACCCGCGAGCATGCCAGCGACGAGACATGCGGTGATGGCGAGCATCGGCGGAAGGGCCCCGACGTTCACTCCGACGACGGCCGCGGCGAGTCCGGCGAACCCGAAGCTCCCCTCGACTCCGACATTGAAGACGCCGCCTCGGAACGCGATCGCGGCCGCAAGCCCGGTGAAGAGCAGCGGCGTCGCCGCGGTCAGCGTCGCATTGATCCTCGCGGCGTCCCCGAACGCCTCCTGTACGAGCATGCCGTAGATCTCGAGTGGGTTCGCGCCGCCCAACATGAGGGCAACCGCCCCAACCGCGAGCGCGATCACAACGGGGATTGCGATCCGCCACGCGGATTCTCCCGCCGCACGCCAAGAGAAGCGCTGCCGCACGGGGACGGGAACGTAGCTGGTGTGCGCGCCTGTCTCAGGCGCCTGCTGGTCTGTCACGCGGTCTCCCCATCCTCGTGCTGCCCGTCGGAGCGAGCACCATCTTCGCCCGCCATGCCGAGCATGAGCTTGCCGAGCACAACGCGGTCAGCGTCGCGCCCGAGCTCACCGACGACGCGCCCCTGGTGCAGCACCAGGATGCGGTCGGCGAGCGCCTGAATCTCGTCGAGCTCCTCACTGAACAGCACGACAGCGCTGCCCGCGTCGCGTGCCTGGCGCAGCTGCTCGTGGATGAACGCGATGCCGCGGATATCGACGCCACGCGTCGGCTGGCTCGCGACGAGCACCTCCGGCCGGTCGCGAAGCTCGCGGGCGATTACGACGCGCTGCTGGTTTCCGCCCGACAGACTCGAGATCGGATCCTTCTCGGAGCCGTACCGCACTGCGCCCGTCGTGAGTACCGAACTGATGGCAGACTTCACGCGCGTGGGTGAGAACCAGCCGCCGCGCGTGAGAGCCGTCAGAGACGGCGACGCGATCGCATTGTCAGCGATCGATAGGTCGAGCGCGAGACCCTCGTGCTTGCGGTCGGCGCTCACATACCCGAACCCCGCCTTACGCCGGGCCCGCACGGACGCACGGGTCACGTTTTTTCCGCGAAGCGCGACGGAGCCCGCCGCGAGCCGCCGCAGGCCGATGAGGGCCTCGGCGAGCTCGTCCTGGCCGTTGCCTGACACGGCGGCCACGCCGAGAATCTCACCCGCGCGGACCTCGAGGTCGACCCCGGAGAGTCGCTCGATCCCGCGGTCGTCAGTCGCCGTCAGCCCGCTGCATGCGAGAACGACCTCACGCGGCACCCCTGGGGTCCCGGCGTCCGAGGGCGCGGCCTCGCCGCCCATGATGAGCGTGGCGAGCCCCTCGATGGTCGCGTCGGCCCGCGAGATCGCTGGCTCAGTGATCCCGGCGCGCAGCACGGTGATCTCGTCGGCGACGCGCAGCACCTCGCCGAGCTTGTGGCTGATGAAGATGACAGTCTTGCCGTCGGCCACCAGCCGCCTGAGCAGGTCAAGGAGCTGGGCGGCTTGGGCCGGCGCGAGCACTGCCGTCGGTTCGTCGAGGATGAGCAGGTCGGCCCCACGGCCGATGAGCCGCAGAATCTCGACCTGCTGCTGAATGGCGATCGGAGCGTGGGCGGCCTGCAGGTCCCAGTTGATGTCGGTACCGACGGACTCGGCGAGCACCTCCGCCTCGCGGCGAGCGCGCCCCCAGTCAATGCGCCCGGCCGACATCGGCTCGCTGCCGAGCACGAGGTTCTCGAGGAGCGTCAGATCGGGGACGATCGCGAGCTCCTGCTGCACGAGTCCGATGCCGCGTCGAATGGCGTCCCGCGCGCTCGACAGCCGCACTGGTTCGCCGTCGATGAGGATCGTGCCCTCGTCGGGCCTATCGAGGCCGTACAGCATCTTCATGAGGGTGCTCTTGCCCGCGCCGTTCTCGCCGATAACGGCGAGCACCTGCCCCCTGTGCGCGGCGAGCGAGACGTTGCGATTCGCTCGGACCGGGCCGAAGGATCGTGCGATCCCCCGCGCCTCGATCCGGGGTGGCGGAGCGGTGTCGCTGCCCGCCACCCGGATGTCGTGTTCCATCGGTTCCAGACTTCCCTGTCGGATGTGTGTTGGTTACTTCCCCTGGAAGTAGTCGGGGTAGCCGTCGGTGACGACGTTCCAGACCTGAATGTCGCCAGCGATGATGCCGGCCTTGAGTTCTTCGACCTTCGCGATTGCTTCGGGAGCAATCGCATCCTTCGTGAACTCGAAATCGGTCAGGCCGACGGCGTCTTCCTTCAGCCCGAATGTGATCGTCTTGCCGCCGGGGAACGATCCCTTCGCGTAGTCGCTCACGACGCTCTCGACGGCGAGGTCGGCACGCTTGAGCACGCTCGTGAGCACAAAGCCCGGCGCCTGATCGTCCTGGTTGTCGTCGACGCCGATCGCGTAGTGGTTCGCGTCCTGCGCCGCCTGAATGACGCCGGCGCCCGTGCCGCCAGCGACCGCGTACACGATGTCAGCGCCCTGCTCGAACATTGCCTGCGCGAGCTGCTGCCCCTTCGCCGGGTCGGCGAAGTCGTTGGAGTATGCGGTGAGCACCTCAACCTCGGGGTCCACTGCCTTCGCGCCCTCAATGAAGCCGACAAGGAACTTGTCGATACCGACGCTCGATGCCCCACCGATGACGCCGAGCTTCTTGTCTGCGTTGATCTTCGGGTCGCTCGTGTTCGTCGTCTGCATCGCGGCGAGCGCGCCTGCGAGGTACGAGCCCTCCTGCTCCTGG
Source organism: Leucobacter sp. (assembly GCA_052094845.1). Lineage (GTDB taxonomy): Bacteria > Actinomycetota > Actinomycetes > Actinomycetales > Microbacteriaceae > Leucobacter. Next base: position 392,406 of record JBQDKK010000001.1, on the reverse strand, counting down.
AAGAGCACCGAGGCAACGTTGTCGCCGGCGGACTCCGCGTTGAAGATCACCCAGTCGCTCTCGGGGAAGTCTGCGGCAACTTTGCCGATCATCTCGTTGTGCGAGAACTCGAGGTCGACAACCAGGTTGATCCCCGCCTGTCCGGCGCGGCGCAGCAGCTGCTCGCCCTGGCCGACGATGTCGTCTGACTCAATCGTGCTTGGGGTGAGGCCCGCATCTGCGACGGCCCGCTTGAACCCCTCGTTCGCGAGATCGTTGTAGGACTGGTCACCGAGGCCACCCTGCGCGACGACGAGGGCAACCTTGTCCCCGCCGCCTCCCGTCGCGGGTCCCCCGTTACTCGGCGCGCACGCCGTCAGGGCGATGAGCGTAGCCGCCACCGGTGCGAAGAGCAGTGCTCGGGTTCGATTCATGAGATCCTCCATTGGATGGGTTGTTCAGTGTGACGCGGTAGAGATAGTGGGTGCCGAGGTAGCGTGCGCGCACGTGCTCGAGGAGTTGCCCCGAGGTGCCACGCGAGTGGCGGTCCACCTCGATGAGCGCGGCACCCGGGTCGACGCCGAGCTGCTCGGCTTCAGCGGCGTCTGCGTTGATTGCGCGGAGCGTCTCCTCCCCCGCTGAGAGCTCGAGGCCCGCCGTGCGGAGCGTTCCGTAGAAGGAGAAGCCTGGCTGCGCCGCGACCGACTCAGTGATGCCGACCTTGTGCGCGACGTGCGCGGGAATGATGAGGCGCTGCAACCCGACCGGGTTTCCCCCAACGCTCCGCGCACGCTCGATGACGACGATGTCGACGTCGTCGGGGAACGCCGAGGCTGGCCGCCCCGGGGCGTTCGCCGCGTACTCCGCGTAGTCGAGCAGGGTGCTGCCGGGCCGGAGTCCCAAACTGTCGACGTGCTCGCTGAAGCTCGTGAGCTCAGGAAGGCTGCGCTCCATCGGGCGCGACCGCACAAAGGTGCCCTTGCCCTGGTAGCGGGAGACGAGGCCCCGATCGACGAGCATCTCGAACGCCTTGAGGATCGTGGCGCGCGAGAGGTTGTTCTCCGCGGCGAGCGTCGGCTCGCTGGGCAGCTTGGTGCCGGGTTCGAGCTTGTCGTTGATGATGTGAGCTTCAAGCGCGTTCGCAAGTTGCACGTACAGCGGAAGCGCGCCGCGCGCACTGTCGAGTTCAAACAGCATCATTGCCTCCTCGTCGTCTTCGTCGGTGAACCGCAAGTTATCCGGTTGTCCGGTCAAGTATAAGGCGTGGCGACTGAAGCGCAAATACCGCGCGCAAACTCTCAGCAAGCAGCCCGAGATTCTCATGGTTTCCGGGGCCAGGTCACGCAAACCTCGCTATGCTGGCGACGTGCATACATCAACTGCTTTGCTCACCGACCACTACGAACTGACAATGGTCGACGCCGCGCTCAAGGCCGGCACCGCGAACCGAAACAGCGTGTTCGAACTCTTTGCGCGCAGGCTCTCTGGCGCGCGCCGCTACGGCGTTGTCGCCGGCACCGGCCGCCTCCTTGAAGCCATCGCCGATTTCCGGTTCACTGACGCAGAGCTCGAATTTCTGCGCGCGAACAGCGTCGTGAGCGCAGAGACGATTGACTGGCTCGCGAATTACCGCTTCACTGGCGACATCTGGGGTTACCCCGAGGGCGAGGTGTTCTTCCCCGGGTCTCCGCTCATCACGGTCGAGGCGAGCTTCGCCGAGGGCGTCATTCTCGAAACGCTCGCGCTCAGCATCATGAACTACGACTCGGCGGTCGCGACCGCGGCGTCTCGCATGGTCTACGCGGCGAACGGCAAGCCCCTCGCCGAGATGGGGTCGCGCCGCACCGGTGAGCGCAGCGCGGTCGCCGCGGCACGGGCCGCCTACATCGCGGGGTTCAGCGCCACGTCAAACCTCGAGGCAGGGCGCAGCTACGGCATCCCGACGATGGGCACCGCGGCACACTCGTTTACGCTGCTGCACGACTCCGAGCGCGAGGCCTTCGAAGCACAGATCGCGGCTTTCGGCCCCGACACCACCCTGCTCGTCGATACCTACGACATAGAGCAGGGCGTGCGCACCGCGGTCGAGGTCGCCGGAACCGGGCTCGGGGCGGTGCGCATCGATTCGGGCGACCTCCCCGTCGTTGTTGTCGAGGTGCGCGAACTCCTCGACTCGCTCGGCGCGACGAACACCCGCATTACCGTCACGAACGACCTCGACGAGCACACCGTTGCTGCGCTCGCGGCTTCGCCGGTTGACTCGTTCGGCGTAGGCACCTCGGTCGTTGTTGGGTCGGGCAGCCCAACCATGGGCATGGTCTACAAGCTCGTCGCCCGCGAGGATGACAACGGCGAGTGGGTGTCGGTCGCCAAGAAGAGCGCCGACAAGGCCTCTGTCGGCGGCCGCAAGAGCGTCCGTAGGCTGCACAACGCGCGCGGCGTCGCTCGTTCAGAGCTCATCTTCCTCGGTGACGGCCCGGGAGGGGCCGACGAGGGCTCCGAGTTCCAAGAGTCGAGCCGCGAGGTGCTCGAGCACCTCGTGATTGCGGGCGAGATTCAGCAGCAGTACGTCGGGGCTGACGGGATCGCGCTCGCGCGTGACCGCCACCGCACGAGCGTTGCCGAGCTCCCCCGGGTTGCAATGAGCCTCACCCGCGGCGACCCGGCAATTCCGACCGAGTACCGCTAGGGGTTTCTAGGCTTCCCGCTAGGGGCCGCATACCGCCAGGGGTTGAGGGTGCGCTGCAGAGACCAGAAGCGGCGCACCTTGCCTATGCGTTCAGCACTTCCAATGCCCAAAACCTGCGGTTCGGGGCTAGGTTGCGCCGATCACATAGATAACGCCGGTGGGCGGGCAGAGCTGGGCAGAGCCAGCAGCAGAGCTGGGCAGAGCCTACTTCTTCATCCGCTCGTAGACCTTCTTGCAGTCCGGGCAGACCGGGAAGCGCTCGGGGTCGCGCGACGGCGTCCACTTCTTGCCGCACAGCGCGCGAACGGGCTTGCCGGTCACCGCCGACTCGACGATCTTGTCTTTCGGAACGTAGTGCGAGAAGCGCTCGTGGTCGCCATCCTCGATCTGTGAGTCTTCGAGCAGCTTTTCGAGCTCGCGGTCCATAACGTCAAGGCCGCCGCCGGTGTCAGGAGTGTCGCGTGTGAAGATTCCCATACCGGCATTGTAGCCGTTCGAGCCTTAGAGCGACTGGCCGCTAGTCGAAGATCTGCGTGACGGCCAAGATCTCGGGGCCCTGCCTGTCAAAGATCTTGCCGCCGATGGCGACGCCGCCGAGCAGCACGAGGAGGCCGAACCCGAGCCCAAAGGCGAGCGCCCAGATGTTGCCGAGGAACGACGGGTCAGCGATCGCGGCAGCAGACACCCAGACAGGCGCTACCGAGAGTACGAGCGCGACGGCCATTGACACGGTCTGCGAAGCGCCTGACCCAGACCCCGACCACTGCGGCTGCACGAACGGGCTGTCACCCGGACGCGTCGCCGGGTATGGCATGAGCGCGGAGAACACGCTCGCGACGCCCGTGGCGATGCAGAGCACGCCGACGTTCATGCCGATGACGGCGGGCAGCACTCGCCAGTCCCCCATGAACGTCACCGTGATGCTCGACCCAATGACCGCTGCGGGAACCCCGAATATGAGCGCGGGCGCAAGTCGGCCGGCACGATCGGCCCAGCCCTTGATCCCGCTGGCGACGTGCTCCCAGATCGCGGTCGAATCCATCGCGATGTCGTTGTGCTGCGACCAGCCAAGCAAGAGCATGAAGATCGGCAGCGGGAGCGCCGCCGCGAGCGTCACATCCGCGCCGGCCACGAGGAAGGCAGCGACAATAGCGATCGGTGCGATCGGCAGGGCGATGAGCGCGATCCGGTACCGCGGGTCGCGCTGCCAGTAGGTCAGCTGGCGCGCCGCGATGACGGGCGCGGGCTTCGCGGGGAAGCGCTCGAACCAGCCGAGGCCGCGCCGCGCGCTGAGGAGATCACGCGGGCGCTCGATGGCGCGCAGCGAGCGGCCGACAATGGCGTACCAGCAGATCGCCAGGAGAAGCGTCGTTCCGCCGACGATGGCGAGCCGCAGCATCGCCGTCGAACTGTCGCCTGCGAGGCTGTCCGCTACCGCCGCGAACGCTGCGCCAAACGGGGTCCACCCCAGCATCCCGGCCGCGTCGACAAGCACCTGATTGGTGTCGGAGCGGAAGCTCTCAGCGATGACAAAGACAAGCAGGGGCAGGAAGGCGATGCACAGCACACCACCCGTGAGCCGCACACCCCCCGCGTAGCGCTCACCAACGAGCAGCTGCGATAGACCCGAGGAGAATCGCACCGCAACGATAGCGAAGAGCGCGGCGAGCACGAGTGCGAGCGCGGCGACTCCCCCGGCGGCGTGCCACTCAGGGCGCGCGAACCACATCGCGACGAGCCAGGCAAGCAGCGCGAGGAAGGAATAGCTGAAGACCGTCGTGAAGAGCAGCGACGTCGCGACCGATCCGGATCCCGCTGGGAACTGTGCGAACTGCCTTGGCACGAGATTGCGCCGACTGTCGAACAGCGGCACGAGGAAAGCGGCAGCGAGGATCACCGAGCCGACAAGCACGTCGAGGACCGTGCGGAGGGGGCCCGGGGTCGTGAACCACGAGATCGCGAACGGCAGCACGGCAGCAACGCCGAGCGCAAGAACGAGCAGGAGCGCCACCCGGGCGGCGCGGAAGAAAGACCCCCTGAAGAGCCCCCCGGCGAGCGCTACTCGGAGTCGGAAGAGCCGTGCAACCACTGCAGCCCCTTCTGCGACTCGTCGATACCGGTGAGCGCACGGAATCGATCTTCGAGGCTCACGCCGCCGCGGACGTCGTCGACCGTTCCCTGCGCGATCACGGAGCCATCGACGATGATGACGACATGGTCACAGACGCGCTGGATCAGCTCAAGGCTGTGGCTCGACATGACGACGCTGCCGCCCCCGGCGACGTACTTCTCGAGGATGTCGGTGACGTTCGCGGCCGACACAGGGTCGATCGCTTCGAACGGCTCGTCGAGCACGAGGACATCGGGGGCGTGAATCATCGAGCACGCGAGCGCGATCTTCTTCTGCATGCCCGCTGAGTAGTCCGAGACCAGGCGGTCGAGCGCCGACTCGAGACCGAAAGCCTCGGCAAGCTCACCGCTTCGCTTCGCGACCTCAGCCTCGGCGACGCCGTGGAGCACGCCCGAGTAGTAAAGCAGCTGGCCGCCCGTCAGGCGGTCAAAGAGCCGAAGCCTGTCTGGCAGTGTTCCGATGAGTCGCTTCGCAGCGGCCCCGTCTGCCCAGACGTCGACGTCTCCAACGGAGACACGCCCCGATCCCGGCCGAAGCAGCCCGGAGATCATTGACAGCGTTGTGGTCTTACCCGCGCCGTTCGGGCCGACGACGCCGGTGAGGGATCCGGCGTGAACTTCGAACGACACCTCGTTCGCGGCGACCGTCGAGCCGTACACCTTGGTGAGCATCTCGGTGCGAAGCACAACGGGATTCTGCTCAGCGACTCGGCCGCGTTCGCGAGCGCGGACGACAGACGGCGTCGGCACCTCGATACGGCTGCGCGCGGGCGCCTCCGCCGCTGCTGCGGCGGGCTCCGCTGGCCGCGTGCGCCGCACTCGGGGGGTCGCCACGGGCTCCGTATCGGGGGATGAGCTGCCTGCCGGTTCGCTCACCTCGCCAGCGGCATTCGTTCCGGCGACCGGTCGGGTCAGGCCGGAGGGGATTTCTGCAGCACCGAACCCTGCGTCCGGAAGTGCATCAGACGACGAAGGCGGGGTTTCTGGCAGCACCCCACTAACCTACCAAACGATTTGGGGGCGAAGCGCACAGTTCGGCCACTAGTTTGCCCTCGCCGCGCTTACCCGGCGCTCGTCGTCTGCCCGAGACAAGAGCGACTCGATTGCCTCGCCGAATCGACGCGTCGGCGCGCCCGGCGTGGTGTCACCGAAGTACCTCGTCGACCACTCCCCGAGACGCTCTTTCGCGGCAGCGTCGCCGATGACGCGGTCAAGCACGGCCGCAATGTCACCCGTGTCGTTGGCATCGAGCCACTCACAGACACTGAGGTAGCCGCCCTCGTCGACCTCGGCCTCGGGCGACAGCGGTCGCGTCACCATAATCGGGCGCCCCGTTGCCAGGCGGTCGTAAACCATGGCGGAAATGTCGCAGATCGCGACGTCGGGCGCGCGCAGCTGCCAGCCGAGCACGGGTGAGTCATCGTAGACGTGCTGCGCGCTCGCGTCGGCCTGGTTGGCTTCCGCGAGCATCGCGATGATCCGCTCGTTCGCGGCACCGAACTCGGGGCTCACCACGCCAGACCTCGGGTGCGGGCGGTAGACGACGCGGTGGCGGCCGGTCGCGAGCAGCTCACGAACGAGTGTTTCACCGTGGGTGAGCACCGAACCGTAACTCGCGGCGGGGCGGTCACCCTCCCATGTGGGCGCGTAGAAGACGACGGTGCGATCATCGGGCGTGTACGCGGGGTCGCCGTCGAGGTGATCGGCCTGCGGGCGGCCGATCGCGATCGTGCGGGCCTCAACGTCGTAGTTCCAGAGCGCGCGCGACAGGCGTGCGCGCGCGGCATCGCCGGCGACAAACGCGTAGTCGTACGTCTTGTACTGGTTACTCGTCATGTACATCTTGTCGCTCTCACCGTGGTTGATGAAAACGTGCCACCGCTCGCCGTAGCGCATCATCTGGAAGTTGCGAGTGTTCTGGTTGACGTACAGCACCACGTCGAGCTGCTGCGTCGCAATAAAGCTCTCAATGCTCGTCACCTTCGGCACGAAGGCGACGTCGAGACCGCTCTCGCGCATGAGCTGCAGCGCGCCCGCCGCGTTCCGCGCGAGCACGACAACTGGCCTGGTCTTCGACAGCTCCTGCAACGGGGCGTACCACTGTCGCATCTGATAGATGTTCACGTCGCTGTCTGCGAAGTAGACGCCCACGCGGTAGGCGTTCTCAGCGAGGGGGCCGCGCTCGTCGAGCAGCGACTTGAGCTCGAAGAAGGCCCGGCGGCCTTTCAGCACCCGCTTCGCGAGCTTGACCGCACGTTTGCTGTCCTTCACAATCTGCATCTGAACAGGATAGCCCGAGAGGCACAGCGGCCAGCCCAGAGGGCGCTGTGGGAAGATCGTCAGGTGGTCACTTCACCAAGCGCCAAGCTCACTCCCCTGCCCGTCACGCCAGCGGTGAGCTACGTCATGCCCGTGCTCAACGAAGAGGGGTTCCTTGAGCGCGCGGTCGAGACGATCCTGTCGCAGGACTACGCGGGTGAGAAGGAGATCGTGCTCGCGCTCGGCCCGTCCCGCGACGCGAGCAACAGCATCGCTGAGCGCATCGCGGCGGCCGACCCTCGGGTACGGCTCGTCGCAAACCCAGAGCGCGACATCCCCGCGGGGCTCAACCACGCGATCCGGGCGAGCAGCCACCCGGTCATTATCAGGGTCGATGCCCACTCTGAGCTAACCCCCGACTACACGGTACGGGGCGTCGCTGCACTGCGTGAGACCGGCGCGGCGAACGTTGGCGGCGTGATGCGCGCCGCCGGGTCCTCCCCCGTGCAGCGGGCGATCGCCCGCGGATACAACAGCCCCTATGGGCTTGGTGGCGGCGCCTATCACGGCGATGGCACCCCTGGCCCCGCCGAATCCGCGTACCTTGGCATCTTCCGCCGCGAGGCGATCGAGGCGGTGGGAGGCTACGACCCAGCGATCCTACGCGGCGAGGATTGGGAGCTGAATCTGCGCATCCGCCGCGCCGGCTACGCGGTGTGGTTCGAGCCGGCGCTGGGTGTCACGTACTGGCCGCGTGGCAGCTTCGGCGATCTCGCGAAGCAGTTCTTTGCGACCGGCACCTGGCGCGCCGTGCTCGTGCGGAAGTACGGGAGGGCGAACCCGTGGCGGTTCTTCGCGCCCGGGCTGCTCGTCGTCTCGCTCGTCGTGTCGATTGTGGTGCTCGGTCTGCAGGTCGTGGGAGTACTCCCCTGGGGCTGGTGGTCGATTGGCTGGTCGCCCCTCGCCGCCTACGCGCTCGCTATCTGCTTCGCGGTGTGGCGGATCCCGGGCCAGCGCGGCCTCCGCGACCGCCTCCTCACGGGAGCCACGCTGGTCACCATGCACACAAGTTGGGGCACGGGGTTTCTGCGCGGGATCCTGTTCGGGGGCGGCCGCGTCGTCGACCGGTCGCGAGCCTAGTTTCTACCTGGCCCGCTGCCGCCCTACTTCCCGGCAGTGCGAGCCCCTACAGGGCCCCGATCGCGAGGAGTCGATCCACGACCCGCGCTGAAGCGCCGCCGTCATCATGCGGCGTGAAGCGATCACGCCAGGAAGCGTAGGCGTCGCGGTACTCCGCGGGGACGCGCTTGCTGCTCCCTTCCCCGGGAAGCGCGACGGCAAACGCTACAAGGTCTTCGCGCGACCGAAGCAGCGGGCCCGGCGCACTCGCTTCGAAATCGAACGTGAAGCCGCGCTCGCGATCGCGGTAATCGGCGAGGTCGGGCACGAAGAAGGCGAGCGGTACGCCTGCAACCGCGGCGTCAAACATGAGCGACGAGTAGTCGGTGACCACAAGATCCGCAGAGAGAATGACATCGTTGATGTCGGGGTGAGTTGACGCGTCGATCACTCGCGGATGCATCCGCAGGTAGCCGCCATGCTCGTGGGTGCGCGTGTGCCCTCTGGCGATAACGATCCAGTCGTCGCCCAGCTCTGCCGCGAGCGCGTTGACGTCGAGCGCGTCGACCACCGCACCGCCGCCCTCGCGCCATGTCGGGGCGTACACCAGCACGGAGGCATCGGCGGGCACCCCGAGCTCCTGCCGCGCGCTCGCGACGACGATCGGATTCAGCGTGCCATCGATGTCGGCGACGGCGAGCCTGTCGTCGCGCGGGTAGCCCGCCTCAAGGATCTCACCGTCGAAGGCGTAGCTCGCACGGAACTGCTCGGTCGAATGACCATTCTGCGACAGCATGAGACTCCACCTCCGGCTCTCGCGCCGAATCGCGAGGCGGGTACGCAGCGATACGTTCGGGCGCCCGAGCGCGAGGTGTTTGAGCATCGTGCCGTGCCAGGTTTGCAGCACAGTCTGGCCCGAGCGCCGCTTGAAGCCGAACCGCAGCCAGTCGTTCACGACCAGCAGTCGCGACAGGCGCCTCGCAGCGAACCACTCTGGCCCGCCGACGAGCACCGGCGTCGCCCCCTCGGGTACTGCCTGCCGCTCACTCGTGACGCTCCAGTACCTCGGGAGTGCAGAAAAGCGCGCCGCGATCTCGCGGTCGAGCGCGAGCGGGTTGCAGCTGACCTGGCGGCCGTAGAAGCTTTCGAAGAACACGCCGTCGGCGTTGACAAGGCGTTCAGCAGGCAGGTGCAGTCGTTCGATCGCTGCGAGCACGCGAGCTGCAGAGTGGCCATCGCGGTGCGGGTGGAACCGGTCGGCGAGCGCCCTGGCGGCCCTCGACGACTCGCGGTAACCGACGCTTCCCTCATTGAGCAGCTCCCCCAGGCTCCCCACGACCCCGCTCCAGGAGCGCTCGATCGGAACGCCGGCGGTCACCTCGAGCGCCTCGTAGAGGCCCCGCGTACGCGTGTACTCCTCAAGGTCGGGTGCGAACCAGCACACCGGCCGCCCGAGGAGTGAGAAGTCAACGGCGAGCGACGAGTAATCGGTGACGACGACGTCGAAAGCGCCGAGCAGCGGCGTAATGTCGCGCGCGAGGTCGGAGCCGAGGAGGTGGATACGCTCACCGAGCGCCGCGGAGTATTCGCCCTCACCGAGGGGATGGGACCTGATGATGAGGCGTGCGCCCGCGGTTTCAAGCGCGGCGTGGAGCTCGGCGATCTCGGTCTCGCTCGGGATCGCCGGGTCAGCCTCGCCGTCACGCCACGTCGGCGCGTAGAGCACGAGCCGCTCTACACCAGCAATGGGGTTCCCGGCCTGCGGCTCCAGGAGCCGCTCAACCTCGTCACGCGCTGCGCGGGCGGCCGCCGGTTGCAAAGCCTGTCGAGCGAGCGCATCGTCCCGCGGGTCGCCGAGCACGGCGACCCTACCCGGGGCGACTCGGAACGCGGAGCGCAGGCGTTCAGCCGCGGTCACCGACCCCGCGACGTACAACGCGACCTGCTTGGTGCCGCTCGCGTACATGCGTCGGAGCACTCCGCGAACGAGAGCGGGGCCGCCGACGGCGGTCGTGACCGGCGAATCAAGGTGGATCCGTTTGAGCGGGGCCCCGTGCCAGAGCTGCACGACGGTACCGCCGAACACCCCAAACCGGTTCACATCGCCAAGGCCGTGCGTCACGACGAGCGTCTGCGCGCGCAGCGTCGCCCAATACCCGCGCCAGCCCCGGCGAGTGATTGCGGTGAAGCCCTCTTGCTCGGCGAGGCGTCGCTCGGTCTCGTCAGCGACCAGCCACTGCACTTCCGTGTCGGGGCGTGTGTCGCGGAGCTCACGAGCGAGCGCGAGCGCTCCCTCTCCCACGCCGATGCCGCTGCCGAACGCCCAGGTGCCTGAGACCCTCGGCACGACGAGCGCGAACAGCCACGACAGCATGTATTTCGGGATCGCGAGAAGCTTCGAGATGTTGCCACTCGCGAACTGGAATCGACCTGTACTCATTTGCTTCAACTGTAGAACACGAAAGCGGGCACCGTCTCCGGTGCCCGCTTTCACGAGAGAGGGGTGTCGACTACCAGTCGAGGGTGCCGAGTGTTGCGGTCGTCTGACCGGCCACGCCCCGGCGGGTGTAGTCGATCGTCACTTCGCTGTCGCCAGCGTGCATCCGGATCAGTGCCGAAACCGAGGTTCCGTCTGCGGCGGGCACACCGTCGACGGCGGTGATGACGTCGCCGACCTTCAGCCCGGCCTTGGCAGCTGCACCGTCGCGTACGACCTCCTTGATGAGGCCGCCAGCGTGGTTCGCGTCTTCGTCGTCGTCGAGGCTCGAATCGACGACGCTCGCGCCGAGCAGGCCGTGGGTCGGCTTCTCGCCGGCAATGATCTCGTCTGCGACACGGGTCGCGAGGTCGGCCGGGATTGCGAAGCCCAGGCCCGCGCTCGAGGCGTTGCCCTCGGTCGCGCCCGGCGAGGCAATGGCCACGTTGATGCCGATAAGCTCAGCCTTCGCGTTCAGCAGCGCGCCACCCGAGTTGCCGGGGTTGATTGACGCGTCGGTCTGCACGACGGGAAGGGTGACCTGCCCGCCCGTCTGCTGCGTATTGTCTTGCTCACCCGGGGTATCGAAGCGGAAGTCCCACGGGAAGCCGCGCCCGCTGTCCGGAGCGTCTTCACCGCGGGGGTCTTCCTGCCCCTCCTGGCTCGGATCCTGCGGGATGAGCGCGCTCCCCACCGAGATGCCGCGGTTGAGTGCGCTCACGACGCCGCTCGTGACGGTGTTCGACAGGCTCATCGGGGCACCGATCGCGACTGCAAGGTCGCCGACGTTGACGTCGCTCGAGTTCGCAACCGCGATGGGGGTGAGCCCCTCGGCTTCGACCTTCACGACCGCGATGTCTGAGTACGGTGCGACGCCGACGAGCTTCGCGTCGAACACGCGCCCGTCGCTGTGCTTCACGCGAATGCGCGGGTCTGTCGCTGCACCGTCGAGTGTCACGACGTGCGCGTTGGTGATGATGTAACCGTCTTCGCTGTAGATGACGCCGGAGCCAGAGCCCGCTGCATTTTGTGACTCCACCGACAGCGTGACCACGCTCGGAGTTCCGACCATCGCGACACCCGAGATCTCGGTGGCGGTCTCGGGGTTATTCAGCTTCACCGTTCCGCTCTGCTGGCTGACCGCGTTGTTCTTCGGGAACGAGTTCGCAACAACGAGCGACGATACACCGCCACCGACGATTCCGCCGATGAGGGCAGCAACCGCGAGACCCGCGAGGAATGTGCCGGTCGAGTGGGTGCGCTTCTGCGGTGCGGCTGGACCCTGCGCTGCTGCCGCAGCCGGGCCGGCGAGCGGGTCATGCAGGGCCTGCGTCGGGTACTCCTGCGTCAGGTTGTGCTGCGGCCCGCCGGGCTGGGCTCCGACACCGGGCTGGCCGGGCGCCGGCTGGTGGGCCGTCGGGTAGCCACCGGGCTGCGCACCGGGCTGAACGCCGAAGGCCTCGCCTGGCTGCGCACTTGGGTAACCACTTGGCTGTACACCTGGCTGCTCGCCGGGCGTTGCACCTGGCTGCTCGGCGGCCTGCTGAGGCGCGACCTGCTGGGGCGTGACGGGCTGTGCCGCGATGGGCTCAACCGGCTGAGTCGGATCGTGCAGCGGACGCTGCGGTTCTTCTGGTTCGGCCGCCTGGCCCAGGGTGTCGTTGTTGTCAGCCATCGTGGCTCCTCTCTCGATGACTCAAGCATTCCGTCTAATCCTATGAATTTAATTTGGAAAGGCTCCACAATGACTGCAGATGCCCCGAATTCTTCAGGTTCCGACGACGGAGAGCCACGATTCCTAGCAGCAGCCCGCCAAGCCCCGAGGCCCCGGCGCCCAGCATCACAGAGAGCCCGGCCGTCGACGACGCCGGCCCCTCCGCCCCACCAGTCTGCGCGAGGTTAGTGGGTTTTGGGAGCAGCTCAGCGGTCTCCGACGGCACCCCAAAGTCGTCGCAGGTCTCGCTGACCATCCCCCAGTGCTCATCCTCCTGATCCGCGGAGTCGACGCACGCGCGTGCGGTGATCCACCCCACTACCCCGCGAGGTAGCTCGAACGGTCTCGCCGCGATCCACTCTTCTTCGGAAGCAACCGGGACCATTACCGACCCCAGCTCTTCGGCGTCAACGGGCACAGTGGGCTGCTGCTCTGGGCGCCCGGCGGTGCGATAGAAGGTGATGCGCACGTTTACGGGGATGCGCTCCCCCGCCCCATCACGGACCCACTCGCCTCCCTGTGCGGTCGCGCGGACCGCGTCTTCGACCCATCGATCGTCGTACGCGAGCGAGTTCTTCACCAGCTGCGTCTCGAGCAGAAGGTCTGTCGCCACGATTTGCCGCTCCTCGAGTGCGCCAAACCGGTCGGCGAACGCCGCGCCAGGTTCGAAGAACCCGGCGCCCCGCACCTCGGGCGCTTGCAGCTCCTCACGAATGCGCCAGACCCAGTAGTAGTACCCCGAGCCTGGGTTAGAGATCGAGAGCTCGGCGCGATACGCCCCCGGCCCACGATCGATGCTCAGCGAACTCTCGCCAGCTACGGGCGCGCCTTCGGGGGCCTCCGCCTGTTCCGCCTGCGGTTCCGCGAACGGGCCGTACAGCGTCCCGTCGGCGACAAGCGGGAGGTACTCGGGATTGTCTGGCTCGCCCCGCGTTGGCCACTCCCCTGTCGCCACGCCAACGGCCACCGTGTCCTCGAACACCCCGCCCTCGCGCAGCACGAATGGATCTGCGACCTGCGTTGAGATCTCAGGCTCGAACTCCCGGTCGAACGCGAGGGCAATCTCGCCGAAACCCCCGCCGTGCTCACCGAGAACGGGCTTCACCCCCGCCCCAATACGCTGCTCGGTTTCCCGCGTCGCGGGGTGCAAGATCAGCTCAGCGGGCCACCATTTCTCGGGCAGCGACCACCGCCCAGTGACTCGCACCGTCGTCGTGCGGCTCCACTCGGGCTCGTTCGGGAGCGCGACCCACCCGATCGAACCGGCCGCTGCACTGTCAAGCGCGACTGCGGTCGACCCGTCAGCGAAGGTCCCGCCAACGATCCGCAGTTCCGTCGTCCCTGCGGGGTACAGCACGTCACCGGCGCCCGACTCGGCCCCCTCGGTGAACGCGAGCGCGCCCTTCGGGGCGACGTTTCCCGGTGCGAGCGCCGAAGTTCGCGCCTCGGCCGCGAGCCGCTTGCCCGCGTCAACGTGCGACTGGCCGCCGTTCTGCCCGAACATCCGATACTTCGCGTCGAGCCACTCGGCGTTTCCCGGTTCGCGCCGGATCTCCCAGAGAGCGATCTGCACGGCGACAGCCTTGGCCGCATCGGCGCGCTCGCCGTGTTCAGCGAGCAGCCAGTTCATCTGCCGCATCTGGTCGCTCGTCGCCGGCGACGTGCGCACCGTTCCTTTCCAACCCCACGCGTCATTTATGGCGATGGAGTAACCCGGGAGGGACGAGACGCGAGTCGGGCGAAGCTGCGCGCTTACGGGCGCGTCTGCGCCCGGTTCAAGGCAGTACGCCCGGGCCCCATCAGTCGTTGTGAATGCGCCGACATGGTAGCCAGCGAACGAGAGCATGCCCTCGAAGCTTGCACCTTCGGCCGCAGGCACAGCGCCGGCAAGGATGAGCGGGAGCGCGGCGGCCAGCGCGGCCCAACGCCGCAGGCGCCGACCGCGACGAGCGATGCCCTCCGGCGCGTTGGGTGACGGAACAAAGAAGGCTGAAAACATGCGTGGACCTTTCGGCTCATGAACTCAATGAGCCGCCAGATTGCCGCAGTTCCGCCCGCCGTCAGGTCCGCTCTCCACAGGCTGGCAACCGAGCGCGATTCGCGTGTTCACCAAAATGATGCTAAAGTTAACTCTTGTGCCGCGGGGTGGAGCAGTTCGGTAGCTCGCCGGGCTCATAACCCGGAGGTCGTAGGTTCAAATCCTGCCCCCGCAACCGTGAGAAAGGCCCCTGATTAGGAATTCGTTCCCAATCAGGGGCCTTTCGCTTTCCCCAAAAGCCCGCCTGTGAGCGACGCTCTGCCGAAGCCTCGCTTGACCGCTGCACGAACCCCGGCAAAGCGGGGCGCAACACGCCCCGGCAACCGGCCGATTCGTGCACGACCCCCGCTCGGCCCTAAGCTTAGAAGTACGCCGCGGGGTGGAGCAGTTCGGTAGCTCGCCGGGCTCATAACCCGGAGGTCGTAGGTTCAAATCCTGCCCCCGCAACCAAGAGTCGCACTGCGGCGAAAACCCCCTGATCATAGATCAGGGGGTTTTACGTTGTGAGCAAGGCCCGTCGGGCCGTCGACAGCGGGGCCGTCGGCCGAGGGGCCGGGCCCCGGCCCCTCGACGCGCTACTTCTTCTTCGCGCGCAGCGTCTTGAACAGCATCTGCCCAAGCACGAACGCGAGCAGTAGCGAGAATGCGACGTTCGACGCGAACGGTGTGATTTTCGTCGCGAAAACCGACCCGAGCGGCGACAGCACACTCGCCGCGATGCCGAGAACGAGGGCGCTACGCAGGTCGACGTTGTTCCGCTTGAAGTTGCCGAGGGTACCCGAGATCGAGCCTGGGATGAGCATGATGAGCGAGGTGCCCTTCGCAACGAGGTCGTTCGACCCGAAGAAGAACATCAGCGCAGGCACGACGACGACGCCACCGCCGACGCCGAGGAGCCCCGAGAGTACCCCCGTGACGAGGCCGAGGGCGACAAGCCCGATGCCGACCGCAACCGTCATGTCGATCTGAGCCTCGCGCTGCGGCACCACGAACCACAGGCTCACGACGACGCCGAGCAGGAACACCATGAAGAGCCACCGGAGGAAGCCGGTGGGCACCTTGGCGAGGAGGTAGCTGCCGATCTGCGCGCCGACCACGATGCCGACAGCGAGCAGGATCGCCGCGACCCAGTCGACGTTGCCCTGCACCGCATACCCGATGCTGCCCACGACCGCGGCAGGGAGGATTGCGGCGACCGAGGTTCCCGCCGCGAGCCTCTGCTGGTAGCCGAGGAAGATGGTGAGGAGCGGAACGAGCACGACGCCTCCCCCGATCCCGAACAGACCGGAGAGGATTCCGGTCAGCGCGCCAAAGAGCGCGAGCACGAGGATCGAGGGGCGAGGTGCAGTGAGGTCAGGTGAAGTCATCAGGGTCTTTCGGTGCATAACGCGAGCGTGAGCGCTCGCTGGAGATTCGTGGGGCGATGGGGAGCCGGGGTGCGGATCGCGGGATCCGGATCGGCTACCCAGCCCCCTGTACGACGATCGCCGAGCCATCGGAACGGGGGTCACTCGCGGCCGTGTAGCCTGTGGCACCGTCTGGCAATCGGTCAATGCGCACCACGTTTGAGTGGCCGAGCGACTCGTCTCGCGACGGAACCGTCACGAGCGCGAACCCGGCGGCCTCGATCGCGGCCTTCGCGACGTCTGAGACGTCGGCCTCGGCGACCACGCTCGCGGGGTTGTCGCTGGTCACTTCTTCGACCATCCAGCGCGGCGCGTGGGTCGCGGCTTCGGGATCCTCACCCGCGAGCATCCGCTGCAGGAGGTGCGTGTGCACCTGCGGCTGCGCAGCGCCGCCCATCGTCGCCGGGACGTAGCGCAGCTCGTCGCCCTCGAGCACCATGACGGGCATGAGCGTGTGGCGCGGGCGTTTGCCCGGCGCGAACGCGTTGGGCGACGCGGGGTCGAGCGAGAACGAGGTGCCGCGGTTCTGGAAGATGATGCCAGTGTCGGGCTCGAGAATGTAGGAGCCGAAGTCCCAGTACACCGAGTTGATGAACGACACCGCCCAGCCGTCGGCGCTCACCGCTGAGAACCCGACGGTATCGCCGCTGGCTTTCGCGTCACCGACGATCGGGCGGTCGGGCGCCGCCGCCGCAACGAGCTCTTCGCCCGTGGCACCGTCGAAGGTGGGGTCTGAGAGCAGCTGAGTGCGCACGAGGTTACTCTCGTAGAACGCTCGGGCAAGGTCGCCGGCGCCGGCGCCGAGCGGGTCTACTATTCCGTCGGTGATCGCATTGAGCGCGCGCAGGAACATGAACCCGGAAGTGTTCGGCGGCCCGGTGAGCACCCGCAGACCGCGGAATGTCGTCTCGATCGGGTCGTCCCAGAACGGCCGGTAGGCCGCAGTGTCGTCAAGGGTGATCTTCGATCCACGGCGGGCAAGGCCCGCGACCCAGCTGCGCGCGAGGTCGCCAGTGTAAAACGCGTCTGGCCCGCCCGCCGCGAGCTGCTCGAGCGAGTTTGCAAGGGCGTGCTGCGTGAGCCGCTCTCCCTCGGCAAGCGGCTCGCCGCCGGGGTAGAACACGGCGCTTGCGCCGGGATCCTTCGCGAACTCGGGCTGCGCCGCACGAAGCTCGCGGGCGACCGACCGTGAGTTCGGGAACCCATCGCGCGCGAAACCGATCGCGGGCGCGAGATGCTCGGCCCAGCTGCGCGTCGCGCCCAGCTCATGTAGGGCTTCCCATCCGCGAATGCCACCCGGCACCGTGACGGTGTCGATGCCGCGGAGCGGAAGGGCGTCGCCGTGCTTCTCCCGCAGGGCCTCGAGCGTCTGGCCAGCTGGCGCCGTTCCCGTGGCGTTCAGAAAGCGAATCTCGCCGTCAGGGCTGCGCACGATGGCGACGAGATCGCCGCCGAGTGCGACGTTGTTCGGGTAGACAACGCAGAGCGTTGCGGCCGCCGTGATCGCGGCGTCGATCGCGTTTCCCCCCGCTCGGAGCACGGCGGCCCCGGCCTCGGTTGCGAGGTGGTGCGACGTCGAAATCGCGCCCAACTGTGCGGCTGTCATACTGTGGTCTCCTGATCCTGCGTGTGAGTGTCTTGCTGGCCCGCGAGCGCAATCTGCTGCGCAATGTCGAGCACGTGGGCCCGCGCCTCGGCTTCGGCGAGGTCGCCGTCACCCGCCGCGATGGCCTCGAAGATGCGCCGGTGCGCTGCGCTCGAGATCTGGCGGCGCTCGCGCGTTTGGTAGCGACTGCCGCGGCTCGGTGCGATCTGCTGAGCGATCTGCTCATTGATGAGTTCGAGCAGCGGGTTGTGCGTGTACTGGGCGATCGACTGGTGGAAGGCGCGGTCGAGTTCGGCGTAGCGATCCTTCGTCGTGTCTTTCTCCATGGCCTCAACGAGCTCTCGCAGCTGTGCGATGTCGCGCGGTGTCGCCCGGCCTGCCGTGATGCGCGCGATGGGCGGCTCGACGATGGCGCGGAGCTCCATGATGTCGCGAATTTCGGCCGCGGCCGAGTTCACAGCGTCGCCGATCTGCTCGGCAATGCCCGAGCGCTCCCCCGGGCTCAGCACGACGGTGCCCCGGCCGGGCTTCCTGTCGATGAGCCCCCGGTTCTCGAGCTCGCGCAGCGCCTCCCGGATGGAGACACGAGAGACGCCCAGGTGCTCGGCGAGCGCGCGCTCGGGCGGCAACCGGTCACCGGGGGCAAGCTCGCCGTCGAGTATGAGCCGTTCGAGGTCGACCGAGAGGCGGTCAGGGAGCGACAGCGTTGTCGCCCGCTTCATGGAAGTCCAGTCCATTCGCCATTCCTTTCGTCTGAGCGCGGGGATGCACAGGTGCGGGGCGCGGGGTGATTTGGGTTGCTTTGGGGTCGCTAGGCACGCTTGTGGGCAGACGGGCCCCCTCGAAACTACCGCTTCACGGAGGCTCCTCGCCGCAATTGACGGGGCGTCGCAAAGCAGGGTATATTTGCCACTCGTTCGAGAAAGTTGGTCTGACCAACAGTTCATTAACCCTACACCGAACGCCCGCACATCCGATACCCGCAGCACCGAACCAGCGCACTCAATACGAGCAGCAGGAACGACAGCCGCCCGTATGCCACATGGAGAATCAATGACGAAACCCCGCCAAGCCGAGACCAGCACACACCCGGGAACCGGAGTGACGAGCGCCCTCGGCATCGTGGTCGACGACGCGAAACCGAGCGGCCTGCTCACGCTCTCGGGCGTCGAGATGTGGGAGCGTTTCAGCTTCTACGGCCTCCAGGTACTCCTCGCGTACTACCTGTACTACTCGCTCACAGACGGCGGGCTCGGGCTCCCCCGCCCCGTCGCCCTCGGCATCGCCGGTTCTTACGGCGGGCTCGTCTACATTGCCCAGATCGTCGGCGCGTGGGTCGCAGACCGCGTACTCGCCCCGCGATACGTCGTGTTGGTCGGCGGCTCGGCTATCCTCGCGGGCCACCTGCTGCTCGCCATCGTTCCCGGCCTCATCGGCCTCGTTGTCGGCCTCGCGCTCATCGTGATTGGCACGGGCGGCCTGAAAGTCAACACGACGATGATGGTCGGCGAACTCTACCCGAAGGGCGGCCCGCGCCGCGACGCCGGGTATTCGATCTACTACATGGGCATCACGATCGGCGCGTTCGCTGGCCCGCTCGTCACGGGCTGGCTCAACCAGGCGTGGGGCTTCCACGTCGCCTTCGGCGCGGCAGCCGCGGGCATGGCACTCGGCCTCGGGCAGTACATCTTCGGCATGCGCCGGCTTCCGGCAAGCACCGCGACCGTGCCGAACCCGCTGCCCGCCAGCGAGCGTACGCGCTGGATCATCATCACGATTGCGCTCATCGCTGCGATCGCGCTCGCGGTCGGGTTCGGCCTCGTGCGGCCCGACAACATCAGCAACGTCGTCGCCCTCATCGTGCTCGTCGCAACGATCGGCCTCTTCACGATGCTGCTCACCAACAAGCAGGTCTCGCGGCAGGAGCGTCGTGGGGTCGTGCGCTACGTCCCTGTCTTCCTGATGAGCCTCGTGTTCTGGACGCTCCTATTCCAGCTCTTCACGGCGTTTGCCGTCTTTGCAGACACGAAGATCAACCTCACCGTGGGCTCGGTGACTGTACCGCCGTCGCTCATCGTGACGCTCGAGAGCCTCGCCGTGGCCGGCATCACGGCGCTGCTCGCTGTGCTCTGGACCCGCAGCCGGGCGGCGCGCATGCGGCCCGTAACGAAGCTCGTGGTCGGAGTGATCGCGATGTCGGCCGGAGCCGCGGTGATTGTTCCGTTCGGGCTCGGGGTGGGCGTCACCATGCCTCTCGCGATCGCCCTGCTGGTCATGGTGTTCTTCGCGTTCGGCGAGTCGCTCTTCGCCCCGTCTGCGCTGTCGTTCACTGCCGAGCTCGCGCCGAAGGCGGCCACCTCACAGATGACCGCACTGTACTTCCTCACCATGGCGGGCGGTTCGACGTTCGCGGGTTGGATCTCGCAGTCGTACCGCGAGGGCGCAGAGGCGCAGTACTTTGGAACGGTTGCGGTCGTGTCGCTCGCGCTGATCATCGCACTTGGCGTGGTGCACAAGCTCGTCGACCGCGCGATGCTGAGCCGCTAGCGGCGCTTCATCTGGGGGCTCCTGCCACTAGGGGCGCTTCCGCGGGGCCTGGGTCTGTTGACTCGGGCCCCTTTGCTGTGCCTGCTGGGGTGAGTGCTGCCGCACTCAGTCACTCCCCTGCTTCTTTGCTCCGTTGTCCCCTTGCTCCTTTATCCCCCAGTCCCTCGCTCAGGCACTCAATCACCATGTGATCTGCAGTTCGCATGTCGCTTTGAGGCCCAGCAGCCATAGGCACCGTCGATCACATGCGGAGCGGCCGGCGGCAGGGCTATTTCCAAGGCTGAAGACACAAAGAAGGGGGTGCGACCGAAGCCGCACCCCCTTTCTATGCTGTGGCGCTAGTTGCCCGCAGCCAGCGCCCGCTCAAACGCCTCTTCGAGTCGCTTGTCGGCTTCGGCGAACTTCGTGAGGTCGCCGTCCTTCATAGCGGCCGTACGATCGTCGATCGCCTTCTTCATATCCTGCAGCGCCTGCTTCAGAGCGGGCGGGGTGCTAGAGCCGTCGCCCGGCTGCTGCGGTTCGCCGCCGGTACCCGGATCTGGCTCGACGGTCCCACCGTCACCATCGCCATCGCCCGCGTTCGCCCCGGAGTTCCCACCGAAGAGCTCATCGAGCGCCTTATCGAGGGTGTCCTCGAAGGCGATGTCGTCACCGAACGATACGAGCACCTTCTGCAGTAGCGGGAACTTCGTACCCGTCGACGCCTCAAGGTAGACCGGCTGCACGTACAGCAGGCCACCACCGACGGGCAGGGTCAATAGGTTGCCGCTGATCACTCGCGTGCCGCCCTGGCGCAGCAGGTTCAACTCTGTCGACACCTTCGGGTCGGTGTTGAAGCTGTTCTGCACCTGGCCCGGCGCGGGAATGGTGTTGCTCTTCGGCAGGGTGAGGAGCTTGAGCGTGCCATAGTCCTCAGACACCTTTCCGGCCTCGGAACCAGCGTTCGAGTTCGCCGCAAGATATCCGGTGAGGATATCGCGGGCGGTCTCACCGCGGGCGTCGGGGATGTACGTCGAGTAGATCGAGTACGTCGGGTCTGCGCCTTTGCCCGCCGACAGCGTCAGGTAGTACGGCGGCTGCGCCGGGTTGCGCTCGTTCTCGTTCGCGCTCGCTACCGGGTCGTCGGGCGTACGCCACGCGTCCTCAGCCGAGTAGAACGCCCCGGAGTCGGTCACGTGGTACTTGCTCAGCACCTCACGCTGCACCTTGAACATGTCAGTTGGGTAGCGCACGTGGCTGAGCAGCTCGCCGCTCATGTCGTCGACGCTCTTGAGCGTGCCCGGGAAGATCTTGCTCCACGACTTCAGGAGCGGGTCCTCGCTGTCCCAGGCGTAGAGGTCAACGCTGCCGTCGTAGGCGTCAACGGTTGCCTTCACCGAGTTGCGGATGTAGTTCACCGGCTTCGCGAGCATGCTCGCGCGCTGGTTGTCAGCGTCAACCGTCAGCGCGTTCATATCGGTGACTTCGGAGTACGGGTACTGCGCGGAGGTCGTGTAGCCGTCGATGATCCACTTCAGCTTGCCGTCCACCACCGACGCATACGGTGCGGCGTCGATCGTAAGGTAGGGCGCAACCTTCTGCACGCGCTCGACCGGGTTGCGGTCGAACAAGATCTGGGAGCCGTCAACGACGGCGCCAGAGAGCAGAATCTCGACGTCCTGGAACTTCAGCGCGAACATGATCTTCGCGAAGATGTTGTTCAGCGTCGGCCCGCCCTCGCCTTTGAACGTGGTGAGGTTCGCGCGGCCGCCAACGGCAGCCTCAACGTCACCCTCGGCGGCGTTCGGGTCGCCCTCGGTTGCCCCCTCCGCGGGTGCCTCAGCCGCCGAGTCGTCGGCAGCAGCAGCGTCCGCAGGCTGCTCAGCGTCGTCCGCAGTCGCATTGCCATCGCCTGTCGTCTCGGCATCAGCGTTGTCCTCGGCGGGGCTCGCGCCATCCGCGTCTGCCGCCGGGGCCTCCGGGGTGCTCTCAATGTCAGAGGGGAAGTCGAGCTCAATCGACTTGTCGCGCTCGCCACCAACGATCGAGTACTCGGGCGAGTCCATCCCGAAGTAGACGCGCGGTTCGAACTCGCCGAGGCGCCCGCTCGTGGGGATGCCGCTTTCAAGGAACACCGGCTCGCCGCCGGGTGAGCGCTGGTTGCCGTAGGCGGCGACGAGGCCGTAGCCGTGCGTGAAGACGAGGGTGCGGTTGTACCAACTCTGCTGCCCCGAGATGTCGATGTCGCGGATGGCCGAGACGGTGTCTTCGACCTGGCCGTCAAGCTCGTAGCGGTCGACGTTCAGCGACTTCGGGAACTTGTAGTACTGCTTCGACTGCTCGAGCTGCGCGAAGGTTCGCGAAATAACCTCGGGGTCCATGATGCGGATGTTCGAGGTTGCGACGGCGTCGTTGCGCAGCGCGCCGGGCTCAGCGTCGGTGACCGCGTCGTAGCGCTCAACCTTGACTTCGTCGAGGCCGTAGGCCTTTCGCGTCGCATCGATGTTTCGCGAGATGTACTCAGACTCCATGCTCTGCTCGTCGGGCACGACGCGGAACTGCTGGATCGCCCATGGGTATCCGACGCCGAGCACGAGGCTCGAGACGATGAGCAGCGCGGTGCCGATCACGGGGATGCGCCACTTGCCTGTCACCGCGGTCACGATGAACAGCACGGCAACGATCGCCGCGATGCCGGCGAGGATCTGCTTGCCCGGGATCGTCGCGTGCACGCTCGAGTACATGGCGCCCGTGGCGTAGCCCTCAGTGCTCGTCACGGTCGAGTACTGATCGAGCCAGAGGCTCACCGCCTGGATCGCGAGGTAGATCGTCGCGAGGATCGCGGTCTGGATGCGCGTCGACTTCGACACACGCACCTCGCGCTCATTGAACGAGATACCGCCGTAGAGGTAGCTCGTCGCGGCGCCGACCAGCAGCGCGATGAGTACGACCGCCGAGGCGAACGCCGTCACCGACTGCCAGAGGGGCAGGTCAAAAAGGAAGAAGGAGATATCGAAGCCGAACTGCGCGTCTTTTTCGCCAGCGGGTTCGGAGTTCCACCACAGCAACACGGTGCGCCAGCTCGACGCGGCAGCGATGCCAGCGAAGATGCCGAGCACGGCGGGGAGCAGCCACTTGACGAGGCGCCGCAGGGGCTCAACCACCTCCTGATAGCGGTCAAGCTGCGCAGTCAGCCGTGCGTAGACGGGCCGCTTGCGGTAGGCAATGTCGATGGCGAGGAACACCGGGATCGACATCGCAAGGAAGCCGACGATGAACATGGCGCCTGCCGCGATCCACTGCGTCGCAAACACGGGCAGGTACCCGAGCTGGTTGAACCACAGGACCTCAGTCATCACTGACGAGACCGCGAGGAACGCGATAATCAGCGCTACCACGAGAACAATCGTGATTGCGAGCGGGGAAAGACGGCGCGATCGGGGGGCAGAAGTAGTCTGTTCGGTCACCCTCCAAGCGTAGCGTTCAGCCGCTGAAATTCCTGTGCGAGCCGCAATCGGGCGACACCTGTTCGCAGTGGGCGCAATGAAATGCCGCATCTCTCGGTGCCGTCACACCTCGCGTGCCGTAGCGTTATTCGTGTACGAGGCATGAGGAGAACGCCGTGAGCAACGACGATATGCAGCCAGACGGCCCCAACGACTCGTCGGGGCCAAACTTCGAGGAACTGCAGCGGATGCTGCAAAACATGCTGAGCGGTCAACAGGACGGCGAGCTTGACCCGAGCGTGCTCGCTCAGGCCGCCGGCATCTCGGCAGACCCCGCGGTGCTGAACGCGCTGTTCTCAACGCTACGCGGGGCGATGTCGAACCCGAGCGACAAGATTGACTGGTCGGTCGCGCGCCGCACCGCGCTCGATGCGGCTGGCGGAGAGACGTCAGCGGATCCCGGCCCTGCGAACCGCGCCTTCCCGCTCGCGTCGCTGTGGCTCGATGAGGCGACCGAGCTCGGCCCGGTGTCTGACTCGCCGCGCACGGTCAACAGGATCGAGTGGGTTCAGCGGTCGATCGACACGTGGATCAGCCTGGCGGAGCCCGTCGCGGAGTCCGTCTCGCAGGCGCTCATGAACTCGATGAGCACACAGCTCCCCGAGGAGATGGCCACCGCGCTGCAGCAGGCGACCCCAATGCTTCGAAGCGTCGGTGGCGCGCTGTTCGCCGTGCAGCTCGGTTCGATCGTCGGGCAGCTCTCGGGCGAGGTCGTCTCGGCCGGTGACGTTGGGATCCCGCTCTTCGAGGGCCAGGGATTCGAGGGCGGGGCGCTCTTGCCGAGCGGCATTCAGAAGTTCGCGGAGGGCCTGGATCAGGATCTCGAGGCGGTCACCCTCTACCTTGCCGTGCGCGAGCTCGCGCACGCGCGCCTGTTCCGTCACACCAAGTGGCTGCGGTTGCACCTCCTCACGGCGATCACGGATTACGCGCGCGGGATCCATATCGATACCGACCGGATCGAGGAGCTGTCGCGCGATTTGGATCCGTCGCAGCCGGAACAGATTCAGGAGATCCTCGCGAGCGGCGCGCTCATCCCGCCGAAGACCGCTTCGCAGGAGGCCGCCCACGAGCGCCTCGAGACGATGCTTGCGCTCATCGAGGGCTGGGTTGATATCGTGACCGAAGACGCGACGAGCCGCCTTCCGGGAGCGGGCGCGATCGCGGAGATGGTGCGCCGACGCCGCGCGACGGGCGGGCCAGCTGAGCGCGCCTTCGCCGCGCTCGCGGGTCTTGAGCTGCGCCCGCGCAGGCTCCGCGAGGCCGCTGCGATGTGGCGTGCCGTCGCTGACCGCGGCGGAATCGCCGCCCGCGACGGGCTCTGGTCGCACCCCGACATCATGCCGACAGCTGAGGAGCTCGACGCTCCTGACCTGCTGCTCAGCCGGATTGGCCTGCTTGGCGACGGCACGCCCGAGGCCGACCCATTCGACGATGAGCTGCGAAAGCTGCTGAGCAGCGAGCTGCCCTCGGAAGACGATTCCCCAGAGGACACCCCCGAACAGTAGGTTTTCGGCCCGGGTTGGTGGACGCGGAACCCGCCGCGCGAGCCGCTTCGCACACAGCCCTGACTTGCCCGGCCTTCCAGTGCCGGCCTTGTGGAGAACGTCGCCCCGCGGTGCCCGCGGGGCGACACTGCTTGCATGCCTCCCACGCTCACACTCACACAGATAGCCCCCGACCATCCCGTCGTCTGGGAGAACGAGACGACCATTCGCGTCGGGTTCGACCGCGCGATCGCGCGCGTCGCAGCGTCATCTCCGGCGAGCCAGGTCGTCATCGCGAAGCTCATCCGGGGCGCGACGAGAGCCGAGCTCGCAGAGAGCGGCTCCCGCGTCGTTGATCGCGTGCTCGCAGAACTCTCCCCCGCGCTCCGCTATAACGCTGTTACCCAGGGCGGGGCTCGGCATCGGCTCGCCGAGGCGGTAGGCCACCAGTACCCGGGCGCCACCGAGATTGCCCCGGCCGCGATGCTTCGGGGAGCGCCCAGGCTCCCCGTCTCGCCCGCGCTCCAGGGTGCAGCAGACGCGCGGGCGCGCACCGCAGGTGCGTCGAGGCTCACCGCGCGTCTCTCGGATGATGGCCGCGAGGTACCGGGGCTGCGGGCGGCGCTTGAGGGGCCGGGCGCCTGCGACCTCAGACGATCAACGGCGAGGCCCGACCTCGTGATCGAGGTGCACCGGTTCCTCGAACCCCTCGGCCGCACCGCACGGTGGCTGCGCGCGGGCGTACCGCACCTGATGCTCAGATTTACTGATGACGCGGCTCGCATTGGCCCGATCTTCGCGCCCGACGGGGCGCCGTGTCACGGCTGCGAGGGGCTGCACCTCACCGATGCTGACCCGGCACTTCCCGCGATCGCTTCGCAGCTGTACGGCACGGTTCCGAGTAGCGAGACACCCGAGGTCGCGCAGCTCTCTGGCGCCGTCGCGGTGCACTTCCTCAGCGCCTGGCGGCGGCGCGAACGCTGGGTGCACGACCGGCAACTCGAGCTCCCGGTCGCTGGGGGCGCGCTGTCAGCGTTCCCAAAGCTCACCCGAATCCGCACGCACGCCGAGTGCGGCTGCGCGATCAGTGCCCGACCCCGGCCTCCGCCACGAATCGAGACGGCGCGCGAGACACCCGGGCCGCGCTTGCGAACCCCGAAAGGAGTAGCACGTCGCGCGCACGCGTGAAGGCGACGTACGCGAGCCGTCGTTCCTCCTCGATCGCCTGCTCGGTTTGCGCGTGAGAGATCGGGAAGATCCCCTCGCTCAGGCCGACGACGTGCACAAGCGGCCATTCGAGGCCCTTCGCGGCATGCACCGCGCTCAGCGTTACGGCTTCCATCTTGGGCTCGTGCTGCGAGCGCTGACGGGCGAGGAGTTCCTCGCTGAACTTCACAATCGTCGTGCAGGCAGGCATCTCGTCGGCGAGCGAGAGGATCGAGTTGAGCGCTTCCCAGCGCTCGCGCTCGGCCGAGCCCTCGGGTGGCTTGGCTGACCACCCCACCTCCCGAAGCATGTCGCTCACGATCTGAAACAGGGGCCTGTCGTCACCCGCCTTCGCCTGGCCGCGGATCAGGAGGATCGCTCGCCGAACGTCGGCTCGGTCGTAGAACCGCTGCGCGCCGTGCACGCGGATCGGGATGCCCTCGCTCGCGAGCGCCTCCTCGATCCTCGCTGACTGCGCGTTCGTGCGGTAGAGCACCGCGATGTCTGAGGCCGGGGTGCCGCTCGCACGGGCCATCCTGATCGCCTGCGCGACTGCGCGCGCCTCGTCCTGCTCCGTTTGGAACCAGGAGAACTGCGGGGGTGTCGCTGCCAGCGCGGACGCCGGCGCACCGTCGCCTGTGCCCTCGACACCGCGCATGGGGCTGAGCTGCAGCGCGCCAGGTTTGTCTCGCATGAGCTTGTTCGCCCCGAGTACGATCGGCGGCGTCGAACGGTAGTTGCGTTCGAGCCGGAACTCGCGCGCGTTCGGGTGCTCGGCGCCGAACCGCAGCAGGAACGAGCTCGAAGCCCCGGCGAACGAGTAAATGGTCTGGCTCGCGTCACCGACAACGCACAGGTCGTCGCGCGCGCCCAACCAGAGCTTCAGCAGGTGGTGCTGGAGGGGCGAAACGTCTTGGAACTCGTCGACGGTGAAAAAGCGGTACTGTTCGCGAACCTGCAGCGCAGCGCGCGGCTCGACCTCGAGCATGCCGGAGAGCAGCACGAGCACATCCTCGAAGTCGATCTGCTTTCGCTCTTCAAGGAGCTTCGTGTATCCCTCGTGAATGTCAATGAGCTTCTCGCTGTCGACCCCGGCGAGCGCTGGCCTGAGTGGAAGGTGCTGCGCGTACGCGTCAATACTCAGCAGCGACACCTTTCGCCACTCGATCTCAGCGGCAATGTCGCGAAGGGTTTCAGCGCCGAGCCGCAACCCCATCGATTCAACAGTCTGCGAGATCGCAGCAACCTTGCCGGGAAGTACCTGCGGCGCGTCTCCCCCGACAAACTGCGGCCAGAAATGACTGAGCTGCGCGAGCGCCGCTCCGTGGAAAGTGCGCGCGCGGACACCGTCGGCGCCGAGCTCGCGCAGCCTCCCCTGCAGTTCCCCCGCGGCCTTCCGGGTGAAGGTCACCGCGAGCACGCGCTGCGGATCGTAGGCGCCCGTTTTGACACCGTAGGCGATGCGGTGGGTGATTGCTCGGGTCTTGCCCGTGCCCGCGCCCGCGAGCACAGAGACGGGCCCGCGAAGGGCCTCGGCGATCTGGCGCTGGTCGGGGTCGAGCGCGTCAAGGATGCTTGCGGCGTCGCCCGTCACGAAGCGTCGCCCCGCGCCCAGCTGTCGAGCATCCAGCCGGCGATCGACAGGGCGCCGGGAAGCCCGAGCCCCGGCTGCGGGGAGCGCACTTCCTCGCGGGTGAACCAGCGAAGCTCGGAGATCTCGGTGGGGTCTGCAACGAGCGCCTCGGGGTCTTGCCCCTCGGCGAGCTCGGCCCGGAATCCGAGCATGAGGGAGCGCGGGAACGGCCAAGGCTGAGAGGCGACGTAGTTCACGTCGCCCACGCGCACCCCGGCCTCCTCGAAGACCTCGCGCCGCACCGCGTTTTCAAGGGTTTCGCCCGCCTCGACGAACCCCGCGAGCAGGGAAAACCGACCGGATTCCCAGAGCACGTTCGAGCCGAGCAGCACCCGGTCGCCGTGAGTAATCAGCACGATGATCGCGGGGTCCGTGCGCGGAAACAGCTCAGCACCGCCCGCAGTTCGCCGCGACCAGCCGCCGTCGGCGACCTCGGTCGGCTCACCGTCGCGGGGAGAGAACTCGGCAGACTCGTGCCACCGCAGCACGGCGAGCGCCATCGTGACGAGCTCGCGCTCTGCCGGGTCGAGGTGCAGCGCCGCTTGGAAGGTGTGCCGCCAGCTCACGCCGGGCTCTGCCGCTAGCTTGGCCGACGCCTCGGTAGCCGCGTCACCTGCGCCCTCGCCCGCTTCCGCGTTCGCGGCTACGGCAAACACGGGCGTTCCGTCGCGCCGCCCGAGGTACACCCGTTCAGCCGCAGGCGCAGGCACCGCAGAAGTCGGCAGCAACGCAAGGCTGCGGCTGGCCTCCGTCACTGGGATGTTGGGGCCGCTCACGCGCAGCACGAACGCGCCCGGATCCGCCCAGGCCGCTTCGAGGGCTTCGGCCGAGCCGCGCGTCGGCGCGTCTCGATCGATCAGTCCTCCAGCCAACGGCACGCGTTCCACACTCATACATCGATCTTCTCAGACTTCTCGCACTGCCCAGCGCAGCTTTTGCTCAGAGACTCCTGTTCGGTGCGCGTGGCGCAGCGCGTGATGCTCGCCCAGTGCCTACGCTAATTGGCATGGCGTCCCTCACCCTCACCCTCGCAGCGCTCGCAACATCGGCGGTGCCCGGCCTCGTCGCGGTAGCGGTGCGGCCGCACCATTCGGCGGGCGAGGAGTTCGCCGCCGCCGTGCTGACCACGCCAGACGACGAGGTCATCGTGAGCGTGCCGCGAACCCAGCAGGCAGAAACGCAGCAGTCGGCCGCGCTGCTCGGGCTCGCGGCCCTCACCGACGGTGCCCGTGCCGAACTCCCGTTCGAGGTGCCGCGCTCGCTCGGAATGACCCGCGCCGGTGACACGCGCGCGGTCGCGACAACCTACCTGCCCGGCGCGCGGTTTGACGTCTCAGACCTTGCGTCTGACGCGATCCTCATCGACTCGATTGCGGGGAGCCTCGCTGCAATCCATTCGCTCCCGCGGAGCGTCGCTCAGCAGGGCGGCCTCGTCGAGCGAACCGCTCGGGATCAGCGCCTGCTCGTGACCCGCCTCGTCGACCGGGCGCAGGCCACCCGATATCTGCCCGAGACAGTCAACGCGCGCTGGAATGAGGTGCTGGAGGCCGCCGAGCTCTGGGACTTCGAGCCGCGCATGGTGCACGGTGCGTTCACGGCCGATGCACTGCTTGTCGATGACGACCGCGTCGTCGGGGTGCTCGACTGGTCGGGGCTGTCGGTTGGTGACCCGGCGAGCGACCTGTCGTGGCTGCTCGAAGCCGGCGACGGCGTCTTCGACGCCGTCGTCTCGCGGTACGCGAAGCGCTCCGGCGTCGGGGATTCGGCCGCGCTTCGCGGCAGAGCGGCGCTCTACCACGAGCTCGAGATCGCGAAGTGGCTCCTGCACGGCGTCGACGCGCACGACAGCGAAGTCATCGACGACGCCGTCGGCATGCTTGACCGCCTCGTCGACCGGCTCAGCATTCTCGAGGCTCCCGTTCCCGGCCGCAACCCGATCAACGAGGCCGCCGCGATCGAACTGCTCGAGCAGACTCCCGAGGTGCCAGACAGGCTCTCGGAGACGGCCGCGTTCGAAGCCCTCGATGAAGATCGCATGTTCGGCTTCGACACCGACTTCATCGAGCCGCTCCCCAGCGAATCAGACTCAAGTGATGCTGGAGCAGACGACGCGGGCGAGGCACACGACGAGCAGCTTACCGAGCCTGTCGACGAGCTGCTGACCGAACCGATCAGCGACGACGACCTGCCCGATCGCCCGCGCGACTAGCTAGTTTCACCCACGAGTTTCTCGGCTGCCCCGAGCCACGCCTCCTCAAGTTCAGCGAGCGTGCGCACCTCCGTGCCACGAATCTCGACGTCCTCGGCAACGTAGAACAGCGATACGTCGATGCGCTCAGGCTCCACGCCTGCCCACTGGGCGTAGGCGTGGCGGTATAGGTCGAGCTGGAAGAACCTACTCTCGCGCTCGACATCAGTCGCGGGGGCTCGCCCGGACTTCCAGTCGACGACCTCGAAGCGAGGTGCTGCCTCACCGTCGGCCGCGAGCTCGTAGACGGCATCGAGCTTGCACACGAGCGTGCGCC
Organism: Leucobacter sp.; assembly: GCA_052094845.1. Classification (GTDB taxonomy): domain Bacteria; phylum Actinomycetota; class Actinomycetes; order Actinomycetales; family Microbacteriaceae; genus Leucobacter. The sequence continues at coordinate 362,107 of JBQDKK010000001.1, read as the reverse complement.
CCGCGAAGGGCAGCGCGACCTCAAGCTCGACCGCGATGGGCTGCTTGTCGGCCCATCGCGACCGCTCGTAGACGTCGATGAGTGGCTGCAGCTCCTGCTCGTGATCGAACTCGCCGCGGCCCGGGTCCCACTCTTCCGGGTCAATGCCGAGGAGCGGGATCGCTGTCCCGCCCGCGGTCGTGGCTCGCCGCTCGACCCACTCGTGGAAGCGGTTTCCGATGCGGGTTCGCCGGTACGGGCGCTGCGGCACGGGCCTGATGCGGTGGCGCTCTGCGAGCACCGGGTCTTCCACGAACTCGTGGAAGGTAGAGGCCGTGATCCGCTCGGGCAGCGGCCCCGGGGCGCCGCTTTCGCCACCGTTCACGCGCTCGGCCGCGGCCCGCTCAGCGAGCAGCAGCCGAACGGTCTCATCGATGCTGCGTTCTCCGTCAGAGCCCACAGTGAGCGCATCGCTGACCTCGCGGGCGGCACGGAAGACCTGCGGCGCTCGCGCGCCGAGCGGGTCGAGCGGCCAGCTCGCGGTGAGCTCCGCCCGCTCGCTCGGATCGGCTTCGTGGGCGCTCGCTTCGGGCAGGTCAGGGTAGAACTGCTCCTGTAGCTCTCGCAGGTACACCGATGGGGTACGTGGCCGGGTCTGGCCGCCCCAGAACGAGCCCGACAGCAAGAGCAGCCCCGCTGATCGAGTGATAGCCACGTAGGCGAGCCTGCGTTCTTCCTCGGCGTGACGCTCCTTGAGCTCCGCACGGTACTCGTCGAGCCGCTCGCACAGCTCCTTCTGCGTCGTCGCGATACGCCAGTTGAGCTGCGGCCTCGCATTACGGTCCCCACGCAGCTCGTCGGGAAGCTCGCCTGTGCGCAGCCAGCCCGATCCGCTGCGCGCGCTACCGGGAAACTCATCGGTCGCGAGTCGTGGCACCGCCACGATGTCCCACTGAAGCCCCTTGGAACCGTGCGCCGTAATGAGCTGCACGGTGCCTGGCAGCGGCGCGGCGACGTGCTCGGCGACGTCGTCGTCTTCGATCGCTCGCTCGATCCACTCAAGCAGTGAGGCGAGCGTGCCACGCGTGTCGATCGCGAGGAACCCCTCCGCGAGCGACGTAAATGCTTCGATGTTCGCGAGCGCACCTGCGGCCGCACCGCGCCCCTCGTTCGCTTCAAGCTCGATGTCGAGGCGAAGCGCGTGCATGACCGAGCCGATGAGATCTGCGGTGTTCCCACCGACGCCCTGCCTGAGGTCGCGGAGCAGCTGCCCGGCCTCGCGCAGGCGCTCCCGCCCCGTCGGGGTGACTCCCTTCAGCGCTCGGTGGTCGAGGTCACGCATCGTCGAGATCGCGTCGAGCGCATCGATGAGGGTGAACTCCCGGTCGGGGTCGGGCAGCACGCTGTCGGCCTCGCGATCTGCGTCGCTGAGCGGCTGCTGCCCGATGTCGCGCTTCGCGAACCAGCGAGCGGCGTCACGGAGCCCCGCAAGGTCTGCCACGCCAATGCGGAACCGGGGGCCCGCGAGCAGTCTGATCAGGTCGCCGCCCGCGTCGGCGTACCAGAGACAGCGCAGGCAACTCACGATGTCAGTCACCTCGGGTGTGCTGAGCAGGCCCCCGAGCCCGACGATCCGGTTGGGCACCCCCGCCTCGGTGAGCGCGGCCGCAAATGCCGGCATCGCCGCGCGCTTGCGGAAGATCACCGCGGCGGTCGGAGGCTCACCGTTCTTCCCTGGTACGTGTTCCCGGGCGTCCGCGATCCAGGAGGCCACGGCTTCCCGCTCCTCGTGCACGGTTTCGGGGTACACGACCGTTACCTGGCCGTCGCTAGCCCCGGGCTTTGGGCGGAGCTCGGGGACGTCGACGACGGCATTCGCGCGGAGCTCAGCCGACACCGTGTTCGCGGCTTCGAGCACGAGCTTCGGGTTGCGCCAGCTCACCGACAGGGTCAACGTCGCGGCGGCCTCACCGCCCCTGAAGTCTTGGTGGAACGACCGTAGTCCCTCGGCAGAGGCGCCTCGCCAAGCGTAAATCGACTGGTGGGGGTCACCAACCGCCATGACCGGCATCCCGCCGAATAGCGTCGAGAGCAGCCGCGTCTGTCCGACCGAGGTGTCTTGTACCTCGTCGAGTAAGACGGCCCAATAGCGTGAGCGCAGTGCGCCTCGCGCCTCGGGCACCGAGTCGAGCGTCTGGGTTGCGAGTGCGAGTTGGTCGGAAAAGTCAATGAGCCCCCTCCTCTGCTTCTCCTCGCCGTACGCGCGGGCGAGCCGCGTAATGAGCGGCGTCTCCTCGATCGCTTTCACAGCGTCGCGCACCTTCGCGTAGACCTTGCCGCTCGGCTTCTCGGGATCCTCTTTCTCGTTATACGGGAGCCGCGTGACGCCTCGGAACTCTGCGACGAGCTGATCGACCCGGTCGAAGCTCGTGAGGTGGTCAGCGACGGCACGATCCATGCCGATCACGTGCCGAATGAGCGTCGGGGTACGAAGCTCGCTCGTCACGAGGTCTGGGTCGTCGCTCGCGAGCAGCGTTTCGCGCGCGACGCGCCACGCGGTCGCCTCGTCGATGACGGTCGCGCCCGGAGCGAGGCCTGCAGACGCACCGAACTCTTGCAGCACCCCCGCCGCGAACGAGTTGTAGGTACTCACGTCGGGCAGCGCGAGCCCGTCGGCGAGCTGCTCCTGCAGTTCGCTCGCCCGCGCAAGCTCGCGCTCACTGAGTTGCCCGAGCTCGGCCAGGTCTGTGAGGCGCGCGACGAAGGCGCCGAGGCTGCCAACGATGCGCTCGCGGAGTTCGCCCGCCGCCTTCCGCGTGAAGGTGAGGCCGAGCACCGCGTCGGGCTCTGCGAGGCCATTGGCGACGAGCCAGACAACACGGTTCGCCATCGTCTCGGTCTTGCCACTGCCCGCCCCCGCGATCACGAGCGTGCTCCCGGCGAGCGGGTGCTCGATTACGGCGCGCTGCTCGTCGGTCGGCAGCAGCGGCTGCTCGCCCGGCTGTGTAAGAATCTCGGCGACCCGCGCCGCCGAAAAGACTGGAACTGTCATGCGTGACTCACCGCCTGGATGATGTGCAGCCGGCAGTTGCCCGGCTTATGAGGGTCTGAGCAGTGGTGCTCGATGCGCGCGGTGAACTCGCCCGCGGCCATCGTCTCGGCCACCGCGGCCACGCGCGCTTCGAGCTGCTCGCGGGCCTCCGGGCTGAGGCCCGACTGCTCACGCTCGACGTAGCCCTTGCCGCGGGCCGCATCTGGGTGCACGTAGAGCAGCTTCGCAGCGGTGCTCACGTCGCCCTGGGCGGAGCTGTCGGCCGCGAGGTCGAACGCACCGAGCATCACCCCGAGCTGGTAGGCCTGCAGCTGCACGTGCTCTTCGGCCTCGGGTTTCGTTGCCGGGGTGCGCCCGGTTTTCAGGTCGACGACGGTGATCTCCGCGCCCGCCGGCGTCTGCTTCAGTTCGAGCCTGTCGGCGATCCCGCGCAGCTCGGCCCGGCCGACCGCGAGGCTAAAGCTCGATTCTTGCCCGAGAAGCTCCTTGCCTGACGCCTCAAACTCGCGCAGGTAGTCCGAGAGCCCTCCAGCCATATCCGCCGCGGTCCGGCGGGCGCGCTCCGACTCCCACTCGGCGTCGAACGGCAGCTTTCGCCACTCCGCAAGAATCGCCGCAAGCATCGCCTCGGCGTCGTGCCCCTCGACCGTTTCGAGCGCGTGGTGAACAAGCGTGCCGAGGCTCGCCTGCACGCTGCCGGTGCTGCCGCCCAGGGCCCCGATCGCCCAGTCGAGCGCGCAGGTCTCGGCTTTCTCTAGCTGGGACGGGCTCACGGGAATAGGCCTCGGCTGCTCGTCAGCCGCCTGTTCGAAGAGCGGTGCGCTGCTCGACGGTTCAAGGACCCCGTACCACTGCGAGGGTTCTGCACCCGGCACGCTGGCCTCGGCGAGCGCGACGAGCGACGCGAGCGCGACTTCGTCGCCCGCCTGCTCAACGGCCCGGCGGCGCATAGCCGCGGTGATGCCTCGTAGGGTGAGTCGCGAGCTCGGGAGCCCGTCGACGGCGAAGTCAGAGCCGAGCCCGAAGAACGGACTCGGGTGGCTTTCTTCGTCTGCGACGGAGACGACAAGTAACTCCTCGGTTGCGCGCGAGCAGGCTTGGAGAAACAGTCGCAGTTCGTCATGGGTGGTGTCACGGCGCGACGGCATGAGCGCTTCGCCGCCGCGCAGCCACCGTTCAAGCGCCGCGGTGCCGAGTAGCGAGCCGCGTGCCCGCAGGTTCGGCCACGACCCGTCCTGTACGCCGACGACCGCGACGAGCGCGAATTCGCGCCCGATCATGCCCTGCGGTGTCGTGACAGTGACCGTTTGCAGCTCGCTGCGCTGCGCCAGCGAATCCTCTGGCACGGTGTTGCGGAGGATGTCTTCAAGCAGCTCAGCGATCGGTTGCTCGCTGTCTTGCTCTTCGTGCCGCTGAAGCGCGAAGAACAGGCCTACGACAGCGTCGAGCGCCCGGTTCGCCTCGTCCGCGCGCAGGCCGCGGCCCGCAATCGCTTCCTGCTGCCAGCGGTCGGCGAGCTTTGCGCCGTCCCAGAGCGCCCAGAGCACCTCGCGCGGCGTGCCGCCGCTCTCCTGTACCCGAGCGCCCGCGGCCGCCATGAGGCCGAGCCTGCGGATGGCGCGCCCGCCGGCACTGTCGACCACGGGGCTTGGCCCGGGGAACGCGAACGCTTCGAACACCGCCTCATCGACCGTCGCCGGTTCTCTGCCTGCTTCGCGGGCAGCCCGTCGCTCGTCGAGAAGCAGCGCCCCGCGTAGCCTGCGCACCGCCACCGGATCCAGCCCGCCAACAACACCACCGGCGAGCCGCAAGACCGACGGGGCGTCGAGCGGCGCGATACCGAGGGTGTGTTGGAGGAGCGCGACAAGCTCGCGAACCACCTGGTGCTCGCGCAGCACGATGCCGCCGGCTGCGACGCCCGTGGGCACCTGGTGCCCCGCGAGCAGCCGCGCGACCCGAGTCACCTCGGCGCGAGTGCGGCACACGACCGCCATATCGCCCCAGTCAAGGCGCTTGTCACTGTCGAGCCCCAGCTTCCGCGCCCGCATTCGGTGAGCAATCGAGCCGAGCTGCTCGGCGGGCGACGAGGCCCGCGAAAACTCGACGGCGTCACGAGTGGCGGGTTCGGCGCTCACAGCGGCGCGGTGTGCGGTTGCCCCCGTGATCCCGATTCTCCCGCTGAGCGTTGTCACAAAGCCACGGATCACCCCGCCGTGCCGATACACCGTGTCGAGCGTGGCGACCTGTTCGACGGCACCCGGCGGCGGCACCCACCCGCGCCGCACGAGCTCGGGGGTGAGGCCAGCCAGCACACGCGTGTGCTCGCCCTGGAACGCGCTCGTCGCAACATCGGGGTCGCCGAAAACCCACACCGCGCTGCCAGCCGCCGCGCACGCTGCAACAAGCGCGAGCTGCCCCTCGCCGAGCTCTTGCGCATCATCGATGAGGATCAGGCGCGGCGCCGCACCGCGCCCGTCACGAATGGCCTGCGCTGCGAGCCTGAGCAGGGCGCTCGAACTCACCTCGTGCACGCGCTCAGCGGCGAGCCGCCGCTGCACGGTGTCGAGGAGGGCGAGCGCTTCGCGCCAACGACCAGCGAGCATCGGATCAGGCCCCGCCGTGAATGCCCGCGACGAGCTCTGCGCCACGGCTTCGGCGAGCTGGTCGGCCAGGCCGCGCGGGGCCAGCGCGAAGTCGTCGAGCACGCGCCACAGCTCGCGCAGTTCGGCGCGGAACGGGGCGCTCAGCAGCACCTCAGGCGCGAGCCCACCTTCCACTCGCGGCTCCGTCTGCTCGATGTGCTGAAGCACGGCCTCCGCGATCGCCTCGTCTTGGACGGTACCGGTGAGCAGCCGCGGCGGTGCCTCCCCCGCCTCGGCCGCGACGCGCCCCAGCACCGCGAACGCAAACGAAGACGCGGTGCGCACGGGCGCCCCGCCGATGGCGTGCGCGAGCCGTTTGTGTGCCAATTCGCGCAGCCGAGCCGCGACAAGGCGGTTGGGCGCGAGCACGAGTGCGTCGCCCTCACCCCAACCGTCGCACGCCATCGCCCTCGCGAACACTTCGACCACGAGCCCCGTCTTCCCGGTGCCGGGAGCGCCGAGAACCCGCGCGTGGGTTCGCAGGTCGAACCCAAGCACGCGCTCTTGTGACGAGTCGAAGTTGGTCATGCATTTAGCCTAGTGAGGGCCACCGACACTGGCGCGACCCTGTGCCATACTCAAAGCTGGCTCTGTATCTACAGACGGCCCTCAGAGTGGAGGAACGATGACTCAAGCTGCTGCCGAGCTCCCGCAGGTCCCAGCGGGAAGTACCCCGAAGAAGAAGCGCCGAGCTCTGCGCGTGATCGGTTGGATCGTCGCGAGCCTTGTCGTGGTCGCCCTCGTCGCGGCCGGGCTTGGGGTGTGGACGGTGCAGCAATCCTTCCCGACGGTGTCGGGGACCGTCACGGCGGCCGGGCTCTCCGGCGACGTGACGGTGCAGCGCGATGAGCGCGGGATCGCGACGATCACCGCCGACACGAGCGAAGACCTGTTCTTCTCGCAGGGTTACGTCCACGCGCAGGATCGGTTCTGGGAAATGGACTTCCGCAGGCACCTCACGAGCGCGCGGCTTTCCGAGCTCTTCGGGGAGTCGCAGGTCGGGACCGACTCGTTCCTGCGAACCCTCGGGTGGCAGCGCATCGCCGAGCAGGAGTACGCCGATCTCTCCCCCGACGTCCGCGCCTACTACGATTCGTACGCGGCGGGCGTGAACGCCTACCTCGCGGAGCGCAGCGGTAGCCAGCTCTCGCTCGAATACGCGGTGCTCGGGCTGCAGAACTCGGGCTACGAGCCCGAGCCTTGGAAGCCCGCAGAATCGATCGCGTGGCTCAAGGCGATGGCGTGGGATCTGCGCACGAACATCGAAGACGAGACCGCGAGGGCGCTGCAGGCGCAGTACCTTGACGCTGACCAACTCGCTGCCCTGTACCCCGGGTATCCATTTGAGGAGCACCCGGTGATCCTCGCCGACGACCCGGCGGGGCGGCGCGTCGTCGCCATCGGAAAGCTCGAGCAGGGCGCGGCGTTCGTCGAGGGGCAGCTCGGGAAGCTCGTCGAGTCGCTGAACCTGCAGCCGCTCGAGGAGCTGCTCGGCAAGGTCGACTCGCTCATCACGCAGCAGGGCGAAGGAATCGGGTCGAACTCGTGGGTGGTCTCGGGTGAGCACACGACAACGGGCAAGCCACTCCTCGCCAACGATCCCCACCTCGGCGCAGCTCTGCCGTCGGTCTGGACGCAGATGCAGTTGCGCTGCTCAACGGTCTCTGAAGCGTGCCCGTTCGACGTCGCAGGGTTCAGCTTCTCGGGGCTGCCGGGCATCGTCATTGGGCACAACGCAGACATCGCCTGGGGGTTCACGAACCTCACGACCGACGTCGCCGACCTGTTCGTCGAGAGCGTTGACGGCGACAAGTACTGGTACGACGACGAGTGGCACGACATGACCACGCGCGAAGAGACCATCAAGGTCGCGGGAGGTGACGACGTCACGCTCACCGTACGCGAAACGGGCCACGGCCCGATCGTTTCCGGGCTCACGGGCGATTTCACCGCAATCGCTGAGAAGCCCCGCTCGGAGACGCCCGAGGGGAAGATTCTGCCCGTCGGCCCGGGTGACATTGGCGGCACGATGCCGTACACCGAGTCTGCGCTCGCCCTCAGGTGGACCGCGCTCGACGCCGGTTCGACGCCCGAGGCGATCTTCATGCTGAACCGGGCGGAGAACTTCACCGACTTCCGCGAGGCCGCAAGCAAGTTCGATGTTCCCGGCCAGAACCTCATCTACGCTGACCCAGACGGCAACATCGGCTACCAGGCACCCGGCAAGCTGCCGATTCGAGCCAAGGGCCAGGAGGGCTACCTCCCGACCCCGGGCTGGTCGAGCGACTACGACTGGCAGGGCTTCATTCCGTTCGAAGAGCAGCCCTGGTCGTACAACCCGAAGTCGGGCTACATCGTCACCGCGAACAACGCGATCGTGAACGACGACTACGCCTACTTCCTCAGCCGCGACTGGGATTACGGCTACCGCGCCGCGCGGATCGTGGAGCTCCTTGAAGAGAAGATCGCCGACGGCCCCGTGAGCGCCCAGGACCTCGCTGAGATTCACATGGACAACCAGATGCCGGCGGCAAGGGCGCTCAAAGACGCGTACTCCGGCGTGACTGTCGACGACGCTGACGTGCAGGGGGCGCTTGAGCTGCTCGCGGGCTGGGACGGCCAAAACGCGATGGACTCCGCTCCAGCGGCCTTCGCAAACGTGCTCTGGGAGCACCTCACCGAGCGCATGGTCTCGGGTCGAGACGGCGATATCCCGCGCGACGACCAGTCGCGCTTCGCCCGGATGCTGGCGCTGCAGCTCGAAGACCCGAAGTCTGAGTGGTTGACAGCAAATGGCACCGAGACGCGCGAGGAATTCCTCGCGGGCGCCGCGAGCGACGCCTACGCTGAGCTCACAAAGCTACAGGGAAAGAACTCAGAGAAGTGGAACTGGGGCAAGCTGCACGCCATTACCCTCACCCACGGCACCTTCGGCGAGAGCGGCATCGCGCCGATTGAGGCGATCTTCAACCGGGGCCCCTACGACACGTCGGGCGGGTCAGGCGTTGTGAACGCGACCGGCTGGACGCTCGGCGAGGGGTATGCGACGTCGACCGTGCCGTCAATGCGCATGGTCATCGATGTGTCTGACTGGGACGCATCGACGTGGCAGAACCTGACCGGCCAGAGCGGGCACGCGTTCCACAAGAACTACACCGACCAGGTCGAGGGCTGGGCGACCGGCGAGCAATACGCCTGGGCTTTCTCCCCTGAGGCTGTCGGGGCTGCTGCGAAAGACACGCTCACGCTCACCCCCGAAAAGTAGGAGCTGTCGCCCAGCCTCGCCGTATGCAAACAACTCTCGGTATGCCCGATTCGACGGTTTCGGGCATACCGAGGGTCGTTTGCATGGCTTGTGCTCGGCAGGGGCGGCAGGCGCACGAGCGCTGAACCGCTGGTGCGCTGACGGCGAACGAGCCCCGTTCGCCGAGCGTGGACGCCTACACTCAGAGGAGGAAGAGTTGCGGCGCAGGCCGCGACCGCATCATGACTTGGCCAGGAGGCAGCTGTGGAAGTACGGATCGGCATCAACCAGTCGGCTCGCGAGCTCTCGTTTGAGACCGACGCGACGGCTGAGGAGCTCAGCACGCTCATCCAGGCCGAAGCGACGGGCCTCGTATCGCTTGCTGATAACAAAGGCCGCACGTTCCTCGTGAACCGCGAGTCGATCTCGTACGTCGAGCTCGGCAGCGATACCTCGCGCAAGGTGGGTTTCGTCAGCTAACGCGAGCTAGCAAGCTCAACGCATCACGCAAAGCGAGCGTGGCGGGCCGATTCTCGGCTTTCGCCACGCTCGCTTTGCTGTTCACCATCTCACGGGGAGCGACACCTAGCGCGTCAGCGTTGCGACCCCGTCGCGGAGTGCCACGACCCGGTCAGCCGCCGCGATGTCGGCCGCGTCGTGCGTCACGCAGGCAACGGCCACGCCTCGAGCAGCCTCCTCACGCAAGATGGCCCGGGCGCGCGCTCGACTGCGCTCGTCGAGCCCTGCCGCGGGCTCATCGAGAATGAGCACGCCAGCCCCGACCGCGAGGCCCTGCGCGATCAGCACCCGCTGCCGCTGCCCTCCCGAGAGCTGAGCGAAGGGAGCGTCGGCGAGGCTCTCGGCCCCGACCCGCTCAAGAGCTTCGCGCACGCGCCGCCCCGACCTGCGTGACCGGGCGGCAGGCGACGCAGCCCCCAGCGCGACGACCTCGCGTGCCGTGATTGGCAGCACCGCCGGGGCATCCGGACGCTGCACGACTAAGGCGACGGGCGACTCCAGCAGCACTTCGCCGGACTGCGGGCTCCGCACCCCGGCAAGCAATTCAACGAGCGTCGTCTTCCCCGCCCCATTCGCGCCAACGATGGCTGTGACACGCCCGGCGGGGAGGTCGATGTCGACCCCGGAGAGCACTTCTTTTCGGTCGTGAGCATAGAAGAGCGCGCGCGCCCGCGCGGGTGAGGATTCGGTCATGCGCACCAATCTAGCATGTTGAGAATGGTTTTCATTATCGGTATTGTCGGTGTCCATGTCCTGGATATTCGATGCCCTCGGTTCGGCGTTCTTCGCTCGCGCCCTGGTTGGCGGTGCGCTCGTCGCAGTCATCTGCGGCCTTGTCGGCAGCTGGGTGGTCATCCGTGGCATGGCGTTTCTCGGTGAGGCGATCGGTCACGGCATGCTTCCCGGGGTCGCCCTCGCCACTATCGTCGGCGCGCCTCCTGTCGTAGGCGGCGCCGTCTCGGCCGCTGCAATGAGTGCTCTCATCGCACTCCTGCAGCGGCGCGGTCGACTGTCGTACGACACAAGCATCGGGCTACTGTTCGTCGCGATGCTCGCCGCCGGCGTGATTATCGTCTCGCACTCGGGAAGCTTCGCAACCGACGTGACCGCCGTACTCTTCGGCGACATCCTTGCGATCTCGGCCGCCGACATCGTGCTGCTTGCCTCGGTCACTGTCGTTGTTGTGACCATCGCAGCCGCTCGGCACCGGGCGTTCGTCGCGGTCGCGTTCGATCGCAGGATCGCTCAGGCCCTCGGCTACCGCCCCGCTCTCACTCAGGGCTTGCTCGTCGGCCTCATTACGCTCGCCGTCGTCGCCTCGGCGCAGGCAGTCGGAACGCTCCTCGTCATCGCGTTGCTCCTCGGCCCCGCGGTGGCGGCGCAACCCTGGAGCCGACGAATTCCAGGCCGCATGGTGCTCGCTACCGGCTTCGGAATAGCCGCGGTCACGGTCGGCCTCGCCGTCTCGTGGGCGGCAGGGTCCGCGGCGGGATCCACTATCGCGGTGAGCGCGGTAGCCGCCGCTGGGGCTTCCCACACCGCGCACGCCGCGGCGGTGTCCCTGAGACACCGAAACTCCAACCCTTTAACGCTAGAAAGCCACGCATGAATCGCACTCTCGCCATCGCCCTCGCCTGCGGAGCGGCCCTCCCGCTTGCCCTCGCGGCCTGCACGGCGGCCCCCGCGCCGCGGCCGGACCAGTCCGCGGCAGCATCGCCCGAAGCCGCGCCCTCCGACCACGGGAGCGTCGCCGGCGCGACCGAGGTCGCCGAACCGCAGCTCCAGCTGCTGACGGTCACCGCCGCGGGCGACGTCGGCCTGCTCGACCTCCTTGACGGCGGCGAGCGCACGATACATCCCGTTCCGGGCCCCGCACGCCTCACGACCGATGGCCGCTATGCCTTCAGCGATTCCGGCTCGGGGGTTTCAATCATCGACAGTGGCGCCTGGACCTGGGACCACGGAGACCACTTCCACTACTACCGGGCGGACCCCGCGAACCTCGGTTCCGTCGATGGGAAGGGCCCGGCGGCGGTGACGGGCGATGTCCTGTCGACCGCGGGCTCGACGGGGGTGTTCTTCGCAGGCTCGGGCGAAGCGGTGCTGCTCGATAACGCGGAGCTGAGCTCCGGTCGGGTTGTCGAACGGTTCCGCGTGCGGGAAACACCGCACGTCGGCATCGCGGCCCCGTTTGGCGAGGGCGCGCTAGTGTCTCACTTCGATGAGGCATCGGGCGAGACGCAGTTGCGGGTGCTTGACTCTGGCGGAACGCCGACCGGCACTGCGACCACATGCGACTCGCCCCAAAGCGCGACGAGCACTCGCGCGGGGCTCGTCGTGCTGTGCGAGGGTGGTGCCGTAGTCGCGGCTGCCGGTGACCTCGAGTTCGTGAGCTTGCCGCCGGATGCCGGGGGTTCGCCGGCAAGTCTCTCCGGCAGGAAGGGCCGACCGGTGCTCGCCGGGCCGGGCACTGATGCCGCGGGCCAGCCGGGCACCTGGAGCTTTGATGCCAGGGCGCTCACATGGACGTGGTCGCCGGCCTCCGCTCCCCTCCTCAGAGTGAGCGCCGTGGGCGATGACGAGGGGCACGTCGTCGCGCTCGACACGGAGGGCCGCGTGCACGTCAGCCGCGGGGGCAAGGAGACCGCCGTGACTCCCCCGCTGCTGGATCCCGCTGACCTCGAATCTGGCGCGTCGAGCGCGGTTACGCTCTCCGTCGACCAGCAACGGGCCTACCTCAACGCGCCGACGGCCGGCATCGTCTACGAGATCGACTACGCCGACGGCGCGAGGGTCGCGCGTGAACTCACCCCTGCCGCCCGGCCCGACTTCGTCGCGGAGGTTGGGCTGTGAGCGGCGGGGATCGCCGAGCGCGCGCCACAGTGTGGCCCCGCCGCATAGCCTTCCTCGCGATCGCCGCGCTCGTGCTCCCGCTCGCAGCCTGCTCTCAGGCCCACACCGCCGCGGACGATGCGGCGGCGGGCGCTCGGCCCCAAGTCGTTGTCACCACAAACATCCTTGGCGATGTGGCGTCTGAGATTGCGGGCGACTCGATTGACGTGACAACGCTGATGAAGCCGAACGCAGACCCGCACTCGTTCGAGATCTCGGCGCAGCAAGCGGCCGCACTCGACAGCGCCGACCTCGTCGTGTCGAACGGCCTCGGGCTCGAGGAGGGATTGCAACGACACCTCGACCGGGCTGCTGCCGCCGGGGTCGAACAGTTTGTCGCTGGCGCGGTGATCGACCCCCTGAGCTATTCCTCCGACGAGGATCACGCAGCACCCAAGGGGCCAAACGGTTCGGCGGTCGCGGATCCTCATTTCTGGACCGACCCGCGGCAAATGGTGACGGTCACACGCGCCCTCAGCGATGCCCTCGCCGACCTCCCATCGCTCAGCGACGAGGCGCGCGCTGACATTGCGGCGCGCGGATCCGCCTACGCGCAGGGGCTCGAAGAACTCGACGAGGCGCTCGCCGAGCGGTTCGCGGAGATCCCGAGGCAGCAGCGGGCGCTCGTCACCAACCACCATGTCTTCGGCTACTTCGCAAAGCGCTACGACTTCACGGTACTTGGAACCGCGATTCCCGGGGGCACCACGCTCGCCGCCCCGAGCGCCGCCGACCTCGACGCGCTGGTCACCGCGATCATCGACGCAGGCGTACCGACTATCTTCGCGGAGTCGTCGTCACCGGATCGGCTCATGCGCGTACTCGCAGACGAGGCGGGCATCACCGTGAACGTCGTGCCGCTCTTCACCGAGTCGCTGTCGGAACCGGGCGGTGGGGCGGAGAGCTATCTCGAAATGGTCAACACGAATGCTGATCGCATCGTTTCGGGCCTCAAGCCCCGCCAGCCGCGGCAGTAACGCTTCCTACCATCACTCACTCACAACACAAAGGAGAACTATGCAGACCCACACAATCGCTCGCCCGCGGCGCGGAGCACGAATCGGCTGGCTGGCTGCGGCCTCGCTCAGCATCGGGGTCGCCGCGCTCAGCGGGTGCGCGCCCGCTGCCCCAACCGGCCAGGATGCCCCACCCAACGAAGGCTCCGCCCACCAGCACGGGAGTGGCCATGACTCGGCCCACACAGCGCTCGCCGTAACAACGCCCGGCAGCGTCACCGTGCTCTCGAGCGCAGCAGGTGAGGGCGGAGGGATCGAAGCCGTCGACTCGTTCGCGACCGAGGACTTCACGCGGCTCAACGCCTTCGGCGACGGCAAGCACCTCCTGCTCACCACATCGAAGGGCTTCGAAGTCGTCGATACCGAGGCCGCGCGACTCACCGGGCTCGTGTTCCCGGCGACCGCGGCCGGCCACGCCGTCCGCCACGCGGGCACGACCGCACTCTTCGACGACGGCACGGGCAAGACAACGCTCGTGCCGACCGACGCGCTGCTCGAGAATGACACCGCCGCCCCGAAATCCCGTGCGTACACGGCCGACGCCCCACATCACGGGGTCTCGATCGAGCTCACAGACGGGACGCTGCTCACCACCGTGGGCACAGCAGAGTCGCGCACAGGGGCTACGGCGCTCGAGCCGCACGACGACCACTGGCACGACCTCACCACGTCGGCCGAGTGCCCCGGCATCCATGGCGAGGGCACCGCGCGTGACGAGGTCGCGGTGTTTGGCTGCGAAGACGGCGCGCTGCTGTACAAGGCTGGCAGTTTCACCAAGCTCACCGCGCCAGACGCGTTCGGCCGCATGGGGAACGCGTTCACCTCGCCTGATAGCCCGATCGTCGTCGGCGACTACAAGAGCGACCCGGATGCCGAAGGGTACCTGCTGAGCGCGGTGACGCTCATCGACACCGACACGGAATCGTTCGAGGTCGCGTCGCTGCCCGACAACGTCCGCTACACCTTCCGCGGAGTCACACGTGGCCCCGACGGCAACGCGTACATCCTGTCGACGGACGGCGCTGTGCATGTCCTCGACACCGCGAGTGGCAAGATCGTCAATTCCTTCCCCGTGATCGAGCCTTGGGAAGGGCCTGCCGACTGGCAGGAGGCGCACCCGGCCATGGTCGGCGACGGGAACATTGCGTACATCACTGAGCCATCGGCGAAGGCGGTGCACGCGCTCGACCTGAAGACGGGCAAGAAGATCTCCTCGATCACCCTCGATGCGGTACCCAACGAGATCGCGGTCGCGGTCGGCGAGTAGTAGCCGCCTGCAAAACTGCGCCCCGCGTGGGTTGCCCCGCCTCACGGTGAGGGGCAATCCACGCGGGGCGCTGCTTTCGCTAGCTAACGAGCGGGCTGTCGGCGAGGTCGAGCTCATCGCGAACGGCGTCGAGCAGCGCGTCGGCGACCTCTCGTTTCGACCCGGCGACGGCGGCGACTACATCACCGTCAACATCGAGCACTCGCACATCGTTCTCGTGCGACTCGAACCCTTCGTTCCAGCCGACGGCGTTCACCGCGAGCAGGTCGACCCCCTTGCGCGCGAGCTTGCGGCGGCCACGCTCAAGCAGCTCGTCTTCGTCATCTACCGTCTCCGCGGCGAACCCGACGATGACCTGGTCGTCCAGGCGCTCCCGCACGAGACTCACCAGGATGTCTGGGTTCTCGACGAGTGTCAACGTTGGGGCTTCTCCGGGGGCATCCTCCTTCCGGATCTTCCGGTCAGCGACCTCGGCCACCCGGTAGTCAGCGACCGCGGCGGCCATGACCACCACACGTGCGCCCTTCGCAGCCCCGTGCGCTGTCGAGTCGAGCTCCGCCGTCGTGCTGACGGGGACAATGCGCACCGCGGGATCCTGCGAGACCTCGGCCAGCACCTCGCCGTCAACGTTGGCGGCCAACAGCACGACCTCGGCGCCGCGATCCGCCGCGGCAACGGCGATCGCGATGCCCTGGCGCCCGCTCGACCGGTTCCCCAGGTACCTGACGGGGTCGATCGGCTCGCGGGTACCGCCGGCGGTGACGAGCACGCGGATCCCGGCGAGATCCCCCCGCTCGCGTGCCTCGGAGTCGACGCCGGGGGTGTCGTCGTGTGCGCTCTCCGCTACGGGCGGCGAGAACACTTCGGTCGGCGCGTCGGGCGCGTCGGGCCCGGCCCTTCCGGGCGCCTCGGCTACGTCGTCGGCTGCTAGGTCGTCAGCGGCTTCGAGCACGGTCGGCGATGCGCCGGACTCGACGCCGGCCAAGAGCTCCTCCACCCGGGCGAAGATATCGGCCGGTTCGCTCATGCGGCCCGGGCCACTGTCGTCACCCGTGAGCCGCCCGCTCTCAGGCCCGACGAACGAGACGCCGCGCGCACGCAGGATCGCAACGTTGTCTTGCGTCGCGGGGTGCTGCCACATCTCAGTGTGCATGGCCGGCGCGACGAGCACGGGCGCGCGCGTCGCGAGCAGCGTGGTGCCGAGTAGGTCGTCGGCGAGGCCCGCCGTCATGCGGGCCAGGGTGTTCGCGGTTGCAGGGGCGACGACCACGAGGTCGGCATTCTGCCCGAGCGCGACGTGCCGCACCTCCGGTACATCGTCGTGCACCGATGTGGTGACCGGGTGCCTGCTGATCGCCTCCCAGGTGGGCTGCCCCACGAACCGCAGGGCGTCTGCAGTCGGCACAACGTGCACCTCATGCCCCGCCTCGACGAGCAGGCGGGCGAGGGCAACGGCCTTATACGCGGCGATTCCGCCACTCACTCCAAGCACAATGTTCACGTCTCAATACTCGCACTGATTCCTACGATTCGGCAGCGACCAGGGGCCCGGCCGCGCCGATACACTCGGGTGCATGTGTACGGTCGTGATCGAAGTTCCCGCTGACCTGACCGCTCCGACAAGGGTGCTCGCGGTCCGAGATGAGGATCCCGCTCGCCCGTGGGACCCGCCCTCTGAGTGGTGGCCCGACTCGTACCCCGGGACGGTCGGGGTGCGAGATCGGCGCGCGAACGGTGCCTGGCTCGCCGCGCGGCAGGAGGCTAGCCTGCAAGAGGGCGGCCGGCTGTCGGTCGTCGTCAACCGAGCGGGCGAACTCATTGAGCCTCCGGGCGGGTTCACCTCGCGCGGCGGTCTCGTACTGGCCTCGGTCAACGGCGACGAGCTCACCGACCCGCCGACGGCCGCGCCGTTCTCGCTCGTCGAGGTCGTGGGCTCGTCGGCGTTCGTATCGGCCTGGGACGGGGTCGAACTGCGCCGAGACGCCCTCGCCCCCGGCCTGCATATGCTCGCACACCACGACGTTGATGACCCGCGTTCGGCCCGCATCGCCCGGTGGCTGCCAGAGTTCCAGGCGCTCGCCGGAGCCCCTGATTCCGAGTGGCGGGGCCTGTGGGTGAACCTCCTGGGGCGTACCGCTGAGCTCGCGCCCACTGATGACGAGGCGATCGTGCGCGACAACCGCCCGCTCGGCTACCCCACGCTCTCACTGTTGACGTGCGTTGCCGAGGTTCGGCCGGTGCTCGACGCAGCGGGTGCTGGTGGTGGTGCTGATGGCGTCGACCTGCGCTGGGCTCCGTTCCCCGACCCGGGGCTCTGGGTCACCCCCGAGTTCACGCGGGTGTAGCCAGCCGCGCCGCGACCACCCGGCGCCGTCGCCGTCGCCGTCGCCCGCCCACCGCCGCACCGCCGTCGCATCGCCGCATCGCCGTCGCCCACCGATTCACCCACTGTGCACCGATGTGCCCACAAAACCCGCGTAAAAACCGGGTGAAACCGTCACAAGTGGGTACATCGGGCGCAGTGGTCTTCGGGCGGGAAGCGTCAGCGGCGCTCGAGCAGCACCGCGACTTCGAGATGCCCCGTGTGCGGGAACATGTCGAAGAGCCGGGCCTGCCGCACCGAGTACGACGGCATCCGTTCGAGGTCGCGCGCGAGGCTCTCGGGGTTGCAGCTCGAGTAGATGACGTGCGGAATCTGAGACCCCTCAAGCCACTCAGACAGGGTCTCGCCGATGCCGCGGCGCGGTGGGTTCACGATGACGAGCTCGGGCAGGTCTGCCGGGGCTGCGGCGAGCGCGAACTCGGTCGCGTCACCCGCGAGGAACCGTGCGGGGATGCCAGCCTCGGCGGCGCTGCGCTCGGCGGAGCGGATGGCCTGCTCACTCAGCTCGACCCCGAGCACGTCGCGCTGAGCACCCGTGGCGGAGCGCGCGGTGAACAGGGCGAAGCCGCCGACGCCGCAGTACAGGTCCCAGAGCGATGCTGGCCCGACGCCGTCGACCCACGTGGCGGCCTGTTCGTAGAGCGCGAGGGCCACGCGCGTGTTGGTCTGGAAGAAGCTCTGCGGCCGCAGGTACAGTGTCACTGGCGAGAGCCCGTCGCCGAGTTCCATTGCGAGTGCCGACCCGGTGAGCGGTTCCTCTCGCTCGCCTTCGAGCACCGCCTTGTGCTCGGGCAGCAGGTTGACGGAGATGACGGCCGCCTGCGGCAGCAGCTCGCGCAGTTCGTCGACTCGCGCGCGAATACCCCCGAGCCCCTGCTCGCTGCGCACGACGAAGCGCACCATCAGTTCGCCAGCGGGGCTCACGGTGACATGCACGTACTTGAGTTCGCCGCGCCGACGTGGCACCGAGTACGGCTCAATCCCCGAGGCATTCACGAAGCCGGCGAGGACGGGAATCACGGCCTGGATCTCCGGCTCGTGGATGAGGCATTCGGTGAGGTCGATGCCTGCGCCGCCGCGGTCGAGGATCCCGAGCGTCACCGCCCCGGCGACCCCTCCGACCGCGAGCTTGGCGCGGTTGCGGAAGCCCGCGACCCCACCGGAGACCGGTGCGATCCAGGCCGCGGCGGGCACGCCGGGCAGCAGCTCGGCGCAGCGCTCCTGCTTCACGCGCAGCTGGGCATCGATCGGTGTCTCGATGAAGGTGCACGAACGGCACACCCCGGCCTCGAAGTAACGGCAGTGGGGAGGCGCGGCGAGGTCTTGCACGGGCAGCACCATCGGTTAGGCGGTGAGGCCGAGCCCGTCCATGCGGCGGATGTGGTCGGCGATGAGCTCGGTGAACACGGGCTCCACCTCACTCTCGACGAACTCGCGCTTCTCGCTGAGATTCAGCACGGCGCGCGACACGAGCAGCGTGTCGCCGACGAGCCGGCGCCCCCAGAGCGCGAGCCAGCTCGAGAGCTTCGGGTCGTCTTCAAGCGCCTGTTCGAGGAGGCCCTTCAGCGCCTGGCGCCCCTCGCCGCCCGTCAGCACAGCGATGGCTTCGGTGCGGTAGGAGTCTTTCAGGCCGGTTGCGAGGCTCGCGAAGAAGTCGTCGAACAGGCCGCCGACGAGGTACAGCGACAGCACGTGCTGGTGCCAGTCGTCGGTGTCGATGCGCTCGACGTAGTCGTCGATGACCTTCGTGAACGGGCGCATGACGACGTGCGGTTCAGAGCCGCGGCGGCGAATCTCGTCGGCGAGTCGCTGCTGCTTCGAGAGCGTCTCCCCCGCCACCCTGGCGAGTGTCTCCTTCGCTTCGAGCGTCGCGGCGCCCGAGACGCCGCGCGTCGCAGCTTCGTAGAGCTCGAGCTGCAGGTAGGCGGTCAGACCCAAGAACGGCATGATTCCGGGCGCGAACTCGGCGAGGTCAACGCGCTCAGCCGCAGACTCGCTTGCGTGCGAGAGCGACGTCTTTGAGGGCGCCTGCTTCTTGCGCAATCTCCGGATCCAGTCAAACACGGTGCCTAGCTTACCTCCGCGGCGGTGCACCGAGGGAATACCTTGCATAGAAATACCACAGTGGGAATCACGCAGATGTCGCATTTCCCCATAGACTGATAAGACACGTATTTTTCTCCGTCGCCGCTGGAGTGTCGGAGGCTGCGCCCTGTCTCACGCGCAGCAATGCACAATCGAACACAGAACAGGACACAGGCGTGACCACATTTGTAGAACTCGGCATCGACGAAGACATCGTCGAAGCACTCACCGAAAAGGGCATTTCCGAGGCCTTCCCCATCCAGGAGCAGACGATCCCCCTCGCCATCACCGGCCAGGACATCATCGGCCAGGCGAAGACCGGCACCGGTAAGACCTTTGGCTTTGGCCTCCCGCTGCTGCAGCGCCTCGGCGCGAACCCGGAGCCCGGCGTGCAGGCGCTCGTCGTCGTTCCCACCCGTGAGCTCGCAATGCAGGTGTACGAAGACCTCGAGCTCGCCACGAAGAACCGCGCCACCACTGTCGTGCCGATCTACGGCGGCAAGGCGTACGAGGGCCAGATCGAGCAGCTGAAGGCGGGCGCCCAGGTCGTCGTCGGCACCCCGGGCCGCCTCCTCGACCTCGCGAGCCAGCGCGTGCTCGACCTCGGAAACGTCCGCGAGATGGTGCTCGATGAGGCCGACAAGATGCTCGACCTCGGCTTCCTCGCCGACATTGAGAAGCTGTTCTCGAAGACCCCGGCGAACCGCCACACCATGCTGTTCTCGGCGACGATGCCCGGCATCATCGTGTCGCTCGCCCGCCGGTTCATGTCGAACCCGATCCACATCCGCGCGACCGACCCCGACGAGGGCGCGGCGCAGGCGAACATTCAGCACATCATCTACCGCGCCCACTCGCTCGATAAAGACGAGGTCATTGGCCGCATCCTGCAGGCCGAGGAGCGCGGCAAGACCGTGATCTTCATGCGCACGAAGCGCGCGGCGGCCCGCCTGCAGGAAGAGCTCACGGATCGCGGCTTCAGCGCCGCCGCCGTGCACGGCGACCTCAATCAGGATCAGCGCGAGCGCGCCATGGCCGCGTTCAAGTCGGGCAAGAAGGACGTGCTCATCGCGACCGAGGTCGCGGCCCGCGGCATCGACGTTGACGACGTGACGCACGTCATCAACCACACGGTTCCCGACGACGAGAAGGCCTACCTGCACCGCGTCGGCCGCACGGGCCGCGCCGGCCGCACCGGCATCGCCGTGACGTTCGTTGACTGGGACGACATGCACAAGTGGGCGCTCATCAACAAGGCCCTCGAGTTCGGCATTGCCGAGCCCGTCGAGACCTACTCTTCCTCGCCGCACCTGTTCACCGACCTGAATATCCCCGAGGGGTCGAAGGGCCGCCTGAAGGCGACTCCGGTGAAGGAGACCGCTCCCCGCGGCGAGCGCACTCGCTCGCGCACGTCGGGCGGCCGCTCGGCGGGGTCAGGATCAGGATCGCGCACCGAGTCGGGCTCCGATTCCGAGGGCGGTTCGAGCCGCACGCGCCGCCGCACGCGCAGCGCGAACCCGCAGGGCCCGGGCCGGCACGAGTCGCACGGTCACGAGCAGCACGGCCACGACGCTGACGGCGGCAGCGAGCCCGGCGCTCCGGCAGCCGAGGGCACCGGCCCTGACGGGGAGGGCGCACCGCGTCGCCGCCGTCGTCGCGGCGGCCGTGGCCGCGGAAACGGGGCTGCTACCTCGGCGGAGGGCGCGCAGACCGAGGGCGGCGCACCTGCGACCTCGGAGGCGCCCGCCGCGTAGCTCGCCTGACGTCTCAGACGTCACGGTTCGCAACATCTCTTCATGCTCGTGCCCGCAGCGTTTACGCTTGCGGGCATGAGCATTGATTTTCCCGCCCTGCCGGATTCCGTTTCAGTCGACCGCGTCGAGGTGGCCCCCGAGGTCGAGCTGCGCGTGCTCCGAGCTGGCGCTGGGTCGCCCGTCGTGTTCATCCCCGGGTGGAACTTCTCGGCTGAGGTATTCGTGCACCAGCTCACAGGCCTTGCAGACGCTCACGAGGTCATTGCCGTCGACCCGCGCGGCCACGGAGAATCGAGCAAGCCGCTCACGGGCAACAACTTCCCGCAGCGCGGCCGCGATCTGGCTGCGCTCGTGGCTTCCCTCGGCCTCCGCGACGTCACCCTCGCCGGTTGGTCGTTCGGCGTGCTCGACGTGCTCTCGGCGCTTGAGGTAGAAGGAGCCGGAGACCGCGTCGCAAAGCTCATCCTCATCGACGAGCCGCCGCGTGTACCGTTCGACCCGGCAAACGAGGCGGAGTGGGGCGAGGCCGCGCTCAGCCACGACGGGCTCCCGGCCTACGTGAAATTCCTCTCCACCGACCGCCAGGGCTTCCTCGAGTACATTGCGGCAGACGCGCTCGGCGTCGCAGCAGCGGAAGCCGCGGCCGAGCCCGCCGTCGCGAAGCTCGTCGCCGACGGCGCCCGCACGCCCGAGCACATCGCGATCATCACCGGCGTCGAGGGGCTCGCAACCGACCTGTCGGCACCCGCGGTCGCGTTCGACGGTTCGGGCAAGCCACTGCTCTTCATCGCGCAAGAGGGCTGGGCTGACGACGCGCGCCGCTGGGTGACCGCAAACCTCCCGCACGCGGAGTTCGCGACGATCCCGGTGCACGCCGGGTTCCTCACCGAGCCCGAGGCCTTCAACGCGCGGGTTCGCGAGTTCCTCGCGGGCTGACGGCCCGCGCAGGAGCCCGATCCTGCTCGACTACCGGGGCGTCGCGATGCCCGCGCGAATGCGCTCGACGGTCTCCGCGGGCGTCGTCCGCTCCCCCAGCCGGTTCGGTTTGCCAGCGCCGTGATAGTCGCTCGCGCCGGTCACCGTAAGCCCGAGCTCGTCGGCGGCCTCGCGCAGCGGCGGCAGCCAGTCCTCGCGGTTCTCGGGGTGGTTGAGTTCAATCCCGCCGAGCCCGGCCCGGGCAAACGCCCGCACCGCGTCGACGGGGGTCGGCGTGCGCTGCCGCTCAGCGACGGGGTGCGCGAGCACGGGGAAACCGCCCGCGGCGCGGACGAGCCCAATCGCATCGACGGTGTCGAGCGCGTACGTCGGCACGTAGTACTTCGAGCGCGGGTGAAGCACGTCGGCGAACGCAGCGCTCCGGTCGACGAAATAGCCCGCCGTCACGAGCGCGTCGGCGATGTGCGGGCGGCCCACTGTCGTCGCCTCGAACTCACCCACAACGTCGTCCCAGGTGAGCCGGTAGTCGTGCGCGAGCAGCTGGACCATCTCGCGGGCGCGACCGAGGCGCGCCTCGCGCACCCGAGCGAGCGCGGCGAACAGTTCGCCGGCGGCCGGGTCGATTCCGTAGCCGAGCAGATGCCGCGACTTCCAGTCGTACTTGGTCGTGATCTCGATGCCCGGTACGAAGTCGATCCCGCCCTCGGCCGCCGCCGCCCGGGCTTCGTCCCACCCGTCGATCGTGTCGTGGTCGGTGAGCGAGAATCCGGCGAGCCCGAGCGCGGCGGCTTCGGCCGCGATCTCCGCGGGCCTCGTTGTGCCGTCGGAGATCAGGGAGTGCGTGTGCAGGTCGTAGCCCGCGCTACCAGTCATTCCCCCAGTCTACGAGGCTTCAGGCGCGCGAACTGCCGCCGCGACTACGGCGCCGTGTAGCCGCCGTCGACGAGGTGGTAGCTGCCAGTGACGAACGAGGCGGCATCGCTCGCGAGGAACGCGACCATGTGCGCGATCTCCTCGGCACGGCCCAGCCTGCCCATCGGGTGCTTAGCAATGAGCGCGGCCCGTGCCGCCTCGTCAGTGTTCTTCAGGAGCGGGGTGTCGACGTAGCCGGGGCCGACCGAGTTCACGCGGACGCCGAGCGCCGCGTTCTCGAGAGCCGCGGTCTTCGTGAGCCCGACGACTGCGTGTTTGCTCGCGACATACGCCGGCGAACCCGCGCTGCCGACGCTGCCAAGGATCGACGCGATGTTCACGATCGCCCCGCCGCCGTGCTGGGCCATGTGCGCGACCTGGGCGCGCGTGCCGCGGAACACGGCCGAGAGGTTGATGTCGATGACGCGCTGCCAGTCGGCGTCGGAGTACGTGGCGGTCGCGCCGACCGCGCCGCCAATACCCGCGTTGTTCACCCCGATCTTCAGCGGCGCAAGCGCCTCGGCGGCGCGCACGGTCTCGTCGATAACCTCGACCGCGCCCGCGTCGCCGATGACCGCGACAGCCTCACCGCCCGCGCCCGTGATCTCGGCGACGACGGCCTCGGCCGCCGCCGCGTCAAGATCTTGAACGACAACCTTTGCCCCGTTCTCGGCGAGCAGCAGCGCGACCGCCCGCCCGATCCCTGATCCTGCGCCGGTCACGATTGCCGAGCGATCTGCGACTTCGTACTGTGCCATGAGCCAGTGTCCTCTCCAAAGGGAAACGGCCCGGCCAGACGCGCGGGCCCGGCCCCAACGCTACGCCCGTATCCGATGCGCGCGCACCCAGGCGAAAGTGGGAGGATGGAGGAATGACCGAGAACACGACCGCCACCCACGAGGCGGAGATCGACAATAGCAACCGGAGCACGACACCACAGTCGGACGCGTTCCTCACCTACATTTCCTCGAGCTGGGCCGACCGGGTCGACGAGCTCCCCGCCGAGCTTCCCGTCGCGAAGTTCGCTGCCGAGCGCCGGGTGAAGCTCGCCGCAGAGTTCCCCGGCAAGCGACTCGTCGTCGCGGCCGGCGCGCTCAAGCAGCGCTCGAACGACACGTTCTACCCGTACCGCCCGCACAGCGCGTTCGCGCACCTCACCGGGTGGGGCTCGGAGTCTGAGCCGGGCGCGATCCTCGTGATCGACGCGTCGGGCGAGACGACCCTCTACTTCCAGGAGCGCGCGGGCCGCGACTCTGACGAGTTCTTCGCGAACCCCGAGATCGGCGAGTTCTGGATCGGGCCGCGCCCGTCGCTCGCCCAGGTCGCATCGCTGCTCGGCGTGCAGACCGCGCACCTCGCAGAGTTCGCGGCTCAGGAGGGCGACCTCACGCTCGACGACGCCGACTTCGGTCGCGCCACGAGCGAGCTGCGCCTCGTCAAGGACGCTTACGAACTCACCGAGATGCAGGCCGCCGTCGACTCGACGCAGCGCGGCTTCAACGAGGTACTGGCGGCGCTCGGCGACGCGAGCGCGCACCCCCGCGGCGAGCGCGTCATCGAGGGCGTCTTCAACCACCGCGCCCGCCTCGACGGCAACGAGGTCGGCTACGAGACGATCGCAGCGGCGGGCGAGCACGCCTGCACGCTGCACTGGATCCGCAACGACGGCGCCGTGCGCGAGGGCGACCTCCTGCTCCTCGACGCAGGCGTTGAGCTCGACAGCCTCTACACCGCCGACATCACGCGCACCCTGCCGATCTCGGGCACGTTCACCGCGCCGCAGCGCAAGGTCTACGAGGCCGTGCTCGAGGCCGCTGACGCCGCCCGCGCGATCGTGAAGCCCGGCATCCGCTTCGGCGATGTGCACGACGCCGCGATGGCGGTCATCGAGCGCCACACCCGCGAGTGGGGCCTCCTCCCCGAGGCCGACGGCACCCCGTACCACCGCCGCTACATGGTGCACGGCACGAGCCACCACCTCGGCCTTGACGTGCACGACTGCGCTCAGGCGCGGCGCGACATGTACCTCGACGGCATCCTTGAGCCGGGCATGGTCTTCACGATCGAGCCGGGCCTCTACTTCCAGCCCGACGACCTCACCGCACCCCCGGAGTTCCGTGGGATTGGTGTGCGCATCGAAGACGACATCGTCGTCACCGAGGACGGCTGCGTGAACCTCTCGGCGAACATCCCCCGCACGGCAGACGACGTTGAGGCGTGGGTGCAGGGCGCACGCAAGGCGTAGCCTCTCCCCGCGCGCGAACGGGCCCCTCGATCCTTACGGAATCGAGGGGCCCGTTCGCGTTGCAGGCTTCGCTGCCGGCCCGGCTACTCGCCGCCGAGCACCCGGCGCGCCTCGTGGAGTAGCTCGGGCTCGGTGACGAGGTCATACCGGGTCGCAACCATCTGCATAATCGACGAGAAGTCGCGCCTGTTGCGGTTCATCGCGTACGAGAGCAAACCAAACAGCATGCCGAAGCCCGCGCCGATGACGACGGCCGAGAGGAACACGCCGCCGATGCCCGCGTTGTCGGGCTGGAAGATGAAGAGCAGCAGGCCAAGAAAGAGACCGAGGTACGCGCCCGAGAGCGCGCCCATCCAGGCGACCTTGCCGTAGCTCAATCGACCGGTGACCCGCTCGACGCTGCGCAGGTCGTTGCCGAGGATCGAGACCCGCTGCACTGGGAACCCGCTCCGGGCGAGCACGTCGACGGCGTGCTTCGCATCTTCGTAGCGGTCGTAGGTCGAGACGATCTCGCCCTTCGGGATCTCGGGCTGGATCGGCGCGCGCGAATTGGGAAAACCGGGGGTGCTCATGGCTAGATTCTGGCACAGGCGTCGCAAAGTTGCGCGGTGAACTTCGCGATGGGCCCCGGGCCGGCCGGGCGGGTGGGCCTCGGCGCAACCGTCGGCGGGCGTGTCACGCGGCTTCTCCAGCCGATTCGCCCGCGCTGACGGTACCTTAGAGTCGTGAGTAGTTCGCGGGTGTTTGTCGGCCGCCTTGCCGGTCGGGGCGTGTTCGATCCTGTTGGAGACCAGATCGGAAAGGTTCGCGATGTCTTGATCGTGTACCGCGCCGCCGCCGCGCCCCGGGTCGTCGGCCTCATCGTGGAGATCCCTGGCAAGCGCCGAGTCTTCGTGCCCATCAGCCGTGTCACCTCGATCGCTTCGGGCCAGGTCATCACGACGGGCCTCATCAACATTCGCCGGTTCGAGCAGCGACGCGGCGAGACCCGCATGATCGCCGAGATGATCGGGATGCGCGTCGACGTCGCGTCTGAGTCGGGGAAAGCCCCCGTGCGCGCGACCGTCGAAGACGCCGCGATTGAGCGCACCCGCGCGGGCGAGTGGGTCGTGTCAGAGCTCTTCGTGCGCAGCCCGAAGGCGGGCGGGGGGTTCGGCCGGGGGCCCGCGCGCACCGTCCGCTGGTCGCAGGTCGAGCGCCCGAGCGAAGACGCGGGGCCGCAGTCGGCCGAGCTGCTCGTGCAAACGCTCGTTGATTTGAAGCCCGCCGACCTCGCGACGACGCTGCTCGAGCTGCCGCAGTCGCGCATGGCGCCAGTGCTCGAGGAGCTCGCCGATGACAGGGTCGCCGACGCGCTCGAAGAGATGAGCGAGACCGACCAGATCGCGATCCTCGCCCTTCTGCCCTCCGTCCGCACCGCCGATGTGCTCGACCGAATGGAGCCCGACGACGCCGCCGACCTCATCTCGGCGCTGCCCGCCGCGCAGGGCGCCGAGCTGCTCGACCTTATGGAACCGGAGGAGGCGGAAGACGTTCGACGCCTGCTGGAGTACGAGTTCGATACTGCCGGCGGCCTCATGAGCCCCACCCCGATCGTGCTCGCCGCCGAGTCGAGCGTTGCGGAGGGGCTGGCGATGATCCGCCGCGCCGAGATCCCGCCCGCGATGGCCTCCGCCGTGTACGTGACGCACCCGCCATACGAGACGCCAAGCGGCGAGTACCTCGGGATGGTCCATTTCCAGCGCATGCTGCGCTTCCCACCGCACGAGCGCCTGAGCGCGCTACTCGATTCCGAGATCGAAGCCGTCCCTGTCACGGCGAGCGCCGCCGAGGTCTCACGCCGACTCGCGAGCTACGACCTCGTCGCGCTTCCCGTCGTCGATGACCAAGACCGGCTCGTTGGCGTCGTCACGGTCGATGACGTACTCGACCACCTGCTGCCCGACGACTGGCGGCACGCTGACGACGAGGAGGGGCGCGCATGAGCCCCCGCAAACGCCGCTCCGACCTCGCGGCGCCCCGGGCAGGCAGGTCCGCGCGTGGGCCCGCGGGCACCCGAATTGACGGCAACGAGCGCTTCGGCCGGTGGACGGAGGGCATCGCCCGCGGCATGGGCACCCCGTGGTTCTTGCTCGCCCTGACGCTGTTCTGCGTGCTCTGGCTCGCCTGGAACACGCTCGCGCCGAAAGAGCTCCGCTTCGACTCGCCGTCGCTCGGCTTCACTGCCCTCACGCTGATCCTGTCGCTCCAGGCGTCGTACGCGGCCCCCATGATCCTGCTGGCGCAGAATCGACAGGACGACCGCGATCGCGTGCAGATCGAGCAGGATCGAAAGCAGGCGGAACGCAACCTCGCCGACACCGAGTTTCTCGCCCGCGAGGTTGTCGCGCTGCGACTCTCGATCAAGGATCTGCCCGACCGTGAGTTCCTTCGGCAGGAATTGCGGGCGCTCCTCGCTGAGCTTGAGCAGCAGGACGCTAACGAACCAGACACCAACGCACCAGACGAAGGGAATGTGACACGCAGTGAGTGACGAGCAGCGCAGCGAGGTTGAACAGCGGCTCTGGGACGCGCTCGCACGGGTCAACGACCCCGAGATTCACAGGCCCATCACCGAGCTCGGCATGGTTGGCACGCTCGCGGTCGACGCGGCAGGGGCCGCTGACGTGCCGCTCAAACTCACGATCGCAGGCTGCCCGGCCGCGCAGCGGATCGAACGCGAGGTGCGAGAGGCTACCCTCGGCACGCCGGGCGTCACCGATGCGCGCATCGACGTCAGCGTCATGAACCCGGCCGAGCGCCAGGCATTCGTCGAGACCGTCCGCGGCCCCGCGCGGCCCGTGCAATTCGGCCCCGACTCGCTCACCCGCGTCATCGCCGTAACGAGCGGCAAGGGCGGGGTTGGCAAGTCGTCGCTGACCGCATCGCTCGCTGTCGCGCTCGCGCAGCAGGGGCTCTCCGTGGGGCTCATCGACGCTGACGTGTTCGGCTTCTCGATCCCTGGCATCCTCGGGCTCAGCCGCGACGGTGTCACAGAGCAGCCGACGCGGGTCGGCGAAATGATCCTGCCCCCAGAGACCCACGGGGTGAAGGTCATCTCGATCGGCATGTTCCTCGGCGACGCAGACCCGCGGTCGACCGCGGTGTCGTGGCGCGGCCCCATGCTGCACCGCACCATCGAACAGTTTCTGCGCGACGTGTGGTTCGGCGACCTCGACGTGCTGCTCCTCGACCTGCCACCGGGGACGGGCGACGTCGCGATCAGCGTCGGCCAGCTGCTCCCCCAGGCCGAGGTTCTCGTCGTAACGACCCCGCAGGAGGCCGCGGCAGACGTCGCCGTGCGCAGCGCTCTCGTCGCCAGGCAGACCGGCCAGCGCGTCATTGGTGTCATCGAGAACATGGCGGGGCTCGCCCAGCCCGACGGCACCGTCCTCGAACTGTTCGGCACGGGCGGCGGGGCGGCGGTCGTCGACCGTCTGAACTCGTCGGAGAGCGCGGAGGGCCAGCAGCCGGTGCGGCTGCTCGGAAGCGTGCCGCTCAGCCCTGACTTCCGGGAGGGTGGCGACACGGGATCCCCCGCGGTGCTCGCGCGCCCCGACGACCCGGCAGCCGCGGCGGTCATCCGCATCGCTCAACAGCTCGCGGCCCGGGGCCGCGGCCTCGCCGGTCGCTCCCTCGGTGTCACGCCGCGGTAGAGCGGCGGGCTCTGTCTACTGGGTGGCTGGTTGGGTGGCTTCGCCGTTAGGTCGCCTCGTCGTCGAACCTGACCGTGACCGCCCCATCCGCTGAAACGCCCTGCCGCGCCCTGCGCGCGGCGGCCAGCTCTTCGAGGCGTTCGCGCCGCTCACTCTGGCGCGCCTCACGCTCATCCTCGACGAGCGCATCTCGGATGATGCGCCTCGGGTCGTACTGCCTCGGGTCGAGCTGCTTCCAATCGACGTCCTCGAATTCGGGGCCCATCTCGTCCTTCAGGCGATCTTTCGCGCCGTCGGCCGCGCGCTTCACGGAGCGCACGAAATCGCTCAGCTTCTTCGCGTATTCGGGCAGGCGGGTCGGGCCGATGACGAACATCGCGATCACCAGGATGATGAGGATCTTCTCAAAGCTCAGGCCGCCCATCCCATCATCGTACCGAGTAGGTCTGGGGTATTTCGACTTGCGGGGGTGGGTCGGGCCCGTACCGGCGCCCTCACAGGCTCAGACCCGGTACTCAAGCGGCGCAATCACGGCGAGCCAGCGCCCGAATTTGGGCCGCCACCCCTATCATGAACAGGCATAACGACGGAGGACAGAGGAACACGTGAGCAAGCTCGAGCGCAACTGGCAGTACACGGAGCAGTATCCGAGTGAGACTGACACGCTCGTGCGTGCCCGGAGGGTGTCGCTCGAACTCGGCATCGAGCCCGTTTCGCGCGCCGTCTCGGCAGAGCTGTCGGCGCTGGCCGTGCTCTCGGGCGCCCGCGCGATCTGCGAGATCGGCACCGGGGTTGGCGTGAGCGGCCTGTCGCTGCTGCGCCACCGGCCCGACGCGATTCTCACGTCGATCGAGATTGAGCCTGAGCACCTCCGCGAGGCTCGGTCGCTGTTCTCTGAGGCCGGGATCCCTGCGTCGCGCGCCCGCCTCGTCGAGGGAGACGCGCGGCACGTCATGCCCCGCCTGAACCTCGCCGCATACGACATCGTGTTGCTCGATGCTGAGCAGTCGCAGCTCCTTGAATACTTCGAGCACGCGCTCGGAATCGTGCGCCCCGGCGGCGCGATCGTCGTGCCGAGTGCGCTGGCGCACGGCCGTGTTGCAGACCCGGCGGCACGCGACGAGTCGACCCAGGCGCTCCGAGACCTGCTGGCCGTCGTGGCCGAGTCTGACGCAATTGCGGCGTCGCTCACTCCGACTGGTGATGGTCTACTCACCGTGGTGAAGCTCGACGGCTGAGGCGGCCTCTGGCTTCTTAGTGCCGGCACCCGGCGCTCGGCACTCGGCACTCGGCACTCGGCACTCGGCACTCGGCACAGGGTATGTGATCTGCAGTCCCTATGCCCTGCCGCCGGGGTCACGCAATAGGGTCTGCAGATCCGAAGTTTTGCGGCCGAGGGGTAGCGATTCTGGAGCGTCGTGACCAGAGCCTTGCCTCTAGCCCCACAGCGCAAGGTATGTGTTCTGCACTTCCAATGCCCTGCCGCCCGGGCACAGGCAATACGTTCTGCAGATCCCAGGTATAACAGTCAACCAGCGAAAGCAAGGAGAGGTGCGGGCTAAGCCCTAGAACAGCCCAGCCCTAGCCCAGGCATAAAAATGAGGGCCCCGAGGGGCCCTCATTTTGCGCGTGTGCGTGGCAGTTAGTCGCCGAGCACGCCCGCAAGCACATCGCGAAGCTCGGCGGCCTCTTCGTCATTGACTGACACCACCAGACGGCCACCGCCTTCAAGGGGAACACGCACCACGATAACGCGGCTCTCGCGAACCGCTTCCATTGGCCCGTCTCCGGTCCTTGGTTTCATTGCCGCCATGACGCCTCCTCGCATGATTGGTCTATCTCCTCTATTATCTCCTGCGAAGCGGGGTCGCGGAAATCCTTTGAGGTTTTTATGCAAAGCGGCGTCATATTGTGATTGTTGTATGCCTACAATGGTCGATTCGCCGCTGTTTTGTCCGCTCAGTCGCACAACACGCCGCAGGACATGTCCCCACGCCCGTCAGCTCGCGTACGCGCTGTTCTCTCGGACGTAGTCGACCGTGAGGTCGTTCGTGCGAATGCGCGCGGTCGCGTCTCCGGCGTGGAGCTCAATAAGCACCTCAGTACGCTTCGGCGACAGGTCGCACTCGGAGACAGGCCGGTCTGGGCCGCCTGCGGTGCAGAGTCGCACCCCGTTGAAGCTCACGTCAACAAGGTAAGGGTCGAAGACGGCGTCAGTCACGCCGATCGCCGCAAGCACGCGGCCCCAGTTTGGGTCCTCTCCCGCGATCGCTGCCTTGAACAGGTTGTTGCGGGCGAGCGCGCGACCAACCTCCTCCGCGTCTTCCTCAGTTACGGCACCCTCCACAATGATGTGGATGTTGTGACCGGCGCCCTCGGCGTCAACCTGAAGCTGCTCGGCGAGGTCGTCGCACACGGCAAAAAGCCCCGCAGTGAGTTCAGCCTCGGTCGGCGTGACGCCGCTCTGGCCCGAGGCGAAGGCTGTGACCTGGTCGTTCGTCGACATGCAGCCGTCGGAGTCGAGCCTGTTGAAGGTCGCGGCGACGGCAGCGCGCAGCGCACGGCCGAACACCTCGGCGGGGACGACCGCGTCAGTGGTGACCACGACGAGCATCGTCGCGAGGCCCGGTGCGAGCATCCCCGCACCCTTCCCCATCGCCCCGATGCGCCAGCCCTCGCCCTCGTGGGTCGCTGTCTTTGTCACCGAGTCGGTGGTGAGGATCGCGGCCGGAGCCGTCGTATCGTCTGAAGCGAGTGCGGCGCTCACGAGCGGCACGCCTCCGAGCACGCTCGCCCTGAATGCTTCGCCGCCCGAGCCGATGAGGCCCGTCGAGCAGACGAGTACGTCGGTGGCCCGAAGGCCGGGCACCTCGGCGGCGACCGCAGCAGCCGAGAGCTCCACGGTCTCGTAGCCGTAGTCGCCCGTGAAACAGTTCGCTCCCCCGGAGTTCAACAGCACCGCGCGGGGCGTGCCCCCCGCGGCCATCACGCTCCTGCTCCACCGGATGGGGTGTGCCTGCGCCCGATTCTGGGTGAACACGACGGCGCAGCTCGGTTCTGGCCCATCGTTCACGACGAGAGCGAGGTCGGGCTTTCCCGACGACTTGATGCCTACTGCGACGCCCGCAGAGCGGAACCCGAGCGGGTATGTGACCGACATGGGCGGCCCCTTTCGTGGTGGTGCTGGGCTGAGTGGAGAGCTGCCTAGCCGAGCAGGGTGACTGCGGGCGAGTCGAGGTTGAACTGCTTGAGCGTCTGGAAGTCCTGCATCCCCTCGATGCCGCCCTCCTTGCCGTAGCCCGAGTAGCCGATCCCTCCAAAGGGGCTTGACGCGTCAGCGACGAGCCCCTTGTTGATGCCGAGCACGCCGACCTCAAGCGCGTGGGCGACGCCGAATGCCCGATCGATATCCTGCGAGAACACATAGCCGGCGAGCCCGAACGGGGTGTTGTTCGCCTCCGCGACCGCCTCCGCGTCCGTCGAGAACGTGCCGACAACGGCGATCGGCGCGAAGATCTCCGCAGACGCGATCGTCGCAGATTCTGGCACGTTCGTGAGCACGGCGGGGTTCATGAAGAAGCCTTCGCCGACGGGCTGCGGGGCCGCGCACGCGTCTTCCGCTCCGAGCTCGAGTGCTCCGTCAACGAGACCGCGCACCTGCTCGCGCGCCTGCCCGCTGATGAGCGGCCCGAGGTCGACGCCGTCTGAGAACCCCGAGCCAACGGTCAGGGCGTTCAGCCGGCTCGACAGCTCGGCGGTGAACTCCGCCGCGATCCCGTCTTGCACGAGGAAGCGGTTTGCGGCCACGCAGGCCTGCCCACCATTGCGGATCTTCGAGATCACCGCACTGTTCACCGCGCGCTCAAGGTCGGCGTCGTTGAAGACGAGGAACGGCGCGTCGCCGCCAAGCTCAAGCGACAGTTTCTGCACGTGCTGCGCCGACTGCTCGATGAGCATCGAGCCAACCCGGGTCGAACCGGTGAACGACACCTTCTTCAAGCGGGCATCGCCCATGAGCGTGCGCGACCATCCCGAGGAGTCTGACGTCGTCACAACCTGGAATGCCTCCGGCGGCACGCCCGCCTCGAGAAGCACGTCGCCGAGCAGCAGCGAGCTCAGCGGCGTCGCCTCGGCTGGCTTCAGGATCACCGAGCACCCGGCGGCGAGCGCTGCGGCGGCCTTGCGGGCGCCCATTGCGAGCGGGAAGTTCCAGGGCGTGATGAGCAGCGCGATCCCGACCGGCTGGCGGGTGACGATGAGCCGCGCTCCCCCGGCAGGCGCCTCTCGGTAGCCGCCGTACGAGCGGACGGCCTCCTCTGAATACCACCGCAGGTAGTCTGCGGAGAAGCGCACCTCCGCGCGCGACTCGTCGATGGGCTTCCCCATTTCCCGAGTCATCGTTGCCGCCACGATCTCGATGCGCTCGAGGAGAAGTTCAGCTGCCCGGAGCAAGACGTTTGAGCGCGCACGGGCGCTCTGTGTGCTCCACGCACGCAGACCTCGCCCGGCGACCTCGAGGCAGTGGTCGGCGAGCGCGATCGGGGCGTTCGAGACCTGGGTGAAGGCCGCTCCAGTCGCGGGGTCAACTACGTCGAAGCGCTCGAGGCTCGTGCTGTCGATCCCGGGGATACGCGCACCGCCGTCGAAAGAGCTGAGGAAGGCGTCGTGGGCCTGAAGGATGGTCTGCATGGGGGTCTCGGTTCTCTTGGCTCTTGGCTCTTGGCTCTTGGCTCTTGGCTCTTGGCTCTTGGCTCTTGGCTCTTGGTAAAACGGTCGGTGAAGGCGGTTGGCGCACCCGGTGCACCTGCCTGCTAGGTATCGGCAGCGTCCTCGCGAACGGAGCGGAGGAAGGCCCGGGTCCGCTCGTGCTGCGGGTTACCGAACACGGCCTCGGGGGTGCCCGTCTCGACGATGTACCCGTCAGCCATGAAGACGACTCGGTCTGCGACCTCGCGCGCGAACGTCATTTCGTGGGTCACGACGACCATCGTCATTCCCTCTGCAGCGAGTTGCTTCATTACGTCGAGCACTTCGCCGACGAGCTCGGGGTCGAGGGCGCTCGTTGGCTCGTCAAACAGCATGATGCTCGGCCGCATAGCGAGCGCGCGGGCGATCGCTACGCGCTGCTGCTGCCCGCCCGACAGCTGTGACGGGTAGGCGTCAGCCTTCTCGGGGAGCCCAACGCGGGCAAGCAGCTCGCGGGCGTGCGCCTCGCTCGCCGCGCGCTCGGCGCGCTTCACTTTGAGCGGCGCGAGCATGATGTTCTCGAGCACGGTCTTGTGCGGGAAGAGGTTGAAGCGCTGGAACACCATGCCAACTTGTTCACGGTGCTTCGCAATCTGCTTCTCGCTGAGTTCGTAGAGCGTGTTGCCGTCGCGCCGGTAGCCCGAGAGCTCCCCGTTCACGGTGAGCAGGCCGTCATCGATGCGCTCAAGGTTGTTGATGCAGCGCAAGAACGTCGACTTGCCTGACCCGGAGGGCCCGAGCAGCACGACGACCTCACCCTTGCCGACCGACATATTAATGTGCTTGAGCACGTGGTTGTCGCCGAAACACTTGCTGACGCCCTCGGCCTGGATCACGGTTTCGACGCTCATCGTGTTACTCCAAAGGTGTTTTTCAGCCAGCGCTTCTTCATGCTGGGGGCCGCCTGCGCGGCGTAGCCGCGGTTCATACGACGCTCAAGCCAGCTCTGCAGGAACGTCAGCACGGTGGTCATGAACAGGTACCAGATCGAGGCGGTGAAGAGCAGCTCGATGACCTTATAGTTCAGGGTGTAGATGCGGAAGGCGCCGTTGAGCAGCTCAGACACGGAGATCGTGTATGCGAGCGCGGACGTCTTGAGCATCGCGATCAGCTGGTTGCCGGCGGGCGGCAGGATGACCCTGAGCGCCTGCGGCAGCACGACCGACATCATCACCCGACGCTTGCGCATGCCGAGCGCGAGCGCAGCCTCGCCCTGCCCCTTATCCACGGCGAGGAGGCCCGCTCGGACGATCTCGGACATGTACGAGCCCTCGTTGATTCCGAGCGCGAGGATCGCGGCGAGAAAAGGCGTCATGATCGTATTCGTGCTCACCGGCCAGAGCCCGAAGAAGGACACTGTCGGGATCACGAGCGCGATGTTGAACCAGATGAGCAGCTGCACAAGCACGGGCGTGCCGCGGAACAGCCAGGTGTAGAAGCCCGCCGCGCCAGAGAGCACGCGGTTCTTCGATTCGCGCAGCAGCGCGGTGACCACTCCGAGCACAAGCCCGACGAGCATCGAGATGACCGTGAGCTCGAGCGTCGTCACGACTCCGCTCAGAATCTGCGGGTCAAAGAGATACTTCGCGGTGACCTTGTAGTCGATATCGGCAAAGATGAACGCGGCAACAACGCCCGCTGCGACAAGCAGCACGAGGACTGCTGCGATCGCCGAGCCGACGCTCTTGTGCCTGACGAGCTTGAAGAGCTGCTCCCCCTCTCCGGGGAGCGAGATCGTCATAGTGTTCGGAGTGGCCATGCTGACGCCTATCGTCCGTTGTTGATGAGTGACTCGTCGAGCGCGAGGTCGCTGACGCCCCACTCGTCGAGGATCTTGCCGTAGCTGCCGTCGGCGATAATCGCATTCATCGCTTCGAGGAGTACGTCGCGGAGCTCTGCGTCTGCCTTGTTCAGCATGATGCCGTACACGCTGTCGCCGACGGTGAGACCCGGGATCAGCTCGACGGCGCCCTCGGACTGCGAGACCGCGTGGCTACCGACTGCGCCGAGGATGACGCTCGCGTCGACACCGCCCTGACGGATCTGCAGGATGCCCGCCTGGTCGCTGTCGAGCATCTGGATGTCGATAGCCTGCTTGCCCTTCGCAACGCAGTCTGCGCTGAGCTCCTCGACCTGGGTCACCTGGATCGTGCCGCGGGTGCCCGCGATCTTCTTCCCGCACAGGTCGTCGAGCGAGGTGAACTCGCCCACGCGATCGGGTGAGGTGATGAAGCCGGAAGCCGCCTTGAGGTAGGTGACGTAGTCGTAGACCTCAGCGCGCTCATCGGTGTAGGTCATCGATGCGAGCAGCGCGTCGTAGCGCTTCGACTGAATACCGCTCAGGGCGGCCTCGGTCTTCACGTCTTGCCAGCCAAACGGCACGCCGATCTGCTCGCTGAGCGCGCTCGCGATGTCGACGTCAATGCCCTTCACGGTCTTGCCGTCTTCCTGCAGCCACTCGAACGGCGCGTAGGTGAGGTCACCCGCGTTCACGATCTTGCCCGCGTCCTTGATGCGGTCGGGCAGCTTCGCGTACAGGGGCGCCTCGGTGTTCACCGACGCCGCGTCTGAGCTGCCACCTTCGGCGTCGCTTCCCTGCGCGCAACCGGTGAGCATCAGGACCGCACTTCCCACGAGGCAAGCGGCGAGCGCTCCACGCTTGAGGTTCATATAACCCTCCTTTGGGTATTGGAAAAACTGTGGTGCGAGCGAGCTGGGGTCGGCGTACAGCCGGGCCCCCGCAGCCGCTCGGGAATCAGAATACACAGGTTGCACGTTGCATGCAACTTACCTTAAGCTTCGATTGCTCGCCCCTTTGAGCACCCCTGGATCATCACATTTGCCGTCAGGAGACAGCATGAACACGCATCAGCGAAGCCACCGCCTCGCGCGTTTCACGCGCCCCGGGCGGCCCCTCACCTACGTTCCACGCTCCCCGGGCGCCCCGCACACACCGGGCGAACCGAGCAGCCCGCGAACCTACAGCCAGGCCAGCTGCTCTGCGACCCACTCGGGGCCGTGCTCGGGGTCTCCCCCGGCCTCCTGGGCGATGAGCAGCTGCGCCGTGTTCTTGATGTGGCGCCGCATCTCGGCCGACGCCGCCTCGGCATCCCGCCGTTCGATCGCGTCGACGAGCCCCGCGTGGTCATCCACGAGCTCACGCCCCGTTCGCGCGGTTGATGTCGTGCCGACGCCGCGAGTCAGCACGAGGTTTCGCAGGTCGAGCAGCAGCCCCTGCAGCCGCCCATTCCCCGACGCCTCAGCAATCGAGATGTGGAGGTCGCGGTCGAGCACGAGAAGCTGCTCGGCGTCCTCCGTCGCCTCACCCATCGCTTCGAAGCAGTCGAGGATCCCGCGCAGCTGCTCATCGGTTCGGGCGCGGGCGGCCTGCCCGGCGGCCGGCACCTCCAGCATCAGGCGCAGTTGGAACACCTCAAGGAGATCCTCAAGCGTCGTCGCAAGGATCGTCGCGCCGCGATTCTTCTCGATCCTGACCATGCCCGCCTGCTCAAGCTGCAGCAGCGCGTCGCGAATCGGCGTCCGCGAGACGCCGATTCGCTCGGCGAGCTGTACGGCGGACACCATCGTCCCCGGTTCCAGTCGGCCGCTGGTGATCTCAGAGCGAATCTGTTCCATCGCCCGGCGAGCCAAACTGTCTTGTTTCGAGAGCTTTTCCACACCCCCACTATGGCACTTCTGAAAGAGGAACGTATGCACACACGACGCATTGCCGTCATCGGAGGCGGCATCATCGGCGCCTCCGTCGCAGCCCAATTGACGACACGCAATGACGCAAATTCCGTTGTCCTGTATGAAAAGGAATCCGCGCCGGGCACGCACCAGACCGGGCATAACAGCGGCGTCGTACACGCGGGCCTCTACTACCAGCCGGGCAGCCTCAAGGCCCGCCTCACTCGGCGCGGCGTCGAGCTGCTCCACGCGTACAGCGAGTCGCGCGGGATCCGCTATGACGAGTGCGGCAAACTCGTCGTCGCGCACACCGAGAAACAGCTCGGCCAACTCGACGCGATCCTCGACAAGGCCCGCGCGAACGGGGTGCCCGGCGTCGCGATCATCGACGAAGACGCGATGCGCGAGATCGAGCCGCGCTGCGTCGGGCGGGCCGCGATCCACTCCCCTCACACCGCGATCGTCGACTACCCGGGAGTCACCCGCGCGCTGCTCGATGATGTGCGCGCCGCCGGCGGCGAAGTGCGCCTCGGCACCTCGGTGTCGCGCATCACGCGGCAGGGTGCTGAGCAGATCGTGCACTCGTCAGACGGCAGCCAGGCGTTCGACTACGTGATCGCATGCAACGGCCTCCAGTCAGACCGGCTCGCGAAGCGGTCGGGGGCGGGTAAGTACCCCGCGATCGTGCCGTTCTCAGGCGATTACTACAAGCTCACACCCGATACCGCGAAGCTCGTGAACGGGCTGCTCTACCCCGTGCCAGACCCCGACTACCCCTTCCTTGGCGTGCACCTCACCCGCACCGTCGACGGCGACGTTACCGTCGGCCCGAACGCCTTCCTCTCGTTCGCGCGCGAGCAGTATCACCGCCTCGGTTTCAACGTCCGTGATGCACTCGAGATCGCGTCATCGGGCGCATTCTGGCGCTTCGCGGGCGGCAACTTCGCTGAGGCAATCGACCAGCTCCGCACCGCGAACAAGCGGTCGTTCCTCTCAGGCGCCCAGGAGTTCATCCCCGAGCTCGCCTCCGAGCATCTCAGCCCTGGGCTCCGCGGCGTACGCGCGCAGGCCATGAATCAAGACGGCACGCTTGAGGACGACTTCGTGATCCAGCGTGTCGACAATGCGGTGTTCGTGCGCAACGCGCCCTCCCCCGCCGCGACCTCGGCGATGGCGATCGCCGAGCACATCATCGAAGAAATTCTCGCTGAGGATCGCCTGGTCGAGCCCCAGCGCGGCGCCTAACCGGCACCGCAGCCACAACGTCCCCAACCACCACACTCGAAGGAGTACCCGCATGACCGAAACCACCACCCAGACCGCGGCAGCACCCCAGACCGCTGCTCGGACCGCTGCTCAGACTGCAACCGAGATCGCGATCGCCCAGACCGAGCGCGCTGCCGCCTCGAACTACGCCCCCGTCCCGCTCGTGCTCACCGAGGGCAACGGCGCGACGGTCACCGACATCGAGGGCAATACCTACATCGACTTCCTCGGCGGCTTCTCCACGATGCTCTTCGGCCACCGCCCGCCCCGCATCACCGCGGCAGCGCACGCCCAGCTCGACAGGCTCACGCTCACCGCGCGCGCGTTCTACAACGACGAGCTCGCGGCCTGCGTCACCGAGCTCACGGAGCTCGCGGGCTTCGAACGCGTGCTGCTCATGAACACCGGCGCCGAGGCCATCGAGACCGCGATCAAGGGCGCTCGCAAGTGGGCGCATGAGAACCGTGACCTCGCCGCAGACGAGGGCGTCATCATCACGTTCTCGCGCAACTTCCATGGCCGCACGACGACGATCATCTCGGGCTCCGACGACCCGGTCGCTCGCGAGGGGTACGGCCCGTACACCCCGGGTTTCGTCACCGTCCCGTTCGGCGACATGGCCGCGGTGCGCGAGGTCGCGGCCGCGTCGCCGGTTGTCGCGGTGCTCATCGAGCCGGTGCAGGGCGAGGCCGGAGTGATCCTTCCCCCCGAGGGGTTCCTGCAGGAGCTTCGTGCGTTCACCGCCGAGAACAACATCGTGTTCATCGCTGACGAGGTGCAGTCGGGCATGGGCCGCACGGGCAAGCTGTTCGCGACCGAGCACTTCGGCGTTCGCCCCGACCTCATCGCGGTCGGCAAGGTGCTCAGCGGCGGCATTCTGCCGGTCTCGGCGGTGCTGGGCGACAGCAAGTTCCTCGGGGTGTTCACGCCTGGGAGCCACGGTTCGACCTTTGGCGGCAGCCCGTTCGCGTGCGCTGTGACGCGCAGTGTTGTCGCGGAGCTGCGCGATCCTGACTTCCTCCCGGGCGTCGTCGCACTTGGCGGCGTGCTCTCGGATGCCCTCGCTGAGCTTGCTGAGCTGCCCGAGGTGACCGCGGTTCGCTCGATCGGCCTGTGGGCCGGTGTCGACATTGACCCGGAGTTCGCGCCGGCGAAGGCCGTCGCCGAGGCGCTCCGCGACCGCGGTGTGCTGGTGAAGGACACACAGGGTAAGACCCTTCGCATGGCGCCGCCCGCGGTGGCGACGGAGGCTGAAGTTCGTGAGGCGATCCGCCTGCTTGGGGAGTCGATCGCTTCCCTCCGCTAACTCATTTATTCCTTGGGTGCCAATTTCCTGCGGAAATTGGCACCCAAAGGAATATTTGAGGGGGTTTGGGCGGCGGGGTTGGGGCGGGCCGGGCGCACCGCCCCCGCCCCCGCCCCACTGCACCCCAAATAATCCACTGCACCCCAAATAATCGATTGCGCCCCAAATTCCCGCCGAATTTGAGGTGTAATCGAAAAATTGCGGGGGTATGGGCGAGTGCGAAGGCCCCGGAGCGTCACACGCTCCGGGGCCTTCGCGCTCGCCGAACTAGCGGTCGAGGTGGCGTTCTGCCGAGCCCAAGTACAGC
Organism: Leucobacter sp.; assembly: GCA_052094845.1. Taxonomy (GTDB): domain Bacteria; phylum Actinomycetota; class Actinomycetes; order Actinomycetales; family Microbacteriaceae; genus Leucobacter. The sequence goes on along the minus strand of JBQDKK010000001.1, from coordinate 322,171 downwards.
TGCTGCGGGCGGCCGATCTTCGTCTGCGGGTCGAGGCGAGCCTCGCGCCACTGCGCGATCCAGCCGGGCAGGCGACCAATCGCGAACAGCACGGTGAACATGCGGGTCGGGAAGCCCATCGCCTTGTAGATCACGCCGGTGTAGAAGTCGACGTTCGGGTAGAGCCTGCGCTCCTTGAAGTAGTCATCCTCGAGCGCGATCTGCTCGAGCTCTTGCGCGAGTGCGAGCAGCGGATCGTTCACGCCGAGCTCCTCGAGCACCTTCGCCGCCGAATCCTTGACGATGCGCGCACGCGGGTCGTAGTTCTTGTAGACGCGGTGCCCGAAGCCCATGAGCTTCACCCCGTCCTCCTTGTTCTTCACCTTCTCGACGAAGGTTTTCACGCTCTGACCCGAGTCGCGGATCTGCGCGAGCATGTCGAGCACGGCCTCGTTTGCGCCGCCGTGCAGCGGGCCCGAGAGCGCGTTGATGCCTGCCGACACCGACGAGAACATGTTTGCGCCGGTCGACCCGACGAGGCGCACGGTCGAGGTCGACGCGTTCTGCTCGTGGTCGGCGTGGAGAATGAGCAGCTTGTCGAGCGCGTCGACGAGCACCGGGTTCATCTCGTACGACTCTGCCTTGTTGCCGAAGTTGAGGCGCAGGAAGTTCTCGACGAAGCTCAGGTTGTTCTTCGGGTAGAGGAACGCCTGTCCGATCGACTTCTTGTGCGAGTATGCGGCGAGCACGGGCAGCTTCGCGAGCAGCCTGATCGTGTTCACCTCGACGAACTCGGGCACTGCGGTGTCAAGCGAATCTTCGTAGTAGGTCGACATCGTCTGCAGCCCGCCCGAGAGCATCGCCATCGGGTGCGCGGTGTGCGGCACAGCCTCAAAGTAGTACCGCATGTCTTCGTGCAGCAGGGTGTGCCGGCGAATCTCGTTGTCAAAGCTCGCAAGCTCATCCGCAGTCGGCAGAACACCGTAGATGAGGAGGTATGCGACCTCAAGGAAGGTCGACGCCTGGGCGAGCTCATCGATCGGGTAGCCGCGGTAGCGCAGGATCCCAGCATCGCCGTCGATGTAGGTGATCTCAGACTTGGTCGAGGCCGTGTTCACGAAGCCGTAGTCGAGCGCCGTATAGCCGCTCTGCTTCGTCAGCGTGCTGACGTCAATGGCGTCTGGCCCGTCAACGGACTTGATGATCGGGAGCTCGGCGGTTCCCCCAGGAAAGCTCAGCTTGGCGGTGGCCTGAGCCGCAGGTGTTTCAGTCACGTCATCTCCTCGTGAGGTCCGTATGAGCACGCCCCAGGGTCTGGGCAGCGATCATTTTCACCTTACCCGCAAACTGGGCGTTCACGAACCAAATGGCTATTTCATGCCGGTTTCTGACAGAAAGTACTTTGACATCAAACAAAATACAGACCGTTCCGCCCCACGCGGGCGGCGTGTCACCGGCGCTGCGTGCCGCCGCCGCCGGCGCACCGGGCGCTACTGCTCCTGCGGGGGAAGCGCGGCGATGATCGGGTGGTCGAACGCGTACACGCCAACCTTCGCAGCCCCACCGGGCGAGCCAATCTCATCGAAGAACTCGACGTTTGCTTTGTAGTACTCAGACCACTCGCCGGGCAGATCGTCTTCGTAGTAGATGGCCTCAACCGGGCACACCGGCTCGCACGCACCGCAGTCGACGCACTCATCGGGGTGGATGTAGAGCATCCGTTCGCCCTCGTAGATGCAATCGACAGGGCACTCATCCACACAGGCGCGGTCTTTCACGTCCACGCACGGAAGCGCAATCACGTAGGTCACTGTGCCCGCCTTTCACTCGGTCATCGGAATACACCTATCCTACCGCCGGGAGTCGAGTCGAATTGCAGCTTGTCGGCTACGGGGTTGGAGTGGCAGCAGTAGCCGCCAGCGCAAGCCAGGACGCGACGAGGATAGCCGGCCCGGCGGCGATTTCCCGCCGCCCCGTGGCGAGGGCGGCAAGCCCCGCGACCGCGAACGCCACTGCGAGGGCGGCGAGCAGCCAGGTTACGGCCGCGGCCACGTCACCGCTCGCGAACGGCCACACCGCGGCGAAAGCCGCGACGGGGAGCAGCTTCACGTCGCCCCCACCAAAGCCCGGTCGCGCTGCTGGGCGGGCCGCGGGGCGGCGTACTGCGATCCAGAGCAAGAAAGCGGCCGCGAAGGCAAGCGCGGCGATGAGGATCGGCCAGAGCACCGCCCGCCACTCACCTGCGAGAGCGCGAACGAGCGTGAGCCAGCCCACCGTCCACAGCGTGATTCCGGCGAGCAACCGATTCGGCAGGATCCGGTCACGGAGGTCCGCGCGAATCAGGAGCGCGCCCCAGCCGCCGTAGCCCGCGTAGCCCAAGACGGCGAGGCGCTCGGGGCCCGCGGTGGGAACGAGGAGCGCGAAGGCGACTCCACCCGCCACGGCACCGAGCGCACCGAGCGCACCGAGCGCGGCCGAGGCTGCACGCGACGCCATCGCCGCGCGCAGGCCCGTGAGGCAGCTACCCCGCGGTGACTTCCGTACCAATCCCCTGCTCCGTGAAGATCTCGAGCAGCACGGAGTGGGGCTCACGGCCGTCGATGATCGCGGCCTTCGGCACGCCACCGTTCACGGCATCGAGGCAGGCGCGCATCTTCGGGATCATGCCAGACTCGAGCGACGGCAAGAGCGCCTCGAGTTCGCCCGCGGTAATCGACGAGACGAGCGAGTCGCGGTCGGGCCAATCAGAGTAAAGCCCCGCCACGTCGGTGAGGATCACGAGTTTCTCAGCGCCGAGCGCGGATGCGAGGGCAGAAGCCGCCGCGTCCGCGTTAACGTTAAGGGACTCGCCTGGGTGGTCGACGTCGGGCGCGATCGAGGAGACGACTGGGATGAGCCCCGCGTCGAGCGCCGCAAGCACCGATTCAGGGCGAACCCCAACAATGTCGCCAACGCGCCCCAGGTCGACCAACTCACCGCCGACCTCGAACGGCGGGCGCCTGCGGCCGATGAACAGGCCGGCGTCCTCCCCCGTTGTGCCCGAGGCGAGGGGGCCGTGCGCGTTGATCTCGTCGACGAGCTCGGGGTTGACCTTGCCCGTGAGCACCATTCGCACGACGTCCATCGTCTCGGGGGTCGTCACCCGGTAGCCGCCCTTGAACGTGCTCTCGATGCCGAGACGGTCGAGCATCCGGTTGATCTGGGGGCCGCCGCCGTGCACGATGACCGGGCGAATACCGGTGTGCCTGAGGTACACCACGTCTTCCGCGAAGGCCGTCATCAGCGCGTCGTCAATCATCGCGTTGCCGCCGAATTTGATGACCATGATGCGGTCGCGGAACTTCTTCAGCCACGGCAGCGACTCGATGAGCACCGCGGCCTTCTCAGCGGCGCGCTCGTGGTCTAGCGGGGTCGTGACGTTTGTCATCTCGCTCCTAGCTCGAGTACGCGGAGTTCTCGTGCACGTAGTCGTGCGTGAGGTCGTTCGTGCGGACGGTCGCGGCGAAGGTGCCCGCGAAGAGCTCGATCTCGACGTGGGTCTTCCGCGGCGTCAGATCGCACTCTTCAACGGGCCGATCGGGCGCGCCAGCGTGGCACAGTCGCACCCCGTTGAAGCTCACGTCGACGGCGTACGGGTCGAACGCTGCGTCGGTGGTGCCGATCGCGGCGAGCACGCGACCCCAGTTGGGGTCGTTGCCGAAGATCGCGGCCTTGAACAGGTTGTTGCGCGCGACCGACCGGGCGACCTCGACCGCGTCTTCAACGCTCGCAGCGCCGCGCACCTCGATGTCAATGTCGTGGCTCGCGCCCTCAGCGTCGGCCTGGAGCTGGGCTGCGAGCGAGTCGCACACGCCCGCGAGTGCAGCGGCGAACTCGTTCTCGTCTGGGGTGACCCCCGATGCGCCGCTCGCGAGCAGCGTCACCTGGTCGTTCGTCGACATGCAGCCGTCGGAGTCGAGCCTGTCGAAACTCACACCGGTCGCGCGGCGCAGCGCGGCGTCGAGCGCTTCGCTGTCGAGCTTCGCGTCGGTCGTGATGACGACGAGCATCGTCGCGAGCCCTGGCGCGAGCATGCCCGCGCCCTTCGCCATCGCGCCGATCGTCCAGCCATCACCCTCGTGCACCGCGGTCTTCTCGACGGAGTCGGTGGTGAGGATCGCGCCGGGCGCCGTCGTATCGTCGGCGGAGAGCGCGGCGACGAGGCCGGGAACGCCGTTCACGATCTTGTCACGGAAGCTCTGGTCGCCGGTGCCGATGAGCCCGGTCGAGCAGACAAGCACGCGCTCGGCTCCGTCGTCACGCACGTCAGAGGGCACGGCCCCCTGCGGCTCGCTCGCGAGCTCGCGCGCGACAGCCTCGGCGGTCAGTCTCGTCGTCTCATAGCCGAAGTCGCCCGTGAAGCAGTTCGCGCCGCCAGAGTTCAAGATCACGGCGCGCGCTGCACCGTTCTGCGCGACCTTGCGGCTCCACAGGATCGGGTTCGCCTGGGCGCGGTTTGACGTGAACACGACGGCGCTCGCGGGGGCGGGGCCGTCGTTGACGACGAGCGCGAGGTCGGGCTTGCCGGAGGCCTTGAGCCCGACGGTGATACCCGCCGAGCGGAATCCTGCTGGGGTTGTTACGGTCACGGGGCGACTCCATTCACGCTCAGGCCGGTGGCTTCGGGAATGCCAAGGGCGATGTTTGCCGATTGGATCGCGGCGCCAGCCGTGCCCTTGGCAAGATTGTCGACGGCGGCGACGATAACGACGCGGCCTGCGGCCTCGTCGATCGCGACGCCCATGAGGCAGGTGTTCGCGCCGACGGTGTCTGCGGTGCGCGGGAAGACGCCCTCGGGCAGCACGTGCACGAACGTCTCGTCGGCGTACGCGTTTTCCCAGGCCGCGCGGAGGTCGGCGGCGCTCGTTCCGGGAACGATGCGCGCGGTCGAGGTCGCGAGGATGCCGCGGCTCATTGGAACAAGCACGGGGGTGAAGCTCAGCGTCGGCGTCTCGGGGGCGCCTGCCCCGCGGAGCGCCTGCTGGATTTCGGGGATGTGGCGATGGGTGCCGCCCACGGCGTACGGGTTCGCGGTACCCATGAGCTCTGCGCCGAGGAGGTGGGTGTGCGCCGCCTTGCCCGCGCCTGACGGGCCTACGGCGAGCACCGTCACGATGTCGGCGGGCTCGATCACGCCGGCGGCGATGCCCGGGGCGAGCGAGAGGGCGACGGTCGAGGCGTTGCAGCCGGGGGCTGCGATGCGCGTCGCGCCGGCGAGGGCCTCGCGCTGGCGCGTCGGCGCTGCGCCCGGCACGCCAGCCACGATGAGCTCGGGCACGCCGTACGTCCAGGCCTCGTTGTAGTCGCCGCCGTAGAACGCTGCCCAGTCGGCCTCACTCGCGAGCCGGTGGTCGGCGCCGCAGTCAACCGCGAGGCGTACGTTGGTGAGCTGCGCGGTGAGTGCGCCGGAGGCGCCGTGCGGCAGTGCGAAGAACACGACGTCATGGCCGTCGAGCACCTCGGGGGTCGTCTCCTGGAGCGTGAGGTGCGCGAGCGAGCGCAGGTGCGGCTGGGACGCGATCAGCGGCTTCCCGGCGTTCGAGTGCCCCGTCACCGTTCGAATCTCAAACTCCGGGTGATCTGCGAGCAGACGAAGCAGCTCGCCCCCTGCATACCCACTCGCTCCGGCGACCGCCACACTGTACGTCATTTGCACCCTTTCTCGCGCACCTCTATTCTGGCACCTCGCGGCCGAGGTGCCAGACCGCGCGGGTCTTAGCGGTGCTTGAAGTTCGCCTCGCGCTTCTCAGCGAAGGCTCGCATGCCCTCCGTCTGATCCTCCGTGGCGAACAGCGCGGCGAACGCGGTGCGCTCAAGCCGGAGGCCCTCGGCGAGCGACGTCTCTTCCGCAGCCTGGAGCGTGCTCAGCGCGGCCTGCACCGACGGGCGCGACTTCGAGGCGATGACCTCGGCCACCTGCTGCGCGGTCTCGAGCAGCTCGGCCGCGGGCACGACGCGCGAGACGAGGCCGGAGCGCTCCGCCTCCTCGGCCCCCATCATGCGCCCGGTGAGAATCATGTCGGCGGCCTTGTACTTGCCAATCGCGCGGGGCAGGCGCTGGGTGCCGCCGAAGCCGGGGATGACGCCGAGGTTGATCTCGGGCTGGCCGAACTTGGCGGAATCGGCCGCGATGATGATGTCGCACATCATGGCGAGCTCGCAGCCGCCGCCGAGCGCGAAGCCCGACACCGCGGCGATCGTCGGGGTGAGCATCTGTTCGAAGCCGTTCCAGGTCGAGGTGAGGCCGCCGGCGAGGATGTCGGAGTACTCGAGTTCAAGCATCGCCTTGATGTCGGCGCCGGCCGCGAACGCGCGCTCAGACCCGGTGATGACGATTGCACCGATATTCGGGTCAGCGTCGAACCCTGTCGCAGCTTCGACGAGCTCGGCGATGAGGGTGTTGCTCAGGGCGTTGAGCGCCTCGGGCCGGTTCAGCGTGATCGTCGCGACGCGCCCCTGCGTCTCAGTGATGATTGCGGTGTACTGCGTCTGCTCTGACATGGTGACTCCATCCGTGCGGGTAGCTTTTCCCTCCACGCTATCGGGTTAGCAGTCAGAAATCCGCGATGACAATCTTCTTCATCTCGAGCATGCGCTCGTAGGCGCCCGGCCGGGCCATGAGCTCCCCCATGTTCGCGGGAACGATCTGCCAGCTCACGCCAAACTCGTCGACGAGCCAGCCGCATTGCTCGGCCTCGGGAACGGCCGACAGCCCTGCCCACAGCGCATCGATCTCGGCCTGGTCGGCGCAGTTCACCTGCAGCGAGACCCCGTTCGTGAAGCCGTGGTCGGTGCCCGAGCCGTTGTCTGAGCCCATGAACCACTGGTCCCCGAGCCTGAACTCGCCGAACGCGAGCGCCTCGGCGCTGGCAGCGCCCGTCGGCACACCGTAGGGGAACTGGGTGCCGACCGCGCTGCCACCAGGGGTCTCGGCGAACAGAGAGACATAGCGTGCCGCAGCCTCAGCCGCCCGGTTCTGCGACGGCCCGTCGAACATCAGCGCTGGGATGATGAGCGGCCGCGGCTCCCCCTCCTGCCTGGTGAGCATGAGCTGCCAGCTCACCCCGTAACGGTCTTGCACCCAGCCGTAGTGGGCGGCGAACGGGTACTCCCCGAGCGGCATCATCACGAAGCCGCCATCGCTGAGCTTCGCCCACAGTGCGTCGAGCCCGAGTCCCGCAGCATCAACGTCGCCGCCAAAGAACAGCGGGTCGAAGTTCACCATGAACGAGATCGAAGGGTTTGGGGCGAACTCGGGGCCGGCGTTCACGAGCGCGAGCTGCGCACCCTCGATCTCGACGTCAACGACGAGCGCCTCACCCGCGAGCTCACGCTGAAAGTCGAGCAGGCCCTCACTCGGGTAGCGCGCCGTGACAGCGAAGCGGGCGTCGAAACCCGCCGCGCCGAACGAGTCGGCGTAGAAGGCGCCGGCAGCCTCCGCGGTGCGGTTACACCAGATATTCGGAACGATCTTCTGTGTCATGCGATCACCGGGCTTCCCAGGGGTGAGTGCGAGCTGGTGCGAAGACTCTACTCCGTGCGCGGCGCACACGCCAGACCCAACTGGCGTGTACTTGACGCGCGGTCATGGGTATACTCGCCCCTGAGTCCAAACATTCATTTTGTTGAATTCGTTGCGCACACACCATGCGCTTCCCGATAACCGCTGCGCCCTCGGGTCGGCACACCAGACGGGGCGAACGCCCGATACGGCCACTGGAGGGCACGTGAGTGAGATGTCGATACTGGATTTCGGCCCGGCGAGGCTGAAGTTCAACTTTGCGACCGCGGAAGCCTTCGCGACGAAGCTCGGTAACGCGATGACCAATATCGAATCCGCGCGTTCCTCATTCGCGTCGCAGGCGGCCCAGGCACAGGTCGATTTCGCGGGCGTGTTCGCCCAGGTCTTCCGCGACCACGTCGGGTGGGCGAACGTCGATGCCGAGAACATCGTCACCTGCTTGAAGCACGTGCAGCAGCAGGTCAACAAGCTCATCGAGTCAGCGAGGCAGGAGAACGCTGACCGCGACGCGACCCGCACCGCTCGCGAGGAAAAGTACGCCGAGCTTCTGGCGCAGTATGCCAACGAGCACGAGACGCTGGGCACGGCGTTTCCGAAGCAGCCCTCGATAGCGCAGGTGCAGTTACTCGTGCCGTTTACGCCGGGCACCGCCCCCGCCTCATCGGCCAACGATGTCTCACTCAGGCAGCGCGACGGGCGAAGCGCCGGCTCGCACCGCGCCGGGGGCACGACCTCGGCGCGGCCCGAAAACCTCCGGAAGTTCTCGGGCGCGCAAAACCCGCAGTCGCCCGGGCCGCAGCTGCAGACCTCCGAGATACTCTTCTCGGCCGGCACGGCTGGGTGGGGATACGTTTCGACTGGCAATCTCTTCTCGAGCATCAAGCGCTGGTACGAGTCGAACGCAGACGACAGGCAGTGGCTCGGCAGGCTCGCGACGGAGTTCGAGAAGGCCGGCGGCTCGGGCGGCCTGCACAAGCTCGCCGACAGCGCGATCGCGGCGGCCCTGTCTGGCGCTGGCATGTTCCCCACCCGATCGGGCCTCGACCTGCAGCTACCGCAGACGCTCGGGTCGATGCCGGGCACCGGTTACGCCGCAGACCCAGTGAACACGGCGACCGGAAACTTCATCGAGCCCGAGACCGACTGCTCGGGCACTGGCCCCGCCGAGCGCCTCGTTTTCACGCGCATGTACAACTCGCAGGATGCGGTGGGCGGCGCGTTCGGCCTCGGTTGGTCGTCGACCCTCGACGTCAGGCTCGAGTTCACCGACGAGCGCGCCGAGTTCGTGATGCACGACGGGCGTCGACTGTTCTTCCCCCGCGACGGCGCCGCGTGGGGGCGCGCGCTCCACGCCAACGTGTGGCTTGCGGAGGAGCACTGGGATCCTGATAGCGATACTGCGACCCGCGGTGCCCAGCAGGGCGAGGCCCAGAATGGGGAGCCCACCGCGCCCCGGCTCGTCGTGCGCGACAACGCCGGCGCCTGGTGGGCGTTCACCCGCGCGGGCGCGTGGCTCGCCACCGGCGCAGGGCCCGGCACGACGGTGCGGGTCGAGCGCGACGGAGCTGGCCGCGTGTCGGCGCTCGCGCACGAGTTCGGGCGCAGGATCGCGGTGGCCTATGACGCTTCCGGGAGCCGCCCGGTGCGGGTCACGGGCCCCGACGGGCAGCACACCACGTTCCGGGGCGAACGGCGTCATCGAGTGTGAGAACACGTACGATTCGAAGCAGCGCGTTGTCACCCAGCACACGCCGCACGGGCGCGACATGCTGTTCTCGTACCTGTCGGGCCGGGTCACGGTAGTCGCTGACCGCGACGGCGAGCACTCGAACTCGTGGGTCGCCGACAAGCGGGGGCGCCTCGTCGGGGTGACCGACACCGACGGGAACCGGCAGTCGATGAGCTACGACGAGCACGGCAACCTCGTGTCGCTCACCGAGCGAGACGGCACGACCACGGTTCACGCGGTCGACGAGCGGGGCCGCCGCACGCGCACCGTCACGCCCGAGGGCGGCGACACGCGGTATGAGTGGGACGATCAGGATCGCCTCACCCGCATCACCGCCACGACGTTCGTGCGGGATCCGCGCGACCGTGCGGGGGCCGCGTCGGCGCCCGGCTCCGAGGTCGGCTCCGAGCCCACACGCTCCCCGGCCGTGACTGAGTTCGAGTACGCGTCAGCCGCGGATCGGCAGCCGCACCTCGTCACTGACGCGATGGGCGGCGTGACGCGCTTGACCTGGGAGCGGGGCCTCCTCACCCGCATCGTCGACCCGGTCGGGGTCGCTCTGATGCTCGGCTACAACGGCCGCGGCGACCTCGTGTCGACGGCGGACGCGCTCGGAAACGAGACGTTGCTCACCCGCGACGAGGCCGGCCGAGTCACCCGCCAGGTCTCTGCGACGGGGGCCGCGACAGCCTGGCAGTACGATGCCGCGGGGAACGTGTCACGCCGGGAGGATCCGGATGGGGCGGTGTGGCGGTACGAGTATGCGCCGGGTGGCCAGCTCACCGCGCAGATCGACCCCGTCGGGGCGCGCACCGAGTACGAATACGGCCCTCACGGCGACCTCGCGCGGGTGCGCGACCCCCTCGGCCGGCTTATCGAACAGCGGTTTGACACGTTCGGAAACCCGGCCGAGCTGACCCTGCCCGACGGCGCGAGCTGGCAGTTGCGGCACGACGGCCTCTCGCGGCTGCGCGAGGTTATCGACCCGGATGGCGGGTCGTGGCGGCAGGACTACAGCCCGACGGGCGAGGTCGCCGCGACCGTCGACCCTACTGGCGTGACCAGGCGGTTCACCGCTGACGCTGAAGCGCGCACCGCGACAGTGCGCTCGGCGTTCACCGAGACCGTCACCGAGTTCGACGAGTTCGGCCGCCCCGTGCGGGCGACGGGCACCGACGGCGCCGCGTCGATCACCGTGTACGACCTGTGCGGCCGCGTCGTCGAAGAGCTCGACGCAGACGGCGGGCTCACCCGATTCGTGCGCGACGCCGCGGGGCGCGTGGTGCTGCAGGTGTCGCCGGCGGGCCGCGAAACCCGGTTCGAATACGACGCGTGCGGCAGGCCTTCGGCGATGATCGACGGCGAAGGCCTGCCGCACCGAGATCTCGTACGACGCAGACTCGCGGGTCGTCGAGCGCCGCCATCCGAACGGCGAGGTCTCGAACTTCAAGTACGACGCGTGCGGCAGGGTCATCGCCGAGCGAGTTCCGGGCGCAGGCGTGGGCCGGTACCGGTACGACCTCGCGGGCCAGCTCGTCGCGGCGCAAGACACGAGGTTTGGGCAGCGGAAGTTCGCGTATGACGCGGCCGGGCAGCTCATCACCGCGGTGAACGGTGCGGGCGGAAAGACACACTACGACTACGACGAGCTCGGGCGGGTCGCCTCGATCACCAACCCCGCCGGGGGTGTCACGCGCCGCACCTACACGGCGCTCAGCCGGGTCGCGACGCTCACCGATCCCCTCGGGCGCGTCACGACCGGCAGGTACGACCAGGCGGGCAAACAGCTCACACAGACCGACCCCGATGGCCGCGAGGTCGCGTGGGAGTACGACGCCGACGGGCAGCCGTGCGGGCTCAGCGGCGATGGTGCACCGCTCACCGCCACCGAGACCGACCACCGCACGCACACCGTGACCGCGACAGACCACACCCGCCGGGGCACCGGCCCAGTCTCGCACCGCATCGTGCGAGACCGGCTCGGCCGAATGATCGAGCGCACTCGCGACGGCGAGACGACCAGGTGGGAGTATGACGGCGACGGGCTGCGAACGCTGATGGTCACCCCGGCCGGCGAAGAGGTGCGGTACGGGTATGACCGGGCCGGCAGGGTCACTCGAGTCGAGCACTCAGCGTTCGGGGCGATCAGCTACGACTACGACCCGAGCGGCAACCTCGTCGCCGCCACCGCGGGCGATACCGCGCAGGCGTGGCGGTACGACGACGGCTACCCCGTCGAGCACACCCTCACCACCGGCGACGGTGTCGAAACAACCCGGATCAGCCGAGGCGAGGGCGGCCGCATCACCGAGATCGCCGATGCCAGCGGTTCGACGGCCTACGGGTATGACGGGGCGGAGCAGCTCGTGCGCGCGGAGCACCGTGACGGTGGCGGCGCGAGCACTCTGCACGCGTGGGAGTACGATCTCGCCGGCCGCCTCGTTTTCGACCGCGGCGCCGAGGGCGAGACTCGCTACGACTACGACGTTGCGGGCCAGCTCTCCAGGTGCGTCGCCGTCCACGGCAGTGGCGACGACGGCGCCACGACCTACGCCTACGATGGCGCGGGCAGGCGCACCCTGGAGGCCGGACCACACGGCGAGAAGCGGTACGAGTGGGATACGCGGGGCTGGCTCTCCGCAATCACCGATGGCACGTCAACGCACCGGCTTTGGGTCGACGGATACGGCGAGCTCGCTGCGATTGGCGACGATCCGGTCTCGTGGGATAGTGCTGCGCGCTTCCCCGCGCTGACCGGTCTCGGCGCCGACCCGGTGTTCGCAGCCCCCGGCGGAATGACCGGGCTTGGCACCACCCTCGCCCCGACCGGGTGGCGGCAGGCACGCTCCACGAGCGTGCTTCACCCGTGGGACATCACCGGCGCGTTCCAGCCCGGCTCGCCGCTCGCACCCGGTATCGGCGTGACGGGGCACGGCACCCCGACGATTGGCGGCCTCGAATGGATGGGCGCCCGCGCCTACGACCGGGTCACCCGCGGCTTCCTCAGCGTCGACCCGCTTGAACCCGTGACGGGCGCGGGCTGGGCGGGCAACCCGTACGCCTACGCGGGCAACGACCCGCTCCACGCGCTCGACCCGCTCGGGCTCTCCCCCGTCACTGACAAGGACCTTCTAGCCGCTGGGAGAGCTTTCGGAATTGACATCGCTAAGCACAGAATGCTCAGTCCGCTCGTGTTGGCATTAATGGCGCACCTTCCCAACGACTTTCTGAAGTCCCTTCTTTCTACCCAGCAAGGAAGACTCATTGTGGGCTGGGCGCTTGGCACATCGCCGAAGCTCACACGTTACGGCCCGAGCGCAGAGATCACGACGGCGATCCGCAATCATAGGTCGGCGGATGCGCTACGCAAGGAGCTTCAGATAGCCGGGCAGCAAGGGGCGCTGTGGGACAAGAAATTCACGGGGGGCTACGCAGCTGGGAAGCCGGTTCAGCTCAGAAGGCTCGAGCTTGGAGCATACGCAACGATCTTTCCGGCGCTGAGCGGCAACATGACAAGGGATATTTTGACAGCTTTGGGGTACCCAAGCGCCTCAAATGAAGAACGTACGTTGCTTTCGCTGGGCACGTACGACCTCGAGGCGACAGTCCTAGCCGCCGTCCAAGGCAGCGCGACTGTGCGATTCACCGCTACCAACCAGTCGACGCTCGGCTCAGCTATCTCTCCGTTCGCAGAGCTACGCCCGTTCTTCGATAGCATCCCAGGCCGCTCCGGTGCATTGTCTCAGGTCGGACAAGAGATGACTTGGACAGAGGAAGTACACTGGTAATGAAGAAACACCGAGCTATCACAGTCATGTTCGTCGCGCCGCTAGTGCTCGCACTTACTGGGTGCATGGGCCATTTGGTGAACACGCTAGACGACAGAAACATACTGATCGGCACGTGGACAGCTTTGGAGCTTCCCGGCGAACCTGAGATAATTTTCACAGATTCGCCCGTTCTCTCCCAGCCTTCTGGAGAGCGGATTTATGACGGCGAGGTCGCGTTCGAAGGCTGGCCTGCTGCGGCACTTAGCCGAGACTCAACATCTCCGCCCCTCGAAATGTCATGGGCTGATCGAAAAGACTGGGGCGGACAGTGGCGCTACGACAGTGGCCGAGTGTATCTCAGCGTCACCGAAGTTGACACAGACAAGCATCAGGCCGATCTAGCGATCGTTGGCGGAATTCTTGACGTATTCACCCCCTCTTTTTCACCTGACTGCATCGATGTATATTTTTCCCGCAACTACGATACTGGGCCGACGAAACTGTGTAGGGCATCTTGAGTCCATCGGCTAGCGAGCTTCTTTCCCCTGCAGCCAACCCAAGGATACTGCCCCGCGCCGGCCACCTCGGGGGCTCTCCCCGAGGCGGTGAGCTTGCCCCAACCCTAGTGGACCCTGCAGCAGATCGGACGTCCTTCTCGTCCGTGTCCGGGGTAGCTCTAGCCGCGCTGAACCTCACACCGGTAGGCAAGATCACCCGTATACCCAAAGCCTTCGCTTCCAACTACAAGACCGTCGTCGGCGTCGTCGACTACAAAGTGAGCGCTGTCTCGGCAGTAGTCGGGGCAGGTCAGCTAGCAGAGGACCACAGAAATGAAAGATAGCAACATCACGGAAGAGAAGAACCAAGCCCTGTGGAAAAGACGAATCTGGCTGGTCTCCGTTGGCGGAATGGCAGTGCTCTCCACTATCCGGCTGATCACCGGCGCCATGAACGCGCCAGTGGGCTCCCAACTTAGATACAGCTTGTTCGGGCTCCTCGGGGTGCTCATTGGGGTCTTTATAACAGTGACTATGGTCTTCTTCTGGTATGCAGGCCACCGACGTCTGCGGGGACTCCTAGCGGCAAGCCCTGACGCGCCGGTAGCTCACATTGTTGGACTCGCGGAGGACGGCAACGAAGTCCTCACCAACCTCGGAGCCTCACATTCATTTCCGAAGCCCAGCCACGCGCTCCTCTCGTTCGGTGCGGCAGCAACTGGACTCCATGTGTACCGGCGCTTCGGCCACCGGATCGCTTTCCTCTCTCACGACCGAATCGACGACATCCGTCTCGAGCGCCGCACGCTTGCTTCAGGTCCAGACCGCGAAGTCATGAGTTTCACCATTCGAGACGAAACAAACAAACCTCACCGACTCAGCTTCACCATATTTAGCCCCGCCAAACTGTGCATGATCCCATACTCCAAGAAGTACATGGAAAGCCTCCTTGCCGAGTTCCGTGAGACGCTCGGCGTCACAGACCGAGTCGCTTAGCATGAAGGACTTCGAGGTCCACCAACCAGCCAACCGCCCTTGGGCTAGGCGAGTTTGGTTAATCTCAGTGGGCGGTATGGCCGTGTTATCCACTATTCGAGTCGTTATCGGAGCGCTCGAAGCGCCTGCGGATTCCGAACTCCGCTATTTCTTGTCTGTATTTCTTGGGTTCCTCTTTGTACTCGTGTTGACCCTCACCATGATCTTTTGCGTGTGGTTTGCGGGGCACCGGCGCGTGCAACACATTCTTGCGGTCGACGCCAACGCGCCCGTTGCCCTCGTTGGTGGGCTCGCAGAAGACAACAACGAAGTACTCACGCAGCTCGGAGCCTCGCACTCCTTCCGAAAACCCGAGCGCATCCTCATCTCATTTGGCGCCACCGCAGATGGGCTCCACATCTACCGGAGGTACAACCGCCGCGTCGCGTTCCTCCCCGCTGACAGAATCGACGGCATCTGTCTCGAGCGGCGCGACCTCGCCACGGGGCGGGAATACGAAGTCATGACCTTCACCATCCGCGACGAAACAGGCGAGTCCCGCCGACTCAGCCTCGCAATGTTTAGCCCCGGAAAACTGTGCATGATTCTGTACTCCCCAAAGTACATGCAGAACATCCTTGCTGAGTTCCGCGAGACCCTCGGCGTCAAAGATCGAGCCGCTTAGCATGAAGGACTTCGAGACTCCCCAATCAACCAACCGCCCTTGGGCTAGGCGGATCTGGTGGATCTCAGTGGGCGGCATGGCCGTGCTCTCCACGATCCGCGTCATCGTCGGCGCGCTCGAAGCCCCTGAAGGTTCGCGACTTGAATACGGGTTTTCCGTTCTCCTCGGGGTCCTTATCACTATTGTCATAGTACTCGTCATGTGCTCGGCCTTTTGGTTTGCAGGCAGCGTCCGCGTGCGACACATCAAAGCCGAGTTTCCAGGCACGACTCCGATCCCGGCCGTGTACATCGCCGGCATCGCAGAAGACGGCAACGAAGTCCTCACAGCACTCGGCTCGACATACTCATACAAAAAACCTGAGAACGCTGTGCTCGCCTTCGGCGCCGGCGCTACCGGACTCGTTGTATACCGGCGATTTAACCGCCGAATCGCGTTCTTTGCTACAGATCGCATCAAAGACGTCTTCTATGAGCGACGCACCATCGCTGCGGGAATGGAACGAGAAGTCATGAGCTTCCTCATCGCCGACGGGGCTGGCAACATCCACAGTCTGGGGTTCACAATCTTCAATCACGAGCAGCTCCTGATCATCCCCTACTCGCGAGCGTTCAAGCAGAACATGCTCCGCGAGTTCAAGGAAGCCCTCGGCCTCACCGACGGAGGTGCCTAACCATGCCAAACAGCACCGCACAACGCCCGCCTCGTTCTCTCCAGAGGGAACGGAACTGGTGGATCGCAGTTTGCGCCACGACGCTGCTCGTCTACGTGCTGAGCGCCATCGCCCTGATTAAGACGCCGGGATTCCAGCTCGGACTACATCTCGCCAGAATCCACGGAGGCCTCACGGTCTTCGTGTTCCTTGTTACCTATGTGTTCTTCATGTGGTTTGCCGGGTCCCGGCGTGTGCAACCCATCCTGGCGGAAGACCCACACGCTCCCGTAGCCCTGGTGGGTGGGCTCGCAGAAGACAGCAACGAGATACTCGCCGCGCTGGGAGCCTCGCACTCATTCCCAAAACCCGAGCGCGTCCTCAGCTCCTTCGGCGCCACCGCAACAGGGCTCCACGTCTACCGACGCTTAGGGCACCGCATCGCACTCCTTCCCGCTGACAGGATCGACGATATTCGCCTGGAGCGACGTTCACTCGCGACGGGGCCGGAACGCGAGGTCGTGAGCTTCATCATTCGAGACGATACAGATACCTCCCACAGGCTCAGCCTCGCAATGTTCACCACCGGAAAACTGTGCCTCCTCTCCTACTCTCAGACATATATGAAGAGCATCGTCACCGAGTTCCGCGAGAAGCTCGGCCTCGAAGCCCAAGGAGGTTAGCTGTGCAGACCAACCCAATACGACCCCGAGACTCCCTCGCACGGAAGAATCGGCTCGTGCGGACCGTCATAGTAGGCGCTGCCGTACTCTCCGCTATCCCTGTCGTCGTTGGGGCTCTCGAAGCGCCCCCGGGCTCCCCACTCAGGTACTGTCTGTTCGGAACCCTCGGCGTTCACATTGGCGTGTGACTCGTGCCGACCGTATTTCTCGCATTGTCTGTTCCGGGGCGCATTCGGCTCCGGCGGGCGAGAGTCGAGACCCCCGACGCGCTGTACATCGTGCACTCAGACCTCGCTGAGGGAGGCTACGAAGCTATCCAGATGCTCGGCGCTACCCCGTTCAGAAACTACGCCGTCGTCAACCAAACCCTGTGCTTCGCGCCGGAGGGGCTCGCCATCTATCGCGGTCTCAGCAGGCGCGTGTTCTTCCTCCCTGCAGAAAGCATCGCCACTGTCAGGCTTGTGCGCGTTCTTCCCTCCCCGTCGCATCGGAAGTATGCGGGGATCTTGGTTGAGATCAGAAGCGCCCTCAACATCCCAACACCAGATTGAACGAGCCGGAAAGAGCACTAAGGTACCCGCGGCGTCGGCCAGTAACCGCGCCACGGGTCGAGTCTGCTCAGAGGCAATACCCGCGGGCGGCTGCCGCCTCGCGGGCGTGAACGGAGAAAGGTACGATAGACATGGAGCCCGCATTAGTGGAGATTGTTTGGGACAGGATGCCTTCCGTCCCGCGCGCTTCGAGCCGCGAGACTGTCAAGATCTACCAGTTCAAAATGGGTCGCACTGTCCCTGATGCCGTGGCAGATTGGATGCGGCCATTGTGCCCGTCACGGACCGAAGAGAACTCCGTGTACACGTTCGATTCCCCCGAGAACGGCTCCGGGCGCCTCACTGTGACTATCCAAGGAGCGATTTCCCGCGATCGCTTGACCGATCAGGTGCATGTGTTGGAGATCGAGCGCGTCCTGGGCCAGGTGCAGCCTGCCCGTCTCCCCGACCCGCCAGTCTGGCAATATGCGATGCGCCTGCACGCCAGAAACCCCTACGTCCAGGTGCTGATTGGGCTGTTCGCAATTGCGGGTGGCTGCATACCGCTGTATGGCATCTTCGTTCTCCGCGACATGGATGCCGTGAGCAACGTGTTCTTCTTCATCCTTGGGGCGACCCTCGTTGTTACCGGCGCCTACTACTGGGCGTACCGTGGCCTACGCCGGTTTCGATGGTGGCACCGGGCCCGAGCCGCTGTGAAGCTCAGGGGTGAGAAAATGCCCGAGGACCTGCAGGTGATCATATGACCCGGGCAAGAGTGCGAGCTTTCACCGGGCCCCGCCGACGAGCCAGTCTTCGTAGCTCACGCTGTCGATCATTGCGGAGGCATCTGGAAGGCATGCGCCACTGCGCACCGCCCTGCCGAACCGGCCAGGCAGCGGCAGCTCAATAACAGTCTGGCCGAGCCCGTGCGTCTCGAACACCATTCGGCCGAGGTCTGCGAGCCAAAGTTCGTCGGGCCCGGCCAAGTCTTGCGAGAACCCTTGCGGTTCGCCCACCGCAAGCTCGAGAAGACGCCGCGCGACTGACGCCGCGGCGACGGGCTGGGTGCGCATCTTCACGATCGCGCTCCATTTGCCTAGGCTGATCGCGCTCTGCTCGGCGAACTCGAAGAACTGCGTCGCGCGGAGCACAGTCCGCGGCACCGGCCCCTCGCTCACCAGCCGCTCTTGTAGTGCTTTGCCCGCGTAGTACCCGTACGGGTGCTGGGCGGCCCCAACGATTGACAGCGCGACGTAGTGGCGCACCCCCGAGGCTGTCGCGGCTCGCAACAGGTTTTCAGTGACGGCGCCGAAAAAGGCTTCAGACCCCGAGAGCTTCCCGCTCGCTGACACATCGATCAGGGCGTCGATACCGTCGAGCCGAGGCGCGGTTGCAGCGGTGAGATCGGCCGCGAGCGTCGTGAGCGCTCCGGGCGAGGCCGCTCCAGATGGCGAGGTCTCCCCCGGTTCGCTGCCAACCGCACCGGCAGGCGGAGGCCCGCCCGGGTGTCT
This sequence comes from Leucobacter sp., assembly GCA_052094845.1. Lineage (GTDB taxonomy): Bacteria > Actinomycetota > Actinomycetes > Actinomycetales > Microbacteriaceae > Leucobacter. Next base: position 303,596 of record JBQDKK010000001.1, on the reverse strand, counting down.
CGAGATGGCGAGGACGTCGTGCCCGGCGGCGAGTGCCTGGCGCACGACATGCGCCCCGACTGTACCGGTGCTGCCTGCTACTGCGATGCGCATGAGCCCTCCTCAGCCGCATCGAGCGTTCGCCTCGTGCGTCTTGGCGAGCGGCGGCCCTGGGTACAGAATACGCCCGGCAGCCGTGCCACGCTACGTCTCGCAGCACCTCCCAAACGCAGTGCGGGCGGGGGGGGGGGGGGGCGCCCCCCCCCCCCCCCCCCACCCCGCCCCCCCCCCCCCCCGGGGGGGGGGGGGGGGTGTTGGGGGACCCGCCGCCCCCCCCCGAGGG
>JBQDKK010000001.1:0-303264 GCA_052094845.1 Leucobacter sp. | reverse complement strand
GGGCCGTTGTCAAACAACCCCCCGCGGCGCCGTCCCCATCCTCGCCCCCCACCCCCCCCCAACGCGTGGGGGGGGGGGGGGGGGTGGTGGGCCCCGCCCCCCCCCGCCGCAGGAAGTGCACCGACAGATCGGTCGGTGCTGCGTTCGTTAGTCGCGCAGCTTCGCCCCGAAGGCTTGCTCGGCTGCGGCGACGCCGGCAAGCTTCGCCTCGCTCGCCTCCTCGGCCTTGAGCGTGCGATTCCCCGCGCGGAAGCGCAGCGCGAACGTCAGCGCGCGCTGACCCTCCTCGATGCCCTGCCCGCGGTAGTCGGCAACGATGTGAGCGTGTTCCAGCAGGTCGCCCGCGCCCGACACCACGGTCGCGAGCACGTCGCCAGCGGGTACCTCGACGGGCACGACGAGCGTGAGATCCTGCGTCGCGGCCGGGTAGCCCGACAGGTTCTTCGTCGCGGGCTCGCGCGGCGCGAGTTCCATGACGCGCTCGAGGTTGAGCTCAAACGCGGCGACCCGGCCGGGCAGGTGGTACTCAGCGACGAGCTCGGGCAAGAGTTCGCCAGCAACGCCCACGACCTCGCCAGCGACGACGAGCTCGGCCGTGCGGCCGGGGTGGAACGCGCGGTGCGCGCCCTGCCGCACCGTGAGCGTCGCAGAGACGGCGCCCGCGGTGATGCGCGCCGCATCGATGGCGTCGGCCCAGTCGTACTCGCGACCGGCCTCGCCCGGCTGCTTCTCTACGGCGTCGCCGAGCAGCAGAGCGGCGGCGGTGTGCGGCTGCACCGGGATCGATGCGTTGAGTTCAGCGAGCCGCGCATCGGTCGGGCGCTGCGCGAGCGGCGGTACCTCGGCGGTGCCGAGCTCGCCCGCGGGGGTCGCGGGGTCGAACACGCGACCGAACTCCACGAGTGCGAGGTCGGTGAGCCCGCGCGACACGTTGCGCTGGGCAGCGGTGACGAGGCCAGCGAGCAGCGAGCGGCGCATGAACGGCGTCTCGCCGTCGAGCGCATTCGCGAGCCGGATCGCGTCGACAGTGGCCGAGTGCTCCCCCGCAGGCTCGGGGCCCGCGCCGAAGTTGTCGAGCTGCGTGCGCGACACGAACGGGTAGCTCTGCACCTCGTCGAAGCCCGCTGCGGTGACGACGTTTGCGGCGCGGCGGCGAAGCCGCTGCGAGCGGGTGAGGCCCCGGCCGGCAGGCGCGACGGGCAGCTCAGACGGGATGCGGTCGTAGCCGACGATGCGGGCGACCTCTTCGATCAGGTCTGCGGCTCGGGTGAGGTCCGAGCGCCAGCTCGGCGCGGAGACCCTGAGCGTCGCGGCGTCAGCCTCGACAACCTCGCAGCCGATCATCGTGAGCGCGCTGCGCACCTCGTCGTCGCTGTAGTCGGTGCCGAGCAGGCCATTCACCCGGGCGATCGGCAGCAGCACCTCGGTCGGCTCCCACGGCGCGACGAGGTCGGTGCCGAGCGAGTCGGCGGTGCCCCCGGCGAGCTCGACGAGCAGGTCGACCATGCGCTGAGCTGCGGCCTGCGCGACGAGCGGGTCGACGCCGCGCTCGAAGCGCTTCGAAGCCTCGCTCGGAAGCTTGTGGCGACGCTGGCTGCGGGCGATCGTCACGTTGTCGAACGTTGCCGCTTCGATGAGCACGTCGGTCGTCGAGTCGTCAACCTTGGTCGATTCGCCGCCCATGACGCCGGCGAGGCCGATCGGGCCCGAGTCGTCGGTGATGAGCAGGTCCTCGACGTGGAGCTTGCGCACCTGACCGTCGAGCGTCTCGAGCGTCTCGCCGTCGCGCGCGCGGCGCACGGTGATACCGCCGTTAAGCTTCGCGAGGTCGTACGAGTGGAGCGGGTTGCCGAGCTCGAGCATGACGTAGTTCGAGATGTCGACGGGAAGCGACAGCGAGCGGATCCCGGCGAGCTGGAGGCGCGCGACCATCCATGCCGGGGTCGGCTTGGTCGGGTCGATGCCGCGCACGACGCGGGTCACGAAGCCCGTCGCGCCGACGCGGCCGCGGATGGGCGCCTCGTCAGCGATCGTGACGTCGAAGCCGCTCGCGGGCGTGATGTCGCGGATCGCGGGGTCGGTGAACACCGCACCGCTCGCGTGCGAGTACTCGCGGGCGACGCCGCGAAGCGAGAAGGCGTACCCCCGATCGGGTGTGACATTGATCTCAACCGCGGTGTCGTCGAGCCCGAGCAGCGCGAGCGCGTTCGCGCCGACCTCGGGGTCGAGCCCGAGGCGCGAGAGCACGATGATGCCCTCGTGGTCGTCGCCGAGCGTGAGCTCACGCGCGGAGGCGATCATGCCGTCGGAGACGTGGCCGTAAGTCTTGCGGGCGGCAATCTTGAAGTCGCCGGGCAGCACGGCGCCGGGCAGCGTCACGACGACCTTGTCGCCGGGGCCGAAGTTGTGGGCGCCGCAGACGATGCCACGCACGTCCTCGCCGCCGTCGGCGGCGCGCTGCCCTTCGGGCGCGACGCGCACCTGGCACCAGTTGATGGTCTTGCCGTTGGACTGCGGCTCGGGCTCGGCCGAGAGCACCTCGCCGACGACCACGGGGCCGGAGACGTCAAAGCGTCGCACCGTCTCCTCTTCGAAGCCGACGCTCACGAGCTGCGCGTGCGCCTCTTCAGGGGTGGTGTCTGCGGCGAGCGAAACGAATTCGCCGAGCCAGCTGAGTGGGATCCGCATTAGACGAGGCCTCCGAACTGTGCGTTGAAACGAATATCGCCCTCAACCATGTCGCGCATGTCGTTGAGGTCATTGCGGAACTGGAGCGTGCGCTCGATGCCCATACCGAAGGCAAAGCCCTGGTACTCCTCGGGGTCGATGCCCGCGGCGAGCAGCACGTTCGAGTCGACCATGCCGCAGCCGCCCCACTCGACCCACCGGGCGCCGCCCTTTGCGTTCGGCTGCCACACGTCCATCTCGGCGGAGGGCTCGGTGAAGGGGAAGAAGTTCGGGCGCAGGCGAATCTTCGCCTCGGCACCGAACATCTGGCGCGCGAAGTGCTCAAGGGTGCCGCGCAGGTGGGCCATCGTGAGGCCCTTGTCGATCGCGATGCCCTCGATCTGATTGAAGACGGGGGTGTGCGTTGCGTCGAGCTCGTCGGTGCGGAAGGTGCGACCGGGTGCGACGACATAGACGGGCAGCTCGCGCTCAAGCAGCGAGCGCACCTGCACCGGCGACGTGTGGGTGCGCAGCAGCAGGTGCCTGTCGGCGGGCTCGACGAAGAACGTGTCCATCAGCGTGCGCGCGGGGTGGTCGGGATCAAACCCGAGCGCGTCGAAGTTGAACCACTCGTGCTCGACCTCGGGGCCCTCTGCGACCTCCCAGCCCATGCCGATGAAGATGTCGCTCGCCTCGTCCTTGAGCTGTTCAAGCGGGTGCCGTGATCCGGCGCGACGACGCACGGGCGCCTCAGTCACGTCGACGGTCTCCGCGACGAGCCGCGCGGCGGCCTCGGCCTCCGCGAGCTCGGCCTCGCGGCCCTTAAACGCGCCCTCAAGCCGACCACGGGCAGCTCCCATGAGCTTGCCGGTCGCTGCCTTCTCGTCTTTCGGAACCTCGCGCATCAGCGCGTTGAGCTTCGCGATGGCGGAGTCGTCGCCAACGTGCTCGGTCCGCGCGGCCTTGAGCGCTGCGACTGACTCGGCCGCGCTAAAGGCGGCAAGAGCTTCAGCTACAGCGGCATCGACCGCTTCCTGCGAAATCGGGTTGGGGTTCGTGGTGTTGTCTGACACGAGGATTCATCCTACCGTGGATCGGTGAACGATACCCGAGCCCAGAGCCCGCGCTGAGCTTCCGCTGCGGTGGGGCAGGTTAAGCTTGCAGCATGGCCCGGCGACAGCAGCCCCTGAGCCGCGCGGCACGCACCGCGCGCGGCTCGATCGGTGCTGCGCTCGCGACCGTCCTTGCGGCTGCGTCGCACTCGCTCGCGGGCGGCGAGGTTTCTGCCTTTGCCGTGTTCGCGACGGCGATCATCGCGCTCCCGTTCTGCGTCGCACTCGCGGGCCGCATCGGGTCGGTCTGGCGCGTTGGCCTCGCGGTCGGCGCCAGCCAGTTCCTCTACCACTGGGCGTTCGCAGGGATCGGTGTCTCGGCCTCGTTCGGCGCCGACATGGCGTTCCCCAAGGGCTCGCACGCCGCCCACCTCGCCTCACTCGAGCGATTCGTACCCACGGTCGTTGAGGCTGGGTCAGCCGACACACTCATGTGGGCGCTCCACGCGGTCGCCGCGGTGCTGTCGACGGCGCTCATCGCCCGCGGCGAGCGCGCCATCGTCGCGCTCGGCCAGTCAATTCGCAGGGCGCTCCCGCAGCCGTTCAACGTTGCCGCGTTCGAGCGGCGCCCGGCTCAGCCCGTGCGCCGCGAGGCACCCGTTCTGAACGATCAGGTCCGTGACAGCTCTTCGTGGTCGCTGCGCGGCCCTCCGATGTCGCACGCGTTGCCCCATCCCTAACACGAATCAGATCGATGTCCCGACTGTCCCGGGAAGAAACAGGACCAGCTATGCCTTCGCATACCCACACACAGGGAGCGGCCCCGAAGCGTCGCACGCTCGCGACGCTCATGACCGCTGCGTTTGTCGCGCTCGGGTTCGCGGCGTTCGCGTCGCCCGCGGCTCCGGCCAACGCGCACGATCAGCTCATCGACGTCGCCGTTGAGTCGTCGGAGGCCGGGGACCCCTCGAGCCTGCGGCTCACCTTCAGCGACAACGTGCTCGACGTGGGCGCAGAGATTCATGTGACCGCGCCGGATGGCGGCGACGCAACCGGCGGCCAGCCGACCTTCAGCGGACGAGATGTCGTCCAACCATTCGCAACGCCCCTCGCCGACGGCACCTACACGTCGGCATGGCGGGTCGTGTCGAGCGACGGCCACCCGATCGAGGGCGGCTTCATGTTCGACATTGAGAATGGCGCTGCGGGCGAGGTTCGCCCCTACACAGGAGAAGCGGAGACCGAAGACGCCAGCAAGCCCGAGGGCGATGCTGATGCGGGTTCGGAAGGCGCGGAGGGCGCTCAGTCCCTCACGCTTCCCCTGGCGATCGGAGGCGCGGCCGTCGTGGCCGTCGCGATCGCGATTCCAATGATTGTTCGCATGCGCAAGAGCGCAGCATCCGCGGAGGGCACGGGCCCCCGCGAAAACGAGGAGTAATTCATGTTCACCACACACCGCACCCAGCGTTCGCGTCGTGCGGCGGTAGGCCTCGCCTCCGCCGCGGCGGCTTTCGCGTTCGCGCTCACCGGTTGCGCCCCGTCGAGCGATGCACCGGCGCCGACAACCGACGCCTCAGCCGAGGCGAACGGTGCCGTTGTCACAGCGAAAGATACCTGGGTGAAGGCCACCGCGGCCGACGCGAAGCCGGGCGAGGCGATGAGCGGCGTCTTCGGCACGATCGAAAATCACGGCGAGAAGGATCTCGTGATCACCGGGCTGAAGAGCGACGTGGCGGGAGTCACCGAGCTGCACGAGGTCGTCGACGGCAAGATGCGCAAGATCGAGGGCGACGTCACGATTCCCGCTGGCGGGTCGCTCGTGCTCGAGCCCGGCGCGAATCACATCATGCTCATGGAGATCGCGCAGCCGCTCTCCCCCGGCGACGACGTCACCGTCGAGCTCACCTTCAACGACGGGACGACGCTCGAGATCGTCGCGCTCGTGAAGGACACCTCGGGCGCGAACGAGAGCTACGAGGACATGGATCACGGCGACATGGACATGTCGGGTGACGCCAGCGCGATGGATCATGAGTAACAATCAGCCACTCGAGCTGGATCAGCAGGCACGCCGCCTGAGCCGCCGCGCCCTCCTCACGGGGGGCGCGGTCGGCGCCGGCATTGGCGCGCTCCTGGGCGGCGCCGGTGGCGTCGCCGGCGGGTACGCGCTCGCCGAGCGCGACAGGGCGAACGAACCCGGCTTCGATCCCGATACGACCCCCGCGCTCAATGACGCGGCCGACGGGCCCGGGTTCGGTGGCGAGGCGCTCCCCTGCCACGGCGACCACCAGGCCGGGATTACGACGGTTCCGGCGACCCACGTTCGCCACATCGCGTACACGCTGCGGGCCGAGACCGACCGGAGCGCGATCGCGCGCATGTTCCGGATCCTGACCGGCGATATCGAAGCCCTCACGGCGGGGGTGGCACCGCTCGCTGACCCCGAACCTGAGCTCGCCGAGCGCCCCTCGCGTCTCACCATCACGGTGGGCGTCGGGCCCGCGCTTGTCGACCGCGTCGACCCGAAGAAGCGCCCGGAGTGGCTCGCGCCGCTCCCCACGTTCACGCTCGACCAGCTCGGGGGCGGGTTCGATGGCGGAGACCTGCTGCTCACGCTGCAGGCCGACGACCCGCTGCCCGTCGCGCACGCCGCGCGCATGCTGCACCGCGACATCGACCGTTTCGGCGAGTTGGCGTGGGTGCAGCAGGGGTTCAGGCAGGCGCGCGGCTCTGAGGCGCAGGGCGCGACCATGCGAAACCTCATGGGTCAGGTCGACGGCACCGTGAACCCGAAGCCTGCCGAACCCGATTTCGACCCGCTCATCTGGGTCGACAAGGCCGACGGGCAACCGTGGCTGGCTGGCGGGTCGGCGTTCGTGCTGCGGCGAATCCGGATGGAGCTCGACACGTGGGATCGCGTCGACCGCCCGGGCCGCGAGCAGACGATCGGCCGGACGCTCTCCGATGGCGCGGCGCTCTCGGACCCGAAGGGCGGCGAGCACAAGCCCGCCGACTTCGACGCGAAGAACGCGCTCGGGCTCTCCGTCATCTCGTCCGCAGCCCACATCAGGCGCGCTACGTCGAGCGACCCGAACGAGCGCATCGTGCGCCGCGCGGTGAACTACGACACTGGCGAGGAGGCCGGGCTGCTGTTCGGCTGCTTCCAGCGAAACCCGCTTACGCAGTTCGTGCCGATCCAGCAGCGGCTCGACGAGGCCGACCTGCTCAACGAGTGGGTGACGCACACGGGTTCCGCGGTGTTCGCGATCCTGCCCGGATTCCGCAGTGGTGAGACGCTCGGGGCCGGCCTCACTGCCTAACCGCCTCGAGCGACACTCTCCGAATGAGGGGCCCTGCCCCGGCAAACCAGCCGGGGCAGGGCCCCTCGCGTGTCGCCTGCTCTCGCCTCGCATCTGGGCTGCCCACGCGGCCACAAACTCAACAGCATTTCGGGAGTACTGCTATGGTGTGAAGGTTGCTAGCCGACGGATGGTTGAGAAGTCACTTTTCCCTGCCGCGCTGGGAATCTCAGCGGTCGACCGACGTGTCTGCCAGCGATCACACTCGCACGCGACTCCCTCGTTGCCCCGTTCCCCGCGCGACCGGCTAGGAGCAACAACAGAGTGAGGAAGTGTAGTTAAGTGAGTGGTAATAAACGAGTAGCAATCATCGGCGCGGGCCCGAGCGGCATGGCTCAGCTTCGCGCCTTCGAATCGGCCGAGCGGCAGGGGCACGACGTCCCCGAGCTTGTCTGTTTCGAGAAGCAGGCCGACTGGGGCGGCCAGTGGAATTACACCTGGCGGACGGGACTCGACGAGTACGGTGAGCCCGTGCATTCGAGCATGTACCGCAATCTCTGGTCGAACGGCCCAAAGGAGGGCCTTGAGTTCGCGGACTACTCGTTCGACGAGCACTTCGGCCGGCCCATCTCGTCGTACCCGCCGCGCGAGGTGCTGTGGGACTACATCGCGGGGCGACTTGAGAAGAGCGACGTGCGGAGGCACATCAGGTTCACGACGGTCGTGCGCCTCGTCACGTTCGACGACGCGACTCAGCAGTTCTCAGTGACGAGCGAGCACCTGCCGACGGGCGAGACGACAACCGAGACCTTTGACCATGTCATCGTCGCAAGCGGGCACTTCTCGTTCCCCTTCACGCCCTCGGTCGACGGCATCGAGACCTTCCCCGGGTTCGTCACACACGCGCACGACTTCCGGGGCGCCGAGGCGCTCGCCGGCAAAGACGTGCTCGTGATGGGCTCGAGCTATTCTGCCGAAGACATCGGCAGCCAGGCCTACAAGATGGGCGCGAAGTCAGTGACCGCGAGCTATCGCACCGCCCCGATGGGGTACGAGTGGCCCGAGCGCTTTGAAGAGCGCCACGGGCTTCAGCGGTTCGAGGGCAGTACCGCCTTCTTCGCCGACGGCACGTCAAAAGACGTCGATGCGCTCATCTTCTGCACGGGATACATGCACAAGTACCCGTTCCTGCCGCGCGAGTTTGCGGTCTCGGGCGCGAACGACCTCTACCCAGAGCAGCTCTACCGCGGCGTCGTTTGGCACGACAACCCGGCGCTCTTCTACGTCGGCGCGCAAGACCAGTGGTTCACCTTCAACATGTTCGACACGCAGGCCTGGTACGTGCGCGACCTCATCCTCGGCACCGCCGAGATGCCGAGCAAGTCCGAGCGCGAGCAGTCGATGACCGCGTGGCAGCAGCGCTACCGTTCGACGCCGACGAACGGCGCCGACCAGATCAGGTTCCAGGCCGACTACGTGCGCGACCTCATGAGCGAGACCGACTACCCCACGTTCGACATCGACGAAGTCGCGAACATTTTCGTCGATTGGAAGAACCACAAGCGGCAGGACATCATGGGGTATCGCGACTACTGCTACCGCTCAGTGATGACGGGCACGATCGCGACGAAGCACCACACGCCGTGGATCGAGGAGCTCGACGATTCGCTCGAGCGCTACCTCTCACCCGGCTCAGCGAACCGCGAGCCGAGCGGCGCGCGAGCGTAACCAGACGAGAGGCGCGGCCCGCATTAGCGCACGGGCCGCGCCGAGGCGCACGCTAGAAGACGCGGCGCGAGGCGGGCGCGTAGACCTGCGCGCCCGCCTCCCCAAGCAGCCGCGCGACGTCTGCGGCCGGGAAGCTGCCCGCGAAGAGCTCGGAGCCCGGTTCGAGGGCGGCGCTTCGCGCAAGCGGCCCGGCCGCAAGCGTGTCGAAACCGAGGCTCGAGACGAACTCGGCGACCACCCGGGCAGCCGCCGCGTCGTCGGATACCGCGGCAAGGCCGCGGCGGTCAGTTGCGCCGAGCCCGCGGGCGTCGGCCTCCATCTCGTGGTAGCCAATGTGGTTCAGCGCCTTCACGACCCGCGCACCGGCGAGGTGCGCGGCCACCGCCCCGCTCGTGGTCGCGTGGCCGTTAAAGATCGGCGGCAGCGCACCGTCAGTTGGCTCCCAGTGGTTCATCGCGTCGACAACCACTCGGCCCGCAAGCATCTCGGGGTCCAGGCTCGCGAGCTTCGGCAGCGGGATCGAGAGCACGACAATCTCGCTCCCCTCAACAGCATCGTATGCCGCGGCGACCGCGACGCCGGGCGCCATGATCTCGGTGATAAACCGCACGGGATCCGGTTCACCGGAGCCCGCGACGGTCACCTCGTGGCCCGCTGCGAGCGCCGCCCTCGCGATAGCCGTTCCCACCTTGCCGGCGCCGAGCACCGCGACCCGGGTCATGATGCGGTTCCCGTCTGTACGGGAGTGGGGCCGCCATCGAGCGGGTTCGGTACAACCTCCGGTTCGGGGCCGAGCTCGGCATCGACAAGGGGCTTCACCTTCGTGCCAAGGAGCTCGATAGAGCGCAGCAGGTCGCGCTGCGGCAGTCCGAGGAAGTCCATCTGCAAGAACTGGCGTGAGTGCCCCATCGCGTGGTGGAGCCTGATGATGCGGTTCGCGATTTGCTCGGGCTCGCCAACGAAGAGCGCGCCGCCCTCGGCTTCAATGTCGAAGTGTTCGCGGATCGGTGGCGCAAACCCGCGGCGGCGGCCAATGTCGGCCATGCCGCGGTACCAGGTCGGCCAGAAGGTGTCGCGTGCCTCGCGGTCGGTCTCGCCGATAAAGCCAGGGTTGCCGACCGAGATGAGGGGGTGCCTCGTCGTCTCCGGGCCCGCGGCCCACGCCCTGCGGTAGAGGTCTGCGAGCGCCTTGAACCGCACCGGGTCTCCCCCGATGATCCCGTACGAGACCGGCAGTTGGAGCTGCCCGGCCCGGACGGTTGAGTTCGGGCTGCCGCCCGTGCCGAGCCAGATCGGCAGCGAGCCCCGGTCCGGGCGCGGCACCACGAGTTGCTCATCAAGCGCGGCTCGCACCGAACCGCTCCAGGTCACCGTCGCCTGCTCATTCACCTTGAGCAGAAGCTCGAGCTTCTCGGCGTAGAGCCTGTCGTAGTCCTCGAGTCGGTAGCCAAACAGCGGGTACGACTCGACCGAAGAGCCGCGACCCGCGGTGATCTCGGCGCGGCCGTTCGAGAGCGCGTCGAGGGTCGCGAACTGCTGGAAGATACGCACGGGGTCGTCGGTGCTCAGCACCGTCACCGCGCTCGCGAGCCGGATCCGCTTGGTCTGACTCGCCGCCGCCCCGAGGATCACAGAGGCTGCCGAGGCCGGCATCTCTTGCGTGTGGTGCTCCCCGATGCCGAAGAACTCGAGCCCAACCTGGTCGGCGAGCACGATCGCTTCGAGCAGGTCGCGCTGCGCCTGCGCGGTGCTCACGAACCCTCCCGTGGCGAGATCCGTTGCTTGATTTCCGAAACTGTAGACACCGAGCTGCATGCCGCTCCCCTCCAATGTGTGGTGATATACCTCCACTTTGAAGCGTCGGGGCGGCACGGACAACTCGCAGGTTAGTCACTTACTATTGGTAAGCATGAAGGCAGCCTCAGCACCACACAGCGCCCCGCAGCTCCACGCGATCGACGACGACGAGTGCCGCCTCTTCCGCGAGGCAGCCGAACTCGCCGGCAGAAAATGGACTGCCGCGATCTTGCTTTCGCTCGCCCGCGGCGCCGAGCGCTTCTCCGAAATCCATGCGAGCATCGACGGCATTTCCGATCGGCTGCTCGCCGCGCGCCTACGCGAGCTCGAAGCCCAGGGGCTCGTGACCCGCACGGTCGTGCCGAGCACACCCGTGCAGATCCGCTACGGCCTTACGCCGTCGGGTAGCGAGCTCATCACGATTCTGCAGCCCCTCGTGCACTGGGCAAGGCGCTCCGGCGCGCGCAGCGACGCTGGCGAGGGGCCGCTCGCCCGCTAGGGGCCGCCGAGGTAGCGCTCGGCGACTCGGCTGCTAGGCCCGCTGCGAGAACGCGGTCTCGTACAGCAGCACGCTCGCTGCGGTCGCGAGGTTGAGCGACTCAGCAGCGCCGTAAATGGGCAGCCGGATGGAGCGGCCAATCACGTCGCGCTCAGCTTCACCAAGCCCACGCGCCTCGTTCCCGAAGACCCACGCGATGCCGCCGCGCAGCTGCGCCCGGACATCGGTGATCTCGTCTCCACGGACATCCGCTGCGATCGTCTCGAGCCCGGCTTCGCGCGCGGCGGCGACGACGGCCTCGAGCGAGCTCTCGGTCACGACCGGAAGATGGAACAGCGACCCGGTCGTCGAGCGCACCACCTTCGGGTGCCACGGATCGATCGACTCCCCCGAGAAGACGACAGCGTCAGCACCCGCAGCATCCGCTGCGCGGAGCACGGCGCCGGCGTTACCGGGATCCCGAACCTCGTGCATGACGGCGACCAGCTTTGCGCCCGCGAGCGCGTCCGCGAGCGTCGCGTCGGGAATACGCGCGACCGCGATCACGCCCTGCGGCTGCACGGTCTCTGCCATTGCCTGGATAACCTGCGGCGTCGCGCGCTCAATCTCGACCCCAGCATCAGAAGCGAGGCGATCGAGCTCGAGCTGCCACGCCTCGGTGCCGGTCGTCGCGTAGACCACCTCGGCGAGCGCCGGCCTGTAGGTCAGCAACTCCCTGACGGCCTGCGGGCCCTCGACGAGGAAGCGGCCGGTCTCATTGCGCTCCTTCTTCCGAGCAAGCGCTGCGACCCGCTTTACGCGTGGGGCCTTGGGGTTCTCAATGAGTTCAGTCACCACACAAGACTACCCGGAGACGCAAAAACCCCGCCCCGCGGGTGCGGGACGGGGTGTTCGCTTGGGCTACTTAGGCAGCAACCTTGGGAGCCGAAGTGTCTTCGGGGAGAGCCTTCTTGGCAACCTCGACGAGCGTCGCGAATGCTGCGGGCTCGTTGGTCGCGAGCTCCGAAAGCATGCGGCGGTCAACCTCGACACCAGCAAGCGCGAGGCCCTGGATGAAGCGGTTGTAGGTGAGGCCGTTCGCGCGTGCACCAGCGTTGATGCGCTGGATCCACAGGCGACGGAAGTCACCCTTCCTCTTGCGACGGTCGTTGTACGCGTAAACGAGCGAGTGGGTAACCTGCTCCTTGGCCTTACGGTACAGGCGCGAACGCTGTCCGCGGTAGCCCTCGGCGCGCTCGAGAATTACGCGACGCTTCTTGTGGGCATTGACGGCCCGCTTGACTCTTGCCATTTCAGTTCTTCCTTAACGAGATAAGTTGTGGGCCGGCTTTAGTGACCGAGGAGCTTCATCGCCTGCTTGGCGTCACCCTTGGACAGCACCTGCTCAGCGTTCAGGCGGCGCTTGCGACGCGAGGACTTAACCTCAAGGTTGTGGCGCATGCCGGCCTGCTGCTTCATCAGCTTGCCGGAGCCGGTTACCTTGAAGCGCTTCTTAGCCCCCGAGTGGGTCTTCTGCTTTGGCATCGGTTTTCTCCTTGTTGTGGTGCACCGCCGAAGCGGCTGCGTCATGGGCGCTCAGCGGATCCTGTCCGCTTCGCAGCCACGGGTCTTATTCGGCGGCGGGTTCCGCTGCCTTAGCGGCGGATTCTGCGGCGGGCTTCTCAGCGCGACGCGACGCCTTCTCCTCAGCGCGGCGAGCGTTCTGCTCAGCCTTCGCCTCGGACTTGTTCTTGAGCGGAGCGATGACCATCACCATGTTGCGGCCATCAATCCGGGGGTTCGACTCGACAGTGCCGTACTCGGCAATGTGCTCGGCGAACTGCTGCAGGAGGCGCACACCCTGCTCGGGGCGCGACTGCTCGCGGCCACGGAACAGGATCATTGCCTTGACCTTGTCGCCCTGCTCGAGGAAGCCGACAGCACGCTTGACCTTGGTCTCGTAGTCGTGCTTGTCAATCTTCAGGCGGAAGCGAACCTCTTTGAGGACGGTGTTCGCCTGGTTGCGGCGCGCTTCCTTGGCCTTCTGAGCTGCCTCGTACTTGAACTTGCCAAAGTCCATGATCTTGGCAACGGGAGGCTTCGAGTTCGGCGCAACCTCAACGAGATCGAGATCCGCCTCTGCAGCAAGGCGCAGTGCAGTATCGATCGGCACGACTCCGACCTGCTCGCCACTGGGTCCTACCAGTCGCACCTCGGAAACGCGAATTCGGTCATTCGTACGGGGATCGCTGATCGCCTGCTCCTCTGATCTCAATGTGTTAAGTCTGCTCGACGGTGTCGAGGCTCACGGAAACGAGATCGGGAACGCACGCGTACCCACACCCTTTAGCTGCCGCATGAAATGCGGCGGAGTGCCAACTACCCGGTAACCTTATAGAGGTTTCGGGTGGGAGAATCTCCTCTTCCGTAGCACCGGCAAGTTTGCCGATAACCTCAAGAAGCTTAGCACACTGAGCGAAGATATAGACAGGGGCGCTTATATGAGCGAGCAGAACGCCGACGAGGCAGCACAGACGACCAACCATGACGCGGTGTATCCGGAGGGCGATGAGGCAGCCCAGGCCGTTCGCGACATCGCTGATGTGGCCGCGGTTGAGGTGATTACGACGGCCGCAGTGCACCTGCTCAGCGCCGCCGCGGTCAAGGTCGGCCTCGCCGACGACCCCGAGAACCAGATCGACCTCGACGAGGCGCGCAAGCTCATCAACGCCCTCGCGGGCCTCATCACCGCCGGCGCACCCGAGGTGAGCGACATGCACGCCCGCAGCCTGCGCGACGGTCTCCGCTCGGTGCAGCTCGCGTTCCGTGAGGCGTCGCCGATCCCTGACGCCATCGGCAAGGGCCCGGGCGAGAAGTACACCGGCCCGGTGAACTAGCTCTGGCGCACGGTCGCCGTGGGCGCGCTCAGGCTTCGGTCTGGGCGCGCCCCTTTGCTATCCCCCTGCCCGACCCTGCCCTGCCCCGGCCCTGCCCGGCCCCTGCCCGGTCCCTGCCCTAGCCCTGCCAGCTCCGCCAAGCCCTCTCCCTTCGCGCACAATCCATGGGATCTGCGAAAGAAATGCCGGTTCCGCGCCCCACGGGCCTACACATTGCAGATCACATACGGTATGCCGACGCGCACCGCACCGGGAAGCTACTCAACCTGCGAGAGAATAGGAATCATGTCATCAGCCGCGCAGACCCCAGAGAAGGGCCCCTTGCGCACCCAAATCGCCCACGGCGCCCGCGATTCCCTCGGCGTCGGAATCGGAATCTTCCCGCTGGGCGTCGCACTCGGCATCCTCGTCGTCCAAGCGGGTCTGCCGCTCTGGGTCGCCCCCGCGCTCTCGATCGTGATCTTCGCCGGCTCGGTTGAGCTCTTGCTCGTGAGCATGCTGGCTGCCGGGGCACCGCTCCTCACGATCGCGGTCACGGTCTTCGCAGTGAACTTCCGGCACGTCTTCTATTCGCTGTCGTTCCCCCTGTCGAGAGTCCGCCCGGGGCTCCCCCGCGCGTATTCCGTGTACGCGCTGATCGATGAGGCCTACGCCACGTACGTGCTGATGCCCGCGAAGCAGCTCACGAGCGCCCGCATCCTCACGGGCCAGGTCATGATGCAGCTGTACTGGGTGGTCGGCGGGCTCATCGGGCTCGCGATCGCGCGTGCGCTCCCAGCCCCCATCGAGGGCTTCGAGTTCGCGCTCGCGGCGACCTTTACCGTGATGACCGTCGACGCCGTGAGGTCGCGCAGGCAGGTGCCCTCGGCGCTGCTCGCGGCCCTCGCGGTTGCCGTCGCCATCGCCGCGTTCCCCGGGAACACCATGCTCGCGGCGCTCGTACTCTTCGCGGCCCTCCTCGCCGTTAGGTACGCGCTCAACGCACGTCGGGGCCGCGGCGAGACCGGCGGCGCCCAGGCGGAGGGGGCGACAGAATGACCTGGTACCTCATCGCGGCAATCGCGATCGGCGGCATCATCACGTTCGGGCTCCGCGCGCTCCCGTTCGCGATGCTCAAGCCGCTCCGCAAATCGAAGTTCGTCCGCTCGCTCGGCGAGTGGATGCCTGCCGGGATCCTGCTGATCCTCGCCGTCGTCGTGCTGCGCGACGAGATCGTCGCGCGCGCAGATCAGTGGTGGATGGTGCTCACCGCGACCGCAGTGACCGTCGCGGTGCACCTGTTCTGCGGACGACGCGTGCTGCTGAGCATCGCAGCGGGAACGGCGACCTACATCGCGCTCGTGAACCTGCTGTAGCCGAGAGCTGCGCTACCCCTCGATACGCTCACCCGCGACGTCCTCGCCTCCCGCGGGGTACGCGGTGACCTCCGGGCGTTTCGCAAGAAACACGGTGCTCCCGATGAGCCCACCCCAGATAATGGTCAGCGCGAGCACGAGGAACGTGATTGCAATGGGGGTCATCGGTCGGCTCCATTCGTCTGCGCCGGAGCCTTCGAGACCGGCGGCCACGGCGTGAATTGGTTCGGGTCGTAGCGCCACGGGCTCATCGTCAGCACGATGGAGCCGGCGATCATCACGAGGATCGACCCCCAGCCGACGATCGCGAGGTATCCGGTGTCGTAGCCCGAGTAGGGCTCTTGGACAAGCCCGATGATCGTCGTCACGAGCATGTAGCCGAGTACGACCGGGCCGAGCGCCGACACGAAGAACAACCACGCACGGCCAACCTTGAACGTCGAGAGCGCGCTCAGGTGGCCGCTCAGCTCGGTCCCTGCCCGCCTGATCCAAAGCACGGTGATGGTCATCACGACAGCCGAGGCAACGATGCCGATGTTGTTCGCCCAGTTGTCGATGGTGTCGAGGGCGGTGAGCCCCGACGTGGTGCCGAAGAGTGCGAGCGAGATGACTGCGAGGACGCCACCGATCCCGTAAACAGCGCCCCGGCGGCTCAGCCCGAACTTGTCCATGACCGCGGCGAGAATGACCTCCATGATGGAGATCATCGACGTGAGCCCTGCGAGCGTGAGCGCGCCGAAGAACAGGGCACCGAAGATCTCGCCGCCCGGCATCTGCGCGGCGATGGCCGGGAACGTCATGAACGCGAGCCCGACCCCCTTCAGCCCCTCGAGGTCGGCGACCGCCACTCCCTGCTGGTGCGCGAAGAACCCGAGGGTCGCGAACACGCCGATGCCGGCGAGGATCTCGAACGACGAGTTGCCGAACGCGACGACGAGGCCTGGCGTCGTCATGTTCGAGCGCCTGCGCCGGTACGAGGCATAGGTCATCATGATGCCGAACGCGACGGAGAGCGAGAAGAAGATCTGGCTGTACGCCGCCACCCACACCGAGGGGTCAAGCAAAGCGGCGAAGTCGGGGGTGAAGAGCGCGTTCAGGCCTTCGGCAGCGCCGGGGAGGAACAGTGCGCGCACCACGAGAATGAGGAACCCAACGACGAGCAGCGGGATCGCGATCATGTTCAGACGCTGCACGCCGCGCACGACGCCGGCACCGAGCACGACGAGCGCGACGATCCACATGAGTACGAGCGGGATGAGCACGCTCGGCACGAACTGCATCGTGAACGGCGCTTCAGCGGTCTGCAGGTAGTCGCCGGTGAAGTAGCCAGCCGCGTCGTCGCCCCAGCGCAGATCAAACGAGAACACGAAGTAGCTCGACGCCCACGCGAGCACGGCGGTGTAGTAGATCGCGATGAACACGCAGATCATCACCTGGAACCACCCGATGCCCTCGCCGAGCTTCCCGGCGAGGCGGCGCAGCGCGAGTGGAGCGGAGCCGCGGAAGCGGTGCCCAATCGCGTAGTCGAGGAACAGGATCGGAATCCCGGCGGTTAGCAGCGCGACGATGTATGGGATGAGAAAGGCGCCGCCGCCGTTCTCGTACGCGACCCCGGGGAATCGCCAGATATTGCCAAGGCCGACGGCGGAGCCGATCGCCGAGATGATAAACCCAAGCTGCCCCGTCCACTCTGCTCTGGCCGGGGCAGCTGTCTCTGCGGGCTGCGTTGTGCTACTCATGTTCCCTGCTGTCTTCATCGTGAAAGTCTGCAGCGAGCGTAGCAGAGACGGCGTTACCGGTGCGGGACCCCAGCGATCATGCCGCCGTCCACCACGAACTCCGCGCCGCTCGTGAACGACGACGCGTCGCTCGCGAGAAACACGATCGTTCCGACAAGGTCCTCGGGAACCCCTGGGCGCTGCAACGGGATATCAAGTCTCTCGGGGTCAATCCGCTCTGACATCGCCGTCACAATGTAGCCCGGGTGCACCGAGTTCACGCGAATGCCCGCTGGGCCGAGCTCGACAGCGAGCGATGCTGATAGACCGCGCACGCCGAACTTCGCTGCCGTGTACCCGTGGACACCGGGGCTTCCGCGCATGCCCTCGATCGAGGAGATGTTAATGATCGACCCTCGCCCCTGCCGCTTCATCGCAGGCACCACCGCCCTGCAGCCGAGGAAGACGCCGGTCAGGTTCACCGCGATCACCGCGTTCCATTTTTCGAGCGTGAAGTGCTCGATGGGCGCAGCGTTCGCGATACCCGCGTTGTTTACGAGCACGTCGACGGAGCCGAACGTGGCGACGGTCTCTTCCACAACGGCTGACCACTGCCGCTCATCACGAACGTCGAGCTCCAAGAACCTGGTGCGCTCGCCGAGTTCGGCTGCGAGCGCCTCCCCTTCGCTCGTGAGCACGTCGGTGAGCACGACACGTGCCCCTGCCTCGTGTAGGGCTCGCACGTAGGCCGCGCCGATTCCGCGGGCACCGCCCGTAACGAGCGCGACTTTCCCCTCGAGCGAGATCATTTGGTCACCTCGATGACAACGCGGCCGACGGTGGTGCCCGTAGCGAGTGCGGTCAGCGCATCTGGCGCGTTCTCGAAGGCGACGGTGTGGTCGACGGTGGGAGCGATCGCGCCGCTTTCGAACAGCGAGATGAGTCGCGCGTGGGCCTCCGCGACCAGGTGTGGCGCCCGCTCTTGGTAGAGCCCCCAGTAGAGCCCCAGAACGCCATAGTTCTTGATGAGCGGCCGGTTCATGGCGAGCTCGGGGATCGTGCCGCTCGCGAACCCAATCACCACGATCCTGCCCTCGAACGCGATCGACCGGGTCGCGGCAACGAACGAGTCCCCTCCGACGGGATCGAAGACGACGTCGGCCCCGTGCCCCTCAGTAATTCGTTTCACCTCGGCCACGACGTCTCCGCCCCGGACGATCGCGTGCTCGGCCCCGGCTTCGCGCGCAACCTGCGCCTTGGCTTCAGAACCCACGACGCCGATTACACGAGCGCCGGCGGCAACCCCGAGCTGCACTGCGGCCGCGCCGACTCCCCCGGCCGCGGCGTGTACGAGCAGCCACTCGCCTGCTCGGAGCTCCGCCCGGCGGTGCAGGGCGAACCACGCCGTCTGGTACGCAATCGTCAGCCCAGAGGCCCGCACGTCGTCGAGGGCGTCAGGGATGGGCTGAACTGCGTTCGCTGGGACGACCGCGTACTCGGCAAGTAGCCCGATGGAATACGCCACGATGCGCTGCCCGGTGGTGAACTGTGTGACGCCTTCGCCAAGTTCGACGATTGTTCCGCTGCACTCGACGCCGGGAGTAAATGGGAGCTCCGGTTTGACCTGGTACTCGCCCCGGGCGAGCAACACGTCGGGGAAGTTCGCGGCTACGGCACCGACCCTGATAAGAACTTGCCCGGGGCCGGGCTTGGGCACCGCCGCCTCAACGAGCGCGAGCGCCTCCGCAGGTTCACCGAGCTTGGTGACCTGCCAAGCTCGCATCGTCTGTGGAACTGAAATGCTGGACATCTGATCTCCTTAGACTCGACATAAACAGGTCTGTGATCTGCACTGCAGCGAGCGTCCGGTCTGCCGGCTTCTCTTCCGAGTACCAGTAGGAGAGGTAGTGGACGTCGCTGAAGAAGTGCGCGATGAGCACCGCGACAGGGATGTCTTCGCGAAACAGCCCCTCCCGCTGCCCTCGCCTCACGAGGTCAGCGAATTCATCGTTGTAGGTGCGCCTGCGGCGCACGACTTCGTTTCGCCGTTCTTCGGAGAGCATGTCCATGCTGCGGAAGAAGACAGTGCCCTCGGCGATGAATTCAATCGAGGTCTCGAGGACGTCGACGCAGACTGCCCGCAGCACGTCGCCAACTTCCCCACCCTCCGCGATGATCGCGTCAAGATGCGCCTGCTGCAGCGACAGTACCCGGTCGTAGATGCCGAACAGCAGGTCATCTTTCGACTCGAAGTAGTGGTACATCGCCCCCTTGGTGACCCCGGCCGCGCTCACAATGTCTTGCACGCTGGTGTTCGCGTACCCCTTGAGCGCAAAGAGCTCGACCGCTGCACGAATGACGTCGCTTACTACCTGAGACTGCTTCATTCGAGTCATTCTTCCCTATCAACCGCCACCGCCGGAATGCCGCTCCAGCCTCATTCTCGCTAGAGGATCGGGCGAATGCTCCCGCCGCCGTCGATCGGCACCGTTTGCCCCGTGATCCACGCGGCGTCGTCCGACAGCAGGAAGGCGACCGGCCCCGCAATATCCTCGGGCTCACCGAGGCGCCCGAGGGGGTAGGCCGCTGACACCTCGGCCTCCTGCCCCTCATAGAGCGCGCGGGCGAACGAGGTCTTCACGACCGCCGGCGCTACCGCGTTCACACGGATCTTGGGCGCGAGCTCATACGCGAGCTGCACGGTGAGGTTCATGAGCGCGGCCTTCGAGATCCCGTAGAACGCAATCCCGGGGCTCGCCCCCAGGGCCGAGGCAGACGAAATGTTGACGACGCTCTTGCTCAGACCGGCGGCGACGGCCTCGCGGGTCCAATCGAGTGAGGCGATGACGTTCACGTCGAGAATCTTCCGCGCCGCCCCGGCATCGACTTCGGCGATGGGGCCGTAGACCGGGTTGATACCCGCATTGTTGACGAGGTGGTCGAGTCGCCCGTGGCGCTCAGCGACGTGGGCAAACACAGCCGCCCGGTGTTCTGCGTCGTCAGCTCGCCCCGCCACGCCTGAAGCGTTCGGGCCGAGACCCCGAACCGCCTCGTCGAGCGCCTCCTCGTTGCGGCCGGTAATCACCACCGACCCTCCCTCGCGAACGAGTCGTTCGGCAATCGCGAGCCCAATTCCGCGGCTCGCGCCCGTAATAATCGTGACTGTCCCGTCGAAACGTGACTCGGCCATGGCGCCTCCTTGCGTCGTACATACCGTCCAGTCGGTTTGAACACACTAACACTAGCGAACTACGCAGGCGTGTACATCCGCTGCAGCTCGCGCTTCAAGACCTTGCCGCTCGCGCCGAGGGGCAACTCCTCCACGATGTGCACGAAGCGGGGGTACTTGTATGACGCGACGTGCTCCTTCGCGAACTCGATGATCTCGTCAGGGTCAATTTCGGCCCCCTCGCGCGGCAGCACCGCCGCGTGAATCTCCTGCCCTTTGACCTCGTCGTCCACCCCGAATACCGCCGTCGCGGCAACCTTTGGGTGGCGAGCAAGCGCGGCCTCGACCTCCGTCGGGTACACGTTGTACCCCGATCTGAGGATCATGTCTTTCTTTCGGTCGACAATCGTCAGGATGCCGTCTGCATACGTCCCGAGGTCTCCTGTACGGAACCAGCCGTCGACGACAGCCTCCTTCGTGGCTTCCTCACGCCCGACGTAGCCTTTGAACACGTTGTGCCCGCGCACGACGATTTCGCCGAGCACACCGTCGTCTTCGATGAGGTCGATTCGACCCTCTGCGTCGGGGTCGGCGACTGCGACCTCGACGCCCCAGAGGGTCTCGCCAACTGTGCCCGCGATCGTTGGCTTTCCGAACGTATTGACGGTGACCGTCGGGGCTGTCTCGGTGAGCCCGTATCCCTCGTGCGGCGGCACCCCGAACGCCTGCTCAAACGCTTCGAGTAGCGCGACAGGCAGGGCGGCACCGCCGGAGTTCGCGAAGCGAAGGGGCGGGCGGGCGTCGGTGCGGCGGGCGGCTTCGACGAGGCCGACGTACATTGTCGGCACCCCGACGAACACCGTCGCCTGGTGTTTCACCATGAGCTCGAGAGCCTGGTCGCCGTCGAATCGTGGCATCAGGATGACGGCGCTGCCCGCGCGGAACGCCATGTTCAGCACCGAGGTCTGGCCAAACGTGTGGAACAGCGGCAGCCCGCCGAACGTCACGTCCTGGTTCGACACCTGTACCCCGTCAATGAGCCCGGAGTGCACCTGCTCAACGATCGACAGGTGGCTACCCACCGCGCCCTTCGGGGTGCCGGTCGTACCGCTGGTGAACAAGATCGTGGCGGCGTCGAGCGGGCCGGTCGGTTCGATCCGCCGGATGGGCTCGGCCGCGGCCGCCTCCGCCTCGAGCCGAGCGAAGTCGCCAGGAGCCGCGGCGGGGAGCAGCACCGTCATGAGCGGCACCCCCGCCTCGGCCGCGGCCGGCGCGGCCTCCGCGAGCGAGGTAGCGGAGGCGATGAAGAGGTCGGCGCCCGCGTCGTGCAGCATCCGACTGATCTCCTCAGCCTTCAGCAGCAGGTGGATCGGCACGACGATCGCGCCGAGTGCGAGCACCGCGTAGTACGCCCGCGGGAAATCGGGAACGTTCGGGATCATGATCGCAACGCGGTCTCCCTTGCCGACCCCACGGGCTCGGAGGGCCCCAGCGTAGGCACGGGTTTGATCCCAGAGCTCGCGGTACGTGATCGCCTCGCTGTTATAAAACACGGCGGGCCTGTCGGCATGCCGGATCGCGGATTCGCTGAGGATGCTCGCAACAGAAAGCGTCGTGAACCCTCGCCCGTCTACCGCGGGGTCGTGCGGGTGTGCCATCGTAGTCTCCTTTGACGTCGGTGATGGGTTGTGAGTGTTACAGCTTCAGCTGGGCCCTCCCGAGGCTGTTGAGGTGAACCTCGTCGGGACCATCCGCGATCCTCAGTGTGCGCACGCCCGCGTAGAGGCCGGCGAGCGGCGTATCCCCGCACACTCCGGCGCCGCCGTAGATTTGGATCGCACGATCAATGATTTCCTGCACCGCCCGCGGCACCGCGATCTTGATCGCCTGGATCTCTGTCATCGCCGCCCGGTTGCCGACCGTGTCCATGAGCCAGGCGGTCTTCAGCACGAGCAGCCGGAGTGCTTCGAGCTGAATACGGGACTCCGCGATCCACTCGCGAATCACACCCTGCTCCGAGAGCGCGCGCCCAAAAGCATGCCGCGAGTTCGCGCGCTCGATGGCGAGCGACAGCGCGCGCTCCCCCATGCCGAGTGCGCGCATGCAGTGGTGGATTCGACCGGGGCCGAGCCGAGCCTGCGCGATAGCGAACCCGTCGCCCTCCGCGCCGATGAGGTTGCTGACTGGCACGCGCACCTCGTCAAAGAGCACCTCGGCGTGGCCACCGTGATCCCGATCGTCATACCCAAACACGGTGAGCGGCCGAACGATCTCGACGCCGGCCGCGTCGCGCGGGACAAGGATCATCGACTGCTGCCGGTGCCGCTCGGCCTCGGGGTCGGTCTTCCCCATCACGATGAAGATCTCCGCCTCGGGATTCATCGCCCCGGTTGACCACCACTTCCGCCCCGAGATCACGTAGTCGTCGCCGTCGCGTCGGATGAGCGTGCCGATATTCGTCGCATCACTCGAGGCGACGTCGGGCTCAGTCATGCAGAACGCAGAGCGAATCTCGGCGCGCAGCAGCGGTTTCAGCCAGCGTTCTTTCTGCTCAGGCGTACCGAAGTCATTGAGCACTTCCATGTTGCCGGTGTCTGGAGCCGCACAGTTGAGGGCCTCGGGCGCGAGCCGGGGGCTCCACCCGGTGATTTCGGCCACGGCGGCGTACTGCAGGTTCGTGAGCCCAGCGGCGCCGGTCTCAGCGGGGTCACCAGGGAGAAATAGGTTCCACAGCCCGCGGCTCTGCGCCTCGGCCTGAAGGTCTCGGACAATCTGCTGGGTCGCCCAGCTATCGGGGTTCGCCGCGAGCTGCGCGTCGAGCGTCGGTTCGGCCGGGATCACAACCTCATCGACGAACTCCCGCACCTTGGCGGTGAGGTCACGGGTAACTTGGTCTTGCGCAAAATCCATCAGAGCACCTTCAATCCATCCTCGGCAAGCGGGCCCACAAGGTCGCCTATCCGATCGAACCCTTCGCCGACGGTGTCGCCGGCCTGATAGCGGTAGTGGATCCCTTCCAGGATCACCGCGAGTTTGTACGCCGCGAAGGCTCGGTACCAGCTCAGGTCGGGCAGCGTGATGCCGGCTTGCGCCGCGTAGTAGTCAGCAAGCTCTTCAAATTCGGGGTAGCCTGCGGCGGGATCAACCGCGCTGGCGAACGCGTTCGCGCTGGGGAGCCTGCCGATCTCCCAGTAGAGCGCGAACATTCCAAGGTCAACGAGCGGGTCGCCCAGGGTCGCCATTTCCCAGTCAAGGATCGCCGAGATACGCGGCGGTTTCCCGTCGACAAGGGCATTGTCGAGCCGGTAGTCGCCGTGCACGATGCCCGTGCGGACGGTCTCAGGCACTGCCTGTTCAAGGGCTGCCTGGAGCTCGTCGAGAGCGGCTACCTCACGAGACCGCGAGGCGTCGAGCTGCCGACGCCACGTTGACAGTTGGCGAGTGAGGTAGCCTTCGGGCTTCCCGAACGATTCGAGGCCGACCGCAGCAACGTCTACGGCGTGCAGCGCAGCGAGGTGGTGCACGAGTTCGAAGCTCAGGCCGCGGATCTCCTCTCGCGTGTACTTCGCGTTCTGCTCGGGCCGTATAACCACGCTGCCCGGCGCCTTTTCCATCAGAAAGAACGGCGTACCCGTGATCTCCCCGCCAGCGTCGTCGACGAGGTCTATCGCGACGGGGACAGGGATCGCGGTGCCCGCGAGCGCCGAGATGACGCGATGCTCGCGCGCCATGTCGTGCGCGCTCGACAGCACATGGCCGAGCGGAGGGCGCCGTAGGATGAGCGGCACCTTCGCGCCCTCAATCGAATAGGTCAGGTTGGAACGGCCGCCGGCAATCACTTGAGCGCTCAGCGGACCGGCAACTAACTCGGGGCGACTCTCGCTCAGCCACCGGGTTAGCGCAGCAACATTCAGGCCTGGGATCTCAGGCATCGGCACCTGTCTTCCTGCGGCTCAGCTTCGAGCCACACCGCAAGCATACCGGATGGTCGGTATGCTTGCGAGTGGTGGGGGCGCGCCTAGTTCCGGGCCGCCGGGCCGCCGGGCCGCCCGGCTCGCCCCGGCCCGCCCCGGCCCGCCCCGGAATCAAGCACCATACATCTCAAATCAGCACTGGCTATGCAGAGTTCGACTAGACCCGGCAGATACACCGCAGAAACCAGACGGAATGCCTCAGCGATGGGTGCCCGGCAGCAGGGTGCAGTCCACAGGGCCCTGGACAATCGACCGCCGGGCCGTCGGCAGCAGAAAGGCTAGCCGTCGACGCGCAGCAGTAGCCTGAAGGCGGCCCCAGCGCGCTCGACGCTGGGCTCGTCACCCGAGATGAGGTCGGCGTACGAGAACGACTCCGAAACCCTCGAGAGCAGGTACGCGAGCCCGGCCGGATCAATTGCTCCGCCAAGCGGCTCATCCCCCAGCTCGCGGCGCACAAGCCACTCGACCGTGGCGAGGAAGCGGCGCTGGATGGGGCTCTCCTTCGTCGTGAGCAGCCGCAGCGCTCGCGCCGGTTCACGCCTCA
The DNA here is from genome assembly GCA_052094845.1 of Leucobacter sp. Taxonomy (GTDB): domain Bacteria; phylum Actinomycetota; class Actinomycetes; order Actinomycetales; family Microbacteriaceae; genus Leucobacter. The sequence goes on along the minus strand of JBQDKK010000001.1, from coordinate 278,586 downwards.
AGAACGTGCGGAAGTAGGTGGCGTTAATCAACCCATCGACGAAGTCAGTGAGCATTGCCGCGACTCGCGGTGCCCCGCTGAGGTGCTCGGATGCGTGCTCGGCCTGCACAAACGTCGGCACGGCGAGCGACCACAGCACTTCGCTCAGCAGCGCATCGCGATTCCCCACCCACCGGAATAGGGAGGTGCGGTCAACGCCGAGGTCAGCGGCAAGCTCACCCATGCTGATCCGGTTGCCTTCGATGAAGGCCTCGCGGGCCCCCTCAAAGGCACGCATCGCGTCGTCTCGCGTATCAAGGCGGTCGGACAGCAGCGACGGAGCGGCGGCGAGACCAACGGCGGCGATCGGAGCCCCAACTGTGCTGTTCATTCGAATACTCTATCTGGCGCCTGTCGCAAGGGTGCAACATTTTCCGAAATAGTGTGCGCATTCTGAATTATGATGCATACTGGTCACGATCACCGACGATCGGAGACACGATGACATCGCACGAGAAAGCCATCCTGGCGCGCGTTCCAGCCGCCCGCTTCTCTCGTCATTCTCAGCGCCCGCTCGCCGACGACGACCGGGCTGCGCCCACCCGCGCTCGGGCAACCCACTTTCTGCTTCACTCGCCCCACCCCACTCACTGAGGAGACCCAGATGCCAGAGGCATACATCGTTTCAACCGCCCGCTCACCGATTGGCCGCGCCCGGAAAGGGTCGCTCGTGTCGCTGCGCGGCGATGACATTGCCGCGCGCATGGTGCAGGCCGCGCTCGACAAGGTTCCGGGCCTCGACCCGGCGCGCATCGAAGACATTATCCTCGGCACTGGCCAGCCCGCCGGCGAGCAGGGGTTCAACCTCGCGCGCATTGTCTCGGTCTTGCTCGGGCTCGACACGGTCCCCGGAACGACGGTAAACCGCTACTGCTCATCGTCGCTCCAGAGCACACGCATGGCGTTCCACGCGATCAAGGCTGGTGAGGGCGACATCTTCGTCTCGGCGGGCGTCGAGATGGTGAGCCGCTACACGCAGGGCATGGCTGACGCCACTCCCGGCGTCGAGCTTGAGAACCCGGTGTTTGCCGAGGCAATCGCGAACACCCAGGCCCGCACGGCGGCAAACGCCCCGAAGTGGACTGACCCCCGCGAATCGGGCGCACTGCCCGACCCCTACATTGCGATGGGCCAGACCGCTGAAAACGTCGCGCAGCTGCACGGCATCACCCGCGAGGAACAGGACGCGTTTGCCGCTCGCTCGCAGCAGCGCGCGGAGGCCGCGATTGCCTCGGGGTTCTGGGCGCGCGACATCACCCCGGTCACGCTCGCTGACGGCACCGTCGTCTCCGCGGATGACGGCCCGCGCCCGGGCGTCACCCTTGAGGCGCTCGCGGGTCTCGACCCCGTGTTCCGCCCCGACGGTACGGTCACAGCCGGCAACTGCTGCCCCCTGAACGACGGCGCCGCCGCGGTCGTCGTCGTATCGGAGAAGGTCGTCAACGAGCTCGGTCTCCAACCGCTCGCCCGCGTCGTCTCCACCGGCGTGAGCGGCCTCTCGCCCGAGATCATGGGCCTCGGCCCGGTCGAAGCCTCGAAACGCGCGCTCGCGCAGGCCGGGCTCTCGATCGGCGACATCGACCTTGTCGAGATCAATGAGGCGTTCGCCGCACAGGTGATCCCCTCGGCTCGCGAGCTCGGCATCGATGAGGATCGACTGAACGTCCACGGCGGCGCCATTGCAGTCGGCCACCCGTTCGGCATGACTGGCGCACGAATCACATCGACGCTCATCAACGGGCTCAAGGAAACCGGCGGTCGCTACGGCCTCGAAACTATGTGCGTTGGCGGCGGCCAGGGCATGGCGATGATTCTCGAGCGCGTCTAATTCGCCCCAACATCACACTTCACACGCTCACCCCTGACGAGAGGAATCTCATATGACTCGCATTGCAATCGTGACCGGCGCCGCCCGCGGAATCGGCGCGGCAACCGCCATCCGCCTCGCTGAAGACGGCAACGCCGTCGCAGTGCTCGATCTCGACGAGGCCGCTTGCGCGGACACCGTCGACGCGATTACGAAGGCCGGCGGCCGCGCGATCGCCGTTGGTGCAAACGTCGCCGACAGCGCCGCGGTCGAGGCAGCGGTCGCGCGCGTCACGGACGAGCTCGGCGCGCCGACGATCCTGGTGAACAACGCCGGCATCATCCGCGACAACATGCTCTTCAAGATGACGGAGGATGACTGGGATGCTGTGCTCGGGGTGCACCTGCGCGGCGCTTTCCTGATGAGCCGCGCGGTGCAGAAGCACCAGGTTGAGGCTGGCTGGGGCCGGATCGTCAACCTCTCGAGCACCTCGGCGCTCGGCAACCGGGGGCAGGCGAACTACTCGGCAGCGAAGGCGGGCATGCAGGGCTTCACGAAGACCCTGGCCATCGAACTCGGCCGGTACGGCGTGACAGCCAACGCAATCGCTCCGGGCTTCATCGTCTCCGATATGACGCGCGCGACCGCTGAGCGCATGGGCGTCTCGTTCGAGGACTTCGTCGGCCATATGGTCTCGGAGATCCCTGTCGCGCGCGCGGGCAAGCCCGAAGACATCGCAAACGCCGTAGCGTTCTTCTGTTCGGAGGCCGCGAGCTTCGTCTCCGGCCAGGTGCTCTACGTGGCGGGAGGGCCGAAAGCATGACTATTGCAGTCGCCCACCCGTCGGAGCTGCCCCAGGCGATCGGCCAGTCTGCGGTCAGCGACTGGCTGCTCGTTGACCAGGAGCGCATCCAGGCGTTCGCCGATGCAACCGGCGACCACCAGTGGATCCACGTCGACGTTGAGCGCGCGGCGGCCGGCCCGTTCGGCTCGACGATCGCCCACGGCTACCTCACGCTGTCGCTCATCCCGCACCTCTCGGGCGGGCTGCTGGCGGTCGAGAGTGTTGCGATGGCCGTGAACTACGGGCTCGATCGCGTTCGCTTCCTGCAGCCTGTCAAGGCAGGATCGCGGGTTCGCGCCCGAGTTGAGATCGTGTCGGCGGAAGAGAGCCGGCAGGGCTGGCGCGTCGGTTCGAAGACCACGATCGAGATTGACGGCGAAGAAACCCCGGCGCTCGTCGCGGAGACAATCGCGCTCTACGTCGCAGGCTAACTGCGCGGGCTATCAGCGGGCGGGTGAAATGATCTCATCCGCCCGCCCGCTGTCGCGGAGCGGACGCTAGGCCGCCCGCGGCACGAAGCGCATCGAGTCGACCCGCTCAGCGATCAGCTCAACCCGGGCCCACCGCTCCTGGAGTCTTCCGAGGAGCTCCGTGAGCGCCTCGCGGTCGAGCCCCTCTTCCAAGAGCAGGTGGACCTCAGTCTCGGGTGCGGTGAGGTCGCCAACGGGATCTCCCGGGAGCAGCGCGAGCGCGCGAAGGGCTGGCTCACCGGCCGCGCCCTCAAGGAACGCCTGCCGCACGGCGGGGTCTGCCCACGCGGGTGGGGTCGGCCTGCCGAGCGCCATCGATTCGAGCTCAGGCCGGCGCACGCCGAACTGCGAGTCGAGCGAACCGGGGTCGACAATGATGAGGTCGGTTCCCTCCTGCGCTGCCGCGATGGCGGCCTGCGGGCCGGGAACGGGAATCGGGCGCGACCCCGGGTTCCAGCGCTGCATCGCCTCGACCGAGGAGAACACCGGCATGACCCGTCGACCATCGGGGCTCGCGACCGTCACGATCGAGAGCTCCTGCGTCTTCTCAACGATCCGGCCGTCGGGGGTTTCGCCAAGCTCGCCGGCCTCAGCGAGGAGCGGCACGAGGAGCCTGCTCTGTGCCAGCTGCGCGATGACCTGTTGGCGGAGCTCCGCGAGGCCCTCGATCGCCCCAGGGTCTGCCCCCTCGACGCGGTAGGCCTCACCGGCGGCCCGCATCGCTGCGACAGCCGCGGCGAGAGCCGGCGGCGTTTCGCCGTCGTCGTCAGCGAATGCCGTCTCGTGGTGGTCGAACGTGCGCCCAGCCCACGGGAATCCGGCCGAGTCGGCCGCCCCGCCGGCAACGAGACTGTCTGGCACGCCAGTCGAGCGCGGGGTGTCTCCCGTCGAGGGCAGCTTCTTGATGGCCATGGCCGAACCCGCCGCTACCTGCCTGCGACGTCGAGCGCTGCCGGAAGGGTGAACGCGCCGTCGTAGAGCGCCTTGCCGATAATCGCTCCCTCGATGCCGTGCGGTACGGCCTCGCGAAGCGCCGCCACGTCGTCGAGGCTCGAGATACCGCCCGATGCGATGACGGGGCGGTCGGTGCGCGAGCACACCTTCTTCAAGAGTTCGACGTTCGGGCCGGCCATCATGCCGTCCTTGGTGACGTCCGTGACGACGTAGCGGGGGCACTCGGCCACTTCGAGGCGCTCAAGCACGTCCCACAGGTTTCCGCCGTCCTCGGTCCATCCGCGGGCGGCAAGCGTCTCGCCGCGCACGTCGAGGCCGACGGCGATCTGCTCTCCGTAGTGCGCGATGACGGCGCGGGTCCACTCAGGGTTCTCGAGCGCTGCCGTGCCGAGGTTGACGCGCGCGGCGCCCATCTCGACCGCGGCTTCGAGGCTCTTGTCGTCGCGGATCCCGCCCGAGAACTCGATCTTCACGCGCTTCCCGGCGCGGGCGATAATCTTGCGCGCGACTCCGACGTTGGAGCCGCGGCCGAACGCCGCGTCGAGGTCGACGAGATGGATCCACTCGGCGCCCTGCTCGATCCAGTCCATCGCCGCATCAACCGGGCTGCCGTAGTTGGTCTCGGTGCCGGCCGCACCCTGTGTGAGCCGCACGGCCTTACCATCGACCATGTCGATCGCGGGCAGCAGTTGCAGCTTCGGGCTCGTCGCGAGCTCGGTCATCAGTTCTCCTTGGTGGTGCGGGTGGGGGTAAGCGAGCTGATCCAGTTGCGCAGCAGCTGGATTCCGGCCTCGCCTGACTTCTCTGGGTGAAACTGGGTGGCGCTGAGCGGCCCGTTCTCGACGGCCGCCACAAATGGTTCGCCGTATTCAGACCAGGTGACCTTCGGCGCTGTCGCCGGGGTGCGCCCCTCGAGCGTCCACTCTGTCGCAGCATTCGAGTGGACGAAGTAGAAGCGCTCGCTTTCAAGGCCGCGGAGCAGCACTGAGCCTTCGGGCACACGCACGGTGTTCCAGCCCATATGGGGCAGCGTCGGGGCATCAAGCTGCCGTACCGTCCCTGGCCACTCGCCAAGCCCTTCGGTTTCGACGCCGCGCTCAATGCCGGTGTCAAACATGACCTGGAGGCCGACGCACACGCCGAGCACGGGCCTGCCACCCGCGAGGCGACGCCCAATGAGCTCGTGCCCCTGGATAGCGCGGAGCTGAGCCATGACCGCGTCGAACGCACCGACGCCCGGCACAAAGAGGCCATCCGCGTCCATGACCGCCTGCGGGTCGGCTGTGAGTTCGACCTCCGCGCCAGCGCGCACAAGAGCCTTCACCGCCGAGTGCACGTTGCCCGAACCGTAGTCGAGCACGGCAACGCGCGGCGCGCCGGTTGCGCTCACAGGGCGCCCTTGGTGGACGGGATGCCCGTCACGAGCGGATCCTTCGCCTTCGCGGTGCGGAAAGCGCGCGCGAACGCCTTGAACTCGGCCTCAGCGATGTGGTGCGGATCGCGGCCTTCGATGAGTCTCAGGTGGACTGACAGGCGCGCGTTGAGGGTGATCGCTTCAAAGAAGTGCCGCACCATCGAGCCGGTGAAGTGGCCGCCGATGAGGTGGAACTCGAAACCCGCCGGCTCGCCCGAGTGCACGAGGTAGGGGCGGCCCGAGATATCTACGACCGCCTGCGCGAGCGCCTCGTCGAGCGGCACGAAGGCGTCGCCGTAGCGCGAGATGCCGCGCTTGTCGCCGAGCGCCTCAAGGATCGCCTGGCCAAGCAGGATGCCGGTGTCTTCAACGGTGTGGTGCACGTCGATGTGCACGTCGCCCTTCGCGCGCACCGTAAGGTCCGTCAGCGAGTGGCGCGCGAACGCGGTGAGCATGTGGTCGAAGAACGGCACACCGGTCTCGATATCGGCCTCGCCCGTACCGTCGAGGTTCAGGCTCAGGGTGATGGCGGACTCACTGGTGGCGCGCTCAAGCGTCGCAATGCGTGCAGCTTCGGTCATGGTCTCGATCCTACCGCGCGGCGTCGGTGGCGTGCTGCCTGCGCCGCCAGCGCGCAACTGCCCAGCCGGCCAGCGCGAGGACGACACCGACCCCGAGCACAATCAGATTCGAGGTGCCCGAGGTCGCCCGCATCACATTCGCTTCGACGGCGGCCTGCGTGCTCGCGTCGAGCACTCCCCCAAATCTCTGTGCGCCGTCGGTGACGAGCATGAAGATGCCGACCGCGATCGTGATGAGCCCGCCGATCACGTTTGACCAGGCGTTCCGCCAGCGCCCAATGACGAGCTCACGCGGGCGCATGAGCTTGCGTATGCCAGGGATCCGGTTCCAGAGCAGCGCGAGGAGTAAGAGCGGGACGGTCATGCCCGCCGCGTAGAGCAGCATCGTGAAGCCGCCCATGAGCGCGTTTCCGCCGAACGCCGCCATCGCGAGGACGGCACCGAAGATCGGGCCTGCACACCCTCCGGCGAGCCCGTACACCGCGCCGAGCGCGTAGACCGAGGCGATCGAGGTGCCCTTCGCGCTCTGCTGGCGAGTGAGCGCCGGAAGCGGGATGCCGAGCAGCATGACGACGCCCAGAGCGATGACGGCAATGAGCACCCACATCATGATGCCGCTGCGGTTCGCGGCGACCCACGCGCCCAGGGTGCCTGCGAGCAGCCCGAGCGGAACGAGCGCGGTCGCGAGGCCGAGGAAGAACGCACCGGTTCGCGAGAGGAGGTCTCTGGGGCTATGGAACGCGTAGGCGAAGAACGCCGGTAGCACCATCACAGAGCACGGGCTCAGGAGCGCGAGGGTACCGCCAAGGAAGGCACCGAGCAGGCTCAGATCCATACGCGGAGGCTACTTCTTCGCTGCGTCGACTGCGGCGTCGAGCTGCTGGCGGAACGTCTCCACCGGCTGCGCACCCGACATGACCTGACCGCAACCCGTCGTCGCGAAGAACGGCACGCCAGTCACACCGATCGACTGGGCTTCGGCAGTATCCTTGCGCACGGCGTCCTCGAATTTGCCGCTCTCGACGTCGTCGGTGAACGCTTTGATGTCGGCGACGCCAACATCCTTCGCGAACGAGACGAGCGCCTCGAGCGTGAGTTCACCGTTCGCATCGTGCGCGCTCTCGGGCGCGTGATAGACCGCGTCGTAGAACTCGAAGTATTTGCCCTGGTCACCAGCAGCGCGGGCCGCGGCGGCAATGAGGATCGAGTTCTCGCCGCCGACGAGCGCCGCATCGTGGATCTCGAGCCTGACCTTGCCGGTCTCGACGTACTCTTCGATCAAGACCGGGAGGGTATCGCGCGAGAACGAGCCGCAGTAGGGGCACCGGAAGTCGGTCCACTCGTGCAGCACGACGGGCGCGTCAATGTCGCCGAGCGCACGCGGGTCTTCGGGATCGAGCCGATCAACAACGGGGCACGACGCCGCGTCTGCATCCTTCCCGTTGCCGGTCTGGGCGCCGTTTGCACCCTGCGCGGTGTTCTTGTCGTTCTCTGGCGCAGAGGCGCCTCCGAGCCCCTGAGCGCCAAGCGCCGCAACCAGCAGGAGTGACACGGCGGCGAGGATGACCGTCGCGAGCCGCATCCGGCGGTAGCGACGTTCGAGCGTTGGGCGGTCGAGAGATTCAATCGGCTGCGGCATGCCTACGAGCCTAACGATGTTTCCCGGGAGATTTGGTGTGCAACAGTTTGGGCGCGAACAACCTGCACGCCCAGCACCACTGGCCTATGGGCGCGGGTTACCGATGTTGGCTGCCCGCACAAGCTACCCGCGGGCGGTTACACCGCGCCCGCAGCACCAAAGTCTGCGATCGCGGCGATGACCGTCGAGGTCTCGGCTTCCGTTCCGGCCGTGATGCGCACGTGCCCCGGGATACCGAGGTCTCGGACAAGAATGCCTTGCGCGCGCAGGCGCTCGAACACGGCCGACGGGTCGGTGAAGCCACCAACCAGCAGGAAGTTCGCGCCCGAGTCGTGCACCGTGTAGCCGAGTTCGACGAGGGCGTCGCGCAGCCTGTCGCGCTGAGCGCGAATCGCGTCGACGGTTGCGAGCATGGCACCAGCGTGCTTCACCGCCGTGGTCGCCGCGGCCTGCGTCAGAGCGGAGAGGTGGTACGGCAGGCGCACGAGGCGAAGCGCATCAACGATCGCGCGGTCGGCAGCGAGGTACCCAACTCTGACGCCCGCGAACGCGAATGCCTTGCTCATCGTGCGGCTCACGATGAGGCGGTGCCGCCCTTCGAGCAGGGAGATGGCCGACTCCGACTCGGTGTCGAACTCTTTGTATGCCTCGTCGACGATCAGAATGCCGTCGAAGGCGTCGTAGGCAGCGCGCACCGTCTCAAGCGACATCGGGGTGCCCGTCGGGTTGTTCGGCGCGCACAGCACGACGATGTCGGGCCGGTGCTCGGCGATGGCCGCGACCACAAGTTCGGGCGTCACCGCATAGTTGGGGTCGCGCGGGACACCGATCCAGCCGGTATCCGTGCCGTCGGCGAGAAGAGGGTACATGGAGTAGGTCGGGGTGAAGCTCATGAGCGAGCGCCCGGGGCCGCCGAAGGCCTGCAAGATCTGCTGGAGAACCTCGTTCGAACCGTTCGCAGCCCACACCTGCTCAGGGGCGAGACAGTACCCGAGGTACCCAGCGAGTGCTGCTCTGAGTTCCATGAACTCACGGTCGGGGTACCTGTTCACGTTGCGGAGCGCGTCGGCGAGGGCCGCCGTCGCGTCGGCGATGAACGCCTCGGGGAGTGGATGCGTATTCTCGTTCACGTTGAGGCTCACGGGAACCGCAGCCTGCGGCGCCCCGTACGGGGACTTGCCAACGAGATTGTCACGGAGAGGGAGATCGCTCAATTCAGCCACACGACAAGTCTACTCAGCGGAGCATACCGAAGCGTTCCGGGCGACCGCAGCCGACCTAGAGTTCGGAGGCGGGGAAGGTCAGGTCGTTGCCCTCGAACCGCAGCGGAACCGCAATCGCGTCACCAGCTTGCAGGTCAGAAGCCTGCATCTGGTTAAGGCGCTGAATCTCAGCGACGACGTCGCGCGGATCAGCTGACGGCTCGAGGTCTGAAGCAATGCTCCAGAGCGAATCACCCGACTGGGCAACGATGTACGGGAACTCTTGCGTGCTCTGGGAGCCGTTCGCGATCGCGCCAGGAGCAGCGATCGCGGCGACGACACCGAGCACCCCGGCGACAAGCACGGTAGCGAGGCCACCGAAGACAACACGGCCGCGGCGCGTGAGCCGGAGTCGGGTGGAAGCGGACGATCGAGTGGCAGGCTCGTGGGCGCGGGTCGCATCAGTGCGTGGGCCGAACGTCGTCACGGTTGCTGTTGCAGTCATGAGGATTTCCTCTCTCGAGAGTGTTCGAACGAATTCGCTCGATTCGAACATCTCTTTCGAATATATCTTCGAGTCTTCGAAACCGCAACCCCGGACTTCGAACCAATATCGCGCGAATCCGCGCGACACTCGAACGAATGTTTGCCTCGCCTCGAATATCCGGGCTAGGGTTTCGAACAGTGAGATCACCTAATCAGGGACCACCGACATTCACGCCGCCCGAGGTGAAAGCACTCGAATTTCACCCACGAGACGAGCCCCACCACAACCGAGAGGACGAGCAATGAGCGAACTTACCTCGGCGCCGCAGAAGCCGTTGACAGAGAAGCAACAGGCGATCCTCGAATTCATTGCCCGCTCCGTTGAGACGCGCGGATACCCGCCGAGCATGCGTGAGATCGGCGACGCCGTCGGGCTCTCTTCACTCTCCAGCGTGACCCACCAACTGAGCCGGCTCGAGCTTGGCGGATACATTCGGCGCGACCCCAACAGGCCCCGTGCTCTTGAAATCCTTGTTGAGCTTGCCGTCACGAGCAGCGCTGTCACAGACGCGCAGGCATCGCAGGCACAGGAGACCGCGTACGTACCACTCGTAGGGCAGATCGCCGCGGGCGTGCCCATCACGGCAGACCAGCAGGTCGAGGAGGTTGTGCCGCTTCCGCGCCAGCTCGTCGGTGACGGTCAGCTCTTCATGCTGAAGGTCGTGGGCGACTCCATGATTGATGCCGCGATCTGCGACGGCGACTTCGTCGTGGTCAGGCAGCAGCGTGAGGCAGACAATGGCGACATCGTCGCGGCCATGCTCGAGGGCGAGGCAACCGTGAAGGTGTTCCGCCGCCGAGACGGCCACACTTGGCTCCTCCCCCGCAACAGCGCGTTCGAGCCCATTCTTGGCGACCACGCCGAAGTACTTGGCAAGGTCGTCGCGGTCTTCCGCTCGGTCTAACTCGCGCCTTACCGCCCCGCCAGCAGCAGCACCGGCGGCGCCGAAACCTCCAGCAGCCCATCCTGGCCAGCCTCGATTTCACGAGGCGCCCGGGTTGGGCTGTCTTGGTATCCAGCACATCAGCTTGATTTCTTGGACTGAGTCTATTTAACTGGGCGCATGCGTTTCCGACCCCCGCCCTCCCGTTCGACCGTCTCCCCCGACCTCAGCGCCGCGCCCAGTTTTGTCATTGCAGGGCTCTCACCCGATCTGGTTACCTACGCCGCGGGGCTCGCGCTCCAGCAAGAGGCGGCAACGAGGCTTGAAGCTGGCGTGGACGCCGGCACCGTACTCGCGCTCGAACACGAGCCAGTCTTCACAGCTGGAAGACGAGCTGAGCGCAATGAGTACCCGAGCGACGGCACCCCCGTTGTTCCGGTGAACCGGGGAGGACGGGTCACTTGGCACGGGCCCGGTCAGCTCGTCGTCTACCCGGTGATTCGCCTCACACACGGATTCGGCGGAGCCGACCTCGTGCACGCGCTCGAGCGTGCGCTCATCGCGACCGCTGCGGAGTTCGATGTCTCCGGAAGCCTCATCGAGGGCCGCACGGGGGTGTGGGCGCTGCCCACCGCAGCGGGGCCCCTGGTGCCCGCCAAGTTCGCACAGATCGGAATCCATGTTGGTAGGCGAATCGTGAGTCACGGGCTCGCGCTCAATTGCAACAACGATCTCTCGCCGTTCAACACGTTCACCCCGTGCGGCATCACCGATGCCGGCGTGACGTCGCTCACCCAGCTCGCGGGCCGCACAATCACACCTGCAGATGCACTCCCCGCGCTACAGGTACACCTGGCCCCCGTTTTCGAAAGGTTTGCCGCATGACCGTCAAGATTCTGCCTTCAACCGGAGAACGCCCCGAGCCCGAGGAACGGCGGCTGCTGCGGGTCGAAGCGAAAAACGCTGCCACACCGATCGAGCGCAAGCCCGAGTGGATCAAGACTCGCGCCCGCACCGGGCCCGAGTACCGCGCTGTGCAGCAGCTCGTAAAGTCGGAGGGCCTGCACACCGTCTGCGCGGAGGCGGGATGCCCGAACATCTACGAGTGCTGGGAGGACCGCGAGGCCACCTTCCTCATCGGCGGTTCGATCTGCACGCGACGGTGCGATTTCTGTCAGATCACGTCGGGGAAGCCGCTCCCCCTGGACCGCGACGAGCCGCGACGGGTCGCCGAGTCCGTGCGCACAATGGGTCTCCGCTACGCAACGATCACGGGGGTCACCCGTGACGACCTGCCTGACACGGGTGCGTGGCTGTACGCCGAGACGATTCGCCAGATCCACGCCTTAAACCCCGGCGCCGGGGTTGAGGTGCTCGCTGATGACCTCGGTGGGCGCCCGGAAGACCTTGAGCAGGTATTCGAAGCATCGCCTGAGGTGTTCGCCCACAACCTTGAGACGGTGCCCCGCATCTTCCGGCGGATCAGGCCAGGCTTCCGCTACGAGCGCTCCCTTGGGGTGCTCGAGCAGGCTCGCGCAGCGGGAATGATTACGAAGTCCAATCTCATTCTCGGCATGGGCGAGACGAGCGCCGAGATCAGCTCGACGATGCGAGAACTTCGTGATGCGGGCTGCGATATCCTCACCCTCACGCAGTACCTCCGGCCGTCGAAGCTGCACCACCCGGTCGAACGCTGGGTTCGCCCGGAAGAGTTCGTTGATCTCACGAAAGAGGCTGACGGTTTGGGCTTCAGCGGGGTGCTTGCGGGCCCGCTCGTGCGTTCTTCCTACCGGGCGGGCAGGCTGTGGGCTCAGGCAATGACCCGAAAAGGCAACGCGATCCCCGCGCAACTGCGGCACTTGGAGAAGGCAGCAGAGACCGCGGACCTGGCTTCGACGTTCCCGCAGGCCGTCGCAACCCTGTAGCTCAGCGGCGGCATCGGGCAGCGACGGCCACAGGGCGCGACGCCTACCGCGCAGGCAGCAGGTCGAGGTCAGCGAGCACGGCGAGCACCTGCTCGTGCCTGTTGAACGTGTACAGGTGAATCGAGGGTGCCCCGCCCTCGAGCAGCTCACGCGCGAGGCCGATCGTGTGCTCGACACCGAGCTCGGGCGCATACCCACCGGCTTCTTCGAGCGCACGCTCCAGTGCGGGAGGCGCTGGGCGGCCCGCGAGCGACGCGACCTTCCGAAGCTGCCCGCTTGTCGAGACCGGCATGAGCCCCGGCAGGAGCGGCATGCTGAGCCCGGCCTCCCGCGCGGCATCCGCGAACGACAGGTATTCGTCTGCCTCGAAGAAGAGCTGCGTGATCGCGAATTGCGCCCCCGCGGCCTCTTTCTCGAGCAACCAGTCGATGTCGGCTGAGCGCCCCCGCGAGAGCGGGTGCCCGTTCGGGTACGCCGCAACAGCGGTTCGCCCCACGCTTGTGAAGGCCGGCCGCTCGGCGCGTGCCTCCGCGATCAGCTCGGTGAGTTCGAGCGCGCTGAGCGACCCCGCGACCTCGGGGGCCGACTCGTCGAGGCCCTGCGGCGGGTCACCGCGCAGGGCGAGGAAGTCGTGGATCCCGGCATCCATGATCCGGTGAATCGTGTCGCGGATCGCTTCGCGCGACTCGCGCACCGTCGTGAGGTGGGCGAGCGGCAGCGCGTCGGTGTGGTCGCGGAGGTATACAAGCAGGTCGAGCGACGCGTCGCGGTTCGAGCCGTTCGCCCCGTAGGTCACCGAGATGAAGTCGGGGCCGACGGCAGAGAGGTGCTGCACCGAGTTGCCGAGCGCGAGCGCCGCGGCCCCCGACCGTGCCGGGAAGACCTCGAATGAGAAGCGGGCGCGCGTGGGCGCGCTGCCCGTCAAGAGCGTCGCGTTCACACCCCACCCCCGAGTACCTGAGCCGGGCCGGCGAGCTCGGCGGTCGCGAGCTCGGTGCCGCGCACGCGGGCAGCGATCTTCGCGAACGCGACCTCGCGCGCGTGGTCTGGCGAGCCGTGGCGCGGCTTCTCATCGATCAGGTACGGCGAGAAGCCGCAGTCGTCGGTGGAGCCCAGAAGCTCGGGCGGCACGAACCTGGCGGCCCGCACAAGCTGGTCGCGCACCTCCTCGGCGGTCTCGAGCTTCGGGTGCGTCGGGTTGGTGACGCCGAGCAGCACGCGTGGCGCTGCCCGCCCCGCCGCGCTGAGTGCCGCAAGCTCTCGGCCGACGAGCCGCGCGACGCGATCGGGATCCTTCTCCGACGCCGCCTGCACGAGGAAGTAGCCAGCCTCGATCTGGAACAGCTCGGGCAGCAACTCCGCGTAGTCAACGTCGGCGCTGTGCGCCGAGTCGTTGTCATTCCCGGGGCAGGTGTGTACCCCGACGGCAGACCGCTCGGCGTCCGTCAGCTCGCCAAGCACCCGATTGAGCAGCTCGATGAAGCGCCCAAGCGCCTGCGGGCCGGCCCACGGCGCGCGCACGTCGCGACGCAGCGCAAGCCTGCCCTCGGTGAAGTCGATCGATACGCGGCTCGCCCCAGCGGTGAAGCACCGCCGAATATCCTCCGCGCAGCCCGCAACGACGTCGTCAAGGAAAGCCTCGCGGGTGTAGTCGCGGAGCCCGGCCTCCGGGAACGTCAGCGACAGCATCGACGGCGAGATCACCGCTTGTTTGAGCGGGAGCGACGTGGCTGCGCGTGCGCGCGCGACGTCGTCGGCTGCCCAGCTGAGGAACCGGAATGGTGCCGACGCGAGCGTCGGCACCACCCGGTGGTGTCCGTCGGCGAATACCGCGAACACGGGCCCGGCTTCGACGTCGCCGCCCGCGAGCGGGTAGCTCGCGAAGCTCTGTCGCCGCTGCTCGCCGTCGCTCACGATTTGAGAGCCGGTCTCGGCGAGCCGACGGAGCGTGTCGGCCACCGCGTGATCCTGCTCTCGCTCGAGCTCGGCGGCGGCGATCGCGCCGATCTCGGCGTCGAGTACCGCGCGCTGCAGCCGCGAGGGCCGCGGGAGCGAACCGACCTGCTCCGTCGGCAGCCGGTCAGCGGGCCACGGCCGCACCCCGGCCGCGCCGAGGGCGATGCCCTCCGCCGCGACCACTACGCCTCCGCGCGCACGGCCTTCGCGGCCGTGACGAGGTTCTTAAGGCTTGCGACGGTCTCGTCGTAGCCGCGCGTCTTCAGCCCACAGTCGGGGTTCACCCAGAGCTGCTCGCCCGGAATGCGGGCAGCAGCGATGCGGATGAGCTCGGTCTGCTCGTCGACGCCGGGCACGCGCGGCGAGTGGATGTCGTACACGCCCGGGCCGATGCCACGCGAGTAGCCGTGGTCGCCCAGCGGCTCGACAACGTCCATGCGGCTACGAGCCGCCTCGATCGAGGTGACATCGGCGTCAAGCCCGTCAACGGCCTCGATGATCTCACCGAACTCCGAGTAACAGAGGTGCGTGTGGATCTGTACCCCGGCGCCCGCGCCGCCCGTCGCGAGGCGGAACGACCCTACCGACCAGTCGAGGTACGCGGCCTGCCTGCTGCGATCGAGCGGCAGCAGCTCGCGGAGCGCAGGCTCGTCGACCTGCACGATCCCGATGCCAGCGTCGACGAGGTCGGCGATCTCATCGCGAAGCGCGAGCGCGACCTGCGACGCCGTCTCGCCCAGCGGCTGATCGTCGCGCACGAACGACCACGCAAGAATCGTCACCGGGCCCGTGAGCATGCCCTTCACCGGCTTGTCCGTGAGCGACTGCGCGTACTCAGACCAGCGAACCGTCATCGGCGCGGGCCTGGAGACATCACCCCAGAGAATCGACGGGCGCGTGGCACGGCTCCCGTACGACTGCACCCACCCGTGCTCGGTCACCGCGAACCCGTCGAGCAGCTCCGCGAAGTACTGCACCATGTCGTTGCGCTCGGCCTCGCCGTGGACGAGCACGTCGAGCCCGATCTCCTCCTGCAGCCTGATCACGCTCGCGATCTCGTCGCGCAGAAACCCCTCGTACGCGGCGGTGTCGATCTCCCCGCGTACGAATGACGCGCGTGCCTTCCGGATCTCCGGGGTCTGCGGGAACGACCCGATCGTCGTCGTAGCGAGCTGCGGGATGTTCAGCGTGCGCTGCGCGTCCCTGCGCTCCCCTTCCGTGACGCGGTTCCGGTCGGGCTCCCCTGCCGCCGCGACCCGCGCCCGGATCTCGTCAACATGCACTCCCGGCGCTGCGTCGCGGTCGGCGAGCACGCGATCAACCTCCGCGAGATCCTGCTCGATCGATTCGCCAGCGAGCCCCTTGGCGAGTACCGCGACCTGCTCAACCTTCTGGTCCGCGAACGCGAGCCACGACTTCAGGCGCGCATCGAGCTTGGTCTCGTCGCTCACGTCGTGTGGCACGTGCTGCAGGCTGTTCGAGGTGCCAACGACAACGTCGATCCCGGCGGCCTGGAGCGCGCTGAGACTCTCGAACGCCGCGCGCAGATCGGTGCGCCAGATGTTTCGGCCGTCGACGACACCCGCAACAAACTGCTTGCCTGCGAGGGCCGCCGCGAGCGAGCCGTCGGCGAGGGCGGCCGCGGGCAGGTCTCCACGAACCAGGTCGGCGTGCACGGCGTCGATGGGCAGCGCCGCGAGCCGGGCGGTCGCGGCGGCAGAGTCACCGTAGGGGGCCGTGAGCAGGATCCGGGGGCGCTCGACCGCACCGCCGAGCGCTGCGTAGGCGCGTTCGACGAGCGTGAGCACCTCCGCGCGCGGCACGCGCAGCGAGTCGGAGACGAGCGCGGGCTCGTCGAGCTGCACCCAGCTCGCGCCCGCTGCGGCGAGCGCCTGGAGGATCTCGGCGTAGACCGCCGTCACCTCGTCGAGGCGGGAGATCGGGTCGAAGCCTTCACCGGCGTCGTCCGAGGCTTTCGCGAGCAGCAGGTAGGTCACCGGGCCGACGAGTACGGGGCGGGTCTCAATACCCTGCTCGCGCGCCTCACGGTACTGCGCGACGAGGGAGCCCGGGCGCGCGGCGAACGGCGTGCGCTCGTCAATCTCTGGGACAGAGTAGTGGTAGTTCGTGTCGAACCACTTGGTCATCTCGAGCGGCTGATGCTCGCTGTCGCCGCGAGCGAGCGTGAAGTACGTCGCGAGGTCTGACCCGGTCTGCTCGCCAAAGCGGGCGGGAATCGCGCCGAGCGCGAGCGTCGCGTCGAGCACCTGGTCGTAGAAGCTGAAGCTCTCGGCGACGGCGCCGCCCTCGGCGGTGAGCCCAAGCTCGACCAATCGCCCACGGGTGGCGGCGCGCAACTCGGCCGCGGTTGCCTGAAGCTCGGCCTCAGAAAGTCGCCCAGCCCAGAACGCTTCGACGGCGCGCTTGAGCTCACGGCGCCTTCCGATCCGAGGGTAGCCAAGGATCGTTGCGGGCGGGAGCTGCGATGCGGGCTGCTCGGTTGCGGTCATGGCGTTCCTCCGTGAAGTGGTGAGTGTCACCCGGCGGGTACCCCGGGCTCACCCAAAGCTAGCTCCCGGCCCCGCCTTCCCACCCGCATGTTTCAGTTTGTGAATTACGAAGTGTTACGGCGGTATGTCAGCATTCCGAATTTGAGGGTGCGCTAGACTTCGTGAAGCATCCGGGGGAAGCAACGCGTATTGAGAAACGAGTGACCCCATGTCCCCCTCCACCACACCGACCGGCGCAGTCCGAGAGGTCGGCATCGCCGACATTTTCTTCTCCGTAACTGACCGCAAGGGCGTCATTAAGCACGCGAATCAGTTGTTCGTCGATTTCGCGAAGCTCGACTGGCAGACGCTGTCTGGGGCGCCGCACTCGATCATTCGGCACCCGGAGATGCCCGCGGGTGTCTTCTACGCCATGTGGTCAGAGCTGCTCGCCGGGCACCCCTTCGCGGGCCACATCACAAACCTCGCGGCCGACGGCAGCGCATACTCGGTGTACGCGACCGTCACGCCGCTCGGCGACGACAGCTACCTATCCGTGCGAATCCGTCCGATGGACGAGGCGTCAGCTGAGTTCGCGAGCGCGGCGTATGCGAAGGTCGCCGACTACGAGGCAGAGCTGCGCCAGGCTGGCATCGGGAAGCGATCGGCCGCTGAGCAGGGCGCGAACCGCCTGCTCGGCCTCATGAGCGCCGCGGGCCACGAGTCGGTCTCCGCGCTGCAACGACACACGCTCCCCCGAGAGATCGCCCGCCTCGAGCGTCGGGCGGCCCCGATCCCGGAACGCCCAGGCGCCACCGGCGAGGTGGGCGATCTTCTCATCGCGGTCGCCGCGGTCAATCGGGCGCTCACCTCGTGGACGGGCGAGCAGCACCGGCTCGCGACGCTCTCAGAGTCGCTCAGACGCATCAGGAAGGAGTTGCGCTCAGAGCTCGAGAGCGCGTCGTCTGGCATCGCGCGGCTCAGCGAACTCGCGTGCGAACGGGTCGTACCGAAAGAACTCGTCGAGCCGCTCGCCGTGTGGACGCAGATGCAGGAGCTCATCGCGACGTACATCGACGGGCTGCTCCGCGTGCTGCACGACCTTGACACCAACGGGATGGAGCACAGGTTCAGGGTCGCGCTCGCAAAGCTTCACACCCGCATGCTCGCCGCGTTTGCGGCCGAAATCATCGACAACCCCGAGAGCGAGACGAGCGGACGGCAAGCAGCCATCGCGCTGTCGCAGGCGCTCAGGCTGGGGCTCTCAGCGATGATCGAGCAGTCCCACTCGCACGCTGACCTCACGGCCCGCTCCGCAGCGACGATCACGCGGTCTGTCGAGCTCCTCGCCATCCCGCGTGAGCTACTGCTCGCCTGGCGACACGAGATCGACGCGGTCGAGCTGCCGCGATCAGCGCGGCGGATCGCCGAGCAGATCGCAGACTCGGCGAACCGGCTCGGCAACATTCTCACCGAGCTTCGCGGCATCGTCGACAAGTGCAGCGAGGCGGGGCTCGGGGCCGACCCGGCAGCGCTCAGGCCGCTCATCGCGCGGGTTGAGGCGCACACGGAAGCGCTCTGACGAGCGCGCGCCGACAAGCCCGCGCTAGATCAGGAAGTCGTCGAGCTTCGCGAACATTTCGGGCGTGACGAACGCGTGCACCCGCGTGCCCGCCTCGTCGTACTCGAGTTCGAGCACGCGATTGCGCTCGTGGAGCTCGGCGACGAGGTCACCGCGATCGTAGGGCACGACGACGGTCACCTCACGGTCGGGCGTCGGGATCGCAGCGTCGATTCGCTCACGCAGCTCTTCAAGCCCCTCGCCCGTGCGAGCGGACACGAAGACGCCAGTCGGAGCGAGCCCGTGCAGCAGCATGCGGCGCGAGTCATCGATGAGGTCGGCCTTGTTGAAGACCACGACCTCGGGGATACCCTGAGCGTCGACCTCGGCGATCACGTCGCGCACGGTCTTGATCTGCGCCTCGGGGTCAGGGTGAGACCCGTCGACCACATGCATGATGACGTCAGACTCCCCGACCTCTTCAAACGTTGAGCGGAACGCTTCGACGAGCTGGTGCGGAAGGTTCCGCACGAAGCCGACAGTGTCCACGAAGGTGAAGCTTCTGCCGTCCTGCGTCTCCGAGTGCCGCACGGCGGTGTCGAGCGTTGCAAAGAGCTGGTTCTGCACAAGCTCTTGCGTGCCGGTCAGCCGGTTGAGGAGGCTCGACTTGCCCGCGTTCGTGTAGCCCGCGATCGCGACCGACGGCACCGCCCCGCGTTTGCGGTTCGCACGCTTCGCCTCGCGCGCTGGGGCGAAGCCTGCGATCTGCTTGCGCAGTCTGGCCATCCGGGTGTTAATGCGCCGGCGATCCAGCTCGATCTTCGTCTCACCCGGGCCGCGCGAGCCCATGCCCGCACCCGCCGCGCCGACCTGGCCACCGGCCTGTCGCGACATCGACTCACCCCAGCCGCGCAGTCGCGGCAGCAGGTACTCGAGCTGCGCGAGTTCGACCTGCGCCTTGCCCTCGCGGCTCTTCGCGTGCTGGCTAAAGATGTCGAGGATGACCGTCGTCCGGTCGATGACCTTCGCGTTCACCACGTCCTCGAGCGCGCGCCGCTGGCTCGGGCCGAGCTCGTCGTCAGCGATGACAGTGTCGGCTCCGAGCGCGCGCACGAGCTCTGCGAGCTCCTGGGCCTTGCCCTTGCCGAAGTAGGTGGCCGGGTCGGGGTTCGCGCGCCGCTGAAGCACGCCGTCAAGCACGGTCGCACCGGCGGTCTCTGCGAGCGCCGCGAGCTCACGAAGCGAGTTCTCGGCCTCGTCGAGCGACTCTTGCGCGGACTTCGCGCGGGCAGAGCTGTAGACGCCGATCAGCACGACGTTCTCAAGCCGCAGCTGCCGGTACTCGACGTCGGTGACGTCTTCAAGCTCGGTCGACAGCCCCGCAACGCGGGTGAGCGACGCGCGATCCTCACGATCCATCTGGATCCCGTGGTCGCCATCATCGAGGTCGTCGTGGGCTGAGCTACCGAGCGCCTGGGCCTCCGACAGGTCGCGGATGACCGAGGCGCCCGCGCCCGCGGCGCGGCGAAGTACCCGCTCAAGCGGATCGTCGCTGGTTCCCTGCGCGGGAGCGTCGGACTGCTGGGGCGAGGTGACGTGCTCAGTCTCGGCGGTCACGTCTTCGGTCTTGTCGTTCATGAAATCACTCATCTGATTCCCAAGTGTACGGTGTGGGGCTCTCACAGGCACGGTTGTTCGCTGCGGGCGCGCTTTGCCCTTGAACGCTGGGATACTTGACAGCGTGAACCAGCACTACTTTTCAGAGACACCGGCCGGCGATTTCACCCCCCGCGAGATCGAGGTTGAGCTGGCGGGTGCCGCGCGACGCGTGCTCACCGCGGGCGGCGTCTTCAGCCCCGAGCACCTTGATCAGGGCACCGCAACGCTGCTCTCAGCGCTCCCGGGTCTCACCGAGCTCGATGTCGTCACTGACGCGACGGGCGTGCAGCCCGACACCGCCCCCATCCTCGACGTCGGCTGCGGTTGGGGGCCGATCGCGCTCGCTGCGGCCTTCGAACACACCGATCGCGAGGTCTGGGCGATCGACGTGAACGAGCGGTCGCGCGAGCTCACGAGGCGCAACGCAGAGCTGCTGGGCCTCACCAACGTGCGCGTCGCCGCCCCAGAAGACGTGCCAGCCGACCTCGCGTTCGCGGAGATCCGCTCGAACCCGCCGATTCGGGTGGGTAAGGAGGTGCTGCACGGCATCCTCACCGAGTGGCTGCCGCGGCTCGTGCCTGGCGGTGCAGCGTACCTCGTCGTGGCGAAGCACCTCGGCGCAGACTCACTGCAGCGGTGGATCGCGGAGTCGTTTGACGGTTTTGAGGTCGATCGCGCGGCGCGGAAGAAGGGCTTCCACGTGATCCGGGCGATCAGGGACTGACCTTTTCGCGGCCCCTGTCAGTGGGGACCTGTGTGCTGCTGTCCCCGGGCCCCGGCACCCGGCTCCCAGCACCTGGCGCCTGGCTCCTGGCGCCTGGCCCAGGCCCCGGCACCTGGCACCCGGCCTCAACCCCGGCTCCCAAGCGCCCAAGCGCCGTCCCCCAAATAATCTGAAGCACCCCAAACTCCGGTGAAATTAGAGGGACTCCCGAAGATTTGGGGTGGAGGGGTTCAGCAGCTGAACGGGAGCTTCGTGAGGCCAGGCAGGCGGCGGCGTGGTGGCACAGTAGTAGCGCAGTACTGGCCCGGTGCGGGCGCGGCCCGAACTATGGGAGCTCGATAGTCCCGCTGTAGACGAGCTCGGCGGGGCCCGAGAGCGAGACGTGTTCGCCCTCCTCCGTCGCGAACATCCTGACCCCCAGCTTCCCGCCAGGGACAGCCACACTCCAGCTGTGCGGCATCTGGTCGCCGCCCCAGTGGCGGAACGCCAAAGCCGAAGCCGCAGCGCCCGTTCCACACGACAGGGTCTCACCGACGCCACGCTCAAAGACGCGCATGCGGATGTGGGCGACCCCGTTCACAAGGAACGGCTCAGCGGGCACAACAAACTCGACGTTCGCGCCGTCTGCCGGCGCCGGATCGAGCGTGGGCTCCGCCCCGAGGTTGAGCCCCTCAAGCTCGGATTCGTCGGCCAGCACGGTCACGACGTGGGGGTTCCCGACCTCGATGCCCAGACCTGGCCGCGCTACTTCGAGGCCCGAGGCCTGCACGAGCCGCTCCTTGCCGAGCCGCCAGCGTCCGAGATCAACCGTGTAACCAGCTGCTCCGATGAGTACATCACGCACACCGGCGCGGGTTCCGAGCGGAAGCGTGTCGCTCCGCTCTGGGGCGACAAGCCCCTCGGAGATGAGGTAGTGCGTGTAGACCCGCACCCCGTTGCCGCACATCTCGGCGACGGTACCGTCTGCGTTCCAGTAGTCCATAAACCACTCGGCCTCGGGTTCGGCCTCAAGGATTGCGGTGCCCTCGGGGATCGAGCGTGACCTCACTGCACGGATCACCCCGTCGGCTCCGATTCCGAACCTGCGATCGCACAAGAAACGAACCCGCTCGGGGGTGAGATCTACCTCGCCGTCGGGGTCAGTGAAGAGCACGAAGTCGTTGCCCGTACCGTGTCCCTTGGTGAATGCGAGTGTGGTCATGTCGAATCTCCTTGGGCGTTCGCGCGGGCGTTGACGAATACGCTACAGCATGCCCACGTCAAGAACGCTTGACGTACTACGCCTCACGTAGCTCGGTTATCGCATCATCGGTTTAGTGTGTACGACCCCGCGAAGGAGGCAAGCATGATCGGCGCCGACGCAATCCGCGGCTATGTCGACCTCATGGTGCTTTCACTACTGCGCTCCAGGCCCTCCTACGCCTACGAGCTCGCACAGCAAATCGCCTTGGTCGCGGGGAACGACTACGCGATCAAGCAAACGACACTGTATTCAGCGGTGAAGCGGCTTGAGGCTGCGGGGCTGGTGACGTCGTTTGCCGGTTCGTCTGACTCCGGGAAGCCGCGCACGTACTACCGAATCGCCCCAGCGGGCACTTCCCATCTCGAGGAGAAGCTTGCAGAGTGGGAAATCACCAAGTCCGTCGTCGACCGTTTCGCCAAAGGAGCCTCCTCGTGAACATCATCATCTCCTACCTCGACACCATGTTTGCGGCCTACCCGCCGAGCCCGAAGCTCGTCGAGGCACGGGCAGAACTCCAGGCGATGATGGAGGACGCATACGCGGCAGCAAAGTCGGCTGGTCTATCTGAGAACGAGGCCGTCGGCAAGGTGATCACCGAGTTTGGAAACCTCGACGAGCTCGCGCCAGTGCTCGGCATCAGCCGGGAGATCTCGCCGCAGCCCCAGCCCGAGCCGCAGCCCGGCCCCGAGCCCCATGCCCAGGCCCAAGCACACCCGCAGCCAACCGCCGCACCTCACCCGGCTGCCGCGTACGGGGCGGCGCGCCACGAGGCCGATTCACGGCTCGGTCTCGCTGTCGCCCTGCTCGTGTCTTCCCCGGTCGCCCTCATCGTTCTCACAACCCTGGCTGAGCGCCTCGACTCGCAAGACAGCGAACGGGTAGCCGGCTTCATCGGGATCCTCATCCTCGCGGCCTGCGTAGCCGGCGGCGTGTTGCTTCTGGTCGGCCGCGCGCAGAAGCTCTCACCGTTCGCACGAGTCACCCGGGGCCACTTTTCCGCGGGCCCAGAAGTCATGGCGTGGGCAAATACTCTCGTCGCGAATGAGGCCCCTCGCCGAACAGGGCGGCTCCAGATCGCCATTGGGCTGTGGGTCTTCGCGCTCGCGCCGGTGGTCGGCGCAGGCATGCTCGCCGACGGCTGGGGCGGAATCGGCGCGGCGTGCTCCATCCTGCTGGTCGCCGCGGGCCTCCTCTTGTTTCTCCCCGCGAACTGGTCGGCGAGCGCAGCTGAGCGGATCAGGCAGCGAAGCCTCGTGGGGTCGGACCAGCTCGCCCGCGGAGAGGAGACCTCAATCGTCGGGGTCATCGCGAGCATCTACTGGCCCCTCACAACCCTCGTCTACCTCCTCTGGAGTTTCCTGGGGAACGCGTGGGGAAGCTCGTGGATTATCTGGCCGATCGCGGCCTTACTCTTCGGCGCGGTTGCCGCAGGCTTCGGGTCTTGGGAGACCTACCGCGCCGCGAAACGCTAAAGGGGCGGGGAGTTCCGGGAGTTCAGGCCCCCGCAACCGCCAGGTCGAGCGCACCGCGATCTGGCCCCGCGGTCTGGTCGATCCAGGTCACACCCGGGTAGCGCTTGAACCACGAGACCTGGCGCCGCGCATAGCGCCTGGTGAGCGCCTGCGTCTCGGCGATTGCCGCAGATTCCGTCAGCTCACCGCGCAGTTGTGAGAGCGCCTGCGCATACCCAATTGCGCGGCTCGCAGTCTTGCCCCGCTCGATCCCGCGCGGGATCAGGGCACGCACCTCGTCGAGCATCCCGTCCACCCACATGCGCTCCACGCGCCGGTCGAGCCGCTCGGTGAGCACGGTGCGCTCGCTCGTGATTCCGAGGATGCGGGTGCTCTCGTGAGACTCCCCCGCGACCCAGAGTTCGGGGTCGCTCGGGAGAGTCACGCGCGCGTCACCGCCCAGGAGCGCTACCTCAAGTGCCCGGATGACCCTGCGGGGGTTGCGACTGTCGACCGCGGCCGCGGTCTCGGGGGCGAGCTCAGCGAGGCGGGCAAGGAGCGGCGCGATGCCGCCTTCCTCGTGCTCGAGCTCGAGCGCCGCCCGGGTGGCTTCGTCGCGCGGCGGGAACTGAAAGTCGAAGATCACGCTCGAAACGTAGAGGCCGGAACCACCAACGAGGATCGCGTCCGCTCCCCCACCAAGGATCTCCGCGATCTGCGCGCGCGCTGCCGGCTGGTAGCGCGCGACAGTCGCTTCCTCCTCGGGTTCGAAGGCGTCGAAGAGGTGGTGCGGGATGCCGCGTCGCTCACCGACCGACAGCTTCGCGGTGCCGATGTCCATGCCGCGGTAGAGCTGCATCGCGTCGGCGTTCACGACCTCTACCGCACGTCCGCCGCGCGCCGACAGGCGCTCCGCCAGGTCGAGCGCCGCCTCGGACTTCCCCGTCCCGGTGGCGCCGACGACGGCCCAGAGTGTCGGCACCCTACGTTCCGATGCGGAGCGTCGGCAGGCCGAGGTTGACGGCGCGGCCCCCGGCCGGATCGCCGGCCGCGGGTACGCCACAGCTGTCTGCCTGCCTGCGATCCCACGCGTCACCGGCCCGCGTGCGCCGCACAGCGTAAAGGGTCGTGTCGTCAGCGATGATGAAGTGCGGCGCCGCGGCAGTGACAGTGGTGGTGACCATGTCGCCGGGGCGTGGCTCGTCGCCGCCCTCAGGGATCGCGAAGTGTACGAGGCGGTTGTCGGCGGCGCGGCCCGAGAGCCTGCGCGTCGCACCGTCCTTCCGCCCCTCGTGCCCCTGCACGAGCACCTCAACGGTCTCGCCAATCTGCGCCTGGTTCTCTTCAAGCGAGAGCCGCTCCTGGAGCGCTTGGAGCCGCTCGTAGCGCTCCTGCACCACGGCCTTCGGCACCTGATCGGCCATCGTGGCGGCGGGCGTACCGGGCCTGATCGAGTACTGGAACGTGAACGCGCTCGCGAACCGCGACGCCTCGACGACCCGCAGCGTGTCTTCGAAGTCGGCGTCGGTCTCGCCGGGGAAGCCCACGATGATGTCGGTGGTGATCGCGGCGTTCGGGATCCGCTCGCGAACCGAGTCAAGGATGCCGAGGAACTTCTTCGAGCGGTACGAGCGGCGCATCGCCTTGAGTACCGTGTCGGAGCCCGACTGGAGCGGCATGTGCAGCGACGGCATCACGTTCGGGGTCTCAGCCATCGCCGCGATAACGTCGTCGGTGAAGGCCGCCGGGTGCGGGCTGGTGAAACGCACCCGCTCGAGCCCTTCAATCTCGCCCATCGCTCGGAGCAGCTTGCCGAAGGCCTGCTTGTCACCGAACTCGACGCCGTAGGTGTTGACGTTTTGGCCGAGCAGCGTCACCTCAACGGCGCCGTCGTCGACGAGCGCGCGCACCTCGGCGAGGATATCGCCGGGGCGCCGGTCTTTCTCTTTACCGCGGAGCGAGGGCACGATGCAAAACGTGCAGGTGTTGTTGCAGCCGACAGAGATCGACACCCAGCCGCTCGAAGCGGAGTCGCGCTTCGTCGGCAGGGTCGACGGGAACACCTCGAGCGACTCGAGAATCTCGACCTGAGCCTCTTCATTGTGCCGCGCGCGCTCGAGCAGGGCGGGAAGCGACCCCATGTTGTGGGTGCCGAAGACGACGTCGACCCACGGGGCCTTGTCGACAATCTCACCCTGGTCTTTCTGGGCAAGGCAACCGCCGACGGCGATCTGCATGCCCTCCCGCTCACGCTTCACCGACGCGAGCTGACCGAGGTTGCCGTAGAGCTTGTTCGCTGCGTTCTCTCGGACGGCACAGGTGTTGATGACGATGACATCTGCGTCTTCCGGTATGTCTGCAGCGACGTACCCCGCCGCTTCCAGCGAGCCAGACATGCGCTCGGAATCGTGCACGTTCATCTGGCATCCGAGGGTGCGAACCGTGTAACTGCGGGCCGTCCCGTCGGGGCGGACCGCCGCCGGCGAGGGATCGATCGTGAGGGCTTCGACGGTAGGCATGGCAACGATTCTACCCGCGCCGCCCGAGTCTCAAGAACTCGGACGGCTCAGCGGAACCTCACGGTACCGCGACCCCCGCCGGTGCCACTGCCGGTGCCGTCGAGAGCCTCGCGCGCGGCCCGAGTCGCTCGTTCGCCAGACCAGCCGCGCCTGGCGAGGAACCCGAGCAGGCGCCGCTCGGCGGTCTGCCTGTCGAGCCCCGCCATGCGGCGTGCCCGGTCGCGGGCCGTTTGCGCGAGCAGCTCAAACTCAGCCTCGTCGTCAAGGTCGGCGAGCGCAGCTTCGATCGCAGCATCTGGCAGCTGCCGCTCGCGCAGCTTCTGCCTGATCCGTGCTTTGCTCTCGCCCTTTGCATCGCGAAGCTTCGTCGCGACGGAACACGCGAGACCGGCGTCGTCGAGGTACAGGGACTCCTCGCACGTCGCCACGGCCTCCTCCGCGTCGATCTCGGGGTGACCCGCAACGACGAGAGCCCGCTGCAGTTCGCCGCTCGACAGCGGCTTCCGGGCGAGCATCTTCACCGCGTCTTCGTAGGCCGTAGGGCCCTCGGGCTCGTCGCCAGAGTCCACCCCCGCAGCTGAACCGCCATCGGCAGGCTCGAAGCCGGGCTCGACGGCCGCCACAAGGCGCGGGCGCTGGGCCTCAGCCCCGCCCTCACCCTCGGCACCAGTCGAAGTCTCGGGCTCAGCTTCAGCCTCGGGACGGCGAAGTCGACTGCGAAACTCGATCACCTCGGCAAGGTCTCCCCGATCCTCGCGAGGCGGCCGCGGCCGCTCTTCAGGGGCCGGGAGGAACCTGACGGCCATCGGCTACGCGCTCGCAGCCAGGTTCTCGCCGGTGTCGGCAGTCTCCGCCGCAGGCGCTTCTTCCTCGGTGCGGCCGTTGACGCCGAGCTTCGTCAAGATCTTCTCTTCGATCTCGAGTGCAATCTCGGGGTTCGCGATAAGGAAGCGGCGGGCGTTTTCCATGCCCTGGCCGAGCTGGTCGCCCTCGTAGGTGTACCAGGCGCCACTCTTCTTCACGAGGCCGTGCTCGACACCGTAGTCAATGAGCGAGCCCTCGCGCGAAATGCCGGTGCCGTAGAGGATGTCGAACTCCGCCTGCTTGAAAGGCGGTGCCATCTTGTTCTTCACGACCTTCACGCGCGTGCGGTTACCCACGGCCTCCTGGCCGTCCTTCAGCGTCTGGATACGGCGGATGTCGAGGCGCACCGAGGCGTAGAACTTCAGCGCCTTACCGCCCGAGGTGGTCTCGGGGCTGCCGAAGAAGACACCAATCTTTTCGCGCAGCTGATTAATGAAGATCGCGGTCGTCTTCGTCGAGCTGAGGCTGCCGGTGATCTTGCGGAGCGCCTGCGACATGAGGCGGGCCTGGAGGCCGACGTGGCTGTCGCCCATCTCACCGTCGATCTCGGCTTTCGGCACGAGCGCCGCAACCGAGTCAACGACGACCAAGTCCACAGAGCCCGAGCGAATCAGCATGTCCGCAATCTCAAGTGCCTGCTCACCCGTGTCTGGCTGGGCGACAAGCAGCGCATCGATGTCAACGCCAAGTTTCTTCGCGTAGTCGGGGTCAAGAGCGTGCTCAGCGTCAATGAAGGCGGCAATGCCGCCCGCACGCTGAGCGTTCGCGATGGCGTGCAGCGTCAAGGTCGTCTTACCGGAGGACTCGGGGCCGTAGATCTCGATGATGCGGCCGCGAGGCAGCCCTCCAATGCCGAGCGCGACGTCGAGTGCGACCGAGCCGGTCGGAATAACCTCGACCGCCTGGCGCTCCTGGCTGCCCATGCGCATGACAGCGCCCTTGCCAAACTGACGATCGATGAGTGCGAGGGCCGACTCGAGTGCCTTTTCGCGGTCTTTGGGTGCTGCCATGATGACTTCCTTCGTATTCGCGCGGACGTGCCGCTGATCTGCTGCCTACCGACTGCCACGACACCAGATGGCGGTGCTGACAAGGCTGGGTAGTTCCCGTGCTCTAGACCCTAGATCCGGCCACCGACATTGACGCTCGGCTGCGCGAATCTGAGGGCAACGAAGCCCGGATAACTACCTGTGGACGAAGATAACACCCTTCGAACACATATTCGAATACGGCGCGACGGCGTGTCGCGCTTTGGAGCCGTCTACTCCCGCGGGTCGCTCAGCCCGCGACCGTACCTGCGGGCCTCGGGGACGTCGAATTCGGCGCAGAGCGCCTCCCACACCAGCCGCGGCTCAACGCCGCGAGCCAGTGCGTCATCCGGCGTCGAGCCAAGGCCCGCAAGCCAGTAGTCGCGCAGCAGCACACCCGAGTGGGCCTCCCCAAACTCTTCGGCGACCGCTGCGCGGAATGCGCGATGGCGCATTCGTTAGCGGGTAACGAGCTCGGAGCCGTAGCCCGACACGAGTTCGACGGGAACGGTATCGGGAACCCGGCTCGGCATGGGCAGGGACAGCCCCTCCACGATCGCGAGTCGCTCACTCACCTCACCCAAGATGACCGAGAGCGGGGTGTCGAGTGCATCCGCAACGGCGGCGAGAATCTCACTCGACGCTTCCTTCTGCCCGCGCTCAACCTCACTGAGGTATCCGAGCGCAACGCTTGCATCACCGGCAACCTGACGGAGCGTACGCCCCTTCTGCAGACGGAAGTCGCGAAGCACATCACCAATTTCTTGACGTACCAGCAGCATGTGCAACCTCCTTGAATCTGCACGACCCCTTGGTCGTGCATGTTACTTTACCCGGCAATCGCCATTTCGGCATTTGCCGCCACTCATTGTGACAATGGAAACAACCAAGAGACTACCCGCCCTATTCCCGACATTCCCTGAACCTGAGTCGGCTGCGCTCAGGTTTCTTTAAACTCTCAGGTTGCTCTAGGAATCCTGGGAGCGAGCTGGGGCGATATTGCCGAGCTCTGCAAGGAGTACCTCGAGCGCCGCGCGCACAGTCTCCCGGCGGATCGCCTCCCTCGTGCCCGCTGATAAAAGCCCCAGCCTCACGGCTCGCTCCCCTGCCGCGGAACTCACCCCTACCCACACCGTTCCGGCCGCCTGCCCCGTCTGCGGGTCCGGGAGCGGGCCGGCAACTCCGGTGGTCGAGATGCCAATACCGGCTGGCCCGCTCACCGCGCATGCGTCGCGCACGCCGCGTGCCATCTGTTCCGCCACTTGCGGGTCGACCGGCCCGCGCTCCGCGAGCAGGCCCTCGTCAACCCCGAGCACGCTCGCTTTGAGCGCAGTGTCGTAAGCGATCACTCCACCGCTGAAGGCCTGGGACGCACCCGGCACGTCAACGATGGCCGCCGCGAGCAGACCCCCGGTGAGAGATTCTGCGGTTGCGATGCGGATGCCGAGGCTAGATGCGAACCTGACGACGTCGACGGCGAGGTCACCACCGCCAGCAAGGGCACCGCTGGCCACCTGCGCACCCTGTATGACGGAAGACTCCTCACCCGAGGGGGTCGCCTCAGGCACGCAGCGCTCCCCCGTTTCGCCCGCGCACGAAGGCAAGCACGTAGTCGATGCCGCTCGCGAGGGTCAGCACGACCGCAATCGTCATGGTCACGACGTTGACCCAGGTGAACACGGCGCCAAGGGCGCCGCCCATGTGCGCGAGCGGGGTGAGTGCCAGCGCGATCGCAACGGACTGGGCGACGGTCTTGAGCTTGCCCATCCAGGCCGCCGCGACAACGACGTCGCTTGCGATCATCAGGCGGTGGATCGTGATCCCGATCTCGCGGATGAGCACCACCGCGACAACCCACCACGGCAGTTCCGAGAGGATCGCGAGGCCGACGAGCGCGGCGCCCGTGAGCGCCTTGTCCGCGATCGGGTCGAGGAGCTTACCGAGGTCGGTGATGAGCCCGCGCGACCGCGCGAGGTATCCGTCGAGGGCGTCGGTTGCGATCGCAACGACGAAGAACGCCGCGGCGCCCCACCGCATCGCGGCGTTGTCACCGGAAGCGAGGAGCAGCCACACGAAGAACGGGGTCGCGACGATGCGGGCCGCCGTGATGATGTTCGGGGCGTTCCAGTTGCTGGGCTTTGCGTGCTCGACTGCCTCAGTGTTCATGGGCCCACTCTACTGCGATACGTCCAGGCGCCGCTCGACCGCGCACAGCACCCGACGACCAGGGTGCCGCTAGTCGCGCCCGGTGAGCTGCCAGGCGTCCTCTGACCCCTCATCGCCATCATCGTCGCCGTAGTCGTAGGCCTCGGGCGCTGCCGCCTCGCGCTGCGCGAGCGGATCGTTGTAGCGGTCGTCGCCGCCAGGGATAATTACGTCGGTCGCCGCGTCACTCGACGGTGGATCGAAGCGAGCGGGATCCTGCTGGGCGGGCTGTGGTGCCGACGGGGCCACCGGGGCCGCCTGTGCTGGCGCCGCCGGCGCCTGCCCGAAGTCGGGGGTGCCACCGCCACCCCGGATCCGGTTCAGGACCTCGCCGAGCTGCTCTGGTGCGACGAGCACATCTCGCGCCTTGGAGCCCTCAGACGGGCCAACGATATCGCGGGACTCCATGAGGTCCATCAGGCGCCCGGCCTTTGCGAAGCCGACGCGCAGCTTGCGCTGCAGCATCGAGGTCGAGCCGAACTGCGAGCTCACCACGAGTTCGATCGCGGCCACGAGCACCTCGAGGTCGTCGCCAATATCTGCGTCGATCTCCTTCTTCTCGGCAGCCTGCGCGACGTCGGCGCGGTACTCGGGCGTCGCCTGCTCCTTCACGTGCTTCACGACGCGGGCGATCTCGGCCTCGTCGACCCACGCGCCCTGCACGCGCATCGGGCTCGACTCGCCATTCAGCAGCAGCAGGCCGTCACCCTGACCGATCAGCCGCTCAGCGCCGACCTCGTCGAGGATGACTCGCGAGTCGGTGCCGGAGGCCACCGCGAACGCGTAGCGGCTCGGAACGTTTGACTTGATGACGCCCGTGACGACGTTCACCGAGGGCCGCTGGGTGGCGAGCACGAGGTGAATACCGGCGGCGCGGGCGAGCTGGGTGATGCGCTGGATCGAGTCTTCGACGTCACGCGGGGCGACGAGCATGAGGTCTGCGAGCTCGTCGACGACGACGAGCAGGTAGGGGTATGGCTTCAGCTGACGCTGGCTGCCCTCGGGCAGCACGATCGTGCCCTCGCGCACTGCCGCGTTGAAGTCGTCGATGTGACGGAACCCGAACGACGCGAGGTCGTCGTAGCGCATGTCCATCTCTTTCACGACCCACTGCAGCGCCTCGGCGGCCTTCTTCGGCGCCGTGATGATCGGGGTGATGAGGTGCGGCACGCCCTGGTAGACCGTGAGCTCAACACGCTTCGGGTCGACGAGCACCATGCGCACCTCTGCCGGGGTCGCGCGCATGAGCAGGCTCGTGATCATCGAGTTAATGAAGCTCGACTTACCCGAGCCCGTGGCACCGGCGACGAGGAGGTGGGGCATCTTCGCGAGGTTCGCGAGCACGAACTCGCCCTTCACGTCTTTGCCGACGCCAATCGTCATCGGGTGTGTGTTGCGCTGCGCCTTTGTCGAGCGGAGCACATCGCCGAGCGCAACGTTCTCGCGGTCTTTATTCGGGATCTCGATGCCGATCGCACTCTTGCCTGGGATCGGCGACAGAATACGAACCTCGTTCGACGCGACGGCGTACGAGAGGTTGCGCGAGAGCGCGGTCACCTTCTCGACCTTCACGCCCGGGCCGAGCTCAACCTCGTACTGAGTGACCGTGGGGCCGCGGGAGAACCCGGTCACGACGGCGTCGACCTTGAACTCTTCGAACACGCGCGCAACGGCGGCCATGATCTGCTCGTTCGCTTCGCTGTGCGTCTTGGGCGGCGCACCGGCAGAGAGCAGCGCCTGTTCTGGGAGCGAGTAGTCGGCATTTGCCGCGGGGTCATGGGGCGGCGCGACTGCGAACTCGCGCGTCGCGACGACGGGCTCGGGCTCCTCGACGGGGTCTGCGAAGCTATCGAACGAGTCGTCGCCGAGGCCAGAGCCCCGGCCCGTGCGCGCAGCGGCCTGGTCGACGCCCTCGAGGCCTGCGAAGACGTCGGCGTCAAACACGTCGGTCTGGGCCTCGTCAGCGAGCGCGGACTCGAACGCACCCACCTGCTCGGCCTCGCTCGACGCGAGCACTTCCTCGATCGCCGACGGATCGGGCAGGTAGTTCGGGTCTTCCTCGCGGCCCGTCGAGTTGCGACGCCACCAGGGCAGCTCGCCGTCTTTCTCGTCGGAGTGGTCGAACAGCTCGCCCGATTTGTCTGCCGCCTTCTTTTTCGAGGCCTTTGGCGCCGCCTCCTGCTCCCGCTCCACGGGCGCAGGGGCGCCAAAGAGGTACGCGTAGCCCTCGCGAATGCGGTGCCCGATACGGCTCGGCGGGGTCTTCGTGATGATGAGCAGCGAGAATGCGAGCAGCAGGCTGAGCACCGGCACTGCGGCCCAGACCGTCGCGAGGTTCAGCGGGGCGCCGATGAGCCAGCCGAGCAGGCCACCGGCCTCGGCGAGGCCGGGCATGCCGTCACGCGGCTTCGGCGCGCCGCCGAGCACGTGCGCGAGGCCAGACGCGCTCGCGAGCGCAATGAACAGCCCGATGGCGATGCGCCGGTTGTCATTCACAGTCGACGGGTTATTGAAGAGCCAGAGCGCGAAGCCACCCATGATGATCGGCAGCCCGAAGGCGATGCGGCCAAACAGCGCGCCGAACGTCCAGGTGTCGAGCTGCGTCGCCACCGGGTTACCGATGAGGAACCACTCGATGACGGCGCCAACAACGGCGAGGAGCACGAGCAGCATCGGGAAGCCGTCGCGCCTGGCCTCGGGTTCAAGCGGCTCCGACCGGAACGCGCGGGCCCCCGCGCCGACGGCGTTCGACAGCCCACCCCAGGCGCGCACGATGAAGCTCTCGCGCTCGGTATCAGCCATGATCACTTTCGTCGTCGCCGAGGTGCGGGTACTCCCCCTCGATGAGCCGGTGCGCGTCTGGGCACCCTTCGAACGGGAACTCTGCGAACCGGTGGATCGCGTAGAGCTCCCGCCCGACGAAGCGTTTTTGGCCATGTGAATACGGTACAAGCCACCGCCGACAATGGCGGTACGGGCCGCGGCGTGCCCTCAGACTGCCGCGGCCCGGTCGCTCTCGGCTACATCCAGACCCCGCGGTTCGCCATGAACGGACGCGGATCTTGCGGAACACCGCCGACCTTCGTCTCAAAGTGGAGGTGCGGCCCCGTCGAGTTGCCGGTGCTGCCAACGTAGCCGATGACCTGGCCGGCGACGACGTTCTGCCCGTAGCTGACCGAGGGCGTGTACTGCATGTGGCCGTAGAGCGTCGAGACGCCACCACCGTGGTTGATCTCGGCCATGTTCCCGTAACTGAACTGCCCTGCCCAGCCAGAGAACGAGACCGTGCCACCGGCAGCTGCGCGGATCGGCGTGCCCTGGCCGATCGCCAGGTCCATGCCCGTGTGGCCGTAGTAGCCCCACCACTCGGTGGAGACCCAGTAGCCGCCGCCGAGCGGGTTGGTCCAGCCGCCCGGAGTCACCTGGCCGCCGCCGTTGTTACCGCCTCCGGTATTGCCACCGCCGGTATTTCCGCCGCCCGTGTTGCCACCGCCGGTATTGCCGCCGCCGTTGTTCGCGTTGTTCGCGGCTTCCTCCTGGGCCTTACGGATAGCCTCCTGGCGCTCAGCCTCGATCCGCTGGCGCTCCTGCTCCTCGAGCACGAGGCGCTCCTCGTAACCCTTGGTGGTCGAGGTCGTCTTGTCCTCGAGCGCCGCGAGCTGCTGCTCCAGCAGTTTCTGCTGCTTCTCCTGCTCGACCTGCTTGTTGCGCGCGGCGTCGGCGATCTCGGCGGCGCGCTGCTGGTTCGCCTCCGCCTCTTTCGCGAGCTTGTCGCGCTCCTCGCGCGCGGAGTCGGCCTGCTCGCTGAGCGTCTGCGCCGAGTTCATCGCGCGCTCGGCGGTCTGCCAAATGTTCGTGTTGCGCTCGGTCGCCTTCTCGGTCTGCGCGAGGCGGTCGAGCAGCGCATCGGCCGTGCTGCCGTCTGATTCGAGGAAGAGACTGAGGTTACGGTCGACGCCGCCCGAGCGGTAGATCTGGGAGACGAGCGCTGCCGCCTGCTCAGACGCCTGCTTGGCCTCGGCTTCGCTCGCCTTCGCCTGCGTGTCGAGGGCCTCGACACGGGCCTGCGCGTCACGCAACTGGCTTGCGGCCTGGTCGAACTTCACGGACGCCGCCTCTGACTCGGCGCGCGTCCGCTCGACCTCCTGCTGCACCTTGACCAGGAGATCCTTGATCTCGGTGACCTTCGCCGAGGCCGCGGCCTCGTTCTGCTTCGCCTTCTCAACGTCCTGCCAGGTCGGCAGGTCGGAGACGATCGCGTGCGCGGGCGACACTGGGCCGAGCCCAACACCGCCGATGAACACGGCTCCCGCTGCGGCGAGACCCAGTGCGAGGCCGGCCTTTCGGCGCAGGCGCAGGCGTGGCTGTGGCTTTCTCGTCATCGCGACTTCTCGCTTCCTTTCGAGTCGTGCTGCAACCGGCGTGAGGCGGAAACAACCAATCCACCGTAACTTACCAGCTGAGCCTCAGGGTTTCTAGGGTGCTAGCGCCTGAGCACCCTCCGGAGAACGGCGTGCGC
This sequence comes from Leucobacter sp., assembly GCA_052094845.1. GTDB lineage: Bacteria > Actinomycetota > Actinomycetes > Actinomycetales > Microbacteriaceae > Leucobacter. The sequence goes on along the minus strand of JBQDKK010000001.1, from coordinate 244,063 downwards.
CTCGGGTGACTTGAGCAAGAGCAAGCCGCCAAAATACGCTGCGCCCATGATCCCGGTCACGACAAGCGCCTCAACGATCGCGCGAACGATCGCGATGCCGCCCTCGCTCGATGGGAACAGGTTCGCGAGAAGTGCGAGCGTGACGATGCCGAGACCGGCGGTCGGGATCGCGGCGAGGATATTCTTCGTGCCGCTCGCTGCGAGGTCGCGCCCGCCCATACCGCCGACCTTGCGCCGCAGCAACCAGAAGGCGACGATCGCCTGCAAAATCGTCGTGCCCGACCAGATCAGCGCGTATGCGAACCCAAGCAGTGACTTGTCGATCACCAGGCCGACGGGCACCGTCAGCGCGATGAGCAGCACGAGCTGGCCCGACATGAAGAAGAACGGCGTGCGCGCGTCTGAGAGCGCGTAGAAGGCGCGCTGAATCACGAACATCATGCTGTAGGCGGCGAGGCCCACCGAGTAAGCGCGGAGCAGGTCAGCGAAGCTGTCGACTTGGTCGGCGCTCGCGCCGAACAGCATCACGCGACTCACGTACCCCGCGCAGATGAAGAGCGCGACGCTCGCGAAGATCATGAGCAGCAGCACCTGACGGGCCGCGCTCGAAAACGTCTCGCGGTAGCTTCCGAGCTGGCCGCTCTGTCCGTGCTCAGCGAGCTGCGTGAAGTACGCCGTCATGAGGGAGACGGCGATCACGGAGTGCGGGAGCATGAATACGAGCCAGGCGTTGTTCATCGCGAGGAGCGATGGCCCCTCCCCCGACGCCGAATTCACGATGTTGCTCGTGACGATGCCGCCGAGCTGCAGCACTGTCACCGAGGCGAGGCCCCAGCCGGCAAGCCTGCCCGTCTGACCGAGCCCAACGCCGCGCCACCTAAAGTCTGGTTTGAAGCTCAGCCCCGCTTTGCGCCAGGGAATGATGAGGATCAGCGCCTGCGCGACAACGCCAAGCGTCGCACTGCCTGCGAGCACTCCGATCGCCCCGGGGCTCCAGTCGGTAACCGCCCGATTGCCATCGGGGTCGGCGCCGAACATCACAATGAAGAGGATGGTGCCGATGATCGCGATGACGTTTGCGAGCGCGGGCGACCACGTGAACGGGCCGAAGATTTTCTTCGCGTTGAGCACCTCACCGAGCATCGTGTACCAGCCGTAGAAGACGATCTGCGGCAGGCACCAGTACGCGAACGCGATTGCGAGCGCGCGCTGCTCGGGTTCCCAGGCCATGGTGAACAGCCACACGACCGAGGGCGCCGCAATCATGACGATCGTGGTGATCGTGAGCAGCGCGACCGAGACGAGGGTGAGTACCTTGTTGATGTAGGCGCGCCCACCATCAGCGCCCTGCGCGGCCTTCACGATCTGTGGCACCAGCACCGCGTTCAGCATGCCGCCCGCGAGCGCCATGTAGATCGTGTTCGGAAGCTGGTTGCCGTTCGCGAACGCGTCACCCGAGAGGGTGAGCGTGTTGCCGATGGCGTAGACGAGCAGCATGGTCTTCGCGAACCCGAGGATTCGCGAGACCATGGTGCCCGACGCCATGATCGCGCTCGCGCGCTGCAGGGCAGATGCCATTAGTAGAACACGTCCCCACGCGTCGCAAGGGTGTATCGGCGCGCGATCCGGTCGCCAATCGAGCGCCAGAGCTTCACCTTGCCCGGCTTGATCGCGAGGTCGAGCGTGCCGACGTAGTCGGTCACGTCTTTTGAGAGCCGCAGCTTGTACTGCCCGACACCGTAGAGCCTGTGGGTCTTGTCGTCGAGCCGGTCACTCGGCGGGGTGCCGATGAGGTCGTGGCGCGTCGCGCCCTGTTCCTTGCCCCACCTGATGATCTCGAGCTGCATCCGGTACATCGCACCGGTTGGCAACTTGGCCTTCGCCGAGGCGCCGTCCTTGTAGCCGCTCGTCTGGCCGAGCGCGGTGGCGAACATCCCAGCGACCGGCACCTCGCCGTCGTAGCCGAGCACGAGCTGGCCGCGGCCGGCGGCCTGGAAGCCCTGCCAGAAATCGCGGAAGTACTCGTACGGGCGCAGCTCGAACTTCTCCTCGGCGGTGCCGGTGAGCAGGTCGAACATGATGCGGCAGTTCTCGTCCGTCGCCTCGACGCGGCGGACATCGAAGCCCTCCTTGTCGGCCTTCCTGATCTTGGTGCGCGTGCTCGACGAGAAGGCAGCCATGATGGCGTCTTCGTCGCCCGAGATGTCGAGGATGATCGTCGAGACGTTGGGCAGCACGTGCGCGACGGGCTCGTAGCCGGCGGCTTCAAGGGTCGCGAACGCTTCGTCGCTCGCGAGGAGGCGCGGCTCGACCTTCAGGAGGAACACGCCCTCAGACCTCGCGAAGTCTGCGAGTCGCTGACCCCGCGCGACGTACTCGGCCGCGCTCATTGGCGTGCCACTCGCGTCGAGCGACACGTCGGGGCCCGCCGGCGAGTACCAGAACCGCCCGAGGAGCGGAATCTTCTTCTCGAGCACGAGCGTCGCCGGGAAGTCGTCGCCGACGACGTACCGCGGGGTGTACCGCTGGTAGCGCTTGATCTCTGCGTATTCGCGGCTCTGCCAGACCTCGCCGCCGCCCGGGGCGAGCTCAACGAGCTCGTCCCAGCGCGCGACTTCGTCAGCGGTCGCAAAGCGGAGTGAAACCACCGCTATACCACCACCACAACGGGAACGATCATTGCCTTGCGGCGGAGCTTCGTGCCGACCCAGCGGCCGACCGTGCGGCGCACGACCTGCTGCAGCGCGTGCTGATCGGTCACGCCCTCCTTCATCGCCTTCTCGATCGCGTCGGCGACCTGCGGCTTGATCTTGTCGAAGACGTGGTCTGCCTCGGCGACGCCCTTCGCGTGGATCTCGGGGCCCGAAACGATCTGGCCGAGCGTCGTCTCGACGACGGTGATGACCGAGATGAACCCCTCCTCCGCGAGTGTGCGGCGGTCGCGCAGGTCGTCGTCGGTCACCTTGCCGACGCTCTTGCCGTCAACGTAGATGAAGTCGATGGCGAGCTGACCGACCTCGCGCGCGACGCCGTCGTGCAGGTCGACGATCGTGCCATTCTCGGCAATGATAGTGCGGTTCTGCGGCACGCCGGTCTCGATGGCGACGCCCGCGTTCGCGATGAGGTGGCGGTACTCGCCGTGAATCGGCATGACGTTCTTCGGGCGCACGATGTTGTAGCAGTACATGAGCTCGCCGGCAGACGCATGGCCCGAGACGTGCACCTTTGCGTTGCCCTTGTGCACGACGTTCGCGCCGAGCTTCATGAGGCCGTTAATGATGCGGTAGACCGAGTTCTCGTTGCCCGGGATGAGGCTCGAGGCGAGGATGACGGTGTCTCCCGCGCCAACCTCAACCTGGTGCTCCTTGTTCACCATGCGGCTGAGCACGGCCATCGGCTCGCCCTGCGAACCGGTGGACATGTAGACGATGCGGTGATCCGGAATATCGCCGCTCTTCTTGAGATCGACGAGGACACCCTCGGGGACGTCGAGGAACCCGAGATCGGCGGCAATCTTCATGTTGCGGACCATCGACCGGCCAAGCAGCACGACGCGGCGGCCGTTCTTCGAGGCCGCGTCGAGCACCTGCTGCACGCGGTGCACGTGGCTCGAGAAGCTCGCGACGACAACCTTGCCGCTCGCCTTCTCGATGACGCGCTCAAGCACGGGCCCGATGTCTTTTTCGAGCGCGGTGAAGCCCGGTACTTCGGCGTTCGTCGAGTCGGTCATGAAGAGGTCAACGCCCTCTTCGCCGAGTCGTGCGAAGGCGCGGAGGTCGGTGATGCGGCCGTCGAGCGGCAGCTGATCCATCTTGAAGTCGCCCGTGCCAATGACCATGCCGGCCTCGGTGCGGATCGCGACGGCAAGCGCGTCTGGGATCGAGTGGTTGACCGCGATGAACTCGAGGTCGAACGGCCCGAACTTTACGCGATCGCCCTCGGCCACGAGGTGGCTCTTCGGGCGGATGCGGTGCTCCTTGAGCTTCGCCTCGACAAACGCGAGGGTCAGCTTCGAGCCGACGAGGGGAATATCCTCGCGGCGCTTCAGCAGGTACGGGACGCCGCCAATGTGATCCTCGTGGCCGTGCGTGAGCACGACGGCGACGATGTCCTGGAGACGGTTCTCAATCTGCGTAATGTCGGGCAGGATGAGGTCGACGCCCGGCTGGTGCTCTTCCGGGAAGAGTACGCCGCAGTCAACGACAAGCAGCTTGCCGTTGATTTCGTAGACGGTCATGTTGCGGCCGACCTCGCCGAGGCCGCCGAGCGGCGTGATCCGTAGGGTGCCCTTCTTGAGCTTGGGCGGTGAGTAAGGGGGGTTGGGCACTGGGCCTCCTGTTATTAGCGGGTGGTGCCTGCAATCTTGGGCAGAGCACCGCCGGCAGCCGCGTTGCGGTCCGGCCTGAAGTTTGAAAGGTCGACGCCTGGCACGTCGCGCACGAGCGACAGGTCGTCCTCGATGAGCGCGGCCTCCCACTCTTCGGGCCCGACGAGCGGGAGCCGAACGCGGGGGCTCGAGATGCGGCCGAGGCCGTGAAGGATGTACTTGACGGCGACCGTGCCGGGCACGTGCGTCATCGCCGCGCGAACGAGCGGTTCGAGCTGCTGGTGGGCGGCCCGGGCGGTGTGAAGGTCGCCCGCATTCACGGCGTCAACGATCACCCGGTACGGCGCCGCCGCGATGTTCGCGGTCACGCCGATGAGGCCGGTCGCCCCGATCGACAGGTGCGGCAGCACGTTGGGGTCGTCGCCCGAGAAGTACATGAGGTCGGTCTGGTTGAGCACCCGGCTGACCTCGCTGAGGTCTCCCTTCGCGTCCTTGACGGCGAGGATGTTCGGGTGCTTCGCGAGCCGGAGGATCGTCTCGTACTTGATCGGGATGCCAGCGCGCCCCGGGATGTCGTACAGGATCACGGGCAGGTCTGTCGCGTCGGCGACCATACGGAAGTGCGTGAGCAGTCCCGCCTGCGTCGGCTTGTTGTAGTACGGGGTGACGATCATCACACCGTCTGCACCAGCACGCTCGCTCGCCTTGTACATCTCGATCGCGTGCGCGGTCTCGTTCGAGCCGCCGCCGGTGATGATCTTCGCTCGCCCGCTGCTGACCGACTTGGCCACCTCGACGAGCTTCAGCTTTTCTGGGTCCGTAAGAGTCGAGGTCTCGCCCGTGGTGCCGGTGACGACGATGCCGTCAGCGCCACTCACGATGCAATCTTCAATGTGCTGTTCGGTCGCAGCCCAATCAACCTCACCGTCGGAGTCGAAGGGGGTGATGAGAGCGACGAGCACCTGCCCGAAAGGATTCTCTACGTTTGCCACCTCACTAGGCTACCGGATCGGCCGCCACGATACGGCCAGCGCTGCGAAATCTGCGCCGCGCGACACTCCCCGCCCTGCGAACGCGGGCACAACCGGGCGCGCCTCAGCGGCTCGCTCGGCCGGTGATCCTGCTTCCGCTACGCGGCGGCCTCTCGCAGGTAGCGCTCGAACCGGTAGCCGAGCCCGCTTGCCGCGACGAGCCGTTCTCCCCCGTCATCGAGCGTCCACTCGGCGCCGATCTCGGGCGCGAACGTATCGGCGTCGGGCACGTCCATGTCGATGCGGGTGACGACGAGCTCGTGCGCGAACGGCATCGCGTCGCGGTAGAGCTGGCCACCGCCCATGATCCACGCGCGGTCGCCGCCGGCGAGCCGAATCGCGTCTTCGAGCGAGGTCGCGGTCTGGGCGCCGTCGATGACGAGAGCAGGATCACGGGAGACCACGACGTTCTCGCGCCCCGGCAGCGGGCGGAAGCGCTCTGGCAGCGACTCCCAGGTACGCCGCCCCATGATGACGGGCGCGCCGAGGGTGACGCGCTTGAAGTGCGCGAGATCTTCGGGGAGGTGCCACGGCATGGTGCCATCGCGGCCGATGGCACCGCCTCGGGCCTCCGCCCAGATCATGCCGAGCGTCGTCATACCGCCACCGGGGCCTTGATTCCGGGGTGGTGCTCATAGCCGACGACCTCGAAGTCCTCGTACTCGTAGTCGAAGATCGAGTCGCGGTCCGCAATCTTCATCTGCGGGTACGGGAAGGGCTCGCGCTCAAGCTGCGTCGCAACCTGCTCAACGTGGTTGTCATAAATGTGGCAGTCACCGCCCGTCCACACGAACTCGCCCGGTTCGAGGCCCGTCTGCTTCGCGACCATGAGCGTGAGGAGCGCGTACGACGCGATGTTGAACGGCACTCCGAGGAACATGTCTGCGGAGCGCTGGTAGAGCTGGCACGAGAGCTTGCCGTCGGCGACATAGAACTGGAAGAAGGCGTGGCACGGTGCGAGGGCCATGTCGGGGATGTCCGCGACGTTCCAAGCCGACACGATGAGGCGGCGTGAATCGGGGTTCGTGCGAATCTGCTCGACAATCTCGGAGATCTGGTCGATGTGGCCGCCGTCGGGGGTCGGCCAGGAGCGCCACTGGACGCCATACACCGGGCCGAGCTCGCCCTCGTCGTCGGCCCACTCGTCCCAGATGCTCACGCCGTTCTCGGTGAGGTAGCCGATGTTGCTGTCACCGCGGAGGAACCAGAGTAGTTCGATCGCGATCGACTTAAAGTGGACGCGCTTCGTCGTGATCAGGGGGAACGACTCTGACAGGTCGAAGCGGAGCTGCTTGCCGAAGAGGCTCCGCGTGCCCGTGCCCGTGCGGTCTGACTTCGGGGTGCCGTGCTCGAGAATTTCCCGGAGGAGGTCTTCGTACGGTGTGGGAATCGCAGCTGCACTCATGCCCTCAATCGTACAGCGCTCGGGTGTGGGGTGGGCTGGGGCTCTGTTCGAGCACAGCGTATGGGATCTGCAGAAGGTCTGCCCATCACAGGCCCCAGCGCCATTGTTATTGCAGATCCAATGGACACGGCTGGGGCTTCGGCGCGGGCTGAGGCTGAGCTGGCTGAGCTGGGGCTGCCTTCGAGCACAGCGTATGAGATCTGCAGAAGATCTGCCCATCACAGGCCCCAGCGCCATTGCTATTGCAGATCCCAGGAATATGGGGTGAATGGGTGAGGGGGGCTTCAGCGCGGAGGGGCCCAGATACACCACAGGCCCGCACCTAGACGGGGCGGGCCTGTGGCCAGGGGTGAGACGTTAGCCGTCGAGGCCGTCGTCGAACAGTTCCATAGCCGAGGTGTCGTTCGTCGCGTCAGTCGTGCTGAGCACCTGCCCCTTGAAGAAGCGGGGCGAGAAGCGCGACTGGATGAGCATCAGCACGACGCCGAGGCCGAGCATGACGATGCCGATCAGGCCGACGAGCCCGATGCCAGCGATGCTGCTGCCCGAGCCCGCAGCGGGGTCGAGGCTGTCGATCGTGGTCTGCACGAAGACAACGAGCAGCAGCAGGCCGCCGAGGCCCGGGAGGATGACCTTTGACAGCACCGAGCCGAAGCCCTCGCGGGGCGCCTGCTTGCGGAAGTACCAGGTGCTGGCGAGCGCGGTGATGCCGTAGTAGAAGCAGACCATCATGCCGAGGGCGGTGATGGTGTCCCACAGCACGTCCTCGCTAATGAAGCGCATGATCGCGTAGAAGACCGAGGCGACGATCGACGAGAGGAAGAGCGCAATGTACGGCGACTTGTGCTTCGGGTGGATCTTCTTGATCGATGCGGGGATCGCGCCGTAGTGCGACATTGCGAGCAGCGTGCGCGCTGGCGAGATCGCCGTCGAGTTGATCGAAGCCATCGCCGAGACGAGGATCGCGAGCGACAGGAAGATCGCGGCGGGGCCCATGACAGGGTGCGCGAGTGCTGCGAAGACGTTCTCGGCGATGTCGGAGTTGCCGAGGCCGGTCGGGCCGTCGCCGATGCCGGCGTATGCGACGGTCGCTGCTGCGGTGCCGACGTACATGACGACGAGGATGAGCACGAGGATCATCGCGGCCTTGCTCTCGGTCGACACGCGGCCCTTCGACTTCTTCGTCTCCTCGCCCATGGTGAGCACGGTGTCCCAGCCCCAGTAAACGAAGATAGAGACGGCGATGCCCGCTGCGAACGCGCTGAAGCTAGAGACTTCGAGAGGGTTGAACCACGAGAGCTCGGGCATGCGGCCCTCGGTGTTTGCCGGGTCAGCTGCGCCGATGAACATCGCGGTAGCGAACCAGAGCATAACCGCGACCTGGAAGAACACGGTGATGTACTGGAAGATCTTCGTCGAGGTCATGCCCCGGTACGAAATGAAGGTTGCGACGGCCATGAAGCCGAGGCAGACGGCGATGTTGATGAACTTGTTGCCCGACAGCAGCGCGATGTCTGGGTTGTCAGCAATGATCGCGATCGATTGGAACAGGAACTCGACGGCGATGCCCGCGAGGTTCGAGAGCACAAGCACGGTGGCAGCAATGAGGCCCCAGCCGGCCATCCAGCCGATCCAGGGCCCAAACGCGCGGGTCGCCCACGTGAACGAGGTGCCCGAGTCTGGCATTGCGGTGTTGAGCGCGCGGTAGCCGATTGCCACGAGCAGCATGGGCAGGAAGCCCATGAGGAAGATCGCGGGAGTCTGGTAGCCGACCTCGGAAGCGGCCGGGCCGATCGCCGACGTCAGCGTGTACGCGGGCGCACACACCGAGAGACCGATGACGAGCGCACCCATCACACCCACGGTGCCCGATTCGAGACCCTTCTTACTGATTCCCGAAACTGAATCGAGTGTTCGGGTAGCCGGATCGGCGTCGCCGAGGTCGTATTTACTCATCGCGTTCTATCGTCCTCCATCGGATTTCAACGGCCTCGTGCCTTGTGGGCTGGCCATCGTGTACGCGGAAGATTGTAAGCAGATTCGGGCCATATGCCCTAATTCGCCATCGAAATTGAACGAAATTAGTCGCGCTTCAACGAAATCGCTTGTCGAATCGCACTTCTTGCGCGTTTTCGGTCGCCCGCCGCGTCATACACAAGCCCGAGCCGCATAAATTCCCGCCAGCCAGCGCCGGGGCTCTCAGCAGCCTCCCGGTACTTCGGAAACGCGCCGTCAGCAACCTGGCGCACCTCGGCGCGAGTCACCTCGACGTCGACGAGCTCTTCGGGAAGGTCATCGGCGTTGGCCAGCTCGTCCACGAGCTTCGTCGACGCAAACCCGAACATGATCTCTCGCGCGAGCGCCCACACGCCGATCAGAGGGAAAACGAGCAGCGCGACGCCCATGATGACCGCGATCGGGTCGCCGGTGCCGAGCAGGGCGAAGGCCTTAAACCCGGCGAACACGAAGTAGAGCACAAGGAGCGCGCTCATGAGGGACACGCCAAGGATGGCGCGAGTGCGCGGGCTCACAGGTCAGCTCCGAGACCGAGAACGCTGTTGAGACCGACGGCCAGGCCGTCCGCGTCGCGCACAGCCTCGAGGCCCGCGCGGATCCCGGCAACGTAGCTCTCGTTCGACACGGTGTCGTGCTGCACGGTGAGCACCTCGCCGGCCCCACCAAACCTGACCTCTTGCCTCGCCACGACGCCCGCAAGCCTGAGGCTGTGCACCGGGATACCTGCGACGAGTTCGCCGCGCGCGCGCTGGTCGGCGAAGGGTGCGTCGACCGGGCCGCGACCCGCCCGCTCGCGGGCCCCCGCCATGAGCTCGGCCGTGCGCACTGCCGTGCCAGATGGCGAGTCGATCTTCGCTGGGTGGTGCGCCTCGATCACCTCGATCGAGTCGAAGTACGGCGCAGCGATCTGGGCGAGTGCGGTGCCGAGGACGGAGCCGAGCGAGAAGTTGGGCACAACGATCACGCCCGATCCCTGCACTTCTGCGACGAGGTCAGCCAAGCTGGCGATTCGTTCGGACGACCACCCGCTTGTGCCGACGAGCACCTTTTGCCCGCGCCTCACCGCGCGCTCGACGAGCTCAGGCGAGGCCTCGGGAGTTGTAACGTCAACGAAGATCTGGGCACCAGCGCCCTCATCCCCTCCGCTCCGACTCGACAGCCGCGCTGCGAGCTCGAAATCGGGGTGGCTCTCGACCACATCACAGATCAACGCACCGAGCCGCCCTGACGCCCCAGCAACCGCAACACTCGTCACACTCGCACTCATGTTTCGAGTCTAGCGAGGCACGGCTGCGGTAGCCTCGATGTATGACTGCCGCTCAGCGCCCGAAGGCGACGCTCCGCACGCTCGACGAGATCAAGAAGCACCTCGCAGAGTCCCCGCAACCCGTGTTCTACCTCAGCCGCAGCGCGACGAACCTCCTCGGGGTTGACCGCGCTGTCAACGGATTCCGCTACATCACGCTCAGCGACAGCTGGGACGGCGCCAACCCGCGCTGCTTCTCCCCGAGCAACGTCCCGAAGCTCGAACCGCGCGGCAACATCAATGTCGTCAACTGGCTGTTGCAGAACGACCAGGTGCAGGCTCACATCCGCAAGCACACCCCGGCCGGCTACACCCCGCAGATCGCGATCGCGATGTTCGACGAGGAGTCGGAGCGGCTCTGCGCCGAGCTCGGGTACGAGCTCATCATGCCGTCGATCAAGCTGCGGAAGCACCTCGATTCGAAGATCGTCACAACGGAGCTCGGCAACGAGGCGGAGACCTTCAGCGTGCCGAACATGCTCACCACCATTTCGGGCTGGGATGACCTGCGTGCGCAGGCCGAGCAAAACAACCTTGGCGACAACCTCGTCATCCAGCTGCCGTACGGTGATTCAGGCCGCACGACCTATTTCGTCTCGTCACGAGCCGACTTTGACCGCATCGCTGGCGAAATCTCAGGATCTGGCGCGTCTGCCCCGACGATCAAGGTCATGCGCTACATCAACCACCAGCCGCTCGCGACGGAGGCCGTCATCACGAGCGCTGGAACCGTGGTGGGCCCCGTGCTCCGCGAGATCACCGGCCACCCTGAGCTCACCCGCTACAAGGGCGGCTGGGCCGGCAGCGAGATGTACCCGTCGCTCGTCAGCGACGAAACGCGGGCCCGTGTATCGGACGTTGTGCAGCGCTTCTGCGACAGGCTCGCGCAAGAGGGCTACCGCGGCATCCTCGAGGTGAGCACGCTGCTCGACACCGACACTGGCGAGGTGTACCTCGGCGAGCTCAACCCGCGCATCAGCGGCTCGTCGTCTCACTCAAACCTGCAGGGCCTGTCGACGGCTCCGGGGTCGACGGAGACGCACCCCGCGCTGCCGCTCTTCGCGTTCCACGTACTCGAGTACTCGGGCGCCGACTTCACACTCGACCTTGAGGCGATTCACGCTGAGAGCGCGGCTGCCGTCGAGGGGCAGACGTGGAGCACGCTCGTCATCCAGCACCAGCGCGATCAGACGGAGCGCACCGCCGTCGCCCCTCGCACGGGCCGGTACCGGGTTGGCGCCGGCGGCTCACTCGAGTTCATCGCGCCCGACATTGACTGGCAGGAGATCTCCGAGCCCGACGAGGCGTTCTGGTTCCGCAGCAGCGGCCCCGGCGAGATCGTCTCGACCGGCGTCGACGTCGGCATGCTCATCACCCGCCGCCGTTCGCAGGAGGAGCACTACGCGCTCACTGAGGGCACGAAGCAGCTCATTCCCTCGATCCTCGGCAAGTATGAGGGGAAGCGCATCCCGACGATCCAGCGCTACTGGCGCGCTGGGCTTCGCCGCCTGCGCGGCGAGTAGCACGCGAGCGACGCAGCGCGCACGTCGGCGCCGCGGCCTGCCCACCGGGCGGTCGCGGCGCCGACGCCGTTTAGCTGGTCATCTTCCCGGTGTCGCCGACTGCGACGACCGTGAGCGGGGTGTTTGCGAAGTGGGTAGCAACGGCCTTGATCTCGTCGGCCGTCACTGCCTCGAAGCGTTCGAGGGAGGTGTCGAGGTCGTAGAGTTCACCGGCTCCGAGCTCCGCACGCGCAAGGCGGCCCATGCGGGTCTCGGTGTCTTCGAGGGCAAGGGCCGACGACCCTGCGATCTGCCCGAGCGACCGCTCGAACTCTTCATCGGTGATGCCGTCTGCCGCGATCTTGGCGAGCTCTTGCTTGCTCAGTTCGATGACCTGCGCCGTCTTCTCGGGGGCGCTGCCAGCGAAAATGCCGAAGAGGCCCGCGTCAGAGTAGCTGGCCCCGAACGAGTACGTCGTGTACGCGAGCCCGCGCTTCTCGCGGATTTCTTGGAAGAGCCGGCTCGACATCCCCCCTCCGAGTACCGAGTTCATCATGCCGAAGGCGAATCTGCGCGGATCGCCCGCGACAAAGCCGGGGGCACCGAGCAGCAGGTTGATCTGCTCGCTCGGCCGCTCGACCGCCACGAACCCCTCCCCCGCGTCGCGCGTGTCGACGGGCTCCAGGCTGCCGCGCTCACGGCGCTCGGGCACTCCGGCACGGTCGGTGTGCCACCGCTCCTCGTGCGACGCGTTGAGTGCGGCGAGCACCATCTCGACAAGCCTGTCGTGATCGACGGCCCCCGCCGCGGTAACGACGAGCGTCGAGGGATCGTACCGGTCACGGTAGTGTCTGTCGACGTCGTCGCGGTTCGCTGCGCGGATCGTGTCGGGGTTACCGCCGATCGGCCGCCCGAGCGGGTGGTCTTTCAGCACCTCCTCGAAGAAGCGCTCGCTCGCGACGTCCCCGAGGTCGTCCGCGGCCATCGCGAGTTCCTCGAGAATCACGCCGCGCTCCATCTCGAACTCATCGGCGTCGAGCAGCGAGTTCGTCACCATGTCGGCGAGTGACCCGACGGCATGCTCGAAGTCTGCGTCGCGCACCTTCGCGTAGTAGCAGGTGTATTCCTTCGCGGTGAGCGCATTGTGTTCGGCGCCGATCCGGTCGAAGCTCGTCGCAATCTCGTAGGCGTCCTGGCTTGGGGTGCCCTTAAACAAGAGGTGCTCGAGGAAGTGCGTTGACCCGAGGCTGCCCGGCGCGTCGCTGCGCTCCGACTGCTCGTCGCGCGAGCCGACTCCGACCCAAAAGCCAACGGTCGCGGAACGCGCGGCAGGCATGTGCTCCGTGAGGATGCGCAGGCCACTCGGGTGGACGGTGCGGCGGATCGTGCCACCCCCAAGCTCAACGGAGAGTTCGGGGAGGTCGAGAGGAAACAGGATGGGTTCGCGCATCCCTCCAGACTAGCCCGCCTCGGCGGGGAAAGAGGCTGGAGCCCCCTAGGCGGTCTCCCCGAGGCCCGCCAACCGATCGGCGTCGTCGACGTCGCCGGCGCGCTTCGCCGCGTCGACGAGCTTCAGCATCGACTGGTGGATGCTCGTGAGCTCCTCGATGCTCATCCCGAGCCGCCGTGCCATCTCCCCAGGCACGGCCATCGCCCGCTCGCGGAGTGCCTCGCCCGCGGTGGTGAGGGTGATCTCGAGCTTCCGCTCATCGCTCGCGCTGCGCACCCGCGCGACGAGCCCCTCGCGCTCAAGCCGCTTCACGAGCGGAGACAGCGTCGAGGGCTCCTGGCTGAGCAGGTGGGCAAGGCCGTTCAGCGAGAGCTGCTTGTGCTCCCACAGCGCGAGCATGACGAGGTACTGCGGGTGCGTGATGCCGAGCGGGTCGAGAACGGGCTTGTAGGCGCCAATCACACTTCGCGACGCGACAGAGAGCGCGAAGCATACTTGGCGCTCGAGCAGTAGCGGATCCACGTCATTCATGCTCTTATTGTCGCGCATTTCGCCCGACTCGCCTATACTTATTTCGCACAGCATTCGTTTGTGCCCAAACTATTAGTGAGGTAAGTTATGTCGCTCGGCGAATCTGCCCCCGAGAAGCCCGCACCCGATTCCCTGTTCGAGCCGAGCGCGACTCCGCGCATGCCTGCGTCAGACGTGGCGCTCATCATCCTGGCAATGGTCCTCGTCTTTGGCGGCTTCTACGTCATGGGCCTCGCGTTCAGCATCCACGAGTGGGCGATCTGGCTGTTCGGCGGCGGAATCGTCGTCGACGCGATCGGATTCTGGATCGCGTTCGGTCTGATCCCGAACCGAAACAAGTAGGCCGTCCGCCTTTCCCCCTCCGGAGCGGTTCCCCAGCAACGACGAAGCGCCCGTCGCCCCCTTCCGGGGGCGACGGGCGCTTTGCCTATTCGCGAGAGTTACTCGGCGTCAGCCTCAGCGGCAGCCTCGGCCGGAACCTCGGCAGCTGCCTCCTCGATGACGGGCTCGAGCGAGAGCTTGCCGCGATCGTCAACCTTCGTGATCTTCACGAGGATCTTCTGGCCAACCGAGAGCACCTCGTCAACCGACTCGATGCGCTTCCCACCGACGAGCTTGCGCACCTCGGAGATGTGCAGCAGGCCGTCCTTGCCAGGGAGCAGCGAGACGAACGCGCCGAACGCGGCGTTCTTCACGACGGTGCCGAGGTACTGCTCGCCAACCTCGGGGTTCTGCGGGTTCGCGATCGCGTTGACCTGCAGGCGGGCTGCCTCGGCCGACGGGCCATCAACGGCGCCGATGTAGACGGTGCCGTCGTCGTCGATCGAGATGTCGGCGCCGGTCTCGTCCTGAATACCGTTGATCGTCTTGCCCTTGGGGCCGATGAGCTCACCGATCTTGTCGACCGGGATCTGCACGCTGATGACGCGGGGCGCGGTGGGCGCCATCTCGTCGGGAGCGTCGATCGCCTGATCCATGACGTCGAGGATCGCGGTGCGAGCCTCCTTCGCCTGCGCGAGCGCGCCGACGAGCACGTCCGACGGGATGCCGTCGAGCTTGGTGTCGAGCTGTAGCGCGGTGATGAACTCCGAGGTACCTGCGACCTTGAAGTCCATATCGCCGAGCGCGTCCTCAGCACCGAGGATGTCGGTGAGGGTCGCGTACTGCGTCTCGCCGTTCACGGTGTCAGACACGAGGCCCATCGCGATGCCCGCGACTGCCGCGCGAAGCGGCACGCCAGCGTTCAGGAGCGACAGGGTCGATGCGCAGACCGAGCCCATCGAGGTCGAGCCGTTCGAGCTGAGCGCCTCGGAGACCTGGCGGATCGCGTAGGGGAACTCGTCGCGTGCGGGAAGCACGGGAACGAGCGCGCGCTCAGCGAGGAAGCCGTGGCCGATCTCGCGGCGCTTCGGGCTGCCAACGCGGCCGGTCTCACCGGTCGAGTACGGCGGGAAATTGTAGTGGTGCATGTAGCGCTTCGACGTGATGGGCGAGAGCGAGTCGATCTGCTGCTCCATCTTGAGCATGTTCAGCGTGGTGACACCCATGATCTGAGTCTCGCCGCGCTGGAAGATCGCCGAGCCGTGCACGCGCGGGATGACCTGCACCTCTGCGTCGAGCGCGCGGATGTCGCGCAGCCCACGGCCGTCGATGCGAGCGCCATCGGTGAGGATCCGGCCGCGAACGATCTTCTTCGTGACCGACTTGTAGGCAGCCGATACCTGACCGTCTGCACCGGCCGGCAGTTCCCCAGCCTCAACCTTGGCCGCGATCTGCTCCTTGACGCGCGCCTTCAGCGCGTCATCGGCGTCCTGGCGCTCCTGCTTGTCGGCGATCTGGTAGATGCCAGCGAGCTCGGTCTCGGCGAGCGCCTCAACGGCTGCGTAGACCTCGTCGGTGTACGGGAGGAAGACCGGGTACTCCTGGACTTCCTTCGCCGACTGCGCCGCAAGCTGCTCCTGTGCCTTCACGAGCTGGGTGAGGAACGGCTTCGCGGCCTCGAGGCCCTGCGCGACGACTGCCTCGTCGGGGCGGGTCGCGCCGCCCTTGATGAGGTTCCACGAATCCTCGGTAGCCTCAGCCTCGACCATCATGATCGCGACGTCCTCGGTGCCGTCAGCCTTGGTAACAACGCGGCCCGCGACCATGAGGTCGAAGACTGCGTCCTTCAGCTGCTCGACGTTCGGGAACGCGACCCACTGGTCACCGATGAGCGCGAGGCGAACGCCCGCGATCGGGCCCGAGAACGGCAGACCCGAGATCTGGGTCGACATCGACGCCGCGTTGATCGCGAGCGCGTCGTAGAACTCACCAGGCGCGATCGAGAGCACGGTCACGACGATCTGCACCTCGTTACGGAGGCCGTCGACGAACGACGGGCGCAGCGGGCGGTCGATGAGACGGCAGACGAGGATCGCTTCCGTCGAGGGGCGGCCCTCGCGGCGGAAGAACGAGCCGGGGATCTTGCCGGCAGCGTACGAGCGCTCCTCGACGTCCACGGTGAGCGGGAAGAAGTCGAAGTGATCCTTCGGCTGCTTCGAGGCGCTCGTTGCCGAGAGGAGCATGGTCTCCTCGTCGAGGTACGCGGCGACCGCGCCCTGCGCCTGCTGCGCGAGGCGACCGGCCTCGAAGCGGATCGTGCGCTTGCCGAACTTACCGTTGTCGAGAACGGCCTCGGCGAACTTGATTTCAGGACCCTCCACGGGTACTCCTTACATACGTGAGCGCGCGGGGGCAGTCCGAAAGCGCTGTCGCGCTGTCGCGGTGCGTTTCGGAGCTGATGTTCAGTAGACGACCGCCCTGGCACTCACCAGAGAGATCCACCACCGAAGACCAGCCCACCCACCGACGGGCTCAATTCAACATTGATGCGGGTGATACCCGCTAGGCCAGGATAGCATCGGGGCCCTCAGAACGGGCGGTGGATCCCTCGCCGATACACTCGCCGTATGCCACGATCGCGAACCCGGCTCCGAGCGCTCGCGCTCCCCCTGTGCGTCGCGACCCCGCTCGGCATCGTCGTAGCACTCAACGCGCTCGTCCGCCCCCGGATGGCAGAGGCTCTCGGGGGCACCCGCGTCTCGCATTTCACGAACTACCGAAGCGCTGACGGCTGGTGGGAGTTCGCCGAGCCTGTGAGCGCCTCACACCCGGTCGCGGCCAGGTTTCTCGGCTTCTCCGACGGTGCGATCGCGATGACCGGGATCGCGGTGGCGGTGCTCGCCTGCGCCGCGCTACTCGCGAGCGACAGGATCCGCCAGCACCGCGCCGCAGACCAGACCTAGTGCGCGGCGTGACGTCGTATGCTGCGGGCCGGTGCACCCCGGCCAGCCCCTCGGCGAGCTTCACGAGCACGAAGCCAGCGCTGTCAACGAGGTGCTCACCCAGGTAGGTCGGCTCAGAGAACAGGAACACGTGGACCATCTGGCCCGCGTATTCTCCGCCCACCTCAATCTCAACGTTGCCACCGGCGGGGGAGTCGCGGGCGTGATGTCGGGCACATCGAAGCGTCAGCTGGCCGGTGCGCCTTGAGCAATCTCATACCCGTCGCTCGCGACGACAATGAGGTTCGACGAGTTCGCCGCGCTCACAACCCCCGCACCAGAACGGTCACCGGCTTCGTGCACTGGTCGGCGCCGTCATAGCTCCGCTGGCACTCGCCGGGCTCCTGCTTGGCACGCCCGCACACCCGACGCAGCTCAGCGTTGACGTCGTGCTCCGCCTGGCTGGCGCGCCCTCCCCTGGCTCGCCTCAGGCGGGGGAAGATCGGCTGGCGGCGCCGCTCGACACCCAGCATGAGCAGCACACGGGCCCTGACACCCTTGGCGCCCACGATAGTTCTGCATCCCCCAGCAATGGCTATACGTATGATTCACCAGACGGATTCAGCGTGACGTTCCCGGGCGAACCGGAGATCACCGAGATACCCGACCCACTCGGGGGCAACGACACGATCACGTTGGCGACCTGCCAGAGCCGCGACGTGTTCTATCAGGCCTCATTCTCGGGAAACTCCGCGGCCCGCCTCACTGCTTCAGATTCCGCTCGCGGTTCGGCCGCTGGCATCGGTGCCGACATCGCCTCCTCTGTGCCCCTCAACCTGCCCGGCGTTGAGGCCGTCGCCACGGAGGTGACGCTTGGTGAGGAACCCGCCTGGCTCCTGAACGCGGTGGTCGCATCGCCCGACGGGGTCTTTGCGCTGATTCAGGGCGGAACGCCTTCGCGCGACGACGTCTTCTTTGAGTCGTTCACGATCAACCGGCAGAAATAGCGAAAGCCGGGGCCGGCCAGGTTGCCCTGGCCGACCCCGGCACGAGTGCCGCTGCCGCGACTACGCGTCGATGGCGACCGCGCGCGCAGACTCCGCGCCAATGGACTCGGCGAGCGAGTCAACGAGATCCTCAGCGAGCGGCGAGTCGATCGTCAGCACCGAGAGCGCCATACCGCGCTTCTCGTCACGTGCGATCTGCATGCTCGCGATGTTGATGCCGGCGTCGCCGAGCTTGCCGCCGAGCGTCGCGACGATACCGGGGCGGTCGCTGTAGCTGAGCACGAGCAGGTGCTCGGTGAGCGGCAGCTCGACGTCGTACCCGTTGACCTCGATCAGCTTCTCGATCTGCTTCGGGCCGGTGAGCGTGCCCGAGACCGAGAGCTGGGTGCCGTCGGTGAGCGAGCCGCGAATCGTGATGATGTTGCGGAAGCTCTCCGCGACAGCGTCTGCAGAGAAACGGACCTCGACGTTGCGCTGCTCAGCGAGGAGCGGGGCGTTCACATACGACACGGGGTCAGAGACAATCTTCGAGAAGATGCCCTTGAGCGCGGCGAGGCGAAGCGCCTCAACGCGGTGCTCAGCAAGCTCGCCGTGCACCTCGATGTCGATCGACGCGAGGGGGCCGGCTGCGAGACCTGCGAACACCTGGCCGAGCTTCTCAGTGAGCGGCAGCCCGGGGCGGACGTACTCGTCGATCCCAGCGCCGGCGACGTTCACAGCGTCGGGGACGAGGTCACCCGCGAGTGCGAGGCGAACCGACTTCGCAACCGCGACGCCGGCCTTCTCCTGCGCCTCAGCGGTCGACGCTCCAAGGTGGGGCGTGACGTTCACGTTGGGCAGGCCGGTGAGCGAGTTGTCAGCCGGGGGCTCCTGCACGAAGACGTCGAGCGCCGCGCCAGCGATCTCACCCGCGGTGAGCGCTTCAGCGAGCGCAGCCTCGTCGATGAGCCCACCGCGCGCGACGTTCACGACGTACGCGGTCGGCTTCATTGCCTTCAGCTGCTCGGCACCGATCATGCCGAGCGTCTCGGGCGTGCGCGGCATGTGGATCGTGAGGAAGTCAGAGCGTTCAACGAGCTCTTCAAGCGAGACGAGCTGCACGCCAAGCTGCTGGGCGCGGGGGGCCGTTACATACGGGTCGAAGGCGATGAGCTCGACGCCGAAGGGGCGCAGCCGCTCGGCGACGAGCGCGCCGATCCGGCCGAGACCGATGATGCCGATCGTCTTCTCGTACAGCTCGGTTCCGGTGTAGGAGGAGCGCTTCCACTCCCCTGCCGAGAGCGAGCCGTGCGCGCGCGGCAGGTGGCGCGCGAGGCCGAGGATGTGCGCGACAGTGAGCTCCGCAGCACTGATGATGTTCGAGGTGGGCGCGTTCACGACCATGACGCCGGCCTGCGTCGCCGCCTTGATATCAACGTTGTCGAGGCCGACACCCGCGCGGGCGATGACCTTCAGGTTCGAACCCCAAGCGATCGCCTCGCTATCGAGCTGGGTGGCCGATCGCACGAGCACCGCGTCGGCGGTGGCGAGCGCCGATCGGAGTGCATCACGGTCGGTACCGTCGACGTTCTGCACGTCGAAATCGGGGCCGAGCGCGGCGATAGTGGCGGACGAAAGTTCTTCGGCGATCAGCACGACCGGCTTTGTCACGAGTGGTTCCTTCGGCATAGATGAAGCGTCACATGTTGAGGCGCAAGAGCGCGGATCACCAGTCTACAAGTTCGAGGATGCGCACATTTTCACGCCCGGCGCCACGTGACACCTCAGTCGTCAAACGGCCAGCCGAGCGTGAGCGCAGTTTCCCCCGCGAAAGCGCGCGTCCCACCTACGATAGTGACGTGTCCCTCAGCCTCCGCAAGCTTCTCCAGAACCCATCGCTCCACCTGAACCTCATCGTCGGTGGAGAGGCGGGCACGACGGACGAGCAGGCGCTCGACCGCGACTTCGAGTGGCTGCACGCCACAGACATGGTTGACCCGACGCCGTTCCTTGGCCCGGCGGAGGTCATTCTCACTCTGGGCTGGCAGTTCCCCGTCACGGAGGCCGCCGACCCCGCCATCCCCGAGGCGCGCGTCTCCCCCGCACGCCTCGAGCGCGTGTACGAGGACTACGTGGCGCTCATCGCCGCGCACGGCGTCATCGGCATCGGGTTCGGCAGCGACGTGCTCCACCGCGGGGTGCCCCACCCACTCGCCCAGGCCTGCAGACGGCACGGCCTCATCCTCTTCGAGGTGCCGTACGAGATCTCGTTCATGGACATTCTGCAGGAGGCCTCGCGCGTGCTGCAGCGCGACCAAACAGAACGCTACGGGCGCTCCCTCCGCGCGCAGAAGGCGATCGCGAACGCCGCAACCAGGCGCGACGGCCTCAGCGCGACGTTGCGCGAGACCGCCAGGCAGTTGGGCTGCGGTGTAGCGCTCTATGACCCGCTCGGCCACCCCGTCATCGTGATCGATGCCCCGGATGGTAGGCGCCTCTCCGAGCCCAAGCTCACCGCGATCGTGCAAGAGACGCTTGCGGGCGGCCAGCGTTTCCGCTCGGCGCAGGTCACCGCCGAGGTTGAGGCGATCCTCCAGCTTCTCGGTGAACCTGGAGAGCCGAGCGGAATGCTCGTCCTCACCCTCAGCCAGGCCTTCGACGACGTCTCGCGCAACGTGCTGTCGAGCGTGCTCGCGCTCGTGAGTGTCTCGCTCGAGCAGAACCAGGCGCTTGAGCGGTTGCACTCGACGCTCCGCGAAGCCCTCCTGCAGCTCGTGCTCTCAGACAACGTTGCCGTCACCTCGCACATCGTCGAGAGCGTGTGGCGGCCACTACCGCAGGTGCCGCTCGTAACGATTGTCGGAGTGCCGCGCGACGTCGAAGCGGCACGCGTACTCCCCGCTCTCGAAGCACTACAGGTGCAGGAGGACCTGGGTATCTTCTTTGCCCAGTACCGCGGAGACCTCGCCGTCTTGGCACGCGAACGCGACGCCGACCGGGTGATCGCCCACCTCGAGACGTTCCCGCTCACGCTCGGCAGGTCACGCTGTGACCGCTGGGAGGGGCTCGCCCTGTCGCTTGACGAGGCCAAGAAAGCCGCGGAATTTGGCTTGCGTCGGGAGGCAGCAGGCGTGACCGCCTTCCCTGATATCTGGCGCGAGGGTGTTTCTGACCTCATCGACTCGTCTGAGGCGGCGCACGTAGCGCGCAGATTGCTTGGCCCGCTCACTGCTCACGACGCCGAACACAATGCTGAGCTCCTTTCGACGCTGCGGGTGTGGCTCCGCCATCACGGACGCACTCTTCCTGCCGCGCGTGAGCTCAGTATTCATCGGCACACGCTCGGGGCAAGGCTGCAGCAGATCTCGGTGCTTACTGGGACAGACCTTGAGGATTTCCAAGCTCGGGCGGAGCTCGCCCTCGCGCTGAGATACCTACAAGACTGACCCGATTGTCGCAAACCGTCGATTGAGAAGTGACCAGATCGACGCTTTGCCAAATCTGAATTCGCAGAATGCGTAACAATGCGGCGATGCGCCGTAGGAATCTGCACAAACTGTCGAATGCGCGAGCGCCGCAGATTCCGCATGCTTGAGTGTGGCCGCCACAGGCCCCACCGCAAAGGAGCGATGTATGACAAAACTCAAGCGAAGTCTCGGCTTCGGCGCCGCCTACGCGGCGTCAACAGGACTCGTGGTCTCTGGTACCGCGATGGTCTCCCTCGGGAACGGGTTCGGTACCGGCGGGCTTGCGTTCGCAATCCCGGCGTTCATCGGCCTGATCATCATCACGATGGTCGCGATCTCCTACGGTGAGCTCGCGTCGATGTTGCCCGGTGGCGGCATGGTTGGCGAGTACACACTGCCGGCGCTCGGCAGGCTCCCAGCGATCCTCGCGGTGCTCGGCGGATACCTCGTGCTCGTCTCAGCGGACGGCGGCACCCAGCTCATGGTCGCCGGCGACTCGTTCGAAAGCCTCACGGGCTTCCCGGCCGCAGCGTTCTCGTTCATCCTGCTCGCGATCCTGCTCGTCCTGAACATCTCAGGCGTCGACATCTTCGCGCGCGTGCAGATCCCGGTCGTCTTCGGCCTCATGGGCATCCTCGCGGTCATGGGCCTTGCCGGCGTGTTTGGCTTCACGAGCCAGACCCCCGTCGACAACCCGGTGCTCAACACCGACTGGGGCACACTGGCTTCGATGGGCGCGGTCGCCATCTGGCTCTACATCGGCATGGAGTTCGTCGCCCCGCTCGCAGAAGAGGTCAAGAAGCCTTGGAAGACGATTCCGGCCGCGATGATCATTGGCGTCTGCACCATCTTCGTCGTCGACGTACTCTTCGGCTGGGGCGCGACGCGCTTCGCCGACCTCGCTGAGATGGCGAGCTCGTCGATCCCGCACGTCGTCGGCGCGACCGCGATCTTCGGCGCGACGGGCGGCGTCATCATGACCGTCGTCACCATCCTCGCATCGTTCTCGACCGGCAACTCCTACCTCGCGGCGATTCCGCGCATGCTCTACGGCCTCGCCAACGAGGGCCTGCTGCCGAAGTGGCTCGCCAGGGTGAGCCGGCGCACGCGCGTGCCATGGGCCGGCATGCTTGTCACCGCCGCGTGCATGGCATCCGTGCTGCTCTACTCGACGTTCGCGAAGGGCGGGATCGAACTGATCCTCAACCTCATCAGCATCGCGTGCACGACCTGGCTGTTCAGCTACATCATCGCCCAGATCGACGTGATCGTGCTCCGCAAGCGCTACCCGAACGCCCGACGCCCGTTCAAGACGCCGTTCTACCCGCTACCCCAGCTCCTCGGCATCGCGTCGTGCGTGTACCTCATCGTGTTCATCGTCCCCGACATGAGCCAGCGCATCGTCATCTGGTCGAGCGCCGCCGTCATCCTCGGCGCGATCGCGCTGTTCGCCGTGATCTGGCTGAAGCGCAATCGGCTCCCGCTCTTCACGCCGACCGACCTCACGCACACGCAGAACAACATCGTCGTGCGGTCGGAGAGCCTCGACGACGACTTCGAGTCCCCGCTTGCTGCGCCAGCGGCACTGCAGCGCGAGACTGACGGTGAAGTTCGATGACGAACGCACGCGTGCGCAAGCACCCGCTCGCCGGTTCGGGGCCGATCGTTGATCGAGCCCGGGCTGCTCTGCTGAGAACCGCAACAGAGTTTGGCGACGTCGTCGCGAGCGACCAGACCACGGTCACGGCGCGCACACCAGACGGCTTCGACGTCACGCTGAGCTACGAAGGGGGTAACTTCGTGTTCTCCCGCGTGTACAACCTCACGCTCTCGGTCGCCCTCCCCGCCGAGTCAGACGTGCCCACGGGGCTGAAGCTCTCGCACCGCGCCCGAACCGGCCCGCAGTTCGTGCGGGCGGGCTCCGGGGCCAGCGTCTCAGCCGGGCAGCCCGGCGCTGGCGGCGCACTCGCGGCCAGGCTTGCAGCACTGCACGGCTCCGTCGGCGACCGGCTAACGGGCGTCGATCTCGTCGCCGCAACCGTGTCGGGCCCGCGCACCTCGCGCACACTCACGCTCACCCCGATGGGCGGCTCGTACGTGTGGGTACTTATTCCCCCTGTGTTCAAGGCCACGGCATTCCCTGCCGGCGAGCCCGAGCGTCTGCTCGACATCGTCCGCGCGCTTCGCACCTGGTCTCCACTTTCCGTCTGATTCACACGAAAGGATCACCATGATCACCATGAACGCGGCCGTCTTCGTCGGCCCGAACGAGCCCCTCGAACTTCGCGAGCTCACGATCCCGTCGGAGCCTGGCCCACAGGAGGTGCTTGTGCGCCTCGCAGCATCGGGCGTCTGCCACTCCGACTTGCACGCGCTCGACGGCGACTGGGAGACCCCGGCTCCGCTCGTGCTCGGACACGAGGGCGCGGGCGTCGTCGTGTCCGTCGGCTCCGAGGTCACCGGGCTCGAGGCCGACGACCACGTCATCCTGTCGTGGACTCCCTCCTGCCAAAAGTGCGAGTTCTGCGTCGTGGGCCGCCCCGTGCTCTGCCAGCTCGCGAACGAGACCGCCTACCAGCACGTCTTCTTTGACGGCAAGCCTCGCCTGCGCGATGGCGACGAAGACGTGCGGAGCTTTCTCGCGGTCGGCTCTTTCGGCGAGTACGCGATGGTCCCGGCTTCGGCGGCGATCAAGATTCGACGTGATGCCCCGCTCGCGCAGGCGGCCCTCGTCGGATGCGCCGTAACAACCGGCATCGGCGCCGTCACCAACACCGCGGGGGTCGAGCCCGGCAGCACCGTGCTCGTGGTCGGCTGCGGCGGCGTCGGGCTGAACGTCGTACAGGGCGCCCGGCTGGCCGGGGCCAAGCAGATCATCGTCGCAGACGTGAGCGCTGAAAAGCTCGAGCTTGGGCGCACGTTTGGCGCGACGCACGTGATCAACAGCCGCGAGGTCGACCTCGTCGAGACTGTCATGGCGCTCACCGACGGACGCGGCGTCGACTACGCGTTCGAGGCGATCGGCCTGCCGTTTACGATCGAGGCCTGCTACGAGGCGATTCGCCGAGGCGGCACTGCCGTTGTCGTGGGCCAGGTCGCGGACGGCGTGAAGATCTCGATCGACCCGTTCGTGATGAGCGACCAGGAGAAGCGTCTCATCGGCTCAAACTACGGGTCGAGCCGCCAGTCGATCGACTTCCCCAAGATCATTGATCTCTACATGGAAGGCCGCGTCGACCTCGATTCGATGGTGACTGACCGCATCCCCCTCAGCGGCGTGAATGAAGCATTCGCCGAGATGCGCAAGGGCCGCGGCATTCGCTCGGTCATCGAGTACGGCGGCTAGCGCCAGGCTCCCCCAGCTCTCGCCCTCCGGTACCGCGCGGTATCGGAGGGCGACTGCGTTGGACGAGCGCCCCGGCAGCGCGGTGTGACGCGACGGGCGGTCGTGTGGCTATTGCTCAGCGTGGTTACGACATGAGGTGCATGATCTCGAGCTGCACGGCAGCAGTCACGCAGAGCCCAGTTGCGAGCAGCAGCACCCGCACCCACGCGGTACGGCCGCGAGCGACGATGAGCGACACAATGATGGCGCCGATCGGCACGAAGATCGCGATGCCAAGCAGTGCCCACGGCAGCGGCCCAAGCGCCTCGCCGAGGAACGTCGACATGCCCATAAGGTTGCCGATGGCCGCAACCACGCCGTATGCGTAGAGGGCAAGGATCAGTACGCCGGCGACCCAGGCCGAAATCAGCTTCGCGTTCACAGTGCAGCTCCGCTCGCAAAGACCATGGGGAGGGGGAATGTCACGATGAGGCCGAGCAGGAGCGCAACGACGAGCGCCCGGGTCCGCTTGCGCGCAAGTACGAGCGCCGAGAAGAACCACAGGATCGGTGCGAGCGGCGCGATCCAGAAGAAGGTCTGCTGCAGCACGCCCCCGACCGACCCGCTGCCGGCGGCAACAGCTGCGTTGACGGCTGAGTAGCCCTGCGCCCAGCTCAGCCAGACCAGAGCGAACAGCAGGTACAGGCCGCCCGCGAGCCCAAGGAGCACGACGGTGAGGTTGCTCAGCTGCGCATCGGGCGCCACGGCGCTGGGCTCACTGCTGTCAGCTGGGCCTTCAGACTCGGTGGCGGGCTCGGTGCTCGGCGTCGCTGAGGCCGGGGCCGGTTCGACGGTTTTCGGGTCGGGCTGAATCGTCCACCCGCTCTGCAGGGAGCTCTCGCGCTCCTCGCCACTTCCGGTTCGCATGCTCACAATCTTACCGAGCCGCAGGCTTCAGCCGCTGTGAGAGCCTCGCCCGGGCCATCAGAACGAGACGAGCCAGCCGCCGTCGACGAGCACGGTGTGCCCCGTAATGTACGAGGCCGCCGGCGAGCAGAGAAATACGACGATCCCTTCCAGATCCTTCGGCGCCCCGATCCGCCCAAGCGGGATGTGCCCGTCGATGATCCGTTGCTCTTCGGCCACGTCGGGAAGCAGTGACTCCGTCATCGCAGTGCGCATGTAACCGGGAGAAATGCCGTTGACCCGGATTCCGAACGGCGCCCATTCGTAGGCGAGGTTCTTCGTGAGTTGCACCACGGCCGCTTTAGATGCGTCGTACACCGACGAACGAGGGCCATCGACGACGTGTCCGCCGATCGAGGCGAGGTTGACGATCGTTCCGCCGCCCCGCTCACGCATGAGACGTGCGGCCGCCTGCGCGACGAGAAATGTTCCCTTCACGTTCACGCCGAATGTGACGTCGAACTCGTGTTCGGTTGCGTCGATTGCCGCGTTTCGAAGCGAGACCCCGGCGTTGTTTATGAGGATTGTCGGGGCGATGCCGCGGGCCTCGATGTCGGCGAATGCCGCGGTGACGCTCGCGGAGTCTGTGACGTCGAGCTCGACCCCATGAGCCACGACCCCCTCTGCGGCGAGCGCGGCGACCCCGTTCTCAACGATGTCGTCGCGAAGGTCGGCGAGTATGATCGTCGCACCTGCACGGGCAAGGGCTTGGGCCTGCGCCAGTCCGAGACCCCCCGCTCCGCCGGTCACGAGGGCCGTCTCGCCGACAAGCGAGAACGGCCCGGCCTCTCGTGCGCCTGGTTTCGCCGCGCTCACAGCCCGTGCTCCCCAAGCAGATTGATGATCTCTTGGCCGTCATGCCCCACGTGCTCAGTGAGTTTCGCAGCCGCCTGATCTTCGTCCCCCGCAAGCATCGACTCGGCCATCGCGACGCTGTCAACGGTGGTCCAGTTTTCGGACTCAAGGATGCGGGACACGTAGTGCCAGAGGCGCAGTGAGTGGTTCAGGTACATCCGGAGCGTCGGGATGAGGAACTCGTTGCGCGTGAGCTCATACACGGTCGAGTGGAAGAGAACGTCGAGGTCGAGCTTGTCGTCGAGCCGCTCGGAGTCGCGCTGTTTCACAGCAATGTCAAGCAGCCGCTCCTTCTCCTTGCGTGTGCCGCGACGCACCGCGAGCCGCGCCGCGAGGTCTTCAAGCGGCAGGCGCGCCTCAAGGATCGAGCGAGACATTCGCAGGTTGATGGGCTGCACAACAGTACCCGAGCGCGGCACGATAACGACGAGTTTTTCGGATTCAAGCCTGCGTACGGCAGCCCGTACGGGTGCGAGGCCGACGCCGAGCTGGGAGGCAAGTTCGCTCTCACTGAGCTTGGTGCCTGGCAACAGGTCGAGGCGCACGATCTGGTCGACGAGGGCGCTGTAGACCTGGTCACCAAGCATCGCGGAGGCACTCGGTTGAGCCGAGAGCGGGCCACGGCTGCTCTGGCTTTCGGGACGGGCTGACACGGTGGGTTCCTATGTTCTTTCTGTCGGAGAGGCTGCGCCCCGCCAGGCTATCGGGCGGGGCTTGCGGGCCGAACTACACAAGCGAGTCGATCACCTCTGACCGGCCGTGTTCCGTGCTGCAATTGTAGTAACCGACGGAGTATTCGCCGCCGAGTACCTCAGCGATCTCAAGTGCGACACCGCCAATACTCACGGAAGCGCCGAGCTCGACCTCAGCGGCACCGAACACCTTTGAGTGGAGTTCGAAATCCTTTGACGTGTCGCGCGACACGATTTCGAAGGTCTCGAAACCACGCTCGTTCGCTTTGGGCAGGTAGTGCACCTGCAGGTGCGGGTAGATGTGCATGTCTTCCCAGGCGGCATTCGTCGCTGATTCGTTCGGCGTCATGCTGATCGCGAACTGCAGCTCCCCCTCACGGGTTACCTCGCCCGCCACCCGTTCCGGAGCATCATTCAGCACGATCTTGCCCCACTGTTTTGGGTAACCCCACACTTCCCTGCCGAGCAGGATGCTCCACGGCTGGTCTTCCCACTCAAAGGTGTAGTTCGCGCCGACGGTGTCGCCATAGCGGACGGGGAGGACGATGCCCGAGTCGTAGAATGCGCCGACACTCGAGTTCGTGAAGTCGGCGATCTGCACGACAAACCGATCGTCGGTGAGTTCGAACGGGGTGGCTTCGAGCAACTTTTCGAGGTTCGCACGGTTCCCCCGGCAGTAGACCGAGAGGGTGCGAAGGTCGGGGCTCGTGTAGGGGGTGTCCCCACTCGGGTAGCCGAGGAAGTCGAAGAAGCTGTTCGGGTCGTAGTTGGTCTTCATAGTGTGTGGCTCCTGTGAATGGTTGTTGTGTGGGCGGGCACTAGTCGCGGCCGGCCTCGTGCAGCTTGCTGAGGAACGCGATGAGCTCCGGGGTCTGCGGGTTGCCAAAGATTGCAGCGGGCGGCCCCTGTTCGAGGATCCTTCCCTGGTGCAGGAAACAGATCTTTGACGAGATCTCTCGCGCGAACGGCATCTCGTGAGTCGTCATCATCATCGTCATCCCGTCGGTTGCGAGTTCACGGACGAGGTTCAGCACTTCAACGACGAGTTCGGGGTCGAGCGCTGACGTGATCTCATCGAGCAGCATGAGACGCGGGCGCATGAGCATGGCGCGGGCTATCGCGACGCGTTGCTGCTGGCCGCCCGACAGTTGCGTAGGGTATGCGTCGGCTTTGTCTTTCAGGCCGACGCGGGCAAGCATGTCGCGCGCGGCTTGTTCGGCGTCTCGCTTCCCCATGACCTTGGCGCGCACGGGCGACAGGGTGCAGTTTTGCAGCACAGAGAGGTGCGGAAAGAGGTTGTAGCTTTGAAACACCATCCCCACCTTGCGCCTCAGCGCAACGAGGTCGACGCCCTCACCGGAGATCACATCTCCTTCGAGCGCGATCTGCCCACCCTGAATCGTCTCTAGCCCGTTGACGCAACGCAGCATTGTAGATTTACCCGACCCTGAGGCACCAATCAGAGTGACGACCTCGTGACGGTCGACCTCGAGGTCGATTCCTTTGAGCACCTCGTTCTCGCCGTAGCGCTTGACGACGTCGGAGAGTTCGATAAACGGCTGCATGGCTACTTCCCCTTCCGGCTCACGCTTGTCCGCGCGAGCAGGTAGTCAACGAATCTGGTCTGCGGGATAGTGATGAGCACGAAGACGAAGCACACCGCGGTCACCGCCGACAGGTTGAAATCGTTCGCCGCGTAGATCTTCGCCTGGCTGAAGGCGTCAATGATGCCGACGACGATGACGAGCGCCGTGTCCTTCTGCAACCCGATGAACTGGCTGAGCATCGGCGCCGCGATGTTGCGGAACATCTGCGGCACCATCACGAAGCGCATAACGTCCCCGGGGGTGAGACCGAGCGATACCGCCGCGGCGTTCTGGTCAGGGTTGATCGATTCAAGGCCCGCTCGGTACAGCTCAGCGTTGTAGGCGCTGTAGGTGATGGAGAGGGCAACGATTGCGTACACCACGAGGCTGCCCTCGCTGAGCACCGGTACTTCTGTGAGCGGCAACCCGAAGCACACCAGATAGATGAGCACGACGGACGGGATGCCGCGGAACACATCGATGTACGTGATACAGAGGGCGCGGATCGGGGCGAAGCCCTTTCCCGGGAGCAGACGCCCGACAGCCAACAACAGCCCGAAGACCATTGCGAGGATCTGCGCGCCCACGGCAATCTGCACGTTGACGAGGAGCGCCTTGAAGATGTCACCGAGCCCCTTGAACATGAATTCAACGTTGAAGAAGGTTTGCTGGACGGCTCCCCCATTCACGAAGATCACCCAGCCGATGACCCCGATGACCGCGAGGGCACCGGAGACGCCGATCGCCGTGATCGAGTGATCGCGAGAGCGGGAGGCCGCGACGCGGGCCCCCACCGGATTGTGCGCGCGCCACTGGGTGCTCGACTCATTCGCAGCGACGAACGCCCGGCCAAGGGGCACGCCGATGATTAGGGCCGGCACGAGCATTCCGAGGCCGACAAGCGCGAGCGTGTTGGCTGGCAGCAGCTCGGCGATAAACATCGCACAGACTCCGATAGTGAGCGCCGCGAGAATCACGGCCCCGCTTCGGTAGTGCTTCGTCGCCATCGGCTCTGCCGGGGTCGGCGTCCCGTCGACCGTTGAGAGTTCTTCTGTAAACATAGGTGTACGTTTCCTCTCGAATTCTCGGGGCTAGGCCACCCAGACCGGCAGGGCCGTGGGGTCGCCACCGAGGATCTCGTTCAGCCACCGGCTCATAATCTTGTCGAGGGTGCCGTCCTCGCGCATATCAGCGAGAATCTCGTCAGTGGGTGCGAGGTTCGGTGAGCCTTTGGGGAACAGCGCTGCGACGTCTCCGCCGACCTCGTATTGCGCGATGACCTCAAGCTTGCCGTCGGAGGCAGCGGCGCGCGGCATCACGGTCGCGGTGTCGTTGAGCGCGACGTCAAGCTGCTTCGCGAGCAGGGCATTGAACAGGTCGTCGTTCGAGTTGAACACGCGTACTTCCTTGGGGTGCAGCTGATCATCGACGAGCGACTGCTGCCGTGAGCCGGCGAGCACGCCCACCACGGAGTCCTTGATCGATGCTTCGGTGAGGTCACTCCCTGCACGCACGAGCACGCCCGTCTGGTAGGTGTTGTACGGGGTAGAGAAATCGACAACGCTCTCGCGCTCAGGTGTGACGATGATGTCCCACACAGCCATGTCGAAATTGGAGGCTTTCGCAGTGACGAGCGCTTCGAAGGGGGCGTTCACGAGCTCGACGCGCTCAAGGCCCGCGCGGTTCGCGATCTCGGCAACGAGGCAGTACATGTAGCCCCCGTCGACGTCTTCGAGCGTGTTCCCGCGATAGCCCGCCGGGTACGGAAGTGACGCTGCGACGGTAAGTGCGCCTGACTTGAGCGGAGTGAGCTCGTGCACCGTGGGGTTTTCGGTGATGTCGCAGTCTCCGAAGTTATGGCCGGCGGCCCCTGAATCGGTTGGCGCCTCGGTCGAGCTGCAACCAGCGGTGAGGAAGAGAGCTGAGGCGACGAGGGCTGCGCCACCGACGCGCGTGAGAGCGTTAATCATCATTGATCCTTGCTAGTCAGGGAGGGTAGCCCCACCCAAATTTATGTGAAATGTCAGCGAAATTATTCTGACATCTCTGACAGGAATGCGCAACAACATTTCGCACATTTCTCCCCGTTGCAAAATCGTCACCAGCGCGTTGCCCAACGACAGCTACACTTAAAGCGATTTCATAGAAATGCCTACAAAGGAATAACAGCACCGTGGTTGAACCCAAGAAGAATGCGTCCGGCAAGGCCGCGGCGTCAGCAGAACCCACCGCAGACGCCTCGTGGAGCCCGACGGCGTCAGCCAAGACGAAGGCAACCCGCTTCCGTTGGATCGCAGTGGCTCTGTGGGCTCTCGCGATCGCGCTCGAGGCCGTCTCGATCTTCTGGCTGCTTCGTCAGCGCGAGTTCGTTGGCGAGGACGGCACCCTCGTCCGTAACGAAGACACCGGCCTGCTTGAGCAGCAGAACGCGACCGCGGTGTTCCCGCAGTGGGCGTTTATCACGCTGATCATCGCGCTCGTGGTGATCGCCGCTCTCGCGATCACCGGCTCGATGCTGTGGAAGAAGGCGAACCGTCTCGACCCCGCACGTCAGTCCGAGACCGTGAAGTTCTTCGTGCAGAACCAGCTCGGCGCGATCATCTCGATCATCGCTTTCCTCCCGCTCATCATCCTCATCTTCACGAATAAGGACATGGACGGAAAGCAGAAGGGCATCGCCGGCGCGATCGGCATCGTGCTCGCGCTCGCCGCAACCGCGCTCGGCATCGACTACAACCCTGCGTCGGTCGAGAAGTACACCGCCGACCAGTCGACCGTGATTCAGCTGCTCGGGCAAGACGAGGTCGTGTGGGTCGACGGCGGCTCCGTCTACCACGTGTGCGAGAACGTCTCCGACATTCAGACCGGCAGCGAGAAGCGCACCGGCACGACCGCAGAGGCTGTCGAAGCAGGCAAGCAGCGCCTCACCCTGAAGTTCGCGAGCGAGCTGCAGAAGTGCGGCCTGAATGTCCCGGAGAACGCGTCTGAAATTGAGGCTGCGCTCAAGGAGATCCAGGGCGGTGCGACCGGCGTTACCCTTCCGGCTCCCGTGTGGGCGAACCCGGGCGACGCGCCGATCGTCATCGAGAACGCCCCCGCAGCGTAGTCTCGAACGCGTAGACGCCGCGTGGCCTCGGGGGTTCCCGGGGCCACGCGGCGTTTTAGGATGGACAGATGACCGCGCATCGTTTCGACCTCGCCACGATCGGCGCGGGCCTCCCCGTCTCGGCGGCTTCCGCAGAGATCGAGCGGGCCCTGCGCACGGGCGCCGCCGTCATCACTGCGCCACCCGGCACTGGCAAGACAACGTATGTGCCCGCGCTCACCGCAAACCTCGTTGCCCAGATCGCCGCGGACGCGCGTTCGGGCAACGAACGCACCCTCCTCACCCAACCCCGCAGGGTGGCAGTGCGCGCAGCCGCCAGGCGCCTTGCCTCGCTTGACGGCTCGGAGCTTGGCGGCCCCGTCGGCTTCACGGTGAGGGGCGATCGTCGTATCGGCAGCAGCACCGCGGTCGAGGCCCTTACCCCCGGTGTCTTGCTGCGTCGTCTGCTCTCAGACCCCGAGCTCGAGGGCGTGGGCGCCGTCATCCTTGACGAGGTGCACGAGCGATCGGTCGACGGCGACCTGCTGCTCGGGATGCTCGCTGAGGTGCGCGAGCTCAGGCCCGACCTGATCCTCGTCGCGATGTCCGCGACGCTTGCCGCTGAGGCGACCGCCGACCTGATCTCGGGTGCGGTCGTGCACGTCCCCTCCCCGCTCCACCCGCTCGAGATCTCGTACGATGCTGGCGCGTCGCCGCGCCTCGACGACCGCGGGGTCACCCGCGCGTTCCTGTCGCACGTCGCACGGCTCGCGGTCAGGGAACAGGCCGCGCAGGGCTGCGATGCTCTGGTGTTCTTGCCGGGCGCGCGGGAAGTCGACGCTGTGGTTGCCGAGGCGCGGGAGCTGTGCGCCGGCCGCCCCGGCGGGCCGGTTGAGGTCCTCGCGCTCCACGGGCGGCTGAGTTCGCGCGAACAGGATCGCGCCGTCTCCGGCCGCGGCCCGCAAGATCCTCCGCGGATCGTTGTCAGCACCGCCCTCGCCGAGAGCTCGCTCACTGTCCCCGGCGTTCGGCTCGTCATCGACGCGGGCCTGTCGCGCGAGGTGCGTCGCGACCGAGCCCGCGACATGGAGGGGCTCGTCACCGTGAGCGCATCGCGCGCAAGCGCCGAGCAGCGTGCGGGCCGCGCAGCCCGCGAGGGCGCCGGGCGCGCGGTGCGGGCGTACACTGAGGCTGACTTCGCGCGGATGCCGGCGGCAATCACACCCGAGATCCTGTCCGCCGATCTCACAGACGCCGCGCTCCTCCTCGCGGCCTGGGGCACGCCGGGAGGCGCGGGCCTCAGGCTGCTCACCGCCCCGCCCGAGGCGGCGATCAAGCGAGCCCAGGCCACGCTCTGCACGCTCGACCTCACAGACGCGGCGGGCGGCGTCACGCCACTCGGGGCTCGAATTGCCGGGCAACCTTTCGGGGCGCGGGAGGCACGCGCGATCACCGCGGGCACAGCGGCAACGGGCGATGCCAAACGGATAGCGGAAGCCGTGGCGGCGTTCTCTGACGACTACCGCGCACCGGATGCCGATCTCTCGACGCTGCTCAGAGAGCTGCGAACCGGGCGGGCACCCGGCGCCGACAGGTGGCGCCGCGAGGTCGAGCGGTTCGCCCGGTTTGGGTCGGAACACCGGGCCGGCGCCGCGGGAGCCTCGGGAGCCTCGTCCCAGCCCGAGGGCATCGCTGCCGGTTACGCGCGGCCGGAGTGGGTCGCGCGTCGCTCAGCCGAGCACTCCCGGAGCTACCTGTTCGCGAGCGGCACGCGGGCTGCCGTCCCCGAGGGCAGCCCGCTCCTCACGTCAGAGTGGATCGCCGTGCGCGAGGTGCAGCGCGCAGAGGGCCGCGCCGCCGACGGCACCGGCGCCGTAATTCGTCTCGCCGCCGCGCTTTCCGCCGAGGACGCGATCAGGATCAGCGCCTCGCTGCGCACCCGTGAGCGCAGCGCGCGTATTGAGGAGGGCCGCGTGCGAGTGCGCGAGGAAGATCGGCTTGGCGCGATCCTCCTCTCTTCGCAGCCGGCTACTCCCCTCCCCGAAGACTCTGGCCCGGCGTTCGCCGCACACCTGCGGGAGGCGGGCCTTTCCGCGCTGAACTGGACCGGGCCCGCGAGCGCGCTGCGCGCCAGGCTTGCACTGCTGCACCGCGAACTCGGCGGTCCCTGGCCCGACGTTTCCGACGGGGCGCTGCTCGACCGGGTGCGCGACTGGCTCGGGCCTGACCTCGACAGGCTCAGCCCCAAAGCGTCGCTCGCGTCACTCGACGTGATGGGCGCGCTGCGCCGGCTGCTCCCGTGGCCTGAAGCGGCGCGCATTGACGAGCTCGTGCCCGAGCGCCTGCGAGTTCCCTCTGGCTCGACAGCGGCGATCGACTACGCTGAGGCCTTCTCGGGCTCGGGGGGCCCGGTCGTCGCAGTGAAACTGCAGGAGGTCTTCGGGCTCGCAGAGACCCCGCGGCTCTTAGACGGGCGGGTCCCTGTGCTCTTCCACCTGCTGTCGCCCGCTCGCAGGCCGTTGGCTGTGACGGCTGACCTCGCCTCGTTCTGGAATGGGCCGTACCAAGACGTACGGCGCGAGATGCGGGGCAAGTACCCGAAACACCCGTGGCCAGAAGACCCCTGGGCGGCGGAGGCCACGGCGCGAACAAAGCGGGCGATGGGGCGGGGCGCAGGCGGGGCTTAGCTCGCACGCCTCGTCTGTGATCTGCCCAAGAAATGCCCTCACCGGGCCGGGAGGGCATGTACAACGTAGATCGCAGGTGGTGTGAGGCACCCACAGCGAAAAGAGGGTGGGCGCCCGGAGTTTCCTCCGGGCGCCCACCCTTGCTTGCGAGATCCGCTAGCGTCGAACGTTAGCGCGCAGCGCTGCCGTCGACGTAGTCCGAATCCTGCTGCTGCCACGCGAAGAGCTTGCGGAGCTCGACGCCGGTCTTCTCGATCGGGTGCGACTCTTCCTTCTCGCGGAGAGCGGTGAACTCGGGTGCGCCCGCGTCCTGATCCTCGATGAAGCGCTTCGCGAAGGTGCCGTCCTGGATGTCCTTCAGCACGCCCTGCATGCGCTCCTTGACGCCTGCGTCGATGACGCGGGGGCCCGAAACGTAGTCACCGTACTCAGCGGTGTCGGAGATCGACCAGCGCTGCTTGGCGATGCCGCCCTCCCACATGAGGTCAACGATGAGCTTGAGCTCGTGGAGCACCTCGAAGTAAGCGATCTCGGGCTGGTAGCCAGCCTCGGTGAGCGTCTCGAAGCCGGCCTGCACGAGGTGGCTCATGCCACCGCAGAGCACTGCCTGCTCGCCGAAGAGGTCGGTCTCGGTCTCCTCAGTGAAGGTCGTCTTGATGACGCCCGCGCGGGTGCCACCGATTGCCTTCGCGTACGACTTCGCGGTCTCCCAAGCGGTGCCCGACGCGTCGACCTCGACTGCGATGATGTCGGGGATGCCTCGGCCGGCCTCGAACTCGCGACGCACGGTGTGGCCGGGAGCCTTCGGGGCAACGAGGATGACGTCAACGCCAGCCGGAGCCTCGATGTAGCCGTAGCGGATGTTGAAGCCGTGAGCGAATGCAAGCGTCTTGCCCTCGCTCATGTGCTGCGCAACGTGGTCGTTGTAGATGCCGCGCTGGTGCTGATCGGGCGCGAGCAGCATGATGACGTCAGCCCACTCGGCTGCGTCTGCCACGTTCTTCACGGTGAAGCCGGCCTCTTCAGCCTTCTGGATCGACTTGGAGCCGTCCTTCAGCGCAATGACGACCTCGACGCCCGAGTCGCGGAGGTTCATCGCGTGCGCGTGACCCTGCGAGCCGTATCCGACGATGGCAACCTTCTTGCCCTGAATGATCGACAGGTCTGCATCGCTGTCGTAGTACATTTCAGCCACTGGCCGTTCTCCTTTGTTGTGTGGTTTGTGAAACTGTGAAATCTGGTCGCTGCCCGGGCGAACGCCGGGCCGCGCGGTTAGACCTTGAAAACGCGCTCGGAAATCGACTTTGAGCCGCGGCCCATCGCAATGAGGCCGGACTGCGCGATCTCCTTGATCCCGTAGGGCTCAAGCACCCGCAGGAACGCCTCGATCTTGCCGGAGTCTCCCGTGACCTCGATCGTGAGTGCCTCGGGCACCACGTCGACGACGCGGGCGCGGAAGAGGCTCACGGCCTCGAGCACGTGCGAGCGGGTCTGGTTGTCGGCGCGCACCTTGATGAGCACGTGCTCGCGCTGCACCGAGTTGCTCGCGTCGAGCTCGACGATCTTGATGACGTTCACGAGCTTGTTGAGCTGCTTCGTCACCTGTTCGAGGAGTACCTCGTCTTCGTCAACGACGACGGTAATTCGCGAGAGGCCGTCCATCTCGGTCGGGCCGACCGCGAGCGACTCGATATTGAAGCCGCGACGGGCGAACAGCCCGGCAACGCGGGTCAGCAGACCGGGCTTGTCCTCGACGAGGAGGCTGAGTACGTGACGAGCCATGATTACTCTCCCTCCCACTCGGGGGCTTGCTCAAGGGCATACTGGACATCGCTGTTGGAGGTGCCCTGGCGAACCATCGGCCACACCATCGCGTCTGCGCTCACGACAAAGTCGATGACGACGGGTCGATCGTTCGTCTCGAGCGCAAGCTTGATCGCCGCGTCGATCTCGTCTTCCTTTTCCACGCGAATCGCGAGGCAGCCGTAGGCTTCGCCAAGCTTCACGAAGTCGGGAACGCGCTGCGAGCCGTGGCCCGTGTTCAGCTCGGTGTTCGAGTAGCGCCCGTTGTAGATGAGGGTCTGCCACTGGCGCACCATGCCGAGTGAAGAGTTATTGATGACGGCGACCTTGATCGGGATGTTGTTCACGACACAGGTCGCGAGCTCCTGGTTCGTCATCTGGAAGCAGCCGTCGCCGTCGATCGCCCACACCGTGCGCTCGGGCTCGGCAACCTTGGCACCCATGGCAGCGGGAACCGCGTACCCCATCGTGCCGGCGCCACCCGAGTTCAGCCACGAGTTCGGGCGCTCGTACTTGATGAACTGAGCTGCCCACATCTGGTGTTGGCCGACGCCAGCGGCGTAGATCGCTTCGGGGCCGGTGAGCTCACCGATCCGCTGAATGATGTGCTGCGGCGACAGCAGCCCGTCGCTCGTCTCGGCGTAGCCCAGCGGGTAGGTCTCCTGCAGCCCGCGCAGGCGCTCCCACCAGGCCGTCATATCGGCGAAATCACGGCCGAGCTTCGCCGTCGACACCGCGGCGATGAGGTCGGAGATGACCTCGGCCGCGTCGCCAACGATCGGCACATCGGCGGCGCGGATCTTGCCGATCTCAGCGGGGTCAATGTCGGCGTGGATCACCTTGGCGTCGGGAGCGAACAGCGCTGCCTTGCCCGTGACGCGGTCGTCGAACCGGGCGCCCAAAGTGATGAGCAGGTCGGCCTCCTGCAGCGCGAGCACCGCGGGAACTGTGCCGTGCATGCCGGGCATGCCCAGGTGCTGCGGGTGCGAGTCGGGGAACACGCCGCGCGCCATAAGCGTCGTGACGACGGGCGCGCCAACGAGCTCGGCGAGCTGCTTGAGTTCCTCGGAAGCGCCGGCTCGGCCGACGCCGCCGCCGACGTAGAACACAGGGCGTTCTGCCTCAGCAATGAGCTCGGCCGCGGCCTGAATCTGCTTGCTGTTCGCCTTCGTGATCGGGCGGTATCCGGGCAGGTCAACGCGGGGGTCCCAGACGAAGTCGAGCTCGCCCTCCTGCGCATCCTTCGTGATGTCCACGAGTACTGGGCCGGGGCGGCCCGTCGAGGCGAGGTGGTAGGCGGCGGCGATCGCGGCTGGCACCTCATCCGCCGTCTTCACGAGGAACGAGTGCTTCGTAATGGGCATCGTAATGCCCATGATGTCGGCCTCCTGGAACGCGTCCGTTCCCATGAGGTGCGAAAACACCTGGCCGGTGATTGCGAGCAGCGGGACAGAGTCCATGTACGCGTCGGCGATCGCAGTGACGAGGTTCGTCGCGCCGGGGCCCGAGGTCGCGATCGCGACACCGACCTTGCCGGATGCCGCGGCGTAGCCCTCGGCGGCATGGCCGCCACCCTGCTCGTGTCGCACGAGAACGTGGCGGAGGTGCTCGTCACCCATGAGGGTGTCATACAGGGGCAGGACGGCGCCGCCGGGAAGGCCGAAGACGTCGGTGACCCCAAGTGCGTCAAGGCTGCGGACGACGGCCATTGCGCCGGTCATTCGCTCGCCGCGGGCGGGCGGCTCGCCTGATTGTCGTTGAATAGCGTTCGACTCGAGCGTCATTCTTTCGCTTTCTTACGGTAGTGATTGAACGCGGGCCGCATCGGGACCAGCGCGTCGAATGTGGGAACTAGCCCGTGATGGCACCCTCAGATGCCGAATGCACGAGCTTTGCGTACTTCGCGAGCACTCCCCGCGTATAGCGCGGGGGAAGCGGGGCCCAGTTCGCACGTCGGGCCTCAAGCTCAGCGGGGTCTACCAGCAGATCGAGCGTCTGTGCCGCGATGTCAACCCGTATCAGGTCACCGTCGTGCACGAGCGCCACTGGGCCTCCATCCGAGGCCTCAGGCGCGATGTGGCCGATACACAGGCCGGTTGTGCCGCCCGAGAATCTGCCGTCAGTCAATAGTAGTACATCTTTTCCGAGCCCCGCGCCCTTGATCGCGCCAGTAATCGCAAGCATCTCGCGCATGCCCGGGCCACCCTTCGGCCCCTCGTAGCGGATCACAACGATGTCGCCCTTGCCGATCTTGCCCTCGGTGAGCGCGTCCATCGCGGCGCGCTCACGCTCAAACACGCGCGCAGGGCCCTCGAAGACGTCGGCGTCGAAGCCCGCGGTCTTCACGACGGCGCCCTCCGGCGCGAGCGAACCGTGCAGGATGGTGAGCCCGCCGGTCGCGTGGATCGGGTCGTCGAGGTGGTGGATCACCTTGCCGTCGATAGGGTCGGGGTTCAGGTCGGCGAGGTTCTCAGCCATCGTCTTCCCGGTGACGGTGAGCGCGTCACCGTGCAGGAGACCCGCGTCGAGCAGCGCCTTCAGCACGACGGGCACGCCGCCCTGACGGTCGATGTCGGCCATGACGTACTTGCCGAACGGCTTCATGTCGGCGAGGTGTGGAACCTTCGCGCCGATGCGGTTGAAGTCCGCGAGAGTGAGGTCGACCTCGGCCTCGCGAGCGATCGCGAGCAGGTGCAGCACCGCGTTCGTCGAACCGCCGTATGCCATGAGCAGCGTGATCGCGTTCTCGAACGCCTTCTTCGTGAGGATGTCGCGGGCGGTGATGCCCTTCGCGATCATGTTCACGACGGCCTCGCCAGAGCGGTGCGCGAAGTAGTCGCGACGCCGGTCGTACGAGGGCGGCGCCGCGGAACCGGGAAGGCTCATTCCGAGCGCCTCAGCGATCGAGGCCATCGTGTTCGCCGTGTACATGCCGCCGCACGCGCCCTCACCGGGAACGATTGCGCACTCGATGCGCTTCAGATCCTCTTCGCTCATCGTGCCCGCCTTGCACGCGCCGACAGCTTCGAAGGCGTCGATGATGGTGACTTCCTTCTCGGTGCCGTCCGTGAGCTTCACCCAGCCGGGCGCGACCGATCCCGCGTACAGAAACACTGAGGCGAGGTCGAGCCTGGCGGCGGCCATGAGCATGCCAGGCAGCGACTTGTCGCACCCCGCGAGCAGCACCGAGCCGTCGAGGCGCTCCGCCATCATGACCGTTTCGACCGAGTCGGCGATGACCTCGCGCGACACGAGCGAGAAGTGCATGCCCTCATGGCCCATCGAGATGCCGTCAGAGACGGAGACGGTGCCGAACTGGAGCGGGTATCCCCCGCCCGAGTGCACCCCCTCCTTCGCGCCCTGCGCGAGCCGGTCGAGGCTGAGGTTGCAGGGTGTGATCTCGTTCCACGAGCTCGCAATACCGATCTGTGGCTTGTCCCAGTCTTCGTCCCCCATGCCGACAGCGCGAAGCATGCCACGCGCGGCGGCCTTCTCAATGCCGTCGGTGACGTCGCGGCTGCGCGGCTTCATATCGATATTTGACTTCTCTGCCATGGACTCATCCTACGCCCTGAGGGATTCCCGAAGCGGGACGTAAACGAGAGAGGCACCCGGAGCTGAGCTCCGGGTGCCTCTTCCTTCAGACGTGACTTCGGCGTTACTTGCCGAGCTTCGGGAGGAGCGCGAACGGCAGCGCGAACCCGATCGTCGCTGCGGCCAGGCCGCCCGCGAAGATGAACAGCTCAGTGCTCATGCCGAGCGAGGGGTTGAACCCGTAGCTCGCGAGCACGATGCCGCCCATCGCGAGCGCGAATGACAGGACAAACACGATTGCCGTAACGGCGCTCACCGAACCCTGTGAGCTCTCCTCGAACAGGTCCTCGCTCTGCTTTGCCATGACTTCTCAAATCCTCCGTGGTTCAAAAGCTTGCACGCAGTTACGCGCGATACACCCAGCGTAGCCTAGACCCGCCCAGAAGCGCACTGCCAGGGGCGCACCCGTTAGGCTTGGCGTGCGGGCGCTCACGCGGCGCTTCACCCCTATACAGTCACTCGGCCCGGAGGTGTTCCATGACTCGGCAACGCATTGAGGTTGGTAAGTACCTCACCAACATCGGAGTGCTTGGCGCCGCGGCCGGTGTCGTTTCGACGGCGCGCCGCACGAATTCGATGCCGCGTGACTGGCGTCGGTTTATCGTGTGGGGTGTCTGGATCGCCGGCCTCATTCTTGCGATCGCCGGTGTCGCAATGCAGGATCGCGACGCCGAGTTCGCCGACGAGTAACGGCCCGCACCGCACTTGCCTCCGCGGGCAAGGTGCGATAGTTTTCAGCGGTTAGGTGTGTCGGGAAGTCTGGTCGACGTTGCGTTCGAACCAACCCACCACGAGGAGTCATTGATGACGAACCCCACCCCCACCTCGCCGATCCCACATGCGCCACAGGCGCGAAGCCAGCGGCGCCCGCGCCGCCGCCTGTTCGCCTATATCGGCAGGCGCGAACTGCTGCGCCTCAACCGGCTGCTGCGCCGCGAGTTCGTCGGCGGGCTCATCATCATGATCGCCGCCCTCGTGGGCTTCGTCGCCGCGAACAGCCCCATCTCAGAGTGGTTCCTTGAACTACGCGAGTTCAAGATCGGCCCGGAAGCCCTCGGGCTCCACATGAGCGTCAGCCACTGGGCGTCCGATGGCCT
This sequence comes from Leucobacter sp., assembly GCA_052094845.1. GTDB lineage: Bacteria > Actinomycetota > Actinomycetes > Actinomycetales > Microbacteriaceae > Leucobacter. The sequence continues at coordinate 203,089 of JBQDKK010000001.1, read as the reverse complement.
GCTCGCGATCTTCTTCTTCATGGTCGGTCTCGAGCTCAAGCGCGAGTTCGTCGAGGGTGACCTGCGTTCCCCGCGCACGGCGATCGTGCCGGTAGCCGCCGCGGTTGGCGGCGTGGCCTTCCCAGCAGCGATCTACCTCGCCGTGAATGCGGGGACCACGACGTCACACGGCTGGGCGATCCCGACCGCGACAGATATCGCATTCGCGGTCGCCGTTCTCGGCCTGATCGCCCCCCGAATTAACCCGGCCCTGCGCATGTTCCTCCTCACGCTCGCCGTCGTCGACGACTTCATCGCGATCGCCATCATCGCGATCTTCTACACCGACGGCGTGAACTTCACGCCCCTCCTCATCGCGATCGCCCCCGCGCTCGTCTTCGCGCTTCTTATGCGTTGGAAGGGCGAGTGGTTCGCGCAGTCGAAGTGGGGCGCCTGGCTGATCCTGCTCCCCCTCGGCATCACCACGTGGGCGCTGTTCTACAACTCGGGCATCCACGCGACGATCGCGGGCGTTGTTCTCGCCTTCCTCGTCCCCGTGCGCGGCAAGACCGGCGGAGAGGTCTCCGAGACGCTGAACAACCGCTTCCACCCACTGTCAGCCTTCATCGCAGTGCCGGTCTTCGCACTCTTTGCCGCCGGCGTCTCGCTCGGGGGCGCCTCGCGGTTCCCCCTCGACCCGATCGCGATCGGAATCATGCTCGGCCTCGTCATCGGCAAGCCGCTCGGCATCACGCTCACTACGTGGCTACTCACCCGCTTCACGCGGGCGACCCTCGGCTCGTCCGTGCTCTGGCGCGAGGTCATCGGCGTTGGCGCTCTCGCGGGCGTCGGCTTCACCGTAGCGATGCTCGTCGCCGAGCTCAGCTTCACCAACGCAAGCGACATCGACACCGGCCGACTCTCTGTCATGGTCGCGTCACTCCTCGCGGTCGTCGTCGCGGCCGCAGTTCTCGTGCCGAGCCAGCGCAAACACGCCCGAGCGCGTTCCACGCAGGTGAATCACGTGACCGGCGAGTGAACATCCGCACCATTCCGCGGTTTTTGCTGCGCGACGCGGCCCCAACGCACTAGGATTTTGGGGCCGCGGCACACGCGGGATACACAGTTTTTTGCCCCGATTTGATTAGGCGAAAATTTGCGTGCTATCGTATATCCCGTTGCACACCGCAGCAAGCGCCTTTAGCTCAGTTGGTAGAGCAGCTGACTCTTAATCAGCGGGTCCACGGTTCGAGCCCGTGAGGGCGCACAGATTAGCCCCGAGATCATCACGATCTCGGGGCTTCTTTGTTTTCCTGGAGTCATCACGAGCCGGGCAGCCGTCGCGGGCCGGGCAACACCCACGAGGGGTGCCGCCCGGCCCGCATTGACGCTGGTGCCGCCTATGCGCCGCGGCGCGAGCCACTCAAAGCGTGACGCTGTGCTGTGCGGCGGCGCCCAAGCACCGCCGCAGCCCCGCCCAGCACAAGCGCGGCAGCCGACACGGCGATGAGCGAACCGGGGGCCTCCCCACCGCCCTCAGCGAGTTTCTGCGAGCCCGCCGTGACGCCTCCGGTCTTGTCGTTTTCCTTCCCATTGCCGCCACCCTCGGTTTCGCCGTCACCCTCGCCGCCCTCTTCCGGCGGGACAATCGCGGGCTCGGTGACGACGATGGTGCGCGAGTAGGTTTGTTCGGCCGCGCCGTTGGCGACCAGCACCACGAACTCGAACGTCCCGGGCTTTGTCGGTGTCCCCTCGATCCGCCCATCGGTCGACAGCGCCAGCCCGTCAGGGAGTGCGCCCTGGACGATCGTGGATGTGGGTGCGGTTGGTACCCCGGTCAGCACGAAGTCGAAGCCGTACGGCGTGCCCACGACACCGGAGGGCGGCGTGCCTTCCAACGCAACGGCGGGCGCAGGGGCAACGTTGACGTCGAACCTGCCTGAGTAGAGCCCCTTTGAGGCGCCGAGGGGCCACGTGTGGTCCCAGAGGACGCTACCCGACCCCGCGGCAGTCCACGTTATTGCGCTCCCCTCTACGACCCCTTCTCCCCCGGTGATCTGCAGCGGGATGCGGTCGCCGCTGACGCTCACCGCTGGGGATTCCATCGGAGAGCCCACCGTCACCTCCACCGGTGGCAGCATCTGACGCGTTGCGTTGACGGTCTGGAGTTTCGGGAGCCCGTTCAGCGGCGAGAGGTCCCTGATGGAGTTGCCCGGAACGTACAGGATCATGAGATTCGTCGCGTTCTGCAGTGGCGTGAGGTCTGAAATCTTGTTGTTGTGCAGCAACAGGGCGCGCAAGTTCGACACGCTGGCGAGCGGGGTCAGGTCTGACACCGTGCTGTTGTTGAGATAGAGGTCCTTGAGCGACGGGTGCCCAGCAAGCGGGGCCAGTTCTTCGACGGGATTGTTCGCGAGACCCAGGTCTTCGAGCGCGAGCATGTCTGCAATGGGACTCAGATCGGACACCTGGTTCCCAAACAGATCGAGAAATCTCACCGACGTCGCAAAGGCGAGCGGTTCGATGTCCGTGATGCCGCGGTTTCGGCAGCTGAGCGATTTCATCGATGCCAGCTGTTCTTCGGTGAGCGCGTCGCCTTCCTCGGCCTGCAGCTGTTCCCTGACGCACGCTTCCAATGCCGGGTCCGTGAACGCGACGGCGTCTGACGGAGCCGCGACAGCCGCGGAAGGAACGCTTGCCGCCGAGAGCAACACCCCGGCAACGAGCGCCAATCCGGCGAACTTCTTCACGGGCGAAACTTTTGTAATGCCTATGTCTCCCATGGGCCGACCCTAGCCCTGAGATTTCAGAAAAGATAGTCTTGCTGCTGAAAAGCTATCAAAGAGCTATTGACCTGATGATCTCCCCGGCCCGTTCGGAGCCCGAACGGACTCTCCGGAGAATCGCAACGGGGTGCCCCGCCCGTTTGCCCCCGCGATCGATCTCCACTGAACTAGCGTGTGCCGAAGCCCGGCACCGCGCCGGCCACCGGAAGGAGCCCACATGGATCCGCTCACCCTGCTCATCCTTGTCGCCCTCGTCGCGTGCACGGTCATCGTCATTACGACGGCCGTGAGGCGGGCGAAACACCGCACAACGTCGTACATGACTGTCGAGAAGTACAACTCGCTCGCGATCCTCTCGTTCGTGCTGTCTTTCTGCATCTCTATCGCAGCCATCGTGCTCGGACACATCGCGCTCTCCCAGATCAACCGCACTCACGAGCGCGGGTGGGGCCTCGCCGTGGCGGGGCTCGTGCTCGGATACCTCGGGCTCATCGCTGGCGCCATCTGGCTCTTCTTCGTAGTCACGCAACTCGCAGCTATCTCGTGAGCCGGGCCCCGCTCCGACGAGAATTCCCCTATGCCAGATCCGCTCTCGCCGCAGGCCGGTCGACTGACCTTCCGCACGGTGTTCGGCGGCACCACGCTCAAGCCCGACTATTACGGGGAGCCGAAGCGCATCACGCGCGATCTCGCCGACACAGTGTTCGCGTACGACCTCGACCTGTTTCTTCACATCGGGGGTGAGATCAGCGCGGGCGATGGCGTGACCGGCCTGAAGAACCCGCGGGTCTCGCTCGCAAAGCGCACCGCCACCGGGCAGCTTTCGCTCGCGGTGGCGGACGCAGCGCAGGCTGAGGATCCGGCGGCCTTCCTGCGCCACGTCGTCTACGACGGAGCTGCGGACCTCATCAAGCGAATCGCGAAGAAGGATCCCACGGTCGACGAGGCTGCAGAGCTCGCGAAGCTCTCACGGCTCAACACGGAGCGCTAGGCTTAGCTGAGGTAGTCAAGCCGCGCAGCGGCCCGAGCACTCACGGAGCCTCATGATCGAGCAGCCCACCTCCCCGTCGCCGGATCTCGCGTTCGCGCTCGCGCTCGCTGACCTCGCAGACTCGATCTCTCTCCCCCGCTTCCGCGCGGCCGACCTGCGCGTCGACACGAAGCCTGACCGCACGTTCGTCACCGACGCCGACAAGGCGGTTGAGGACGCTCTGCGGGCGCGAATCGAGGTTGAGCGCCCAAACGATGGCTTCTTCGGCGAGGAGTCCGGTCGCGAGGACAAGGGCTCACGTCGGTGGATCCTTGACCCGATCGACGGTACCTCGAACTTCCTCCGCGGCGTCCCGAACTGGGCGACGCTCATCGCACTCGAAGTCGACGGCGTACAGACCGTCGGCGTGGTCTCCGCACCCGGATTTGGGATGCGCTGGTGGGCCGAGATCGGAGGCGGCGCCTGGGGTCAGGAAGTCGGGAAGGAGCCACGTAGGCTCCGCGTATCGGGCGTGAGCAACCTCGAGCACGCATCGCTGAGCTTCCAGTCGATCGAGCAGTGGCGCCTCGCTGGCTACCTTGACTCACTGCTCGCTCTCGAGCAGGCGACCTGGCGCGATCGCGCCTACGGCGATATGTGGTCGTACATGCTGCTCGCTGAGGGCCTCGTCGATATCGTCGCCGAGTTCGACGTCAAGGCGTACGACCTCGCGGCGCTCGTGCCGATCGTCACCGAGGCGGGTGGCCGTTTCACCGATATCGAGGGCAACGAGACTGCGTGGAACGGCAGCTCGCTCGCCACCAATGGCCCCCTCCACGACGCCGTCATCGCGACGGTCGCCGCAGCGAAGAACTAGCGAGCGGAGCGGAACATGACAACGCGGGCAGACTCCCCCAATCGCGCGTCGGCCGCCGCCGTGACCGGCATGCTGCTGCTCGACGCCGCCCTCATTGTGGTGTTTGCCGCGGTTGGCCGCGGCAGCCATGCGCGCGAGGCGACGCTCCTTGGCCCGCTCGAAACAGCCTGGCCGTTCCTCGCGGGCCTCGCGCTCTCGTGGCTACTCACGCTCGCGTGGCGCCGACCCGGCGCGATCCTCCGCACGGGTGTTCCCGTCTGGATCGGCACCGTCGGCTTCGGCATGCTCTTCCGCGCGTTGACAGGGCAGGGCACCGCGATCCCGTTCGTGATCGTCGCGACGCTGACCGTGGGCGCCTTCCTCCTCGGGTGGCGCCTCATCGCGCTCATCGCTTCACGCGAGCAGGCCCGCTCCTAGTCCTCTCCGCGCAGTTCCTGCGCGGCCCACCGCACCGACGTCACTTCCGGGACCGGGATGACGTCGGCGATGGCGGCTTCCAGGGCACTGTCATTGCGTTCGTGCGAGATGATCGTCGCGGTGAGCTCGACGACGCCGTCTGCGACATCGGCCGCTGCGAGCGAGTGCACCGTGAACTCGGGGTTCTGCAGCGCCGCGACAACTTTGGACCGAACGGCGACCTCCGCAGAGGCCGACGAACGGACCACGAACTCATACTCCGTCGCGACGGGCTCGCGGGAGGCGGCGCCGCCCGCGCGGTCGAGGAGCCTCCCGAGCGGTCGCAGCAGAATGTTCGACAGCACGATCGCCACCGTTCCCCCGACGGCCACGAGCAGCATGCCACCGCCCGCGAGCGCGCCGACGGCCGCCGAGGCCCACAGCGTCGCCGCGGTGTTCAGGCCAGAGATCGAGGTGCCCTGCTTCATGATGACACCCGCGCCGAGGAAACCGATCCCAGACACGATTTGGGCGGCGACCCGCGTCGGGTCTGCTCCAGACTCGTCGAAACTGAAGGCGCCCATGATCACGAAGAGCGCGGCCCCGAGACTCACGAGCGCGTTCGTGCGCACTCCCGCGGTGCGGGATCGCAGCTGGCGTTCGAACCCGATGGCGGCGCCAAGCGCGAGGCCGGCGAAGATACGAAGAGCAAGATCAAGCATTTCCATGACGTGCCCCCTTTCAAGCGTTAGATAGACGCCCCGACAAATCACCTGCCGCAGCGCAAAGCCCTACCCGACATGCCATACTCGCCAGGCCCAACCGACACCAGACAAGCATTCTTGCAGCGTTCAGTGGACTGAAGCGGCGCACCTCGCCGCCCAGTTGTCCGGTCGTCAAAGACTCACCGGGGCCCGGGACGATGTGGGCAATAACATCGATCAGCCCGTTGCGCAGCGGCCGACGGTCACGTACACCCGGCGCGCCTGAGTACAGAAGGCTCACCCTGGCATAGGCCTGATACTCACTCCAACATACAGCAACTTGCGCAATCGCGCAAGTTACTCGCTCGTGAGCCTCTTTTGCTAGCGCCTGAGTGCCCGTCGTGGAACGAGCAGCACGCCAGCGAGGACATTCGCGAACTCCAAGACTCCACTGGCCGTAAGCGGGGAAATGCAGACCCGAATAAATGGACGACTCTCGAGCCTGTAGGGCTCCCCCGCTTGAACGGCCCACCCCTTACGGGCAAGCGCAGCAACGATTTCAGCCTCGGCCGGCACCGGCACGCACACCGTAAATCCGCACACGCCACGCGCATGAATACCGGACTTCGCAAGCACCTCAATCAGTAGGTCTCGACGTTCATCGTAGCTCGCGGCGGCGCGCTCGATTCGATCCTTCGCGACCGGGTCACTGAGTACCCGTGCGGCAAGCCGCTGCGTCAGGTGACTCACCCAGCCCGGCCCAATCAGCTGGCGCATCTGTACACGGCCAGTCGTCTCCTGGTCCATCGCGGCGACCGCGAGACGCAGGTCAGGGCCGAGTGTCTTGCTAAACGAACGCACTACAGCCCAGGCCGCCCGCCCCATCGTGAGCGTGCGAAACGGGACCGAGGCAACCCCCGACAGGTGGTCATCCTCTACGACAAGCACGTCGGGATATCGACTGAGGACGCGTCGCAAGGCGGTCTCGCGCTCCGCGGAGAGCGCCGAACCAGTCGGGTTTTGCCCCCGTGGTGTGTGAATAATCGCCGCCACTCGCCGTTGTGTCAGCCTCTGCGATAACGCCTCCGGAACGAACCCCTCATCGTCGATTGCCACCCCCACGGCTTCCAGGCCAAGCACCTGCAAAAGCGTCCGCTGCGATCCCCAGCAGGGATCTTCAACCAATACCACGTCTCCCGGGTGTAGACGAGCGCTCAATATCCGCTCGAGCGCGTCGAGCGCCCCGTTCGTCGCGGTGAGCTCGCCCGATATTCCGTCAGCGTCAAACCCCTCACGCACGACACGTTCCAGCTCAGGGATGACATTTGTCGCGTCATACATACTCGCCGAGTACAGATCAGCATTGAGGTATCCACGAATGTCAGGAAGTAGCCCAGGATCCGGCTCCACAGAGCTGAGATCTACCAAACCAGTCGGCACCGTCGCGAGATAGCTGACAGGAAGCCGGGCAAGGTCGGCGACGACGCTGCGCCGCCCTTGCGTCGAAACGATAAGGCCACGTGCACCCAGTGTTCGCATTGCGCTGGCAACACTTCCCGGACTCAAACCCACCGCAGTAGCGAGCGCCCGAATCGAAGGCAGCTGCACGCCTGGCTGCAGCCGACCATCCCGAATCCTGACTGTTATTGCGGAGACAAGCTCATCCGTGTACGCTACCGGCGCCAGATCATCTATTAGCACAGTTACAAACTGTACCAATACACTTAGGGAACATCAATGTGGATTAACCCCAACTACGCTCCACACGACGCGTATGGCACGGCGAAGGCAATCGTTGATCGTCACCCGCTCGCCGTCATCATCACGGAGCAACCCCTCGCTATTGCGCATATGCCTGTGCTCTGGCGAGAGAACCGAGACGGCGATCCCGTTCTCGTTGGCCATATGCCGCTCGCGGACCCAACGAGCAAGCATCTCGCAGCAGGCAAGCGCGTGACGGTTGTCTTCCCCGGACCGGCAAGCTACGTGACGCCAGCCTGGTACCACAGCGAGGGGCTTCCCACCTACAACTACGCTCCAGTCCACGTCGCGGGTACCCCCACCCGGTTGACTGAAGACGAGCTACGCGCACACCTTTTGGATCTGGTAGCCGATCATGAGGCAAGGCACTCCCCCGAGTCGACGTCATGGCAGTTGGACGAAGCAGCACACGGCAGGCTTGAACGGCTTCTCCCGCAGGTACTCGGGTTTGCGTTGCCCGTAACCATCCTCGAGGTGAAAACAAAGCTCGGACAAAACCGCGCGGACGAAGACAACGAAACCGTCGCCACAAAACTTGCCAACGGCGACTCCGATGACAGAGAGATTTCTTCAATGATGCGGGGGCGCTGCCCCCACATCGCAAACTAGCCGCACGTCGCGGTGCATAGCGCAATGGTGCGCTTGGAAAGGAACACATGAACCGCAATCTCACGAGGGCAACGCTCGGCGCATTCCTCGGTAGTTCTATTGAGTGGTACGACTTCTTTATTTACGGGACAGCCTCCGCCCTGATTTTCAATAGGGTCTTCTTCAATGACCTCGACCCCGGCTTGGGCACGCTTTTCAGCTTGCTCACCTTTGCCGTCGGCTTTCTCGCCCGCCCGCTTGGGGCGGTTATCTTCGGGCACATCGGCGACAGGCACGGCAGGCGAGTGGCGTTCACCTGGTCACTTCTCGTCATGGGAGCTGCGACCGTCGCCGTCGGACTGCTTCCAGACGCCACTCAGATCGGAAGCATTGCTGCGGTCCTCCTCGTCTGCCTACGCATCATCCAAGGAATAGGCGTTGGCGGCGAGTGGGGCGGGTCGGTGCTCGTGGTCACTGAGAACGCACCGCTGCGTTGGCGCGCATTCTTTGGCGTTGCCCCGCAGATGGGAAGCCCGGTCGGTACGATCATGGCAAACGGCGCCTTCATACTCGTGGCGATGCTCCCAGAGGAAGACATGCTCAGCTGGGGCTGGCGCATACCATTCCTGGTCAGTGCGCTCCTCATCGTCGTTGGCTATGTCATTCGACGTACCGTAGAAGAGACCGACGATTTCACGTCGGCGACCGCAGACGGGGGCACCACAGAGTTCCCCATCAAGGAAGCAATCGTATCGGCGTGGGGACGCATTCTCCTGGTGGCAGGCTCGCGCATCCTTGAGCTCACCGGCTTCACCGTTGCTACGGTATTCTTGGTCGGCTACGTCACAACGACGCTTGGTGGCGAAGCAAGGAATGTCACCAGCGCGGTGCTGTGGGGCGGCGTCGCCGAGCTCATTGTGTTGCCAATCTACGCTGGTATCATGCTGAAGTACCGCCCGAAGAGCCTCATCTATTGGGCCGTCGGTCTCGGTGTTCTGTACGTCACCCCGTTCTTCATGCTCGTGAACATTAATGAGGCATGGTCAATCACACTCGCGATGATCATTTGGTTCCCGATTATCTCGTTGCCATTCGCGGCCTATCCCACGTTGTTTGCCGAGCTTTTCGATGAGCGCATCCGATATTCCGGCATGTCCCTCGGATTCAACCTCGTGGGGATCTTCTCTGGCTTCGCCCCCGCAATTGTGACTGGACTGTACTTGGCAACTGGATCGTGGTGGTCCATTGCTGGATTCCTCGCGGCGGGAATGGCAGTCACCCTCTTGTGCGTGCTGCTGATGCAGACGCCGTACATCAAAGCCGGGCTCGAGCGAGACCGCGCTCGACTCGACCGCAACAGGAAGATGCCGGAACCGGCACAAGCTCCCACGCAGTAATGACTTTCCAACATATTGAAAGGAGTTCGGCATGCGCGCCGACCTCGTCATAGAAAACGCGGCCATCCACACGATGGACCCGCTCCGTCCGACTGCACAGCGAATGGCCGTGTGGAACGGACAGATCCTCGGTTTCGATGAGGAAATCGATGACCTTGACGCTCGGGCTCGATTCGATTGTCGCGGCAGAACCGTGCTTCCCGGTTTTGTCGACGCCCACACCCACCTGGGCTGGACCGGAACCCGAGAGTTCTCAGTGGACGTGACGGAAGAGACCACCGCTGAGGGTGTGCTCAACCGCGTCAGCGCTGCCGCCACCACACGTGGAGCCACAGAGTGGATCGAGGTGACAGGCTACGACCAGCGACGCATCGGCGGTGTTCACCTCACTGCCGCTGAGTTAGACATTGCTGGAGGCGGCCGGCCGGTATGGGTGAAACATTTCTCCGGTCACGCCTCAGTTGCGAGCAGCGCAGCACTCGCCTCAGCCGACGACCAGAGCCTCGCAGCCGCTTGCCTTGGCCGCGCCGGGCTGCTTCTCGAAGAAGAGCAAGAACTGGTGAGCGAGCAGGTGTATCCCTACCCGTTGTCGTTCATTGAGAAGGCAGTGCGCACGGCGGCAGAGCTGTGCTTGCGCGACGGCGTTACCAGCGTCGTCGATGCTGGAATCGGCGCAGGACTCGCGTCGATCTCCGCCGTCGAGCTACGCGCATTCCAACGATTGGCCTCTGACGGCCGCTTGACTGTGCGCGCCACGCTCATGCCACACTTCGACACTCTGAAGCCACTCGCAGCCCATCCCGACGACGACATAGAGATTGGTCTGGGCCTGGCAATTGGGTCAGGGTTCGGCAGCGAACGCCTCCGAATCGGAGCGGTGAAGTTCTGGTTCGACGGTGGAATGATGGCCCGCACCGCGGCCTTCAGCGAACCATATACACGCACCGACAACGTTGGTTTCCTCGCCGGAGATCGAGACGAGCTCATCCAGCAGGTTACGGCAGCGCACGCCGCTGGATACGGTATAGCCATCCACGCGATCGGGGATGTTGCTATCGACGTCGCGATAGCGGCGCTCCGCATTGCTCGTGAGCGCGCCCCGTTTGTGGGCTGCCGTCCCAGAATCGAACACGGCGCCTACATACGAGATGATCAGCTCGAGGCGCTGTCTGACCTCGAAGTGACCGTGGTGTCTCAACCGTGTTTCCTCCAAACAAGCGGCGACGATTTCGCTCACATCATGGGAGAAGAGCGCACTGCGCGACTGTACCGCGGCAGGTCGCTCATTGATGCGGGAGTGCGGCTCGCTGCGTCAACCGACAGACCGCACGCAGGTACTCCGATGCAAGCTATTCAAGCGCTCGTCGAGCGTCGCTCCCAATCAGGTGCGACGCTCGCGCCCGCGGAGCGGCTATCCGTCACTGAAGCGGTCCGCGCGTACACAATTGAGGCGTCCTACGCGGCAGGAACAGAGGAGTGGACCGGTTCTCTCTCCCCCGGGAAGCGGGCTGACTTCGTCGTGCTCGACGAAGATCCTTTCACTGCGCCAACCGCTGCCCTCGGAGCAATAGGCGTTCGCCAGACGTATGTCGATGGCATACTCGTTTGGGAAAGGGAAGTTGCATGAGTCTTGTCACCACTCGGACAGTCTCACAGGCGGTGTCTTCTGAACTCTCGTCACTAGTCGACATCGCATTCGGAGTTGTGGGCAACGGCAACGCGCACCTCGTTGACGCGCTCATTGCCGACGGTGTTTCGTTCACCCCAACGCGGCACGAGGCAGGAGCCGTAGCCGCAGCGGACGCATTTGCACGCAAGACGGGCTTACTGGCCATCGCCACCACCACATATGGCCCAGGCTTTACGAATGCGCTCACCCCTCTGGCAGAGGCCGTCGCTGCGCGGTCTCCTCTGCTCCTTGTCACGGGCGCACCCCCGGCGTCGCCGCGACCATGGGATATCGATCAGGCTGCGTGCGCTCGTGCGGTTGGAGCCGACGTCGTTCGCGTCGGAGAGGCAGGGGTCGCGGGAACCATCAGAGCTGCGGCACGTAATGCACAGTCTCAAAACCGTCCGGTTGTGATCGAGGTTCCATACGACATCGCGACACGTTCGGTGGTGTCGCCCGATTCAGCCCGCTCAGCCGTGGAGGAGTTCAGTGCCAAAACGTCGAGCTCCGGCGTGCCCCAGGCCGCCTTCTCGACACCGGCAATGGAGACACTCACACGAGTCTCCGCTGCGGCAACGTTACTCACCGGAGCTTCCCGCCCACTGGTAGTCGCTGGCGCCGGCGCCATCAAAGCTGGGATCATCCCAGAACTTGAAGCCGTCGCGCGTGCGCTTGGTGCCGCAACAGCCACCACAGCGGTAGCAAGGGGCGCATTCAGCAACGACGTGCCGAGCCTTGGAGTGATCGGAGGGTTTGCGAATTCGACCGTCGCGGCAGCGCTGGCAGCCGCCGATGTCGTACTCGTCGTAGGTGCTAGCCTGAACCCCTTTAGCAGTCGGTTCGGTACGGTATTTGGCGCCGCACAGGTCGTCCGAGTGGACCACGACCCAGGCTCAACACAGGTGCCGGTGACGCAGTCTCTTATCGGAGATGCCGCCGCCCTTGTGCCCGCTCTGCGCGAAGCAATCAGTTCTCGGGGGTCGTTGGCTTCGGCATGGGGAGCCGCGGTGGCGCGCGGAATAGATACGCGCCCTGAAACGCCACCATCGGAGTTCGCAAGCGACGGGCGTCTTGATCCTCGCGCGGTTGCTCAGCGGTTGAGCGAGATCCTGCCCGCGCGAGTGCAGCTGGTGCAGGATATCGGACACAGTATCTCGTGGGCCCCCCGATACCTCCCACCGACCCCCAGCTTGCCCCCGATCTTCATGGGCTCCGCGTTTCAGTCGACGGGACTTGGCTTGCTCGGCGCAATCGGCGCATGCGCTGCGTCGGCCGGAGAGCTCACCCTAGCCGTAATGGGGGACGGCTCTGCACTAATGGCGCTCGCAGACCTCGACACGATAGCTCGCTCCCAGAACCGCTGCGTTGTGCTTGTCTGGAACGATGCTGCCTACAGCGCAGAGGTGTTGCAATACGCAGATGCTCAGGGACTCAACCCCGCCCCGATGCTGATCGACGAGGTTGATTTCGCCGCTGCAGCTCACGCAGTTGGAGGTCAAGGAAGCATAATCCGCTCGCTTGCCGACCTGTCGGAATTTCAGGACTGGGTAGACAACGGCGTGGGGTTGTTCCTGCTTGATTGCAGAGTTTCCCGCTTGGTCGAAGCACCATTTATGAGCGAGATCACGGCCTCGGTAGCGCGACACGATACCCAGAGGATTCAATAGCGACGCCACTCCGTTATTTAGCGGCCGGTGCGGCGGTTAGGTCTCGATCACTGCGACACCTAGGCGCCGCACCCCTTCAGGGACTGGGAACCGGTCCATCATTGCAATTCCCTGGTTAACCACCAGAGCGGAACAGCCGACTGATGCCGCTCCCGATTTGCGAGAGCTGCATCCACACCGCGAACCGCATGGCCGGGGTCATTAACAGCCGGCGTACCCGCCGCGCGATTGAGGCGGGCTCTCGGGCGACGGCTTCCCAGGCGAACGTGATATTCAGCCGGGTGCCGCCCGCGGCAGGCTCGAGGCCCACCGTAACGCGACGGGCGTTGGCTCGCGGCTCGTCGGGAGTGGTCATACGCCAGGAAATGAGTTCCTCTGGACGAAAAGCCAGGAGTTCGACCACGGTACGCCGCAGCGCCGGGCGAATCTTCAAGGGGGCGCCGTCTGGCCCCTCAGACTTCGCCCGGCCCTCCCACGTTTCGCCAGGTCTCGGCACACGCGCCCGCGACTCATCGGGCACCTCAACCTCACCCAGCAGAATGTCCCACTCGGGCATTCGGGCCGGATCCGCGAGAAGCGCCCATACGTCGCTCACCGTGGCCGGCACAAACGTGACGGCGGACCTCTGGAGCACGCCTCCCCCACTCGGCACACCGCCCCCGGCACCCGACGCGGTGAGACGCTCGACGGCATCGAGCTCTGCAACGAGTTCTCCGCGCGTCACACCCAGGCCACCCAGCAGCGACACGATAGCCCCGCTCGGTTCATCAAGGAGCTCGCGCAAGACAGCCGAAGCCGTGCCATCCCGGCCGCGAGAGTTTGCCCGGGTCAACACCCGCTGCGCGCGCCGCGACCACTCATACCCGCCGGTCTGGTGAAAGACAATGGGGCCCGGGGTCACCGAGGCCCGATCGACGCCGAGCGCTCGAAGCTGCACCTCTCGCTCCTCCGCGACCGCCTGGCGCACCCGCTGCAGCGTCACACCGGCCGCTCTGAGCACCTGGCCCCCCACCTGCTCAGAAATCGAGAGTGCCATCAGCAGGTGAGCTAGATCGGCTTCTCGCAGACCGTCGCGCGATGCCTCCTCCATAGCCGCCAGCGATAGGTCATACGAGGTCGCGGCGCTTCGCGAGAACTTGCCCATCAGCGGCCCTTCCTGGGCAGGAGGCGCTGATCGACACGCTTTGCGTACTTCTTGTGAACGGCCTGTCGGGTCACGCCGAGCGCATCGGCGATCACCTGCCAGGTCATACCCTCGGCCAGCGCGGCCTCGACCTGCTTCAGCTCAAGCGCGTCGGCGAGAGCGCGGAGCGAGACGACTGCCCGCAGCCCCTCACGCGGGTCGGCCACATCGTTTGCAATGCCTGAAATGTACTCAAGGTCCATGCTGTCAACCTACGTTGCTCGATCCGTTTTGTCAACCTTAGTTGCTAACCCGGCCGCTCACTCGGCTGCTTACTGGACACCACCAAGAACTGGGATCGACGCACCCTATGCCGCGCAGACAGGCGCCCCAACATAGGTAGTGCCGATCACATTGGCAAAATGCGAGGGCCAACCCGGGCACACAGAAACCACAAGAGGCCGCCCCATAGGGCGGCCTCTTGGAAGAAAACTCAGTGCGTGATGCGCATGTTCGTGGAGCCGCGGGGAATTGAACCCCGGTCCACTTCGACGATTCCATGCCTTCTACGAGCGTAGTTCGTGTTGACGTTCTACTCGGCCCCATTCTTTGTCACGAACACCTAGGATGACAGGCCCAGCCTCAGCAAAAGTCCCGGTGCGTCCTGAGACGCAAAGCACCAGCAAGCCCCCTAGATGACGCCAGGAAACCGGGGCGGAGGCACACCCGGCCTGACGGACTCGGTCTCGTGCTTAGGCAGCGAGAGCGAAGTCGGTGCGCTTAGAAGTGGCACCTATTGGTTGCGAAGGGCGTTTACGAGATAACTCCGCGTCCTCGGCCCGCTTCTCACAGTCTCAAATCGACGTGTCGAAACCGATCGGCCCCGTCTGTGCGGGTCAGCAAACAACCCGCGAACATTTCGCATCACACACTGTTGAGTTTTCAAGGTTCCCGGGCAGGCCAGGCCCTCCAGAGTACCACGGACGCCGTGTGGCGCGCTGTCGGCGGAACTCCGCCCACAGCGAATTCGCCGAAGCGACCCCCGCAGCCCCACCAGCGCAAAAGCGGGTGGGCGGCTCGCAGCCGACCACCCGCCCCGCAAGGACTAACGAGTCAGGAACTCCAGCGTCTCGACAACGCGGTTCGAGAAGCCCCACTCGTTGTCGTACCAGGCCGAGACCTTCACGAGCTTGCCCTCGACTTTGGCGAGCTCAGAGTCGAAGATCGAGGAGTGCGGGTCGCCGACGATGTCGCTCGACACGAGCGGATCCTCAGAGTACGCGAGCACACCCTCTAGGCGCCCCTCAGCGGCATCCTTGAAGGCGGCGAGCAGCTCATCGCGCGTGATCTCGCGGCTGACGATCGCGGTGAGCTCAACGATCGACCCGACGGGCACGGGCACGCGAAGCGAGTCGCCCTGAAGCTTGCCGTCGAGTTCGGGCAGCACGAGGCCGATCGCCTTCGCCGCACCGGTCGAAGACGGCACGATGTTCAGCGCCGCAGCGCGCGCACGACGCGGATCCTTGTGCGGGCCGTCCACGAGGCTCTGGTCACCCGTGTACGCGTGAGCGGTCATCATGAAGCCCTGCTCGATGCCTGCGAGGTCGTTGAGCACCTGCGCGACGGGGGCGAGCGCGTTCGTGGTGCACGACGCGTTCGAGATGATGCGGTGCTTCTCAGGGTCGAACGCGTCGTGGTTCACGCCGCGCGCGATGGTCACGTCTGCGCCCTTCGAGGGCGCGCTCACGAGAACGCGCTTCGCGCCAGCCTCGAGGTGCTGCGCCGCGTCTTTCGCGTCGGTGAAGCGGCCCGTCGACTCCACGACGACGTCGATGCCAAGGTCTCCCCACGGCAGCTTCGCGGGCTCACGCTCCGCAATGATCTGGATCTTGCGGTCGCCCACGACAAGGAAGCCGTCTTCAAAGCGCATCCGCTCGGGCGCGCGGCCGTAGACGGAGTCAAAGTTGAACAGCTGCGCGAGCGCGTTTCCGTCGCCGAGGTCGTTCACCGCGACAACGTCGAGGGCGCTGCCCCGCTCAAGGATCGCGCGGAGGAGCCCGCGGCCGATCCTACCGAAACCGTTGATAGCAATACGAGCGGTCATTTATCCATCTCTCTCGGACTTCTGGGGTACTAAGACCATTCTCAAGAGAAAAGGAGAGCCCATCAAGTGGCATTAACGCCCGCTCCCGAAAGGATTATGCCACCCGCGCCAGGCGCCACCGATCGGGTACCGCGGCGCCCCCGAGCGAGGCTCGCCCGGCCTACTCCCCCGCGGTAAACGTGCGCCGGTACTCACTCGGCGTCGTGCCAAGCACGCGACGGAAGAACTGGCGCAGGTTTGCGCCCGAGCCCATACCGACGCTGAGCGCGATCTCGTCGATCCCGAAGTCAGTGTTCTCGAGCAGCTCTCGCGCGAGGTCGATACGCGCGCGCATGACCCACTGCATCGGCGTGTACCCGGTCTCCTCACGGAACCGGCGTGAGAACGTGCGCGGTGAGACGTTCGCGTGTCGCGAGAGCGACTCGATAGTGAGCTGGTCGTCGAGGTGGGTGAGCGCCCACTCGCGCGTCGCGGAAAAGCGCTCCCCGATCGTCGGCGGCACGCTCCGGCGCACGTATTGCGCCTGCCCGCCCGAGCGGTAGGGCGCGGCGACGAGGCGCCTCGCGGCGTGGTTCGCCGTCGCCATCCCGAGATCACCGCGGAGGATGTGCAGGCACAGGTCGATGCCAGAGGCGGCGCCGGCCGAAGTCAGTACGTTTCCCTCGTCGACAAAGAGCACGCTCTCGTTGACCTGCACGCGAGGGAAGCGCTCGGCGAAGATCCGCGAGTAGTGCCAGTGGGTGGTCGCGCGCTTTCCGTCGAGGAGCCCCGTCGCCGCGAGCGCGAACGCCCCCGTCGAAATCGCGGCGATGCGCGTGCCCCGGTCATGCGCGGCAATGAGCGCCTCGACGAGAGCTGCTGGCGGCTCCTCGCGGTCGGGGTGCCGGTAGCCGGGGATGAAGATCAGCTCGGCGTCCTCGAGCGCTTCGAGCCCGTGCTCAACCGCATACGAGAGCCCATCGCCGCCAGACACGAGGCCCGGCTCAACGCCGCACACCCGTACCTCGTAGGGCATGCTCGGGCGCGTGGTGAACACTTGCGCGGGGATACCGACGTCGAGCGGTTTCGCGCCGTCCAAGATGACGACAGCGACTTGGCGCAACCGATCCCCCATCGACGCCCTACTCCCCTGTGCGGTTGCGCTGGCGCATCGCGCGCTCGGCTTCGCGTTTGTCTTGCTGCTCGCGCAGCGTTTGCCGCTTGTCGAACTCGCGCTTACCCTTTGCGAGCGCAATCTCGACCTTCACGCGGCCGTCAAGGAAGTACATGCGCAGCGGCACGATCGTCATGCCACCCTCGCGGGTCTTGTCGTACAGCTTGTCGATCTGCTTGCGGTGCAGGAGCAGCTTGCGCTTGCGGCGCGGCGCGTGGTTCGTCCACGAGCCGTTCAAGTACTCGGGGATGTATGCGGCGTCGAGCCAGGCCTCTCCCCGCTCGATGAAGACGTAGCCGTCGACGAGCGACGCGCGCCCCATCCGAAGCGACTTCACTTCGCTGCCGGTGAGCACGAGACCCGCCTCGTACGTGTCGAAGATGAGGTAGTCGTGACGCGCCTTCTTGTTCGAAGCGATGAGCTTCTCACCGGTCTCTTTTGGCATGTTCACGCCCTCTCGTCGTCGTCTCTGCGGGTGTACGCAAGGATCCAGCCTATCGGAGCCCTCGGGCGCGGCGCGAACTCGCGCCCCGATACGACGCTGCCCACCACGGCAGGAACCGGGCGGGCGGCGTCATAGGAGGCGAACGCTAGACGCGCAGGTAGCGGGTAATCGCGATCTTCGCGGCGATCGCCGAAAGGATCACGCCAAGCGCGATGAGGATCGGGGGCACGATCAGCGACTGCTCGACAGTGATATAGCTCGTAAACGGCACTTCCTTCACAAGGAAGCCCTGCACGAAGAACTTCACGATCGCGACGGAGGCGGCGCCCGCCAGCACCGCGCCAATGAGCGCGGCAATGATTCCCTCAAGGATGAACGGGGTTTGGATAAATCTGTTGGAGGCGCCGACGAGGCGCATAATGCCGATCTCGCGCCTGCGAGAGAACGCCGAGAGCCTGATCGTCGTCGAGATGAGCAGCATCGCGGCGATGAGCATGAGGCCCGCGATCGCGATGGCCGTGTAGCTCGCCACCCCGAGGAACAGGAAGATCCTGTCGAGGAGGCTCTGCTGGTCCTTCACGCTTTGCACCCCTGGGATGCCGCTAAACGTCTCGAGGATAATTTGCGACTTCGCCGCGTCCTTCAGCTTCACCCAGTACGTCTGGTTGAGCTGGTCGGGGCTGGTGACGTCGAGAATCGGGTTGCCCTCGAACTGCTTCTTGAACTCTTCGTACGCCTGGTCGTGGTCCAGGAAGAAGTAATCTTCGATGTACGGAGCGAGCGTCTCAGACTTCAGAGCGTCTTCAACGGCGGCGATCTGCTCCTCGCCAGCGTCGGTGCCGTCGCACGTCGCGCTGCGGTCGTGAGACGTGCAGAGGTAGACGGCGACCTGGGCCCGGTCATACCAGAACGACTTCATCTGCTGGACCTGCTGCTGCATGAGGATCGCAGCGCCAACAAACGTCAACGACACGAACGTCACGAGAATCACGGAAATCACGACGGAGAGGTTACGGCGCAGGCCGCTCCAGACCTCTCCCATTACGAGCCTAAATCTCATCGGGTGGGCCCCACATTCCCCTGATCGTCGTCTTCACTCAGCCCGAGGCGTTCCGCGAAGCCGCCCGTCTCGGCGACCTGCACGGTGCTCTCAACGTCGGGTTCAAGGAACGACGGGATGCGTTTACCCGGCACCGCTTCGTCGGGCGGTGGCGGGACGCTCAGGTCGTCGCCGCTGTCGAGGCGGGTCGCGAGCGGCTCGGCGACGTCTTCCGCGGAAACGGGCTCCGCGGCGGCGGAGGGCAGCGGCTCAGGAAGCGGGATTTCGACGGGCGCGGCGCCGTCAGTGCCCTGCGGCGCAGCCGCAGGCACGCCGGGCGCCGGAGGCACGGTGCCGTCTGCAATGGCCGCTGCGGATGCCGCCGCGTCCTGCTGCCGGATGCGCTCGACGTCGGGGGCCAGCGCCTGCCGCACGACCTCCTCGGAGGTGCGGAGCACGCGCGCGCCGGTGTCGGTGAGCTCAGCGATCGGGATCGAGGCGGTGTGGCCGTAGCCGCCCTCGACATCGTCGCGCACGACAACGCCCTGGGACAGCTCGACGACGCGCTGCTGCATGATGTCAACGAAGGTCGCCTCGTGGGTCGCCATGACGACGGTGGTGCCCGATGCGTTGATCGCTTTGAGGAGCTGCATGATGCCGAGGCTCGTGGCGGGGTCAAGGTTACCCGTCGGCTCGTCCGCGAGCAGGATGGCGGGCTTGTTCACGATGGCACGCGCGATCGCAACGCGTTGCTGCTCGCCGCCCGAGAGCTCGTGCGGGAACCGCTTGGCCTTGCCCGTCAGCCCCACCATCTCGAGGGTGTCAGGCACCGCTTCCTGGATGAAGCCGCGCGACTTGCCGATGACCTGCAGCGTGAACGCGACGTTGTCAAACACGGTCTTGTTGGCGAGCAGCCGGAAGTCTTGGAACACGGTGCCGAGGCCGCGCCGAAAGTACGGGACCTTGCGCGACGAGATCTTACTGAGATCCTGCCCGGCGACGTGGATCTGGCCCGAGGTCGGGCGATCCTCCCGCAGAATGAGCCGGAGGCAGCTTGATTTGCCCGAGCCCGACGCACCCACGATGAAGACGAACTCGCCGCGGTCGATCTTGAGATCAACCGAGTCGAGCGCGGGTTTTTGCGTGCCCCGGTACTTCTTGGTGACGTTTTCAAAGAGGATCATAACGCCACAGAGACTACGCGCCGTTTGGTGAATAGCGGCTGAGGCGCGCGCGAGTTAGGCGCATTCCCGGGAACCTTTGCGCGGGCCACGACTGGCCTGTGTGGCAAGCCAGCCTCGACTACTTGTTCAGCGAGCGCCAGCGAATACCCGCGGCGATGAAGCCGTCGAGGTCACCGTCGAACACCGCATCGGGCTGCGTCGACTCAAACCCCGTCCGCAGATCCTTCACGAGCTGCTGGCCGTAAAGGAAGTACGAGCGAATCTGATCGCCCCAGCTCGCGGTGATGTTGCCCGCAAGCTCCTTCTTCTTCGCCGCTTCCTCCTCGCGCTGCAGGATGAGCAGTCGGGCCTGCAGCAGGCGCATCGCGGCCGCGCGGTTCTGAATCTGACTCTTCTCGTTCTGCATCGAGATGACGATGCCCGTCGGGATATGGGTGATGCGCACGGCCGAGTCGGTCGTGTTCACAGACTGGCCGCCGGGGCCGCTCGAACGGTACACGTCGACACGGATGTCGGTCTCAGGGATCTCGACCTCGGTCGCCTCCGCGAGCAGCGGGATCACCTCGACCGCGGCAAAGCTCGTCTGCCGCTTGTCGGCCGACCCAAACGGGCTGATGCGTGCGAGGCGGTGCGTCCCGGCCTCAACCGAGAGCGTGCCGAACGCGTAGGGCGCGTCGATCTCGACGGTGGCCGACTTAATGCCGGCGCCCTCCGCGTACGAGGTGTCGAGCACCTTCGTCGTGTAGCCGCGGTCTTCCGCCCAGCGCAGATACATGCGCAGCAGCATCTCGGCAAAGTCAGTCGCGTCATCACCGCCGGCGCCCGACCTGATAGTCATGACCGCCGACTCGGCGTCATACTCGCCCGAGAGAAGCGTCTGCACCTCGAGATCCTGAATCTGCGCCTCGATCGCGGCGAGCTCCGCGAGCACCTCCGCCTCCGTGTCTGCGTCACCCGCCTCCTCGGCGAGCTCAGCAAGCACCTCAACGTCGTCGATGCGCGACTCGACGCCGCGCACCTTGCGCACACGCGCCTGGCGGTGTGACAGGCCGCTCGTCACGACCTGGGCGGCCGCGGGGTCGTCCCAGAGGTCTGGGGCGGCGGCCTGCTCCTCGAGCTCCGCGATTTCGCGATCGAGCTTCGGCAGGTCAGTGACCTCCGCGATATCGGCGTAGGTGGCGCGGAGCGAGCGGATCCGGGCGGAGAAGTCCTGTTCAAGCATGATGGGGCAAGTTTACTCCCCCGGCGGCGGCGCTGCAGCCGCGCTCAGATCACAGCGACGTCCGCAAGCTCGGCGCGCACAGCCCCACCGTCACTCTCCCAGCCGTGCCGCAGTCGCCGCACGGCTTCCCTGAGGTCGTCAGACGGCGCAGAGAACGGGAAGCGGATGAAGCGCTCGAACACCCCCGGGCTTCCAAACCTCGGCCCCGGCGCGATGCGCACGCCCGAGCGGGCCCCGGCCCGCGCGAGCCGCGTCGAGTGGTGCCCGCCGAGGTCGACCCACGTGCTCACTCCCCCTGCGACCTGGGGCAGCCGCCACTCGGGAAACTGCGCGGCGACCTGTTCCGCGAGCGTTCGGTATTGGGCGGCGTGCTCGATCGCGCGCTCGGCAAGGATCTCGTCGTACTGTTCGAGCGCGCAGAGCGCGATCACCTGCTCCCACGCGCCCGTGCCGAGATCCCCGATCCTCCGCGAAATCTCGAGCCGGGCGATGAGCTCCGGCGCGGCCCTGATCCAGCCGACCCGCAACCCGCCCCACACGCTCTTGCCGAGCGACCCGACAGTGATGACCGCGTCGCGCTGGTGCGGGAGCGCGGCCGCCGCGGCGAAGGGCCGCACGAGGGCCGGCGTGCCGAGCGTCAACTCCGCGGTGGTCTCATCTGCCAAGATGTGCGCGCCCTGGGCGGTGAGCGTCGCGATGAGCTCGGCGCGCAGTTCCTCGGGCATGCTCTGCCCCGTCGGATTGTGGTGATCGGGGATGAGGTAGGCGAGCCGGGGCGACGTGCGGCGCGCGATGTCGAGAATCGCCGGGGCGTCGTAACCAGCCGAAGCGACAGGCAGCTCCGCTACGAGAGCTCCCGTAGCCCGGAGCGCTTCGCGCGCGTTCGGGTAGCTCGGCGACTCGATGAGGCTCCTGTCGCCCCGCCGAAGCAGCGTCCTTGCAACGAGGTAGTTCGCGTGCTGGGCTCCGAGCGTGACCATGATTTGCTCGGGCCCGGTCGGGAGGCCGCGCGCCGCGTACCTGTCGGCGATCGCGACCCGCAGATCCTGCCTCCCGATCGTGTCGAAGCCGAGCTCGTCGAAGGTGTCTGCGTGTTCGGCGAATGCCCGCGCGGTGAGGCTCCTGAGCCCGCGCCACGGCGCCGGGCACGCAGTCGTAAGATCGATGTCACCGGAGGCCGCGTCGGCGGCAGCACCCGCCCCTTCCCCGCGGGCGCGGATCACGGTGCCCGAGCCCTGACGCGAGTGCGCGAGCCCGCTTTCCCGCAGGCGCTGATAGCTCGCGCTCACTGTAGTGCGGCTCACGCCGAGCGCTTCCGACAGTGGCCGCTCGGCCGGCAGCGCGGTGCCCACGGGCACGGTTCCGTCGCGGGCGAGAAGGGCGATCGAGTCGCTGAGTTCGAGGTAGCTGTGCCCGTCGCCGCGCCACTCCCCGAGGAGCTGGACGAGGCGCCTTGCCGAAAGCCGCTGCGCAATCATGAGGCCACTCTAACCAAAGTGGCCTCTTGAAGACCAGGCCAAATGCGAGTGGACTTATCGCATGCTCGCTCGACTCTCACGCCTCATCCCCGGGCTCCTGCTGTACGGCATCGCCGACGCTTTCATGATCAAGGCCGCCGTTGGCGTCGACTCCTGGACCGTATTCGCGCAGGGCATCGCGCTGCGCACCGGGCTGAGCATTGGGGTGCTCACAAACCTCATCGGGCTCGCGGTGCTGCTCCTCTGGATCCCGCTCCGCCAGCGGCCCGGGCTCGGCACGGTACTGAACATTCTGCTCGTCGGCCCCGGGATCGATCTCGGTCTCTGGCTGCTGCCGACACCCGGGCCCCTCTGGCTGCGCATCGTGTTCTTCACGACCGGGCTGCTACTGCTCGCCGCCGCGAGCGGCATCTACATCGGTGCCCGGCTCGGCCCGGGGCCGCGCGACGGGCTGATGACCGGGATCCACAATCGCTTCGGCACACCGATCTGGATCGCGCGAACCTCGGTCGAGCTCACGGTATTGCTCGCGGGATGGCTGCTCGGCGGCAACGTCGGGCTCGGCACCGTCGCGTTCGCGCTGCTCATCGGGCCCCTCTGCGGCGTCACGCTGCCCTTCTTCGACCCGATTACGCGCCGGGAACTGCGCGCGGCGCGGGCTGGGTCTGCTGGTGCTGTTGCTCAGAGCGAGCCGCCACCCCCGGCGGCTCGCTCCGAACTCAGCACCTAACTACTCGGCGCCCTCCGGCACCTTGTTGTAGCCCGTCACCGGCTGGCTCTCGTCGAAGGCCGAGACCTTCTTGCGGAAGCCCTTCGTGAGGAACACGAGGTAGATGAGGCCGAGCACGGTCCACGCGACGCCGCCGATGAGCGCGTCGAGGTGCAGGTTCGCCCACAGCACGCCCGTGAGGATCATGCCGATGCCCGGCATCACGACGTACGAGAAGAAATCCTTCGGCGTCTTGTAGCGCTTCTGCTTGATCGCGAACCACGCGATGACCGAGACGTTCACCGCGGTGAACGCGATGAGCGCGCCGTAGTTGATGAACGCCGAGATGATCTCGAGGGTGAAGGCCATCGCGAGGAGGCTCACCACGCCGGTCAGCACGATGTTGAACGTCGGGGTGTGGGTCTTCGGGTTGATGTACCCGAAGAACTTCTTCGGGAGCACGTTGTTACGGCCCATCACGAGCAGCATGCGCGAGACCGAGGCGTGCGAGGCGAGGCCCGAGGCGAGCGTCGCGGCGAAGCCCGCGGCGGTGAGCACGGCCTGCAGTACGGGGCCACCGACGAACTGGCCGATGAGCGGCAGCGTCGAATCCTCGACGAACTGCATGTCGCCACCCGGCGCGAACTCCTGCCACTCCGGGAAGCGAAGCTGGGTGAAGTAGCCGGCGATGAGGAAGATCGCGCCGCCGAGCACGACGGTGAGCAAGATCGCGCGGGGCATAATCTTCGGGCTCTTCGCCTCTTCGACGTACATCGTGACGGCGTCGAAGCCGATGAACGAGAAGCAGACGATCGTGGCGCCGGTGAGCACCGCACTCATCTGCACGCCCTCGTGGAAGAACGGCTGGGTCGAAGCGATCGAGCCAACGCCCTCACCCTCGCGCAGCTGCGCCCACACCATGACGACGAACACGACCATGACGACGATCGAGAAGACGAGCAGGATCATGTTGAGGTTTGAGGTGCCGCGCATCGTGAGATAGATCACGCTTGTGACGAGGATGCAGTAGAGCACGACCCAGATCCATCCCGGCGTACCCGGGAAGACCGCTTCGAGGTAGCTGCGAATGATGAGGCAGTTCACCATCGGGAGCAGGAGGTAGTCGATGAGTGACGTCCAGCCGAC
Organism: Leucobacter sp.; assembly: GCA_052094845.1. Classification (GTDB taxonomy): domain Bacteria; phylum Actinomycetota; class Actinomycetes; order Actinomycetales; family Microbacteriaceae; genus Leucobacter. Next base: position 178,692 of record JBQDKK010000001.1, on the reverse strand, counting down.
CATGAAGCCGACGTTCGGGTGGATCGACTCGCGCACGTATGTGTATGCGGAGCCCGCGCTCGGGATGGCGCCGGCCATCTTGCCGTAGCTCACCGCGGTGAACATCATCACGACGAGCGCGACAAGGTACGCGAGCGGCACGACGTTGTCGGTATCGCGAGCGACGAGACCAAACGTGTCGAAGACGACAGTCGGGGTCATGTACCCAAGCCCGAGGCCAACGATGGCCCACAGCCCTAGGTTTCGTTTGAGCGACCCGCCACGCTTTGCAGCGGGCGTGAACGTCTTTGTCATGTGCTCTCCTAAATACCGAGAGTCGCACAGGCTTCTTCGCTCCGATGCGACAACTGCTTGGACGGAAGTGTGTTCCGCCAGGAGTTCATCTTGCACCCATCCGCGGCGCCGCGCAAAAGCCCGCCCGACACGCCGAATTATCTTCGGAGATCGAGCGGGCTTTCACGCGTAACACTCAGTAACAGCTGAACGTTTGGTTACCTGGTTGCTAGCTTTTTCTGGCGACTGATATTCACCGACTGCACGATGATGACAAGTAGCAGCGCGCCGATGAACACGATCGAGGCGAGCACGTTCGCCTGCGCGGGTACGCCCTTGAGCGCCGACACGTAGATGAACTTCGGGAACGTCGTCGCCGTGCCCGAGTTGAAGTTCGTGATGATGAAGTCGTCGAACGACAGCGCGAAGCTCAAGAGCGCGGCGCCGATGATGCCCGGCATGAGCATCGGCAGCGTGATCCGCCAGAACACCTGACCGGGCGAGGCGTACAAGTCGCGCCCCGCCTCCTCGATCGCGGGGTTCAGTGACGCGACGCGCGCCTTCACCGCAACGACAACGTACGAGATGCAGAACATCACGTGCGCGAGGATGACGGTGCCGAGCCCCTTCTCAACACCGGCGAGCAGAAACTGCGCGGCGAGGCCCGCACCGAGCACGACCTCGGGGGTCGCCATCGGGGTGAACAGGAGCAGACTGATCGTCGAGCGGAACTTGAACCGGTACCGCACGAGCGCGATCGCGATCATCGTGCCGAGCACGGTCGCGATGACCGTCGAGACGAGACCCACCATGATCGAGTTGCCAAACGCCGTGCACACCTGCGGGGCGCCGCACGGGTTCTGCCAGTTCTCAAGCGTGAACCCGTTCCAGATGATGTTGTTGCGGCCCCGCTTCTCGTTGAACGAGAACAGGATGACGTGCGCGATCGGCAGCAGCAGGTAGATGAGACCGATAGCGCCGACGACGGGCACGAACGCCTTACCGAGACTGAACTTCTTCACAGCAGATCCTCCGCCCCACTCTTTCGGACGTACGTCGCGATCATGATGAGGATGATCACCATGAGCATGATCGACAGCGCTGCCGCCATCGGGTAGTTCTGGGTTTGCAAGAAGTTGGACTCGATGACGTTGCCGATCATTGCCGTGCTTGTGCCGCCCAAGAACTCGCGGGATGCGACGACGTAATCGCCAGACATCGGGATGAAGCTCAGCAGGGTGCCCGACACGATGCCTGGCATCGAGAGCGGGAGGGTCACCCTGCGAAACGTCGTGACGGGCGACGCGTACAGGTCGCTCCCGGCCTCGACGAGCCGCAAATCAAGCGCCTGGAGCGACGCAAACATCGGGAGCACCATGAACGGGATGAAGTTGTACACGAGGCCGAAGATCACCGAGAAGTGCGTGCCGATGAGCTCGCTCGGGAGGATGGATTTCCACGCGAGCGTGCGGAGCAGCATGCTGATGAAGAACGGCGCAACGACGAGGATCAGCAGGATGCCCTGCAGCATCGGCTTCGACCGCGCCTTCACGCCGATGAGGTAGGCCAGCGGGTAGCTGATGAGCAGCCCGATGATCGTCGCGGTCAGCGCGTAGATAAAGGAGCGCACGAGGTGCGGCCAGTACTCGCTGAGCGCAGTCCAGTAGTTGCCGAATTCGAGGGCGGCGACGTACTGCCCGATGCCCCCCGAGGCCGCGGGGGCCTGGAGCGCGGTGAGCGCGAGCTGAATGAAGGGAGCGACGAAGAACAGCAGCATGTAGGCGATGCCGGGCGCGAGCAGCAGGAGGACTACCCACCCCTGCCTGCGCGGGTGCTGCTCAACCGCTTTCGTGTTTCCGGAGAATGCCGTAAACGCCATGGCGGTGACCCCCTTACTCGGCTCTGGCTGCCTGCGCGGCGATCGCCTGCGTCGAGAACTCGGCGGTGATCGAACCGGTGTCGGTCTCGTCGTCGGCGAGGCCGAACGTGTGCTCGACGAGCCAGCTCAACCACACCTCGTCGCCGAGGCGCGCTGCGGGCCCCGCCTCGACGTTCTGCGCGAAGACCTGCACCTCCCCGAACTCCGGCGCTTCGACCGTGTACTGAGTACTGACGCCGCTGAACGAAACGTCGGTGATCCGGCCAGGGCCGATCACGTTGACGCCCGCCGACTCCACCGGAGCCTCGCCGTGCAGTCTGATCTTCTCGGGGCGCACGCCAACCGTGATCATGCCCGTGGTGCGCTCCGTGCGCGCGAGCGGCACCGTGATCCGGTCGCCGTTCAGCGAGGTGTGGATCGCGTCGCCGCTCTCCCCTGTCACCTGGACGACAAACAGGTTCGACTGGCCGAGGAAGTTCGCGACGAACACGGTCTTCGGCAGCTCATACAGCGCCTCGGGCGCACCCATCTGCTCGATCCTGCCTTTGTTCATCACGGCGACGGTGTCGGCCATGGTCATGGCCTCCTCCTGATCGTGCGTGACGTGGAGGAACGTGAGGCCAACCTCCTGCTGGATCTCCTTGAGCTCGTGCTGCATCTGCCGCCTGAGCTTCAGGTCGAGCGCTCCGAGCGGCTCGTCAAGCAGCAGCAGGGCCGGCCGGTTCACGACGGCGCGAGCGAGCGCGACTCGCTGCTGCTGACCGCCCGAGAGCTGCGCCGGCTTGCGGTCGGCAACGTGATCCAGTTCGACGAGGCGGAGCGCCTCGTGCGCCTTGCCCACCGGATCGCCGATCCGCCTGCGCCGCAGGCCGAACGCGACGTTCTCAAGGATCGACATGTGCGGGAAGAGCGCGTACGACTGGAAAACGGTGTTGACGGGCCGCTTGTGGGGCTTCAGCCCCGTGACGTCCCTGCCCCCGATCCTTATCTGCCCCTCGCTCGGCTCTTCGAGGCCGGCTACGAGCCGCAGCGTCGTCGTCTTGCCGCAGCCAGACGGTCCGAGCAACGCAAAGAACGAGCCGGCCGGGATGGTGAGATCGAGGTTTTCTATCGCGGTAAACCCGGGGAACCGCTTCTGAATTCCGACGAGTTCGAGGTCTGCGCCGGACTCGGCGAATGAGGTGCTTTCAGCCATGGGTTACAGCCCCAGCACCTTCTGGAACTCGGAGGAGTACTTCTTGTCTTCCTCGGGCGAGAGCGAGCGGAAGCTGTGCAAACGGGTCCAATCTTCGTCTGAGGGGAAGATCAGAGGGTTGTCTGCGTTCTCGGGGTTGAGTTTGCGCATGGCCTCCTGCGTCCCCTTCACCGGCGGGACGAACGTTACATAGTCGGCGACTGCCGCCATGACTTCTGGGTCGTAATAGAAGTTGATCATCTCCTCGGCGAGCTTCTTCTTTGCCGACTCGGTTCCGTTCGGAATCGTGAATGAGTCGGCCGCGATCATGCCGCCCGATTCGGGTACCTCGATCGTCCAGCGCGGGCCGTCTGGCGACTCGGCGTTCATCATCACGACGTCGCCGGTCCAGACCATCGCGGCGAGCGTGTCGCCCCGCTCCAGATCCTGCGTGTAGGAGTTACCCTTCACGTTCTTGATCTGGCCGCTCTGGATGCCATCGTCGAGCCACTGGATCGCTTCACCCCACTCCTTGTCACCCCAGGCGCCCGCGGGGTCGTACCCGAGGCCCGCGAGGATGATGCCCATCGTGTCGCGCATCTCGGTGAGCACACCGACCTTGCCCTTCAGCGAAGGATGCATGAAGTCATCGAGCGTCTTGATGCCGCCCGGAACGGCCTCCGTGTCCCACATAAGGCAGGAGGCGGGCAGCTGCCACGGGATCGTGAACTTGCGGCCCTGGTCGGCGTCGAGCGCGTTCAGTTGAGCGTCGACGAGGTTCGCCGTGACGTTTGGCAGGTTGGCGTAGTCGAACTCCTGCACCTGCTTCGCCTGGATGAGACGCGCGTTCATCCAGTCGGTGAACGTGATGACGTCGTAGCCGGTGTGCTGGCCGAGCTCAAGCTGGTCCTTGATCTTGCCGTAGAAGGTGTTGTTGTCGTCGATGTCTTCGATGTACTCGACGGCGATACCGGTCTCGTCTTTGAAGAGATCAAGCGAGTCATACCAGCCTGTGTCCTCGTTGAAGTCGAGGTAGTAGGTCCAGTTACCCCACACGAGCTTCTTCGCATCGCCCCCGCCCCCGCCGCCTCCGGGGGCGCAGGATGCGAGCGTGAGCGCGCCGAGCCCTGCGGCTCCGACGGCGGCGCCTTTGAGCATCTGCCTGCGATCGAACTGTGCGCTGCGCACCATGTTCACGATGCTGCGAACAATGGGGTCTTCGGGGATACGGCGTGCCATAAAAGTCTCCTTTGACTCATATTTAGCTTCGTCGGGTGCAGTCATTGAACCCGCCGAGTCGTATGGACGAATATCCCACACGTTGGGCGGGGTTGCCAATCGTCTGGAACCGAATTTCCAGACTTCTTCATGAAACAGTTACCTTTCTCGCGGGAAACCGACGATTCACACACCCTTTTTGCGCTTTCGCAGATGATTCCGCCGAAAAGTCGAGCACTCCCGCGCCCACCGTTGCTACAGTGCTGGTAGGCGCAGGGCTGCGCCCGATACGCCGCCCGCAACCGCGCTACGGCAGCCTCATTGCCGTCATTTTTTCGCGCCGCTCCGGGGAAATGCGCAGAAAACTGATGCTCAAACAACGGATTCCTTTGCTTTTTCCAGTCAGTACTGTCAGAATCGGAAGCGTGAGCAGCAAACGAACTACTCCTGCCCTCGACTCGACGTCGAAGGCGATCATCGAGCAACTTCAGCTCGACGGTCGCCGCTCGTACGCCGAAATCGGGAAAGCGGTCGGCCTCAGCGAGGCAGCCGTTCGGCAGCGTGTTCAGAAGCTCACGGATGCCGGGGTCATGCAGATTGTTGCTGTGACCGACCCAATGCGACTCGGTTTCCACCGACAAGCAATGCTCGGCATTCGCGTTTCCGGCGACACCCGGGTCGTCGCCGACCGCCTCGCGGAACTGCCCGAAGTGAGCTACGTCGTTTTGAGCGCAGGCTCCTTCGACATCCTCGCCGAGGTTGTCTGTGAGGACGACGACGGTCTCATCGAGCTCCTGAACGACAAGATCAGGGACATCGATGGGGTCTCAGCTACTGAGACGTTCGTCTACCTCCAACTCAACAAACAAAAATACGACTGGGGAACGAGATAACCATGTCTTTCGATCCGACCGCTGCGGTCGACACTGCTGCGCTGCAGGCTTCGGCCAAGCGCCACATGTGGCCGCACTTCACTAACCGCAAGGTACTCAACGACGGCATCCCCGTCATCACCCGCGCCGAGGGCCACCACATTTACGATGCCGCCGGCAAGGAGTACATCGACGGTCTTGCAGGCCTGTTCGTTGTCAACGCCGGCCACGGCCGCCAGCGCATCGTCGACGCAGCTGCTAAGCAGATGAAGCAGCTCGACTTCATGCCGATCTGGTCGTACGCTCACCCCGCCGCCGTCGAGCTGTCGGAGCGCCTCGCTTCGTACGCTCCCGGCGAGATGAACAAGGTCTTCTTCACCACCGGTGGTGGCGAGGCTGTTGAGTCGGCATTCAAGCTGGCGAAGCACTTCTGGAAGATCAAGGGCCAGCCGATGAAGCACAAGGTCATCTCGCGTTCGGTTGCCTACCACGGCACCCCGCAGGGCGCCCTTGCCATCACCGGCATCCCCGACATGAAGAAGTTCTACGAGCCGCTGACCCCCGGTGGTCACCGCGTGCCGAACACGAACTTCTACCGCGCTGAAGAGATGGGCGCTCCCTCGGACGACATCGAGGCATTCGGCCAGTGGGCTGCAAACCGCATCGAAGAGGCGATCCTCTTCGAGGGCCCCGAGACCGTTGCTGCCGTGTTCCTCGAGCCCGTGCAGAACTCGGGTGGCTGCTTCCCGCCTCCCCCCGGCTACTTCAAGCGCGTTCGCGAGATCTGCGACCAGTACGACGTGCTCCTCGTCTCGGATGAGGTCATCTGTGCGTACGGCCGCGTCGGCGATTTCTTCGCTTCGAAGGCGCTCGGCTACGAGCCCGACATCATCACCTCTGCAAAGGGCATCACCTCGGGCTACGTCCCGCTGGGTGCGATGATCGTCTCGGACAAGGTGTCGGAGCCCTTCAACTCGGAGGACAACACCTTCTACCACGGCTTCACCTTCGCGGGTCACCCGGCTGCTGCAGCCGCGGCTCTCGAGAACCTTGACATCTTCGAGGAAGAGGACCTCAACGGCCGCGTCCGCGAGAACAGCCCGCTGTTCCGCGCCGAGCTCGAGAAGCTCCTCGACATCGACATCGTCGGTGACGTCCGCGGTGAGGGCTACTTCTTCGGCATCGAGCTTGTCAAGGACAAGTCGACCAAGGAGACCTTCAACGAGGCAGAGTCGAACCGCCTGCTGCGCGACTACCTGTCGCCCGCTCTCTGGGACGCAGGCCTGTACTGCCGCGCAGATGACCGTGGAGACCCCGTCATCCAGCTCGCTCCGCCGCTGACCATTGGCCCGGCTGAGTTCGCTGAGATCGGCGGAATCCTCCGCAGCGTCCTGAAGGATGCTTCGTCGAAGATCTAATGATCTGAGACTCTCAGCCCGGTGGCCCCTCTCGCATTTGCGGGAGGGGCCACCGGCGTTTGGGGCGCGGCCGCCGTCGCCGCCGTTTCCTCCCCGGTCGCGCGGTTCCCGCCCGTTCCTGTTCCTGGCCTCTCGCGCCCGTTCCTGGCCTCTCGCGCCCGTTCATGGCCTCTCGCGCCCGTTTTCGCGGGAGTGTCCCACCCCCACCCCCTCAAATAATCCGCTGGGCCCCAATTTCCCGCCGCATTTGGGGGACATTGGAAGAATTGGCGTGCTTTTGCGCGCTCTGGCGCGCTTCTGCACGCTCTGGAGTGCTTTGGCGCGCTTCTGCACGCTCTCGCGCGCTCTGGCGCGCCCTGGCGGCTTGGACGAGGTCAGCCCCGGCCCGTCCGCACCGCGGGACCCAGTCCTTGCCCGCGTTCAGCAGTGTTCGAGGCCTGGAACAGCTATCCCAAACGAACTTAAGCGCTCCCCCAACAGCCTCGCTGTCTGAATGTGCTGCGCACCCCACCTCACGAAGCGCTTTCCGGTCACACCGCGCACCTCATCCTCGCGCCGTTTCTCCGCGAGCAGGCGTTCCTTGGGCGTTCCAGCGCTGTGAGCACTCCGGTCAAAGTACTTCGATGCGCCGTCCACCTCACCAAAGGCGTCTTGCCCGAGCAGTTCAAAGTCCATCCAGTACTTTGCGCCACTGGGAGCCCGGACGGGAACCTGTATTTCGTAGGGAACCTGGAGTCGTGAGAGTTGCAGCTTGCTCACACTCTCAAGCACCGACTCGGCACGGCCGTCTACGATCTGAAGCAGCTGCCGCGCCGCTCGCACCCCCGGCCGTCCGCTGCGCTTAGTCTCGGCAAGCTGGCGCTCCCGCCATTCAGCGACCGCGGAAGCCGAATCGGCCCGCTCCACCTGAAACACTCGGCGAACGCCAGCGTCAAGGGCACCAATCGCGGCCTCAGGTGTTGCGCCGTGTGCAAGATCGAGGAGGGTGCGCTCAAGGCTCGTGAACCGCACTCCAGCAGCCTCCACGATGTCTGTCTCGGGGAGCTCCGTTAGATGTCGCGCCACGGGCCGAGAGCTGTGCCCCCGGCTTCCCTCGCGAGTGGCAACGTGCACCCGCAGACCAGAAAAGCCAAACAGGGGCAGGCCCCACAGCGCCGCCGCGGACTCTCTCGCGAACACCCAGTCACGCTCGCGATATCGCTTCGCGTGAGCGAGCGTCACGGCAAGCAGGCGTTGCTCGGGATACATGGGTTCCCAACGCGAGGAATCGATGTACGCTCCATGTGCGAGCCGTCGCAGCCCGCCCGCACGCACACGCGCCGAGAGCTCGCCGTCCGTTGCCTCACCCAGACGCACAAGCTCGCGTCGGAGCAGAATCGGCGCCAGCGCATTGTGGATCCTGTTCTCAGCAGCGATGAGCTCCACCGCGGCGACGGCCGCTTGAAGCGGTGCCACTGAATGACTATTTCGTGCGGGAGACATAGACGTAGTCTGACGGCCTGCGACCCCCCGCGCTCCGCGAGGGAGGAGATCGTGGATGAATCCGCTTCAGCAGCAGCATCCTTACAGCTGGGGACGAAGCAAGAACGTAAAGGCAACACCCGCAGCTCAAACCCGCCCACACGGCCCACGCCGCCACTACCCCATTTCATCCGCTGGCCCTCAATTTCGGGCTAAGTTCAACTGGGTTTGGCGTAATCGAGGGCCAGGCGAGATCCGCCGCAGAGTGCGAGTGCCCGCTGGTAGGCGCGGGCCCGGGCTCCCGCCAGTCAGACGCCCGTGGACTGACGGAAGCTACCCCGGTACTCGAGGATCGTGCCCAGGAGCGGGCTGCGCACCCGCGCGTCCACCGTGTTGCGCCCGGTGGTCTCCTCATACCCGTCTTCCACGACGGCGTGCACTGAGAACAGGTGCGGCAACCGCAGCCGCAAACGGCCGAAGCGCAACCAGGCCCGGCCCGACTCTAGCCGGAGTCGACCGGAGTCCGTTGCAGAGCAATGGAGTTCTAGCTCGACACGGCGGCGCTCGCCGAGCAAGTTCCGAAGGGTTCCGGGAGCATCGCCGGCCAGCAGCACGTCGACAAATCGCTGTTCGCCTCGCCGGAATTTGAAGACACGTTCTGCGTGCAGACCCAGCTCCCTCGCTCCCGACCGAGGCTCCCAGCCCGGTCGGTTCTCCACACGAAACGCCACCCCTCGTTCAAAGGCGGTGACCAAGAGCCCTGGCCCGACGACGGGACGTACGAGATAGTTGAGCATACCCAAACGGCTGCCCGCGACGTCAAACACTCCGTCAAGGCTGACGGCCTGACCGACGACTCCCGAACCCGATACGTATCGAAGCACCTCGGGGTGCAGCTTTACTGCTTCATCTCCCAGCGCACGCAGAAAGACAGACCCGCCCGGGACTGGGCTGCCCTCGGTGAGGACTTTCTCCGTCGTCACTCGCGCCGCTCCTCGCGATATGGCTTCAGGGCGCCCGGCACTGTGACCTCCTCCGGAAACTCGCAGGTAAACTCGCCACGGTATCCAAAGAGCAACCCGAGCCGCTCATGTCGCACCTCAAGGTCTATAACGAAGCAGCCCTTGGCATCATCAAAGTGCTCGGTCAGGAAGGCGCGACCTGTGAGCGATGCGGGGAACCGGAACCCGATCAGCCCTTCGTAGAATCGTTGCTCCCCCGATTCGAGTCGTAGGCCCCCGTCGGCGGTGACTGATAGATCCAGATCGACAGCCAGATGCTGGTGGGTCCCTAAGTAATCAACGATCTTCCCGCTCGCTTCGCTGAGGATCATTGTCGCGTCGAATCGCCTTCGGCGCCCTCCGCCGAGCTCCATTGTGCGGATAAACGTGACTGTCTCACGCCCGTACCCGTCGATGTATGCGTAGTTGTCGATCTGGAACGGGACGTGCGCGCCGCGTTCGGGGAACATGATGTTTCGCGTCGCGCCGAGCATAAGGAACGGCCGCACCCACCACGGTCCACGGCGAATCTCGCGCATCACCCCGCGACCGACGCAGGCATACCCAGTCCCCGCCCCAGTGCCAACCCCGACGCCGAACCGGCGTTGCATCTGCGGATGCAGCCGCTCGAACCCAGGGCCGATTGCCCGAGCAAATATGCTCTGATGATTCTGGGGGTCAGCCATGTGTTCCCTCTCTGCGCGTACGGCGTTGGCGCGGCCGGATCGCCCCGATGTCACCGAGCTCGTCAAGTGTTGGCGGTGCGTTGTCCATGATCCGGGTTGGGTGGGACGCCCCGCGTGTCCGGGAAACGTCGTCTCCCAGAGTTGAGGAAGTAGGCCGGGACGCGCAGTTTCGCGCTCTCGCCCGGGGGCCGCCGAGCCAGCCGCGCCACCATCCGACGCGTTCGGGTTCAATACCCTGCTCCGCCCACAGTCGGAGCCTGTCGAAGCTCCAGGCCGTGAGCCACCAGACAAGCCGTCGGGTAAAGATCGGGTCAAGTAGCCGTCCGATCGCGCCCCAGCCGGGCTCGTAGTCGTACCCGGTGAAGAACCTCACGCCGCTTCCCGAGGGAACATAGCGCCAATACCCGCGCCCGTCGCCGAGTGGTGAGAGCGGGTCCTCGGTAGTGAAGAGCAGTGCCGACGTCCGCTGCCCTGATTCTGTGCGTTTCTCGCCAAGCGATACCCCAGTGCCGCGGATCGTGTGCACACCGAGATCGAGTTCGTAGCCGAATTCTTGCACCCCGTTGTCGCGCACCGCTGTCGGGGTGATCTTGCTGAATCGGGCGTCCCAGCGGGCGTGGAGGTGCGGGTCTTGCGTGAGCTCCCAGACACGCTCCATCGGCGCGTCAATGTGGATCTCGACGTACAGGCCGCGATCGCGCGGCCGACGGCTTCCCCTTGGCATGTTCATAGAGTACCCGGCACGGGCGGCCTCCGGCGTGAGGTCGGGGCGGTGCGGTCGGCGGGGTCGGTGGTGCGGTCGGCGGTGCGGTCGGCGGGGTCGGTGGTGCGGTCAGTGCGGGGCGAAAACTCGGAAGGCGGGCGCGTGCTGCCTCGTTTTCCCGTCCCCTCCACCCCAATTTCTCCAGTCCACCTCAAATTCGAGGGGTATTTGGGGCGCAACAGATGATTTGGGGAGGAATGGTGGGCGGGGTCAGCGGAGCGGGCGAGCGCAGAGCGCAGAGCGCAGAGCGCAGAGCGCAGAGAAGCCCCTCTCCCGCAGGAGAGGGGCTTCCCAGAGTCAAAGGCGATCAGCCGCAGGGACTGACGCGATCAACCGGGCCTCGCGGCCGTGCCGAAGCGCTGAGCTTAGCGGCGCAGGCCGAGGCGCTCGATGAGCGCACGGTAACGGTTGATGTCCGTCTTCTGGAGGTACGCCAGGAGGCGGCGGCGCTGACCAACGAGCAGCAGCAAGCCACGACGCGAGTGGTGGTCGTGCTTGTGCTCCTTGAGGTGCTCGGTCAGATCCTTGATACGACGCGACAGCAGCGCTACCTGGACCTCGGGGGATCCGGTGTCACCAGCAGTGGTCGCGTACTCTTCGATGATCGCCTTCTTGACATCTGTGGGCAATGACATAGGTGATCCCCTTTCTCCAGTTGCGCGGCGCCTTCAGCAGGGTGCTTGGGCTCTCTGTATCCGCGGCCGATCTAACGGCAACCTCACCACCTTAGCACCGATTGCCAGCGCCAGCCACACGAGCGGACGCAGCGCCAGATTCAGCGCAGGCCCCACCCCGCCGAAACACCGCTGAAACAGAGAAGTGACGAGGTCGTCGCACAAGAGAAACGGCGACGAAACCGCCAAGGCGCAGACTGGGCAACACCTGAGCGCACCGGCGCGACAGGCGACACGCGGCCATCAGCCATCAGCCATCAGCCATCAACGGCCGACCATCGGCCATCAGCAGCCGAGCAGAGGAGAACACTATGGAAGCAACAGAGGTCTGGACACTCGCGAGCTCCGCGCTCGTACTCATCATGACGCCGGGGTTGGCGCTCTTCTACGGCGGGCTCGTGCGGGTCCGTTCAGTCGTGAACATGATGCTCTTCAGCGTGAGCGCGATGGGAGTCGTCGGCGTTCTATGGATCCTGTTCGGGTACAGCATGAGCATCATCGGCGACGGCGACGGCTGGTTCGCGGGTAGCCCGCTACGGGACTTCGGGCTCGCAAACACCGACCCGGGCGAGTTCATTGGGGTCGGGTTTGGGGCGGTGTTCGCGATGATCACGACCGCCCTCATCTCTGGCGCCATAGCCGACCGGGTCGGCCTCGGGTCGTGGGTACTGTTCTCGGGCCTGTGGGCGACGCTCGTGTACTTCCCCGTCGCAGCGTGGGTGTGGGGCGGGGGCTGGATCTCTCAGCTGGGAACCTGGCTCGGGACTCCAGACGTGATCGACCTTGCCGGCGGCACCGCGATCCACATCAACGCGGGGGCGGCCGCCCTCGCGCTCGCGCTCGTCGTCGGCAAGCGCAAGGACTTCGCCCCGGGCGCACACCGGCCGCACTCGATCCCGCTCGTCACGATTGGCGCGGCGCTCTTGTGGTTCGGTTGGATCGGTTTCAACTCGGGCCTTGCGACGGACGGGGCGACCGCTGGCCTGATCCTTGTGAACACGCTTGGCGCGCCCGCAGCTGGCATCCTCGGATGGCTCGCAGTTGATGCGCTGCGCGCACGGAAGCCCGGCGTGATCGGCGCTGCTTCCGGCGCGGTGGCCGGGCTCGTAGCGATCACGCCAGCCGCCGCAAACCTCTCCCCCGGGCTCGCGCTGCTGCTCGGCGTCCTCGCTGGTGCGGCGTGCGCCTTCGCGATCGAGTGGAAGTTTCGCCTCGGCTTCGACGACTCGCTCGACGTCGTCGGCCTGCACCTCGTCGCGGGCGTGCTCGGCACGGTCTACCTCGGATTCTTCGCGTTCGATGACGGCCTCTTCACCGGTGGCGACGGCGGGCTGCTGCTCGTCCAAGTCATCTCAGTCGTGGGCGTGGCTGCCTACTCGTTCGCCGCGTCGCTCATCGTCGCGTTCGTGGTGAAGGCGACGACTGGCCTGCGCGTCTCGTCCGAGGTCGAGGAGGGCGGGATCGACGCGGCCGTACATGGTGAGGAGGCGTACGCGCTTGACCGCGAGCCCCGTCCCGCTAACCGCCCATAGGCCAGTCGACCCAACCCACCCAGGGTCACTCCATCAGCGCTGGAAGGTAGGCTCGGAAGCATGACTGATCCGGTTGATGCAGCAGCCCTGGCCGACGTTGCGGCGAAGCTCGCGCGCGAGGTTGGCGAGGTCGTCCGAGCCCGTCGCGCAGAGGGCGTCGCGGTCGCGCAGACGAAGTCGAGCCTCACCGACGTCGTGACGGCGGCGGACCAGGAGGCCGAGCGCCTCCTCACTGAGGGGCTCGGTCGCCTGCGCCCGAAAGACGGGATCCTGGGCGAGGAGGGCGCGAGCAGCGCCGGATCGAGCGGGATCACCTGGGTCGTCGACCCCATCGACGGCACGGTGAACTACCTGTACGGCCTCCCGGCCTATGCGGTCAGCGTGGCTGCGACGGTCTCAGACGGCGCTCCCGGCACCATGTCTGACGGCCGCCGCGCCATCGCCGGTGCGGTGTACGTGCCAACGACGGGTGAGGCATTCCGCGCCTGGCACGGGGGCGGCGCGTACCTCGACGGCGTTCGCCTCACCGGCCCAGCCGAAACCGAGCTCGGCAGTACGCTCCTCGCGACAGGGTTTGGGTACACGGCCGAGCGCCGCACGGAGCAGGTTGAGGTGCTGCGCCACGTGCTGCCAAGGGTGCGCGATATTCGCCGAATGGGATCAGCCGCGATCGACCTCTGCATGCTCGCGGCCGGGCGCCTCGACGCCTACTACGAGCGTGGCCTGCAACCGTGGGACTACGCGGCGGCCGCCCTCATCGCACGCGAATCCGGCGCGGTCGTCCGCGGCCTCGGCGACGCCGCCCCCGGCGAGGAGTTGCTCATCGCGGGCACACCGCGCATCTCTGCAGAGCTCGCGACACTCATCGGGGACGCGTACCGCAGCCTGCAGTGATCTGGGATGATGGGCCCAGCCGTTCACGTGCGTTTCAAAGGAGAAAACAATGCGTGGTGCCCCATCTGACCCCATCATCGCGGAACTCGTGCGGCGCGCCCGCACCGCCCAGCTTTCGAGGCGTCGGCTGCTGCAGGGCCTCGGGCTCGGTGCCGCGGCCTTCGGCGCCGCCTCGCTCGCGGCCTGTGCGCCGAGCGGCCCGAAGTACGGAGATGGCTCGGCCGGGAACGTGCGGTGGGCGAGCTGGACGTACTACCTCGACTTCGATGAGGAGGCCGGAGATTTCCCGACGCTCAACGAGTTCATGGCCGAGTCGAACATCAGCGTCGAATATTTCGAGGACGTTGACGACAACAAGATGTTCATGGCGAAGGTCAAGGACCAACTGAAGCTTGGGCAAGACACCGGCTACGACCTGTTCACGCTCACCGATTCGTCGCTCATCAGGCTGTGGGAACAGCAGCAGCTCAAAGCGTTCGACCACGGGCTCGTCCCGAACGCTGACGCGCAGATGATCGACCTCGTGCGCCACTCGTCGTTTGACCCGGCCCGCGAGTGGTCGATCCCCTACCAGGCTGGCATGACCGGGCTCGTCTATAACTCGAAGCTCTACCCCAAGGGTGTGCAGTCGGTGAGCGACCTGTGGAACCCCGATCTCAAGGGCAAAGTGAGCCTGCTGAGCGAGCAGGACGACACGCTTGGGCTCATCATGCTCGAGCAGGGCGTCGACATCACGGGCGACGGCTGGGGCGACGACGAGTTCTTCGCGGCGCTCGCTGTGGCGGAGGAGCACATCAAGAACGGCGATGTGTACACGGTGAAGGGAAACTCGTACACGCAAGACCTGCAGAGCGGGGCCGTCCTCGCGGGCATGGCCTGGTCGGGAGACGTCGCGATGATCAACGAAGAAGAGGGCGAGGAGGTCTGGAAGTTTGTCGTGCCCCAGGCGGGGGCGACGCTCTTCATTGACTCGTTCTGCCTCCCGGAGAGCACTGCGGCCTACGAGCAGTCGCACGCGCTCATCGACTACTACTACGAGCCAGAGGTCGCGGCCCGCGTCGCCGAGTATGTGCAGTACGTCACGCCCGTGGCTGGTGCTCGCGACGCGATGGCGACGCTCAACCCGGAGATGGCCGAGAACCCACTCGTCTTCCCTGACGAGGAGATGTCAGCGCGAATCCACGATATGCGCACGCCGACCGCGCAAGAGGACAACCGGTACGCGCAGGCATACCAGAAGATCCTCGGGAACTAGCGGTGCGGGCCGCACCGGCAGACGAACGCGGCGGTGTGGATCAGCCGAAGCCGATCCGCACCGCCGCGTTGCGTGCGAGGTGTCGCTAGACGCCGAGCAGCGCCTCGATCGGGCCGCGCGCGAAGAAGATCACGAACCCTGCCGAGACGATCCAGAGCAGCCAGTGCACCTGCTTCGCCTTGCCGGTGAAGGCGTGGATGAGAACCCACGAGATGAAGCCAGCGCCGATGCCGTTGGCAATCGAGTAGCTCAGCGGCATGACCGCCGCGGTGAGGAACACAGGCAGCAGCACACGGAAGTCACCGAGGTCGATGTTTGAGATCTGCGACATCATCATCGCACCAACGATGACGAGCGCCGCGGCAGCGACCTCGGTCGGCACGATCTGCGTGAGCGGGGTGAAGAACATCGCGAGGAGGAACACGAGGCCGGTGACGATGTTCGCGAAGCCGGTGCGAGCGCCCTCGCCAATGCCCGCCCCCGACTCGATGAAGACCGTGGTCGAGGACGACGAGGTGCCGCCACCGACAACCGCGCCGACGCCCTCGACGATGAGCGCCGACTTGATGCGTGGGAAGTTGCCCTTCTCGTCAGCGAGCTGCGCCTCACGCGAGAGGCCGGTCATCGTGCCCATCGCGTCGAAGAAGTTCGTGAACAGGAGCGTGAATACGAGCATGATGACGGTCACGACACCGACCTTGCCGAAGTCGAAGCTCACGGCGCCAACAAGCCCGAGATCGGGCACAGCAAACGGGTTACCCTGCAGCACGGGCTCGGTGAGGCTCCAGCCACCCGGGTTGAGCGCACCATCGGCGCCGAACTTCGGGCCGATCTTCCAGATCGCCTCGACGATCACAGCGATGAGCGTGCCAGTGACGAGGCCGATGAGGATACCGCCCTTGACCTTCTTCGCGACAAGGATGCCGGTGAGCACGAGGGTCACGACGAAGATGACAGTGGGGATCGTTGCGATGAAGCCAACGCCCGACGGGCCGAGGCCCACGGGAGGCGACGACTGGCCGGTCGAATCAACGAAGCCCGAGTTCACGAAGCCAATGAACGCGATGAAGAAGCCAATACCGACGGTGATGGCGAGCTTCAGCTGCACGGGAACCGCATCGAAGATCATGCGGCGCAGGCCGGTTGCCGCGAGCAGCACGATGAGGAGACCGTTGATGATGACGATTGCCATCGCCTCGGGCCAGGTGACCTCCTGCACAACGGAGAACGCGAGGAACGCGTTAATGCCGAGGCCCGCGGCGAAGGCGAACGGGAGGCGGGAGACGATACCGAAGAGGATCGTCATGACGCCAGCAGCGAGTGCGGTGACCGCGCTCACCTGGCCGAAGTCGAGGATGTTGCCCGCGACGTCTTCCTTGCCCGAGAGAATGATCGGGTTGAGGATGACGATGTACGCCATCGTCACGAACGTGACGAGACCGCCACGAATCTCGGTTCCGATCGTCGATCCCCGCTTGGTGATCTCGAAGTAGCGGTCAAGGAATCCCCGTTCCTTGACCTGCTGATGTGTGGCCTCTGACACGCCCGCTCCTGTTCCTGAGTGTTTGCTGAACAGGAAAACGGTACCATCTTGCGCCGAGCCGTGCGGCCCGGGCGCCAGATGGCACCGTTTGAGGTGGGGTGCGCTAGGGCTTAGCTCACACCCTTGAGGTCGATCACGAAGATGAGGGTCTTGCCCGAGAGCGGGTGCCCGCCGCTCGTGCCGTACGCCTGTGCGGGCGGTACAACGAGCTTGCGGCGGCCGCCGACCTTCATGCCGGGGATGCCGACCTGCCAGCCGGGAATCAGGGCCTTGAGCGGGAAGTTCACGGACTCGCCGCGGCTCCACGACGAGTCAAACTCCTCGCCCGAGTCGTACTCGACCCCAAGGTAGTGAACGTCGACGGTCGAGCTTGCGGCTGCCTCGGCGCCATCGCCGACGACGATATCGACGATCTCCAGCTCGGCGGGCGCGGGCCCCTCGGGTGCGTCAATCTCTGGCTTCGAAAGCGGTGCATCAGTCATGGCCCCATTGTGACCGATCTCAGCGCCTCCCACTACGAGGTTCGCTGAGAGGGAAACTACGGCCGATCATCAGGCTTCGATAGTCACAGTCCTGGCAGAGCAACTTAGGCGCAGCACGACAACTCCTTTCCTGGCAAAGCCCGGTAATCTAGAGTGGTGAGATTTGCGCACCTGAACCCCGAGTCCGACCAGAGCCCCGAGCTATTTGTAGAGCGGGGTGACCGGTTCGTGGCCGTCCGCGATCTCGGCGAGTCTTTCGGCTCCCTGCAGGACCTCATTGAGGCGGGCCCCGACGCGCTCTCGCGCATCACTTCGGCGCTCGCTGACCTCCCCGCCGATGCCGGCATCACCAGCGCCGAAGTGAGCTACGCCCCCGCCGTGCTGAACCCCCCGGTGGTGCTCGCGGTTGGCCTCAACTACGACGAGCACGCAAGCGAGCTCGCGCTCGACAACGACTCGGGCCCCGTGCTCTTCACGCTCTTCCCGAACTCGCTGAACGGCCACAACGGCACCGTCGAGCTGCCGACCCACATCAGCGAGGAGGTTGACTACGAGGGCGAGCTCGGCGTCATCATCGGCCGCCCGGCAAAGAACGTGACGCCCGAGGAAGCCCTCGACTACGTGTTCGGGTACACGGCGATCAACGACATCACCGCGCGCAACGTACAGTTCGCCGAGCCGCAGTGGTCGCGCTGCAAGTCGTTCGATGGCTTCACGCCGATCGGGCCGGTCGTCGTCACGGCCGACGAGATCCCTGACCCACAGGCGCTCGCCATCACGACCGACGTCAACGACCTGCGCGTACAGGACTCGACGACGGAGTTCATGATTCGCACCGTCGCCGAGCTCATCTCGTCGATCTCGCAGTCACTCACCATCATGCCCGGCACCGTGATCTCGACCGGCTCCCCCGGCGGCGCCGGTCGCTCGCGCAAGCCACCGCTGTACCTCGTTGACGGCACCGTCGTGACCGTCACGATCGAGAAGATCGGCGCCGTCACCGCGCACTGCGTCGCGGTGTAGCGCACACAGCGAAGGCCCACGGGGATCACTCCCCGTGGGCCTTCGCTGTTGTTCGGGCGGCGGACGAACTAGTCGTCGGCGCCCTCAGCTGCGGCGTCGCCCGTGATGACCGGGATCGCACCGGTCTCGGGGGCGAGGCCCGCAAGCTTCGACGGCTGGAGGATGTCGTCGAGCGCATCCTGATCGAGCAGGCCGCGCGACACGACGAGCTCGGAGACCTTCGCGTTCGTCGCGAGCGCCTCCTTCGCGAGCTTCGCCGCCTCCGCGTAGCCGATGACCGGCGCAAGCGCGGTAATGACGGTCACCGAGCGGGCAACCATGTCCTCAAGGCGATCCTCGTTTGCGGTGATCCCGTCAACGCAGTTCACGCGCAGCGTCTGGCAGGCGCGCTCGAGCCACGTGATCGACTGGAACAGCGAGTGAGCAATGATCGGCTCGAACGCGTTGAGCTGGAGCTGGCCGGCTTCGACGGCCATCGAGACTGTGACGTCCGAGCCCGCGATCGCGTAGGCGACCTGCGAGACTGCCTCGGGGATCACGGGGTTGACCTTGCCCGGCATGATCGACGAACCTGCCTGGCGTGCGGGGAGGTTGATCTCACCGAGGCCCGCCTGCGGGCCGGAGGAGAGCAGACGGAGGTCGTTCGAGATCTTCGAGAGCTTGAGCGCCGAGCGCTTGAGGGCGCCCGAGAAGGTCACGAACACGCCGGTGTCGCTCGTCGACTCGACGAGGTCGCCCGCGGTTTCGAGGTCGAGCTCGGTGATCTCGCGCAGGTGGCGAATCACCGACTCCTTGTAGCCCTTCGGCGCGTTGATGCCGGTGCCGATGGCGGTCGCGCCCATGTTCACCTCGCCGAGCAGCGAGACAGCCTCCTGGAGGCGCTCGATGTCTTCGCGGAGCGTCACGGCGAACGCGTTGAACTCCTGGCCGAGGGTCATCGGCACAGCGTCCTGCAGCTGCGTACGACCGACCTTGATGATGTGCGAGAACTCGCGGCCCTTCGCGGCGAACGACTCCGAGAGCAGTCGCAGCTCTTCGAGGAGGCTGCCGAGCGAGAACGCGAGCGCAATCTTGATTGCGGTCGGGTACGTGTCGTTCGTCGACTGGCTGTGGTTCGTGTGATCGTTCGGATTGATGTAGGCGTAGTCGCCCTTCTCGTGACCCGCGAGCTCGAGAGCGCGGTTCGTGATGACCTCGTTCGCGTTCATGTTGCTCGACGTGCCGGCACCACCCTGCACGACGCCGACGACGAACTGGTCGTGCAGCATGCCGGTCTTGATTTCCTCGCACGCGCGGTCGATGAGCGTCGCGCGCTGCTCGTCGAGCGCGCCGATCTCGAGGTTCGCGCGCGCCGCGGCCTGCTTCACGCACGCGAACGCACGGATGAAGTCGGGGTAGACGGAGATCGGCCGGCGGGCGATCGGGAAGTTTTCGTGGGCGCGCGCGGTGTGCACGCCCCAGTATGCCGATGCGGGTATTTCGACGCTGCCGAGTGAGTCCGTTTCGGTACGGGTTTGGGCAGACATGAAGTCACTCACGAGTATCTCGCTCCAGTGGTTAAAGGGGTTCCGCGGGCTGGCCCGCACAGCCCTTCTAGCCTACCCTCCGTTGGGCTCCGGTTCCTCGTCTTCCGCCCGAATATTCCGGCCGGGCAGCGGAATGATCCCGGTCGTGGGCGCGGTCTCCTGCGGCGCAGACTCCCAGTTCGCGTCGAGGGGCTCGGCCAACTCGGGTTCCCGGCGCAGCACGTCGAGCGGCGCGGTCAACGTTTCGACCTGCGCAGCGCGGCTATCGTCGAGCCCGGGCCGCCCGGCGTGAGTGATGCGCGGGCCGCCGTCCCAGCGCAACCGCAACTGACGTTCGCTCATGAGCCAGGTCATTCCGATCGCAAACGCGATGAGCGCGGCGACCCCGCTGATGACGAACGTCGATCGCGGGCCGAGCACGTCGGCGGCCGCGCCGACGAGCGGCGCACCGATCGGTGTCCCTCCCATCAGGATCGCCATGTACAGCGCAAGGACACGACCCCTGACTGCCGGGTCAGACGTCGTCTGCACGAAGCCGTTCGCGGTCGTCATCATCGTTGAGGTCGCGAGGCCGAAGAACACGAGTGTCGACGCGAACAGCCAGAACGTCGGCATAACTGCTCCGAGAAGGCTCACGACCCCGAGCCCGCCCACCGAGATAACCACGACGCGCATCCTGGCCGCCGGGCGGCGCGCCGCAAGCAGCGCGCCCGTGAGCGACCCGATCGCGAGGATCGACGAGAGCAAGCCGTAGTCGCCCGCACCGCGCCCAAATTCCACGGCCATCGTCGACGACATCACCGGGAAGTTCATGCTGAACGCGCCGACGAGGAACACCATGACGAAGATGACGCCGATGTCGTGACGACTCATGACGTACCGGAAGCCGGCCGACAGCTGCCGCATCTGCGACTCCCGCTTCGCGCCACGGTCGGGTTTCTTGTGCTGCGTGGTAATCAGCAGCAGCGCGCCGAGCATCGCGAGGAACGAGGCCGCGTTGATCAGAAACACCCAGCCCGAGCCGATCGCGGCGATGAGCACGCCCGCGACTGCGGGGCCAACGAGGCGGGCCGAGTTGAACGACGCCGAGTTCAGTGCGACGGCGTTCGAGAGCTGATCGTTCCCGACAAGGTCGGAGACGAACGCCTGGCGCGAGGTCGCGTCGAAGGCGTTCACGATGCCGAGGCCGAGGGCGAAGGCGTACAGGTGCCAGATCTCGGCCGACCCCGTGATGAGCAGCAGCCCGAGGCCGAGGGCGAGCAGCATAAGCAGTGACTGCGTGACGAGCAGCACCTTGCGCCTGTCGAAGCGGTCGGCGACCGCACCGCTGAATGGTACGAGCAGCAGTTGCGGGCCGAACTGCAGCGCCATCGTGATGCCGACGGCCGACGCGTTGTTGTCGGTCAGCTCGGTGAGCACCACCCAGTTCTGGGTCGTTGCCTGCATCCAGGCGCCCACGTTGGAGATGAACGCTCCGAAGAACCAAATCCTGTAGTTGCGGATGGAGAGGGATCGGAACGTACCTGACACTGCGTAGACAACCCCCTCATTAGCTGTCTCTACCCTACGCCTATTACGGCGAGGTTACATCTTTCCGCCCATATCGAGCAGCCGGCGGATCCGGTCGGGGATGGGCGGGTGCGTCGCGAAGAGCCGCTGCATAACGCCCGGCTTCAGCGGGTCGGCGATCCACAGGTGCGCCATGCTCGACTGCTGCTTCTGCAGCGGCCGGCCGTACTCGGAGAGCTTGTGCAGCGCGCTCGCGAGCGCCTCGGGGTGGCGCGTGGTGAGGGCTCCGGTCGCGTCCGCAAGGTACTCGCGCTGCCGCGACACGGCCAGCTGCACCATGCTCGCGACGAGCGGCGCCACGAGCATCGCGACGAGCCCGAAGACCATCACCAGCGGGTTGTTATTGTTGTTCCGCCCGAAGAACGCCATTCGCACGAGCATGTCGGCGATCATGCCGACGGCGACGGTGAGGCCGTAGACAATCATCGAGACGCGGATGTCGTAGTTGCGCACGTGACCGAGCTCGTGCGCCATGACGCCCTCAAGCTCAGCGTCGGTCATGATGTCGAGCAGACCGGTCGTCGCGGCGACGATGGCGTGGTCGGGGTCGCGGCCGGTAGCGAACGCATTCGGGGCCGGATCGTTCACGATGTACACCTCGGGCATCGGCATGCCCGTAGTGATCGCGAGGTTCTCGACGACGCGGTAGAGGCGCGGGTTATCGTTCGGGCCGATCTGCACGGCCCCGCTCATCGAGACCGCCTGCTTGCCAGCCATGAAGTACTGGATGACCGCGTACACGAGGGCGAAGCCCATCACCGCGATCACGATGCCCGGCGACTGGTAGATCGCCGCTGCGAGCCAGCCGAGCCCGCCGACGATGCCGAGAAACAGCAGGATGATGAGGGCGCTGTTGATCTTGTTCTTACGAACGGCGCTATACACGCGGGCTCCTTCCGCGATTCACGGCGTTAGAACTGGATGCGCGGGGGCTCTGCGATAGCCGCCGCGTCGTCAACCTCGAAGAACTCGCGCTGCGTGAAGCCGAAGGGCCCGGCCAGCAGGTTGTTCGGGAAGACCTGGATCTTGGTGTTGAGCTCGCGCACGCCACCGTTGTAGAACCGGCGCGACGCCTGCACCTTGTTCTCGGTGTCAACGAGCTCGCTCTGCAGCTGCAGGAAGTTCTGGCTCGCCTGGAGCTGCGGGTAGGCCTCAGCGACCGCGAAGATGCTCTTCAGCGCGGACTGCATGTGGTTCTCGGCGACCGACGCCTCGGCCGGGCTCTGCGCCGAGATCGTCTCCGCGCGCGCCTTCGTCACCGAGTCGAAGACGCCCTGCTCGTGCGCGGCGTAACCTTTGACCGTCTCGACAAGCGAGGGGATAAGGTCTGCGCGCCGCTTGAGCTGCACCGTGATGTCACTCCACGCCTCCTCGACGCGCACGCGCAGCGTGACGAGCGAGTTGTAGGTAGCCCAGAGGTAGATCCCTGCAATGAGGACGAGGGCGACGACGACGAGCGTGATGACCAATCCGGTTGACATAGCTGAATACTAGCGTGGGAGCTCATGATTCTGCTGTGAGAGTGGCCGAGCTGTTCTACTCCCCCAAGACGCGCTCAAGGTATGGATTCGCGAACAACCGATCCGGATCCAACCGGTCTCGGATCGCGAGAAACTCGACAAACTTCGGGTAGCGCTCTCCCAGGTCGCGCGCGCCGAGCGTGTGCATCTTGCCCCAGTGCGGGCGACCCGCGTGCGCGGCGAGCACCGCTTCGGCCTCGCGGAAGTAGTTATCCTCGCGATCCCGCCAGTAGCGGTGCACGGCGACGTAGCCGCTCTCGCGCCCGTGCGCGGTCGAGAGCAGCAGCTCGTCGGCCGCCGCCGCGCGGACCTCGATGGGGAACGAGACGCGGAACTTCCGCCGCTCAATGAGCGCTTTGAGGTCGCGCAGCGCGGCAGGAACCGCCTCGAGTGGCAGCGCGTACTCCATCTCGCGGAAGTGCACCCGCCGATTCGTCACGTAGACCCTGTGCGACTCGTCGACGTAGTCGCGGGCGCTCGAGATCGCCTGGATGGCGCGGTTCACCGCCGGCGTCGACGCGGGCACCCAGCGCTCGAAACCGACGACGGCGCCGAGCATCGTGTTGTTCACGACCTCCTCGTCGATGTACCGCGATACCCCGCCGAGCGGGCGTGCACCGCTGCCCGCGGCGCCCGCTGCGGGGTCGACGGGGATGCGCGTGTTCGTCTTCGTGCGCGCGCCTGTAGTGTGCGGGAACCAGTAGAACTCGAAGTGGTCGACCGCTCGGTTGCGCGCGACGTAGTCGTCGAGCACGCTGTCGAGCGCCTCGGGCGCCTCCACCGCGTGCAACAGGTACCGCGGAACACACTGGATCGTCACGGTGACGAGCACGCCGAGCGCGCCGAGGCCGAGCGCGACGGCAGGCAACAGCTCGGGGTTTTCGTCTTCCGAGACCGTGATGAGCTCGCCCGTTCCCGTGACGAGGGTCGCGCCGACAACGCCCGTTGAGATGCCCCCGAGGCCAAGACCGGTTCCGTGTGTGCCGGTCTGGGTCGCCCCAGTGATCGTCTGCTTGTCAATGTCGCCCATATTCGCGAGCGCGAGGCCGAGCGGCCCGAGGATCGCTGGCAGCTCCCAGAGGTGCGTTCCCGCCCAGAGCGTGACGCGGCCCGCGGCAGGGTCGGCGGAGACGAGGCCACGCATGCGGTCGAGGCGTAGCCGGATGCCGTCGGTCGCGCCAATCGCGGTGAAGCTGTGGGAAGCCCCGATCGGCTTTACCGTGTGGCCCGTCTCGCGTGCGCGCTCCACGGCCGTGATGATTTGCTCTGCCGACCGCGGGTAGACCTCGGTTGCGGGCGTCGACGACTCTGTTCGTGCCCAGTTGTGCCAGCGCTTGCTCACAGGAAGCACTTCCCCTCTCCACGGTAGGTCGGGAGCGGATCGCCGGCGACACCGCCCGCTACGGGCACGACGGCGTTGCCGTGCTCCATCGGCTCCCCTGATTTGGTATGCCTGAGCCACACGCGGTCACCGACGCGCATGTCACGGGCGGCGGCCCCGATCACCGGCGTCTGCACCTCTCCCGCGGCCTCTCTCGGCGCATAGCGCAGGCCCTCCGGCCACACGAGCTGCGGCAGCCGGTCTGCGCCTGCCGGGCCCGATGCGATCCAACCGCCGCCGAGCAGCGTCGCGGTGTGGTCGTTGGGGCGGCGAACAACGTCAAGCGCGAAGGCCACCGCCGGCGCCGGGGTGAACGAGCGGTAGTTGTCGAACAGGTGAGGCCCGAAGAGCCCGCTTCCCGCGGCGACCTCAGTGATGCCGCCCTCCGACACCGTGCGCTCGATCGAGCCGGTGCCGCCGCCGTTCACGAATTCGAACTCCACGAGCTCTCGCACGCCCTGCAGCGCTTCGCCCCGGCGCTCGACAAGCTCGGCGCGGCTCGCTCGCTGCATCGCGCGCATGACGAGCCCGGAAACGGGGTTGCCGACGGGGTCATCGCCGACGCCCGCGATCTGGGCTTCGTACGACATGACACCAGCGATCGTGAAGCCGGGACGACCCAGGATGTGCTGCACGAAGCCGCGCAGGCCCTCGGCCGTGAAGATCGGGCTGCGGAAGACGCCGATGTGGCCGAGCGCCCTGCTGCGCCATGATGCGTCGAAATCGAGGCAGAGACGAATGCTCGGGCGTTTCGTTGGCGGCACGACCGCGTCAATGAGGTCAAGCTGCTCGGGGCTGTCGACCATGAGCGTGACGCGCTCGGCCGCGCGCGGGTCTGCGGCGAGCGCCGCGATCGCGGCCCGTTCGGCCGTCGGGTAGGCCACGACGATGTCGTCGATCGTCTCGCTCAGCCAGTTCGCCTCCGCGATCGAGTACGCGAGCACGCCAGAGTAGCCGGGCAGGGCGAGCACCGCGTCGAGCACCTCGCGCACGCGGACGGACTTCGACGCGACCCTGATCGGCAGCCCGCCCGCGCGGCGAAGCATGTCGTGGGCGTTGTAGCTCAGTGCCTCGGTGTTGACTGCGATCACGGGAGCCGAGTGCTCGCGCGTGGCCTCGGTCATGCGCTCCCAGTACAGGGAAGGGGTGAGCCAGGGTGTGCTGTCGGCTGCCGCGCGCAGCTCCGGTGCCGCGAGATCGAGGGTCATGGCTGCATTCTAGCCCTGACGCGCGGGCTCCCCGCGAGTGGTTGTCGCTATTCTCCAGCGTCGCCGCGGCGTCGCCCCCGGGTGCGGAACCGCGTGTAGATACCGGCGACAACCGCCACAAGCAGCAGGACGACGAGCAGTGCTTTCGCGAAGGCCATGCGGCAAGCGTAGCCGCTCTGGGCTGACAGCTTGACCTTGACACGATGTCAAGGTGTTGGGTACTCATGAGAGGAGATCACCATGAACCCGACAGATCACACCACCGGCCTCACGGCCGCACTCGCCGCGCAGAACAGCTCCGCACGGCTCCAGGCCGCCATGACGGCGGGGTCGAACCCGCGCCCCGAATACATCGAGGCCCTCGTCACCCGCTCGGGCACGGAACCAGACTTCTCGGTCAGAGAGACTCTCACATGGGCGCTCGTCAGGCACCCGATCGACACTGTGCTCCCCCGCGTGCTTGCCGAGCTCGACAGCGAGAACCCGCGCGCGGTCTCACAGGCGCTGCACACGGTGTCGAAGCTTGGCGACGCGCGCGCCTGGCCCGCAATCACGGACGCGCACCTGCACTCGGCAAACGACGACATCGCCCGCACCGCCTGGCGCGCAGCGGCGACCGTTGCCCCGACCGCTGAGCACCCGAAGCTCGCCGCGGCGCTCGTGTCTGAGCTCGGGCGCGGCGACACCGACACCATGCGCAGCCTCAGCCGGGTGCTCGTTTCGCTCGGTGAGGCCGCCGCGGGGCCCCTCGCGGCAGCGGCAGCCGAGGCGACGGCAGGGAAAGACGACGCAGCGCTCGCACACGCACGGGCGACGGAGCGGCTTGTCGCTGATCCCGATGCGTCGTTCGCGCTCGATCCCGCTGACGCGGCGAGGCTCGCACGGGCGCTGTCGCCGAGCTCGGGAGGGTAGCGTGCGTATCGGCGAGGTCGCGAGGCGCTCGGGGGTCAGCGCCCGAATGCTCAGGCACTACGAGCGGCTGGGGCTCCTCGCCCCCGCTGCCCGGACCGCGGGCGGGTACCGCGACTACGACGAGGCCGACCTCATGCGTCTCACCCAGATCGAGGGCCTCCGCGCGCTCGGCATGAGCCTCGTACAGGTCTCCGAGGCGCTCGACGGCGAGGCGGCAGGCCCGGAGGCCCTCATCGCAGACCTCGCCGAGCAGGCGCGGGCGCGAATCGAACGCGACACGGCGCTCCTTGCGCGCCTCACCACGCTCACATCGGTTTCGCCGGGCGACTGGGAGGCCGCGCTCGCCGCTGTGAGGCTCGCCCGCGGACTCGAATCCCCCATCGCGGGCGAGCGGCAGCGGGCGGCGCTCGAGCTCGGCGCCAGCTCACAGGGGGCGCCCGCGCCGCAGCTCGTCGACGCGCTACTCGCGGAAGAGTCGACGAACGCGGCAGGCGCGCTCCGCTGGGCGCTCGTACAGTCGGGCAGCGGGCCCGAGGTACTCCGGGAGGCGCTCCGGGATCCGGATCCTACCCGGCGAGCCCGCGCACTCGCCGCGGCCGCGGGGTTCCCCGGCGACGAGGCGACCGCGCTCATCCTGCCACTCCTCGACGACCCCGTCGCCGAGATTCGGCATGACGCGGCACTCGCCGCCGGGGCGCGCGGTTCTGGGGCTGCGGTGCCTGTGCTACTCAGCCTTGTTTCTTCCGGGCCCCGCGATGTCGAGGCCGCTGAGGCGCTCGCTGAGGTCGCGCGAGACAGGGACGCGGAGCGCGACATTCTTGCCACGGTGGAGGCAGCGCTCGGCGACCCGGCCGCCTCGGGCGCCGCGCGTGGCAGGCTCACGCAGGCGCTCGGCGAGTTCGACCCGCGGGCGACCGCTCCCCTACTCACCGCGCTCGCTGCCGATCAGGATCGGGCGGTCGCCCTCACTGCGCGCTACCTGCTGCAGCGGGGCCGGTAGGGCTACTGCTCTTTCGCTCGCTTCGCCCCTCGGCGCCGGCGGTATCCATGCGATCTGCACTCCCAATGCCCCAGCCCCGTGGAACCGGCATTGGATGTGCAGATTCCAGGGATTGGGGCTGGGCCTGGAGTTGGGATTGGGGCTGGGATTGGGCCTGGGCCTGGGCCTGGAGTTTGGGGTTGGGGTTGGATGGCCTTAACCGTCGAGGTCGACCGCGAAGCCCGCTCCGGTCTTCTCACGCACCTCAGCTTCGGTGTGACCAGGGGCGATGCGCCTGAGCGTCAGAGACCCGTCGGCAATGTCGAAGACCGCGAGGTCTGAGATGATGCGGTCAACGACGCCGACTCCGGTGAGCGGTAGGTCGCACTCGGCAACGATCTTTGGCGAGCCGTCTTTCGCAACGTGCTCGGTGATCACAATGACGCGCGGGGTGCCCGCGACGAGGTCCATCGCCCCGCCCATGCCCTTCACGAGCTTGCCCGGAATGGTCCAGTTCGCGAGGTCACCGTTGCCTGCGACCTGCAGCGCCCCGAGGATAGCGGTCTGCACGTGCCCTCCGCGGATCATGCCGAACGAGGTCGCAGAATCGAAGATCGAGGCCCCGGGCACGAGCGTCACCGTCTGTTTGCCCGCATTGATGAGGTCTGCGTCTTCCTCGCCCTCGTAAGGGAACGGCCCCATGCCGAGGATGCCGTTCTCGCTCTGGAGCATGACGCTCACACCCTCGGGCAGGTGGTTTGCGACGAGCGTCGGGATGCCGATGCCGAGGTTCACGTACTGGCCGTCTTCAAGCTCGGCCGCGGCGATCGCCGCCATTTCATCACGAGTCCACATGGTTAGACCGCCTCCCGGGTGCGCACGGTGCGCTGTTCGATGTCCTTCACCGGATCTTCGGCAACGACGAGCCGCTGCACGAAGACCCCCTGCGTGTCGATGCGCTCGGGGTCGAGGTACTCCTCGCTCAGGTGCTCGACCTCGGCGAGCGTCACCCGGCCCGACATCGCGACGAGCGGATTGAAGTTCTTCGCGGTGAACCGGTACCGCAGGTTCCCCTCGCTGTCGCCCGTGTGGGCGCGCACGAGCGCGAGGTCTGCGACGATGCCGCGCTCAAGGATGACTCGCTTACCGTCGAACTCGGCTTCTTCCTTCCCCTCGGCGATCGGGGTACCGACGCCCGTCGGCGTGTAAAAGGCAGGGATGCCTGAGCCGCCCGCGCGTAGGCGCTCGGCAAGCGTGCCCTGCGGCACGAACTCGACCTCGAGCGCGCCGCTCAGGTACTGCTCGGCAAACAGCTTGTTCTCACCGACGTACGAGCCGAGCACTTTCGAGACCTGCCGGTTCTCGAGTAGGAGGCCGAGCCCCTTCCCGTCGACGCCCATGTTGTTTGACACGATCGTGAGATCCTTTACGCCCGTGTCTCGGAGCGCGACGATGAGATTGTGCGGGATACCGGAAAGCCCGAACCCTCCTACCGCGACTGTCATTCCGTCGCGAGCAACGTCTGCGATTGCCTCCGCGGCGGTGTTCCAGGTCTTTGATGCCACCCTTGCCACCTTTCGTTCACAATGCGGTCGCGTGGACCGCCCTGCTGCGAGCGTAGGAGATCGCGCTATCGCCGCGCAACCACCACGCTGTCTGGGTATTTCAACTGCTCACACAGTGAGTAGCACGCGTGCTAACGTTCACATTATGGACGAATCACGCACGCCGGGAGCGCAGGTCGTCGGACGCGTCGCCGCGCTGCTGCGCGAGCTCAGCACGACCATGCCCGAGGGCGTGGGCACCACGGCGCTCGCCGCAGCGACGGCCATCTCGCGACCCACCGCCCACCGACTGCTCTCCGCGCTCGCCGAGCAGGGGTTCGTAGATCGCGACACCCGCACCGGCAACTGGCTTCTCGGCCCGGAGCTGTTTCTCATGGGCACCGTCGCCGCAGAGCGCTACGACGTCACCGAGATCGCTCGCGAACACGTGGCCGCGCTCGCCGACGCTACGGGCGAGAGCGCATTCTTTTCGGTCAGGCGGGGAGGCGAGACCGTATGCCTGGTGAGGCAAGACGGGAGCTTCCCCATCAGATCCTTCGTGCTGCACGAGGGCAGGCGCTTCCCGCTCGGCGTGGCGTCGGCGGGGCTGGCGATCCTCTCCTATCTGCCCTCGGCAACCGCGGAGCGCTACCTCGCCGATACCGACCTCACTGGCGAGTTCGGCGACGCGCACTCGGCGGAGGCGCTTCGCGCACGGATCGCGGCGACCCGTGACACCGGCTACGCCGTGAACCCAGCGCTCATCGTGCCGGGCAGCTGGGGCATGGGCGCCGCGGTCTTCACCGCGACCGGCCAGCCCGCGTGGGCGCTAAGCCTCACGGGCACCGAGCACAGGTTCTCGGCCGACCGTCAGCCCGAGCTCGGCCGCCTCCTACTCGACCACGCGCACCGGCTCACGGAGCGGCTCGCCCGCGGGTAACTGGCGGGTAGCTAGCGGTGGATCCCTGGCGCCCAGATGGGCCGGTCTGCGCTGGCAGGCGTTCTTGCGCCCCTCCCCGATGTGGGAGGATTACACCACCCCCTATAGCCCAACTGGCAGAGGCAGAAGACTTAAAATCTTTTCAGTCAGGGTTCGAATCCCTGTGGGGGGACTTCGAATGGCCGTAGAGCCGCGCTGCAATGCCCTGCCATACGGACAGGGATCCCGATCCTTGACCGGGCGCACACAGCGAGAGGGCGGTGCGGCAGGAGAATCTCCCTGCCGCACCGCCCTCTCGCGTTACGCGCCCCCTTTGGGGCTTAGGCCCTACTTCCCGAGGCGCTCGCGCAGCGCGTCGAGCTCAGCGGTCAGCGCTGCCGGGAGGCGATCGCCGAACTGCGCGAAGTACTCCTCGGTGAGGTCAGCCTCGGCGAGCCACGAGGTCGGGTCGATGGCGAAGATCTTCTCGAGATCCTTCTCCACCTCCTCGATGCCGGTGAGGTTCAGCTCACCCGGCGCCGGAATGGTGCCAACGGCGGTCTCGACGCCCGTGTGCTCGCCCTCAACGCGGCGGATCACCCAGTCGATGACGCGCGAGTTGTCGCCGAAACCGGGCCACATAAACTTCCCGTCCTCGTCCTTACGGAACCAGTTCACCTGGAACATCTTCGGCGCGTTCTCGCCAAGCTGCTCACCCATCTCGAGCCAGTGGCCCCAGTAGTCGGCCATGTTGTAGCCGCAGAACGGGAGCATCGCGAAGGGGTCGCGGCGGAGCTCACCGACGGTGCCCTCCTGCGCGGCGGTCTTCTCGGAAGAGATCGTCGCGCCGACGAAGACGCCGTGGTTCCATGAGCGTGACTGCGCGACGAGCGGCACGTTGGTCGCGCGGCGACCGCCGAAGAGGATCGCGTCGAGCGGCACGCCATCCTGCTCGTACCAGTCGTGCGCGAGCGACGGGGTCTGCTGGATCGGCACCGTGAAGCGCGAGTTCGGGTGGGCTGCGGGGCGGCCGGACTCCGGGGTCCAGTCGTTGCCCTGCCAATCGATGAGGTGCTCGGGGACCGAGTCGGTCATGCCCTCCCACCAGACGTCACCGTTGTCAGTCAGCGCGACGTTCGTGAAGATGGTGTTGCCCCAGAGGGTCTCCATCGCGACGGGGTTCGTCGACTCGCCGGTGCCGGGAGCAACTCCGAAGAAGCCTGCCTCGGGGTTGATCGCGTACAGGCGACCGTCCTTGCCGGGGCGGAGCCACGCGATGTCGTCGCCGATGGTCTCGACCTTCCAGCCGGGAATCGTCGGCTGGAGCATCGCGAGGTTGGTCTTGCCACACGCCGAGGGGAACGCCGCCGAGAGGTGGTAGTCCTTGCCGGTCTCGGTGTTCGTGAGCTTGAGGAGGAGCATGTGCTCTGCGAGCCAGCCCTCGTTCTTACCCATGACGCTCGCGATGCGGAGCGCGAAGCACTTCTTCGAGAGCAGCGCGTTCCCGCCGTAGCCCGAACCGTACGACCAGACCTCGAGGGTGTCGGGGAAGTGCGTGATGTACTTCGTGTCGTTGCAAGGCCATGCCGAGTCTTCAGCGCCGTCGACGAGCGGAGCGCCGACCGAGTGCACGGTGCGCACCCACTCGCTGCCCGGGGTGATGCCGTCAAGCGCCTGCTGGCCCATGCGGGTCATGATGCGCATGTTGAGCACTGCGTAGGGCGAGTCAGTGATTTCGATGCCGAGCTGGGTAATGGCGCCGCCAACGGGGCCCATCGAGAAGGGGACGATGTACATCGTGCGGCCGCGCATCGAGCCCTTGAAGAGGGGCATGAGCTCGGCGCGCATTGCGTCGGGGGCGACCCAGTTGTTCGTGGGGCCGGCGTCTGCTTCGTTCTCCGAGCAGATAAAGGTGCGGTCCTCGACACGAGCAACGTCGGCGGGATGCGAACGGGCGAGGAAGCTGCCCGGGCGCAGGTTTTTGTCGAGCGGGATCAGAGATCCGGCCTCAACCATTTCACTGGTGATGCGGTTCCATTCATCCTGCGAACCGTCACACCACAGGATTGCGTCGGGCTGCGTCAATTCCGCAACCTCGGTGACCCACTGCAGAACCTCTGCGTTATCGGTCGTCGCGTTCTCGCGAACAAGTTCAGTAATCGAAGCGAGAGTAGCGTTACTCATACCGTCGAGTCTCCTTGGGGTTTCGTCGAACCGGGCTGTATTTCTATTCTCGTAGCCCCTGTTACCTCCCGTTTACCAAACAGGTTGTCAAATTTTAAGATTTTTGACATATAGTCAACTTATGAGCCCGCAACTCACTTCTTCACTCAGCGCCGCCACGGTCGACCGCTTGGTCCTTGGCAAGCGGCTCAGACACTTCCGCAATCAGGCGGGCCTCACGCTCGAACAGCTCGGCAGCCGCGTCGGCGTCGTACCGAGCCAGCTCTCGCTCGTCGAGAACGGAAAGCGCGAACCCAAGCTCACACTCATCCAGGCGGTTGCCCGCGAGCTCGGTATCGATGCCGGTGACCTGTTGAGCGAGGAGGCGCCCGACAGGCGTAGCGAGCTCGAGATCGAACTCGAGCGGGCCCAGAGCACGCCTGGCTACGAACAACTCGGGCTCCCCCGCATCCGCACCCCGCGTTCCCTCAACGATGAAGCCCTCGAGGCGCTCATCGGCCTGCACCGCGAGCTCGCGCGGCGCACCCGGGCGGCCGCGACGACCTCGGAAGAGGCGAGGCGGGCAAACACGATGATCCGCTTGCAGATGCAGGCGCGCGACAACTATCTTCCCGACATCGAACTCATCGCATCCGACCTCATGCGGCGCATCGGCCACACGGTCGGCGCCGTCACGCACCGGGACGTCGCGATGGTTGCCGAGCTACTCGGCTTCACGCTCATCTTCGTTGACGACCTACCCTCGAACACCCGAAGCATCACCGATCTTGAGAACGGTCGCATCTACCTGCCGCCAACCTCAATCCCGGGTGGGCACGGCCTCCGCTCGCTCGCGCTCCAGGCAATGGCGCACCGCGTGCTCGGCCACTCCGAGCCAGAGAGCTACGCGCAGTTCCTCGAACAGCGGTTGCAGATCAACTACTTTGCAGCCGCCTGCCTACTGCCTGAGGCGCGAGCCGTCGACTACCTGCAGCAGGCAAAGCGCAACCGCAACCTCGCGATCGAGGACTTCCGTGACGCGTTCGGCGTCACGCACGAGGCTGCCGCGCACCGGTTTACGAACCTCGCGACGAGGCACCTCGACCTGCGCGTGCACCACTACCGTGCAGACGGCGCCGGAACGCTCGTGCGCGGGTACGAAAACGACGGCAAGCCCTTCCCCACTGACGAAGGGGGTGCGATCGAGGGCGAGATCCTCTGCGCAAAGTGGGGCGGCCGAACCGCGTTCCACCGCCAGAATCGAACGAGCGAGTTCTACCAGTACACCGACACCCCGAACGGGACGTACTGGACGAGCGTACAGACGGGTGAGGCCGAGCACGGCCCGTTCGCGATCGCCTGTGGGGTGCAGTTTGACGACGCCCGCTGGTTCAGGGGGCGCGACACTCAGGTGCGCAAGCGCTCCACCTGCCCCGACACGTCGTGCTGCCGAACCGCGCCGCCCGCGCTGCGTGAACGGTGGGAGGGGAAGGCCTGGCCGAGCGCGCGCATGCACCAGCACGTGCTCGCTCCCCTACCGACCGGCACGTTCCCGGGGGTCGACGACACCTCGATGTACGAGTTCCTGTCGAAGCACGCCCCGGAGGTGTAGGGCTGCGGTGCGCGGGTCTGGCCGGGTGACCGCCTGCCGGCCGCCTGGCCGTCTGGCGGCCGCATCCCGGCCCCATCCCGGCCCACCCCACGCACCGATTACACCCCAATTAATCCGTTCGCCCCCAAATTCCCCGGGCATTTGAGGTGGAATAGAAAATTTGGGGTGGAGGGAGCGGTGGGCGCGCACGCCACAACCCGGCCCGGCAGCGCGGGTACGCGAAAGGCCGCGAAACCCCAAGGGTCTCGCGGCCTTCAGCGCGATGCGCTACTCACACGAGCAGAAGCTCTGGAAGCAGCTCAAGCAGCGGCAGCAGCAGCCAAACTTAGTCAGCGGCCGGGCGCGGGCGCGAAGCGAACTCCTCGAACACTGCGCGGGGCTCGGTCACTGCCTCGATGTTGACGATGTCACGGCCGAGGAAGAAGTGTCCAACCCAGCCGCCGAACACACGCCACTTGCGCTCCCACGTGGGGATGGCGAGGCCGTGGTAGAAGCGGTGCGCGAGCCACGCGATGTAGCCCTTGAGCGTGAAGTTGCCCGAGCGGAACACACCGGTGTTCATGCCGAGGCCCGCGACTGCGCCCTGGTTCTTGTGGTTGTACTCGACGACGCCCTCGCCACGCAGCGACGCGACGATGTTCTTCGCGAGCAGGCGGCCCTGGCGCACAGCGTGCTGTGCGTTCGGAACGCAGAAGCCGCCGGGGCCGGGGGTCGAGGAGATGTCGGGAACCTGCGAGGTGTCGCCCGCGGTCCATGCGCCCTCGACGATCTCGCCCTCTTCGGTTGCGACGCGCAGCGACGGCGTGCCGACGACGTGGCCACGGGCGCCGATCGGAAGGTCGGTTCCACGGAGGAACGGACGGGGCATGACGCCTGCGGTCCAGACGATGAGGTCAGACTCGTACTTCTCGCCGGTCGACAGCTCAATGTTGCCGCCCTCGGCCGAAGACAGCTGCGTGTCGAGGTGGATGTTCACGCCGCGACGGGTCTGATCCTTGACGACCCAGTCAGCGAGCCCCTCGGTGACCTCGGGCATGATGCGGCCCATGGCCTCAACGAGGTGGAACTTGGTCTCGTCGAACGTGATCTCCGGGTAGCGGCGGAGCAGCGCGGTCGCGAACGAACGCAGCTCAGCGACCGACTCGATACCGGCGAAGCCGCCGCCGACGACGGTGACGGTGAGCAGGCGTGCGCGCTCAGCCGAGTCCTTCGGCAGCGACGCGGCGCGCTCGAAGTTGCCGACCATGCGGTCGCGGATAGCAACGGCCTCTTCGATGGTCTTCATGCCGATGGCACGATCAGCGATGCCCGGGATAGGGAAGGTGCGCGAGACCGAACCGGTCGTGATGACGATCTGGTCGTACTCGAAGTCGTACGCCTCGCCGGTGTTCGGCGTAATCGTTGCGGTCTTGGTGGCGTGCGAGATGCCGGTCACCTTGCCCGCGACGTTCGCGGTCTTCTTGAGGTGACGGCGACGCGCCACAACCGCGTGGCGGGGCTCGATCGATCCAGCAGCAACCTCGGGAAGGAACGGCAGGTATGCCATGTACGGAAGCGGGTCAACGATGGTGACCTCAGCCTCGCCGGCACGGAGAAGCTTCTCGAGCTTCCATGCGGTGTAGAAGCCGGCGTAGCCGCCGCCGACGATCAGAATCTTCTTCGCCACGAAGCGATCTCCTTGATGATCAAATATGCACGAAATGCAGTCTGCAAGGTGCGCCCGCTTGTTTGCGCGGGAAGCCAGCTGGGCAACGTTCGCCCAACCCAGACCACTTTACCTGCAAATTCCCTGCAGATCGTCACAAACAGCGCGAGGAGCCACTCAGGCCGACGAATATTCGCCGGCCACGAGCGGATTCCGCAGTTACTACGCTGTTATGCCGTCCAGTCTGAACGCTCAAGCGCAAGGTCACCAATCGGGTTCACCCCGGGGCCCGCTGCGAGCGAGTGCCCAATCAGCGCGTGCAGGCACTTCACACGGGTCGGCATTCCACCCGCGCTGATCCCGGCGAGCTCGGGCACCTCCCCCACCGAATTGCGATCAGCAATGTACTGCTCGTGAGCACGCTGGTACGCCGCTCGGAGATCCTCATCCTCAGCCAGCATCTCGTTGAACTCGACCATCATGCCCGCGGCCTCGAGCCGCGAAGCCGCGGCGACGACCTCGGGGTGCGACAGGTAGTAGAAAGTCGGGAACGGCGAGCCGTCGGGCAGCCGGGGCGACGTCGCGACGACAGTCGGGCTCCCATCGGCGGCACGGGCAGCGATGCCGACGACGCCTCGCGCCTCGCGCCCGAGCTGCTCGCTCACCGCCGCGATGTCTGCTGCGGTCGGTTCGGGGAATGGGGGCCGGCTCACTTGCTGCTCCTTGCGGCTTCGTCTTCTGATGGGGTGTCGGGCACCGCGGTGCCAGAGGCGATCACGGACCCGAGGAGGTCTTTCGCCCAGTTGCGTTCAACGCGCGTCAGGTCGGCGCTCGTCTCCTCCTGCGACTCGACCGGCAGAACAACATCGGAGATGATGCTGAGCTGCGTCTCGCCAGGAAGCACGTATGAGAGGCGGTCGCGTGCTTGGGCCCGCACGTACGACGGATCCTTCCACCGCGTGCGCTCGGCGTCGATCTCCTCGACCGCCTCGCGATGCTGACGCACGCTCTCCCGCAGCTGCGCGATCTCGCGCTGCTGCTGCACGAACGTCGAGATGTTTGGGCTGAGGATCAGCGCCCCGGCAATCACCGAGACAACTACGACGACGGTGAAGACACTGAAGCGCAGACTTGCGACCCACGCCGCAATGTCTGCGCCCCAGTTCTTCACCGTGTACTCCTCAGGTCAGGCGAGAGGTTACGCCTGGAAACGCGGGAACGCGCCGCGGCCCGCGTAGCGAGCTGCGTCACCAAGCTCTTCCTCGATGCGGAGGAGCTGGTTGTACTTCGCGACGCGGTCCGAACGCGCGGGGGCGCCGGTCTTGATCTGGCCGCAGTCGGTCGCGACGGCGAGGTCGGCGATCGTGACGTCTTCGGTCTCGCCTGAGCGGTGCGACATGACGGCGGTGTAGCCCGAGCGCTGCGCGAGCTGCACGGCGTCGAACGTCTCGGTCAACGTACCGATCTGGTTGACCTTCACGAGCAGCGAGTTCGCGACACCCTTCGCGATGCCGTCAGCGAGGCGCTCGGGGTTCGTGACGAACAGGTCGTCGCCGACGAGCTGCACGCGGTCGCCAACACGGTCGGTGAGCTCCTTCCAGCCGTCCCAGTCTGCCTCGTCGAGGGGATCCTCAATCGAGACGAGCGGGTACCGGTCGAGCAGGTCCGCGTAGTAGTCGGCCATCTCGGCCGCCGTGCGGTCCTTGCCCTCGAACTTGTAGACGCCGTTCTCGTAGAACTCCGACGACGCGACATCGAGCGCGACGGCAACGTCCTTGCCGGGCTCGAGGCCGGCGCGCTTGATCGCCTCGACGATCAGGTCGAGCGCAGCGGCGTTGTTCTCGAGGTTCGGCGCGAAGCCGCCCTCGTCGCCGAGGCCGGTCGAGAGGCCCTTCTCGTTGAGCAGCGCCTTCAGTGCGTGGTAGACCTCGACGCCCCAGCGGAGTCCCTCTGAGAAGTTCTCGGCGCCGAGCGGCACCGCCATGAACTCCTGGATGTCGACGTCGGTGTCTGCGTGCGCCCCACCGTTGATGATGTTCATGAGCGGCACAGGAAGCGTGCACGCGGTCGGGCCGCCGAGGTAGCGGTAGAGCGGCAGCTCGGCCGACGCGGCAGCGGCGTGCGCGACGGCGAGGCTCACGCCAAGGATCGAGTTCGCGCCGAGACGCGACTTGTTGTCGGTCCCGTCGATCTCGCGCAGCACGGTGTCGATGATGCGCTGATCGTCGGCGGCGAAGCCCTCGATCGCGGGCGCAAGCTCGTCGAATACGGCGTCGACGGCCTTCAGCACGCCCTTGCCGAGGTAACGATCCTTGTCACCGTCGCGCAGTTCGTACGCTTCGAATGCACCGGTCGAGGCGCCCGAGGGCACTGCCGCGCGCCCGACCGAGTCGTCGGTCAGGCCGATCTCGACCTCAACGGTCGGGTTTCCGCGCGAATCAAGAATCTCGCGTGCGATCACCGCGTCGATAAATGCCACAGTCTGCTCCTTGTGGTGGAAGTCATGAGACGCGTGTTCCGCGCCTCTTCTCAGTGTAGAGGGTGCGGGGCTCATCGCCCCTGGGATCAGGCCATTACTCGCCGAGTTCGCGCCACGACAAGAGGGCTGCGTCACGGTCGCCCGGGCGCACGCTCGCGAACCGCTGGAAGCCCTCGCTCTCGAGCCGCGCGAGCAGCGTTTTCATGTTCTTCTGGCGCTTCTCGAGGCGCACGCGCAGGCCGTCGGCGACGAGCGCGCGCTTGAGCACCATGAGGTCCTCGAGCGGGGTGTCGGTGTCGGCGACGAGGGCGACCGACGCGGGGCCCGAGCTGGTGTCGAGTTCGATGAGGTCGACGACGCGCTCGAACCCGATCGAGAACCCAACGGCGGGCACATCCTGGCCGAGGAAGCGGCCGATCATGCCGTCGTAGCGGCCGCCGCCGCCGACCGAGGATCCGGATCCCGGGTGCGCGATCTCGAAGATCGTGCCGGTGTAGTAGCCCATGCCGCGCACGAGCGTCGGATCGAAGCGGATCTCGACGCCCTCGGGGAGGCCGCCGTCGAGCGCTTCGCCGAGCGTCACGAGGCTCGCGACCCCATCTTCCGCAGCGCCGGCTGGCAGCACCGCGGCGATCGCCTCGCGCGTGACCGGGATGCCTTCGGCGAGCGCCTGGTCGACACCCTCAAGGATGCCGCGCATCGCCGCGGCTGCCGCCTCGTTCGTCTCGGCGAGCTCGGCAGTGACGCCATCGACGCCGATCTTGTCGAGCTTGTCGATGGTGATGAGCGCGCCGGCCTGCTGCTCTGGCGCGAAGCCGCAGTGGTCGAGCAGGCCGAACAGGATGCGCCTGTCGTTGACGCGAATCACGCAGCCCTTCAGCCCGAGCTGCGCAAGCACCTGCGATGTCGCGGTGATGAGCTCGATCTCGGCGATCACTCCGGATTCGCCGATGATGTCGATGTCGGCCTGCACGAACTGCCGGTAGCGCCCCTTCTGCGGGCGCTCGGCCCGCCAGACCGGGGCGATCTGGATTGACCGGAACACCGGCGGCAGCTCTGCGCGGTGCGAAGCGTAGAAGCGCGCGAGCGGCACGGTGAGGTCGAAGCGCAGCCCGAGGTCTGCGAGCTGCTCGGGGTCACCGGCCTCAGCGGCCGCGGCGAATGCCTCGGGCTTGATCCCGCGTTTCAGGATCGAGAAGCTCAGCTTCTCGTTGTCCCCGCCGAGGCCCGAGTGGAGGCGCGCGTGGTCTTCAACGACCGGCGTCTCGATCTCGTCAAAGCCGTGCGAGCGGTAGACGCCGCGGATAATGCCGAGGGCGTGCTCGCGGCGGGCTTTGTCGGCTGGCAGAAAGTCGCGCATGCCGCGCGGCGGGTTCACTGGGTTAGCCATGTCTCCCATTCTTCCATGCCCGGCGGAGGCGGCTGGCCCGCCGGGCGCAGTTCGGGGCCCTCACGACGAGCCCACTCCCCTAGTTGCGCTTGGCGAGCAGCTGCCCGATCGCTCGCGCGGCCCGCGCGACATGGTCGATAAGCACCGCGGTCGGTGGCAGGGTCTCCCGCGTCGAGACCGACACTGACCCGAGCGGGTCGCTCCCCAGTTTTACGGGCATCGCGAGCGCCGACACCTGCTCGTCGTACTCCCCGCGCGTGACGCAGTAGCCGAGGTCTCGAATGCGGGCGAACTCGCCTTCGAGCTCTTGGGGGTTCATGCTCGTGACGGAGGTGTAGCGTGCGAGCGGTCGCTGGCTCGTGTAGTGGTCGCGCCTCGCGCGGGGCAGGTGCGCGAAGTATGCCTTTGAGATCGCGCCGACGTGTGCGGGAAACAGTTCGCCAGCCATCGGGTAGTCGCGCAGCGGCCCCTCGGGGCCGTCGACGGAGATCACCGCGCGCATGTGGGCGTGGTCCGCGATCGCGAACGTCGCCGTGAGCCCGGTCTCTTCCGCGAGCGTCGTCACCGCGGGCCGGGCGATGCTCGCGAGCGACGCGGTGCTCTGCCACGATCGCGAGAGGTGCAGCACGCTGGTTCCAAGCGTGTAGACCCGGCGCTGATCGTCGCGGCGCAAAAACTGCAGTTTCGTCAGCGTGTGAATCGTGCGCTGGGCGCTTGACGTCGAACAGCCGAGCAGCCCCGCGAGCTCCGTGACGCCGATCTCGCGCCTGTCGGCGTCGAACAGGAGGAGCGCAGAAAGCGCCCGTTCGACGCTGTCGAGTGTTTCGGCCATGCGCCCAGTATCCCGCATAGCGGCATAACCCTTGCCGGGTTCGAGGCGATGTCCAATTCTGAGTGAGCGCCTCCTGGCGGGGCGCGGCACAGGAAAGAGGCACTCCAATGATGGACTGGCAAGCGCACCAGGATGCGAACCGCGCGGGCACGCAGCTCGACGGGAGGTACCTGTACTTCGACACCGCGGCAGCGGCTCCCCCGGTGGTCGCCGCGGTCGAAGCCGCGACCGATTACCTTGAGCAGACGGCCCGCACTGGCCCGTACCTCCCGAGCCTGCGGGCTCGCATCTATGCGCAGCTCGACGAGATCCGCGCAGACGTCGCGGGCTTCCTTGGTGCGACTCCCGAGGAGCTCGCGTTCACCCGCAACGGCACCGAGTCGATCAGCCTCGTCGCCCGCGGCCTGACGTGGAACGAGGGCGACGAGATCATCGTGCCCGACACCGAGATGCTGTCAAACATCGCCATCTGGCGCATGGTCGCCTATGAGACCGGCGCAAAGATCGTGACCGTCAAGGGCGGCATCACCGGGCTCCTCGACCCCGAGGCCGTGCGCGCGGCGATCACGGACCGCACGAGGCTCATCACGTTCGCGGCGATGTCGAACGTGACGGGCGCGGTGCAGCCCGTTCGCGAAATCTGCGAGGTCGCCAGCGCACGCGGTGTACTCACCCATGTAAACGCGGCGCAGGCGCTCGGCATGATGCCCGTTGGGCTCGACGTCTGGCCGTGCGATTTCATCTCGGCGTGCACCCGCAAGGGGCTCCGCGCGATCGAGGGCTCCGGGGTGCTCGCCGTCAGGCGGCGCCACATCGAGGGTATGACGCCCACGCTCGCCGGCTGGTGGAACGCGAGTTTCGACGACGCGGGCAGCGTCCAGTTCCCCGCCACCGCACGGAAGTTCGAGGCGGGCTCGCCGAACATCCCCGCGATCCTCGCGCTCGGCGCCGCGGTTGCGACCGCTGCGGGGCTCGGGATCGAGCGTATCCACGCCCGCGTCCGCGAGCTCACCGAGTACGCCACGGCGCGTCTTCGCGCGATCGCCGGCACCCAAATCTATGGCCCGGAGCGAGATGAGGATCGCCTGGGGATCCTGCCCTTCAACATCGACGGCACCGACCCCGCCCAGCTCACCCTCGCGCTCGAGGCGCGCGGCATCATCATCGAGGCCGGCCACTTCATGGCGACCCCGATCCTCGCCGCGTACGGCGTCGAGCGCATGGCGCGCGTGTCGCTCCACTACTTCAACACCACCGCAGAGATCGACGCCCTCATTGAGGCGATCGAATCCGAGAGAGGAATCACCGCATGACCAACGCACTTCTCATGAGCAGCTCGCGCATGGGCAGCCTCGGCTACCTCGAGCACGCCGCAAGCCAGCTCACTACGATCCTTGACGGGACGAGCCGCAAGGTGCTCTTCGTGCCGTTCGCGGCCGTCTCGTTCTCGTACGACGCGTACGAGGATCTCGCGGCGCCCCCGTTCGCCGCGGTCGATGCGGAGCTCACGGCAATCCACAGGTTCGAGGACCCGGTGCGGGCCGTTCGCGAGGCCGACGTCATCGCGGTCGGCGGCGGCAACAGCTTCGCGCTGCTCAACCGGCTCTATGGCGCGGGGCTCGTGAGCGAGATCCGCGAGCGCGTCACGCAGCACGGCGCGCGCTACATCGGTTGGAGCGCGGGCACGAACGTCGCGACGCCGTCGATCCGCACGACGAACGACATGCCAATCGTGGAGCCGCCGTCATTCAGCGCGATCGGTCTCGTGACGTTCCAGATCAACCCACACTTCATTCCGGGCAAGCCCGCGGGCCACAACGGCGAGAGCCGCGAGGAGCGCCTCGCGGAGTTCACCGCGATCAACCCGGGCGAGGAGGTGCTCGGCCTCATCGAGGGAAGCGCGCTCCACGTCACTGGTTCGACCGGCACAATCCTCGGCGACAGCGACGCCCTCGTGTTTGCGCAGGATGCGCCGGTGCGCACGATCGCCGCGGGTTCGTCGTTCGAGCTCGCCGAGATCTCGGGACCGGTGGCGTAATGTCACTTCGCGAAATCCTGGAGGTCTCAGATCAGATGGACGACCCCCGGCTCTCAGGCGAGCGGATCGCCGAGCTGCTCCGCAGCGCCGGGGCCCCCGGGTGCGAGATCACCGTCACGAGTGTGCCCTACGAGGCGCCGGAGGACACGAGCCAACTGTGCGACTTCGTGAAGGTCGTCATTCCGGGGGAGCAGGGCAAGGTCGCGGGCGGCGATGCCCCGACCCTCGGCCTCGTCGGGAGGCTCGGTGCTCAGCAGGCTCAGCCCGAGCGCATCGGTTACGTCTCGGACGCCGACGGCTCGATCGTCGCGATCGCGGCCGCCCTCCGGCTGCTCCGCCTCGTGGCGGCCGGCGCGAAACTTCGCGGCGACATTATCGCGACCACGCACATCGCGACGCACGTGAGCATCACCCCGCGCGAACCCGTCGACTTCATGGGCTCGCCGGTCTCGTCCGAGCGGATGAACGAGTTCGAGGTTGACGACCGTATGGACGCCATCCTGTCGTTCGACACGTCGAAGGGCAACAGGCTCATCAACCATCGCGGCGTCGCGATCTCTCCGACGGTCAAGGCGGGCTACCTCCTGCCGGTCTCCCCTGGCCTCGTGACCGCGCTCGAGTACGCGACGGGCGAGCCGGCTCGCACGTTCCCGCTCGCGCAGCAGGACATAACGCCGTACGGCAACGGGTACCGCCACTTCAACTCGATCATGCAGCCGACAATCGCGACGGCCGCCCCCGTCGTCGGCGTCGCGCTCACCGCACGCGCCGTCGTCCCGGGATCCTCAACCGGCGCGAGCTACGAGGGCCCGCTCCTCGATGCGACGCGGTTCGCCGTCGAGGTCGCGAAGAGCTACACCCGGGGCGAAATCGCGTTCTACGACCGCGACGAACACGCAGCGCTCACCGCGCAGTACGGCGAGCTCGCCGCATTCCAGCAGTAAGTCACCTTCCCATCGCGCGCCGCACCCGGCGCGCGATGGGAGAATCCCACTAATGAGAAAAGACACATCATGAAATCACGCACAGGTGCGCAGCTCGGCGACGTTGCCGCGGCGCATCCCCGGGCATTCGAGCTCGGTACCCTCATCGTCTCGGTGCTGCTCAGCCTGCTTGGCGCCGTCATCGGCGTCCACCTCATCACCACCCTCGGCATCTCGGCGAACACGAGCGTCATCGGCGCCGTTATCGCGATGCTCATTGGGCGGTTCTCGTTCCTCGGGCTGAGCAAGTTCCGCGACCCGCACCGCCAGAACATCGTGCAGTCGGCGATCTCGAGCGCGACGTTCGCCGCCGCGAACGGGCTACTCGCTCCCATCGCGATTCCCTACGCGCTCGGCATGCCGGAGCTCGTGTGGCCCATGCTCATCGGCTGCGCGCTCGGGGTCTTGATCGACGTGTTCATCCTCTACCGAGCCTTCGGCTCGCGGTTCATGCCGGCGTCTGCGCCGTGGCCTCCCGGGGTCGCCGCCGCCGAGACGATTAAGGCTGGCGCGGAGGGCGGCAAACGCGCCCTCGTGCTCGTCGGCGGAGCGGTCGTCGGCGTGGTCGGCTCGCTCTTCTCCCTTCCGATGGCCGCCGCGGGCGTCGCGCTCATCGGAAACTTCTGGGCGCTTCTCATGTTCGGGATCGGCCTGCTGCTCTCGCAGTACGCTCCGGCGCTCTGGAACGTAAACCTCGGCGAGATGTACGTCGCCCACGGCGTCATGATCGGGGCAGGCGTCGTCGCGCTGCTGCAGGTCGTGTGGCTCATCGTCGGGTCGCGCACGAAGAAGGCAAAGCTCACGGAGACCGCACGCATCCAGGCCGTTGCCGAGGATGAGACGCTGCAGTACACGATCGACGGCACCAAGCTCGGCCGGTCGCTCGGGCTCGGCTACGTGCTCTTCGTGCTCGGCGCACTGCTCATCGCGCTCATCGGCGGCGCGATGAACGACCTCACCGTCTGGGGCCTCATCGGGTTCGTGCTCTTCGCGGGCGTCGCGGCGATCGTACACGAGCTCATCGTCGGCCTT
Organism: Leucobacter sp.; assembly: GCA_052094845.1. GTDB lineage: Bacteria > Actinomycetota > Actinomycetes > Actinomycetales > Microbacteriaceae > Leucobacter. The sequence continues at coordinate 134,812 of JBQDKK010000001.1, read as the reverse complement.
GCCGCGATGCACGCCGGCTGGTTCCCCGCGTTCGCCGTGACCCTCATCTTCCTGATCTTCGGGCTCGTACTCGGGCTGCCGACGGTGCCGCTCGTGATGCTCGTCGCCTACTGCTCGGCCACCGGGCCCGCGTTCGCCGACATGGGGTACGACTACAAGACGGGTTGGATCCTGCGCCGCGAGCTGAAGCCGTGGAAGGCTTCAGAGCTTGCGGGCCGCCGCGAGCAGCTCAAGGCGTCGATTGTCGCGATCGCCGTTGCCATCGGTGTGGTCGCGGTGTCGTGGGAGGGGCTGTTCGCCGAGGGCAAGCTGCCGCCGTCGTCGAAGGTCTTCGCCGACACCATCATGGCGGGGCTCACCGACCCGCAGATTATGGTCACGATGGCGCTGTGGGCGATTCCCGGTGCGCTCATCCAGTTCTTTGGCGGTTCGAAGCGGCAGATGGGCGTGCTCTTCGCGACCGGCCTGCTCGTCGCGACGCCCAACGCCGGCTGGCTCGTGCTCGTGGCGCTCATCGCGCGCATCGCGTGGACGAAGTACCGTGGTGAAAAGGGAGAGCAGGAGCTCTCGCTCGTCGGCGCGGGCGTGATCGCGGCCGACTCGCTCATGAACGTTGGCAAGGTCATCAAGTTCTAGCGTTTCGCCCTGCGTGCCGCAGGCGTCCGCGCCCTTGCGCTGGGCCACAGGGCCGTGCGGCCGCAGGGCCGCAGGGCCGTGCGGGACTTTCTCTCCGTTTTGACGTAGTTGCGCACGCCCGAAGTACGTCAAAACGGAGAGAAAGCTAGGCAAGAACAGCAGTGGCCCCGACACACCGTGTCGGGGCCACCTCCGCGTTGTTGGTTAGTGGTTCACCGGCGGCTCAGCGCCGTACCCGGTAAGCGAGCGCACCTCCATCTCGGCGGCCAGCTTTGTCGATTCAACGGTCTTGTCCGTGATCGTTCCGAGCCAGGCGAGGAAGAACCCAACAGGGATCGACACGATGCCGGGGTTCGCGAGCGGGAAGATCGCGAAGTCGATATTCTCCCCGAGCATCGACGTCGGCGCGCCAGACATCACGGGTGAGAGGACAATGAGGCCCACAGCGGTTACGAGCCCGCCAATCATCGACCAAACCGCTCCGCGTGTCGTGAACCGCTTCCAGAAGAGCGAGAAGAGGATCGTCGGGAGGTTCGCCGACGCCGCCACGGCAAACGCGAGAGCAACGAGGAACGCAACGTTTTGCCCCTGCACACCGATGCCGCCGACGATGGCAACGACGCCAATCACGAGGGTCGTGATGCGGGCAACCTTCACCTCTTGCTTCGGCGTCACGTTGCCCTTCTTAATCACGCTCGAGTAGATGTCGTGCGCGAACGAGGCGGAGGCCGTGATCGTGAGGCCAGCGACAACCGCAAGGATCGTCGCGAAGGCGACCGCCGAGATGAAGCCGAGCAGTAGCGGGCCCCCGAGCTCTGCGGCGAGCAGCGGCGCCGCCGAGTTGACCCCGCCCGGTGCCGACTTGATCGTCTCGGGGCCAACGAAGGCCGCCGCGCCGTACCCGAGTACGAGGGTGAACAGGTAAAAGATACCGATGAGCCAGATCGCCCACACGACAGACCTGCGGGCCTCCCGCGCCGTCGGCACGGTGTAGAACCGCATGAGCACGTGCGGCAGACCGGCAGTGCCGAGCACGAGCGCGAGCGCGAGTGATACGAAGTCGAGCGGCATCGCGCCGTACTGGATGCCGGGGGCGAGGATCGCGTCGCCGTTCGTGTTCTCCGGGTTGTTCACGGCGGCCTCGAGCACGGCCGCGAAGTTGAAGCCCTTCAGCGCGAGCACCCACACCGTCATTGCGCCCGCACCGAGGATGAGCAGCGCGGCCTTGATGATCTGCACCCACGTGGTGCCCTTCATACCGCCGATGAGTACGTAGAGGATCATCACAATGCCGACGACGGCGACGACGACCGACTGGCCGATCTTGTCGTCGATGCCGAGCAGCAGCGAGACGAGCCCGCCGGCGCCCGCCATCTGAGCGAGCAAGTAGAAGAAGGTCACGGCGAGAGTTGTGAGGGCCGCGGCCATGCGCACGGGGCGCTGCTTCAGGCGGAACGACAGCACGTCGGCCATCGTGAACTTCGCGGTGTTGCGCATGAGCTCGGCGACGAGCAGCAGCGCGACGAGCCACGCGACTAGAAACCCGATGGAGTAGAGAAACCCGTCGTAGCCGTTGATGGCGATTGCGCCGCAGATGCCGAGGAACGACGCCGCTGAGAGGTAGTCGCCCGCGATTGCGAGCCCGTTCTGTCTGCCGGTGAAGGATCGGCCGCCCGCGTAGAAGTCAGCGGCTGTCTTCGTGTTGCGGCTCGCGCGGATCACGATCACCATAGTGACCGCCACGAATGCGCCGAAGATTGAGATGTTGAGCGTCGGGTTCTGCGCCGCCGAGGTCTCAAACGTAAACATCTGGGCCGCGAGCGGCCCCGCCAGTGCGAGTCCGCTCATCGTGTAGCCCCTTCCGCCTCGCGAGCAAGGTCTTCGAGTTCGGCGCGCAGCGCCTCCGTGCGGGGGTCAATGCGCTTGTTGGCAAACATCACGTACGCGGTCGTAATCGCAAACGTCGTAACGAACTGCAGCAGCCCGAGCCACATGGCAACGTTCAGCCCGAGTAGGGGCCGAGCCATGAACTCGTGCGCGAACGCGCCGAGCAGCACGTAGAGCAAGAACCACGCCAAGAACGCGGCGGTCAGCGGAAAGACGAAGCTGCGAAGCCTCCGCTTGAGCTCCTGGAACTCCGGGCTTGCTTGAAACTTCTCGTAGTCAATCGGGGCGGCTTCCGCCGCCTCCTGCACGGGAACGTCTTCGGACATCTGGGCCTCCTTGCCCTGTCTCGTCGGACTCAGGGAGCCAAGGCCCGCTCGTGGCGGGTTCTCATCTCCTCTGACGACCGCGGCGCTGCGGTCTGTTCACGATGCTAGAAATCATGGTTAGCATGTAGTACCCCCGAAAGTTGGGAGTGCCAATGGTGCCACCTATGACCGTGACCAAGCAGCGTATCCTTCAGGACGCAGTCACGGAGTTCTCTCGAGCCACCGGTTTCACGCTCGCCTTCGGCGGGTACGAGGCTGATGGTGTCACGACCGTGACCGCGCTCTCCGGTACCGAGGGCGCGAGCTTGCAAGGCCTCAGAGTCGCGAACTGGCGCGGGCTCGGCGGTAAGGCAATGATCGAGTTGCGGCCTCGGTTCACCCGCGATTACATGTCGTCGCAGAGCATCAGCCACGACTACGACCTCGAGATCGGTGCTGAACGCATCGTGATGCTCGTTGCCGTTCCCGTGATCGTCGACGGCGTCACCCGCGCCGTGCTCTACGGCGGCACGCGGGGTGAGTCAGCGCCCGACGCGACCTTCATGCAGGCCGCGGCCGGCGTGAGCGAGGAGCTCGCGCGGGTCATCCGAGCGGAGGATCAGGCGCACGCGCCAAAGCGGCGACCTGTCGAGCCCGCTGAACTGCCGGGCAACGTGCTCGAGGAGCTGCGGAGCAGCCACGCCGAGATCCGCAGGATCGCCTCGGAGACCACTGACCCCGTCGCTCGCGAGCGGCTCGCCGCCATTGAGCAGCGGCTCGCAGGGATCGGGCGGCCGGCCGCCGCCCCGGCGGAGTTGCACCTCACGACGCGCGAAATCGATGTGCTCTGCCAGGCGGCGCTCGGCGGCACGAACGCGAGCATCGGCGAGGCGCTCGGCATCGCAGAGAGCACGGTGAAGAGCTACCTCAAGACCGCCATGGGCAAGCTCGAGGCCCCGACGAGGCACGCAGCGGTGACGGCAGCGCGTGGCTTTGGGCTCATCCCATAGCCACGCTCGCACACGTCGCGCTATGATTGTGTGACAAACGCCATTGGTTTGTGGGGGAACCGTGCCGAGGCTACAAGATCCGGAGCTCTGCAACCCCCATGTCCACCATTCAGTTTGACCACCAGGTCGCAACGGGCCTTATGAATGACCTCGGCTGGTTTGCCACTGTCCTCATCGACCAGGGCGCTCATCGGCGCGGGGCCATGAATACTGCCCTGCTCGACGCGAAAGGCCCATACTCAGACCTTCTCGTAGACGCTTGCATGATTGAGTCAGAAGATCGCGGGAGGTTTCGGGGCAAGATCGCTGACCTGCAACCCGAGATTGCCACTGCGTCGCAGAAGGCGCGCGAAGAGGAAGAGCGGCTCCGCGAGGTTGCCGTGTGGGAAGCCGGCGCAGCGCTCCGCCAGCTCGCCCTGACCTCCACCGTCCCGACACCCACGATTCAGCAGGGGCCGCAACCGTCGTACTACCCGATAGCCCCGCCGCCGCTACGCATTGCGTTTCAGGCGCGGGGGCGCCCGCGCGGGCGTCGGGGCAGCGGAGACGGTTCGGCAGTGTGCTCGGCAGACCCGAAGAAGCTCAGGGAGTTCGTCACGCAGTCGAAGGCAATGGACCTTGCACTGCGCAGTGACTTCTCGCGCCTGCGCAACTCAGTGACCAAGTTTCAACAGTCGTGCGGGTGGGCACCGCTCGAGGCTGCGGGGGCCCTCGCCGCGTTCGAGCGCTACCTCACCGAGAACGAGGATACCGCGGCGTGGGTGAGCCGCGTTGCCACCGCCTTCCAGAACGCCGGTGGAGGCGAGCTCACTGCCCGCGTTCTCGACCTTGCCACCGCGACAGCGATGCCGACGCCCGCGTCGCTGCTCGAGCTCACTGACGAAGAGCTCCTCGCGCTCGCGGCCACGGGCTTTCCCGGGGTCACCGTTGAGGCCGTCGAGAACTGGTGGGCAGGGCTCACAACCGCGGACCGCGAAGCGCTGACAACGACGGCGGCGGTGCTAATCGGAAACCTCACAGGCGTCCCCATCACCACGCGCACGAAAGCCAACAGGCTGCGCGCGGCAGAGCTCGCGGAGGTCAAGGGCATCTCGAAGGCCGAGCGAGAGTATTGGTTGGAGGTCGCGAGCGGCGTGCGCTCGCTCGTGCTGTGTCTGCCCGAATTCGAGCGCATGATCGAGATGTTCGGCACGATCGGGCCGAACACGACGCACGCGATCACCTACCTCCCCGGCACCGGAGCCACGATGGACGCCCTATTCAAGGAAGGGTTGCAGCAGGTCCCGCAGTATCTTGAGCGGAGAAGCAATGGTGAGGCTGTCGCATTTGTCTACATGGACCGGCCGTGGATCACCTGGACCGGCGAGCGGCGCAACACGAACCCCAAGTACCTCGCGAGTATCGGAATCGCGCTCGGGGGCTTCCAGCGCAACGTCATCGGGCGCGACCCGATCCTTGCGAACGCTACCACGGCGGTCGGCGGGCACAGCGGGGGCCTCACCCCGGTAACCTGGCCCACCGTGGAAGCCGACATCGTGTTCTCGCTCGCTGGGTCATACACGTTCGGAGCGAAGAATCAGCGCCCCGGCTCAGTGACGAAGTATGTGAGCTTCGGTTACCACAACGACCCCATCGCCTACGTCGGCAAGGTTCCGGGCTTCGACTCACCGACGTCGCCAAACAGCACCTACGACAAGCACGTCTACAGCGGCGAGGGCATGAGCGGCTTCGAAGCCCACAACATGGCCGCAACCGACGCGGAGCGCAATCGCCCGCTACTTGACGACCTCGGTGACGAAATCCGCGAGTTCAAGAAGTAAGGAGTAAAGGGATGCGGGTAAGAACTCGAATGCGCCTAGTCTTCTTCGCAGCGCTGCTGTGCGCCCTGACCGGTTGCACCGGAGGACTGTCGGAACGGCATATCGCGCCAGCCGAGACCTTGGAGCTCGCTCCGCCGTTCTTGGACGACATCGTGCAGGAACTGGTTGGTTACATCCCTTCGGATCACATCGAGGAAAGCTGGTACGACCCCGAGGAAGACCAGACTCGCTCCACGATGTTTTGCAGCGCCGACCTCGATGGCGTCTCCGACTACATTTCGATTACTCGAGGGGCGACCCTTTGGTCTGACGACACCGTGGACCTCATCGAGGTCACCAAGCAGATCGAGGCGGACTACTCAGCCAAGCCCGGGTGGAGCGTCACACGGCCACAAGAAGGCTACTCGGGCCCCGAGATCACCGTCCACTCTCCAGAGCGCTACATGTTCAACATCGGGATCCGGCCTGACAGTAACTACTTCTCGATCGGGGCTTGGTCCCCGTGCTTCCCCGCGCCCCCAGAGCATCGAAGCATTCATAAGTATTGAACGCCGGACGCTCTCGAATGACGATAATCAACACACTCATCACGCCAGAGAAACAGCGAGTGCGCGGCGTCACGCAAACGCTCGTGCTTGTGGGAGCACTCGCTACGCTGGCTCTCTCCGGCTGTGCGGGAAGCCAGCAGGAGAGCTACGTTGCGCCCGCGAGTACTCTCACGGAGGCTCCCCCCCCTCATGGAAGAGATCGTGCAAGCACTGGTTGGCTACATCCCCCCGGATCGCATCGAGGAGAGCTGGTATGACCCAGAGAAAGATCAGAAACGCTTCACGATGTTTTGCAGCGCCGACCTCGACGGCGTAGCCGAGAACATTTCGATCACCCGAGGCGGATTGATGTGGACTGACGACACGGTTGATCTCATCACGGTCACCAAGCAGATCGAGGCGGACTACTCAGCAAAGCCCGGGTGGAGCGTCACACGGCCAGAAGAAGGCTACTCAGGCCCCGAGATCACCGTCCACTCACCAGAGCGCTACATGTTCAACGTCAACATCGACGCCGAAACCGGCTACTTCGCAATCGGAGGCTGGTCCCCGTGCTTCCCGAAGCCCCCAGAGCACAGCGGAGTCGACAGGTACTGAACGCCGAGGGCTCGCGGAGGTCGACAATCAACACGCTCATCACCACAAAGAAACAACGACTGCGCAGCAACACGCAAACGTTCATACTCATCGGAGTCATCGCTACGCTGGCTCTCTCCGGCTGTGCGGGAAGCCAGCAGGAGAGCTACGTTGCGCCCGCGAGTACCCTCACAGAGGCTCCGCCCTTCATGGACGCAGTTGTGCAAGAACTGATTGGCTATGTTCCCGCGGGTCATATCGATGACAGCCGCTATGACCCCGATGACGACCAGACGAGCACCGCAATGTTTTGCAGCTCCGACCTCGATGGCGTCTCCGACTACATCACAATCATGAGGAGCGCCTCGCTCTGGACCGACGACACCGTTGACCTCGTGGAGGTCGCCAAGCAGATCGAGGCGGACTACTCAGCAAAGCCAGGGTGGAGCGTCACACGGCCGAAAGAAGGCTACTCGGGCCCCGAGATCACCGTCCACTCTCCAGAACGCTACATGTTCAACATCGGGATCCGGCCTGACAGCAACTACTTCTCAATCGGCGGCTGGTCCCCGTGCTTCCCGAAGCCCCCAGAGCACAGCGGAATCGACAAATACTAGCCCCGGCAGGCCCCGCGCACCAGCGAGAGGTCAGTCGGCCGTCACGCGCGCTGCGAGCCTGTCGCTCGCGAGACGCAACGCGCGATCCGGATCTACCCCCGCCGCGTTCGCGCGAATAACAAGCGCGAGCATCGCGTCCCCGATCCCGACCTCGGCGATCGCCGCCTCCTGCGGCCCGATCGCCACTGACAGCGGGTCCTCAGCCGACCGCTCGGCGGCGGCCGGGTCAACGAGCCCGGCCCGCTTCAGCCGCTCGACGACCTTCGCGGCCCGCGCGAGCGTCGGCATGCCCGCGGGCACGCCATCGAGCGGTGCGCGTGAGCCGCGCCGCTCCCCCGCGGCGTCTTCTTTCAACCGCTCCCACTCGGCGTTGAGCTCCTCAACCGACATGTAGCCGCGGTCGCCGAACACGTGCGGGTGTCGCGCAATGAGCTTCTCGTTGAGCGCCCGCGCGACGATAGCGAGGTCGTAGCCTTCGCCGTCACGCTCAGCGATCGCCGCGTGAAACAGCACCTGGTACAGCACATCGCCGAGCTCGCCGAGCACCTCGTCGGCGGGCAATCCGCGCTCGAGCGCGTCGATGAACTCGAAGGTTTCCTCGATGAGAAACGGCACGAGCGTCTCGTGGGTTTGAGCGGCGTGCCACGCGCAGCCATCCTCGCCGACGAGGCGGCGCACGGTCGCCACGACCTCCCCCACTGCATCCATCGCGGTTGTCGGTTTGGGTCTGTCAGCGCCAGCATCCATAGCTGAGAGCCTAACGCGTCGGGCTGGCCAGCGGGTGCACGCGAGCTGTGTTCCGTGGGGCCGGGCTGAATCTCAGCAGACCGTGGCCTCTCACGGTTAGGCTCAATCACATGAGCAACGTGACCCCGAAACTCCTGGCCACACTGGGTGCCGTCGCGCTCGCCTCCGCGCTCACCGGCTGCGTGTCATTCTCTGCGGCGCTCCCCGGCAATCTCCCCTCACCCGAGGCATCGAACCGGGTTGGGCCCGAGGGCTGCGGCGTAGCCGGCGACAAGGTTGAGGTTCTCGTGAACAACGTGCTCGCCGAGCTCGGCACGGTGCAGGAGTCGGCGCTCGCAGGCGAGCTGCCAGACCTCACCGCGCTGCTCACGCCCTTCCAAACCGACATCGCGTCACTGACCGAAGGTGTGACCGACCCAGAGCTACTCGCGGCGCTCACCGAGGTGCAAGCAGACTTCGCGGGGTTCGCCGAGATTCCCGCGCCCCAGAACGTGCTCGAGGCTGCCGGCTACGTCCAAGAGTTCGGCGCGCAGGTGCAGGAGCTCCGCGACAGCGGTGCAGCGCTCCAGGAGCTCTGCACCGCCGAGTAGCCGCGGCGCTTTGGGCGCGGCTACTCGGCGGCCGCGGCGCCTAGCGAGCCGCGGGCGGGCTTGCGGGCGCGGCCGCAGCGGGAGCAGGATCGGGTTCGAGCAGCGTCGCCACCACCGTCGACGTCCACTTCACAATGTCGCCGTCGTCTGGCGTCGACCGCTGGCCGACGCCCGCGAGTGGGCTCCGCGCGCTCGCGGTGCCGCCCGGTAGCGGGATCTGCAGCGTCTTCGTAGACTCCGTGTACTTGCCGCCCGGGTACATTCGCGTCATTCGCATGCGCCTCGAGTCGAGCAGCGTGACGGGTTCGAGCCTGAGCGTCGGGCCGAGCGCGACGACCTTTGTGAGGCCGAGGATCGACGCCCGGCGGCGCAGCGCCGAGACGGCGGCGAGGCGCGCAACCTCGGCCGGCGGCTCGCCGTAGCGGTCGGTGAGCTCTTCGAGCACGAGGTCGACGTTCTCGGCGGGCGCCTGCGGGTGCGAGGCGGCCGAGAACTTTTGGTAGGCCTCGAGCCTGAGCCGCTCGCTCTCGACGTAGTCCTCGGGAATGTGCGCGTCGACGGGCAGCTCAAGGATGAGCTCAGTGGTCGTCTGCACGTCTTCACCCTTGAACGTGTTCACCGCCTCGCCGATCATGCGAAGGTACAGGTCGAAGCCCACGCCCGCGATGTGCCCCGACTGCTCGCCTCCGAGGAGGTTGCCCGCGCCGCGCAGTTCGAGGTCTTTCAGCGCGACCTGCATACCCGAGCCGAGCTCGTTGTTCGCGGCGAGGGTCTCCAGCCGCTCGTTCGCGTGTTCGGTGAGGGGCTTGTCGGGGTCGTACAGGAAGTAGGCGTAGGCGCGCTCACGGCTGCGCCCGACGCGGCCGCGCAGCTGGTGGAGCTGGCTGAGGCCGTACTTGTCGGCCTGGTCGATGATGATCGTGTTCGCGTTCGCGATGTCGAGGCCCGTCTCGATGATGGTCGTCGATACGAGTACGTCGAACTTGCGCTCCCAGAAATCTTGCACGACCTGCTCGAGCTGGTGCTCGGAGAGCTTGCCGTGGGCGACGGCGACGCGCGCCTCGGGCACAAGCTCGGCGATCTTCGCCGCGGTGCGGCCGATCGAGCTCACACGGTTGTGCACGAAGAACACCTGCCCCTCGCGGAGCATCTCGCGCCGGATCGCCGCCGAGATCTGCCGGTCGCTGCGCGGGCCAACGAAGGTGAGGATCGGGTGCCTATCCTCCGGCGGTGTCGCGAGCGTCGACATCTCGCGGATGCCGGTGACGGCCATTTCGAGGGTGCGCGGGATCGGGGTCGCGCTCATCGCGAGGATGTCGACGCCCGTCTTGAGCTTCTTCAGGCTGTCCTTGTGTTCGACGCCGAAGCGCTGCTCCTCGTCAATGATGAGGAGGCCGAGATCTTTGTAGATCACGCTGTCGGCGAGCAGCCGGTGCGTACCGATGACGACGTCGACGGTGCCGGCGGCGAGGCCCTCAAGCGTCTCCTTCGCCTCTTTGTCGGTCTGGAACCGGCTGAGCGCGCGCAGCTGCACCGGGAACCCGGCGAAGCGGTTCTGGAACGTCTCAAAGTGCTGGTTCGCGAGCAGCGTCGTGGGCACGAGCATCGCGACCTGCTTGCCGTCCTGCACCGCCTTAAACGCGGCGCGCACCGCGACCTCAGTCTTGCCGAAGCCGACGTCGCCGGCGAGCAGCCGGTCCATCGGCACGGGGCGCTCCATGTCGCGCTTCACCTCGTCGATGGTGGTGAGCTGGTCGAGGGTCTCGGCGTACGGGAACGCCTCTTCGAGCTCGCGCTGCCACGGAGTGTCCGTGGAGAAAGCGTGACCCGGCGATGCCATGCGCGCCGAGTACAGCTTGACGAGCTCGACAGCGATGTCGCGGACGGCCTTCCGGGCCTTCTTCTTCGCGTTCGACCAGTCGCTGCCACCCATCTTCGAGAGCGCGGGCGCTTCGCCGCCGACGTACCGCGAGAGCTGGTCGAGCTGGTCGGTCGGCACGTAGAGCTTGTCTTTCGGCATGCCGCGCTTCGTCGAGGCGTACTCGATGACAAGGTACTCGCGCAGCGCCTTGCCAGCGTCTCGCCCAATTCCGGTGGGCACCATGCGCTGCGTGAGCTCGACGAACTGGCCAATGCCGTGCGTCTCGTGCACGACGTGGTCGCCCGCGACAAGTTTCAGCGGGTCGACGACGTTCTTGCCCCGTCGACGCGCAAGCTTCTGCCCGGTCTGCCCCTGCGCGGTGACGGTGCGGCCGAAGAACTCCGCCTCGGTCTCGAGGAGCAGCTTCGCTTCTTCGTTCTCAAACCCCTGCCAGGCGATGCCCGTGACAAGGTAGATGACCCCGTGTTCGAGCTCGGCGGGGAGCTCGTCGACGATGCGCGCCGCGGCGCCAGTCTCTGAGAGCAGGTCGCGGGCGCGCTCGACGAGCCCAATCCCCTGCGCTGTGACGATCGCGCGCCACCCCTCCTTGAGCCTCCGGCTCAGGTGTACGAGTGCCTGCGCGGTCGCGTCGCTGTCCGTCGCAGATCGACGGACAGGCCCGCCCTGCACGGTGATAATTGCGTCGTCGACGCCGTCGATCACGGTGAGGCCGCGCGGCTCGTCGCCGCCCTCGGCGTCCGCCTGACCCGTTGAGCCCACCGGGCCGTCCAGGCCCTCAGCGCCGCGCACGAAGCCCGTCAGGCTCCACCACGGGCGATCCTGCGACGCGCGCCGGAGCTCGGCGACGGTGAGCATGCCACTGTCGCCGGTCGGCACTGGCGTCTCAGCCCCAACGGTTGCCGCGTGCCAGGCCGCCTCGAGGAACTCTCGGTTCGTCTCAGCGAGGCTCACCGCGCGGCCCGCGACGCGCTCTGGCGAGACGACGAGCACGGCGCCTCCCTCCGGCAGCAGCCCGGTCAGTGGCGCGAGGCCGGGCACGAGCTGCGGCAGCAGGCTCTCCATACCCTCGACCGCGATGCCCTGGGCCATTTTCTCGAGCATCGTCGAGAGTGCCGGGAACTGCGGCAGTAGTTCGGCTGCGCGGGCGCGCACCTCGTCGGTGAGCAGCAGTTCGCGCGCGGGCCACAGCTCGAGCGCTTCGACGGGGTCGCCGGCGCTGCGCTGGTCAGACACCGAGAACCTGCGAATCTGATCGACCTCGTCGCCAAAGAAGTCGACACGCATCGCCTGCTCGGCCGCTGGCGGGAAGACGTCAAGGATGCCGCCGCGCACGGCGAACTCGCCGCGCCTCGTCACCATGTCGACGCGCGTGTAAGCGAAGTCGACGAGCTTGCGCGAGAGCGATTCGAGGCCGGTCTCTGCGCCTCCGATCCGGGGCTCCTGGCCAGCACGCAGCACGACGGGCTCGGCTAGCGCGGCGTGCGGCGACACGGGCTGCAGGGCCGCGCGGACGGAGGCGACCATGACGAGCGGGCCGGCCTCGGACTGGTCAGGGGTGTCGCGGTAGTCGCGAAGCATCCGCAGGGCCTCGGCGCGGCGCCCGACGGTCTCGGCGCTCGGGCTGAGCCGCTCGTGCGGCAGCGTCTCCCAGGCCGGGAACTCGGTGGTGCGCGCCTCGGGGATAAGCGAGGCAATCGCTTGGCGAATCGCGTCGGCCTCGCGGCTCGTCGCGGCGATGAGGAGGTAGGCCCCGCGATCCCCCGACTTGCGGCGACGACGGATCAGGCCTGCGATGAGGGGGGCGCGCAGCCCATCCGAGACCGAGAACTCGGCGTCGGTGCCCGCGGCGTCGAGCGCTCGCGTGAACGATGGCGCGCCTTCGAGCAGCCCATCAAGCCCGCGGAGGCTCATCGTGCGCCTCCGTGGAATCGCTGCTGCGTCGCGGTGAGCCCGTCGGTCACGAGCATCTCGCTCGCGTCTGCCGCGTCTTCGAGCAGCACGGCGAGCGTGTCGCGCTCACCGGAGGCGAACGGCTTGAGCACAAAGTCTGCCGGATCTTGCTGGCCGGGCGGGCGCCCGATCCCGATGCGCACGCGCAAGAACTCGGGGGTGCCGAGCGCCTTCGCGATGTCTCGCAGGCCGTTGTGGCCGCCGTGGCCGCCGCCCTGCTTGAGCTTCAGCGAATCGAACGGAAGGTCAAGCTCATCGTGGAGCACGATCACGCGTTCGGGGTCCACGCCGAAGTACTTCGCCAGCGCCGACACGGGGCCGCCAGACGTGTTCATGTACCCGTTCGACTTCGCGAGGATGAGCTTCGGCCCGCCGGGCACAAGCCTGCCCTCGGCGACGCGGGAGTTCGTCTTGTGGGGCGAGAACTTCGCACTCATGCGGCCCGCCAGCACGTCGAGCGCCATCTGGCCGACGTTGTGCCGAGTCGCCTCGTACTTGGGCCCGGGGTTGCCCAGGCCAACGACCAGCCAACTATCACTCGCCACGGTCTCAACGTCCTTTTTCTTTCGCAGGCCAAACACCCTCTAAGCCTATGCGCCGTCGGGCCGCCGCGAGTGCGAAATTGCTCTCGGCTGAATGGTTTGTCTAGACACAGGAAACCCGCCGGGCGGTGAGCCACCGCCCGGCGGGTTTCATGAAGTAGCTGGGGGTTACTCGGCAGCTGCCTCTTCTGCCGCTGCATCCTCATCGTCAGCCGATGCGCCGCGCGGAACAACGATCTGCACAACCATGTGGGCTGCGTCGTCGAGAAGCTCAGCGCCCTTCGGGAGATCGAGGTCGCCAGCGAGCACCTGAGTGCCCTCTTCGGCGCCCTCAACGTTGACCTCGACCGACTCGGGGATCGCGGTTGCGGGCACGAGCAGGCGGAGCGTGTTGAGCTCCTGCAGCGCGACGGTGCCCGAGAACGAGGTGCCGACGAGGTGGAGGGGAACCTCGGCCTCGACCTTCTCGCCCTTCTTGACGATGATCATGTCGACGTGCTCGATGATCTGGCGAACGGGATCCTTCTGCACGTCCTTGACGAGCACGAGCTCCTGCTTGCCGTCGAGCGTGATCTCGACGAGCGGGTTCGCGTAGCGAACGATGAGGCTCAGCGGGTGAGTCTCAACGGTGACGTGCTTGGGGTCGGTGCCGTGGCCGTAGACAACCGCGGGGGTCTTGCCTGCAGCGCGGAGCTTGCGGGCTGCGCCCTTGCCGAACTGCTCGCGGACGGTTGCTTCGAGCTTGTTCTCTACGCTCATGATGATTCTCCTTGCGGGCTCTCGCCCCGTGTCGGGCGGGTTTCCCCGCCGGCGTGGTGTCTCGCACTTGTAACGTGCGACGCAGCGATGCCCCGATGTGGGGAGGTCGTTCCGCGTCGATAACGGGCGTTCTCACGCCCCTCGCCGAAGTACAGGCACTAATCTTACACGAACCGAGCCGCGACTACGACCCAAGCGTCGCGATTGCTTGCTCGATCTCGGTGTCGCCGTCGAGCATGTCGAAGGCAATCCCGTTGAGCTCGGGGCGCGCCACAACCTCGGCGAGCACCTGTGCGACGTTGTCGCGGCTCACCGGGCCGCGGTCGAGCTCGGAGCTCACGGTCACGCGGCCGCTCCCGTCTTCGTTCGTCAAGGTGCCGGGGCGCACGATCACCCAGTCGAGCCCACTGGCTTCGAGGGCGAGGTCGGCCGCGTACTTCGCACGCTGGTACGCGGCAAAGTCAATACCCATGGACTCCGGTGGCGCGACGGCAACCCCGATGTATGAGATCTGCACGACCCGCGCGCCAAGATTCGCGGCCGCCGCCATGGTGGTGAGCGCTCCCTGGTGGTCGACGGTCTCCTTGCGCTCGGGGCCGGATCCGGGCCCCGCGCCAGCCGCGAACACGAGCGTGTCTGCGGCGCCGAGCGCACGCGCGAGCTCATCGCCGGAAGAACGCTCGAGGTCGAGCACCACGGGCTCGCCACCCGCGCGCTCGACGTCGGCGGTGTGGTCAGGGTTCCGAATCACGCTGAGCACGCGGTGCCCGGCCGCGCTCAGGAGTTCGGTTGCTTTGAGGGCGATCTGGCCGTGCCCGCCGATCATGCCGACGGTGACCTTGGGGGAAGACTCATTCACGATTGACTCCTATTCGACTATTCGGTTGGGGCGCCAGTGAGCTGCACGGTGTCGGCGCTGTACGCTTTGACGAGCGCGTCGGCGTCGACGAGCGCCCCGATGCCCGGGCTGCCTGCGCCAACAACGACGGTCTGCCCGCGCAGGCTCTCATCCACGATGACAGGCCAGGCTGTGCTTGACCCGAGCGGCGTGATTGTGCCGCGCTTGTAACCCGTTGCGGCGTAGGCAGCGTCAGCGTCGGGCAGCGACAGTCGATTGACTCCGAGGTGTGCGCGCAGCTTCGCCCAGCTGAACTGGCCGTCGAGTGGGGTGAGCACGAACACGAAGCTGTCGCCGCGCTGCACGACGACGCTCTTCACGATCTGTGCGCCACCGAAGTCTGCGTTGGTCGGGCGGCCGGTGCCGTCGCGCACCACGAAGTCGACGGCGAGCCCGCGCGCCGCAGCGTCGGAAGCGGCGCGCATGGTCTCAGCTGGTGAGCTCTGGCTGGTCGCTGCTGCTGCGTCTGTCACTGCTGTCTCGTTTCTGTCCCCGGGGGCGTTTCCCAGTGGGTGAAACGCCCGCGGGAAAGAAACTATTTCACCGGGCGAGCAGGGCTCGGGTCAGTCGTTCCACGACCAGATGTCGTCACCACGCAGCGACGCGTCCGCACCACCGTCGCAGTAGATGACCTGGCCAGCCATGTGCGTGTTCTTCGCGTCGGTGAGCCAGATGAGTACGTCGGCGATCGACTGCGCGGGCTGGTGCGAGTTGAGCGGCATCGGAACAGCCGCGTCGACCATCGCGCGCCCCTCCTCCGTGGCGAGCAGTTGCTCGGTCATCGGCGTTACGACGGTGCCGGGCGCGACCGCGTTGAGTGCGATGCCAGCGCCGGCCCACTCGGGCGCCACCGCCTCGCGCCTCACCCAGCGGGCAATGGCCCGCTTCGAGGACGGGTACACGAGGTAGCCGATCTCGGGGCCCTGCGCCACGACCGCGTCAGCGATCTCGAGCGTCTTCGCCTCATCGCCCGACAGCGCGGCTTCGACCATCTCCTTGGAGTTGGGCTGCAGCGACGCCATCGACGAGACGACGGCGGCACGGGGAGCTTCGGCGGCGGCGAGCGCTGGCCGCAGCGCTTCGAGGAGCTCGGTGACACCGAAGTAGTTGATCGAGATGGTCTTCGCGATCGGAGCGGAGATACCCGCGCACGCGATCACGCCATCGATCACGCCGCCCGCAAGTTCGGTCGCGCGCGCTGCCGCGTCGATTCGGCCGTCGTGCGTGGACAGGTCGGCCTCGACTTGGGCCCCCTTGAGATCAATGCCGATCACGCGATCCCCTCGGTCGCGAAGCGTCTGTGCCGTCGTTGCCCCAATGCCTGAAGCTGAGCCGGTCACAACATAGGTACGTGTCATGGTGTTTCTCCTTCATTTGCATGCGCCGCCCTGTTCGAGCGGCCCTTCGGGCGGCCGAGTGGCCGACCAGCTTCTAGGCGGATGGTTCCGGCTGAAGCAGCTTTCTTGCGACCTCGGTGACGGTGCCAATCTCGTCGGGTCGAAGCCCCGCCGTCGCGCGCTCGACCATGCGAATTCCGTACAGCACGAGGCCGTCATAGGCGGTTTGCCCAGACTCGGTGAGTTCGATGAGCACGGAGCGGGCGTCAGTGCGACTCGGCGCCCGGTCGACGAGGCCCGCGGCCGCGAGCCTGCTCAGTGTCTTGCTCATCGTCGGCCGACTCAGCCTGAGTTCGGCGGCGAGCGCCGCTGGCTGCACACCAACGCCGCGTTGCCCGATGATGTAGAGCGCGCGCACGTCACCCTCGGCGATATCGAGGTTGATCGCTGCCGCGATACTGCCCTGGGTCACCGCCGCCGTCCAGTTTGAAATCAGACCGACGACGGCCGTGAGCAGGTCGGCGGCGGCTGTCTCCCTGGGTCTGGCTGGCATACTCCCAGCCTACCCCTTTAGTTGCCATTGGCAACTAGTTGTGCGCCGCGTATCACTCCCAGCGCAATCTCACAGCTTCCAAGCGGTCAGCCGCCAGCCGTCACGAGCCCCGACTCGTAGGCGGCGATGACGAGCTGCGTCCGGTCGCGCAGCCCGAGCTTGCTCAGCAGCCGGGAGACGTGAGTCTTCACGGTCTGCTCGGAGAGGAACAGCCGCTCCGCGACCTCTGCATTCGTATGCCCCGCCGCGATGAGCCGCATCACATCGAGTTCGCGCTCGGTGACCTGCGACAGCGTCGCGCTCTGCTTGCGCTCCGGCCTGGCCGCGTAGTCTGCGATGAGCCGCCGCGTCACCGACGGCGCGAGCAGGGCCTCCCCCGACGCGACGACGCGCACCGCGCCAATGAGATCCTCCGCGCTCGCGTCCTTGAGCAGAAACCCGCTCGCGCCCGCCCGCAGCGCCGAAAACACGTACTCATCGGCGTCGAACGTCGTGAGCATGATCACCCGCGGGTGGCTGTCGCCCGGCCTGCCGAGCAACGCGCGGGTCGCGTCGAGACCGTTCATCCGCGGCATCCGAATATCCATCAGGATCACGTCCGGGCGCGCACGCCGCGCGAGCTCGAGCACTTCGTCGCCGTCAGCGGCATCCCCAACGACGGTGATGTCGGGCTGGGCGCCGAGCAGCGCACCGAAGCCCTGCCGCACCATCGCCTGGTCGTCGACGATCGCGACACGGATGGGAGGGGTCTCGGGGGCGCTCATGGTCATGGGACGATCATAAGCGGGCAGGATCGCGAAGCGCCCATTCACCCCGAGTTCTCGGGCAGGTTCGCTCTCACGGGGGAACACCCCGGAGCCGACATTCACCCCTCAGGGTGACGTGCGCGGCGGGTACGGCGTTTTACAGTTGGCAGCACCGGCAGCTTGTGCCGGAGAAAGACAGGGAGACCGACATGGCGAACACCGCGGCGACAGCACCGGCACCAGGCACGGGCAGCAAGTGGAGCGGCCTCTACAACCCGCGACGCGTGCTCACCGACACGGGCTACGTCATTCCCGGGTTCTTCATCTCGCTCCTCGCGTTCTCGCTCCTCGTGCCACTCGCGTCACTCTCGATCGCGACGCTCGTCATCTGGCTCGGCGCGGTGCTGCTCCCCGCGACACTGCTCCTCGCGACGAAGTTCGCTGACCTCTCGCGGAGCCGGTCGACCTGGTGGGGCGCGCCCGTCATCCGCCCTGCCTACCGCGAGATCGCGCCGGGCATCGGCGGGTTCATGCGGGTCATGGCTGACGGGCGCCGCTGGCTCGACCTCATCTTCGAAACGCTCGTGGCGTTTCCGATTCGCGCGCTGACATTCTCGGTTGGCATCACGTGGCTGTCGGCCGCGCTCGGCGGCACGACCTCGTTCATTTGGGCCCGCTTCCTCCCCGAGAACGACAGCGTCTTTCCCGGCAACATGCTCGTTGCGCTGTCGTCGGGCGCGATCTCACCCGAGTTCGCCTACTCCCGCAGCGGCGAGGCCCTCACCTACACCGTCTTTGGTCTCTTTGCTCTCGCCACGCTGCCACTCGTGATGCGCGCCCTCGCGGTGCTCGACATCACCGTCACCCGGGCCGGCCTCGGCGCGCCGGGCCCCGCGAGCCCGGCGCAGGGCGGTGCGGGGGCCACGGCCCCCGATGGAAGCGCGCCTGGCGCCACACCCGGTATTGCTCCCGCCGCAGCGTTCGCGGCGCGCGCTGGCTGGTCCTGGATCCTCGTCGGCTTCGCCGCGGTCGCGACGCTCGCGGTCACCTGGCCGCTGCTCTCGACGCTCTACGGCGTCCACCCGGCGATCTCAATGGTGTTCGCCGCCGCGCAGGCGGCGACGCTCGTGCTCGCACTGCGCCTCCCCGCAGCGGCTATCGCCCTCGGCGCGATCACGCCCGCCGTCGCCGCTCTCGTCACGGCGACACCAACGGATACGCCGTGGCCGTGGCCCGTGACCATGCTCGTCGTGCAAGCTCTCTTCGCCTTCATCATCGGGCTGCGCTATGACTGGCGGTGGGTGCTCGCGGCCCTCGCACTCCCCCAGCTCGCCGTCATCGGGGCCGTCGTACTCTCGGGCGCCGGGTTCACCAGCGGCGCGATCACCAGCCTCGTCATCAGCAGCTCGGTTGCGCTCGGCCTCGGGCTCGCTGGCATCGTGTCGCAAGCACTGTTCGAGGATCGGGGCGCGCTGCGCAAAGAACGGGAGCACAGCGCGGCACTCGACGCGAAGCAGCGCGAGCTCTCCGAGCGCAACCTCGTCGCGCGCGAACTGCACGACGTTGTCGCCCACAGCATGTCGGTCGTGAGCATCCAGGCGAACACGGCGAAGTACCGCATCCCCGGGCTCGGTGACGAGGCGGAGGCCGAGTTTGAGGCGATCGCACAGTCATCACGGCAGGCGCTCTCCGAGATGCGGGGGCTGCTCGCGACGCTCCGCGACAGCGACGGCACGGCCCCGCTCGCACCGCAGCCCACCCTCGCCGACTTGCCTGCGCTCATTGATTCGAGTCGCAACTCGGGTGCGCAGATCAGCTTCAGCGCAGAGGGCGACGAGCCCACCGAGAGCGTGCTCTCCGCGACGGGTCTCACCATCTACCGGGTCGTGCAGGAAAGCCTTGCGAACGCGATGCGGCACGCCCCCGGCGCCGCGATCGACGTGACGGTCACGCTCGGGGATGACACGATCACCGTTGATGTTGTGAACGGCCCCGCGCCGCAGGAAGCGCCGCCAGCGCCGGGCTCGGGTCTCGGCCTCGCCGGGCTGCGGGAGCGCGTCACCGCGCTCGGCGGGTCGGTCTCGGCAGGGCCGACGCCCGCGGCTGCCGGTGAAGGGTCAGGATCGGCGGGCACGGGGTTCGCGGTAAGCGTCGAACTGCCTCGGTAGTCTGCGCTCGGCGAGCCCAGGCGGCGAGCCACACGTCACCGCACCTTCTCGCAGCGTTAGAGCTCTGCGAGGAGGTGCTCGACGTCTTTGAGTACCGCGGCGACCGTCGCTTCTGGCGTCGAAGCGCCTCCAATGAGGGTGTAGTCGCCGAAGCCCTCGGCCGAGACCATGAGCGCTTTCGTGCTCCCGGTCGCTGACGCGAACGGGTGCTCGCGCGGGTACGCGCTCACCTCGACCCGCGCCTCGTACCCGGTCGCTGTCCGCTCAAGCACGCCGACGAGCGCGGGCTTCTCCCCCCGCCTCACGCCAAGCGGCTACCCGGTCGTGTGTCACGTCGAGCACGAACGAGGTCGTGCCCGTGAGCGCGGCTTCCACCCGCGTGACGCTCGCGCCCGCGAGGTTGTGTCTGAGGAAGTCGACGGCGGGCAGTGCCGCGGAGCTCGCCCCGCTCGCGTGAACCCGGCTGCCGCTCGCGCTCGCGAGGCCAAGTAACCTGGCGCCGTGCAGGGCGAGGGCGCTCTTTGAGACCATGATCGCGTGAACTCCGCGCGGCAGCGCCCACTCAAGGTGCGCAAGCCCCGGGCCGCCGGTCACGTAATCGTTCGGCCCGGCGTCGATAATGACATCGGGTGCCGCCTCAGAGAGGAACGCGGCCCCGGTGAGCCCCGGCGCCCACGAGGCGCGATCCTCGAACTCGCCCACCGCGATCCCGTCAGCTCCGACGAGGCCCGCGCGGCTCCCGGCCGCGCCGACGAGGCGAACGTCGACCCCGAAGCGCTCGGCATAGCGAACGCGCCGCGCGAGCAGCGCCACCGCGACGCGAGATCCGATCCCGCCACTCCCGGTGAGCGCTACCCGCACCACGCGCAGGGTCATTGTTGGCGCCTGGTTAGGCCGCGCCTTCGAACATCGAGGTCACGGAGCCATCCTCGAACACCTCGTGGATCGCCTTCGCGAGCAGCGGGGCGATCGACAGCACGGTGAGCTTCTCGAAGCGCTTCTCCTCGGGCACCGGCAGAGTGTCCATGACAACGACCTGGTCGATGAAATCCTGCGAGAGGTACTCGACGGCCTTGCCCGAGAAGATCGCGTGCGTCGCGGCGATCGTGACGCCGCGGGCGCCAGCCTGCTTGAGCGCCTCGGCGGCCTTCGAAATCGTGCCGCCCGTGTCGATCATGTCGTCGACCATGAGGCACCAGCGATCCTTCACGTCACCGACGATGCCGTGCACCGAGGCCTGGTTCGCGACCGAGGGGTCGCGGCGCTTGTGGATGATCGCGAGCGGTGCACCGAGGCGGTCGCTCCAGACGTCGGCGACGCGAACGCGGCCCATGTCGGGCGACACAACGGTGAGGTCGTCGCGGTTGAGGTTCTTCTCGAAGTGCTCGAGCAGCACGGGCATCGCGAACAGGTGGTCGAGCGGGCCGTCGAAGAAGCCCTGGATCTGCGGTGCGTGCAGGTCCACCGACATGATGCGGTCAGCGCCCGCGGTCTTGAAGAGGTCAGCGATGAGGCGCGCCGAGATGGGCTCGCGGCCGCGGCCCTTCTTGTCCTGACGCGAGTACGGGTAGAACGGCGCAACGACCGTGATGCGCTTCGCCGAGGCGCGCTTCAGCGCGTCGACCATGATGAGCTGCTCCATGAGCCACTCGTTGATCGGGTCGGTGTGCGACTGGATCACGAACGCATCCGAGCCGCGGACGCTCTCGTCGAAGCGGGCGTAGAGCTCCCCGTTCGCGAAGGTTCGGGCATCAGTGGGAACGAGTTCAGCGCCGAGTTCAGCGGCAACTTGCTCGGCGAGCTCGGGGTACGCTCGGCCGGTAATGAGAACGAGCTTCTTCTGCCCGGTCATCTCGATTTTGCTCATCAGTGCTTTCCCACTTGCCCTTCGGTGTCTACAGTGTGTGAGGTGTGTCGTTGAGTGAGTCTGTAGCGGCCTCGGGGCTCGCGGCCCGCTCGGCAGCGGCAGCGGAGGTAGTCCCGGGGCGGTTCGCAGCGACCCAGCCCTCCAGATTCCGCTGAGGGGCGACGGTCATCGCGAGCGCACCGGCGGGCACGGGCTTACGCACGATTGTCCCCGCCGCGGTGTACGTTCCGTCTTCAATGGTAACCGGTGCGATGAGCACGTTTTTCGAGCCGATTCGAACGGCGTCACCGACAACTGTCTGGTGCTTGTTCACGCCGTCGTAGTTCGCGACGATCGTGCCCGCGCCGATGTTCGAGCCGGTGCCGATCGTGACGTCACCGACGTAGCTCAGGTGAGGCACCTTCGAGCCGTCGCCGATCTGCGCGTTCTTCGCTTCGACGAACGCCCCAATCTTGCCGCCCTCACCGAGCTCGGTGCCGGGGCGAATGTAGGCGAACGGGCCAACCTCTGCGCCGGCGAGGAACGCGGCGAGCGTCGCCTCCGAGCGGCGCACGCGCACACCCTCACCGACCTCGCAGTCCGTAAGCGTCGTGTCGGGGCCAATGATGGCGCCCGTCGCGATCGAGGTCGCGCCGTGCAGGAACGTGCCGGGAAGAATCTCGACGTCCTGTTCAATGGAGACGTCGGCGTCGATCCATGTCGTCGCCGGGTCCACGATCGTGACGCCGCTCCGCTGGTGCTCGCGGATGATGCGGGCGTTGAGCTCGCGGCCCGCCTCGGCGAGCTGAGCGCGGTCGTTCACGCCGGCGACGACCCACGGGTCGTTCGTCGCGACGGCTTCGACGCCGCCGCCCTTCGCGAGGATCCGCGCGGCCGCGTCCGTCAGGTACTTCTCGCCCTGCGCGTTGTTCGTGTCGATCTCGCCGAGTGCCTGCGTGAGCGCGCGGTGCGCGAAAACGTAGATGCCGCCGTTTATCTCCGTGATCTGGCGCTGTTCGTCCGTCGCGTCTTTCTCTTCGACGATGCCAGTCATTCCGCCGTTCGCGTCGCGGAGGATGCGGCCGAGCCCAGTGGGGTTCTCAAGCAGGGCCGACAGCAGGGTCATGTCGCGGTGCTCCGCGAAGTGGCCGTCGAGCAGGCTCGTCACCGACGGGCCATCGACGAGCGGGGCGTCGCCCGAGAGTACGACGACGGAGCCGTCGAAGTCAGCGGGGAGCGCTGCGAGGGCGAGCTCGACGGCGCGGCCCGTGCCGGGCACCTCGTCTTGGTCGACGATGACCGTGTCGGGTGCGTGGTTCAGGATCGCCTCGGAGACGCGCTCACGCTCGTGACGAACGACGGCGACGATCTGCTCGGGCGACAGTGCCGCTGCGGTGTCGAGCACGTGCTCGATGAGCGCGCGCCCGCCGATGCGGTGCAGCACCTTGGGGAGGGTCGACTTCATGCGGGTGCCCTGGCCGGCGGCCAGGATCACGACAGCAAGTGAGCGTTCTGTCATGTCGGGTGTCCCTTTCTCGTTCGCGAGCGCGTGAGCACTGCGCGGAACTGCGCCGAAACCGACGCGCAGCGGTGAGGTCCCCTCACCCGCCGCCGCTCCGCCCCTAGGATTCGAACCTAGACTTAACAGCTCCAAAGGCTGTCGTGCTGCCATTACACCAAGGCGGACCGTACCGAAACCGGCACAGATATAGTCTGCCAGACGTAGCGGGCACTTTCGCACCTCTTGGGCAGAACGGGGCCAACTCCGGCGGGTTCGCGGGGAAAAAAGATGCTGCACCCGAGATAATGGGCAGATGGAAGACCGCACCCCAGACTCGACCGACGAGGTTGACGGGATCATCGCGTCGTGGAGCGCGGCTCGCCCCGACCTCGATTTTGCGCCGCTCACCGTGTTCTCCAGGCTGTCGCGCATCGCCAAGCACCTCGACCGGGCGCGGTCGCACGCGTTCGAGCGATCGGGCCTTGCGTCGTGGGAGTTTGATGTGCTCGCGGTTCTCAGGCGGGGCGGTGCGCCGTACCGGCAGAGCCCGAAGGTGCTGGTGCAGCAGACGATGGTATCGAGCGGCACCATGACGAACCGCATCGACAGGCTCGTGGAGCGCGACCTCGTGCGCAGGCTCACCGACCCCAACGATGGGCGCGGCGTGCTTGTCGAGATGACGCCGCGCGGTCAGACCCTCGTCGACGCCGCGATGACCAGGCTCACCGACAGCGAGGAGCGGCTACTCGGGGCGATGAACCGGCCCGAGCGCGAACGGCTCGCGGTGCTGCTGCGAAAGCTTGCGCGCAGCGTTGATCGCTACGAACCGGTCTCGGAGGCGTCGGACGACCCTGTCGCCTGACGTTCCGGGGTACCGCCATCCGGTCGCCACCCGCCGGCCACACCCCAGCCCCACCTTCCGCACCCCACACGAGCCGCACCAGCCCCACCCCGCACGGGCCGCACCAGCCCCACCACCCACCCGGCCCGCACCAGTCCTACCGCACACCCCACCCAAATAATCTGTTGCACCCCAAATGCTCGGGCTATTTGAGGTGCAGCAGATTAATTGAGGCGCACTGAGCTGGGCGGTGAGAGCTGCGGGCGCGGTCGGCCAGCACCGGGCCCGCATGTGTTGGTTTCCGAAATATGCAGGTCTCTACGCCCCGCCAGCAGTCACCATTCCTCGGCCACGACCGGATTCCTCACCCACTTCCACCCGCTCCCACCCAAATAATCTGCTGCACCCCAAATGCCCGGGGTATTTGGGGTGCAACGGATTAATTGAGGCGCACTGGGCTGGGCTGGGTTTGGCTGGGCGGGACGCTGAGTTCCAGGGCAGATTCGCGGTTCCGGCCTGGGCTGGGCCTGCCTACGGCAGCGCTGGAGCGACGCGCAGCGTCCCGGCTCCCGCACCAGCCTCGAACGCCGCGGCAAACGCCAGCAGTTCAGGGTCAGCGTACGCCCGGCCTGCGAAAGTGAGCCCCACAGGCATGCCAATATCGCTCATAACCCCCATCGCGACGGTCACGGTCGGGATGCCGAGGTGCCGAAGGGCATAGTTACCGTTCGAGAAGAAGACGCCGTTTGACCAGGCGTGGTCGGCTGCGGCAGCATCGCGCTCCGCGTCTTCGCGCCCCACGTCTGCGTTCGCGGGGAACACGACCCCGTCGAACCCTTCGCGCTCGAGCCACACTTCGAAGAGGGATTCGCGAAGCTCGACGAGCGCACGCAGCCCAGCCGCGAAGTCGGGACGCTCCCGCGGGTCAGGGATCCCGGCCTGTGCGAACGCGACCACCGCCCGGTACCTGTTGTCGTAGTCCTCGACCTCTTCGTAGCGATCGGGAAGCGTGCCCTCGGGCCGCGGGAAGATCGTGTCAGGGTCGACGTCAGCGAGCGTCGGGGTCGCAGCGTCGCCGTTCGCGCGCAGGAAGTCGTCCCAGCCATAGGCGAGGAAGTGGTTGAATTCGGTGTCCATCCAGCCGTCGGGGAGCACTCCGAGGGCGCCGACGTTCTCCTGCCCCGGCCTATCCCCTTCGTACTGCTCGATGAGCGGGAAGTCAGTGACCACGATTTCAGCGCCGAGGGCGACAAGCCGCGCCTCGGCTGCGCGCCAGAGGTCGAGCACGGACGGCCGCACCGCAATCGGAAAATCAGGGTCAAGCCCGAGGTACATCTTCGGCACGGCGAAGCGCTTTCCGGCGAGCGGGCGGGCACTAGCGGCGCCAGCACCAGCGGCGCCAGCGGCAGCAGCAGCAGCAGCAGCAGCACCAGCGCCAGCAGCACCAGCAGCGCCAGCGGCACCAGCAGCGCCCGCGAGCGCGAGGTACGACTCGGGCCGATGGTCGCTCGGCTTCGGCACCGGCACCACCTGCTGCGCGCGCCAGAAGTCACCCCGGGCGATGGGGTCGTCTTGCACGAGCACGTCGAGCAGCCGCAGCATGTCAGGCATCGAGCGGGTGTGAGGTACAACCACGTCACGCGCGGGGAACAGCGGCCAGTTGCCGCGAATCGACAGCACACCCCACGACGGCGTGTACGCGCACAAGCCATTGTTCGAGGCCGGGCTGCGCCCGCTCGAGACCGTCTCCTCCCCCATGCCAAATACGGCGAGGTTCGCGGCCGTCGCGACGGCCGAGCCGTTCGACGAGCCCGAGGCGTACGCCGCCGCGAGGTAGTCGCGGTTGTACGGCGACTCCGCGCGGCCGTAGACGCCCCGCTGCATTCCGCCGTCTGCCATCGGCGGCATGTTCGTCTTGCCCAGGAGCACCGCCCCGGCCTCGCGCAGCTTGGCGACGGAGAACGCGTCCCACTGGGCGACGAGGTGCTCGAACGCGGGTGAGCCGGAAGCGACGGTAAGACCCCGCACCATGTACGAATCTTTCACGGTGAACGGCACCCCCTCAAGCGCGCGGGGCCTACCCGCCGCCCACCGCGCGTCAGACTCTGCGGCCTGAGCGAGCGCTTCGGGGTTTGGCACCACGATGGCGTGCAGCCCCTCCGGGCCCGCGTCGTACGTGTCGATGCGGGCGAGGTACTCCCGCGTCAGAGCGGTCGGGGTCGTCTCCCCCGATTCGTAGGCCGTGAGCACGTCGGCGATGCTCGCTTCATTGAGATCAAAAGACTCGCGCATGCCCCAATGCTAGTGGGGCATGCGCGAGTCTGAGTGGCGCGGCGCGCAGCCGGGTAAGCGCCGCTAGGCGGCGCAAAAGACGGGCGAGCGACGCCGGGAGACGCTACTTGCGGCCGGTGACGGCGCGCGCGACGATCTCGCGCATAACCTCGTTCGTGCCGCCGTAGATGCGGTGCACACGCGCGTCAAGGAACGCACGTGCGATGGGGTATTCGGTGATGTAGCCGTAGCCGCCGTGGAGCTGGACGCCCTGGTCGAGGATCTCCCACTCGCGCTCGGTGCACCAGAACTTCACCTTGGCCGCCTCGTCTGCGGTGAGCTTCCCCTCCATGAAGAGCTTCATCGCACGGTCGATGTAGGCCCACATGACGTCGACGGTTGTCGCCATGTCAGCGAGGCTGAAGCGGGTGTTCTGGAAGTCGGCGACGGGCTTACCGAACGCCTCGCGGCTCTTCGTGTAGTCGAGGGTCCACTGGAACCCTGCCTGCGCGATCGCGGTCGCTGCGACGCCGATCGAGAGGCGCTCGAGCGGCAGGTTTTCCATGAGCTGCACGAAGCCGTGTCCCTCGACGCCGCCGATGAGGTTCTCGTCGGGCACGAACACGTCGACGAAGCTCAGCTCGGCGGTGTCGTGGCCGTGCGAGCCCATCTTGTGGAGCTTGCGGCCGTGGTCGAAGCCTTCCATGCCGTCTTCGATGATGATGAGGCTGAACGCGTCGGGGCGGTTGCCCTCGCCGGTCTTCACGAACGTCACGACCATGTCGGCGGTCTTGCCGCTCGAGATGAAGGTCTTCGCGCCGTTGACGATGTAGCCGCCCTCGGTCTTCTTCGCCGTCGTCGTGACGCCGCGGAGGTCGCTGCCGGTGCCAGGCTCAGTCATCGCGAGCGCGCCGAGCACCTCGCACGAGGCCATCTTCGGCAGCCACTTCTTCTTCTGCTCGTCGGTGCCGAACCGAGCGATGTACGGGACAGCGAGGTCATCCTGAATGCCGACTGCGCCCGCGAGCGCCCCGCCAGTGCCAGAGATGGTGAGCTCTTCGAGCACGATCGAGCGGAAGCGGTAGTCCTCGAGCATGCCGGCCCCACCGAACTCCTCGGGAACGGAGAGCCCAACGATGCCGTGCTCGGCTGCGGCGAGCATCGTCGCGCGATCAACCTCACCAGCTTCTTCCCACTCGTTCGCCTTCTCGGCGGTGACGTAGCGCTTGATGAACTCCTTCACCATCTCACGAAAATCATCGTGGATCTCTTCGTAAATCTCGCGTTCCATGTGCGTTTCCCTTCGCGTCGTCGCGTTCCCCGGCGCGGTGGCCGGCTGTGGTGAGCGTTGTGTTCGGCGGAGCCTACTGAACCCGCCCCGCATTGGGGCGCGCCCGGTCAGGCTTTCGGTACACCCAAGCATGAACGACGCGTTGATGCAACGTCAAGAGATTTGTTGCGTTGCTCCAGGTTTTTCGGCTTCCGAGCCCCGCGGCCTGCGCAACAGCTCCACCGCGACGAGCGCTACGACGAGCCACACCAGCGCGGCCGTGACGCCCGCGAGGGAGATCGGCCGATTCAGGAACACCGCGAGCACGGTCACGGCAACAGCAACGAACCAGATCGCTGGCCGAAGCCGGTCGACCCAGGTGCCGACGGGCCCGGGGTCAAGGTGCAGCCTGTCGAGGCCGCCGCGGAGCCGAGCGAAGCCCCGGTTTGCCGCGCCCCGGATTGCTCGGGCCTGCCGCGACCCGCCAAACAGCCAGGCGGCGAGCGCGATCACGCACGAGAGCACGACGAGCGCGACGAGGATCGCGTGGATGTTCAGCGTGACCTGCCCGAACAGCGCCTCGGCCGTCGCGACCGGCATGAAGGCTGGGCTCACCGTCGCGAGGAAGAACACCTTGCCGGTGCCGATGCCGGCGAGCAGCAGCAGGAACGATGCGGCGAGCCCGATGCCGGCGCCGAGCGCGGCCCGGCTCCGGCGCGTGGCGATCGCGATGCCGCCGACGAGTAGCGCGAGCACGAGCCACGGGAGCCAGTAGCCGACCGCCGTCGCGAACGAGTAAGCGGTGCGCACCTGGGTGAGCGAGTCAGAGGTCACGAGCGGGATCGACTTGTCGATCTCCGGGATGAGCGTCGCGAGATCGACGCCCTGCGCGACGAGCATTGTCTTTGCCTCGGCGATGATGGTACCGAGCTCGATGGAGACGGTGCCGTCGCCGGAGAGCTGCACGGCGCTGTTAGGGTCGCCCTGAATGACGGCGATTGCGCGCGCGTGAGTCTGGCGCAGCGCAACCTCCCAGATCTGCGCGAACTGCGGCGACGCGACCATGCGATCGACGGTGGTGCGCAGAATGGACTGGATCCCGTGCACGGCGGGGCCCTCGAGCAGCCCGAACGCCGCGGTCGCCTGCGGCGGCAGGTCGAGGGCTTTCAGCCCGCTCACGGCGTCGTACACGACAGCCTCAATATCGAGGCTGCCCTCGATCGCGACGACGACCTCGTCGGCGATGTACGACTGCACCGCGGGCTTTTCGGCGAGGGGGGCGAGGCCCGAGACGAAGCGATCGGTGTCGATGAGCTCCGCGCGCACCCAGGTGCTTACGACCGCGGCGGGCGCGAGCAGCGCGGCGAGGAGGATGAGGATCACCGCAGCCGCGGTGCGAGATCGCGCCCCCGCGGGGCGACCCTTCGCTTGCTTCAGGTCGGTGTTTTCAGACTCGAGCGCGTCGAGCCGCTCGCGCAACTGCGCGAGTTCGCCTGTCTCGCTCATTCCCCGGCTCCTAGGCTCGGCTGACTGACGGTTGGCTGCGCGCGAGAACTGCTCATAGGTGGAGATTAGCGCACTGATAGTTCACGATCACTCCCCCAGTTTTCGCGCGGGGCGTTCGGTTCCCGTTAGGGATCTCGGGGCGGCCGTATGGATTCCGTTAGGACGCGGTTTTTGAGCGCCCCGCGGGTATTCAATCTGAACATGCGCCACTGAGGCGCACCGCCCTGGCACCGGCCAGGGCGTCACTCTCTTGAACGGAGTCATCGTGCTCGATGTGGTCTACGCGGTCGGCGTGATCGCCCTCTTCGCGCTCATCGGCCTGCTCGCGAAGGCGGTGGAGAAGCTGTGATCGTCTTCAACATCGTCGCGGCGGCCCTGGCACTCGCGGCCCTCGCCTACCTCGCCGTCTCACTCACCCGACCGGAGAAGTTCTGATGAGCACCCTTTCCGCTCTCCTGGCGCTCCTCACGGTTGCCGCCCTGATAGCCATCATCTACCGCCCGCTCGGCGACTACATGGCGTGGGTCTACACCGCGACAAAGCACTGGCGCGTCGAACGCGGCATCTACCGCGTCATCGGAATCGATGAGGGGGCCGAGCAGACCTGGCGCGCGTACCTGCGCGGCGTGCTCGCGTTCTCGGCTGTCGGCCTGCTGCTCGTGTACGGGCTGCAGCGGCTGCAGCAGTTTCTGCCGTACTCCCTCGGCCTCGGCGCCCCGAGCGCCCCACTGTCGTTCAACACGGCAGCCTCGTTCGTCGGCAACACGAACTGGCAGTCATACTCACCGGAGGCGACCGTCGGCTACACCGTGCAGATCGCGGGCCTCGCCGTACAGAACTTCACCTCAGCGGCCGTCGGTATCGCTGTCGCCATTGCACTCGTTCGCGGCTTTGCCTATAAAAAGTCGGGCACGATCGGCAACTTCTGGGTCGACCTCGTGCGCGGAATCGTGCGCCTGCTCCTACCGCTCGCCGCGGTCAGCGCAATCGTGCTGCTCGCGGGCGGTGTCATTCAGAACTTCAACGGCTTCACCGACGTGACAACCGTTGCGGGCGCCACGCAGACGATCCCTGGCGGGCCAACGGCCTCGCAGGAGGCGATCAAGCTGCTCGGCACGAACGGCGGCGGCTTCTTCAACGCGAACTCCTCGCACCCGTTCGAGAACCCGACGCCCTGGACCAACGTGTTCCAGGTGCTACTCATGCTCGCAATCCCGTTCTCGCTCCCCCGCACATTCGGCCGCATGGTCGGCGACAACCGGCAGGGCTACGCGATCCTCTCGGTGATGGGGCTGCTCTACGTCGCGTCATTCACGGCGCTCACGCTCGTCGAGCTCGCGGGTCGCGGGACGGCGCCCGAGCTCGCCGGGGCCGCGCTCGAGGGCAAAGAGCAGCGCTTCGGCATCATCGGCTCGACGCTCTTCGCAACGACGAGCACGGGCACCTCGACCGGCGCGGTGAACTCGATGCACGACTCGTACACCGCGCTCGGCGGGTTCTTCCCGATGCTCAACATGATGCTCGGCGAGGTGTCGCCAGGCGGCGTCGGGTCGGGGCTCTACGCCCTCCTCGTGCTCGCCGTGATCGCCGTGTTCATCTCGGGCCTACTCATCGGCCGCACGCCCGAGTACCTCGGTAAAAAGATCGGGCCCCGCGAGATCAAGCTTGCCGCGCTCTACATTCTGGTGATGCCGACCCTCGTGCTCGCCGGAACGGCGCTGAGCTTCGCGCTGCCCGGCGTGCGCGAGAGCGTCACGAGCGAGTCGATTGCGAACCCCGGCGTGCACGGCATGTCAGAGGTGCTCTACGCGTTCACGTCGGCGGCGAACAACAACGGCTCGGCCTTCGCCGGGCTCACCGCCGATACCCCGTGGCTGAACACCGCCCTCGGCGTCACGATCCTGCTCGGCCGCTTCGTGCCGATCATGCTCGTGCTTGCCCTCGCTGGGTCGCTCGCGCAGCAGGACATCGTCCCCGCGACCTCTGGCACGCTCCCCACCCACCGCCCGCTCTTCGTCGGGCTCCTTGCCGCGGTCACGATCCTGCTCTCCGCGCTCGCCTTCCTTCCCGTTCTCGCGCTAGGCCCCCTAGCTGAAGGGCTCATGTAACCATGTCAACGCACACAGTCCCCGCCAAGAGCGGGTTCTCGCTCGCCGTGCTCGTCGCGGCCCTGCCCGGCGCGCTTCGCAAACTCGACCCGCGCGAGCAGTGGCGCAACCCCGTCATGTTCATCGTGTGGGTCGGCGCGGCGCTCACCACCGCGCTCGCGATCGCAGAACCGTTCCTCGGCGGCCCGGCGCAGTCGGGCGGCAGCGCGGTGCCCGGCTCGTTCACCTGGGCCATCGCCGCGTGGCTCTGGGCGACAGTGCTCTTCGCAAACGTCGCCGAGTCGGTGGCCGAGGGGCGTGGGAAGGCGCAGGCCGACTCGCTCAGGAAGACGCGCACGACGACGGTCGCGCATCGCGTAGACGGCTACGACGAGGCCGGCGACCCCGCAGCGACAGGCTCGGCCCTCTCGCCGCTGCCTTCGGCGGAGCTGCGCGTCGGTGACGTCGTGGTCGTCGAGCAGGGCGAACTCATCCCTGGCGACGGCGATATCGTCTGGGGCATCGCCTCGGTCGACGAATCGGCAATCACAGGCGAGTCGGCGCCGGTCGTTCGCGAATCCGGCGGCGACCGCTCGGCGGTGACGGGCGGCACGCGCGTGCTGAGTGACCGGATCATCGTGCGCATCACGTCGCGCCCGGGCGA
Source organism: Leucobacter sp. (assembly GCA_052094845.1). Classification (GTDB taxonomy): domain Bacteria; phylum Actinomycetota; class Actinomycetes; order Actinomycetales; family Microbacteriaceae; genus Leucobacter. The sequence goes on along the minus strand of JBQDKK010000001.1, from coordinate 103,255 downwards.
CACCTTCGTTGACCGCATGATCGCGCTCGTCGAGGGCGCGGCCAGGCAGAAGACCCCGAACGAGGTCGCGCTCAACATCCTGCTCGCAAGCCTCTCGATCGTTTTCGTTGTCGTCGCGCTGACGCTCAACCCGATCGCGTCGTACGCGGCGGCCCCCGTCAGCCTGACCGTGCTCACCGCGCTGCTTGTCTGCCTTATTCCCACGACGATCGGGGCGCTGCTCAGCGCCGTCGGCATCGCCGGCATGGACCGCCTGGTGCAGCGCAACGTGCTCGCGACCTCGGGTCGCGCAGTCGAGGCTGCGGGTGACGTCACCACGCTGCTGCTCGACAAGACGGGCACGATTACGTACGGCAACCGCCGCGCGAGCGCCTTCATCCCGCTGCTCGGCATCACCGAGAGCGAGCTCGTCACGGCGGCAGCGCTCTCCTCACTCGCCGACCCGACACCGGAGGGCGCCTCGATCGTCGAGCTCGCGGACGGGCTGGGCGCGCAGTTCGACAGGAATACCCAGGGCGAGATCGTCCCGTTCACCGCGCAGACAAGAATGTCGGGGCTCAACCTCCCCGACGGCACCGAAATCCGAAAGGGCGCGGGCTCCGCGGTCATCGCGTGGCTCGAGGAGGGCGGCGCACCGCTGCCCCCGCAACGCTCAGCAGAGCTCCAGCAGCGCGTCGCGGAGGTCTCTGAGACCGGCGGCACCCCACTCGTCGTCGCGATGCGCTCGGGCAGCGGAGCGGCCGCTGGCGAGCGCAGACTGCTCGGCGTCGTCCACCTGAAAGACGTCGTAAAGGAGGGCCTGCCCGAGAAGTTCAAGGAGCTCCGGGCGATGGGAATCCGCACCGTCATGATCACGGGCGACAACGCGCTCACCGCGGCCGCGATCTCCCGCGAAGCCGGCGTCGACGATTTCCTCGCCGAGGCCACCCCTGAAGACAAGCTCGCCTACATCCGCAGGGAGCAGGAGGGCGGCAACCTCGTCGCGATGACCGGCGACGGTACGAACGATGCGCCCGCGCTCGCGCAGGCCGACGTCGGCGTCGCCATGAACTCGGGCACGTCGGCGGCGAAAGAGGCGGGCAACATGGTCGACCTCGACTCAGACCCGTCGAAGCTCATCGAGATCGTGCGCATCGGCAAGCAGCTGCTCATCACCCGCGGCGCGCTCACGACGTTCTCCATTGCCAACGACATCGCGAAGTACTTCGCGATCATCCCAGCCATGTTCATGGGCGTCTTCCCCGGGCTCGCGGCGCTGAACGTCATGGGCCTCCACTCGGCGGCCTCGGCGGTGCTCTCCGCGATCATCTTCAACGCCCTCGTGATCATCGCGCTCATCCCGCTCGCGCTGCGCGGCGTGAAGTACCGCCCGGGCGGCGCCGCCCAGATCCTCGGCCGCAACCTCGCCGTCTACGGCCTCGGCGGTGTCGTCGCCCCCTTCCTCGGCATCTGGCTCATCGACCAGCTGGTCCGGCTCATCCCCGGGTTCTAGCGCACCACGAAAGAAGCACACATCATGAACGCTGCACGACGCACGTCACGCCGAACCGTCTGGGCCGCAGTCCGGGCCATGGCGCTCTTCACGATCCTGCTCGGCGTCGCCTACCCGCTCGCCGTGACCGGGGTCGGCCAGCTCGCGCTGCCCGCTCAGGCGAACGGCTCCCTCGTGAGAGACGCCGCGGGTTCGCCAGTCGGCTCCTCGCTCATCGGCCAGCAGTTTCTCACGGCCGCAGGCGATCCTGACCCCGCGTTCTTCCAGCCCCGCCCCTCGGCGGCGGGCGATGGCTACGACGGCGCCGCGTCGTCGGGGTCGAACCTTGGCCCCGAGAATCCCGACCTCGTCGCCGCGATCGGCGAGCGCAAGGCGCAGGTCGCCGAGTTCAACGGGGTGCCCGAGTCAGAGGTGCCAGCCGACGCCGTCACGGCCTCGTCCTCGGGCCTCGACCCGCACATCAGCGCGGCCTACGCCGCCATCCAGGTGCAGCGCGTCGCTGAAGCCAGGGGCCTCGACTCCGCCAAGGTCGAACAGCTCGTCAGGGCGCACACCGCTGGGCCAGACCTGGGGTACCTGGGCGAGAGTAGGGTGAACGTACTCGAACTCAATCTGGCGCTCGAGCAGTTGCGGGGGTGAGCATGGCGAAGCGGGGCAGGCTGCGGGTGTTCCTTGGCGCGGCGCCGGGCGTCGGGAAGACGTTCTCCATGCTGGAGGAGGGGCGCAGGCTCCACGCCGATGGCCGCGACGTGATCGTCGCGATCGTCGAATCGCACGGCCGCGCTGCGACGGCCGCACTCGCCGTAGGTCTCCCCGCGCTGCCCCGCGCTCGCGTCGTTCACCGCGGTGTCGCGCTCGAGGAGATGGATCTCGCGGCCGTGCTCGCGCGCAAACCCGAGCTCGCTCTCGTAGACGAGCTCGCACACACAAACGTTCCGGGGTCAACGCACGAGAAGCGCTGGCAAGACGTCGAGGAGCTGCTCGCGGCCGGCATCGACGTCATCTCGACGCTGAACGTGCAGCACATCGAATCACTGAACGACGTCGTTGAACAGATCACGGGAGTGCCCCAGCAAGAGACCGTGCCCGACAGCTTTCTCCGCTCGGCCGACGAGCTCGAGGTCGTCGATATCGCCCCGCAGTCGCTTCGCGACAGGCTCGCGGAGGGCTTCGTGTACCCGGCCGAGCGCGTCGACGCCGCGCTCTCGCACTACTTCAGGCTCGGAAACCTCACGGCGCTCCGCGAGCTCGCACTCGTGTGGCTCGCCGACGAGGTCGACCAGGCGCTGCGCGGGTACCGCACCGCGCACGGCATCAAGGGCACGTGGGAGGCGCGCGAGCGAGTCGTCGTCGCGCTCACGGGCGGGCCCGAGGGCGAGACGCTGCTGCGCCGTGGCGCGCGCATCGCAGCCAGGTCGTCGGGCGGCGAACTGCTCGCGGTGCACGTCACGACGCAAGACGGGCTGCGCACCGCTGGGCCCGACGTGCTCGCGCAGCAGCGCGCGCTCGTCGAGAAGCTCAACGGCAGCTACCACCAGGTCGTGGGCGAGGACGTGCCGACGGCGCTCGTCGAGTTTGCGCGCTCCCAGAACGCGACGCAGCTCGTGCTCGGCGCGAGCCGCCGCGGCAGGTTCGCCGCAGCGCTCACGGGCCCGGGAATCGGCGCGACCGTGGTGCGCGAGTCGGGTGAGATCGATGTGCACATGGTGAACCACGCCGCGGCCGCCCGCAGGTTCGCGCTGCCGCCGCTCACGGGCGCGCTCACCGCCAAGCGGCGGATCCTCGGTTTCGTCGTCGCCCTGCTCGGCGGCCCGATCCTCACCTCCCTGCTCATGCTGTCGCGCACGCCCGACTCGATCACGAGCGACGTGCTGAGCTACCAGCTACTCACCGTCGTCGTCGCGCTCGTCGGTGGCATCTGGCCGGCGCTCTTCGCCGCCGTGTTCTCGGGGCTCACGCTCGACTATTTCTTCATCGAGCCGATCTTCACCGTCCATATTCACGAGCCGCTCCACCTCCTCGCGCTCGCGCTCTACGTCGTCATCGCGAGCCTCGTGAGCATCATCGTCGACCGGGCGGCGCGTCACACCCGCGCCGCGAAACGATCGGCCGCCGAGTCCGAGCTCATCCAAACGATCGCGGGCAGCGTGCTTCGCGGGGATGACGCGGCGCAGGCCCTCGCCGAGCGCACCCGCGAAGCGTTCGGGCTGCCCGCCGTGCGCGTCGTGCACGACGAGACAGAGGGCGTCATCGCGAGCTCGGGGGCGCACACTGACGGCGACCCGCTCACCCGCATCGCCCTCGGCGACGGCGCGCACCTCGAACTCTACGGGCCACCGCTCGCGGCGTCAGAGCAGCGCCTACTCTCCGTCGTCGTCGCGCAGCTCTCAGCCGCGCTCGCGCACCAGGAGCTCGAGCAGACCGCGAAGGAGATCGAACCGATCGCGGCATCAGACCGGGTCCGGGGCGCGCTCCTCACTGCCCTCAGCCACGATCTGCGGCGGCCCCTTGCGGCCGCCACAGCGGCAGTTGGCGGGCTCCGCACGACCGGCCTCAAACTCACCGATGAGGATCGCGGGGAGCTACTCGACACGGCCGAAGAGAGCCTCGGTGCGCTCGCGGCTCTGCTCACCGACCTGCTCGATGTGAGCAGGCTGCAGGGCGGCGCCCTGAGCATCGCAAACCGGCCGACCGACCCCGCCGAGGCGATCGCGCCCGCGCTCGACGAGCTCGGCCTCGGCCCGGCCGACGTGCGCCTCGCTCTCAATCACGGCGACGCGCGAGCACAGGCCGATCCCGCCCTCCTGCAGCGCGTCATTGTCAACCTGCTCGCGAACGCAACGCGCCACTCCCCCGCGGGCGAGCCCGTCGTCATCACGACGAGCGTCTTCGCTGGCACCCTTGAGGTGCGCGTCGTAGACCACGGCCCCGGGGTTCCGGCAGACAAACGCGACGACATCTTTGTGCCGTTCCAGCGGCTCGGTGACACCGATAACGACACGGGCCTCGGCCTCGGTCTCGCCCTGTCCCGTGGCTTCATCGAGGCAATGCACGGTACGCTCACCCCTGAGGACACCCCAGGAGGAGGGCTCACGATGGTCATCTCACTCGCAACCGAGACGGACGAGGCTGCGCGCCCGTGAAGATCCTGATCGCCGACGACGACCCGCAGATCCTGCGCGCGCTCCGCATCACGCTCGCCGCACAGGGGCACGAGGTGTCGACGGCGGTCGACGGGGCTGAGGCAATCTCCGCTGCGATCGCGCACGAACCCGACCTCGTGATTCTCGACCTCGGGATGCCGAAGCTTGACGGGGTCGAGGTGATCCACGCTATCCGGGGCTGGTCGCGGGCGCCGATCCTTGTCGTGTCGGGCCGCGCGGGCGCCTCAGACAAGATTGAGGCGCTCGACGCGGGCGCCGACGACTACGTCACGAAACCGTTCTCGGTAGGCGAGCTGCTCGCCCGCATCCGGGCTATCACCAGGCGGGTCTCAGCTGGGGACGTTGAGCCCGTCGCACCCGTCGCTCGACTCGGCGACGTAACGATTGACCTCGCCGCGCACAGCGCTGTGCGGTCATCGCCTGCGGGTGAGCGCCAGATTCGTTTCACCCCGACTGAGTGGCAGGTCATCGAGATTCTCATCCGCAACGCGGGCAAGCTTGTGACCAGGCAGACCCTGCTCACGACGATCTGGGGCACCGAGCACGCCGAGGACACGGGCTACCTGAGGCTGTACGTCTCGCAGCTGCGCAAGAAGATCGAAGCTGACCCGGCGAACCCCGTACACATTCTCACCGAGCCCGGTATGGGGTATCGGCTGGAGGGTCTCGGGGGCTGAGCAGTCGATTGAGCCAGGATTCAATACCCAGAGGAACGGACAAGCGCATGAGTAAGCCCCGCAGCGCCCTTAGAGGGGCCGATGGCATCACTGCCGCTGTCAATGCAGGCCTGGGCCGCCCAACGGGTACTCCCCTCGATGGTGCGGCAGTCGCCGCCACACGGTTTCTTGAGCTCGATGAGTTACCTGACTCAGACCTCGCCCCGCTGGCGCAGCTGACGGCGCTCACTGAGCTTCGTCTCCACGGCGCCGCGGTGCACGACATCGAGCCGCTCTCACATCTCAAGGCGCTGGTACTGCTCGACCTCCGTTGGACACCGGTATCCAGCGTCGAGGCGTTGCACGGCCTCGACCAGCTCACGCACGTGTTTCTCAGTGGCACGCACGTGACCGACCTCTCGCCACTCGCGAGCCTGCGCAATCTCGAAGTGCTCGACCTCCGATGGACTGCGGTACGTGACCTTGGGGCGCTGCGCTCGCTCGCCAAGCTCCAGTCGCTCAAGCTTGCTGAAACAGAGGTTCGCGACCTCACGCCGCTCGCCAGCCTCACTGAGCTCCGGTGGCTCGACGTCGAAGCCACCGATGTGTCGGATCTGTCACCGCTCAGCACACTGCGAAACCTTCAAATGCTTGAGCTCACCGGTTCGCAGGTGACCGACACCACTCCCGTGCGCGGCCTTCCCGACCTCACGATCGTTGGGTCCTAGTCCCACCCATCTCCCTCCCCAAACGCTGCCGACCCTACCCATCGCCAGCCCCATCCACCGCCCGCCCGAAACACCGCCGACCCCAAACACCTCATTTTCGCGAGAACACGTCGAAATCCGATCGAATATGATGCGCTCCGGAGAAAATGGGGTGCTCGGGTGCTCGGGTGCTCGGGTGCTCGGGCGTGTGGGTGGCGGCCAAAATGCCCGAACGGGCCAGCCCGCCCCCACGGCGAACTGACCCGTTCAAGTGTGTTGAGCGCGCACCCGGCCTATGCCGCGAGCCCTCCGACCACGCGAGCGAGCAGCACTTCAGGGGCCACGCGCGGGCCCGTGAAGAACGGGGTCTCCTCGATGACGTGGCGTCGCGCCTCCGTCGCGCGAAGCTCGCGCATGAGGTCGACGATGCGCGTGAGGTCAGCGGACTCGAACGCCAGCAGCCACTCGTAGTCGCCGAGCGCGAACGAGGCAACGGTGTTCGCGAGCACGTCACCGTAGTCGCGGGCCGCGGCGCCGTGCTCCCGGAGCATCTTCGAGCGCTCCTCGTCGGGCAGGAGGTACCAGTCGCGGCTGCGCACGAACGGGTAGACGCAGAGGTAGTCGCCCGGGGTCTCCCCCGCCAGGAAGGCGGGGATGTGTGCGCGGTTGAACTCGGCTGCGCGGTGCACGCCGATGTTCGACCAGACAGGTGAGAGCCTGCCCGAAGCGCCCGCAAGGATCGCGCGGTAGGCGGCCTGCAGCGCCTCGGTCGAGGGCGCGTGCAGCCACACGAGCACATCGGCGTCGGCCCGGAAACCTGCGATGTCGTACCATCCGCGAACGGTCAGGCCATCGATAGCGGCGAGCGCCGCAATGGTCGAAGAGGCCGCCGCGGCCGGATCCCCAACGGGGGCCGCGGAACGCTCCTCACGGAACACCGCGAACATTGTGTAGTTCACCGCCTCATTGATGGACTCGGCGATTTCGCTGTGGTCGATGACGGGGCGAACGGTCTCGGTCACGATCTTCCTCTTTCAGTTAGTCCTCGGCCCCGGCAAGCACGGGGATTCCCGTGACCTCGCCGTGGCGCATGCGGCAGCTCCCGGGTGGAGCGACGTCTGGTAGCGCCGGGAACTCCCCGACGGTGACCGGCGTGGCCTCTTCGCCGCGCTCACGGGCCGCCCGCTCGACGATGAGGTCGACGAGCCCGGCAACGAACTTGTCGCGCACCCCGACGGTGTCAGCGCGAACGGCCTGAATGCCGTGCTCCTCTGCCGTCTCGAGCGCCTCGGTGTCGAGGTCGAAGGCGACCTCCATGTGATCTGAGATGAAGCCGATCGGGGCGATGACAACCTTGCGAACGCCCTGCTTTGCGAGCTCTTCGAGGTGGTCGTTGACGTCGGGCTCGAGCCACGGCGTACGCGGGTCGCCCGAGCGTGAGCAGTAGGCAAGCGACGACTCGAAGGTCGGCGCCACGTCACCCGTCAGAAACGCGTTGATCGTCGCAAGCACGTCTTCGTGCTGCTCGCGGTAGCCAGGGCCGGTCTCGGCCGAGGCGTCCTGCATGGTGTCTGGGATCGAGTGTGTGACGTAGACGATGTGGGCGCCAGCGAGCCCGCCGTCGAGCTGCGCCGCAGCCTCGGCGATCGCGTCGGCGTTCGCCATGACGAACCCCGGGTCGTTGAAGAAGGGGCGCACAATATCGATCTCGGGCGCGGCGTCGCCGAGTTCAGCGACCGCAGCGGCCAGGTGCTCGCGGTACTGGCGGCTGCCGGAGTACGACGCGTACGCGCTCGTCACGATGGTGAGCACGCGCTTCGCGCCGAAGGCGACGGCGTCGCGCAGCGTGTCTACCGTGTACGGGTGCCAGTTCCTATTGCCCCAAACGACGGGCAGCTCGATGCCGCGGCGACCGAGTTCAGCCTGGAGCGCCTGCAACAGGTCGAGGTTCTGCTCGTTGATCGGGCTCTTCCCACCGAAGTGGCCGTAGTGCTCACCCACTTCGACGAGTCGGTCCTCAGGGATGTTCTTGCCAACGGTGACGTTGCGCAGGAACGGCAACACGTCGTCGGGGCCGTTGGGGCCACCAAAGGAGCACAGGAGCAGGGCATCGTAGGGAGCCGCGAGAGCGGCGGGCGAATTCTCAGTCACGCTCCGTACGCTATTCGACCGAACCTGAACGTCTGATGTGAAAGATCTGACTTATTAGATCTGACCTATGGCTAGAGTGGATCCGGCGCCAATCGACGCCCGCACACATTCGCCAGCAGGAGATCCGTGAGCCGCACACGACACCCCGTCATGTGGACCGCCGTCGTCGGGACACTGGCGCTCGGCGTAGCTGCGCTCGTCTCCCTCATGCTTGGTATCGTACGCCTCTCGCCCACCGACACCATCGCCGCCCTCGTGAATCCGGCAGCGGCCGACATGCAGGCGGCGACCGTGATCTGGTCGATCCGGCTCCCCCGCATCGCCGTCGCCGCGCTCGTCGGCGCGGCCCTCGCCGTCGTCGGCACCGTCATGCAGGCCATCCTCCGCAACCCCCTCGCCGAGCCCGGTATCACCGGCGTCTCGGCCGGCGCCGCGGTCGGCGCTGTCGCCGGCATCACCCTCGGCTTCTCGGGCACCTCTCAGTGGGGCATTCCGCTTGCCGCGTTCGCTGGGGCAGCGACGGTTGCGCTGATCCTGCTCGGCGTGCTGCGCTCGCGGCGCGACCTCGGGCCCGGCACGATCATTCTTGTCGGTGTCTCCATTAGCGCGCTCGCGGGCGCGCTCATCAACGTTCTCATCGCCAACGCGAAAGACGATTCGCTTGTGCGCAGCGCGATGTTCTGGCTCGCTGGCGACCTCGAACTGCGCGGCTGGGACCACGTGGCAATGGCGGTTGGCCCGATCCTTATCGGCCTCGCCTACCTCGCGACCCGGGTGCGCGCGCTCGACGCCCTCGCGCTCGGTGAGCAGATCGCGGCGACGTCGGGCGTGAACGTCACCCGCGAGCGCACCGTACTCTTGCTCGTCGCGGCGCTCGTGACGGGCGCGGCTGTCGCGGTGAGCGGCATCATTAGCTTCGTCGGCCTGGTCGTGCCGCACTTCCTGCGGCTCCTCGTCGGTGCATCGCACGCGCGCCTCCTACCGCTCGCGGCGCTCGGCGGCGCGCTGTTCCTCATCGTCGCAGACACCATCGCCCGCACTGCGTTCGGCGCGGTTGTCGTGCAGACGGGCGTCGTCGCCGCGCTCGTGGGGGCGCCCGTGTTCCTCGCGCTCCTCCTGCGAAAGAGCCGCTCATGATCCCCGCACCGAGCGAGCTGCAGCCGCTCGAACTCGACGGGTTCGGGGCGATCCGGGGCAGCGTCGCGCTCAGCGACCCGCTCTCGATGCGGATCGAGCCGGGGACGGTGCTCGGCATCGTCGGCCCGAATGGCGTCGGGAAGTCGTCTCTCCTCGGCGCGCTCGCGCACTCCGGTGTCGCGAGCTACGGCACCGCGGCGTTCGGCGGGGAGGATCTCGGGCGAAGCCGGGCGAAGCGCCGTGCGCAGCTCGTCTCGCTCATGGCGCAGGATCACGGGGCGCCCGGCGAGCTGCTCGTGCGGGAGCTCGTGGGTGTCGGCGCGTGGGCGTCATCGCGTGAGGATCCGCACGCCGCGGTTGGCACGGCCCTCACGCGCGCCGGCGTCGCGCATCTCGCTGACCGGCGGTACGCGACGCTCTCCGGCGGCCAGCGGCAGCTCGTACAGCTCGCTCGCGTGCTCGCGCAGAACACACCGATCGTGATCCTCGACGAGCCGACGAGCGCACTCGACCTCGCTCACCAGCGGGCGGTTGAGCAGATCATGCGCGGCCTCGGAAACCAGGGGCGCATCGTGATCGCGGCGATCCACGACCTGAGCCTCGCCCTCAACGCCTGCACCCGCGTGCTGTTGCTTGACCCGGGCGGCGCCTCCCACAATGGCGCACCCCACGAGGTGCTCGGCGCCGACCGCGTGTTCGCCGCGTACGGCGTGCGCACCACCATCCACACGACCCCGCAAGGCCGACGCATTCTCGCGGCCGACGACTAGCCAAGGACACTCATGAAGACGACCCGTTCCGTCACGGCAGCAGCGCTCGCCGCGCTCTCGCTGTTCGCGCTCACCGGCTGCACCGCGCCCGACACCTCCGCAGGCACAGCGAGCTCTGAGGCTGCTGGTGACACCGCTAAGGCCCCCGCAGGCTTCCCGCGCACGGTTGAGATTCCAGCGGGGCGCGGCGGCGAGGCCCACAGCATCACGATTGAGGCTGAGCCCAAGGCGATTGCCGCGCTCGACTACGAGAGCGCTGAGGTGCTCGCCGAGCTCGGGCTGACCGACAAGCTCGTGCTCATTCCCGAGGCGGTGTTGAACCCTGCACTCGGCGGCCACGTCGATGAAATGGCGGAAGTGCCCGCGACGTTCCCCGTCGCCATGAACCTCGACACCGAGACTGTCATCTCCACTGCACCCGACCTTGTTGTCATGAGCCCCCGCCACGGCGCCGAGGCGTCGATCGGCGCGGTGCTTGAGCAGGCTGGTCTCACCACGCTGCAGCTGCCCGACCCGTGGACGAGCCCCGAGATTCTCGCTAAGAACATCGACCTCATCGGACAGGCCACCGGGAGTGAGGCTAAGGCTGCTGGCGTCGTTTCTGACATCGAAGACGGGCTGAAGCAGCACTCGGCGAAGACGCCGGGCGCCGACGCTGCGGAAGCTCCGCGCGTGCTCGTACTCACCAACCAAGCGGGCCGCCCGTTTGCAACGGCAGGCAGCGCGTTCCCGCTGCACCTGCTGAACCTTGCCGGCGCCGTAAGCGTGACCGATGAGCTCGGCATGGAGGCGACAGGCCCGATCAGCGCGGAGCAGATCGTCGAGGCGAGCCCTGACGGCATCGTCCTCATCGACATGAACGGCACTGGCGACCGCATGTTCGCTGAGCTGCTCGCAAACCCGGCAGTCGCGACGGTTCCTGCCGCCGCAGATGACAAGCTCATGCGCGTTCAGGGTCGCGACGTGCAGGCGCTCGGGCTCGGAGCGACGGTCGCGGGGCTTGAGTCGCTCACCGGCTGGGTTTCGACGCTCGGCTAGGTATGAGCCCTCCGCCCCTGGGCGGGAGCCACGCTGTACCTGCACTGCGCCTGCGCCGTGCCCGCGCTGCGCCCGTGCTGCGCGTCTGCACTGCTCCCGCACCGTGCCCGAGGGTTACCTGAGCGCGCGCCGCACCTGAAAGGGCGCGCGCTCGGTACACTCAGTGCATGTCCTCCACACAGCTCGGTTCGCACAAGGTGCGCGAGGCTCATGAGTTCCTTCGTTCGCGCATCAGCACGGGTGAGTGGCCGATTGGCCAGCTCATCCCGAAAGAGCCTGAGCTCATGGACCTCATTGGCGTCGGCCGGTCGACCGTGCGCGAGGCTGTCAGGTCTCTCACGACCCTCGGCATGCTCGAGCCCGTTCCCGGAGTCGGCACCTTTGTGCGCGCGAGAACACCGGTGAGCTCACTGCTCACCGAGTTTCTGATCGAGCAAGACCTCGAAGAGGTGCTCATCTACCGTCGCTCGCTCGAGATTGAGGCGGCTCAGACGGCGGCCGTGAAGCGCAGCGACGCTCAGCTCGCGGCTTTGCGCGCGAGCTACGAGCGCAGCCTCGCCTTCGATGAGGCGCCCGATGGTGCTGCCATGAACCCGGCGAACTGCGAGCGCTGCAACGACATCGCACGCCCCGACTCGTTTCACCGCCTCATTGTTGAGGCGTCGGGCAGCAAGCTCCTGCTTGATCTCTACACGGGAGTGATGACCGTGCTCGGTAGGGCTGTTGCCCGCGGTGTCGTCTTCCTCGGCATCTCCTCTGACACGATGCACCTCGACCACGGTGCTCTACTGAAGGCGATTGAGGAGCGCGACGTGCGCGACGCCGCGCACACCATGGCGCTGCACGCGGACCGCGACCTCGGCGTGCACGCCGACATGCTCGACCTCAGCCCAAACACTGAGCGCGCCGAGAGCCTCATCGAGGCTGGCTATGACCCCCAGGGCGTGACGGCGCCCCAGTAGGGATTTTGGTTGCGGGGCTGCGGCGCTGCGGCGATCTAGCCTTTTTGCCACCCTCCTCACACCGCCTGGGATCTACAGTGCGAATGTAGTTTCTGGCCTGAAGTCGCATACCTTCGGCCGTTTGCAGATGCATGAGGTGGGTCCGTGTCGCCCGGCACCTTGTTGCCCATCTCCGGCACTTGGCGACCCACCCCCTAGACCTGGGATCGACCCTTCCAATGCCCGTTCAGGGCCCAAACGGCATACATTCTGCCGATTGCAGATCTTGGGCGCGGGAGCGCTGGCGGCCCGGCGGGGTTCAGAAGGCCCGGCAGGGCTCAGGAAGCCCGGCGGGGCTCAGGCGGCCCGGCGCGCTGGCCGGGTCTCGCTCTCAATGAGGCTGCCAACGAGAGGCATCGGTGAGCTCCCGCCGATCCTCATCTCTGCATCGCAGCAGCCACCGAGCGCTTCGGCGTCACGCGAGAGCGCGAGCAGGGCGACCCCGTCACTACGGCGGGCCCGCGCGCAGGCCGCAAAGAACTCGGCCGAGCCCTCGACCTCTCCGACCTCGCCGCCGTCGAGCACGAGCACGCGCGGGTCGTGGGCAAGCGCCCGGGCGAGAGCGAGCCGCAGTTGTTCGGCCCGCGACAGGTCGCAGACGCGCACGAGCAATTTGTCGGGCCCGAGCTCGACCAGCGCGAGCAGCTCAGTGACGCGAGAGCCGACGGAGCTTGGCGACACCGCGGGTCGCGCCCGCCGTACGGCCCGCCGCAGGAGCGTGCGCACCGTGTGCGTCTCGCTTGACGCCCGCTCCGTTGAGTAGGTCACCAGTTGGATCGCGCGACGCTCGGCCGCGGTACGCGCCGCGGCGCGCGCCTCCTGCGGAGCGCCGTCGATGCGTAAGTCGCCGCCGATGCGCAGGGCCGAGCTGGGGCTGACGCCGCCGACGAGAGCGAGCGCGAGCATGCTCTTTCCGCTGCCCGTTGGGCCGGTGATTGCGAGCCCTCCCCCACGCTCAAGCGCGACGGAGACCGGCGGCGTCGCCCCGAGCGACCCGGGAAGGGTCACGGCGAAATTGCGCAGTTCGAGGGCGGGAAGCGCAGCGGGTGCGGCGAGTGGGCCCTGCGAGAGCGGACGCGACTTCGCGCGGTGCGCAGTGCCGCGGGTGACTGTTGCGGCATCAGCGACGGCATTTGCGCGGGGCCGTGCAGTCGCACCAGTGACCGCCGCGACTGGGGCATCGGCGCCTGGCATGACCGGCCGTGCGGTCGCTCCGACCGCCCGGCGCGCGGCGCGCTCCGGGCAAAAAGTCTCGACGATCTGGCCGTTTTCGAGCACGGAGATCTCGTCCGCGAAGCGCTGAGCGAGCTCAAGGTCTCGGGTGAGCACGACGACAGTCGTACGGATGGCACGCCGCATCCCCTCGAGCGCGTCGATGACTTCGTCAGCGACGGGGCGCTCGAGGCCGGCAAGCGGCTCATCCAGCACGACGAGCCTGGGCGACCCTGCGCTCGCGGGGCGGGCAACTGCCTGCGCGAGCGCGACCCTGCGCCGCAGCCCCGCCGGGAGCAGCTCGGGGTCGCGGTCCAGTATCTTCGGGTCGTTGATCCCGAGGCGCGCGAGCGCGGCGCACAGCGTCAGGTCATCGAACGCGATGCCGGGGAAGCGCGCGGTGAGCGCCGAGGCAAGCGCGTCGCGGACAGTGGCGGCGCCGCGCAGCTCCCCCTCGGAGTCCTCACCCAACCAGGCGACGTGCCCCGCCGCCTCGGTTGTCACGGCGCGAGCGAGCGGGTCGAAGTCGCCCAGCCTGACGCTGCCCGCGGTGCGGGAGAGTCCGGGGCACAGCGCACCCCGCAGCGCCCAACCGAGCACAGTCTTCCCAGCCCCCTTGCCGCCGACGACGGCGCGTACCCGGCCGTGTTCGATCCGCGCGTTGAGGTTGCGAAGCACGGGCATCCCGGCACCGGCGGCACCGCCGACGGTCAAACGCTCACACGTAATCATGTCTCCCCTAACAGGTGCGCGTGCGCCAGCGCTCCCCGCCACGTTCTCGGGGGTTGCGCTTCGGCGCGATTCATCTGATGATTGTTCTAGCCCAGATGGTAGCACCTTGTTAGGTAAACCTCACACACATCTGATGTGCTCGGTGTGGCGGGTGGCTTTCGCGCCTCAGTCGACGGCCGGCGTCGCGCTGAGCCCCGAGGCAGCGGCCTCGTCGATGAACCAGTGCACGTTCGCGTGGTTCCGCAACAGGCTCGCGGGCAAAAGCTCGGTTTCCTCGCCCTCGATCGCCGCGGCGACCGGTGCCGCCTTCGCAGCTCCGACAGCGATGACCAGCAGCTCCCGCGCCTCGAAGATCGTGCCAAGGCCCTGAGTGATCGCCTGCGTAGGAACGTCGTCCGCCCGCTCGAAGAACCGCGCATTGTCGGCGATCGTCGCCTCGGCGAGCTCCACGATCCGGGTGCGCGAGTCGGCGGCTGCCCCGGGCTCGTTGAACCCGAGGTGCCCGTTGCGCCCGATGCCGAGCACCTGTACGTCAACACCACCGGCATCACGGATAGCCTGCTCATACGCATCCGCAGCACCAGGGGCGCCCGAGCCGTCAGGGACGCGCACGAGGTCTGCGTTCAGCCCCGCACCGGCGACAGCGTCGCGGCGGATCACAGCGTGGTAGCTCCGCGGGTCCTCAGGCTCAAGGCCGAGGTATTCGTCGAGCGCGAAGCCGCGGACGCCACTTTGGTCGAGCCCGGCTGCCCGGGCCTGCCTGCCCCACGCGGCGTAGACGGCGACCGGCGACGATCCCGTTGCGAGCCCGACAACCGCTTCGGCGTCTTGCCGCACTCTGCCGACGATGCGCCGCGCTGCGGCCTCGGCGAGCTCTGCTTCGGTAGAAAAGACGTGGATGTGCACTGCGCACTCTCTTTCTGTGCCGCCGAGCGGCACGCTAGCGATCGACCACGCGCGAGTACACGCAGCCGTCGATGTCGAGCGTCTGCGCTACACCATCGATAAAGTTTGCAAATCTCGCCCGCTCAGGCGTGCCAGGCTCGGCGCCGACGGTGTAGCCGTCGCCCCCCGCGATTGGCACGAGCGGGGTGTCTTCGGTCGGCGCCTCGACGCCGCTGTACGCACGCAGCACGAGCTGACCGGCGACGCCCGGCTCGGAAGAGACCCCGACCTCGTAGTGCGGGCACCAGGGCGTGTAACTCCGGTAGTGCCCTGACAGGCGAGCCGTCTCGCCAGTGCCTCGGGAGAGCGGGCCGCGGGTGACCCGCAGCGCGGCGAGCGGGTCGGGATCACCCCCGGCGATGTCGCGGCCATCAGCGTCAGCGGTGCCACCCACCCGCTCAGCGACGAGCGCCGCGTGCGCCGCCCGCGCAAGCAGCTCGGCGTGGGGCCATTCCCCTGGGGCGCTGAGCAACACGGCCACCGTAAGATCAAGTTCAGGGTGCGCGATCATGAACGCGCCGTAGCCGATCATGCCGCCGCCGTGTGTGAGGAGGGTCCCGTGGGCCGTCGGCTCAACGTTCACTCCGAGGCCGTAGCGCGCGCCCCGCACCCACAGGTGCGGGCCAGCTCCGAGGATGTCTTCGCCAGTCGGTGCCGTCGGCGTCGCAATCGCCGCGACGGCCGCGGGAAGCCAGGCTGACTCGCTCGCGAAGCTCGTCGGGTCGGTGAGCGCCAGCCCGAACTGCAGGAGCTCGCGCGCGCTCGCGCCGACGTTTCCATCAGCGCCCGCCGGTTCGACCCAGCTCTGCTGGCTAAGCGGGTCACCCGGCGCCCACTGCGCGTCGTCGCGCATCGGCACGGTTCCCGGGCACAACCGCGCGCGCTCCGCGCCCGTCAGGCTTGCGAGCGCTCCGGGTAGCCCGAGCGGCCCGAAGATTTGGTCGGCGAGCAGGCGCGGGAACGCTATCCCCGATGCCTCAGCGAGCGCGAGTCCGAGCACCACATACCCGACGTTCGAGTAGTGAAAGCGCTCGCCGGGGGCCGTCACGGCGCGCGTCGTCGGGAGCGAAAGGGCCTGCGCGACCTCCCCGGGAGACGCGGAGTTCCCGGCGATCCAACCGGCGGTATGGGCAAGTAGGTGGCGCAGGCTCGGCTCCGCTGCCCCCTCCGGCAATTCGAGCCACGGCAGGTACGCGCGCACCGGGTCGTCGAGGCTGAGCACGCCCTCGGCTTCGAGCCTCGCAGCGGCGAGGGCTGCGACGGTCTTCGAGATCGAGCCGATCTCAAACCTGTCGTGGATTTCCACGGCCCGCCCGCCCGGGCCGCGCGTACCGAAAGCGCGCTGCTCGACGACGCCGCCCCGCGCGATGGCGATGGTGCCGCCGCTCACCGGAGCAGCGTCGAGCATGCCGCCGATGAGCGAGCCGATAAGCCCGCCCCCAAGCAGCGCCGTCTCGGCCCTTGGTGCGCGGGTCACTGCGCCACCCCTGCGCGCTCTCGCTCGCGCGCGAGATCGCCGTCGTGCCGGGTCGCGAGCGCCCGCCACACGGCAGCCCGATCAGGGTCCGGTGAGTAGCTCGTGAGCCGCTCTCGGCGCTCCAGGATCGGCATCCCCAGCCCAACGAGCAGCGTCGCGATCGCGCCAAGCGCCGAGTGGTCGGCGTCGCTCTCGTCGGCGAGGACCTCGCGGCCGCACGCGTCGGCAAGATCTTGTAGGGCGCGCGGTGCGGCGAGCGAACTGCCGGAGGCGATGATGCGCCCGCCGCTGTCGCCCGCGATCGCGATGATGCAGCGGCGCAGTTCGAGGATCACGCCGGTGAGGAGCCCGCGCATGAGCGCGCCGCGGGTCGTGCCGAGGGTGAGCCCGCTGAATGAGCCGAAGATGCCCGGCTCCCACAGCGCCCCCTGCTCGCCCGGCCCGACGTAGGGCAGCACTGCTGGCGCCGCGAGCGGATCAATGTCGCTCGCTTCGCTCACGAGGTCGGCGACACTGGCCGAGCCTGTGAGGCCCGCGAGCCACTGGAACGCTGACCCCGTCGCGACGAGGTCCATCTCAAGCCCGTAGCCGCCGAGTGCGAGCGGCGTGACGAGGGCGCGGCCCGAGGCGCTGAACTCGAGTTCGTCGCGGGTGCCGAGCACGACCGTGCTCGTGCCCGAGATGATGGCGACGTCGAGCCCGGGCCGGGCGCCGAGCGCCTCAGCACCGAGCACCGAATCGGCCCCACCTAGGGCGACGGGAAGGCCCGCGCGCACGCCGATGAGCCTCGCAACCCCGGCATCGAGGCCGCGTGACTCGGTCGATGGCCTGGTGGGCGGCAGAGCCGGCCACGGGCCCGCGGCATACTCCCCCGTCGTGAGGTCGTACACGCCGCTCCCAGCGGCCGTCGACGGGTCGGTGAGCAGCTCGCCCGTGAGCTGCTCGAACAGGTAGTCTTTTGCGCCCGCGATCCTCGTCGTTCGCGCAGCGACCTCCGGGTCCCTGTCGCGCAGCCGCAAGAACATCGGTACGAGGTAGCGGCCGTCGAACTGCTGGCCGGTGCGCTCGTAGGCCACGGCAGCGGGGTGCTCGCGACGCAGCCACTCGGCCTCGGGCTCGGCCCGAGTGTCTTCCCAGACGATTGCGCTCCCGACGGGCTCGCCGTCTGCGTCGAGGCAGACGAGCGTTGGGAGCATCGCGGAGAGGCCGATACCGACCCAGCGCTCCGCCCCGGTGGCGGCGGCGAGCCGCGCGAGCGCGCCGATTGCCGCCGCCATCCAGTCTTGCGGCGCCTGCTCTGCGGCGCCGGGTTCTGGCCGGTGCGTCGGGTACGGCTGGCGCTCCCTGAAGAGCACCCGCCCGGACTCAACCCCAACAGCTATGGCTTTGAGGCTTGAGGTGCCAAGGTCGAGTCCGATCGCGATGCCCTCGGGAGGCGTCATGCCGCGCCCTTTCTTCGTTGAATCGCTTAGCGCGAGAATTCCTGCTTGAGCACCTTCATGGCGCCTGCGGCGGCCTCGAGGGTGTCATCGATGTCGCGGTCGTCGTGCACGAGCGAGACAAAGAGGTTCTCAAACTGTAGCGGGTGGAAGAGCACGCCGCGCACGAGCATCTCCTCGTACCACCGCTTGAATACACCCTCGCGGGTGTGCGCGACCGCGTCGCGCCAGTTCTTGATCGGGCCGTCCGCGAACCAGAGCTGGAAGACGGTGCCGAGGCCCGTCACGTACGCGTCGATGCCGTTGTCGTTCGCGATCGATTCGAGGCCGCGTGCGAGCCTGTCGCCGAGTGCGCGCTGGCGCTCGTACAGGCCGGGCTCAGCGAGGAGGTCCATCGTCGCCGAGACCGCCGCGCACTGCACCACGTTGGCGTTGTAGGTGCCCGAGTGCGAGTAGGTGCCGTCGGCGATGAGGCGCATGGCCTCCTTCGTGCCGCCGATCGCGGCGACCGGGAACCCGCCGCCAACGCCCTTCGCGTACGTCGTGAGGTCAGGGATCACGCCGTAGTACTCGTGCGCGCCGCCGCGAGCGATACGGAAGCCGGTGATGACCTCATCGAAGATGAGCATGGCGCCGTACTTCGTGGTCTCGCTGCGCAGCAGTTCAAGGTAGCCGGGCTCGGGCAGAATGCAGCCGGTGTTCAGCACGGCGGGCTCAGTAATGACGGCGGCGATCTCCTCGCCACGCTCCTCCATGAGCTTCACGAAGCTTTCCGCGTCGTTCCAGGTGAGCACGACGAGGGTCTCCTCGAGCTCGGCGGGTACGCCGAGGCCCATCGCGACGGGGCGGGGGCGCTCAGCCGAGCCCGCCTTGTCGAGGTCAACGTGGTTCGACCAGTACACGCTGTCCTGCCAGCCGTGGTAAAGCCCCTCGAAGCGCACGATGATGCGGCGGCCGGTTGTCGCGCGGGCGATGCGCACGGCCTGCCCGACGGCCTCGGAGCCGGAGTTCGCGAAGCGGACCTGCTCGACACCGGGTACGGCGGCGACGACCTTCTCGGAGGCCTCGATCTCAAGTTCGTACGGCAGACCGAAGCTCGTGCCCTGCTCTTGAATCGCCTTCACGACGGCCTCAGTGACGACCGGGTGGCGGTGGCCGAGAATATCCGGGCCGAGGCCCAGCAGGTAGTCGACGTACTCGTTGCCGTCGACATCGGTGATGCGTGAGCCCTGGCCCTGTTCAATGAACAGGGGGTACGGGTTCCAGCCGTTGCGCGGGAGGCGGGCTGTACTGCCAGCGCCGCCGGGAATCGTGAGCTTCGCGCGCTCAAAAAGTTCACGGGAGCGCGCCGTGCGCGCGGGGAACGCTGAATCGAATGTGAGGTCCACGTTGAGCCTTTCAATTACCGCGAGGGATCCTTCCCTCGCTAGCTTGTCATACTAAGCATATACAGAGTGACGCGGGGATGCAATCCCTAGCGGAGCGCCCCCGCTGCCCACGCCCGGATCGCCTCAGCCACGGCAAGCGTCGTCGCTCCCGTCGGGCCCTCTGGCCAGCCCGCGATGGGGCTCTCGAGGTACGCAACGCCGCCAATGTCGAGGTGCGCCCAGGGCGTCTCACCCACAAACTCGGCGAGGAAGGTTGCGGCGTGCCGCCCCACATCGGGGCGGTCGAGTGGCGCGTTCTTCGCGTCGGCGACGCGGCTCTCGAGCACCGAATCCTCGCCGTACGGGAGCGGGATCGCCCACAGCGGGTCAGCTACCTGGCCCCCGAGGCCCTGGAGCTGCCCCGCAAATTCGGCATCGTTCGACCACAGCCCGGCAACGCGAAGGCCGGCGCCGCCGTCGGTGAGCGTGCCGAGGTCAACGAGAGCTGCGGCCCCCTGCGAGCGCAGCCAAGCCAGGCCGTCTGCGAGAATGAGGCGCCCTTCGCAGTCGGTGTCCACGACCTCGGTCGTGCGCCCGTCGGGGTGCGTGACGACGTCCCCTGGCCGCACCGAGCTTCCTGAGACCGCGTTGTCGCAGAGCGGCAGGATCACCTCGACCGGCGCACCGGGCTCAGTGAGGCGCGATGCGAGGACGAGCGCGGCCGCGACCGTCGCGGCAGACGCCATATCACTCTTCATCCAGGCAAGTTCGCCCGGGTCCTTCTTCACATTCAGCCCGCCGGAGTCGAACGTGACCCCCTTGCCGACGACGCCAAGAGTTGGCCCGGTTGAGCCCGATCCCGCCCACCGCAGTCGCGCAACAACGGGGGGCCGCGCCGATCCACCGCCTACTGCGGCGAGGGCACCGAACCCGCGAGCTTCGGCGTCTTCCGCCGCCCAGAGCTCGGCCGTGACACCTTCGCCCATCCCGGCGGCGAGCGCGAGAATCTCATCACCCAACTCTCGCGGCCCGAGCGCGCTCGCCGGCCGTTCAACGAGGTTGCGCACCCAGCCCCGGGCGACGGCACCGAGCTCGGCACCCGCTGATGGCGCTCGGCCATCACCAAAGAGGGGGCGCTGCTCTGCGTCAAGCGGCGTTGCGGGGCGTTGCGTGCCGAGCCAGGCGCCAGCCCAAAGGGAATCATGGGCACTCGCATCCTCGCCACCTGCGACCCACAGGGTCGCCTGGCCCGCACTCGCAGCACCAAGCTTCAGCCCGGCCTCGAAGTAGCGCTCGGCCACACTGGGCGCCCCCGGCCCGCGCTGGGCGGCGGTCAGCTTGACCGCCGCCACGACCGCGGGCTCGCCCTGTGCGAGGATCACAACGCGACTGGGCTCGGAGCCAGCGTCGAGCCCCGCCGCGATCGCCGCGACGAGCTCACGCTCCCCCACGCCGAGCGCCGCGGCAAGCCCAGCAAGCCCGGACGGCTCAGCACTACCGGCGCTGCCGGAATCCCAGCCGTCAGCAAGTAGCACTAGGTGTGTTCCCCGCACGGTGCCTCCCCTCGCTACTTCTCGGCCCGGTGCACACCCGTGAGGGTCTGCGTCGAGAGGTTGTTGATCGAACCGACGAGCGGCGACAGCACGAAGCCATCCCACGCCGGGTTGAACGCCTCGATCACGTTCGGGTACGCGTACACGATGTAGGGGCGGTCATCGAAGATGATCTGCTGCATCTCGTTGATGATCTCCTGGCGCTTCGCCGCGTCGAGCTCGGTGCCCTGAGCCTTGTAGAGTTCGTCGTACTTCGGGTTGCAGTAGCCACTGTCAGAGTTTCCGCCGAGCGAGTCACAGGTGAGCGTGCTCAGGATGAAGTCGGGCTCATACGGCGGCGCCCAGTTCCACATCGCGATGTCGAAGTCGAGGTACTTGTTGTCGGGCGCGGTGATCGCATCCCACGCCGCGTCCGAGTCCATCTTGCGCTGCTCAACCTTGATGCCAAGCTTCTCCCAGCCGCGCTGCATGGTCTGGAACGCGCGGTCACCGGAGCCGGATTCCGCGGTTGGGAACACGAGTTCGTACGCCATCTTCTCGCCGTCAGCGACTCGGATGCCGTCGTCGCCCGGCAGGTAGCCGAGGTCGTCGAGGATCTTGTTGCCCGCCTCGATGTCGAACGGCAGGCCGGGGAGCGACTCGTTCTTGAACCCCGATATCGGGGCGAGGAGTGTCGAGCCTGGCTCGGCGTTTCCGAGGTAGGTCTGCTCCACGATCTCGTTCCGGTCAATGCCGTACTCGAGCGCCTTGCGCACCTCGGGGTTGAGCAGTTCGCGGTGCGAGGTCTTCTCGGGGTTCGTGTTGATGATGACGTTCTTGATCGACACGCTCTGACCCGTCTGCACGGTCATGCCGTCGGCCTTGAGCTTCTCGACCGCAGTCGGGGGCGTCGTCAGGCCAACCATGTCAACCTGGCCGCTCTTCAGCGCCGACACCATAGCGTCGTCGTTTGCGAAGAACTGCAGGCCCCAGCCCTCGATCTCGGGCGCCTTGCCATACCAATTGGGGTTGGTCTTGTACATCATCATCTGGTCCTTTTTGTAGGACTCAAGCGTGAAGGGGCCGCCTGACACAATCGGCGGGGCGTTGTCGAAGCTCGTGAGGTCGAGGCCATCGCCGGTCGCCTTGGGCGCCCAGATGTGCTCGGGCAAGATATGCAGTGCCTGCACCTGGGTGAGCACGTTCGCGACGGGGGCGTCGTACGTGAAGACCACGGTGTTCGCGTCGGTTGCCTTCGCGTTGTCGAGGTGCGCCACCCAGCCCGCGAGGATGCCCGTCGGGCCGTCGGCGTATTCGAGGATGAGGTTCGCAGTGAACGCGACATCCTCGGCGTCAAGCGCCTCGCCGTCGCTCCACTTCGCATCCTTCACGGTGTGGAAGGTCCAGGTCGTGCCGTCCTCGCTCGATTCCCAGGACTCGGCGAATGACGGGACGATCTCGAGGTTCTCGTCGTACTCGGTGAGGTGGGGGTAGATGTACTGGTACATCACACTCGAGTAGTCAGAGTCAGACACGAACGGGTTGAGCGAGTCGACGACCGCGGTCGCCCCGACCCGCAGGAAGTTCCCTCCCCCGCTCGCGCCTCCGGATCCGCCAGGTGAGCAGGCGGAGACTGAAACAACAAGTGCGGCCGCGGCTGCTACAGCCAGGCCCGCGCGTACTGCGATCTTCATTGATCCTCCATCGACTGATCGGTACGCGCGGCCCGCGCACCTCTCTCAGTAGACTTAGCATACTATATAGCGCTACTTCTCATATAGGCAGTAATGTAGTTCCATCGCCCGGGCAATCCGGGCCGCACGCACCGTCGCTGCACTGAAAGGACCACCGATGCATCGAGGAAGATATACCTGGCGCAGGACACTGTTCGCGCTCGTCACGGTCTTTGTCGCAGTCACCATAAACTTCCTGCTCTTCCGCGTGCTCCCGGGCTCGGCGGCGAATCGCCTCTCGCGTGTGCCAGGCGCCTCGGCTGAGATGAAGGCCGCTCTCGAACGGCAGTTCGGGATCGACAAGTCGCTCTGGGAGCAGTACGTCCTCTACCTCAAGGGGCTCTTCACCGGAAACCTCGGCATCTCGTTCTCGAACCGGCAGCCCGTTGCCGCGAACCTCGCGGAGGCGTTCCTCAACACGCTTCCGCTCGTGCTCACCGGAACGATCATCGCTCTCGCCATCGGCATCCTCCTCGGCATCCTGAGCGCCGTGCGGCGCGGCACGTTCTTCGATCACGCAATGACGAACATCTCGGTGCTCTTCTACGCGTTCCCCACCCAGTTCGTCGGCGCGATGCTGCTCATCTTCTTCGCGGGCGTTCTCCCCTCGGCCGGCATGGCCGATCCCTTCGCGATGGCGCTGAGCCCGGGCGAGCAGTTCGCAGACAGGCTGCGGCACCTCATCCTCCCGGTCGCGACACTCGCGCTCACGCTGTACGCCGAATACCTGCTCATCATGCGTTCCTCGGTGCTGGAGACGCTCGGCGAGGACTACGTTCTCACCGCGCGCGCAAAGGGTCTCCCGAGGGGCCGCATCATCCGCTCTTACTCGGTCCGCAACGCGATGCTCCCGACCGTCACGATGATCGCCCTCGCGCTCGGCACGGTCGTGAGCGGCGCGATCCTGATCGAGGTCATCTACTCGTGGCCGGGCATCGGCCGCGAGCTCTACCAGGCGGTGCTGCAGCGCGACTACCCCATGCTCCAGGGCGGGTTCCTCGTCATCACCATCACCGTCGTCGTCTTTAACTACCTCGCCGACCTCGCATACGCGTGGCTCGATCCGCGGGTATCCGATTGAGTAGGGAGCACACCATGGCAGCACCGGGCACAACACTCTTCTCGCTCCCGCGCAGGCGCAGGCCGCGTGATCGCCGCCGCGGAGCTTTCGCGACCGCGCTTCGGCAGCCGAGCGCGATCATCGGGCTCGCGATCATCGCGGTCTTCCTGCTCATTTCGATCTTCGCACCGCTCCTCACTCCCTACTCCGGCGGCGAGGTGAGCTGCGCCGTGTTCGAGGCGCCGTCGGCCGCCCACTGGTTCGGCTGCGACGACGGCGGCGTCGACGTACTCACCCTCGTGCTCGAGGGCGGCCGCGTCTCGATGTGGGTCGGGTTCACCGCGGCCGCGATCGCTATCGTGATCGGTTCGGCCGTCGGCATCCTCTCAGGCTACTTCGGCGGCTGGGTCGACACGGTGCTCATGCGCATCACCGACTACTTCCTCGTCATCCCACAGATCGTCCTCATGATCGTCATCGCCGCGGTCTGGGGCCCGAGCCTCAACCACGTCATCATTGTGATCGGCGTGCTCATGTGGACGGGAACCGCGCGCATCGTGCGGTCGCAGGTGAAGAGCCTCCGCGAGCGCGTCTACGTGAAGCGCGTCGAGGCGCTCGGCGGCAGCCACCTCCGTATCATCATGCGGCACATCCTGCCGCAGCTCGGGCCGCTCCTCGCGGCGAGCGGCGTGCTCGCAATCACCGTCGCGATCTTCAACGAGACAGCCCTCGCCTTCCTCGGCCTCTCAGACCCGAACACGGTCACCTGGGGCGTCATCATGGAGCGGGCGTTCAGCCGAGCCGCGATCAGCACGGGCGCCTGGTGGGCAATCGTGCCGGCAGGAGTCGCCGTCGCGCTGCTCATTCTCGGCTGCTACCTCGTCGGCCGCGCCATCGAGGACGCACTCAACCCGCGACTCAAGATCTCGCACCTCGCCCTGCGCACGTGGGCCATTCGCCCGCTCGGCTCGACCGAGGACGCGAAGCCCCGCACGAAGACGCCGCGGGCCCGCGCCAACGCAACTGACACTACGAACGGAGCGGGCGAATGACCGCAGCACCCTCCCCCACCCCCGTGCTCGAAATCCGCGACCTGCGAGTCTGGTTCGCGAACGACCGCGGCGAAGAAACCGAGACGGTTCACAGCATCAACCTCGCACTCGCCCCCGGCGAGCGACTCGGCCTCGTTGGCGAGTCGGGCTGCGGCAAGACGACAACGATCCTCGCCGCACTCGGCCTCCTACCCGCGAACGCGACCGTGAGCGGCCAGATCCTCCTCAACGGCACCGACATCATCGCGGGCGGCGACGCAACCGTTCGCCCCCACCGCTGGAAAGACATTGCGATGGTCTTCCAGGGCGCGATGAGCGCGTTCAACCCTGTGAAGACGATCGGCTGGCAGATCGAGGAGGCGCTGCGCTTCCACGGCTTCCCGCGCGAGACCATGCAGGCGCGCGTGCGCGAACTGCTCGGCCTCGTCGGCCTCCCCGACGGCACCGAGAAGCGCTACCCGCACGAGCTCTCGGGCGGCATGAAGCAGCGCGCCGTCATCGCGATGGCGCTGTCGTGCGAACCTAAGGTGCTGCTCGCCGACGAGCCAACGACCGCGCTCGACGTCGTGGTGCAAGACCAGATCCTCCGCCTCCTCGTTGACCTCTCGGACAGGCTCGGCCTCGCCGTGATCCTCGTCACTCACGACCTCGGCGTCGTCGCCCAGAGCTGCTCGCGCGCGGCAGTCATGCGCGCGGGCGACATCGTCGAGATTGGCGAGGTCGAACAGCTCTACCGCGACCCCGCGCACTCTTACACGCGCACGCTCTTCGAATCGACGCCGGACATCACCGCTGTCGCGAACGCGACCCGGGCGAGCGAGCCCGCG
This sequence comes from Leucobacter sp., assembly GCA_052094845.1. Lineage (GTDB taxonomy): Bacteria > Actinomycetota > Actinomycetes > Actinomycetales > Microbacteriaceae > Leucobacter. The sequence continues at coordinate 77,763 of JBQDKK010000001.1, read as the reverse complement.
ACCGAACCACTCCTTTCTGTTCGCGACCTCACGGTGCAGTACTCGGGTAGGCGCGAGCACCGCGCGGTCGACGGGGTCTCGTTCCAGGTCGACCGCGGCGAGCTTGTCGCGCTCGTCGGCCAGTCGGGCTGCGGCAAGACGACGACCATGCAGTCGATCATGGGGCTCGTGCCCGAGGCGACGGGCGGCATCGAGGTCGCCGGCATCAACGCGCTCGGCGCCAAGCGGGCAGAGCGCAAGCAGCTGCGCTCGCTCGTGCAGCCGATCTTTCAGGATCCCTACGAGTCGCTCGACGTGCGCTTCACTGTGGCTGACACGCTCGAAGAGCCCCTCCTCATCCACAGGGTCGGGAAGAACCGCGCCGAGCGGATGGCGCGAATCGCGTCGGCCCTCGAGTCGGTCGGGCTCACCCCCGTTGAGCAGTACCTCGACAGGTACCCGCACCAGCTCTCAGGCGGCCAGCGGCAGCGAGTGGCGATCGCGTCAGGCCTCGTGCTGACGCCGTCGCTGCTGCTCGCGGACGAGCCGGTGAGCATGCTTGACGTGTCGGTGCGTTCGGGGGTGCTCCGGCTCCTTGCCGAGCTGAAGGACACGGCGGGCCTCGGGATCCTGATGATCACACACGACCTGTCGACTGCTGCCGAGTACGCCGACCGCATCATCGTGATGCGAGAGGGCAAGATCATCGAGTCGGGCACACCCGACGAGGTCGTGAACAGGCCTCAGGACCCGTACACGCAGCTGCTCATCAACAGCATCCCGAGCCCAGACCCGGCGCACGCGCGGGCCTAGGGGGTGTGCGCGTTCGGCTACTCGGCGCCGAGCGCGCGCACGCCCCAGGAGCCGGCGGCCTCGGGGCTCACCAGGCGCGGCGTTGAGCGCGACCCCTGGACGTAGAACAGGAACTCGTCGGCACGGTACGACTGCTGGTACGAGTCGAAGGCGACGTCGTCCTCCGTGTAGCTCACGCCCCGGACCCGCATGACGGTGTCGCTCGGGCCGAGGCCGAGCTGCTCGCGCTCCCACTGGCTCGGGCGGTCGACCTGGAAGACCTGCTCGGCGTAAGCCTCCGTGATGCCGTGCAGTTCTTCGAGCAGCTCGTAGAGCGATCGGCCGCCTGCAAGTTCGGCCTCGTCAAGCGCCGGCACGAGACTCAGGGGAAGCGTCGCGCGCTCGGCAACGGTCGCGCGCCCGTCCCTGCTGCGCACACGTGAGATCTCCCACACAGGCTGTCCCTCCTGAATGTCGAGGGCGCGCACGTGGTTTCGGCTTGGCATGCCGACCGCGATCCGCACGAGCTCCGTCGTGAATTCAACGGGTCGCTCATCTTGCGAGATGGTGCCGAGCAGCGCGCCGGCGCGGCCCGGTTGGCTGATGAGCCGCGGCTTGGCGACGAAGGTGCCGAGCCCCTGGTGGCGCTCGATGACGCCATCATGGTCGAGCTCGTCGAGCGCGCGGCGCACGGAGATGACACTCACGTCGGCGAGCTTCGTGAGCTCTGCGGTACTCGGGAGCTTGTCGCCCGGCTCAAGGCCCTGTTCCTCAATGAGGCGCAGCACGAGGTCGTAGACACGCTGGTAGCGCAACTCACGGCCAGCGCCCGGTTCCGCTGGAGCGGCTGCGCCCGATTTTGTTGACGCCAAGTCAGTACCTCCCGTTAACCCAGACTCACTTAATATTCGCAAGCCTAGGGCAGAAAGCTATTTCCGCGCCATATACTGCTAGGTATAACAAGAATCGAGGAAGATGTGATGACCGCAGTGCCCACTCAGGACTCCCACGCCGCACGACTTCGCGAGGTGCTCCCCGAGCACAGCGGCGTCACCGAGTCGGGAGAACTCGCCATCGGCGGTGTCGAAGTCTCTGCCCTCGTCGAGCAGTACGGCACGCCCCTGCACGTGTTTGACGAGCGTGGCCTGCGTGAGCAGGCGCGCCGTTTTGTCCAGGGCCTCCGCGAGCGCTGGCCCAACTCCGACGTACTGTTCGCGTCGAAGTCGCTCCCCGCCGTCGGAATGTACAAGATCGCGCAGGAGGAGGGGCTCGCGGTCGACGTTGCCGGTGCCGGTGAGCTGCACCTCGCACTTGCCGCCGGTGTCGACCCGGCACGCATCTACTTTCACGGCAATGCGAAAACGACCGAGGAACTCACCTTCGCCATCGAGCGCGGCGTCGGTACAATCATCGTCGATAACACCGACGAACTCGACAGGCTTGACGCGCTGCTCACCGCGCCACAGGCGCTCTTGCTCCGCGTGATTCCCGGCGTCGAGGCCGAGACCCACGCGTCACAGGCGACGGGTGGAACTCGCTCGAAGTTTGGGCTTCCGATGGACCAGGCACTCGCTGCGATTGAGCGCATGCGCGCCCACCCCCTCATGCGGTTCGAGGGCGTGCACCTGCATATCGGCTCGCAGATCCTCAACACGGCCCAGTTCGCCGAGGCCGTCGAGAAGATCTCGAGCGCGGGCCACTTCCCCACCTACGACATCGGCGGCGGGCTCGGAGTGAAGTACACCCACGCGGATGACGCGCCAAGCGTCGAGGCGTATCTTGACGAGGTCGTTGCGGCGGCGAAGGCGCACCTCCCGGAAGGGTCACGACTACTCATCGAGCCGGGCCGCTCGCTTGTGGCACGAGCCGGGGTCTCGGCCTATCGCGTCGTCTCGGTGAAGCGCACCGGGCAGGTGTTCGTCGCGGTCGACGGCGGCATGGCAGACCAGCTCGACGTCGCACTCACCCTGCAGCGCTACGAGGCCGTTCTCGCGAACCGCGCGTCGGAGCCCGCGGCGGAAGCGGTGCAGCTCGTCGGCCGCCAGTGCGAGTCTGGCGACCTGCTCATTGACGGCGCTGACCTCCCGGAGGCGCGGGTGGGCGACGTTGTTGTCATGGCAACGACGGGCGCGTACTCATACACGACGTCGAACAACTACAACGGTGCCCTGAAGCCCGCGATCGCCTTCGTCGCCGACGGCGAGGCGCGGCTCGTCACCAGGCGCGAGACCTACGCCGACCTGCTCGCGACGCACGCGCCCGCTCTCGAGAACTAACAGCCGAGCCTCTCGCCGCAAGCACTCAGCCACGGAAATCATCTGATGATTAGACTGGCTGAGTGCCTGCGCCCGTTTTGTTTCCGTGCCACCCAGCCGCCGACCAATGACCGCGGCACGCTCGTTCGCCGACCAAGCGCTCGCCACGATGCCTGTGCCACACGTGCCCCAGGGCTTTCTGCTGACGACGATCGACTACGACGTTGAGCACTCGATTGCCTGGCACGAGCACGCACACGAGCAGCACGAGCTGCTCTGGTCAGAGGGTGGCATTGTCACGCTCGAGGCCGCCGGACGAGCGTGGTCAATCCCGCCGGCACTAGGGGTGTGGATCCCGGCAAACGTCCCGCACCGCGCATCCACCATCGGTGCAGCGCGAGTCCGGGCGACCTACCTTGCCGGCATTGAGGAGCACATGGGCGCGGTGCCACAGTCGGTGACCGGGATCGCGCTGAGCGACGCGCTTCGTGTGCTGCTTCTCCACAACCTCCAGGCGAACCTCGACGGCGCCGCGAGACTGCGACTCCAACGCGTCATTCTCGACCTCGTCGCCCCGGCACCTACGACCTCATTCGACCTCAGCATGCCCGCAAGCCCGCATCTCCGTTCGATTGCCGACGCGGTACTCTCAGACCCCGCGGACAAACGCACGACCGCCACCTGGGCGCAACTGCTCGGCATGCACGAGCGCACCCTGGCGCGACAGTTCGAGAGCGAAACGGGAATGACATTTACGCAGTGGCGCATCCTCGCGCGCCTACAGGTTGCGATCAGAGAGCTCGCGAACGGCGAGGCCGTCGTGTCAATTTCCCGACGCCTTGGCTACCGCAACCCATCGACATTTATCGAGCATTTCCGATCACTCACAGGCCAGACTCCGGCGGAGTACTCCCGGGGGCATGAACCACTGGCGATGGCATAGATGTACAAAAACAGGTACAAGTTGTCACCAAAGCAGAATGACCCCCGGACTACGGTTACTTAGGTCAACCTAAGTTTCATCCGATGTGACTGTCCACTGGCACATCGGTTTCATTCCCAGGAGCCCCATGTCTTCCCTCACCTCAGCCCGCTTCCCGGGTCGGGTCACCACCACCGTCATCGCGGCCGCCGCCGCTCTCGCACTCACCGCCTGCGGCTCGGCCACACCCGCGAGCGACGCCGGGTCGGGCAGCCGCGTCTACGAAAGCGAGTTCGGCGACGTCACACTCCCCGAAAAGGTTGAGCGTATCGTCTCGGTCGATTTCTACACCCCGGCCGCACTTATGGACGTGGGCGTGACGCCGGTCGGCGTCGTCAACAGCTACTTCACCGACACCGACGGCGACGCGATTCCGGTCGAATACAGCGACAAGATTCGCGCGTCTGACGCGCAATCGATCGGTGAGTATTACGAGCTCAATCTCGAGGCGATCGTGCAGGCGAAGCCCGACCTCGTGGTCGCGACGCAAGATTTCCTCCCTCTCGACGACCCGATGCGCGCAGAGATCGAAAAGATCGCGCCCATCGTCACATTCAACGCCCGCGACGGCGAGGCCTGGCGCACGCGCTCAGTCGAGCTCGCGAAGATCATGGGCAAGGAGGATCTGGTTGTCCCGCTGCAGGAGAAGTACAACGAGCGGCGCGACGAGATCAAGGCGAAGTACGGTGACATGCTCGCTGAGAACGCGATCACCGTCGCAGCGCCCGGCGAAACCGAGTGGGGCACGTACTCCGACAAGCACTTCATGACGCCGATTCTTCGAGACCTCGGGGCAACGTTCCGTGAGCAGCAGGACGACGAGGTGAACCCAGACGGGTTCCCCGAGTGGTTCTCGTACGAAGAGCTCGGGCGGCTGTCGAACGCCGACATCATCTTCATCCTGAAGAACATCCCACAGGAGCAGCGCGACGCGCTCGCGAAGAACACGCTGTGGACGAACCTGCCCGCGGTGCAGAACGAAATGGTCTTCGACTACATCAACCTCGGCCCGACGGGCTCATTCGGCTGGGCGATGCAGAACCTCGACAGCCTCGAGGCGCTGTTCGCAGAGGTGCAAGCGAAGATCGACGCGCGGGCGTAATGGAAGACCTGTACATCGGCGAGGTGACGCGCACTACCCGGCTCACACCGGGGATGGTGCGCGTCACCCTTGGCGGGCCTGACCTCGCCGGATTCCGCACCACCGGGGTTGGCGACGAGTTCGTCCGGGTGAGATTTCCCGGCACCGACGGTGTGCTCCGGCTACCGACCCTCGATGCGACCGGCACCTGGCACGAACCCGAGCACGACTCTCACATCGAGCCGTACACGATCAGGCGGCACGACCGCGCACGCGGCGAACTCGACATCGATTTCGTCGTGCACGGGCACGGACGGGCGGGCCAGTGGGCTGCGGCGGCACGGCCGGGCGAGCGCGTTGCGTTCCACTCGCCGCGCGGCCTCTACGAGCCGCCCACAGACGCACGGACCCAGCTGTTCGTCACCGACGCGACCGGTATCCCCGCGCTCTCCCGGCTCGCCGAGCAACTCCCGGAGGGGGTGCACGCCGTCGCGGCGATCGAAATCGCGGAAGCCTCGCACCGAATCGACTTCGAGAGCGAGCACATGCAGATTGAGTGGATCGTTGGGCGGGGAAATGGCGTCGCTCCGAGCGCGATGACGGAGGCGCTGCGGGCGCTCCCCATCTCCGATGACTGCTACGTCTGGGTCGCTGGCGAGGCCGGAGAACTCCGTGACGCGAGGCGCTACCTGCGGCACGAACGCGGGCTCGACCCCAAGCGCTACGCGGTGATCGGGTACTGGCGCGACAGGCAAGAGGAGTGGCTCGGCCGCTACGATGCGCTCGACGAGGGCACCGTCGCCGCGCTCGCGGCGATCTGGGATGATCCAGGCGACGACGAGGAGAAACGTGACCGCTACGATTCGAAACTCGACGAGCTCGGGCTGTGAGCGCCACGGGTAGGCGGTTCCTCTTCCTCACAGCCGCGATCTTCCTCGTCGCGCTCACGCTCGCCGTCAGCATGTGGGTTGGTGCCCGTCAGATTGCGCTCACCGATGTCTGGCGGGTGCTCTGGCACCCGGATGGGAGCGAGGAGGCGTACATCGTCACCGAGATGCGGGCGCCCCGCGCCGCACTCGCCCTGCTTCTCGGGGCAGCGCTCGGTGTCGCCGGCGCCCTGATCCAGGCGCTCACCCGCAACCCGCTCGCTGACACAGGCATTCTTGGGGTCGGCGCCGGCAGCAGCTTCGCGGTGGTCGTGGGGGTCGCGTTCTTCGGGGCAACCGCAATTTCGCAGTACTTGTGGTTCAGTTTCGCAGGCGCGATCCTCGTGACGGTGCTGGTGTACGCCCTCGGGTCAGCCGGATCGCTAGGAGCAACGCCCGTGCGGCTGACGCTCGTCGGCGTCGCCCTCGGCGCCCTTCTATCGGGGTTCACCTCGGCTGTCGTCATGCTGAACCCCGACGTGTTCGACAACCTGCTCCGATGGAACGCGGGCTCGCTCGCGGGCCGGGGTTGGTCGACGCTTGGCGCGGTCTGGATCCCGATCGCATTGGGTCTCGCGCTCTCCTGTGTCATTGGCCGCCCCCTCAACGCGATCGCGCTCGGCGACGACGCAGCGTCTGCGCTCGGCGCGAGCGTCGCCCGCACCCGCGTGCTCGTCATTGTCGCGGTCACCCTGCTCGCTGGCGCCGCCGCCGCCGCGGCAGGCCCGATCGGATTCGTCGGGCTGATGGTGCCGCACGTCGTCCGCTGGTTTACCGGGCCCGACCAACGCTGGATCATCCCGTTCTCGGCGCTCGGCGCAGCATTGCTTCTTCTGGCCTCTGATGTCGTCGGACGAGTGGTCCTCGCCCCCAAAGAGCTGGAAGTCGGCATCGTCACCGCCTTCCTCGGGGCCCCGGTACTCATCGCGCTCGCGCGCAGAAAGAATGTGAGCGCCCTGTGACCAGTAACCACGTGAACTTCGGCTATGCAGCGCTGTCCGGTGAGCTGGCGCGATTCTCTTGGCGGGTCTCGCGGCGCTCCGTACTTATCGTGACGGTGCTCTCGGTGCTCACCTGCGCCGTCATCGTCGCCTCGGTCGCGACGGGCACCTACACCCTCACCCTCGCAGAGGTCTTCGGGGGCGTACTCGGCACAGCCGATGACGGCACCGTTCTCGTTGTCCGCGAGTGGCGCCTCCCGCGCGCACTACTCGCCGCGCTCTTTGGCGTCGCCCTGGGCATGAGCGGCGCAATCTTCCAGTCACTCACCCGCAACCCGCTCGGCTCGCCCGACGTCATCGGGTTCGCCTCTGGCTCGTACACGGGCGCACTCGTCGTGCTCCTGGTGACGGGCGGCGGCTACTTTGCGGTCGCGACGGGCGCCCTGGTGGGCGGGATCGTGACCGCGTTCATCGTGTTCGCGCTCGCGTACCGTCGGGGCGTGCAGGGGTTCCGGCTCATCATCGTCGGCATCGGCGTCTCCGCGATGCTCGCCGCGCTCAACACCTATCTCATGCTCAGGGCAAGCGAGGGTGAGCAGCTCACCGCCGCGGTCTGGGGCAGCGGTTCGCTCAACGGCCTGACGGTGGCGACGCTCGGCCCCGCCACCGCGGTGTTTCTCGCGCTCGTCATCCCCGCACTCGCACTCTCCCCCGCGCTCCGCGTGCTCGAGCTTGGCGACGACGCGGCCGGTTCCCTCGGGTCACGACCTGACGGGGTGAGGCTGGCCGCGATCCTCATCGGCGTCGCTCTCGTTGCGCTGGTTACCGCTTCCGCCGGCCCGATCGCGTTCATCGCGCTCGTCGCACCGCAGATTGCCCGGAGGCTCACGAGAGCGGCGGGAGCCGGTGTCATCGCCGCCGGCGCGACGGGCGCACTGCTGCTCGTCGTGAGCGACTTCATCGGTCAGCGGCTCTTCGCGCCGATGCAACTCCCTGTCGGTATCGTCACCGTGTCCGTCGGCGGTCTCTACTTCGTGTGGCTGCTCGTGCGCGAGACCCGCCGACGCTAGCCGCTCCCCACTCACCGACCCACGAGAAAGCCCCACATGGACACCCTCAAATCTGCGCTCGCAGCCAGCCCCTCCCGGTTGCACGCGAAGGACCTCACGCTCGGCTACGACAAGCGCGTCATCTCGGAGCACCTGAACGTCGAGATCCCAGACGATTCGTTCACCGTCATCGTCGGCCCGAACGCCTGCGGCAAGTCGACCCTACTGCGCGCGCTTTCGCGCCTGCTGCGCCCGACAGTAGGGGCGGTCGTGCTCGATGGTCGCGCAATCCATGAGCGGAAAGCGAAGGCGTTCGCCCGTGAGGTGGGGCTGCTGCCGCAAACGTCGCTCTCACCCGATGGCATCGTCGTCGCCGACCTCGTCTCTCGCGGCCGCTACCCGCACCAGGGGATCGTGCGGCAGTGGTCGAGCGACGACGCACGCGCCGTCGCCGACGCGCTCGAAGCGACTCGTACGACAGAACTCTCGACGAGGCTTGTAGACGAGCTCTCAGGCGGCCAGCGCCAACGCGTCTGGGTCGCCATGGCGCTCGCGCAGGAGACACCGATCCTGCTGCTCGATGAACCGACGACGTTTCTCGACATTGCGCACCAAATCGGGCTCCTTGAACTGTTCCGAGCGCTGCACGCGAGCGGCCGCACACTCGTCGCCGTGCTCCACGACCTCAACCACGCGGCGCGCTACGCGACCCACATCATTGCGATGCGCGACGGCGAGGTTGTCGCTGAAGGCCCTCCGCGAGAGGTAATTACGCCCGAGCTCGTGCGCGATGTCTTCGACCTCGAGTGCGTCGTCGTGCCCGACCCAGTAACCGGCAGCCCGCTCGTTGTGCCCATCGGTACCGCGACCGACTAGCTCAGGCGGGTCTTCGGGGAGACCGTATACGTGTCTTCTGGGTCGCTGTAGACGGTGTCCCCAAGCGCTTCGTCGATGGCGGCAAGGGTCGCAGCGTCGAGGGTGACGCCCGAGGCCTTCACGGTGTCGGCGAGCTGCTCCGGGCGCGACGCACCGACAAGCGCCGCGGCAACGTTCGGGTTCTGCAGCACCCACGCGAGCGCGAGCTGCGGCATCGTGAGCCCCGCTTCCTCAGCGATGGGCTTCAGGCGTTGCACGGCAACAAGCAGTTCTTCCCTGAGGAAGTCACGGATGAACCTCGCGCCGCTGCGCTCGTCGGTCGCCCGCGACCCCGCGGGGAGCGGTTGGCCGGGCAGGTACTTTCCGGTGAGCACGCCCTGCGCCATCGGCGACCACACGATCTGCGAAATACCGAGCTCTTGTGAGGCCGGCACGACCTTGCCCTCGATCACGCGCCAGAGCATCGAGTACTGCGGCTGGTTCGAGATGAGCTGGATGCCCAGCTGCTTCGCGAGCGCGTGGCCTTCGCGAAGATGCTCCGCGGTCCACTCTGAGACGCCGATGTACAGCGCCTTCCCCTGGCGCACGATATCGGCGAATGCCTGGAACGTCTCTTCGAGCGGCGTCTCGTAGTCGAACCGGTGCGCCTGGTAGAGGTCGACGTAGTCGGTGCCGAGCCGAGTCAGCGAGCCATTGATCGACTCGAAGATATGCTTGCGGCTCAGCCCCGTGTCGTTCGGCCCCTTGGCGCCGACCGGGAAGTAGCACTTCGTGAAGATCTCGAGCCCTTCGCGACGCTGGCCGGCGAGCGCTTTGCCGAGCACGACCTCGGCGGCCTGGTTCGCGTACGTGTCGGCGGTGTCGAATGTCGTAATTCCCGCGTCAAGCGCCGCGTGCACAGTCTTCGTTGCTGCTTCGTCAGCGACCTGCGAGGCGTGGGTGATCCAGTTGCCGTAGGTGATCTCCGAGACCTTAAGGCCGCTGTTTCCGAGGTAGCGATAGTTGACCATGTGCCAACGCTAGTACCGCTACCCCGGCAACGGAACCCTAGTCCAGGAAGATGTCAGGGCGCAGCGCGCTGTCCGGAGTACCCGGCACCGCCGCGTAGCCCGAGAAATCAGTGATGCCCTCGCCGCGCAGCACGTCTTCAGCGATGAGGGACTGGCCGGTGTACTCTGCCGCGGGCTTCGTGAGCACCGCGTACGCAGCGTCAGCGTACACCGCGGGCGTGCGGCTCGCGGCCATCACTTGGTCACCGCCGAGCAGGTTCTGCACTGCAGCGGTCGCGACGGTTGTCGCCGGCCACAGCGTGTTCGCCGCGACACCAGACTTCGCAAATTCAGCGGCCATGCCAAGCGTCGCCATTGTCATGCCGTACTTCGCGAGCGTGTAACCCGTGTGGGCGCCGAGCCACTTGGGGTCGAGGTTTAGGGGCGGTGAGAGCGACAGAATGTGTGGGTTCTCGGCCTGCTGGAGCAGCGGGAGCGCCGCGCGGGAGAGCATGAAAGTACCGCGCACGTTCACGTCTTGCATGAGGTCGTACTTCTTCGGGTTCAGGTCGAGCGTGCCCGACAGGTCAATGACGCTCGCGTTGTTCACGACGATGTCGATCCCGCCAAACTCGGCACGCGCTTGCTCGACCGCCGATGCGATATCGTCGTCGCTGCGCACGTCGCCCACGATCGCAAGCGCGTTGCCGCCAGCTGCGCGGATCTCGTCTGCGGCCGTGTGGATCGTCCCAGCGAGCTTCGGGTGCGGGGTATCCGTCTTCGCGAGCATCGCGACGTTTGCGCCGTCGGCCGCGGCTCGCAGCGCGATCGCAAGACCGATTCCCCGGCTGCCGCCAGACATAAGGATCGTCTTCCCTGCCAGTGTCATAGCTACTCCTTTGTGCTGTGGTTCTCTGCGCAAGTCTGGCACGGACGCGACAAATGCGCGAACGTTGCGTGCAGATCGTGCACTCAGCACATCGACGGCTGACAGTATTGGTGGATGTCGCACGATGAACAGCCCAATCACCCCAGCGCCGGCCTCCCCTACGCGTACAAAACGGCCGCCACCCCAACCACGTCGCACATCGATACGGGCGCGCTCGCAACGCACCGGTTCGCGGATGGGGGCGGATACCCGCCGTCGTACCGCACATTCGTTGAGCAGTACGGGTGGGGGCGCACATTTGGGCTCTGGCTGATCTACCCGCCGGTGCGCGACGGCTTCGCCGACGGGCGGAGCCGCGCCGAGCGCCTCACCGACAGGTTCCGCGCCGTCTACCACGACGGCCAAGCGGAGGGATTCGATTGGATTATCGAACCCGACGGCACATGGGAAGTCACGGAGACACTTGAGGTGTTCGCCTGGAGCGAGAACGGTGACGCGCTGCTCTGGGACGTCTCAGCGCGCACCCCCGGCGGAGAATTCCCTGTGTGGTTGTCGACCGGCCTCAACTCGCTGGTTCTACTCGGGCGCGACCTCTACGCGGCCCTTGAGCAGCTCGGCGCCTCAGAGAGCGTCGCGGATGAAGCCTCGGCGGGTAGCGTCACCCCGCTGCCCGCTTTTCAGATCTGACGCGCCGGTGCGCACTTGAGGTGGGGGCAGGAGTCGAACCTGCGTTCGCAGCCTTGCGGGCTGCTACCTCACCACTCGGTCACCCCACCTGAGCCGCCGATCCAGCTCGACGACACCACCCATGCTACTGTTTGTCCTATGACAATGCAACTTTTGGCCGGCGACCCTGCGGCCGAGGAGGAACGGCCGGCGCGCCCGCCGATCGCATACGTGGTTCAACACGTCGCGTTCGAGGGGCCCGGCACGCTCCACGCTGTGCTCACCGAGCTTGGGTACGACGTCAGGGTGCGCTTTGCTGGCCTCGACCAGCTTCATCTCAGCGCGCTCGCCGACGGCGCGCTCCTCGCCGTGCTCGGCGGCCCGATCGGCGTGGCAGAGACGGCGACGTACCCCTTTCTTCACGAAGAGAAACGTCTCATTCGCAAGTGGCTCGAGCTTGGGCGGCCGCTGCTCGGCATCTGTCTCGGGGCTCAACTCATCGCTGAGGCACTGGGCGCGACGGTTGAGACGCTGCGCTCCCCCGAGATCGGCTATGCCCCGCTGACACTGACGGAGGCGGGCGTGCGCAGCGTGCTCGCGCCGCTTGCACACCTCTCGGTGCTGCACTGGCATGGGGACCACGCGAGTTTACCCCCGGGAGCGCGGCGACTCGCGCAGACGTCAGCGACACCCGTGCAGGCCTTCGCACATGGCGAGCACGTGCTCGGCCTGCAGTTCCACGTCGAAGCTGACCACGCCGCCATCGAAGAGTGGCTCATCGGGCACGCCGTCGAGCTCCGCACGGCGGGCATCGACCCCGGCGTGATCCGCGCCCAGGCCTCCGAGTACGGCACCGCGCTCGCGTCTGCGGGTAGAGCTGTGCTGCGCGCGTGGCTCCGGCGTCTCCCCACCCTCCCCAGCGGCCGGGCTCCGCTTCCGACAGTCGGGGCGGTGAACCGTGGCAGGTAGCGACCGGGCGGCTCGCTTCGCCCTCGTCGCGCGGGAGGCGGCAGCGGCGGGCCTCTCGTCGCGGGCAGTCGAGCGCTCTGAGGCCGAAGTCGAACTTGGTGCGCGGGTGCGAGATCTCAGGGCCGGCGCCCTCGGCGCTGGGTTCCAGACGACGCCCTCGTCAGGGCTCAGCGAGCGCTATGCCGAGACACGATCCGCCTTCGACGCGCTCGCAAGCTCGCTCGAGGTCACCGCGCCTCCCTTCGAGGCGTTCTTCGCGCTGGGAGCGAACGAGCCCGCTGCCGACCACGCGGTAGCGGACGAGCTCGTCCCGGTCATCGCGCCGCACGGGCTTGGCGCCTCGGCATGGCTGCGGGTGGCTGCGGCAGACGGCGTGATCCCACCCATCGAGTGCGCCACCGAGGTGCTGCGCTGGTTCTCGGCCTTGGATCGGTCGCCGCGCACGTCAGCAGTTCCGACTGTGCGGACTTCGAGCGTCCACGGCACAGTCACCTGGACCCTCCGCTGGGTCTCGGCCGCCGCGAGCCCCACCCCCGTGAGCACAGCGCCTTCGAGCCCAGCGGCGACTCCCTCGGAGCAGGGCGTGGCCCTCGCAAACTGGCCGACCCTTCCTGAGATGCTGGCGCTACAGGCCAGGCAACGCTCGCTGACAGCTCCGCTCGTTGACGGGCGCACCTTCACCTGGCTTGCCGGGGCGCTCCCCGACCGCGCGCTCGCGGCGAGGCACACTTTCGACAGCTCCACCGGCACGATCCGCATCAGCACCAGAGCTCGGTCCGACCGTGGCAGCCACGTCGGTGCCCGCACCGTTTTCTAGGTCAAGTTTCTGAGCCGAGCCACCCTAACCTGGCAGCGCCAAGCGCGCCTGGTCGCCGAGCAACTGCGCGAGCGCGGCGGGGAGTTCCCGCATCGATCCGATCGAGGTGAGTTCGGGGCGAAAGAGGCCCATGCCGCCAGTCGCACCGATCGCGACCCCGCACACCTCGATCCCCGCCGCTCGAGCCCTCGCGAGCTCGCGGGCAAGCGCACGACCCTCAACGCGCTCCGGGCTACTCGCGAACCCGCCGTCGCTCACGAACACGAGCACCCGCCGTTGCGTCACCCCCGCGGGCCGCTGGGCGGTCAACAGTTCACGCACCGCGAGCTCGATAGCGGGAACCGGGTGCGTCTCGCCCTCCGCCGCCGCCATCGCTTCGCGCAGGGCCGTCCGGTGGGTGTCGGTGAGCCGCTCACCGCAGCGCTTGACCAGCGTCGCGGTGCTATCGAACACGACAAGGCCTGAGCGCACGGCGCTCGGCTCCCCGCTGGGGTATCGGGTTTCAAGCTCACGGAGCTCTCTCTCGGCGCCCGCGAGTGCCTCGAGAAAGACCATCGCCGCATCTGCCGACAATTGCGCGGCCTGACCCCGCATCGACCCCGACCTGTCGAGCACGAGCACGGTGTCGGTCCGCCCGAGGCCGGGCCCGCTCACGGTCGCCGGCTTGCGCGCCCGGTAGGCGTTCGGGCGGGGGTCGCCGCCGCGGGCTTCCGCAACCGTCGCGGCCAGGCGACCGGTGTGGAGCAACCCCGGCTCGGGCCCGGCGAGGCGCGTCTCGCGTTGGGTGACCCGCAGGCTCTCCCGCAGCAGGCGCCGCCATACTTCCCCGACGGCTCGAACCTCCCGGCGGTAGGCGCCGAGGCGGTGCCTGTATTCCGCGAGCGCTGCCTCACTGCCGCGCGGCCAGCCGCCTCCCGCCTCGACTTCTGACGGGCCGGGCGCTGCTGTTTCGGCCGCCTCTGCCCGCATGTTCGAACCGCCGCCCGGCGGCGTGACCGAGGGGCGTTGAGTGGGCAGCGGCGTGTCGCTCAGCACTGATGGGGTGCGACCGGAATCGGTTTCCACGAGGGAGCCAGGCTCGGCCGCATCCGCTGGCGAAGAGTCCGCAGGATCCCGTCGGTCGAGGTCGCCCTCGGCGCCCGGCGCGTCCGCGTTCGCGCGATCCGGATCCGCGTTCGTCGCGCCGCCTGCGTCGTCACCCGTCGCGCCGGCGTCTCCCAGGTCGCCGATCCCCTCCACCCCTGCCTGCTCCTCCTGCCGCGGGCCGGCACCGCCACCTGGGGCGTCGCTCAGACCACTGCCCGCGGCGAGCGCCTCATACGCGGGCGCCGCGGCAGCGAGCAGGCGGTCGAGGCCGTCGACGGGGTCGGCCGCTCCCGTCCCGTTGAGCGCGGCGCGGGTTACGGGGGTGAACAGCTGCCCGACGACCTCGTCCACCTGCGCGGTCAGCCCCAGCGAGGCGCGCTGCAAGAGCCCCAGCCACTGCGCGCTGGGTGGCCAGCTGGCGAGCACCTCAGGGATTTCGCGGCGAACCGCCCCGAGGAGTTGCCGCCCGAATCCCGGCAGCGCCTCAAGCAGCGCGCGCTGCGCCTGCACCCTGTCGAGAGTCACCATGAGCGTGTGGAGATCGGGGCGAGCTGCGAGCACTCGCGCGCGCCGATTCTCGCGTGCCGGGGAGTGGCCCGCGCCCGTGACGAACCAGAGTTCACGCAGCGTCAGCGCGACCGCCGCGTCGACTCCATGCCCGCGCCGCGTGAAGTAATCGCGGCCCACGGCAAGGCACTCGCCTTCGAAGCGCCACTCCTCACCCGCGAGGGTGGTGACGCGCATCCCGAGAAGCCGGCCCGCCGCCGCGAGCTCGTCGTCGATCTCCGCCGCTTCGCCGCGACCGGCGTTCCCCCCGTGTCCGTCTCCGCTCACGGGAGAAGGCCCTGCCCGGCGAGAATCAGCCTGAGCACCGCCCTATCAGCAGCGTGCATCACCCCGGCCGTGAACCGCTCGAGTGCGCCCGTGAGCGCCGTCGCCCCGCCCTGCAGCATCACCCCTTCGAGCACAGCGGCGAGCGTGCGGGGCGCGATGACGGTCTCTGCGAGGCCCGGCTCATCGTCGAACTCGCGTTCGGTGCCGCGGTAGCGCTCCAGTGCCGCGTCGGGGCTCCCGACGAACACCTGCTGGCTTATGAAGGCCGCGCGTGCGAGCGGGGTGAGATCGGCGATGCCGAGTCCCTGCGGTAACGAACCGTCTGGGGCAGACACCACCGCGGCAGCGAGCAGCAAATTCTCGGCGGGGACGTCGGAAATGTCGCCCTCCGCATCCGGGTAGTGCACCCTGAAGGTCCCCGACCCGAATCGGTTGACGAGCTCTGCGCTCAGCGGTTCAATGCCGCGGTACCTGTGGGGCGCGTACTCGTTGGCCGTCGCGAGCACAACGAACCCGCTGGCGATCTCGATGGTCAGCCCCGGTTGCTCCTGCACCGCGAACCGTGCTCCCGGGCGCAACTGCAAAATCCGGTTCAGGCGCTTGAGAAATTCGGGCGGCATCGCGTTGATCTCGTCGAGGATGATGGGCACGCCGCGCTGCATCGCGCGCAGCAGCGGGCCCGGCGCGAACTCAGTCACCGTCGCGCCGCCCGACGCCCGAAGCTCGTGTGCCCCGATGATCTGAGCTCCCGTAATGTCGCCGTACCCCGAGACGAACTCGTGGGCCTCGCCACCCAGCCCGGCGAGGTGCTCGGCGAGGGCGGTCTTGGCACCGCCAGTTTCGCCGATCAGCAGGATCGGTGCGCCGGTGAGCACCGCGGGCGTCGCCGCCGCGATCAGCTCACGCATCTGCGCGTTCAGCATGAGTCCGGTCTCAAGCTCCCGTCGGGCCTGTCTGATACGAATCTGGAGAACTGCGTCAAGCACTGCATCGGGCACCGCATCGGGCTCCGCGTCTAGCTCCTGCGTTGCCTGTGGGGCTAAGGCCGCCGAAGCCCCGCCTGCTGGCACGCGCTCCCCCGACGCTGCAATTGTTGCCTGTTCCACGCGTGTGAGCGACCGCGAACGCCTGGCCGCGTGCCGCACGAGGGATTCGGCACGCCCGTCGCCCTCGACACCATCGACCGTTCGTACCAGTGCAATCGCCCGGCGCAGCGCCCGTGCGCGTGCGGTACTCGCTGCGGCGAGCGCCCGTGCCGCCTCGGGGTCAGCGAGCAGCTGCTCCCACTGCTCAGAGAGTTCGCGCACGCGAGCGAGCCCGTGCGCGATCGACGCGTCGGCGTCGAGCTCGGATGGGGTGCGCGATTCGACTCGGGCGCTCCCCTGTTCCTGTTTTGCGCGGGCCGCGGAGCGGCCTAGTTCTTCCCCGTAGTAGTGCAGCCAGTCAGCCCGGAGAACCCGCGTTGCTTCGCGGAGTGCGGCGCGCACCTCGATGGCGTGCTTCACGAGCGGCGATTCGGGCGCCGAGAACCGGGAAGTCTCGGCCGAGCCGCCCACCCACAGCGGCGTCTCCGTCGCCTCGGGCACGGCGCCCGTCGCTGGGAGGGTCGGTGCTGCGCCAAGTGCTGTCATTGTCCTTCGTCCCCACTCGGCGCGCTCGCGCCGGATCGTAGCGTTATGCCAATGCTACACTTTGTCATAGGACAAAAGAACTCAGGGTGAGTTTTCACCCCCTGCCACCGCGAAGGGACACCCAGACATGGATCTCACATACCCACGCGCACTCCCGCGTTACCCGCTGGGCGACGGACGATTCGGAAGCGGCCCGGCCAAGATCCGGCCCGCTCAGCTCGGGCAGCTCGCGGCCGACCCGCATCGCGTGTTGGGCACCTCTCATCGGCAAGAGCCCGCAAAGCGGCTGGTCGGTCGCATTCAGGAGCAGCTACGCGAACTCTTCGACGCCCCCGACGGGTACGAAGTCGTCCTCGGCAACGGTGGCTCGACGGCGTTCTGGGACCTCGCCGCGTTCTCGCTCATTGATCAGCGGGCCCAGTGCCTCGATTTCGGCGTCTTCGGCAACCGCTTCGCGCGGGCCGCGGCGGCGCCCTGGCTCACACCGCCAGACGTGCGCACCGCCCCGCACGGCGAGCTCGTACTCGCCGAACACGCTGAGGGTATCGATACGTACGCGTGGCCCCAGAACGAGACGTCTACAGGGGTGCTCGCACCCGTTCGGCGCGTGGGGACCGCTGATAGCGCCATCACGCTCATCGACGCGACGAGCGCGGCGGGCGGTGCCGAGTTCGACGCTCGAAACGCCGACGTCTACTATTTTGCGCCGCAGAAGAACCTTGGCTCTGAAGCGGGCGTCTGGCTCTCGCTGCTCTCGCCCGCGGCGATCGAGCGAGCGGGCCGGATAGCGGCATCGGGTCGATACATCCCAGAGTTTCTGAACCTCCACCTCGCCATCGAGCAGTCGCGCAAACGGCAAACCCTAAACACTCCAGCGCTCGTGACTCTCATGCTGCTTGACAGCCAGCTCGGCTGGATCCTTGAGCGCGGCGGCCTCGCCTGGGCAGCCGGGCGCACCCGCTCACTCTCCACAGAGATCTACGAGTGGGCGGAGCGCAGCGAGTACGCGGCGCCGTACGTCACGAACCCGGCGCTCCGTTCACCAACAAACGTGACCATCGAGGTCGACCCGCGCGCCGACGTCCAGACACTCACGGCGCTCCTCCGAAGCGCGGGAATCCTCGACACCGACGGGTACAGCGGGGTCGGGCGCAATCAGCTCAGGATCGGCACGTACGTCTCCGTCGACCCAGCCGACGTCGGCCAGTTGCTGCGAAACCTTGATCTGCTCATCCCGTACGCCATCGAGTCGGCCGGGCGCCTGGCAAGCCAGAGTTAGGCTCGTGCCGCGGACCGAGTGCCGGTGTCTTACCCGAGGGCCTCCGAGAGCTCCAGCCAGCGCTCCTCGAGCCCCTCGACCTCCGCCTCAAGCGCGGTGATCTTCGCCATCTCGGCGTTCAGCAGCCCAAAGTCCGACTGATCGAGGTTGGCGAGCCCATCGCGCGACTTCGCGATATCGCCCTGCATCCTCTCCATCTTGCGCTCCACCGACGCCAGCTCCTTCTGGGCATCGCGCAGCTCGCGCCCCGAGAGCTTCGGTTGCGCTGACTGGGCCGTCTTCGAGGCCTGCGCCCCAGCGGAGGGGGCGGTCTGCTTCGCTCCACCGCCCGCGGCAGCGGCCTCCTTCGCTCGTTCCTCGGCCTGGCGCAGCTTGAGGTACTCGTCGACGCCGTTCGGGAGGTGCCTGAGCTGCTTGTCGAGGATCGCATACTGCTGATCCGTGACGCGCTCAAGGAAGTACCGGTCGTGCGACACCACGATGAGCGTGCCCGGCCACGAGTCGAGCAGGTCTTCCATCGCCGCGAGCATGTCGGTGTCGAGGTCGTTCGTCGGCTCATCGAGGATGAGCACGTTCGGCTGATCGAGCAGGATCAGGAGCAGCTGCAGTCGCCGCTTCTGACCGCCCGAGAGATCTTTCACGGGCGTCGACAGCTGCGCACTCGTGAAACCCATTCGCTCGAGCAACTGCCCCGGAGTGAGGTCTTGCGACTTCGATCCGGAGCCGACTGTGAAGCTCGTGCGCAGCCGCCCAATGACGACACGCACCGGCTCGTTCAGGTGCGCCTCGAGCTCGTCGAGGCGCTGCGTGAGCTGCGCGACCTTCACGGTCTTGCCGGTCTTCACGATGCCGCTCGTCGGCTCAACCGCGCCCGAGATGAGCCCCAGTAGCGTCGATTTACCCGCGCCGTTCACACCGAGAATGCCGGTGCGCTCGCCCGGGGCGATGCGCCACTCAACATCCTGCAGCACTTCGCGGGGTTCCCCCGAAACAGGGTCGGTGTACGAGACGCCGACATCGAGAATATTCACGACCTCCTTGCCGAGGCGTGAGACGGCCATCGACTGCAGTGACACCTTGTCACGGATCTCGGGGACATCGGCGATGAGCTCGTTCGCGGCGTCGATCCTGAACTTCGGCTTCGCCGTGCGCGCGGGCGCGCCACGCCTGAGCCACGCGAGCTCCTTGCGCGCGAGGTTCTGACGCTTCTGCTCGATGACAGCTGCCTGCCGGTCGCGCTCGACACGCTGCAGGATGTAGGCGGCGTACCCGCCCTCGAAGGGCTCGACGATGCGGTCGTGAACCTCCCAGGTCGCGGTGCAGACCTCGTCGAGGAACCACCGGTCGTGCGTGACGACGAGCAGCGCGCCCTGCCCGTTCGGCCAGCGACGTTTCAGGTGGTCGGCGAGCCAGGCGACGGCCTCGACATCGAGGTGGTTCGTCGGCTCGTCGAGAAACAGCACGTCCCAGTCGCCGACGAGCAGGCGGGCGAGGGCGACGCGGCGGCGCTGGCCACCCGAGAGCGATTCGAGCTCAGCCTCCCACGGCAGGTCAGAAACGAGGCCCGCGATGACCTCGCGCACCTTCGGGTCACCCGCCCACTCGTACTCGGGGGTGTCGCCGACGATCGCGTTGCCAACGGTTTCGCCATCATCGAACTGATCGGCCTGGTCGAGTACCCCGATTGTGGTGCCGCCACGGTAAGTGACGCGGCCCGAGTCGGGCTCGCGCCGCCCGGCGAGCATCATGAGCAGGGACGACTTACCGTCGCCGTTACGACCGACGATGCCGATGCGATCCCCTTCGTCGACGCCGAGCGTCACCGAGTCGAACACCGTCTTTGTGGGCACCTCAAGATGCAGGGCCTCAGCCCCGAGAATATGCGCCATACCTGCCTCAATAGTCGCGTGGATCCCCCGACGCAGTCGATCGCCACGGGCGTCGCCGCCCGATACGCGGCGCGCGTCGGAAGGAGTACCTATCGAGAATAGTCGACTGGCCTGTGCGCCGGGGCGTCAGGGCTCGGCCGAGGGATGCTGTGCGTCGCCGGGGCAACCATCGAACTACTCGTCGAAAGCAGCGACCCGAAGGTCGTGGAGGCCCTCGCCGAGCGGTATTCTGAACGCGTCATACCGAACGTCTTGCCTGCTCACCCCGGGGCGACGCCGAGCCATGTGAGGGCAACGAAGTGCCGCTGAAATCCACGATCACCGTCGCACTGTCTTCATTCGCCGGGCCGGTGCGTGCGCTCATTGGAGTCGCCGGTGTCGCGCTCGGCGTGCTGCTCGTGCTTGCCCCACTATCGACGCACCAGATCGCGGTGGTCACCGGGGCTGGGCTGGCGCTCGCTGGCATCGCGGCCGCCCTGCTGCCAACGCTCGACGGTTTCACCAGGGCGTCAGCGCGTCTCTTCGGCGCGGTGCTGTTCGTACTCGGAGCGATCATCGCGGCCTGGCCGGCTGGCGGTGCCCCGTGGATCTCGTTCATCGTCGGCGCCTCACTCATCGGGCACGGTGTCTTGCAGACTGTCCAGGTGATTCGGCACGGAGGCGACCAGCGCGCAACGAGCGCGATCATCGCGCTCGCGAGCATCGTCTTCGGCGTCGTCGCGCTGGCCTGGCCCGTGCTGACGCTCACATTCTTCAGGCTCGGCGTGGGCGCGTGGTTCGTCTTCTTCGGGCTGCAACTGGTTCTGGCGGCGCTGTACAGCCGCGGCCGCGACCCGGAGCGGCCACGGGGCAGGGTTGCACGCTGGTCGCGGACCATCGGGGCGAGCCTCGCCCTGCTTCTTGCCGTGGCCGTCGCGCTTGGCTCGAACTGGGCGCTCGGCGGGGTGCCGCTCCCCCAGCCGGGCGAGTTCTACGCCGCGCCTGCGCATGTGCCCGCTGAGCCCGGTAAGCTCATCCGTTCGGAGCCGCTGCGCGAGGGCGTACCGAGGGGCGCCGACGCCTGGCGGATCCTGTACACCACGACCAACGTCGACGGGTCTCCCGCGATCTCAAGCGGCACGATTGTCGCGCCGAAGACCCGGGGCGACGAGCCGCTGCCGCTTCTCTCCGTCGCTCACGGCACGACCGGCGTGGCCGCAAAGTGCGCTCCGTCGCTGAGCGCGACCCCGTTCGCAGACGGCGCCGGGGCGGCTCTCGAGCAACTCGTCGTCGATAGCGGTTGGGCCGCGGTCACGTCGGATTACGTCGGCCTCGGCACAGCCGGCGCCCACCCCTATCTCATTGGCGAAGCCGAGGCTCGCAACGTGCTCGACGCGGCCCGCGCCGCCCGCGAATTCTCGGAGGTTGCAGTCTCAAGCGAAACGGTGGTGTGGGGTCACTCACAGGGCGGCCAGGGCGCACTCTGGACGGGGCAGCTCGCTGAAACCTACGCCCCCGATGTGACCGTGCAGGGCGTCGCCGCGTTCGCGCCGGCCGCTGACCTCTTCGGCCTGGCCGAGGTGAACAAGAACGACGCCGTCGGCAAGACCGTGTCGGCCTACATCGCGGCGACTTGGAGCGAGCTCTACCCGCAGCTCAACCTCGAGTCTCAGCTCACGCCGGGGTCGGCGCGGGGGGTCGAGAAGATCCAGAACCTGTGTTTCAACGGGAAGGACGTGCTTGGCGCGATCCTGCACGGCACGCAGGTGCCGAACCAAATCTTCCCCGACAGCCTGCTCGACGGCAAGTTCGGCGACCTGCTTCGGGCACAGACTCCCGTCGGGCCGTTCCCGGCCCCGGTGCTCGTCGCGCAGGGATCCGCCGATCCGCTCGTGCGGCCAGAGCAGCAGCAGCGGTGGGTCGAGGAGCGCTGCGAGGCCGGCGCCGAGCTCGACTACCGGGAGTTTGCGGGGCTCGACCACCTGACACTTGTCGCCGCCGAGTCGCCTTTGACGCCGCAGCTCGTCGAGTGGACGCTTGCCCGGGCCGCGGGCGAGCCAGCCACTCCGAACTGCGATGCGCGGCCGTAGGGGCCCTGCGCTGACGCAAGCCCCGGTCTGGCTCAGCCGCAGCGTCTGCGATCGGCCCTAGTAATGCCAAACTCCGGGGCTTTCTGCATTGCAAGAGTCGATGACATACGCTGCGCCGGTGCCAGCGAAACAAAAGGCGGCGCACCCCGAAGGGCACGCCGCCAAGATCTGTGAATCCTTAGCCCTCGCCAGGCATGCAGCAGCTTCCGCCGCAGCACGAGCCTCCCGTGGAGCTGTCGCCGAGCAGGTTCAGAATCTCTGCGGTCTCGGCGCCCGCGAACGCCGCGGCCCCCGCGATACTCGCGTCGGTGTTCAGCTCGACCTGGTCAGGGGTCTCGGTCTTCTCGGTTGTGGTGTCGCTCATATGGGATCCTCTCCTACGTGAATTCTAGTTCGGCGCCCCGCTGACGGGCCGCCCGTCCACTGATCTCTCAGTGGAGGCTCAGTCAGCCGAGTTCGCCTCGGCCTCGAGGGTGAGCACCTGCTCGAACGCACTCACGAACATCTCGGGCTGCTGGGCGCCAGAGACACCGTACTTCTCGTTGATGAGGTAGAACGGCACGCCGGTCACACCGAGCATCCGCGCTCGGGTGATGTCGCTCTCGACGGCCTCGCCGAAGCCCTCATCCTCGAACGCGTCGCGAACCTCATCGGGGTCGAGCCCGACCTCGTCGACGACCTTGGCGATCTGCTCGGGGTCGCCGACGTTGACGCCCTCCTCGAAGTAGGCCTTGAAGAGGCGCGCGAGCACCTCGTCGTAGATACCCTGCTCTTTCGCGAGGTGCAGCACGCGGTGCGCGGCCGCGGTGTTCGAGTGCGCGACCTTATCGAAGTCGAAGGTGATGCCCTCGGCCGCGGCCATCGCGGTCATCTGCCCGAGCATGTCTTCGACCTGCTCGCGCGGCATGCCCTTGTGCTTGACGAGGAAGTCGATCTCGCTGCCCTCGAAGTTCAGCGGAGTGTCAGGGGCGAGCTCGTAGCTGTGACCCTCGATCTCGAACTCAACCTCGGGGTTGTCGGTGCGGAACTGCTCGACGGCCTTACGGAAGCGATTCGCCCCGATGTAGCACCAGGGGCAGGCGATGTCTGACCAAATGTCAATGCGGATCGTATTACTCACGTCCCGTGCAACCCCCGCACTACCGAAACTATTCCACAGAGCAGGGCAAAGTTTTTAGCCTTCGATCACGCGCGCGCCGTGCACGGGGCCTGTGACGGTGAGGGCGCTCACGCCGGCCCGCATCAGCACAGATTTCAGCTCGGAGGCCTCCTGCGCGTTCTCCACGAGGAAGGCGACGGTCGGCCCTGATCCGGAGACGATACCGGCGAGCGCGCCGCGCGATTCCCCGAGTTCGAGGAGCTTCGTGAGCTCTGGCGCGAGCCGCAGCGCGGCCGCCTGTAGGTCGTTGTGCATCGAGTCGGCGAGCGACTCAGCGTCCCCGACGCGCACGGCCTGGAGCACGGCGGTCTCAACCTTCACGTACTCGGGCTGCTCGCCGAGCTCGTTCGCGTGGTCGTCGCGGTGCCGGTCGAGCATGCTGTAGACCTCTGGCGTGCTCAGCCCGCCGTCAGACAGGGCGAGCACCCAGTGGAAGGTGCCCTTCGCGAGCGCCTGGCTCAGTTCGTCGCCGCGCCCGGTTCCGACGGCAGTGCCGCCCTCGAGCGCGAACGGCACGTCAGCGCCGAGCTCGGCGGCGAGCGAAGCAAGCCCCGAGCGCCCGACCCCAGTGCACCACAGTTCGTCGCAGGCGAGGAGGGTCGCGGCAGCATCGGCTGACCCGCCGCCCATGCCGCCCGCGATGGGCACGCGCTTGAGCACGGTGAGGTCGACTCCGCCCTGGTAGCCCGTGTGGGCCGCGAGCAGCTTCGCCGCCCGGATAGCGAGGTTCGTGTCATCTGTCGGGAGCCCCGCAGTCTCGATGGGGCCACCGAACCGCAGCGAGAACGTGTCAGACTCGGTCGCCGTCACTTCCTCGAACAGCGAGACGGCCTGGTAGAGCGAGGCGACCTCGTGATAGCCGTCATCTTGGAGCGCGCCAACGCGAAAGTAGACGTTGATCTTACCGGGCGCTCGCACGGTGATCGATCTTCGCTGGTCGCTCCGCATGGTTCCTACGCTAGCGCAAGTCTGAGGCCGCGCGTGACCGCGCGATCGCGAGGAAGTCGGTGATGTGCAGCTGCTCTGCGCGCGCTGTCGGAGCGATACCCGCCCGCTCGATGATCGCGACGGCGTGTTCGGCCCCGAGTACGGGCTGGAGGGCCTGCCTGATCATCTTGCGACGCTGCGCGAACGCCGCGTTCACGAGCTCAAACGTGAGCACCCGCTCCGCCTCAGTTCCGATGGGCTCGGCGCGTCGCTCGTACGAGACGAGCACCGAGTCGACGCCGGGCACGGGCCAGAAGATGCGGCGGCTCACCGTTCCCGCGATCCCCCACTCGCCGTACCAGGTCGCCTTCGCGCTCGGCGCGCCGTACTCCTTCGAGCCGGGCCCAGCGGCGATCCGGTAGCCGACCTCAGCCTGCACCATCACCAGCCCGCGATCGAGCGTCGGGATGAGCTCAAGCAGGTGCATCAGGATAGGCACCGACACGTTGTACGGGAGGTTCGCTACGAGCGCCGTCGGCTGAGCGGGGAGGCCCGCGAGGTGCGAGGCGGCGAGATCGAGCGCGTCGGTGTGGATCACGCGGAACCGCTCCGCGGCCTCGGGCTGCATAGCGCGGATGGTGTTCGGCAGCTCGGCCGCCAGGCGGGAGTCAATCTCGATCGCGGTGACGTCGGCGCCAGCCTCGGTGATCCCGAGCGTCAATGAGCCGAGACCGGGGCCGATCTCGATGACCGCCGTCTCCGCGCCGACGCCCGCGAGGCGTACAATCTTGCGCACGGTGTTCGGGTCGATCACGAAGTTCTGGCCCAGCTTCTTCGTCGGCGAGACGTCGAGCCGTTCCGCGAGTTCGCGGACCTCGACGGGGCCGAGCAGCGCGCTACTCATCGGTATCCATCTCCCACGTGCCGTACACGCGCTCGGTGTTGGCTGCCAGCTGGCGGCAGACGTCTTCCAATGGCAGGCCCTGAACCTCTGCGAGGCGACGCACCGTGTGCGGCATGAGA
Source organism: Leucobacter sp. (assembly GCA_052094845.1). Taxonomy (GTDB): domain Bacteria; phylum Actinomycetota; class Actinomycetes; order Actinomycetales; family Microbacteriaceae; genus Leucobacter. The sequence continues at coordinate 52,655 of JBQDKK010000001.1, read as the reverse complement.
TAGGGCGCGTTCGGGCGACCACGCAGCGGCTCGGGCGTGAGGAACGGTGCGTCAGTTTCGACGAGCACGAGTTCGGGCCTCGCGACCTCGAGGGCTTCGCGGAGCGCCGGCGCGTTCTTAAACGTCATGGTGCCAGCAAACGACATATACCAGCCGCGCTCGTTGCAGATCTTCGCGAGAGCCGCGTCACCCGAGAAGCAGTGGAACACCGTGCGCTCGGGGGCGCCGACGCGGGTGAGCGTCGCGACGACCTCGTCGTGCGCGTCGCGATCGTGGATCTGCAGGGCGATGCCGTTAGCCTTTGCGATCTCAATGTGAGTCTCGAACGATTCGTACTGCGCTTCACGCCCCTCCTCACCCGTGCGGAAGAAGTCAAGGCCGGTCTCCCCGACCGCGCGCACGCGCGGCTGGGTCGCAAGCCTGGCGATCTCCGAGAGATGTTCGGAGAGGGTGCCTGCTGCGGCGAGCCGCGGCGCTTCGTTCGGGTGCAGGGCGACAGCGGCGAGGACGCGCGCGTCGTTCGCCGCGAACTCGGCGCTCCAGCGGCTCGTCTCCAGGTCGGTGCCGACCTGGACGACGCCGCGCACGCCAACAGCCTCGGCGCGCGCGAGCGAATCGAGTGGGTCGAGCTGAGTGACGCCGTCCTCGAACTCGAGGTGCGTGTGGTTGTCGTAGAGCGGGAACGGCAGCGGCTCAGGGCTCGCGGGGCGCGTTAGGTCACGCGTCTGCTTCCCTGGCCCCTCGGGCGCCTCTCGCCGCTTGCGGATCCCGCCCGCGGGAGTCTGCGAGGGCGCCGCCCCCTCAGCTGCGGGGCTCACTTACCGTCGCCCTCGGTCTCGATCCGGGGGAAGAGCACGGGCAGCGGGTGCTGGGTCGCGCCAGCCGGAAGACGGCCCCACGTGCCAGCCTCACGAATCGACTGGGCGGCGAGCGCGCCGAGGCTCTCCTCAGCGCCGAGCGCAGCCCAGAGCTTGCCCGTCGACTCAGGGATCACGGGGTGCAGCAGCTCGGCGAGCACGCGAAGCCCCTCCGACACCGTGTACAGCACGGTGCCGAGGCGCTCACGCTGGGTCTCATCCTTTGCGAGCACCCACGGCTGCTGCTCGGTGATGTAGCCGTTCAGCGCGTCGACGAGCTCCCAGATCGAAGCGAGCGCCTCGTGGATCGCGAACGCCTCGATGTGCGCGTCTGCGTCGGCAGCGGCCTTCGCGGCGAGCTCGCGAATCGCGGCGTCAGCCGGCTCCTCGGCCCCCGCGGCAGGGACGACACCGTCAAAGTACTTGACGTTCATCGCGAGCAGGCGGCTCGCGAGGTTGCCGAAGCCGTTCGCAAGCTCTGCCTGGTAGCGGGCTGCGAGGTCTTCCCAGCTGAACGAGCCGTCGTGGCCGAACGACACGGCGCGCATGAAGTAGTAGCGGAACGCGTCGGCGCCAAAGGTGTCGGTGATCTCGTTCGGCGCGATACCGGTGAGCTTCGACTTCGACATCTTCTCGCCGCCAACGAGCAGCCAGCCGTGCGCGAACACGTTCGAGGGCACCTCGAGGCCAGCGGCCATGAGCATTGCGGGCCAGATCACAGCGTGGAAGCGCAGAATATCCTTGCCGACGATCTGCACGGCCGGCCAGTGCTTCAGATCCGCCGTCGGGTCGGCGGGGTTCTGCCCGTAGCCGCGCGCGGTGATGTAGTTGAGCAGCGCATCGAACCACACGTAGGTGACGTGCGCCGAGTCCCACGGAATCGGGATGCCCCAGTCGAACGAGGTGCGCGAGATCGACAGGTCTTCGAGGCCCTGCTGCACGAATGCGATGACCTCGTTGCGCGCGCTCGCGGGCTGCACGAAGTCCGGGCGCTCTTCGTAGAGGGCGAGCAGGCGATCTTGGAACGCGCTCATCTTGAAGAAGTAGTTCTTTTCCTGGAGCAGCTCGAGCGGCTTCGAGTGGATCGCGCAGACCTTCTGGCCCTCGAACGCACCCTCGCCGTCGACGATCTCGCTCTTCGGCTTGAACTCCTCACACCCGACGCAGTACAGCGCCTCAAACTCGCCCGCGTAGACGTGGCCGTCGTCGTGCAGGCGCTGCAGGAACGTCTCAACGCCGACTTTGTGACGCTCGTCGGTCGTGCGAATGAAGTCGTCGTTCGAGATGTTGATCGTGTCGAGCAGCGGGCGCCACGACGACTCGACGAGTCGGTCTGCCCACTCCTTCGGATGCACACCGTTCGCGGTCGCCGTGCGCAGAATCTTCTGGCCGTGCTCGTCGGTGCCGGTGAGGAAGAATGTCTCGTCGCCCGCCTGACGGTGCCAGCGCGCGAGCACGTCGGCAGCCACCTCGGTGTAGGCGTGCCCGATGTGCGGGGCGTCGTTGACGTAGAAGATCGGCGTGGAGACGGAGAACGAAGAGGACTGGGCCATGGGTTCCATTGTATTGGCAGCGCGGGGAGCTCGGGACCGTGTTACGCCGACAGCGCCACCGCACCCCGCGTGAACCTACCCAACCGTGATGGTCGGCTCGTGCTTGACTGGGAAGTTCACGGACCGGGCAATGAAGCAGTTCTCGTACGCATCCTTGTGCGCGGCGAGCGCAGCCTCGACCATGGACTCGGCCGCCACCGTCACCCGCGGGTACAGCGTCACCTCCGTGAACTCGCCCCCGAGGCCCTCCTGACGCATCACGCCAACAGCGGCATCGCTGTAGCTCGTGACAACCACGCCCTCACGGACAGCCATGTGCAGGTACGACAGCATGTGGCACTGCGCGAGCGCGGTCACGAGAAGCTCTTCAGGGTTCCACCGGTCGCGGTCGCCACGGAAAGTCGGGTCAGCGGAGCCCTGCAACTCGTCTTTGCCCGCAGCGCGAATGACGAGTTCGCGGCCGTAATCTCTGTAGCCGCTCGTGCCGGTGCCCCGGTTGCCGCGCCACTCGACTTCGATCTTGTACTCGTGCTCGTTTCCCATAGCCCTATCGTAGAGTCCTCGGATAGTCGGGAGTAAGCTTGCCCCATGACCTCAGACATGTTGGAAGCAGAAATTACTCAGGAGCGCAAGCTCGTCACCGAGATCCCTGGCCCGCGCTCGCGCGAGATCCACGAGCGTCGTCAGCGAGTCATCCCACCGGGCGTCCACACCGTCTTCCCCGTCTACATCGATCGCGCACACGATTCGATCGTCGTCGACGTTGATGGCAACCAGCTCATCGACGTCTGCGGTGGCATCGGCGTCACCACGATTGGCCACACCGATGAGGCAGTCGTCGCCGCTGCTCGCGAGCAGGTCGGCAAGGTCACGCACACCCTCTTCACCATGAACGCGTACGAGCCCTACGTGCGTGTTGCCGAGCTGCTCGCCGAGCACGTTCCGGGCGACGGCGAGTACAAGACGCTGCTCATGAACTCGGGCGCGGAGGCCGTGGAGAACGGCGTGAAGATTGCGCGCAAGTTCACCGGACGCCCCGGCGTCGCAGTGCTCGAGCACGCCTACCACGGCCGCACCATGCTCACGAGCAGCATGAACCACAAGGGTGCGCCGTACGCACTCGGCTACGGCCCCCGCGCCGGCGACATCTACCGCGCGCCGAACTCGCACCCCCTCCACGACGGGCTCACCGGCGAAGAGGCCGCAAAGCGCACGATCAAGTACCTCGAGAAGACCGCTGGCGCATCAGATCTCGCGTGCCTCGTCGTCGAGCCGATCCAGGGCGAGGGCGGCTTCGTCGTCCCGGCCGACGGGTACCTCCCCGCGCTCGCTGCCTGGTGCAAGGAGAACGGAATCGTCTTCATCGCTGACGAGGTGCAGGCGGGCATGGCCCGTACCGGCACCATGTTCTCGATCGAGCAGTTCGGCGTGCAGCCCGACATTGTGCTCTCTGCAAAGGGCATCGCCGGTGGCCTCCCGCTCGCCGGCATCACCGGCCGCGCCGAGATCATGGATAAGTCGATGCCCGGTGGCCTCGGCGGCACCTTTGGCGGCAACCCCGTCTCGTGCGCTGCAGCCGTCGCCGTCTTCGAGCGCATCGAAAGCCTCGGCCTGCTTGCTGAGGCGAAGCGCATCGAGCAGACCTTCGGCGGCGCGCTTCGCGAGCTCCAGGGCGAGTTCGACGCAATCGCCGAGGTTCGCGGCAAGGGTGCCATGCTCGCGATCGAGATCGTGAAGCCGGGCACCCTCGAGCCCGACGCAGACCGCGTCAACGCGATCATCGACTACGCGGGCAAGCAGGGCGTCATCCTGCTGTCGGCTGGCCTGTACGGTGAGGCGATTCGCTTCCTGCCCTCGCTGAAGATGAGCGATGAGCTGCTGCTCGACGTTGCGAGCGTGCTTCGGGAGGCGTTCGCGGCTACCGCGTAACACCTCCAGGAGACCCTCCAGGAGACACAGTAGGGGTCCGGGCCATGTTGGCCTGGGCCCCTTCTGTGTCCTCGGCCCCAAGCCCCACTCCCCTTGCCCCGCCGACGCTTCACCAAAGAGCCACCTCCCCGCAGTAGAGCCCCCTGCCGACCGTCTGGAAGGGGCAGTCTTGCAGGGATGGGGCTCTCTGGCGGGGTGGGAGCTGAGGGGGCCGCAGCGCAGGCAGCCCCCGGCAGGGCTATACCCAGGAGGGCCCGCCCGCCCCCTCGTCCGGCGTCAGCCCGAGCAGCAGTGTCCGCAGCGCGAGCTCCGCGACCTCAGACTCGTCTCGGTCGAGCACCCGCGACTGCGTGAGCCCCGCATCACTGAGCCTGCGCTCCGCGGCCGCAAGTGCCGCAATGAGTTCCGCGACAATGGCTCGGACCTCCTCTCGGCGGTCGGGGGTACGCTGCCCGAACAGCATCGCCTCAAGAGTCAGTGTGACCGCCTGGGCAAGCCGCTGAGACTCGGCCTGCGCCCCATCTGGCGCGCTTCCACTCTCAGCCGCCCCTTTCTCAGCCGGCCCCTCAAGACCGAGGCCAGCGAGTTCCTCGGCAGCGGAGCGCAGGGCCGCAAGGAACGTCTGTTCCTTCGAACCGAAGTGGCTGTAGACCGCCCCCTTCGTAAAGCCCGCAGCCTGCGCAATGTCTTCGAGGGAGACGCCCGCGTAACCGCGCTCCGCAAACAGCCTGATGGCTTGCTCGAGCAGCTTCTCCTTGGTGCTCAGCGGCCGTGCCCGCTGTTCGACCCACGCGCTCGCCTGCGCAAGCGCCTGCGCCGCAGCGAGCAGCCCCTTGGTAACGCCGGTCTCCGCCTGGGCTCCAGCGCCCCCGAGTGACTGACCGAGCTGGCCGGCAGCGTCAGCAAGCGCTCGCGCGGCGTCGCGCAGGCGCTGCTCTCCGCTCGCGTCTGCGCCGTCCGAAGGTTTCGTTGCCATGCACCCAGGGTACATGACATACCAAAAAGTATCCTCTTGCGTCACCAGATACCGATGGGTATATTCATACCAACCAGTACCTCAACCTGTCAGGAGAACCGCGATGTCGCCATCCCCACCACCGCAACTCGAGCTCGCCGGTCGAGCCCCATCGGGCGCGCACCGCGATCCAGTACTCAGCATCGAGGGTCTCGTGAAGCGCTACCGCGGGAAGTCCGTGGCCGCCAACGACGACATCTCGCTCACCGCTCACGCGGGCCGCGTCCTTGGCGTACTCGGGCACAACGGCGCCGGCAAAACGACGATGGTCAACCAGATCGTCGGGCTGCTCAAGCCCACATCGGGCTCGATTACCGTCGGGGGCGTCGACGCGATCGCCCATCCCGCCCGCGCCCGTGAGATCGTCGCGGTGCAGGCGCAAGCAAACGTGCCGATCACCGGCCTCACCCCGCGCAAGGCTGTCGAGCTCGTCGGCCGGATCCGCGGCGGCGAACCGGGTGCCGTACGCCGGCGCACCGACGAGCTTCTTGAGGCGCTCGACCTCGGGCCCTGGGCCGACACCCCCGCAGAGAAGATCTCTGGCGGGGTCGCCCGGCTCACTGCGTTTTGCATGACCGTCGTGCAGCCCGCGGCGCTCGTCATTCTCGACGAGCCGACGAACGACGTTGACCCCGCCCGCCGCCGACTGCTCTGGGACGCGATTCGCGACACCGCGAGCGGGGGCGCCGCGGTGCTGCTCGTCACCCACAACGTTCGCGAGGCAGAGCGCACTGTCGACGACCTCGTCGTACTCGACAGCGGGCGTGTGCTTGCCGCGGGCAGCCCCGCTCAGCTCACCGCCCACCTGCGGGGCGAGCTCTTCCTTGAGCTTGATGGCGTCAACCTACCCGAACTACCCACGGGGCTTCGGGCGAGCGTGTCTCGACCCGCGCAGCGCATCGTCCCGGTACCGGCTGAACGCGGGGCCGAGGTCGTCGCGTGGGCACAGGCCGCCGTGGGGCGCGGCCAGGTCGAGCGATTCTCGCTCACCCCAGCATCGCTCGAGGACGCCTACCTTGAGCTCGTCGGAGCAGGATCGGAGGCCGCAGCATGAGCACGATCACAGCTCTTCAGACGCCCAAGCACACATCGTCAGCCGGGCGGGCGATGCAGGGGCTCCGCGGAACCCTGCTGCTCATCCAGTGGCAGGTGCGCAGGCAGGCCCAGTTTCTCCCGCTCATGGCGGTCGTGCAGACTGCCCTCGCGGTCTCGACGGTGCTCGGCTACGGCCTGCTCATCGGTGACGTGGGTCAGGAGGCGGCACTGTTCCTCGCGACCGGCGCGCCAACGATCACGCTCATCGTGATCGGGCTCGTGATGACACCGCAGGCAATGGTGCAGGCGCGCACCGAGGGCAGCGCCGACTGGTTGCGCACGCTACCGCTCCCCCGCGGCGCCTTCCTCGCGGCCGACCTGACGGTGTGGACGGCGCTCGCGCTCCCCGGGCTCGTGCTCGGCACGATCGTTGGCGCCCTGCGCTACGGCATCACGTATCAGCCGGCCGCGTGGGTCTTGCCGATCGCTATCCTCATCTCCCTCACCGCGGCTTCGATCGGCTACGCCTTCGCGGCGCTCCTGCCGCCGGTGATCACGCAGCTCGTCTCACAGATGCTCGTATTTCTGTTGCTGCTGTTTTCACCGGTGAGCTTCCCCGCCGCGAACTTGCCGGAGTGGCTGCGCGCCGCGCACGAAGTGCTTCCGATCGAGCCGATGGCGAACCTCATGCGGGCCGGGCTCGCGGGCCAGGCGTTCGAAGCGAGCGGGCGCGACCTCTTCACGGTGCTTGCCTGGTGCGTCGCCGCCGTCGCCGCGGCCGTGTTCGCCCTCAGGCGACGCGGCTAACAGCAGCCCGGCGAACAGCAGCCCGGCGAACAGCCGAGCAGCACCCCCGGGGCCAGAATAACCAAGGCCGAACAGCACAGGGGCCGGGGCCGCGCCACACGCGCGACTCCCGGCCCCTGCCTGTTCAACCCTGGCGTTACTCGACCTCGGTAAACCCGGCGTCGGTCAGGGTTTTCACCGCCTCCTTGAGGCTCACTTTGCGGGCGTCTTCGGGATCCTGCCCGGTGTCAGCACCCGTTGCCTCGGCAAGCTTCGCGACATCGAGGTCAGCGTAGGTGATCGTCACCGTCTCGGTGAGCTCGGTGTCGCCGAATTCGATTGAGTGGTCGACGCCCTTGATGCCCTTGTACTGGTCAACGAGCCCGCCAACGGTCTTCTCCGCCTCGTCGCGATCGGCGATCCCGCTCGCTTTGTAGTCGACGACGTTCTCGGTCGTCTGCTTCGTCACGTTGTCGCCCTCGGCGTAGTAGGTCACGGTCGTCGCCGCGCCGCCCTGGCTCATCGTGAGGGTCGTCTCGCTCGCCTTGCCCCCTGCATCGCCACCGCTGCAGCCCGTCAGCGCGAGCGCGGCGGCGAGCACGACCGCTGCGGCCTTCCCCGCCCGGCGAGTGGACTGTGAACTAAGCTTCTTCAGCACGTGGCTCCTCTGTAGGGTGAGCGTCGCCGCTCGGTTCGAGTTCGATCCCGCTCGAGGCGAGACTCCCGGTGTCAATGACGTCGCCGACGGCGTGCACATCGATCACGACGACCGTCACGTTGTCGCGGCCCGCATTGTTCAGGGCCTGCTCGACGAGCGTCGTCGCCGCGTCTTCGGCGCTGTGCTGGGTCGAGAGGAAGTACTGGATACCGACTTCCGTGAGCTCTTTCGTGAGCCCATCGGAGCAGATCAGGATCCGTTGGCCCGGGATGAGCGCGAGCGTCGCGTAGTCGGGCAGCGGCGCTTCGCCGAGCCCGACGGCACGAGTGATCACGTTTGCGTGCGGGTGCACCTCGGCCTCTTCCTCGGTGATCGCGCCGGTGTCGAGCAGGTGCTGCACGACAGAGTGATCGACGGTGATCTGGCTCAGCGCGCCCTTGAAGTACTGGTAGACCCGGGAGTCGCCAATGTTGAAGACCTTCCACACGGGGGTGTCGGCCTGCTCGCTCACGATGACGCCTGTCACCGTCGTGCCAGCGCCGAGTTCGGTGTCGCCCGTGTCGAGCTCAATGTCGTCGACGGCCTGTGTGAGGATCTCGAGGAGGTCGTCCTCGGTGACAGACAGGTCACCCGCGAGCTCGTTGAGCCTGCGAACGACGGCGGCCGACGCGACCTCGCCAGCGGAGTGCCCGCCCATGCCGTCTGCGACGGCAAATACCGGGGGAACGGTGATGAAGCTATCTTGGTTCGTCTCGCGTCGATTACCCACATGGGTAATCGCGTGCCAGGAAAGCTCAATGTCGGCCTCGCCGCCGGGCCGGTACGCGAGGCGTCGCCTCACAGCGTTCTCACCGTGGGTGGTCACCAGCTCATCTCCTGCACTCATGTATTCTAGCGGCTCGCGGCGGGGACGCCCTGAGCCGTCACCAGGCGCAGCACATCATTGTCGGCGCCCTCACTGATCTCGAGGCCCGCTTCTTCGGCCCACGCGAGGAAGTCTTCGCGCGACTCAAGAGTCGGCGCGGATACCGCGAGGCGGCGCACCATGTCGCCCTTCGCTGCTTTGTTGAAGTGGTTTAGGGCCCGCACCTCGCCGTCGTCGCTTCGCGCCACGACCTCAAGGTAGTCGGTGTACGCCGCGCCAAGCGAGTCGAGCGGAGCGAGGGCCGCGTAGTCTTTCGAACGCAGGTCGAGCACGTACTCCTCGCCCGCAAGGGCACCCTCGTGGGGCGCCGCCCACTGCTTCGCCAGGGCCGCGCCGAGCTCGGGCAGCCGTGACGATGCGGAGAGGCGATACCCGGGGATCGCGTCGCTCGCGCGGACGAGGCCGAACAGCGCTGACTGCACGAAGACGTGCTCACCGACCCAGGCGAGAGCCTCGTCGTCGAGCGTCTCGGTGTCGAGCGCGTCGTAGAGCACCCCCGTGTAGCGTTCGACCGCCGGCATTGCACCGCTCTCGTCGAGCTCGAGGTTGCGCAGCCGCTCGTCACGGTTCTTCACCCCGAGCTTGAGTGCCTTCGTCGCCAAGACCTCATCGCCGCTCACCGCTTCGAGCGCGCCGCGCACCGCGTGGCGAGTGGCCGCGAGCCGCTCCCCCAGGAACAGACTTCCCGGGGTAAACGGAAGCCGCCCCCCGAGACGTTTGGTCTCGGAGGGCGGCAACAGGATACGCATAGTGACTCTAGCCTAGCGCGGGACGGGCAGGTGCCCAGCCGTTGTAAGTGCTACCCGCCTACGCGACGAGCACGGCGTCACCGGCAACGACGGTGACGGTGTCGTGGTCTACGGACAGGAACCCGTCCTCAGCGTTCACGGTAACCTTCTGGCCCGCCTCAGTCGTCACGCGCACCTCACCCTTGGCGAGGAGAGCGAGGAACGGCTGGTGGCCCGTAAGGATACCGATCTCGCCTTCGACAGTGTTCGCGACGACCTGGCTGGCAGCGCCAGACCAGATCTCGCTTGTTGCCGAGACAACCTTGACGTTGAGCGCCATGATTAGGCCATATCCTTCTGCATCTGAGCCCACTTCTCTTCGACGTCGCCGATTCCGCCGACGTTGAAGAATGCCTGCTCAGCGACGTGGTCGAACTCGCCCTTTGCGATCGCATCGAACGACTCGATGGTCTCCTTGAGCGGAACGGTCGAACCCTCAACACCGGTGAACTTCTTCGCCATGTAGGTGTTCTGCGAGAGGAACTGCTGGATGCGGCGTGCGCGCGAGACGGTGATCTTGTCGTCTTCCGAGAGCTCGTCGACACCGAGGATCGCGATGATCTCCTGGAGTTCCTTGTTCTTCTGCAGGATCTGCTTGACGGTGGTTGCCACGCGGTAGTGATCCTCGCCCAAGTAACGGGGATCCATGATGCGCGACGACGAGGTCAGCGGGTCGATCGCGGGGTACAGACCCTGCGATGCGATCTCACGCGAGAGCTCGGTGGTCGCGTCGAGGTGCGCGAAGGTGGTCGCCGGAGCCGGGTCGGTGTAGTCGTCAGCAGGGACGTAAATTGCCTGCAGCGAGGTGATCGAGTGGCCACGGGTCGAGGTGATGCGCTCCTGGAGGATACCCATCTCGTCAGCCAGGTTGGGCTGGTAGCCCACGGCCGAGGGCATACGACCGAGAAGGGTCGACACCTCCGAGCCAGCCTGCGTGAAGCGGAAGATGTTGTCGATGAAGAGGAGCACGTCCTGCTTCTGAACATCACGGAAGTACTCGGCCATGGTGAGCGCCGAGAGTGCAACGCGAAGACGCGTCCCAGGGGGCTCATCCATCTGGCCGAACACGAGTGCGGTCTTGTCGAAGACGCCAGCCTCGTCCATCTCGTGGATGAGGTCGTTGCCCTCACGGGTACGCTCACCGACGCCGGCGAACACCGACACGCCACCGTGATCCTGAGCAACGCGCTGGATCATCTCCTGGATGAGGACGGTCTTGCCGACGCCCGCACCACCGAAGAGACCAATCTTGCCGCCCTGCACGTAGGGGGTGAGGAGGTCGATCGACTTGATGCCGGTCTCGAAGAGCTCAGTCTTCGACTCGAGCTGATCGAATGCCGGCGGGGTGCGGTGAATGCCCCAGCGCTCGGTGACCTCAATCGTCTCGCCCTCGGGGAGGTTGAGCACGTTACCGGCAACGTCGAAGACCTTGCCCTTGGTGATGTCGCCGACGGGAACGGTGATGGAGTCGCCGGTGTCGACGACTTCCTGGCCGCGAACGAGGCCGTCGGTGGGCTTCAGCGCGATTGCGCGAACGAGGTTGTCTCCGAGGTGCTGTGCGACCTCGAGGACGAGGGTGAAGGGCTCAGAGCCCTCGCCCATGTTGACTGTCGTCTCGAGTGCGTTGTACACGCCGGGGATCGCGTCGTGCGGGAACTCGATGTCGACGACGGGGCCGGTAACGCGGGCGATGCGCCCGGTGACCTTGGTGGTGGCCGTATCGGTCATGTCTCTTCTCTCTTCAGTCTGGACTTAGGACAGCGCGTCAGCGCCGCCCACGATCTCGGAAATCTGCTGGGTGATTTCCGCCTGGCGTGCGTTGTTGGCAAGGCGGGTGAAGTCGCGGATGAGTGTGTCAGCGTTGTCACTCGCGGACTTCATCGCCTTCTGGGTTGCCGCGTGCTTTGCGGCTGCGGACTCAAGCATCGCGTTGAAAATACGCGACTCGATGTAGTCGGGCAGCAGCTTGTCGAGCACGACGTCTGCCTCTGGCTCGAACTCGTACAGCGGGTTCAGGTCGTTCGCCTCGGCGACGCCCTCAACGATCTGCAGCGGCAGCAGGCGGGTAACCTGCGGTGCCTGCGTGACCATGCTGATGAAGCGGTTGTACACGAGGTGGATCTCCTGCACACCACCCTCGTCGCTGTTCCGGAGGAATGCCGAGACAACTGCCTCTGCAACTTCCTTCGCGGTCTCGAACACCGGGTTCTCGGTGTCTCCTACCCACACGCGCTCAGCAGCACGACGGCGGAAGGTGAAGTACCCCTGCGCCTTACGTCCGATGAGGTAGTACGAGATCTCCTTGCCCTCGGCACGGAGCAGCTCGCTGAGCTCCTCGGCCTCGCGCAGTACCTGTGAGTTGAACGCGCCGGCAAGGCCGCGATCGGAGGTGAAGATCACAACTGCTGCGCGCTCGACTTTGTCGGCCTCGGTCAGCAGCGGGTGGTCGGTCTTCGCGTGCGTCGCAACCGCCGATACAGCCCGGGTGATCGCCTGGGTGTAGGGGTTTGAGGCGTCGACGCGAGCCCGTGCCTTCTGAATGCGTGAGGCAGCGATGAGCTCCATCGCACGGGTGATCTTCTTGGTCGTCTGGGCAGAGCGAATGCGCTGCCTGTAGACCCGAAGTTGCGCTCCCATGTCTCTCCTGTGTTATTCGGTGCTGGCTAGTTGTCGAGTGGCGAGCAGTGGGGGCGCGAACGCCCCCACTGTCTCAGCTACTTCTTGACGACGAGCTGCTCCTGCTGGATCTCTGCCTCGTCGAGCGCGTCGAACTGCTCGTTGAGGGACTTGCCCTCAGCGGTCAGGAACTCGCTCTTGAACTTCTCGATCTGAGTGGTGAGCTCAGCGACGATGTCGTCATCAAGGACGTTCGTCTTCGCGAGCGTCGACAGCGCCTCGGAGTTGCGGCAGAGGTAGTCGAGGAACTCGCGCTCGAAACGGAGGATGTCGACAACGGGAACGTCATCAAGGAAGCCCTTGGTGCCGGCCCAGATCGAAACCGTCTGCTCCTCAACCGCGAACGGCGAGTACTGCGGCTGCTTGAGGAGCTCGGTGAGGCGTGCGCCACGCTCGAGCTGCTTGCGGCTTGCCGCGTCGAGGTCGGATGCGAACATCGCGAATGCCTCGAGCGCACGGTACTGAGCGAGCTCAAGCTTGAGCGTGCCCGAAACCTTCTTGATCGACTTCACCTGTGCGTCGCCACCAACGCGCGACACCGAGATGCCCACGTCAACAGCGGGGCGCTGGTTCGCGTTGAACAGGTCGGACTGGAGGAAGATCTGGCCGTCGGTGATCGAGATCACGTTGGTCGGAATGTACGCCGAGACGTCGTTCGCCTTGGTCTCGATGATCGGCAGACCGGTCATCGAACCCGCACCGAGCTCGTCGGAGAGCTTTGCACAACGCTCCAGCAGACGCGAGTGGAGGTAGAACACGTCGCCCGGGTATGCCTCGCGCCCCGGCGGGCGGCGGAGGAGCAGCGAAACGGCACGGTAGGCCTCAGCCTGCTTCGAGAGATCATCAAAGATGATGAGGACGTGCTTGCCGTCGTACATCCAGTGCTGGCCAATTGCCGAGCCGGTGTACGGAGCGAGGTACTTGAAGCCTGCGGGGTCAGATGCGGGCGAAGCAACGATGGTGGTGTACTCCATCGCGCCTGCGTCCTCGAGCGCGCCCTTCACCGAAGCGATGGTCGAGCCCTTCTGGCCGATTGCGACGTAGATGCAGCGAACCTGCTTGTTCTTGTCGCCCGACTCCCAGTTGGCTTTCTGGTTGATGATCGTGTCGATCGCGAGAGCGGTCTTGCCGGTCTGGCGGTCGCCGATGATGAGCTGACGCTGGCCACGGCCAACGGGGATCATCGCGTCGATCGCCTTGATGCCGGTCTGCAGCGGCTCGTGAACCGACTTACGCTGCATCACGCCGGGAGCCTGCAGCTCGAGCGCACGACGCGACTCGATGCCGGTGATCTCGCCGAGGCCGTCGATCGGGTTGCCGAGCGGGTCGACCACGCGGCCGAGGTAGCCCTCGCCCACGGGAACCGAGAGAACCTCGCCGGTGCGGGTGACCTGCTGGCCCTCCTCGATGCCGGTGAACTGGCCGAGCACGACAACGCCGATCTCGTCCTCTTCGAGGTTCTGTGCAAGGCCGAGCGTGCCGTCTGCGAAGCGAACGAGCTCGTTGGCCATCACCCCGGGGAGCCCGGAGACGTGTGCAATGCCGTCAGCGGCGTCGACGACGGTTCCGACCTCGGTCTTCCCCGCCTGGGCCGGCTCGTACGATGCTGCGAATTCATTCAGCGCGCTACGGATCTCGTCCGGGCTGATTGAGAGTTCTGCCATTTCGTTTCCTCTATCTGTTCCGGAGAGACTCTCCGGCAAGTAACTATGTTGTGCTCTACGCAGCGAGCCGCTGGCGGAGGTCATCCAGGCGAGCCCGGACACTTCCGTCGATAACGTCGTCAGCCATCTGGATACGTACGCCGCCAATGAGGGCGGGATCCACAACCGTGGTGACCTTGACCTTGCGGCCAGCGGTCTGCTCGAGCAGAGCAGCCAACTTCTCCTGCTGTGCGTCGGTCAGCGGAGCGGCGACCGTGACGGTCGCGAGCTCGAGCCCACCCTGGTCAGCGGCAACGCGTGCCGCTTCGGTGAGCGCTGCGTTCACGCGGCGGCCGCGCGGATTCGAGACCACGTGGGTCACGACGCCGAGCGCACCAGCGGAGAGCTTGCCGGAGAAGATCTTCGACGCGAGCTGCGCCTTCGCGGCGGGATCGCCGAGCTTGTTGCCAAGCTCGAGCTCGAGCTCGTGGCTCGAGTTGATCGTCGCCGTCGCTGCGAGCAGCTCATCGGCAAGGCCGGGCTCTGCGAGCGACTGGGCGCGGAAGCCAAGCTCCTCGACGCCGTCAACGAATTCAGCTGCGGTCGACCAGTTCTGCTCGACTGCTGCGGTAAGCACAGAGCGCGCGCCAGCCGACAGGCTGCCGAAGAGCTTGCCGACGACCTCTGCCTTCGCAGAAGCCGGGAGCGACGCATCGGCGAGAGCACTCACGAGAGCCGGTGAGCTCTCGATCTGCGCAGACGCCGAGAGGAGCTCTGAACCGACTGCCTTCCCGAGGCGGCCGCTGAGCGCGGACTTCGCCGCCGCGAGTGCCTCGCGTGACGCGCTGCCCATTACTTCGCCGCCCGTTCGGACGCTTCGAGGTCGACGAGGAAGCGATCGACGAGCGCCGATGCCTTCTTGTCGTCGCTCAGGCTCTCGCCGACAACGCCGGAGGCGAGGTCGATCGCGAGCGAGCCAACATCCTTGCGCAGCGAGACGAGTGCGCTCTGGCGCTCAGCCTCAATCTGAACCTGAGCGGCCTGCGTGATGCGTGCCTGCTCGGTTGTGGCGTCTTCCTTCGCCTTCGACACGATCTTGGTCGCGTCGAGACGTGCGGACTCACGGATCTCGCCAGCTTCCTGGCGAGCGCTTGCGAGCTGCGCGGTGTACTCCTGCAAGGCAGCCTCTGCCTTTGCCTGAGCCTCATCGGCCTTTGCGATGTTCCCCTCAATCGCTTCGGCGCGCGCGTCAAGCATGACCTGCACCTTCGGGAGGAAGACCTTCCAGAATGCGATGAGGATAATGAAGAACGCGATCGCCGACCAGACGATATCGTACGTTGCCGGAAGCAGCGGGTTCTGAGTAGCGCCCTCTGCAGCGGCGAACTGCACTGCGTGATTCATCTTGCCTCCCTTTCGAGACTAGTTGAAAGGATGCTGGTTACTGGAAGATGAAGTAGGTTGCGACGCCGATGAGGGCGAGCATCTCGGTGAACGCGATGCCGATCCACATCATGCCCTGGAGCTTGCCGGCGAGCTCAGGCTGGCGTGCGGTGCTTTCGATGGTCTTGCCGACCACGATGGCCACACCGATGGCGGGTCCGATGGCAGCGAGGCCGTAGCCTACGGTTGCAATGTTGCCCGAGATTTCAGCGAGAACAGACACAGTATGTGTTTCCTTCCGTGTATGAGCGCGGCGGTTGCCGAACCCAAGGTTTGGTATTAGTGCTCGTCAGCCAGCGCGAGCTGGATGTAGAGCGCGGTGAGCAAGGTGAAGACGTAGGCCTGGAGGCCTGCGACGAAGATCTCGAAGAGCGTGAACGCGAAGCCGAAGGTGAAGGTCACCGCGCTCAGCGCGGGGAACGCACCCCCTGCATGCAGCAGGAAGAAGTTCGTTGCGGCCCACAGCAGCACAAGGATCATGTGGCCGACGAGCATGTTCATGAGCAGTCGGAGCGCAAGCGTCACCGGGCGAACGATGAACGTCGAGATGAACTCGATCGGGGTGACGAGGAGGTACATGGCCTTCGGCACGCCAGCGGGGAAGAGCGAGTTCTTGAAGAACTTGCCCGGGTGTTTCTTGATGCCCGCGTAAATGAACGAGACATACGCGACAACAGCCATGAAGATCGGGAAGCCGACGACCGACGAGGCCGCAATGTTGAGGCCCGGGATCACGCCGGTAATGTTGAACGCGAAGACGAGGAAGAAGATCGTCATGAGGAGCGGAGCGAAACGGCGCCCCTCCTTCACGCCGAGCTGAGACTCGATCGTGTTCTTGCGGACGAAGTCGAGTGCGAACTCAAGAACGCCCTGCGCGCGGCCAGGGATAACGCGCAGATTGCGCGTTCCGAGCCAGAACAGAACCAGAAGGACAACGACCATGAGCATACGGATCAGCATGATCCGGTTCATCTCAAATGGCGTGCCTTCGAAGAGGACTGCCGGCGGGAAGAAGTCATTGAGAGTAGGACCGTGGAAGCCACCCTCCTCGGCACGAATAAGTCCGGGGGCAACGAGGTGCATAGCGTTAGCGAACAGGCCATTCTCCTGATTCGGGGCGCGGCGTCAGCCGCACGGCATCGAACGATGGTCGCGCGCCCTGCTCGCGGGCACTCAGAAATGGCGCCACGGGGCTGGGAACGAACTAATCCTAACAAGGTTTCACTCCGAGCGAAACTCGGGAAGACCCCTCGCGGGTCAAGTTTTTGCGCCGCCTGAGAATCTGCCCTCAAGCGAACGGAGGATTACGGCAGATTTACGCCGTATGGTACGCGGGCCTTGGCAACAATGACTGTGTCAATCACGATTGAGACAATTACTGTGGCGACGAGCGCGATGAAGAGCATCTTGGGGTCGAGCCAGGGCTGGTCACGCAGCAGCAGTGCGGCGGCGACGAACGCAATGAGCTTCAGCACCCACGTCCCCATCACAATTCCCATGAAGATCTGTAGGTAGACCGGGCTCTGCACGAACCGGTTTGCGAACGCGATGCTTCCGACCGTGGCGAGCAGCAGCGCTCCCCCGATCCCAGCACCGAGCAGCCCTCCGACGAGCCCCGTCGAGCCGCTGACGAGGAAGCCGACCCCAGCGAACACGACCATCGACGCGACGGTCGCGATGATGCCCCACCGCACGCCACGCAGCAGCATCGGCTGGGACGAAGGCATCGGGTACTCACCGCTTCCGTAAGTGGAGGGCTCGACCCCCGGCGTCTGCGGGGCGTCGGGGTGCACGGGTGTGCTCACTCAGAGGTCCTTTCGTTGGGCGCGGCAGCTACGTCTGCACTCGCGTCCTGGGCTGTGTCGGGCGCCGCCCGTTCATCTAACGCTACCAACCCGCGCTTGGCAAGAGCTGCGCGCACTGTGCTCGCGGGGAACCTCACGAGCAGCACACCAACCGCAATACCGACGACGAGTACGACGAGCGGCAGCACAAAGCTCTGACTCGTGAAGACGAGCAGCCCCGCGACCGAGAGCACCGCGGTGCCGAGGTAGAAGATCGACACGGCCTGCACGGGCGAGTGGCCCATGTCGAGCAGCCGGTGGTGCAGGTGCAGGCGATCCGCCTCGAACGGGCTCTTTCCCGCGCGGAGGCGCCGGAGAACGGCGAGCACGAAGTCAGCGAGCGGCATCGCGAGCACGGCGAACGGGAGGAGGATCGGGATGTAGCTCGCAAGGACGAGCTTGAGGTCGAGCGCCGCGGGGTCGAGGTCGCCCGTGACCGAGACCGTGGAGGTCGCCATGAGCAGGCCGACCAGCAGCGCGCCCGTATCACCCATAAACATCTTGGCCCGGTGCCAGTTGAACGGGATGAATCCGACGCACATACCGACGAGCACCAGCGCGATGAGACTCGCGAACGTCACCGACTGCGAGTTTCCGAGCTGCGAGTTCAAAATGATCGTGTAGACGAAGAACGTGCCGCTCGCGATGATGGCAACACCGGCAACGAGGCCGTCGAGCCCATCGACGAAGTTCACGGCGTTCATCACGAGCGTGATGAGAAACACCGTGAGAACAAAGTTGACTGTCGACGAACCGATCACGAGCGTGTCGCCGACTGGGATCGACACGATCTGCACGCCGTTCCAGGCGAGGAGGCCCGAGGCGACAAGTTGCGCTCCGAGCTTGATCATCCAGTCGAGGTCGAGCAGGTCGTCAAGGAAGCCGATAACCGCGATGAGTAGGCAGGCGCCAATGAGCGCCCACATTTTCAGCCCGTCACGAAACAAGCCCTGAAACTCAGGGATCAGCGCCGCTGCGCCGAGCGCCGCGAGCAACCCGACGAACATTGCGACACCGCCGAGGCGGGGGGTGGGATTTTTGTGGACGTCTCGCTCTCGAATTTCGGGGGCGAGCCGGTACCTGCGGGCGAGCTGGAGTACCCCGAACGAGGCCGCCGCGGTCACGAGAACCGCTACGACGAGCACCGGCAGGTACGGAAGCATGGTTAGCCGTCGGCCCGCGAAGCCTCGGTGGCTGTGGAAGCCTCGGAGGCCTCTGGGGCCTCGGAAGCCTCCGTGTCCTCACGATCCCCAGCTGGCGCCTCGACCGGAACCGCGGGCGCGGCAAGCTGCTCGACGATCGTCGCGTTCGGCAGCGCGTCTTGGAGCTCCGCTACCGTGACCGCGCCCTGGCGCAGCACGCGCACGGTGCCTCCACCGTCGCCTTCGAGCGACGTCGCGTCAATGATCGTTGAGGCCTCGCCGCGGGCTTCTCCCCCATCGAGGTAGACGGCAACCGACTCGCCAAGCATCTCGCGCGCCTCGGCCGCGGTTCCGGCTGCGGGAAGCCCCGTCTTGTTCGCGGAGGAGACGGCAAGGGGGCCGGTCTCCTGCAGCAGCTCGCGCGCGAATGCGTTGCCGGGGATGCGCAGCGCAACCGTTCCACCAGTCTCGCCAAGGTCCCAGCTCAGCGACGGGTTCGCCTGCGTGACAATCGTCAGCGCCCCGGGCCAAAACGCCTCGGCGAGCGCGTGCAGCGCCTCACTCGCGTCGGCGGCGAGGGCCGCCAGCGTGCCAACGTTGGGGATGAGCACGGGAGGCGGCGACTGCCGACCGCGGCCCTTCGCGTCAAGCAGCCGCTGGACGGCCTCGGGCGAGAACGCGTCTGCGGCGATGCCGTAGACGGTGTCGGTCGGCATGACGATCAGTTCGCCCCGCCCAAGGGATTGACGGGCAAGCCTCGTTCCCTGCAGCAGTTGGGCGCCATCTGAACAGTCAAATACCTCGGACATAGTTGGCAATTCTACTTCAGCTCTACTTGAGTGCGGTCGTGGCGCGGTCGCGCCCCGTCAGATCGGGGTGCGTTGCCGGCGAACGCCAGCCGTCGCGGGCGAGCAGCGACCGGATGGCTTCGCCCTGCCCCTCGGCGTGCTCGAGCACGAGTGTGCCGCCCTCACGGAGCAGTTCAGCGGCGACGCCGCTGATGATCCTGATCACGTCGAGCCCATCGCTGCCGCCGTAGAGCGCGAGATCGGGGTCGTGGTCGCGCACCTCGGCGTCGCGCGGCACCATCGCGTCGGGCACATAGGGAGGGTTCGAAATCACGACGTGCGTGCGCCCGGCGAGCCGCTCGGGGGCGAGCGCGCCGGGCACGAAGTCAGCGAGGTCACCGTGAATGAGGTTGACGCGCCCCCCGCCGAGCGCAGCGACGTTTTCGGCGGCCCACGCGTGCGCGTCGGCGCTCTTCTCAACGGCCCACACCTGCGCCGACGGCACCTCGGTCGCAAGCGCGAGCGCGATGGCCCCGCTGCCCGTGCACAGGTCAACGGCCAGGGGCTCGTCAGCTTGGGCAGCGACGAGCGCGTCAATCGCGAACTGCGCGACCGTCTCGGTCTCGGGCCGCGGCACGAACACCCCGGGGCCAACGCGCAGTTCGAGGGCACGGAAAGGCGCACGACCAGTGAGGTGTTGCAGCGGGATGCGCTCGGCCCTGAGCTCGGCGAGCTCAGCGACCCGCTCGGCCTGAGCCGGCGTCAAGCGCTCACCCATGATGGCGAGCGCCTGTACCCGCCCCCTGCTCACACCGAGGATGTGGCCGACGAGCATCTCGGCGTCGACTTCCGGGTCGGCGATGCCGGCCTCGCCGAAGCTCTCGCGGAGGCGCCCAAGCACGCTGGTCATGAGGTGTTCACGTTCTGCTGTCACCCCGACATTCTCTCGCACGCGTGCGGCCGGCGCGTTCAGACAGAGCCTGGGAATACCCGAGCGCGGCCAGCGTTGTAACACAACGACGTTCAGCATAAGCATTCAGAACATTTCAGATAACCTGGTGGCATAACTCACCCGCGCTTCACCCAACTCTGACACGGAGGGCATTCCGCATGGCTCGCATTCACGACAACATTACTCAGGCGTTTGGCAACACTCCCCTCGTCCGCCTCAACCGCGTGACCGAGGGCGCGCCCGCGGAGGTGCTTGCGAAGCTCGAGTTCTACAACCCGGCGGGCAGCGTGAAGGATCGCATCGGCGTCGCGATCATCGACGCGGCAGAGAAGTCGGGCGAGCTTCAGCCCGGCGGCACGATCGTCGAGGGCACGAGCGGCAACACCGGTATCGCACTCGCTTTCGTCGGCGCGGCCCGCGGGTACAAGGTCATCCTGACAATGCCCGAGACGATGAGCGTCGAGCGCCGCAAGCTGCTTGCCGCGTACGGGGCCGAGATCGTGCTCACCGAGGGCCCTCTCGGCATGAAGGGCGCCGTCGCGAAGGCGGAGGAGATCGTCGCGAACACCCCCGGCGCGATCCTCGCGAAGCAGTTCGGCAACCCGGCGAACCCCGCCATTCACCGCGCGACGACCGGCCCCGAGATCTGGGCAGACACTGACGGCGAGGTCGACATCTTTGTTGCCGGTATCGGCACTGGCGGCACCATCACCGGCGCCGGCGGGTACCTCAAGGAGCAGAACCCGAATGTCAAGGTGATTGCTGTCGAGCCGATCGACTCGCCGCTGCTCACCGAGGGGAAGGCCGGCCCCCACAAGATCCAGGGCCTCGGCGCGAACTTTGTGCCCGACATTCTCGACCGCGACGTCTACGACGAGGTCATCGATGTTGCACTGCCCGACGCGATCGCCAAGGCGCGCGCGCTCGGCACCGACGAGGGGGTGCTCGCAGGCATCTCGGGTGGCGCAGCCGTCTGGGCTGCTGTCGAGGTCGCGAAGCGGCCCGAGAACGCCGGCAAGAAGATCGTCGTGATCGTCCCCGACTTTGGTGAGCGCTACTTCTCGACGGTGCTCTACGAGGATCTCGCAGTTTGAACCTGTTTTCCCGTATCCGTGAGGACATCTCTTCGGCCCGCGCGCACGACCCAGCTGCGCGCGGGCCGGTTGAGGTGTTCTTTCTGTACTCAGGTCTCCACGCTGTCTGGTGGCACCGGGTGTCGCACGCGCTCTGGCGCCGTGGCCTCAGGTTCCTCCCGCGCGCAATTTCGCAGCTGACCCGGTTCTTCACCGGCATCGAGATCCACCCCGGTGCGACGATCGGGCGGCGCCTGTTCATCGACCACGGCATGGGCATCGTCATTGGCGAGACCGCCGAGGTCGGCGACGACGTACTCATCTACCACGGTGTGACGCTCGGCGGGACGGGGCACCAGAGCGGCAAGCGCCACCCGACCGTTGGCGATCGCGTGGTACTCGGGGCGGGCGCGAAGCTGCTCGGCGACATCGAGATCGGCGCTGACTCGGCCGTTGGGGCGAACGCCGTCGTCGTGCGCTCGGCGGGGCCGTGGACCACGCTCACCGGGATCCCGGCGACGGGTCGCCCGCGCCGCGGCGCGCCGGTCGCCGAGCACCCAAATACCGCAAGCTTTTACATGATTTAGCAGCGACGCCGCGCGGCCCCCTCGGCCGGCCGTGCTGCCTCGGCCCCCTGAGCTGCCTCGGTCCCCTACGCCAGGCCCTTATCAATGGGATCTGCAAGTCCAATGCCCTCACGTGCCGAGTACGACATACGCATTGCAGATCACCCTGCCTACAGCCGCCACTCGGGCCTCCCTGGCCGCCCCAAACACCGCGAGCTTCTCCGTCATTGAGCAGCGACGCCGCGCGGCCCCCTCGCGCAGTTGCAATGTCACCGCACATTGCACCTATGCTCAGAGTTATGAATGAACCAGAACTCGCCGCCCGCGTCCGCACACTCGTCGAGACGATGTACGGCGGCTACATCGGGGGCGACCGCGACGCGATCGACGCACTGCTTGACCCCGAGCTCACGATGTTTGACAGCGCCAGCGCCCCCGTCATCCTCGGCATGAACGCTCTCAACGAGGTTCGCGCGGGCCGCGGGAAGGCGCCCGCTGATGGCGAGCCCACTCCCCCGCGCGAAACCTCGCTCACGCCCGACCTCTTCACCGCGCGCCGCGTCGAGGGCGTCATCACTGCGACGTGGTGGCTGCGCATCGACGGCGTCCACGAGAACGGCGACGTCGCCGTCCCCGAGCTCGTTCGCAACTCCGCGGTGCTCGTCGACTCAGACGGCCCGCTGCGCATCGTGCAGATCCACGAAGACGTCGTGCAGCCGATGGGCGGCCCCGTAACGGCAGGCCTCCCCGAGGTCGCAGGCCCCACGGCCTAGCCGATCGCACACCCTCGAGGGGTGGGCAGTGCAGCTCGCACTGCCCACCCCTTTGTGCTGCCCGTACGCTGCCCACAACGGCAATGAAGCAGGAGGCACCATTGAGCTATCGAGTGGCCATGGATATCGGCGGGACGTTTACGGACATCGTCGTGCACAACACCGAAACAGGCGCGCTACGCGCATCAAAGGCGGACACGACGCCCGGCGACCTTACTGAGGGCGTGCTGACCGCGATCGCGCAGCTTGAGGTTCCCCCCGAGGAGATCCTGTCGTTCGTACACGGCACCACACAGGGGCTGAACGCCCTCCTCGAGCGCAGAGGTTCAAAGACACTCTTGGTCACCACGACCGGGATGGGTGATGTCTATCGCATTGCTCGAGGCAACCGAACACGAATGTTTGACATTCACTATCGGAAGCCCGAGCCCCTCGTCGCACGCGAAGACACGGTTGAGGTCGGCGGCCGACTCCGCTACGACGGCAGCGAGCTTCACCCGCTCGACGAGCAGTCAGTGCGCGACGCCGCCGGAATCGCACGCGCAGGCGGCTACGAGGCCGTTGCGGTGTGCCTGCTCTTCTCATACGCGAACGAAGCGCATGAGATCGCCGCCGAGCGAATACTGCGCGAGGAGCTCGAGGACGATGTCGCCGTGGTCCTCTCGCACCGAGTTGCTCGAGAGTGGCGCGAGTACGAGCGGACCTCGTCAACGGTGCTCGAGGCGTACACCGGCCCCGTCGTGCGCCGCTATCTCGCGCGGATCGAGGATCGGTTCGAGCGTGAGGGCATTACCAGTGGCGTGCAAGTGATGCAGTCATCCGGCGGAATCGTCGGCGCGGGCTTCGCAGCCGAGCATCCGTTGCAGACCCTGCTCTCCGGCCCTGTCGGGGGAACGGCGGGCGGCGTCGCGCTCATGCAACTCCTCGGGCGTGAGAACGCAATTTGCGTCGACATGGGTGGTACTTCGTTTGACGCATCGCTCGTACTTGAGGGGCAGCCAGACATCTCGACCGACGGCGAGGCCGACGGCTTCCCCGTGCTGATGCCGCTCGTCAACCTCCACACGATCGGTGCTGGCGGTGGCTCGGTCGCGTTCTCCGAATCTGGCGCATTGCGCGTCGGCCCACGCTCCGCAGGGGCGCAGCCAGGCCCTGCCTGCTACGGCCGAGGGGGCACAGAACCAACTGTCACGGATGCGAACGCGGTGCTCGGCCGAGTTGATCCCGAGCACTTTGCTGGTGGCCGGTTTGCGCTCGATGTCGCAGCCTCCGAGCGCGCTATCGCGAGCCTCGGCGACGAGTTCGGCATGGACGCAGCAGACCTTGCGGAGGGCATCCTCGACATCGCGAACGCCAAGATGGCTCAGGCTATTCGCACCCTCACCGTCGACCACGGCCGGGAGCCCGGCGACTTCTCTCTCGTTGCTTTCGGCGGAGCCGGCCCAATGCATGCTGAGGCGATCGCACGTGAGCTCGGAGTCACCGAGGTACTCATCCCTGAGTTTCCCGGAGCATTCTCCGCTTGGGGCATGCTCGGCTCGGACATACGTCGCGATCTCAGCGCCCAGTACTACGTGCACGAGGAACAGCTCGACGCCGATCACCTCGGCGCCGCGCTCGATGCTCTCTCCGCGACCGCCGACGCGGAGCTTGACGGGCAGGGCGTCGCGCAGCAACTTCGCCGGTTTGAGCGCGCCATTGACATGCGCTACGAGGGCCAGGACTACACGCTCACTGTGCCGTTGCACGAGGGGGAAGAACCCGGCATGCCAGGCTTTGCCGCACGCATCTCAGCCCGCTACAGCGAGCAGCACAGGCGTCGTTACGGCCACGCAACGCCCGAAGCGAAGGTCGAGCTCGTGAGCCTGCGGGTCACCGGCCTCGGCACGAACGAGTTCGGCCACCTCACAGGCGAGCGCTACCGGGAGGACGCTATGGGTGCTCGCACCGCGCAGGTTCGTTTCGACGGGCGGGCGTGGGAGACCCCGATCCGCCGCAGGGATTCGCTTCCGATCGGCGAGACAATCGCTGGTCCTCTCCTCATCGTTGAAGACACAACCACGACCGTTGTGTCCCCTCGCGCGTCGATCAGGCGCGAAACACTCGGACATCTCACCATGGAGGTGCAGGCATGACACCCACAATCGACCCCGTACGGACCGAAATCATTCGGAGCGCGCTGTTGCAGGCCGCCGAGGACATGAACACGACGCTCATCCGGTCGGCGTATACCCCGACGATTTACGAGGCGAAGGACTGCGCTGTTGCGATCATGGATCGCCATCACCAGGTGCTCGGACAGTCAAGTGGCCTGCCCATCTTCCTCGGCAATCTCGAGGAGGTCACTCGCGATACCGAGTCTCGCTTCGGGCGCGACGTCTGGCAGCCCGGTGACGTATGGGTGCTCAACGACGCGTACATCGCTGGCGCACACCTCAACGACGTGACGGTCTTCGGGCCGGTCTTTGAGCGCGCCGACGGCGGCGAACTCATCGGCTTCGCCGCGAGCCGCGCACACTGGATCGACCTCGGGTCGAAAGACCCCGGTGGCTCGATGGATTCGACTTCGATCTATCAGGAGGGCCTGCGGCTCGGTGCGACGCGTATCTACGCAGCGGGCGAACCCGTTACCGAGGTACTCCGGCTCATAGCCACGAATTCACGCTTCCCCGAGCCTCTGCTTGGAGATTTGCGGGCGCAGACCGCCTGCATTCGCACCGGCGCAGACAGAATGCGTGAGATTGTCTCGCGGTGGGGCCTGCCCCTCGTCGAAGCTGCTCGTGACGCATTCTTTGCGCAGACCGAGCGGCTCGAGGCTGCGGCCCTCACCGGGCTCCCCGACGGAGAGTACTTCGCAGAGGGCGCGCTCGACAACGACGGGATCGACCTCGACACTCCAATCCCAATCCGCGTGCGTGTGAGCGTCGAGGCTGGACGCATATCGATCGACCTTACCGAGTCCGCAGACCAGACTCGGGGGCCCGTGAACTGCGGGGCGGCGCAAGCCGTCGCAGCGTGTCGAGTGGCTTACAAGGCCCTCTTGAGCCCTGACGTGGCGCTGAACGGTGGTTCGTTCAAGCACCTCGACGTCACCGTGAGGGAGGGGTCGGTGCTTGCCGCGGTCGAGCCCGCTCCCGTGCAGTACTACTACTCGCACCTCGGTCTGCTCATCGACCTGGTTACACGCGCGCTCGCCGAGGCAATGCCCGATGCGGTTGCCGCAGCGAGCTACGGTGACTCGCTCATCGTTCAGATGATGGGCTTCGACCCGCGCACGGGCAGGGACTTCCTGTCGCAGGAGGCAACGGTCGGCGGTTGGGGTGCTTGGAACGGCGGTGACGGTGAGACGGCGCTAATCAACAACGTGAACGGCTCGCTCCGGGACATGCCCGTGGAGGTGCTCGAGACACTGTTTCCAGTGCGGGTCGACCGGTACGAGGTGCGCGAGGGGTCGGGTGGAGCCGGCGCTTTCCGTGGCGGCGATGGCGTCGTCCGTGAGTATACCTTCGAGGCCGACCAAGACTTGTCGCTCTGGTGGGAGCGCTCGGTCACCCCGGCGTGGGGGCTATTCGGCGGCGAGTCAGGCGCGGCTCCCCGCGTCACGCTCAACCCGGGGACCGAGAGCGAGCGTACACTCCTGAAAGCAAACGCGATGCGTGTCGCCGCTGGTGACGTGCTTCGTTGCGAGTCGGGTGGGGGCGGCGGCTACGGAACCGAGTAGACCCCGCCTGGTTCGAGCGGGTGGTCGGCACCGGGGCTTGCCCTAGGCGTCGACTACCCGCTTTGCTGCGACATGGATCGCGAGCCGGTGCGCTGGGTTCGCCGGATCGATGCCGAGTCCCCGCACCCTGTCGAGCCTCGCAGTCACCGTGTTGCGGTGCACGCCGAGCACCTGTGCGACCTGCGCGGGCCTGTCGCTATGGTCGAGCGATGCCAGCAGCGTCCGCAGCAGCGACCCGTCACGATCAACCTCTATGAGTGGCGCGAGAAGTGCCCGTGCCGCGGCATCCGCGTCAGCGCCGAGTAGCGCGGGCAGCGCGGCTTCAGGCGTGAGCCCCTCGGAGAACATGACAAGGCCCGGCGTGCTCAGCGCGATCAGGGCCGCGCGATCCGCTTCCTCGACAGCTTCGACCGGAGCCTCCCCCGCCGCAAACACCGTCGAGACGCCGACCGCCAGACGCGCAAATCGCGGATCCTCCGCTCCAAGCACCGCCGCTGCCGCTTCTGTGCGCCGCAGCTCACCCGAGCCCTGGGCCCCCAGGAACACCACCCAACCGTCGCCGTGCGGCGCCGCGCCGGCCGGGCCGTCGAGCTCAGCGACGCGCGCGAGCACGAGTGCGTCGAGTTCGTGGCTCCGCCCGCCTTCCGAGCGAACCTTCACGACGCGGTATCGCGTGGCGAGGGGCCAACCGCCCGCCGCGAGCCGCCCACGCAACTTCCCTGACGGTGCGCCTTTGGCCGCGATCACACCTGCGAGCAGGGTCTGGGCGCGCACGACATTGCGGGACGTGTCAATGTAGCGCAGCGCGGCCCAGGCCGTGAGCGGTGCAATAGCGAGCCGAGCAACGGTCTCTGCCGTGGTGCGGCTTGCGTCGCGCTCACCTCGTCTGCCTCGCGGCCCGCCAAGAATCTGGGCGGGGGTGCCCGAATCAGGGAACGGTACGGCGACCGCGATCTGGTGCGCGGTGTCCTCGCTGACTCGAGCGCTACCTTCGATGAGCGCGCCCGCGGAATCAACGAGCGCGAACTCGTGGTCAGGCAGCAACCTCCCAAGCGTCGCGAGCGCCCGGCGAGGGCTTGCCGCCGCGACACCGAACGCTCGCGCAGCTTCTGCGAGGGTGCCCGACGCAGATGCTTCGTCGGTTGCGACGATAGCGGCAAGTCTCACGGTCGCATCGAGTACCCCCGAGTCGAGCGTGATGAGCGCAAGCCCAAGCTTGGCTGCGAGCTCCGCTGGCTCGGGCCCGCTGGCATCGCGCGAACTGATGACGACGCACGCGACTGCGCGCTCCCAGGCAATGCGGATCGCACGCTCGAGGCGCCAGGATGCGCTCGTCGCTTCCCCAGTGAGCACCAGAGCGCAGCCCGCGGGCGCCACGGCGATATCGACGTGATTGTCTGACACTCGCACGCTATCGACCCGGGTGTCGACGGGCCCGTTCAGCGTCACGGGGGTGCCGAGACGAACCGCGAGTTCCCTCACTGTGAGACTAGATGACATCCCGTTCCCTTCCGGTCGTATGCGTACTCGCTGCCTCCCATGCGCCTGGCAGCTCGACGGCGACGAGGGCGACGCGCATCCCGGGGAGGCAACGCTCAGGATCAAGCACCTCGCCACTCTCAGAGATCACGAAGAGCTCGTGGGCCGCCGATTGCAGCGGAACTCCGTCGGCGAGTGCGCCGAGGTAACTCTCATCGGCGTCCACTCGGACTCGCCGACCGACACCGTCGGCCACGAGCTCTGTCATGAGAATACTCGTGCGCAGGGCGACACCGTCGACGCTCTCGATATTGGTAATTGTCGCGCGGAGCAACGTGCGGTGCGGTACCCCCGCGAGTTCGTTGCCCGGCTCAGCTTCGAGGTAACGCGATATCGTACCGGGATTCGCGTGGGCTCGCACTTCCCTGCCCGTGAGCGCATAGCCCGCGAAGAATGCCCAGCCCCCACTTGCCCCGACCAGGCGCGGAACGATCTGCGCGACCCGTGCTGTCGTTCCGTCTACGAGCGTCGTTTCACCGAGTGGCGAGGCGATGGCGCACGGGGCAATCGGCACCCCCGCGAGCGTGAGGAGCGTGTCTTGAACGGTCGGGCGGACTCGACCGCACGCATCGGCGTCGACGAGGTCAACCCCCAACGCTGCGGCTGCGGCAAGGGCTAGAACGGCGTTCTCGCCCGCGGTGTTAATCGGCAGCACTCCTCTTACACTCTTGCCAACTGCTCGTTCGAGCGCTGCGACCGCGCGTGCAGGTTCAGTGCCGTCGGGCAGCCCCTCTGCGAGCGCCGTTGGCGACCCAACGAGCGTCACAACGGCGTACAGCGCTTCGTCGTCAAGTTCGAAGACGGAGGGAAGTTCAACGTCAGCTGCTTCGATCTCGGACTCGGCCCAATCCCGCAGCACCTGCAGTGCCGCGCTGTTCACTCCGCTCGCGAACGGGCGAGCCCCGCGAGCGAGACGCGCGACGTCGGCACTGCGCAGTCGTGAAGTGTGTGAGACTCCCTGATTCTCGGTCACGCGGGTGCCCCCGTCACGCTGACTCGCACGGTGTCGATAGGGTCGGCGACATACGCGAGCGGGCGCACGTCAGTGGTGCGGGTAAGGCCGAGCTCGGGCGCGGCCCCGGCGAGGATCGCCCGGGTGATCGCTTCTTCAACGAGCGCTTCGGCTTTGTCGTCCCCGGCTTTGCTTCCCTGGGGGCGTCTCGCGATGCGCTCCAGTGAGACCGTGATCTCTCCGTGAGTCACCCCAAGCGCCGTCGCAAACTCGAGCGCCGAAGATCCGTTCCCGCTACTGTTGACAACGATCACGGGGTAGCCCGGCCTGCGGGAGAGCATACGCTGCGCCTCAGGGGCGCGATGAACGTCACTGGGGGTGCTGCTGTCGCACTCGACGAAATCGAGCGCAAGGTGATTGTGCGCGATGCCCCAACGTCGCTCGACGTCAGCGCGGTCGACGTCACCCGCCGTCACTCCAATAAGTCGCATTGCTCCACGGTGTGCGAGCGCAAGGATGAAGTCGTCATCGCCGGTCACGAGCCGCACTCCGCGAGCAGCAGCCCAGACAACTCCGTGCAGCGCTCCGAGCGGCTGTCGCATGAGCTCCGCTCCGGAACCAAACCCGCCGAGCCCGTGGGCAAACCCGACCTCCCAGTTCGGGAACGCTGCGGTCGCCGCACGGGCGAGATCCTCACCCCAGTCGGCAAGGCCGAGATTGAGCGCGGCGGCGTGCTCGCGTTCCCGTATCCCGGTTCCCCCTGAAGCATGGGCAACCGTGACCCAAGCACCAGATGGCGCGGTACCCGCGATGGCAATCTCGCTGGCGGCCTCACGCTCGAGCCACGGCGCTGAAGGCGCCCCCGCCGCGCTCACGATCAGGCGGTCGGCACCCGCAGCTGTGAGCCGCTCTGCCGCGACGCGAAGCTCGGCACCGTCGGCCCGTCTCGCTTCGTTCCCAACAAAGTCGCTCCCGCCGTCGACCAGAGCGCTGCGGGCCCGAAGCGCCTCTCCTGCGGCACCCGGCCACGAAGCAAACGGGCGCAGAGCTGGCATGGTCGGTGGGGCGACCCGGATGAGCCCGATGCCCGCGAGTCGGAGGTCACTTTCCTCCGGGGCTGCCGCGATCCTCGCTCCGGTGATCTTCGTCGCGAGCGGCGCGGGCAGGCTCTCCCGCGCCGCGACGAGCGTCGCGAGGCGCGTCGCTGCGTGTGGCAGTGTGGCCGTGTGTCGCACCTCGTTGCCGTCGGTCACCGCCAGGCGAACAGTTGACGCCGTGAGATCAAT
Organism: Leucobacter sp.; assembly: GCA_052094845.1. GTDB lineage: Bacteria > Actinomycetota > Actinomycetes > Actinomycetales > Microbacteriaceae > Leucobacter. Next base: position 22,711 of record JBQDKK010000001.1, on the reverse strand, counting down.
TCCGAGCTGCATACGTCTATTGTCTCGCCTGGCGGGTCGGCTTTAGTCGAGCGGCTTCCCCTCAGTCTCGGGCAAGGTGACCGCGGCAAGCACAGCGATCACGAGGAACACGAGAATGAACAGCACTGTCATCGTAAATGAGACCGAGGCTGCGAGCAGCGCTCCTACCGCAACAGGCGCGATCGCGTTCGAGATGAGCTGCGCCGCGGTCGCCCACGAATAACCAGCTGCGCGAACACGCGTCGGGTAGAACTCTCCGTTCCAGGTGTTCCAGACGCCCCAACCGCCAAGGATGAAGAACGACATGACGAAGTTCGCGACGTACAGCGATGGCAGATCCCACGACACCGCGAACAGCACGCCGCCGAGGATTGCGCCGACAAGGAACGCGACGAACGTGGGCTTTCGCCCGAAGCGCTTCGTGCACCACGCCGCAGCGAGGTAGCCGGGAATCATGATGACCGCACTAATGGCAACGAAACCGAGCGAGTCGGCGAGCGTCAGCCCGCGGTCTTGCAGCAGCGTCGGCAGCCACACCTGAAGGCCCCAATAGCCCCAGTTGAATGCGAAGTTGACGATCAGCATAAGCAGCGTGCGGCGGCGCATGTCCTTCCGCAGGAGCTGGAGCGGGTTTCCGGCCTTTTCAGCTTGCGCCTCGCGCACGAACTCGGTACCGGGCGCGACCTCAACGCCGAGCCCACGCAAGACCTTCGCGGCGCGCTCGTGCTTGCCGCGGCTGACAAGGAAATACGGCGACTCTGGCACCCAGAACGCAACGACAATCACCCAGAGACACGCAACCGCCGCCGCGAACGCGACAACCTGCCAACCGGCGTCGTGAAACAGCGAGGTCACCCCGATAGCGACGAGGGTGCCGATTGGCCAGCCGATAGAGAGAAGCACGGCGGCCCGACCCCGCTGCTTCGATGGCATGAGCTCTAGGAAGTATGGGAAGACGACGGTGTAAGCGCCAGCCAGCGCGAAACCGGAAAGCACGCGGAGGCCGACGAGCGCTTCAAAGTTCGGCGCGAGCGGCACAAGCGCTGCGATGACGCCGTAGGCAATGAAGCTCACGATCGTCACTGGGCGACGACCAACGCGGTCCGCGATTGGCCCCCAGATGAGCGCCCCAGGGATCATTCCGATTGCCACGGCCGAGAGTACAAGGCCGAGCTTGGTCTCGTCGAGCCCAAAATGGTTCGACACGTCGCCGGCGACGTAGACGAGCGCGAGCTGCTCCCACGACTCGATCACGAAGATGACGAACATTGCGACCACGATCCGCACGTGGGCGGGAGTGAAGCGCATACGCTCGTAGACGTCCTGTAACGCGACCGGCCCAGTGGCTCTGGCCGTAGAAGCAGTAGTGGTTTCCAACGAGACTCCCTTGTCGATCGATACGGTTCGGAGCCAACCTAGGTCACGGGCTCACACGATGACTGGGCGGCAGGCACACCCTGGAGCCCTCCAACCGTGCGAGCAGCACTGGCTGCGGTCAGGCCGGGGCGCGGTCGGCCCGCAGATATCGAGCCCCTCGCCCGCCACAGCGCCTCCAATGGTCTACCGCAGCGTACGCCCGTGTTTGTCCATCCAGGCGGTCGTGCGGCGGCGCTCGATAAGGATCATCACGAGCCCCAGCACCCACAGCGGGATCTGCGCGGCGAAGGCCACCTTGAATGCCGTCAGCGAGTACGTCTCTGGCGAGCCCGCCCCCTGCAGGTCGAGAATCACGCCGATGAGCATGACGAGCACGAGCGCCGCCGTGAACCCGCCCGTATTTACGAGCCCCGTGCCGAACCCGGCGAACGAGCGCGGAGTGTGTGAGCGTGACACTTCAAAGGCGATCATTGAGGCCGGCCCGCCGAGCGGGAGGATGACGAGCAGCGCGATAATAAGCCACCCCGGCGGCATGCCGGGCCAGAGCAGCACCGCAAGCCAGGTCACCATGATGAGCAGCGTGATGCCGATCACGAGCAGCACCCGCCGCTCAATGAACCGCGAGCTGATGGGGCCGAGCACGAGGCCGGCGACCATCGATGACACAACGGTGAGGCTCAGCAGGCCGCTCGCTGCGGGGGCGCTGAGCCCGAGCCCGCCCGTGAGGAACGGGGTGCCCCACAGCAGCAGGAAGGCCTGCGCGGAGAACGGCGTCACGAAGTGGATCCAGTACGCGAGCCGCACACCCGGAATCGACAGCAGCCTGCGAACGCGGGCCAGGATCCCCTCGCGACCGTTTGGCCCCTTCGCCTCGCGCTTTCTGCGCGCGCGGTCCCCTCCGACGACAGGGATCATGTTCGTGGCCGGCGGCGCCATCGTCACGGTCGTGATCGGGGCGGCCGCGAGCGATTCCGAGCTCCTGGTGATCTTGCCGGTGCGCCCGGTGAGGCGCTCGAGCGCGGTGCGGCGGCCGGGGGCGTCGCGCAGCACGACGACCGCGAGCAGGAGCGACAGGAACCCCACCGCCGCGATTCCGAGGAAGCCGGTCGCCCAGCCGAACCTGTCGACGACGAACGCGAGCGGGGCGACCGACACGAGCTGGCCCACCTGGCCGATGAGCCCGGTGATCTGCCCGAGCGTTGACAGCTGGCGAGGCTTGAACCACTCGGGCAGCAGGCGCATCACCGCCGTGAACGTGCAGGCGTCGCCAGCGCCCACGAGCACGCGGGCGAGGATAGCGAACTCGACGTTCACGACCGTCGCCATTACCACCTGGCCGATGACCATGAGCGTTCCGCCCGCGAGGATCAGAATTGTCGAGCCGTACTTGTCGAGCAGGATCCCGACCGGGATCTGGCAGGCCGCGTACACGAGCAGCTGGATCACCGGGAACGCCGCGAGCGTCGACGCGTCGATGCCGAAGTGATCTTGAGTCGCGGGGCCGAGCGCCGAGAGTGACGAGCGGTTGACGATCGCGATCGCGTAGAGCGTGACCGCCACTCCCCACACCACCCAGGGAAGGAGTGATTTTGAGGAGCGCATGGGCTCAATGCTATCCCTCTGGAGGCACCAAGCTCGGGCAGCGTGACGGCGCGTGAGGATGTCGGGCGCAGAAAACTATAGCGGGCCCTACACTTTGTGCTGCAGTGACTAGCGGGGCGGGAGCGGCGGCCCGTCGGGGAAGTCGCTGCGCGTGAGGTCCATGAACAGCGCGCCCTCGAGCGCCCCACTCGGGCGCACCTGGTAGTCGCGGAGCACGCCGATGCGCTTGAACCCGAGCCGCTCGTAGCTGCGAATCGCGCCATCGTTGTTCTCGTTCGGGTCAAGCGTCACGCGCGAGATCCCGTTCGCGAACTCGTGCTTGATGGCGAGGGCGAGCGTCTCTTCCCCGATCCGCTGCCCGCGGAAACGCGTACCGATGAACAGGTGCATGACCGTCGTCGGGTACTCCAGGTCTTCGCCTCGCAGCACGTAGAGGGCGCCCGCGCACTCCCCCGCGACCTCGATGATGCGGGTCGTCTCGGGGGCCTCGATGAACTCGGCCTGCACGCGCTCACGGGTGTAGCCCACCCACCAGAAGGCGACCTCTGGTTCGAGCAGGATCGCGAAGAGCGGGTCGAGGTCAGCCTGCTGCGGCGCGCGGAGTGACACGAGGGGCCCGACGATGGGGGCTGCGGGGAGGACGGGTTCTGACATGAAGTAAGCGTACTGGGGCGTGGGCCCTGACCGCCACGGTTCCGTCTCTTGAGGCCTCCAGACTTCCAGTCCCCGCTCCATACATCTGTGATCAGCCATCGCAATGCCCTGGGCCCGCGATCTGAGCATAGGGAACGTCTATCGCAGACCGAGTGCCGTGCCCGGGCACGGAAAAGCCCCAGCGGCGACAGGCGCTGTGCCTGCCCGCCGCTGGGGCGCCGGTTACTGGCCGAGGGCCTTGAGCCGCTCCTCTTCATCCATGCGGATGCAGGATTCGATGATCGGCTCCATCGAGCCGTTCATCACCTGATCGAGGTTGTACGCCTTGTACCCCGTGCGGTGATCCGCAATGCGGTTCTCGGGGAAGTTGTACGTGCGGATGCGCTCAGAGCGGTCCATCGTGCGAATCTGGCTCGAACGGTGCGCGCTTGCCTCGGCGGCAGCCTCTTCCGCGAGCCTGGCAAGCAGCCTCGCGCGGAGCACGCGCATGCCGGCCTCACGGTTCTGCAGCTGCGACTTCTCGTTCTGCATCGCGACAACGATGCCCGTCGGGAGGTGCGTGATGCGCACGGCGGAGTCGGTCGTGTTCACCGACTGCCCGCCGGGGCCGCTCGACCGGTAGACGTCGATCTTGAGGTCGTTCTGGCTGATCTCAACCTCTTCGGCCTCGTCGGGCTCGGGGTACACGAGCACGCCAGTCGTCGAGGTGTGGATACGGCCCTGCGACTCGGTGACGGGCACACGCTGCACGCGGTGTACCCCGCCCTCGTACTTCAGGTGAGCCCACACGCCCTGCGACGGGTCGCTCGCGTTGGCCTTGATGGCGACCTGCACGTTCTTGTAGCCGCCGAGATCGCTCTCGTCCTTCTCAAGAATCTCGGTCTTCCAGCCCTTGGACTCCGCGTAGTGCATGTACATGCGCAGCAGGTCGGCGCCGAAGAGCGCCGACTCGGCGCCACCCTCGCCACCCTTGATCTCAAGGATGACGTCGCGGGCGTCGTCGGGGTCGCGCGGGATCAGGAGGCGGCGAACCTTTTCCTGGGCCTCGGCGAGCTGCGTCTCGAGGAGGGGAACCTCCTCGGCGAACGCGTCGTCCTCTTTCGCGAGCTCGCGCGCAGCTTCGAGATCGTCCCCCAGTTGCACCCAGTGCTCGTGAGCCGACTTGATCTTGCTCAGCTCGGCGTAGCGCCGGTTGACGCGCTTCGCGCGCGCGGCGTCGGCGTGCAGCGCCGGGTCCGCAAGTTCGTTCTGCAGCTCGGTGTGCTCGTTGATGAGCCCTGAAACCTGTTCAAACACAGTTCGCTCCCTTAGAACGAGAGGGTGTACGACTTATCCGCGTTGACCTCGGGCGCCTGACGAGTGCCTGAGATCTTCACGAAGCTGTTCACCGCGGGAACGAGTGCGCGGAGCAGATCCTTGTCAGCGTCGACGCCCGTGTGGGTGCGCGCCGTCGCGAGCAGCGTCAGCGAGCCAGCGTTCTCAAGGTTCCGTGCCGCCCCGAGCAGGCGCCTCGCGTGCGCCGCAGACAGCGCCTGCGAGGCGTCGGGCGCGGTGCGCGAGCCCTGCTGGTTCTGCTGAGCCGCGTGTGCGAGGTCGGTGAGCGAGTCGAGCAGCACGATGACGTCGTGGCCGAGCTCAACGAGACGGCTCGCGCGGTCGATTGCGAGCTCAACGATGGTCGCCTGATCTTCTGCCGCGCGGTCGAACGTCGCAGCGATCACTTCACCGCTGACGGTGCGCTGGAGGTGGGTGACCTCCTCAGGGCGGGCGTTCGTTAGCACGAGGAGCAGGTGCGCCTCGGGTGCGTTCGCGGTGACCGCGCCCGCGAGCTCGGCGAGCACGCGCGCGGCCGGGATCTCGGCCGGGAGCGCAAGAAGTGCGCGCTGGCCCAGGCCCATCGGAGCCGCGGCGTCGATCTCGGCGCCGAGCCCCTTCGTTCCGGTGGCGAAGCGAAGCGGTGTCTCGGGGAAGATCGCGGTCATCTCGGCAATGTCTGCGCGCTTCTCGGTCTCTTCGACGGGCTTACCGTTCACCGAATCGATCTTGACGATCGCGTTGTACTTCTGACGGCCACCGCTGTCGCCCTCGCGGGGCTGGCGGATCGCGCCGACGATTGCATCGCCGCGACGCAGGCTGTACTTCTTCACCTGGCCGAGCGCGACGTACACGTCGGAGACACCCGGGAGGTAGCCGCTCGTGCGCACGAACGCGTAGTTGTCGAGCACGTCGAGAATGCCAGCGACGGGCAGCAGCACATCGTCTTCTGCGATCTCGGGCTCGAGGTCGTCGCCGCCGCGACGCTTCCGGTCACGCTGGCGAGTGCGGCTCGAACGCGAACCGTTCTCCTGCTTGTTGTCGGAGCGGTCGTTCTGGCCCTGCTTGTCGTTCTGGCCCTGCTTTTCAGCTTCGGCCTTCTGAGCGTCGCCCTTGGGTGCATCGCTCTTCGCGCCATCACCCTTCGACCCGTTCTGGTTACCACCGCGTCCGCGCGACTTCGACTCGTCAGCCGCGGCGGGGGTCTCGCCCTCAGCCTGCTCGGCGTTCTGCGACGAACGGCGGCGCGAGCGGCGTGCGGGCTGGGCCTCGGTCTCCTCGGCAGCGGGCTGCTCAGCGGCGGCCTCAGCGCTCTCGCTCGCCTTCCCTTCTGCGGGAGCAGCGTCAGCCGCGTCCTTCGCGGGAGCTTCCTCGGCCGCGGGAGCCTCGGTCGAGGCTTCGGGGGCCTCGGTTGCCGGGGCCTTGCGCGAGCGGGTTGCGCGCTTCTTCGGCGCTTCAGCGGGCTGCTCAGCTACGGCCTCAGCAGCAGCTTCGGGAGCCGCGGCCTCGGTGGTTGCCTGCGCAGCCTTCGCACGGGAAGCGCGGGTCTTCGGTGCTGCCTTCGCGGGTGCTTCCTCAGCCGGGGCCTCGGTCGTTGCCGCTGCGTCTGCGCCCTCGGCAGCAGCCTCTGCGGGCTCAGCCTTCTTGCGAGCGCGGCTTGCACGCTTCGGCGCGGCCTTCTCTGCAGGAGCTGCAGGGGCCTCAGCATCCGGAGCCTCAGCCGCGGGGGCCTCAGTCACCGCGACATCGGCGGCGACGTCCGCCGCAGCGCCGGCCGCAGCTGACACGCGACGCGACGCGCGACGGCGAACCGGCGCGGTCTCTGCCGACTCAGCGGCAGCGTTCTGATCTTCAGTGTGTAGTTCCACGTGTATTCCTTCCGGAACCTATCAAGTTTGAGCACTCAGGCCGCAAACATGCACATGAGTGCTGGAAAGCTCGGGGACAAACGCCCAAGCTGGGAATTCGATCCGGGACACAGATTACGAAGTGTCAGTCTCGCGAAGAAAACGCAGAGTCGACCGGGATCTCCTCTACTGTAGCACCCTTGATGTCGACAGCCAGAGTAAGAATTTGCCATTCCGGCGCAATCTCAGCGACGAGGTCTGCCGCGGCAAGCCGCTCCGCGGGCCCATTCGACATCACGAGAATCGACGGCCCAGCCCCCGAAACGACCGCCGCGTGCCCGCGCTCGCGGAGCGCTCCGATAAGGTCGCGGGTCTCGGGCATGGCCGCACCACGGTAGTTCTGGTGCAGTCGATCCTCCGTCGCCTCAAGCAGCAGCTCGGGGCTCTGCGTGAGCGCCGCTATGAGCAGTGCCGAGCGCGAAACGTTGAACACCGCGTCCTCGTGCGGCACCTGCTTCGGCTGCAGGCTGCGCGCGTGCTCGGTCGACATCGTGAAGGTCGGCACGAGCACGAGCGGCGCGACGCCGCGGTGCACGAGCAGCCGCTTGAAGCGCGGGCCCTGCTCGTTCGTCCAGGCGATGGTGAGCCCGCCGAAGAGCGCCGGTGCGACGTTGTCGGGGTGGCCCTCAAGCTCGGTCGCGAACGCGAAGATCTGCGCCTCGCTGAGCTCAAGTGGGTTCTCCGGGTCGCTCGCGAGCAGCCCGGCAGCGATCATCACGCCCGAGACGATCGCGGAGCCCGAAGACCCCATGCCCCGGCCGTGCGGGATGCGGTTGCGGGCCTCGATGTTCAGGCCCGGCATCTCGCGCCCAAGCCGCTCGAACACGAACGCGGCCGAACGCACGACAAGGTTTCGCTCGTCGGTGTCGACCTCGCCCTCGCCGACGCCAATCACGGTGACCGCCGCGCCGGGCTCCGGGCGGGTCGCGACGACAAGCTCGTCACCGTACGCGAGCGCGATCCCGAGCGTGTCGAAGCCCGGCCCGAGGTTCGCGCTCGTTGCCGGCACGTGAACGCGGAACGCGCGCTCCGCCCGGGTCATGCGCGGCCCTCGCGGCGCAGCACGCTCGACACCTCGGCAACGGCCTCGTCGGCTCGGAGCGATTCGACGGTCGCGGCGAGATCCGCCTCGCGTGCGCTGTGCGTTCCGATAATGAGCGTCGCGCGCCCCTCGTCTGAGACGTTCTGCTCGACGCTTGCGGCCGAGACGCCGTGAGCTGCGAGGATGCCCGCGACGCGCGCAAGCACGCCGGGTTCGTCACGAACCTCAAGCATGACCTGGTAGGCGGTGAGCACCTCACCGACGGGCAGCACGGGGAACTCGGCGTGCGTGGATCCAGGGATGCCGGGGCCGCCGACAACGTGGCGGCGCGCGGCCGAGACGAGGTCGCCCAGCACCGCAGAAGCAGTCTCGTTGCCGCCCGCGCCGGCGCCGTAGAACATGAGCTCGCCCGCGGCCTCTGCCTCCACGAACACGGCGTTCTTGCCCTCGTGCACCGCGGCCAGCGGGTGCTCGCGCGGGATGAGCGCGGGGTACACGCGCACGGAGACGCCGTCGGTGCCGTCGGACGCGGTGAGCCGCTCTGCGACGGCGAGCAGCTTGATTACGAAGCCGGCGTGCCGGGCGGCGGTGATCTGTTCGAGCGTCACACCCGTGATGCCCTCGCGGTACACCGCGCTTTCGGGAACCTCGGTGTGGAACGCGATGCTCGCGAGAATCGTCGCCTTCTGCGCCGCGTCGAAGCCCTCGACGTCGAGCGTCGGGTCGGCCTCAAGGAAGCCCAGGTCGCTCGCGAGCTTCATCGCGTCCTCAGCAGACTCGCCGAAGCGGTCCATCCGATCGAGGATGTAGTTTGTCGAGCCGTTCACAATGCCCATCACGCGGGTGATGTGGTCGCCCGCGAGGCTCTCGCGCAGCGGGCGGAGGATCGGGATCGCGGCGGCGACCGACGCCTCGTAGAGCAGCTGCGCGCCAACCTGGTCGGCTGCGTCGGAGAGCTCGCGGCCGTGCGCGGCGATGAGCGCCTTGTTCGCGGTGACGACATCCGCGCCGCCACCGAGGGCGAGAAGGATCAGGGAGCGCGCAGGCTCTATCCCGCCCATGAGCTCAATGACGATGTCGGCGCCCTGCACGAGGCGCTCAGCGTCGGTCGTGAACAGCTCGCGCGGCAGCTCGACATCGCGCTCGGCGTCGAGCGAGCGGACCGCGATGCCATCGAGGGTGAGGTTCGCACCAATACGTGCGGCGAGCTCGTCACCGTTCTCGAGAATCAGTCGCGCCACCTGGGCACCAACCGACCCGCAGCCAAGCAGGGCAACCCGAAGGTCTCGATACGCGTTCAACCGCAGTTCTCCGTTTCTCATGGGTGTACGTCTTCAGTGTCGCGCTAGGCGACGATGCTCTGAGCGAGCAGATCGGCCTCGGTCTGGCCGCGCACAATGACGCGGCCCTCACCGCCGCGCACGGCGACAACGGCTGGCCTCGGGACAAAGTTGTAGTTGCTCGACAGCGACCAGCAGTAGGCGCCGGTGACCGCAACCGCGAGCGTGTCGCCCGGCTGCACGTCAGCCGGGAGCTCGTCGCGGTAGACGACGATGTCGCCCGACTCGCAGTGCTTGCCGACGACGCGGACGAGCGCGGGCGCCGCCTCACTCTGACGGTTCGCGATGCGCACGTGGTAATCGGAGCCGTAGAGCGCGGGGCGGGCGTTGTCGCTCATGCCCCCGTCGACGCTCACGTAGAGCCTCTCGGTGTACCCGCGGTCGACGGGGTCTGCCTCGCCGGTGCCCGTGAGGTCGACACGCTTCGTCGTGCCGACGGTGTAGAGCGTCACGCCCGACTGGCCGACGACCGCGCGGCCAGGCTCAAACGCGAGGTGCGGGATCGCGATCCCGGCCTCGGTCGACGCCTCGGCGACGATATCGGCGAGCTGCCTGGCGATGTCGGCGACGTTCGGCGCCTCGCCTGCCTGCTCAGGGGTGTACGCGATGCCGAAGCCACCGCCAAGGTTGAGCTCAGGGATCTGGCGACCCGCGATCTCCGCGAGCTCGACGTACACGCCGAGGAGGCGGCGCGCTGACTCGCGGAACCCCTCGGTCGCGAAGATCTGCGAGCCGATGTGGCAGTGCAGGCCGACGAAGTCGAGGCCCTCGTGCGACACGATCTCGCGCACGAGCGCGGGCGCGTCGGTGAGCGGCATGCCGAACTTCTGATCTTCGTGAGCGGTCGCGAGGTAATCGTGGGTTGAGGCGTGCACGCCACTGTTCACGCGGAGGCGCACGCGCTGGCGCTTCCCGGCGGCGGCGGTCGCCGCGGCGATGCGCGCGACTTCGATCTCGCTGTCAATGATGATCGTGCCGACTCCGGCGTCGACCGCGCGCGCGATCTCCGACTCCGACTTGTTGTTGCCGTGGAAGCCGATCTTCGCGGGGTCAACGCCCGCGGCGAGCGCGACCATCAGCTCTCCACCGCTCGCGACGTCAATCGCGAGGCCCTCCTCGGCCATCCACTGCGCGGTCTGCACGCTCAGGAAGGCCTTGCTCGCGTAGTACACGGTCGCGTCGGTGCCGACGCGCTGCGCCTCGCCCCGGAGCGCGTCGCGGATTTCGCGGGCGGTCGCGCGGGTCGCGTCCTCGTCAACGACGTAGAGGGGCGAGCCGAACTGCTCGACGAGCTCGGTCGCGCGGACGCCGCCAATCTTCAGGATGCCGCACTCACTCCCGCGGCGGGCGCCGCGAGGAAAGACACGGTCGTCGATCGCATTGACATCGCGGGTTCGGTGATCGGTCATCGGACGCTCCTCGGCTCTGGGTGGGTGTCGCATGGACGCTCGGACGCTCGGAGAGTTGCACTCTTGCAACCCGTGGCGAGCGGACCCGGCTTGGCCCCTGAAGCCGCGCGAACGGAAAATACTCCGAACGAACCCCTCTATCTTAATAGACGGCGCGTTCCCGAACGCGGATGTTACGAAACCGGCTCCCCCACACACTCGACGGCGCCGAGCACCTGCAGCCCCGGCTCGCCCGCGAGAGGCTTTGTTCCGGTCTCGTCGGCGACCGCGACGGTGAGGCTCTGCACGAGCGGAGCGCTCAGCCCGATGAGCCGAATGTCGCAGACGAGCGCGCCGCGCTCGCAGTCGATCCGCCACCTGAGGTGCGCGGCGTCGGAGGCGCCGACGATGCGCTCGCCAAACCGGTCACCTTCGGTGGGGGCGCCAACGGTCTCAAGGAGCTCGGCGACGCGGCGCCTGCGCACCTCGTCGGGAACATCGGCGAAGAAATTACTCGATACAACGTGCTCGGCGCCAGACAGCGGGTCGCCCGCGCGAAGCAGTTCGTCGATAAGCGCGCCGGCCTCGAGCGCGAGCGGCCACGGCCTCACCGTGCGCGGCGGGATCGCGTTCCCGCGCATCACGCCGGCGTAGGCCGCCATCGCGAGGGTGTCTGCGCGGAAAGCGTCGGAGTTTCCGAACACGACGACCCCAATGCCGGAGTCGGTGTGCCAGCGCATGTTCGAGGAGAACCCCGGAAGCCCGCCAGAGTGGTCGACGGTCGAGCCGAGGTGCCTGTCGTACGCGGGGAACAGCCCCAGCCCGTAGCCGAGGCTCGTGACGTCGCGGAAACCAGTCGCAGCGGGAACCGGGATAGGGGTGTGAATCCGCTGCATCTCGAGCCTGCCGCGGGCCGACAGCAGGTCGGGCCGCATGGGTGCATCTGTGTAGGCGGAGGCGAGGAACCACGACCACGTCGCGATGTCGTCGACCGTGCTGAAGAGCCCGCCGATGCAGGCGAGCGCCCCCTCACCGATGAACGGCTCTTCCACGAACGAGGCCCCCGCGTCGAACGAGCGGAAGCCGTGTGCGATGTCCGTTCCCTCGTCGTAGTGGTCGGTCGCAAACCGCGTTCCCGACAGCCCGAGCGGTTCGATGAACCGTGATCGGATCTCCTCTTCGACGCTGTGCCCGACCGCAGCCTCGACGACGCGCCCGACGAGGGACATGCCGAGGTTCGAGTACTGATAGCCGACGCCGGGGGCTGCGGTCAGCTCGATCCCCTCAGTGAAGAGACCTGCGATGTAGTCGCGGCTCGAGCCGAGCTGGCGGTCAGCCCAGGCGTTGTCCTCTGGCATGCCCGAGCGGTTTGACAACAGTTCCCCGACGGTGACCGGGTACTCCGCACCGCGGTACCGGAAGCGCATCCCCGGGAGGTAGTCTGCGACCGGGGCCGCCAGGTCAAGGATTCCCTGCTCGTCGAGCGCAAGCGTCGTGGCCGCAAGGAAGCTCTTCGTCATTGACGCGATCCTGAACACCGTGCCCCGGCTGACGGGCGCGCCGTCGAGCCGCGGCTCCCCCACCCCGTGCCACGCAACGACGCCATTCGAGTCGAAAGCCGCCACCGACACGGCGGGGGCGAGGGTGCCGACATAGTCGGCGACCGCCTGGGCGAGAATCGCGGCGGTTGCGGTGGCGTCGAGCGAGTGAGACATCGGGTTCCTTTGTGCGGCGTTGAACGTGAGACCTCTGCCACCCTATGCCTGCGCCGCCGCGCGCATCGAATCGGCACGGTCCTCGGGGCATCAGACACACCCGGGAAATACATGCAAACGAATACACAACGGCTGTAATTGGTTACACCGGATACACCCCCGCAACTTCAATGAGCGTTCACGGACGCTCCGTTGTTTGCGCACAGAAAGGAACTGATCATGGGAAGCTTCATCGAAGATTTCTTCAAGGGCCGCGACACGGGTCTCGTCATCGACTGGACTCAGATGCCGACCTACAACACCATCATGGCCGTCGCCGCGGGCGCCGGGCTCATCTTCATGTACATGCTCGGTCGCGCGCTCGTGCGCGACCGCGACTTCAAGGCCGAGGGCTGGGCGCTTACTGCCGGCGTGCTCGGCCTGATCCTCACCACGACCGGCCTGCACATGACGCTCGAGTGGCCGTTCGCCATGTACTTCCCGTTCGACAACATCGTCTTCGGCGAGCCGAGCCTCGCATTCGGCGTGCTGCTCCTCGCCGCGTCGCTCTACCTCTGGAAGCGCGGTGACCAGATCGTCGCCGCAGACGACCGCGCAGCCGAGGCCGCCGCGGTGGCCCGCCCGATGGGCATCTTCGTGCTCGGCATGGGGCTCGCCCTCTTCGGAATCGCGCTCGCCGGGCTCGTCTTCCAGCTGTTCGCGGCCCCCGCGGAAGAGCCGATCTCGGGCATCGTCGCGGACTACCCGATGATCGAGGCGGTCTTCATGTCGCTGCTGTTCGCCTTCGTCGGCCTCGGCGCAGCCCTCTTCCCCATCGCGCTTCGCGGCTTCTCGTCGAAGCAGCCCCTGTCGGGTGTCGCGAAGCTCGTCGGCGTGAGCTGGCTCGTCACCGGCATCATCTTCCTGCTGTTCGGCGCGATGAACTTCTTCACCCACATCGGGCTCATCGTCAACACGATGCAGTAACGCACTGGGGCGGTGCCTGCGGCTGGCTTCGGGCCTAGCCGCAGGTGCCGAGCTCCTGCTGCTGCGGGTTGGCGAGGAAGTCGGGCGCGAGCTCAAACTCGACACGGGCGCCGCTCGTCGTGATCCGGATGTCGCTCAGCGTCGCCCCCGCAGGGAGCCACTCTCGCACACAGAGCTGGCGCGCCGAGAGCAGGGGGTCGAGCAGGCCGCCCGTGGCCGACGCGAGCTGATCGACCGAGAGGTCGAAGCCGACAGCTGACAGTCCGCGCGGCTCCACGAGTACCTCACCATCGACCGCGGTGAGACCGAGCGTCGCCTCGATCGGCACGGTGAAGCCAAGAGCCTCGAGCTGCCGGCCGACAACAAGTTCGCCGCTACTCGTCTTGCCCGAGTCAACGACGCCGTTCGTGAGCAGCGAGATCATCGGCCCGAGGTCAGCGGTCGGCACGTAGACGGCGGCCTTCGCATCCGTCAGGTCACCCTTCGACGGGTCAAACGGCGAGCGCTTCGCGGAGAAGATGAGCGTCGCGCGAACGCCGTCGGCGACGGGAGCGTCGGGAATCTCGACGGTAATGTCGCCAACGCCGCCGCCGATGGCGTGCAGCAGCGCAGACCCGCCGAGGTCAACCTCAACCGGGTGGCTGCTCGGGATGTCGAGCTGTTCTTGCGCGATGCCGCGAACCACGCCGGGAATCGCGAGCCGCAGCCCCCACTCCCCCAGCCCGGCGAGCACGCCGACCGTCACCACGAGGGCGACGATCACCTTCAGCGTGCGCGCCATACGCTACAGCCGTTCAGGCGCGGAGACGCCCAGCAGGTCGAGCCCGTTGCGCAGCACCTGGCCCGCGGCGTCGTTGAGCCACAGGCGCGTGCGGTGCACGTCTTCCACCGGCTCTTCGCCGAGCGGGATCACGCGGCAGTTGTCGTACCAGCGGTGGTACACGGCCGCGAGCTCCTCGAGGAAGCGGGCGATACGGTGCGGCTCGCGCAGCTCCGCAGCGCCAGCGACGATGCCCGGGTACTGCTGGAGCTTGCCGAGCAGGTCGGTCTCGGTCTCGTGCGTGAGCAGCTCGGGCGCGAACACCTCGCGGGTGATGCCCGCCGCCGCCGCGTTCCGATCTACCGCACACGTGCGCGCGTGGGCGTACTGCACGTAGAAGACGGGGTTGTCGTTCGTGCGGCTGCGAACCTTCTCGCCGTCGAGGGCGAGCGGCGAATCCGCCGGGTAGCGCGCGAGCCAGTAGCGCAGCGCGTCGGCACCGAGCCACTCAAGCAGATCGTCAAGCTCGATGATGTTGCCGGCGCGCTTCGACAGCCGAGCACCGTTGAGGTTCACCAGCTGGCCGATGAGTACCGTGATGCTCTTCTCAACGTCGTCACCGGCTGCCCCAGCGATTGCGGTGAGGCGGCCGATGTAGCCGTGGTGGTCAGCGCCGAGCAGGTAGATCTTCTCAGTGAAACCGCGATCCATCTTGTCGAGGTAGTAGGCCGCGTCGGCCGCGAAGTAGGTGTAGATGCCGTTGCCGCGCGTGAACACGCGATCCTTGTCGTCGCCGAAGGCGGTAGTGCGCACCCAGATCGCGTCGTCCTCTTCAAAGACGTGCCCCTGCTCGCGCAGGCGATCCACCGCGAGTTCGATCGGGCTCGGCTCGCCGTTCGCGCCCTTCGCGTGCAGCGTGCGCTCCGAGAAGAACACGTCGAAGTGCACGTTGAAGCGCTCGAGCGAGTCCTTGATCTCGGCGAGCTGCAGCTGGTACGCAAGCTCCTGCACCTGATCGAGGGCCGCATCGCGGTCGCTCCCAGCAAGCTCGGCGATGTTAGGCAGCTGCTCGCGCACCTTCGCGCCGAGCACCTGGATGTACTCGCCAGGGTACGCGTCTTCCGGGGCGTCCTCGTTCAGCACCGCGGCGAGAACCGAGCGGCCAAACTTGTTCATCTGCGCGCCCGCATCGTTAATGTAGTACTCGTTCGTCACCTCAGCGCCCGCGGCGCGAAGCACGCGCGCGGTCGAATCGCCGAGCGCCGCCCAGCGGGTGTGCCCCATGTGCAGCGGACCCGTCGGGTTCGCGCTCACGAACTCGAGGTTAATGCGCTGGCCGGCGAGTGAATCGTTGCGGCCGTACGCTGCGCCCTGCTCGACGACGCGACGCGCGGTCTCCCCCGCGCTCGCGGCGTCAAGCGTGATGTTCATGAAGCCGGGGCCCGCGATGTCAACCTTCGCGACGCCGTCGATCTTCGTGATCTCGGTGGCGAGCTCCTGCGCGAGCTCGCGCGGGTTCGTGCCGATGCGCTTCGCGAACTTCATCGCGACGTTCGATGCC
Source organism: Leucobacter sp. (assembly GCA_052094845.1). Taxonomy (GTDB): domain Bacteria; phylum Actinomycetota; class Actinomycetes; order Actinomycetales; family Microbacteriaceae; genus Leucobacter. The sequence goes on along the minus strand of JBQDKK010000001.1, from coordinate 7,085 downwards.
CAGTCGCCGTGCTCTCGGCTCTTCGGTCGCTCCAGCTGCGTGTCCTGTTCGGTCACAACAATCTCGGCAGCGTCCCCGCCGCGGGCGGCAAAGTTGGCAGCGAGAATCTGGGCAAGGGCCTGTGCAAGTTCTAGAGGCGTCACGAGGGTCAAGTCTACCGCCAGCTCGGCGCGCCCCGAACCGGTTGCAAAATCGCCGCTGGAGGTGCGCTAGGCTTGGGGAGTTACATCTGCTCGCCTCCGTAGCTCAGGGGATAGAGCGCCGGTTTCCGGTACCGTAGGTCGGGGGTTCGAATCCCTCCGGGGGCACTTGTGACACGGCTTCAGCGCTCAGCGCTGGGGCCGTTTCTGTTTTGCGGAGATGCTCGGGGCGGCGATTAGTTGAGCGGGTCACTGCTATAGAAGCGATATCCGACGGTGGCAGCCTCTCAGTCACAGCTCGCACAATGACATTCAGCATCCGGCCCAAGCGTCTCCGCGAACACCGTCTACGAGATCTGGGCAGGGAAGAAGGGCCGCGAGCACTTCGTCGAGTGGGGGCTGTCCTCGCAGCCCCCGCCCTGTCCGTTTGGAGGACGTTTCTCCGGCGCGACGTCATTTCGCCCTGAAACATCCCGATCCTGTTGGCCTGGTGTCAGTCGAGTCAACATGCGGTTTCTAACTAGGAACCACTCAGTACGAGTATCTCGACCGTCCTGTCCCCCGAAGGAAGCTCGATCAGGTGGCTTTCCTCCTGACGAAAGTCTCCGAAGCGTACCAATAGTTGCCCGTAGTTCTTCGAGCCAGGGATCATCTTCGCAGCCTCCTCCGCTTCGACTGCGTCGGGCAGCAAATAAGTCTGCAGCGTCTGCATGGAATCCTCGCTGCTGGCCGCGGCCGGACCGTCCATTGACCCCGAGACCCCGGAAGACTCGAATACATCAGGACGAGCACAGTACGAGTTCGACGCCCCGTCTGGAAGTACGAGAGCTATGACACAAATCGCCTCGCTCTGGTCGCGCGCAGTCCACACCTTGTACCTCTCATTTTCAGCGGCCAGGACAATGGTGTCCGGCTTGACACCACCGTGGCCGATGCTAGCTGGATCGATCTGGGCGGGGAGCTGAGAAACGGGACTGCCGTCCTCATCGGTATCAGGGTCGCTAATCTCCTCGTCCGGCAATTCTGCCCCGGTATCGGCAGTGCTTTCAGGGACCTCCTGACCTGAATCTCCCGCTTCCGTTCCGACGCCAGTTTCTGCTGCTATGTCCGTTGAGGTGCTTTCTTCGGCGGCGTCGGCTTCGCGGCTGAGCGTCTGCGGAATTAGCACTGGGACAGTTTGAAAAGCTGTGCTGTTGTTGCCAAGTCGCCCTGACTGTCCAGAGCCCCACCCGTATAGCTTGCTGTCTGAACCTAGGGCGAATGCATGCTGATCCCCCGCCGCGATATCGACGTACCCACCCTTCGCTGTGAGTGACGGTATTTGATGCGGGACAGCGACCTTGCCCGAGGCTGCGTAGCCGAGCGTCCGACCACCCCATGAGTACACGGATCCGTCGTAGCTGAGCCCGAGAGATACGCCACCGCCAGCAGCAAGCCGTGTGAATCGCACACCCTCTGGGAGCTGAATAAGCGTAGGAGTGGACAATGTGGCCGGAGTCGAGCCGTCGGGGGCGGTACCGCCCTGACCGCTTGAGTTCGCTCCCCACGCGATCACTTCACCAGAATCCGTGAGCGCGAGGGTTTGGGAATCGGTAGTTGAACTGTTGGACACAAGCTGCACGATCCGCGCGTCGCCCGGCATCGGGATCTGAGTAAACTTCGAGACCTGCGACACGTTAGAACCGAGCCCAAGCCGTCCACCAGCATTCGACCCCATCCCCCACACCGTGCCGTCCGAGCCAAGACCAAAAGAGGTTGAGGCGCCGGCCTCCACCTGCACGAACTGAATTCCTGCCGGGTTCTGCAACTGCGTGGGCCAGGTGATCGACGAACTCCCGCCAAGCTCACCGTTGTATGCCGTCCCCCATCCCCAAACGCGTCCGCTTGGGCCGAGCGCCAACGAATGGTTGTACCCTGCGGACACCTGGCTAAAGGTACCGGAGTTAGAAGGACTGACCTGAACTGGCTTGTCGACTTGCGACCCGCCCCCAAGCGACCATTGCCGAGCACCCCAACCGTAGATCTTCAGGTCACTGCTAAGCGCAACCGTGTGGTTTCCTCCGGCGGAAACCTGGATGAAGTCCTGCGACCCGGCGTAGCCAAGCCATGTCGGCGCCAACACGTTGGTAGTCGTCCCGTTTCCCACCTGACCACTTGCGTTGGCGCCCCATCCGTAGGCCCGCCACTTGTTGGTAAGAGCCATCGACTGGCCACCGCCGGCAGAAATCTTCCCAAGTCCGGGCTTCGCAATGCGGCCCGGCACTTTCGTCTCTGTCCATGGCTGTAAGCTCGTGAACCGTTCAGGGAGCACTGTCTGCGCGCTCATCGTGAAGCCTGACGTCCAGGCTTGTTGGTTCACAGACACTGGGAACTGTGCGGTTCGAGTCGGGACAGTCGCGATTGGAGCGGTAATTGTTTCTGTTAGAGTCACATCCCACCCAGCCCCGGTACGGACGCTGCTCCAAGTCGTGGTGAGGCCCGCTTGCGATGTCGCCTCCGGGAGGCGACCGGGCGTGACCGAAGATGGGACCGAAACGGTCGTGACAATCGCGTCACCTGCGCGAAGGTGTAGCGTCTCTCCGCCAAGGTCGGGGTGGCTTGAGACTTTCACTGCGGCGTTCGTAGCAGTACTACCGCTGAGCCCGAGCCCGTATACGCCAGCGGTGACGTTCCAAGCTACAGGAAGGACAACGGAGTCCTTCGGGTGAGTACTCATGAGCCGTTCGGGCAGTTTAATCTCTGCCTGAAGGGTGGCTGCTTCATCAGAAAGCACGCCGGGAAACTCGGTGACGATATCAAATGCTCCAGAAGGAAGCGTAAGGGCCCCAGCTGTTTCGGCAGTGACGACGCTGCGAACAACCCATTGCCCGTTCTCCTCTTGCGTAGACCAAGCGCGACGAAACCCATTGCCCGATTCGTCCGCAGGAAGTGTACCTGGCTGCACTCCCAAGGGAAGGAGGATCTCGAGAGCGAATTCCTCTCCGCGCTCTGCAGCGATGGGGCTTGCACCCTCGGGCTGCATCGAGAAACGGACCACGCCGGAATCAGGGCCCGGCCCAAACATTGAACCGTTGGAAGGAACCGCGGCGAGCCCGTAGGGCCCTACGCCGACTCGAGCCGCAGCAACAAAGCTGTTCCCGGCGACTCTCGAGGAGTCCGTCGTGACGGCCCCGACCATTGTCGATGAGATACCGAGAGCAGAGAGCAATACCGCAGAAACCAAAGCAAGCGCGATCGCAGGCCGGGCGATGAGACGGCGTGCAAACCTGGGGCCGACTACCTCCGGGAGGGCGTTGCGTTCGTTCTGTGACATGAGAGAGCCCCTTTCAGCTACTCCTAGTGAAGTTGGCCAGCCAACATCCCTCATCGTTGGGAAGTAGATCTACGCAGCAAGGCGCATATAGCTACGCGCACCCCAGAGACACCTACGCGCAAGCAGACAGCGCGTCAGCGAGTGACAAGCCTCGCGACGCCGCCGTTGGTCGCTCAGCTCTGAGCAGCAGGGAAGCCTGAATGTGCCGTTCCGCGACTACGGGTTGCATACGCGCATCGCTCGGGCAGCCCACGATCCGGTTCAAGAACACATCTTTCACTACGCAGAGATACAGCGTTCTCGCACCCGTCCAATGGTCGGTGGTGTCCGACAGCCACAGCTCGGTCGGAGCAGCCGCAGCACACTCGCGTTTGACGAGATCGTCATGCAGGGACGGAATGGGGCGTCTACTCTTCCCGCAGGCTTCTTCTCGGCGAGGAACCGTTTGCAGGGCTGGCGGGCGAGCTTCAGTGCTTAGGCAACGACACCGAGACTGGGGTCTCATCAGCGGCGAGCTCGCCAACGAACGGGTAGAGCCTTTCCCGGCAGATGAGCCTGCGAGAGATAGACGACCGCGCGACGGAACACTTCAACTTCTTACTCGAGGAGCCTTTCCGACGGCGGGGCTCCCGAAGTTCGTCGTTCTCTGCGCGTTCTTGGCGGAGCCAGGTATCGAGCGTCCAGACACGGATGCCGAAGCCGTTCGCGATCTGAGCGATTGTCGCCTCCGGGCGTCGACCCAACGCGATCCGGATGACGTCGTGCAGACGTCAAAGCCAGACCTGGCCTGATCGGGGCTGCCCCCTTCGAAGCTATGGTGACCGGACTTAAAATGGACTTGTGGTCCGGCTGATGCCAGCCGGGCTCGGGCCCGCACGTAGAAGAACTGAGCACATGGCTGATCGAAATGAGGGCGTCTACCGCGCCGACGAAGGGACGCTCAGCAAAGAGGGACTCATCGTCCCGTCTGTGGGGCTCGTCGAACATGCGCTCTATTTCACTTCCGCACCTGACGTTCTCGCCAAAACGCTGCAGCTACTAGATGCGAACAGATTGGAGCTTCCCGGCGCGGTCGTCGTCTGGGATGCAACACTCGGTCGCCGCAAAGGCGCTAAGGCCGTTCCAGGGACGTGGTGGGCGACCCATGGCTCGGTGACAATAGCCTTGGCTTTCCCCGGACCTATTGCTTCGAAAGCTGATGACCTTCTCGCAGCCGTGGGTTCCGCTGTCGTCAACGCAATCGACTCCTTCGCCCCTTCACGCCCGGTAACCTACTCAGGCGGCAACATCTTTCTCGATGACCAGCTGTTGGGAGAGGTCACCTACCAGCACCACGACGGTGCCGAGGTCTTCGTTATCCGAGTTAACGCGAACACAGATTTCAGTGCGGCAGCGCCTGCCGTGCGCGACGCACACACGCGTCTGGTCGACTACATCGAAATCTCGGACTTGCCCCTTGGCCGCGCTGGTACCCTCCCGAACAGCCTGTCTACAGCGATCATGACCGCCGCCCCTACCGCTCTCGGTTTTCACTAAGCATCGTTCTTCGCAGCGGAGATTGCGCCGCGCAACGGTTCATTCAACCGCGCTGCCGCTGGTCGAACGGGCAAGCCGAACGCCTCAATCACACTCTCGCGGCTGAGCGAGCATCCGCGCGGCCTTGGAGCTCGAAGCTGATCAGGCTGCGGGGTTGCTCTGGACTTGGCGATTACGACCGCGACAGGCCCCACCTCGGTATCGGAGGAGATTCTCCGCTCGACCGGGTCGACAACGGTCAATGTCAGTACACCTAGGCACTTGTTCCGTTTGTGATACTCACGAAGAGCAGTATTGCCGTGCCGCATGCCCTTTTGCCGCGTATCAGACGCAATGTTGGCACATGCGTGGCAGACGCCTGCCAACTCGGTGTCTCAGTGTGGGCGCACTTAGCTGGGCCGCGCTTTGCGCTTGGGCCGCGAATACATCACACCGAGACTTCAAGACTGAGCACCGACGGCCCGGAGAACACACGGAAAAACCACGCGGTGACGAATGTTTCGTGCGTCAAATATTCGTATTCTGAAGTGTTAGTTTTGAACGGTTCCGATGTACTCACCGTGAACTCTCATCCTCTCTGCCGGTGCGTTTGCGGGGCAGGAGAACTTGACGCGCGCGCGTTTGTCTAAAAGGAGAAGTGTGTATGTTGCAGCAACATCGATTGCGGCGTTTAGTGGCGGCAGGGGCCGCCGCGTTGATTGCGACCACGGGCGTTGGCCTGGGTACGGTTCCAGCCTTTGCCGAAGATTCGGCGCCTGCTGAGGGAATGGCGCCTGCCGAAGCCTCGGCATCGGCAGAAGCCTTTGCCTCACAGCCGCGCCTCAAGGGCAAGTGGGTACTGGTAACAGCGAGTGGCTACTCAACCATCGTTGACGGCCCCGAAGGAACGGCGCATGTGGGCTACGGCACCCTTACCGAGGTGAAGGGGAAGGCCGCGACACTCACGTACCCGGGAGCCGGCGATTATGGGCCCATCAAGACCGAGTCCGGCCGTTGCCTCGGCCTCGCGCCTTCCGACACACTTGTTCAGATCCAACAGTGTAACGGCGGCCCTCTTCAGGTCTGGCACTTGGACGCCGATGGAATGCTCACCGCCCCCAACGCGCGAGGCCTGCAGCACTACGGCCTGTACGAGAAGAGCATGTATCGCGCCAACGGAGCCACTTCCGGTAGTCGCCTGTTGATGAGCGAGTTACAGCCCGAGGTCGTGCAGCGGCAGTTCAGCGCGTGGGTTGGGTCCCGTGACGATGCAGCGAGATCAGTGCTCCTGCTTGGCTACGGAACCCCTGACGCCTCGGTGACGGTCAACGGCGGCGCACAGTCCACCTATGTCCGGGAAACTGGCGGCTGGAGCATCAATGTGACGGGCCTTAAGCTCGGCGTGAACACCCTGAATATTGAGCATCGTGTAAACGGTGTCGTGACGGGCTCGACCACGCTCACCGTGCAGTTCGGGCCCGACCAGCTCGAAGCAAACGTGTCATTCCCAGCAAACGTCTCCGAGCGTGCCATCGTCTCCGGCACGGCCGAGCCGGGCGCGGAAGTGAGTGTGTGGCAGGGCAACACGCTTGTCGCGACCGCGTCTGCTGATAGGGCGACCGGTGCATACTCGACCGAGCTGCCCTCCCCGAACCGGGGCGGGGCGCAAGACTACTCGCTGACGCAGTCGGTGAATAACCAGGAAGTGCCTGGCGCTGTCTCGGTCCGTGCTGATTACGGCAGTGCCGTGTCGATCGAAACGCCGGTGAACGAGATCATCCACAACGGTGGTGAGCTGCGCTTCCAGGGCCGCGGTGTTCCCGGAGGCAGGGTTGTGCTGCGCGAGAGTGGCCGCCCGGGCGTGCTCGGCGCGGCGACGGTCGCATCGAACGGGATCTGGACGGTCACGGTCGCGGATGTCGCGAAGAAGAACCTGAAGTTCACGGCCGAGCAGACCGGTCGCGGCGCGAACGTCACATCGGCGTCTGTCGAGATCAACCCTGGCGTCACTGACGAGGCCCTGCAGGTTATTACCCCGGGCGCGGGCTCGAAGCTGCAGCCGGGCACCGTCACGTTCACGGGCACCGCGAACGCGGGAGCGAAGATTGAGCTGCGCT